>DAIDIE010000017.1 GCA_027459505.1 Acidobacteriota bacterium
CCCGGCAACCGCCCCGGCATCGGCCCCGGTAACGGCGTCGGTTCCTGACTCCACCGCAGCGGCGGCCGCCGCCCAGCGCCGCCCGGTGGACTCCATAAAAATGGGACAACACGCCGCTCGCGGCCACAGCCGCTAACCGGCGAGCAACCCTAGAGCTCCAATGGATCAGGAGAAATAGATAGTCAAATTCCAACAACGGAGTGTCCCGCGAAATCCAGCGCCCCACTCCCCAAAGCACCAGATCCACCCCTGCCCGGCATCTCAGTAAGAGAGCGACTAACAAAGGGATAACGATAAGTGTGTAACCAGCAAAGCGCTCCGTCCGGGGAACGCGCGAACCAGCGATGGCACAACTGTCGGCGTACCAGAAACGTCCCCCGACTCTTGACCCCAGACCCCTGTCCCCAGACTCCCGTCCCCGGGCTCCCGGACCCCGACTCCCGACCCCAGACTCCCGGCCCCAATGTCTGCCAACCCGCCAACCCGAGGTGTACTGCGTCCCAGCCCACGCGCCTGCCAGCACGCCAAGGACAGAGACGATGGTTGGCGCTGGGCAAGACTAGCCCGGCATAGCGCGAAGCGCGTATGCCGGGTCGCACGGAGCAAAGAGATAGAAAGAAAGAATGAATCGCGAAGCGCTCCATGCCCCGTCCCGCCTAGCAGCCAAAGCCCAGTTCCATCCCAGGCGGGACGGGGCCCCGGGCGAAGCCGGCGAGCGCCGAAACGCGCCACCAACTGGAATGCTGGAACAACATGCAATGAGCAATGCCCATCACCGCCGCACGCTGCCGTCCTTCACGTCCACGCGCCCAACTCTACCCCGCCGTATCCCGCTCCAGCAGCGCTCGCGCGTGGCGCGCCATCTGCAACTCTTCCTGCGCTTCCAGCACTGCCACCTTTCCTGGCTGCTCCAGGCCGAGAAAGCCCAGCGGTTTCACAATCCGCTCGCGCACCTCGGAACTGTGTTCCCCGATGCCGCCGGTAAACACCAGCAAATCGAGGCCACCCAGCAGCGCGGCGTATCCGGCAATAAACTTGCGCGCCGCCACGGTAAACGCCTCGATAGCGAGTTGCGCGTCGTGATCTCCGGCCGTGGCGCGCTGCTGCAGCAGCCGCATGTCACTTTCACCCTGCGACAACGCGAGCAGGCCGCATTGCCGGTTGAGCAGGGTTTCCAGCGCCGCCGCGTCCAGCTGTTGCGCGCGCAGCAGGTAAAGCAGCACCCCGGGATCGAGGTCGCCCGAGCGCGTGCTCATGGGAATGCCGCCGGTTGGAGTCAGCCCCATCGAGGTGTCAATGGATACTCCCCTTTGCACCGCGGTAATGCTGGCCCCGTTGCCCAGATGCGCAATCACCATGCGCTCCGGCATCCGCTCCCGCAGGCGCGCCACCACCGACTCACAGGAGAGGCCGTGAAACCCGTAGCGTATGATCCCCAGATCGCTCAGCGCCTTGGGAATGGGCAGCCGCCAGGCCACCTCCGGCATCGTGGCGTGAAATGCCGTGTCGAAACAGGCAAACTGCGGAAGCCCGGGAAAGATCTGTTGCGACTGGCGGATCAGGCGCAGCGCCTGCGGAATATGGACTGGAGCGAAATGCACCGCCCCTTCCAGCGTCTCCAGCAATGCTGGAGTGATGAGCTGGTGGCGGCGCAGATGCGGGCCGCCGTGCACCACGCGATGCGCAAGCGCCGCAACTGCGCTGGGCAAGTGCTCGCCGAAAGCAGCGGCAAGCGCCCGCAGCGCCTCCCCCTGGCTTTCAATCACATGCTCGCGGCGCAGCAGCCTCTGCCCGCCGGCGCCAGTGATGGTGAGGCTGCCGTTCGCCCGCCCAATGCCGTCCGCCGCGCCGGAAAGGAGCTGCCGTTCATCCCCGTCGCGCCGCACAAAAACAGCGAACTTCAGCGATGACGAACCGCTGTTCAGCACCAGGATCGGCGCCTCCCGCTCCGCGCTGGCGGCCGGATCGCCTGCCCGCGAACTCATTCCGGCCACACCCAATCCCGGATTTCCGGGCGGTCAATCCCCTCCTGGTGAGCGTAGTTGAGGTTTTCCACAATCTGATCTTTCAGCCACTCCTTCACGTGCGCGGCGGTTTTCTGCAGCCGCGGTACGCGATCAATGGCGTCGATAGCCAGGTTAAAGCGGTCCACCTGATTCAGGATGGCCAGCTCCAGCGGGGTGTTGATGTTGCCCTTTTCCTTGTATCCCCGCACGTGGATGTTGTCATGGTTCGTGCGCCGGTAAGTCAGTTTGTGAATCAACGAGGCGTAGCCGTGGAAGTTGAACACCACCGGCTTGTCCACCGTGAACAGGGAGTCGAAGTCGCGGCTGCTCAGCCCATGCGGATGCTCGGTGTCGGGCATCAGCCGGAACAGATCGACCACATTCACCAGCCGCAGCTTTACCCCAGGGCAGTGCTCCTTAAGAATGGCGATCGCGGCCAGCGCCTCCATCGTGGCAATATCGCCGGCGCAGGCCATCACCAGGTCGGGCTCCTCGCCGTCGTCGGTGCTGGCCCAGTCCCAGATGCCTATGCCCTTGGTGCAGTGTTTTACCGCCTCGTCCATGTTCAGGTACAGCAGGTGCGGCTGCTTGTCGGAGACGATCACGTTGTAGTAATCCAACGAGCGCAGGCAATGGTCGGCCACGCTCAACAGGCAATTCGCGTCCGGAGGCAGATAAATGCGCACCACTTCCGGGCTCTTGTTCGTCACCAGGTCCAGAAAGCCGGGGTCCTGGTGTGTGAACCCGTTATGATCCTGCCGCCACACCAGCGAGGTGATGAGCAGGTTGATCGACGAGATGGCCGCCCGCCAGCCCAGGTCCTTGGACTTCTCCAGCCACTTGGCATGCTGGTTGAACATCGAGTCGATGATGTGGACGAACGATTCGTAAGTGGAGAGCAGGCCGTGGCGTCCGGTGAGAACGTAGCCCTCAAACCAGCCCTCCAGCGTGTGTTCGCTCAGCATCTCCATCACCCGCCCGTCGGGCGCAATTTCGGTGCCGTCGGCGTCTTCCGGCTTGATCTCCGCCAGCCAGGTCTTTTTCGAGGCGGCATAAACCGCGTCCAGTTTGTTGGAGGCGGTCTCGTCCGGCCCGAACATCCGGAACGTCTTCATGTTCTGCCGCATCACGTCGCGCAGATAGGTGGCCAGCGTGGCGGTGGGCGAAACAAAAATCTGCCCATGCCCCTTGGGGTTGACGGCATAGTCCTGGAACGTGGGCAGGTGCAGCGGCTTGCGCAGCAGCCCGCCATTGGCGTGAGGATTGGCGGAGATGCGCCGCGTTCCCTCCGGCGCCAGGGCGCGCAGGTCGGCCCGCAACCGCCCGCTTTCGTCAAAAAGCTCATCCGGCCGGTAGCTGTACAGCCAGTCATGCAGCTTTTTCAGATCGGCGGGGTTGGATTTGGCGTCGGGAATGGGCACCTGGTGCGCGCGCCAGAAGTCCTCCACTTTATGTCCGTGCACCTCTTTGGGCCCGGTCCAGCCCTTGGGCGAGCGCAGCACAATCATCGGCCAGCGCGGGCGGCTCGCTTCGCCCCGCGCGCGCGCGGCCTGCTGCACGGCTTGAATCTCCAGAACGCAAGCCTCCATCGTCGCGGCCATCTTCTGGTGCATGATGCCGGGATCATCGCCCTCCACGAAGTAGGGCGTGTACCCGTACCCCCGCAACAGCTCCTCCAGCTCCTCGTGACTGATGCGGGCCAGAATCGTCGGATTGGCGATCTTGTACCCATTCAGATGCAGGATCGGCAGCACCGCCCCATCGCGTACCGGGTTGAGAAACTTGTTGCTGTGCCAGGAAGTCGCCAGCGGACCAGTCTCCGCTTCTCCATCACCAATCACGCAGGCGACGATCAAATCCGGGTTGTCGAAGGCCGCTCCAAAGGCATGGGAAAGACTGTAGCCCAGCTCGCCACCCTCATGGATCGATCCCGGAACTTCTGGCGTGCAATGGCTGCCCAGCGCGCCGGGGAAGGAAAAGCTCTGAAACAGCCGCAGCATGCCCTCCGCGTCTTGGCTGCAGTCCGGGTAAACCTCCGAGTAGTAGCCCTCCAGGTAGCTGTTGGACAGCGTGGCCGGAGCGCCATGCCCGGGGCCGGAGATAAAGATGACATCAAGGTCGTACTTCTTGATTAGCCGGTTCAGGTGCACCCAGATAAACGACTGGCCCGGGTCCGACCCCCAGTGCCCCAGCAGCCGGTTCTTGATGTGTTCCGGTTTCAGCGGCTCCCGCAACAGCGGGTTGGCCCGCAAAAAGATCATGCCGGCCGAAAGATAGTTGCAGGCGCTCCAATAAGCGTCCATGCGGCGGAGTTCGTCAGCGTTCAACGGTGAGGGTTGTGGTGGATTCATCAGCCAAACCTCCAGCTTTTACTGTAAACCCGCCCCTGGTTCAGGACGTGAACTAAGCCAGAGTGCGTCCGCCCGCTCGCGCGTTGCACGCAAGCCGGAAAACAGAAAAAGCAATCAAGAGCCGAGCCTAAGCGAGCCAGGGCCGAGTCGAACTGATTTCGAGTTCGAGGTCGCAGGCTCGCCGACGCAGTGGAAGAAAAGCGGCCGTGCCGCTTGTCCGGCGCCTCCGCCGTTTCGCGCATCACCGCGAAGCGGTGATGGCAAACACCTGCCGCGCCAAGCGGCCCTGGCATAGCTGCCAAGTAAGCATGCTGCAACTCCCGCAAGTTACCAGTAACGTGCGTGAACACGCAGGCGCTGAGTGCGTAATGTTACAAGTCAAAAGTGCTAAAAATATAAGAAACTGTGCGTTTTCACCGCGCTGCGGTCGAAAGTGCTGGGCGAGAAAGCACACATCTGCGTTACTAACCCCACCCATCTTGCCCCCGTGCGCACCATAACTCCTTGCAATTCACCGCTGCTCGCAAATGGCTGTCCAAGTGCATTCCACTGCGGTGATCGTGTACTGGCTGTTCACGCGACTAGAGGAGATTTATGGCGGTCACCAAGAGCAGAACGCGACATCTGGGGTGGCTCGGAATCCTGCTGTTTCTGGCCATGCCCGTTTGGGCGCAACGCATGCCGGCCCCCTCGGTGGGCCCTTCGGTGGCTTGGCTCGGCAAGGCTAAAGCGCCCGCTTCCGCCTATGCCGGCACGGCTACTTGTAAAAACTGTCACAGCGCGAGGTATGCCGAGTTTTCCAAAACCGCGCATGCCCATGCCACCGTCGCGGGTCATACCTACCTGCACGGCTGCGAAGCCTGCCACGGTCCCGGCAAAGCCCATGCCCAAGCCATGGAGGCGGCGGGCGGCAGCGATGCCAAGGTCCTGGCGGCCCTGAAAAGTGCCCCCATCTGGGCTTTCCAGGGTACGCCCCAGCAGAACGCCGCCGTCTGCCTGACCTGCCACATCAGCAGCAAAATGCAGGAAGGCTTCCAGCACTCCACCCACTTGGCCCACGGCGTGGCCTGCCAGAACTGCCACTCCGCTCACCTGGTCAACCCGTTGCCCAAGCATCCCGCCTATGCCCAGGAGGCCATGTTCCAGGTGCCACGGCTCCCGCAGCAGATTGCCTGGCTCAAATCCGGCCAGTTGCGCGCGCCCCAACCGGACTTGTGCTTTAGCTGCCACCGCGGCGTCCAGGCCAAGTTCGCCCTCCCGGTGCATCACCGCGTCCCCGAAGGGTTGCTGAAATGCACCGATTGCCACAACCCCCACGGCACCCCACAGCAGGCCAACCTGCGCGAGATCGGCTGGGAGACGTGTGAGCGCTGCCATGTGGAAAAGCGCGGCCCTTTCATGTACCCGCATCCCGCGGTCCAGGTGGGCGGCTGCGTCGCCTGCCATAACCCCCACGGCACCATCAACGCCTTCTTGATCAAGCGGCGCGACACGCGCACCGTTTGCCTGCAATGCCATACCGGTTTCCATGGCCAGGACGGAGTTCCCCATGGCCGCTTAGGGTTCCAGACCAGTGGAACCTGCGTTCGCTGCCACGCCATGGTGCATGGCTCCAACTTTGATCCAACGTTGCTGCGCTAATCGCGCCAACTCGAGGGGTGATTTATGAAGCTGAAAAAGGCTCTTTGGCCGTTGGCCTTGTTGGTTCCGCTGGCGTCGCCGCTGCTTGGCCAGGACAGTTCCGGCAATGGCGTAACCTGGGGCAACTTCCAAACCGAGGGTTCGGTAACCGCCGCCTACCGCTTTGCCGATGTGCGCGGCTTCCGCCCGCAATACCAGCAGATGTTCGACCTGTTCAATGGCCTGCGCCTCGATGATTTCCGCATCGATGGCAATGCCAAGCCGGGCACGTCGGCCTTCAGCGATGGCTTTGAATTGCAGGCGACCGGGCTGGGCGGCGATCCCTTTGAAACCGTCCAACTCGGCGTCACCAAGCACAACCTGTACGACTTTCGCGCCGATTGGCGGCAGGATCACTACTTCTTCAACCAGAATGACGCCTTCGTCTGGCCGGGAGGGCAGCCAGGCCTGACTCCCAACCAGAATTGGGACACCGTGCGCAAGCTGGGTTCTGCCGCTCTCACCCTGCACGCCACCAATCAACTGCGCCTGTTCTTCCACATGGAGCATGCCGCCGATAGTGGCAATATCTACGCCACCCAGTCGCCCGACTTCCTCGGTGCGCCCGATTTCTGGGGCTTCTACGCCCGCGGCAACCCCTTCGTGTTGTTCGAGCCCCTGCGCGACAACAGCAACGAATGGCTGGGTGGTTTCGACTACACCGATCAGGGATGGACCTTCCATCTGGGTGCGGGCTACCAGATGCTTGATGAGACCGTCCCGTTCAGCAACATCACCTCTCCGCAAGTCAGCATCGACGGGCTCATTAAAGGAAACTCCACTGACGTGCTGCTGAATCTGGCGCAGTCGGAGGCGCGCCGCCTCACCAGTCCGGTGGGGGATTTCTCCTATACCGGAGCTCTGACCCCCGATCTGACCTATCGCGGTCAATTAAATGTCTTCGACTTCAAAGGACCGGCCAACTTTGTCCAGAACTTCAATGGCGTGGCGCCGGCCAACACGGCCAATACTTCGAGCATCACCTACGCCATTTCGCAGCAGGGAACGGCGCAGGTCTCGGCGCCTGAAGTGCAGCTCTCACAGGGCTTGGACTATACCGTCAACTCCTGGCTCTCCACCGACATCTTCTACTCCTTCTACCACCTGAAAAGTGAAGCGAGCGGGAGCTACTACAGCCTCTTTAATGGCACCCCCACCAGCAATACCGATCAGACCGATTGGCGCATCGGCATGCAGAACCTGACCTTCGCGTTGAACATTACGCCCTGGTCCAACCTGGTTGTGCGGCCGGGCATTCACCTGATGAAAAACAATGTCGAGAGCGTCTCCGGCGGCGAAGCTGACCCGGCGCTCACGCTGACGACCAAGACCATCATGCCGGAGTTGAGCCTGTTCTACAGCCCAGTAAAGAACGTCACCCTGCGCGGCGACGTGCATAGCTATGACGCCGGCACATCCTACTTCGCCATCTCCCCGCACACCCAAAACGGGGGACATTTGCAGGCCAAGTGGCAGATCAATGACCGCTTCAGCCTCGACGATTCAGTGCAAATCCAGAACGCAAAACTGCTGGACACCGCGTTCGTCGACCGCGTCCGGGTCAACTCCACCGCATTGACCTTTAACCTGAATAGCTGGGCGAATCTCTTCGCGGGGTTCACCTACGACAGCGAATTCGACTCGGGGCAAATCCAGTACATTCGCGGCACCCCGCCTCTCGCCGACTCGCTGCGCGAGCAGACGGTGAACCGGGTCATCCAGGGCGGCTTTGAAATCAAGCCCGTATCGCGCTTTGGTGTCCGCTTTACCGGTAACTACGACCATACCTCCGGCATCGGACAAGTTAGCGGCGAGCCACCCAGCGATGGACCCGTCACTTGGCCATTAGCCACGGGAACGGCCTACCTGGACCTGCCCACGGTGGGCCGCTTTTCAGTGGATGTGCAGCGCACGTATTACATCCAGCAGATCTTTGCCGGAGACAACTTCTCCGCCAATGTCTTGACCCTGCGCTGGACCAGGAACTTCTGATTGGAGGAAACCATGAAGCCCATCACCTGCTATTCGCTTGCCGCTCTGCTCGCCTTGGCGCCCGCCGCTTGGGCCGCCGGGCCGGCTCCGGATGCCGCGGCCAGCGCCCCCCTTTATAACCAGAAATGCGCCGTCTGCCATGGCGCCGACGGCGCGGGGCATACGATCCTGGGCCGCCGTTATCACGCCGATCTGCTCGCTAAAAAGGTGCAGAAAAAAAGCAATGCTGAGTTGGCGCGCATCATCGCCAAGGGGAAACCGCCCCATATGGCCGCGTTTGGCGACCAGCTCAGCAAGGAGCAGATCGAAGGTCTGGTGGCCTACATCCGCCACCTGGCCAAGAAGTAGACGCGGCAAGAAGCTGTGCCCGAACTCGCGGTCCTCCACCCGCGACCAACCCCACAACGGCGGTGGCATGCCGTTGTGGGGTTTGTTTTCGCGATTAATGATTGCGGCCGGGGCAGAGCACACACCCGCTGCGCGATTTGTCGCTATCTGGGCCGCAGCGCGCAGACGTACTCCCGTCAAAAGGCCCAGCTTAGCTGTTTGGCCCTTGGCATGCACATAGCGCAGTGAAGCTTTCAAAGAGGTAGGTAGTTATGATCCAGACCAACGAAACGGCGGCGCACGAGCATGCCCACACGGAAACTCCGCGGCGGTCTTTTCTCGGTTGGCTGCTGGGCTTAGGTACGCTGGGAACCGGCGCGGTTCTGTCCATTCCAATCGTGCGATACCTGCTTTCTCCCCTGAGCGCCAAGCAGCCGAATCTGTGGAGCGATGTCGGGCCGATGGACCACTTTCAGAACCTGACTGCTCCCAAAGCGCAAAACATTACCGTCGTGCGCCGCGATGGCTGGCAGGAGAGCCGTATCCAGCAAATGGTCTATGTCCTGCCGAGCGCTCCCGGCGATACGCCCCGCGTTTTGTCCAGCATCTGCCCGCACCTGGGCTGCTCGGTCAGTTGGAGCGATGGACTCTTTCGCTGCCCTTGCCATGGTGGCGTGTTTTCTCCCCGCGGTGAGCTGAAAGACGGACCGCCCCGGCGCAGCATGGATTCCCTCCAGGCGCGCATCATGCAAGGACGTCTGCAGGTCAAGTTTGAGTACTTCCGGCCATTGCTTCCGAACAAGGTGATCTTGGGGTAAGCCATGAACAACAAAAAGCAGCATGCCGGCTTTTACGGCTGGCTGGAGCGCCGTATCGGCATTGACCAAATGATGCACGAGGCTCTGGATGAGCCCATTCCTGGAGGCGCGCGGCTGGCCTATGTGTTTGGTTCCGGGTTGTTGTTCCTCTTCCTTTCCCAGGTCATTACCGGCCTGGCGCTGGCGCTCTACTATGTGCCCTCCACAGATCATGCCCACACCACGGTCGCCTATATCAGCAAGGTGGTGGCCGCCGGCGAGTTCCTGCGTAGCCTGCACGCCTACGGCTCCAGCGCCATCATTGTGGTGCTGCTGCTGCACGTCCTGCAGACGGTGTTCTATGGCAGCTACAAAGGCCGCCGCGAGTTGCTGTGGATCTCCGGCTGCGTCCTGGCGACGTTAATGTTCGCCATGGCCTTCACGGGCTACCTTTTGCCGTGGGATCAGAAGGCCTACTTCGCAACCGCGGTCGGCACCAACATTGTCGGGGAGGTGCCCGGCATTGGCGGTAAGCTCGAGTTGCTCATGCGCGGCGGACCCGCCCTCGGCACGCTGACCATCTCGCGCTTTTTTGTCGCTCACGTGCTGCTCATTCCGGGAATGATCTTTGCCTTCGTGGCGCTGCACGTCTTCTTTTTCCGCAAGGCGGGAGCGGCGGGGCCGATCAGCGCCAAGCCTCGCAATTCAGGTCTGCCTACGACTCCCTTCTATCCTGGTCAGGTCATCATCGATATGGCCTTCGCTCTGGCGCTGATCGCCGTCTTGTCGCTGCTGGCTCATTTCTTCCCCTTCCCCGTTGGCCCTCGCGCCAATCCCGCCGACAGCACTTACCTGCCGCGTCCGGAGTGGTATTACATCCCTGTCTTCCAGTGGCTTAAGTACTGGGAAGGCAGCCGCGCCTTTTTGGGAGTCGTGCTGATCCCTGCTGTGATTGTCCTGTTGTTCGTACTGTTGCCCTTCCTTGATCGCGGCGCCGAGCGGCGGCCCTGGCGCCGTCCCATCCCGGTGGGCGGCGTTGTGATCGTTCTCCTGGGACTTGCAGGGCTTGGTTGGGCGAGCCATTCGCAGGACACCAAAGACCCCAGCATCGCCTCCCAATTGCATCGCCAGGACGAGGCCGTCGTCCAGTACATGAAGCAGCCCTTTAAACCCGAGGAGAGTGGTGGCGGTGCGACCGCCACTGGTGAGGCAAAGGAATCCGCCAATCCCATGGTGCAGGCGGGTGAAAAGCTGTACCAGGACAACCTGTGCAGCGCCTGTCATGGCGTGGCAGGAAAAGGCGGTATCGCCGCGCCGCTCTCTGGTATTGGCTCCCGGATGTCTTCACAACAATTACAGACGCTGTTGACCAACCCGACCCCGAAGATGACCGGCGGAGGCATGCCTCCGGTGCCCCTCAAAGATGGGCAGTTGAAGCAGTTGGTGGCCTATCTGATGAGCCTGAAGTAGTCAGCGTCATTGTTTCCCCGGGCTCCCATCTTTGGCGGGTGGGAGCCCATCCGCGTTTCCCCATGGGGTTGGTGAACAAAACGCCATGCGAACCGTAAGCGCAACCCAGTTGGCGCGAAACACCAGGGAGGTCCTCGACGCCGTCGCCGTGCAGCGCGAAACCGTCGAGATCACTCGCAACGACCTTGTGGTCGCCCGGATTTCACCCGTGGAGATCGCAACGGACTCCACTGAGCCATCGCAATCGCAATCCGCCTTCAGCCTCGCTTTAGGGCGAATGGAGCGTGCGCGGAAGGCTTAGATTGATAGCCTAGAAATCTTGCAAGCGCTCCGCTGGGAGCGCCGCGCGCAGCGCGTTCAACACGGCAATCACGTCGATGATCTCCTGGGCAATCGCTCCGGCCAGCGGGGGCAAGTGTCCGCTCGCGGCGGCTATCATACCGGCGCCGCTCAGAATCATGCCTCCAATCGCGCTCTGCAGCATGATGGCGCGCATGCGGCTGCCGATGTGGAGCAACTCGTCCACTTTGCCCAGCATGGGTTCCAGGATCACGGCGCCGGCTGCTTCGGCAGTGATGTCGCTGTTTTGTCCCATGGCTACGCCAACCGTCGCCGCCAGCATGGCCGGCGCGTCGTTGATACCATCGCCCACAAACAGCGTGGGCCCCTGCTTGGTGCGTTCCTGAACGATGCGCAGCTTGTCCTCCGGACTAAGTCCTCCCCGCGCATCGCGAATACCCACAGCCCGCGCCAGTTGCTCTACTGCCTGATCGCGGTCGCCGGAGAGAATCATCAGATCCTGCACCTTGTGCCTGGGGTGCAGATGATGAACAAAGGCCCGGCTCTCGACCCGCGCCCGGTCGTGGAAGCGGAACAGCGCCGCCAGGCGCCCCTGCACCAGCACTACGCACTCCATGCCGATACCGCTCTCCGGCAGCTTTGCTTCCATCTCCGGCGTGAGGCGGCCGCGGCCCGTCACCAGCGTCTGGGAACCCTCCACATTGCCGCTCAGCCCCTGCCCCGGCCGCTCGCTGACGTTCAGCACCGGACGGAGCTTCAGGCGCCGCTGCCGCGCTGCCTGCTGGATCGCGGTGGCCAGCGGATGACGCGAATACTGTTCCAAGCTGGCGGCCAGCCGCAACACCTCCTCAGGCGCGATCTGTCCCAGCGGCACGATCTCCGCCAGTTCCGGCTCACCATGCGTCAGCGTTCCGGTTTTATCGAACAGCATGGTGCGAATGGTCCCGACTTGCTCCAAAATGACCGGCTTCTTGATGACAATTCCGCGTTTGGCCGCCAGTGAAATCGATCCGATGATGGCGATGGGAATGGCCAGCAGCAGCGGGCAGGGTGTGGCGATCACGATGACGGCCAGAAAGCGTTCCGGTTTTCCGCTCAGGATCCAGCCGGCTAGCGCCACCAGCGTGGCAAAAGGAGTGAACCACGCGCCCAACCGGTCCGCCAAACGGCGGATGTGCGGTGGGTTGGCCTCCGCCTGACGCATCACTTCCATGATCCGGGCGAAACGCGAGTCTCTCGCACGCTTCTCCGCGATGATGAACAGCGCGTTCTCTTCGTTGAGCGCGCCCGAGATCACCTGTGAGCCCGCCGTCTTGCGAATGCGGAAGGGCTCGCCGGTGAGGAACGACTCGTCCATGGTCCCTGAGCCCGATTGCACTACTCCGTCCACCGGGCAGATCTCGTGCGGAAAGATCACCAGGCGGTCTCCGGCCCGTACCGTATCCACGGCGATGTCGTTGACGTGGATATCGCGCGTCGTCTCTCCGCTCACTTTGTGGGCGATGCTGGGGGTGCGCCGCGCCAGTGCGGTCAATACCGACGAGGCGCGGTGAGTGGCATAGGTTTCAAGCGCCTGCCCGCCGGAGAGCATCAGGACAATCATGGCCGCTACCAGGGGTTGTCCCATCAGGGTCGCGGTCACAATGGATATTCCCGCCAAAAAGTCGGCGCCAAACTCCCGCCGCAGCGCCTGCCGGCTGAGCTCATAAATCAGCGGCACGCCGGCGATCAGCAGCGCGACCCACAAGGGCAGTTCGGCCAGTTCCAAGCGCGTGTGCAGCGCAAACCGCAGCAGCAGGTACGCGCCGATCGCGGCCACGCTGAACAGAGCTGAGACGATATTCCACACGGAGGAGAGCCGCAGCAGGAAATGCGGCAAGCGCAAGCTTCCGCCGCTCACGTTCCCGGTGGCCGTGTCCTGCTCTGAGGCGGCGCCAGCCACTTCATCGCTATCCGCCCTGTCCGCCATATCCGCCCGCCCGTCGATGGGTATCACCGCCGGCGGGAGATTGGTCTCGTCTTTGCCTGGAGCGGGCGCGCGGGAACTCACAAGCTCTCCTCTTCACGGATCTTAAGCCATTGCCGTGCAGGCACGTTGTGCGCCACTTGCGTGCGCCCGCTCGGCCACTCGATGCGGAGCTGGTCCGCTTTCCGGGCCGTTCCCAGGCCGAAATGCAGTTCCAGCGCGTGTTGCGACAGGTACGATCCCTGGCTGCCTACCGCCTGGGTCTGCGTCCGCCCGCCACTGGTGACCTGGACGCGGGCGCCAATCCCGTTGCGATTGGATTTCTTTCCCTGTAAGGCAATCTTGAGCCAATTTCCCCCTTCCGCGCCGTCGGCCCGCCACAGCTTCAGTGGGCCGCGATTGCAGGAGACGGCGAAGTCGAGATCGCCGTCGCGGTCGTAATCGGCTACTGCCAGACCGCGCGCGTTGCAGGGCTGATCGAATGCCGGCGCGATCTGGCCCGCCACATTGTGGTAGCCGTCTTTGCTCCAGCGAAACAGAAATGGATGCTGCGGCACCAGCCGGTGGTGGTCCTGGGCGTCTTCAAGCGTGTTGCCGTTGACCACGACCAGGTCGGGTTGACCGGCATTATCGATATCCACGAACGCGCTCCCCCAACTCACCATCGGCAGCGTGATATACGCCAGTTGCATGGGATCGGCAATATCGGTGAAAGTCGGCTGCCCATCCAGCGACGCCTTCAGCAGGTTTTGGTAAAGCGAAGCGCCCTGGCCCAGCCAGTGCGCCACGAAGATGTCAAGCACGCCGTCGCCGTCCACATCCGTGACCGCCAATCCCATGCTTCCTTTGTTTTCCGAAAGCCAGCTCTGGGTACTGCGGTCGATGAACCGGCCGCCACCGTGGTTGGCGAAAAAGCGGTTCATGCTGAGGTCGTTGCCCACATACAGGTCGCAGTTGTGGGTGTGCCCAAACGGCGCGATGGTCACGGTCAGGCTGCGGCCATCGCTATCCGCCACGCCCGCCCGCCCGGTAACATCCGTGAAGGTTCCATTGCGGTTGTTGCGGAACAGCCGGTTCGGCTGCGCCGAAAATGAACGCGGGTTGAGCGCCGGCGGCACCACCAGGTTGTATTGGTGTATGGGGCTGAGGTGCAGGGACGCGATATCGCGCGGATAGTCGACGTAATGGGCAACATACAAGTCGAGCCATCCATCGTTGTCGAAATCGAACCAGACCGCGCCCGTGCTCCACCCGGAAGTGAAGACTCCGGCGGATTTGGTGACGTCTTTAAATCGCCCATTGCCTTCGTTGTGATACAACCGGCAGCCGTCCTGGCCAGTGACGAACAGGTCCAGATAGCCGTCGTTGTCGTAGTCTCCCCAAAAGGCGCCCATGCCGAAATGCAGCAACTCCAGTCCCGCCTCTTCGGTAACATCGGTAAAGCTGCCATCGCGGTTGTTGCGGTAAAGGCGGTTGCCGGGGCCGCTGGGCTTGCCGCCAAACGGACCCGGCTGGTTGACGACGTACAGGTCGGGGTAGCCGTCATTGTCGTAATCGCCCCAAGCCAGGCCCGATCCCATGTCCTCCGGCAACTGTCCGGTGCGGGCGCCGTTGGAATGGACAAAGTTGATGCGGGCTGTGGCGGTGGCGTCCCGGTAAACGCCGTGCCCGGCAGACAGCTGCGGAGAAAGCGGTGCGCCGCCCGGCGCGCCTGCGCTTTTGCTCTGGGCGGCTTTTTTTTGGCAACCGACCGCCGACGCTAATGCCGCTCCGGTCAACATCCGAAAACAATCGCGACGATTCATTCCTTACCGCCCCTGTGCGATCGCCGCGGCGCCGGGATGGCCCACGGGCAGGAAAAGGGTCGAGCTGGCCACGGTGATGATTGGTACCTTGGCGCGCACCTGCGGCGGCAGCAGCAGACGCTGGGACTGGTCATTGAAGCGCCGGTAGAGCAGGTTGAGCTCGCACTTGAACGGCCCCTGACTGTTTCGCGGGATAGGGAATTGGAACAGTTTGGTGTCGCTCATGCCCGGCAGGATCGCGCGCTTGTCACGTCCCCCCACCGCGTTCCACAACGAGTGCGTGTAAATGGGCTGCCCATTGCGGTCCAGGAGATAGGAGCGGAACTGAATAGTGTCCCCGGTTACGGCATTGTCTTTGTTTAAATAGCCGGTCTGGTAGACCACCTTGCCAGTGGAGACATCGGTTACCTGCAACTCCAGCCACGCCTGCGTTACATCCAGCGGACCAGTGGGGAAAGCGTGGCCTACTTTGCTGTTAATGACAACCGCGCGCACGTGGGCCGTCCCTCCGGGTTCAATCGTTCCTTCGGGGCTCATTTCCAGCGAGACCACCGAACCGCGTGGCCAACGGTCGGCGATCTCCGGAATGACGGTCTTTCCCTGCATCCAGCGCAGCACCAGTTGCTGCTGCCGTTGTGCTCCCGGCAGATGGAGCAACGATGGCATGAAGCTGTTGGAGGCCAGAATGCGGTGGTCGTGAATCATTCCCTGTGCGTTGCGCGCCGGGTCATCGGAGGGGCGCAGCCGCATATGGCAGTCCTGGCATTGCAGGTTCGCTTTCTTGTTGGTGTGCCAGGGACCGTTCTTCCAGTCGTCATATTGATCCTGCAGTTGCACGAAACCCCACCCGTTTTCGTGCGCGTCAATGTACTGCTTATGGCACGAGCCGCAGAATACGGCCGTCTGCGATGGTTTCACGTTGTAATCATGATTGTGCAGTGCCGGATCGAGCCGGATCAGCGCGGAGGAGACGCGTAATAGAACCGGGTTGCTGGATTCTTCAAACAGATAAGGCGTGGGCGGGTCGACCACATAGTTGGCGTTTCCCCGTGTCGCTAAATGACGCAAACTGTGGCAAAACGCGCATGAACTGCCTTGCCGTGCCTCCGGTTGAACTCCCACATGCGGGGTGAACCCGCCGACCAGCGTGAGCGGCTCATGGCAGCCCTCGCAGTAGTGCACCGCCTCCGGTCCGCGTGCGTGAATGTAGTTGGTGCGCACCGCCTGATAAAAAATGTCGGTGGCGGAGTAGTGATGCGCGCCCGGCAGCCACTCCCGGTAAATCTGCGCATGACAGCGCTGGCACGATTGCGAATTGTTCAGCAGCGCGGGCGCCACCATCAGATTTCCGGCAGTGCGCGCATTGGAGGGGCTGAAATCGCCGTGAATGCGCGGTTGCGACCGCACCTTGGCCAACACCAGCCCGCCCACAAGTACCGCAACCAGTCCGGCGCCTACCGGCACTAACAAACCCACCCCGCGCTTTTGCGGGAAATGGGCGCGCAGCAGTCCGGCGACGATGTGGTACACAATCAGCGCGCCGGCCCCGAATCCCAGCCAAAGATGGACCTCGTGCAAGCGGTAAGGGGTGTCGCTCCCAAATAGGCCAACCCCGATCAGCGCCACGCCTGTCGCCGCCAGCGCTGCGATGCCCACTCCCGCCAGAATGGGGGGCTGGTACCAGCGGCTAGGTTGATATTTCTGCCCATGGCGTGCATGCCGCCAAAACAGCCGCGCCAGCAAGGGAATCGCCACCAACCCCGCCACGCTGTGCAGTACCAGCGCCCATTGCCCCGCCAGACTCAGGGGGCGCAGCCAGGGATACAGGCCGGTGAACAGCAGGACCAAAAAGAATCCCGAAGCCAGGCGCAGGCGCATCAGGGAACGGGGGAGCGGCTTGGCGGGTTCCGAGGGTGGTTGCTGAGAGGGTGGTTGAGGGGGTTGGGGGGCGCTCATTAATCTCCTTGCGGGGCCGGTTCCCGTGAACCTGCCTTCAGGCCTCCGAAGGGAGGCGATGCTGCTCTTGGGCCGTCAATCGTTTTGCGCCGCCGGCTGGTCCGTTTAGCGGGCGTCTGCCCCTGCATTCCTGCTGCCGGATCAGGAGCGGACCGCTCAGCCACAATCCGCAACAGCGGTCTGTGTCGGTTGGCGCTTTGATTGCAAGTGGTGTTATGGCACGCACCTTCAGGAGCCATTTGCCGCTGGATAGGGGGTTGGCCGCTGTGATGTAGCTCACACCGCCAGCGTCTAGTTGATTTAAAGTACGAACCTACCTTGGACTGAATAGCCATCGTGGGCCTGGGCAAGTTGACAACGGGTGTGATTGCACAAGGAGTGAGAAGGGGGGAAGTACCTATGCCTGCCATGGACGAAAAGAAACGCCCAAACCGCTGTGTTCTGTGTAGCCGCAAGGCGCTCAACGGTTTTTGCCAGCTCTCGGAGCCCGCGTTGCGGATATTGGGCGACAGCGGAACGTCGGTGACCTTGCGCGGCCGCATGCCGCTGTTTGTGCAGGGTTCGCCGGTGCAATCGGTTTACGTGGTCTGTTCCGGCCGTATCAAGCTGTTTTCCAACAGTCCGGCGGGGCGGACGGTCATCACCCGTTTTGTCGGTCCCGGTGCGATTCTCGGAAGCGGTGAGTTGATCGGTCAGGGCGAGGCCGCTACCTTCCAGGCCAGCGCCGAAGCCATGCCCAGCGCCGAAGTGCGCGCCATTCCGGTGGCGGTATTCCGGCAGATGGCAAGGGATTACCCCGAGGTTGAGGTGCGCTTAGGCCAGCAACTGGCGCGCGAATGTGAATCCGCGTATCGCCGTATCCGCCTGCTCGGCCTGGGCCGCTCGGTGTTGGAGCGGGTCGCCGGCTATCTCCTGGAAGACAGTCAGGAAGGCCTGCTGGCGCCCCGTACGCAGGAAGAGGTAGCCCAGGAGCTGGGCCTCTCCCGCGAAAGCGTGTGCCGCGCCCTGGCGCAGTTTAAGACCGCAGGCGCGATCCGCATTCAGCGCGGCCGCTGGACCATTACCGATCGCGGCGCATTGGAGGAGTTCTCCCGCAATCCCGTCGTCGGTGCCGCATAAGCACGAAGCTGACGGGTGGTCTCATCTATACGTTTTACGGCGGACAAACAAACGGGGCGGCTCCTCTGGGAGCCGCCCCGTTCAGTCTGCAGACCGCAATCAGGAGCGTTCGATGATGGGTTTCGGCTCGTAGGTCCAGCCCCGCGCCAGCCGGTGTTCCTCGCGCCGCGCCGTCCACAGCAGCACTGGCCCCAAAAGCGCTCCCAGCCTCGCCACCAGCCCAAATTCGCGGGTCATGCTGCGGCGCAGTGCGCGCACGCGCAAGGCGACGCGACGGTTGGAACGCCGCAGCCGCCGCTCCATAGCCCAAAGCAGCGCCGGATAGACCAGCCGAATGTTGCGCGCTTCCTGTTCAAAACGCTGCCGGATACGCGCTTCGGCGTCGTTCCGGTAGCGCTTCCAGCCCGCGAAGGTAGTGCGGCAAATGCGGTAAATGCTAGGTCCGTTGCGCTGGAAATCGCGTAAAAAGGCCGCGTCCAGCCAGGTTTTGGAACGATCCCGGGTCAGACTGGGATGGCGGAAGTTGAATTTGAACTGCCCATGGATGTCGGCCAAATTTGTATTGGGCAGCAGCTTGCCCGCCTGCTTCAGCTCCGCGTGCAATGGCGTCCCGGGAATTGGCGTGTACAGCATGAACTGGTGGAAGTCGGTGTCGTGGGAGGCCGCGTAGTCGATTTCGCTGGCCAGGTTGTCCTCGGTGTGGTGCTCCAACCCGATGATCGTCGAACCCAGCACGCGGATGCCGTGCGCGCGCAGGTTCCGCACCAGTTCTCGCGTATCGGTGCCCTGCAGCTTGGCGTAGCTGGCATGCGGCGATTCCAGCCCCATCCAAATCCAGGAAATGCCCAGGCTGACCAGTTCTTCCATGGTGTATTTGCGGATGGCGTTGGCGGATGAAAATACGTAAAGGCTCCAGCTCTTGTTGTGCTGTTGCATGAGCTGCAGCAGGTCCATTGCCCTGCGCCGGTGCAGCAGAAAGTTCTCGTCCATGACGAAAAAGGAGTTCACCTTCAGCCGCCGCGCTACATCCTCCATTACCTCAAACAGTTGAGCCCCGGTTTCAATGAAGTTCAGAAACTTGCCCTTGCCGCCGAAAAACGCCGAAGTTGTGCAGAAATTACAGCCCAGCGGGCACCCGGCGGAGGGAATAATGGTGGCCGCCGTGCCGCCCTCCGATTGATTGGCGTTAATCCCCATCACGCGCAGCCCAAATCCGGAAATAATGGCGGGGTGGCGAATTGGCGCGTGCGGGTCTTCGCCCAAAAATTGCCGCATCCACGACACTCCATCTCCTTGCACAATGTGGTCGGCGTCAATGCGCTGACCGAGGTCCGGAATCGCCGCCACATGCCCGCCGACCACAATCGTCGCCGCTGGGGCCAAACGCCGCACCATGCGGCACATCTCCTCTACCTTGCCGACGTTCACGATAATCGACGAGATGCCCACAATGTCGTAGTTGCCGCTACGCAACTCCTGCTCAAACAGATCGCGGCTGGGGAAATCCAGTAGCGTGCATGGCGCACTGATGTTTTCCCGGATCAGCATGATGCCCCACGAACGGTGAAACATGCGCAACGAAAAGACCCCCTGCGCGCGCGTCACCTGGTTGTGGTAAAGCTCCATAGGATTAATGGCCCGGCTCCCGAACTCGTCATCGCGCGCATAGGGTCCAAAGACCGAGGTGAGCAACACCCGTGCTTGTAACCCTTTGGGATGGGACGACGCGGGCAGGAAAGAGAACTTGGGATCTTGAGAATTCATGGAAACGATCAGTGCAGGCCTTGGTTTGGAAGTTGATGATTGACAACGTCGCGGTAAAAACAGCAGATACCGTCATTGCATGCACCACTCCAAAGGCCAAATGGGTCGCAGTGAGATATTTTGTGGGCACGAGAATGGCAGCGGTCACTCAATTGCGGACTGCGAGTTCCTAACCGTGGCTTCAGCGAAAAGTTAGTCGTTGCGAGGTGCGTCTTTTCGCGCTTTCAGTGCGCGATAAAACCCACTGTTTGTTGCCAGACGCACAGTGCAAATGTGCAGAAATGCATTGCCCAAGCTGGCTTCCATAGGGGAAACTAGAGACTCTTCCTCTTTCACGACGCTGTCTGGCAGACGGCGTGCACGCTGACGGGGAACCGCAAATAAGGAAGCCAGCGCCCAGCATGTTTCATTTCGCTCCAACCAGCGCCCCCCCGACAAGTTCCGCAGCAACCCTGCTGTCCGGCTGTTGTCGATGTCGCCTCTCTCTCGCGCGCTAAGCAACCGATATCCGGATTAACAAGTTATCCCTGGCGTCGGAGATGACGCCGAAAACAGCGTCCAGGTACAGGCGGGGGTGTAGACACACCCAGTGAGGCCAGCGCTGCAAGACCAGAATGAGCCCGGCTTTCCGGGTGGCGGGGAACGACCCCGATTTTGCTGAACTATATGATTTCCATTGAACTTCCCATATCCGACCGGCTTTCCGCGGAAACCGTAGAGGCTGAGATTGCCGCTTTTGCCGACAATGTGACGCGCTTCCGCGCCGGGCAAGTCGAGGCGCGTGAGTTTCAGGTGTACCGTTTGCACCATGGCATCTATGGCCAGCGCCAGCCGGACGTACACATGGTGCGGGTCAAGATTCCCGGCGGCCACCTCAATGCCGCGCAGGTACGCGCGCTGGGCGATGTGGCGCGCGATCATGGTTCAGGCCGCGGCCATTTCACGACGCGCGAAAATTGCCAATTTCATTACGTACCGCTGGAAGAAGTTCCGGTGCTGATGCGGCGTCTGGCCGAAGCGGACCTGACCACGCGCGAAGGTTGCGGCAATGTCGTGCGGAACGTGACGGGCTGCGCCCTGGCAGGCGATTGCCCCGCCGAGGCTTTTGACATCACTCCCTACGCCAAGCTGGTGACGCGCGCCTTCCTGCGCCATCCGGAATTTCAGGAGCTGCCGCGCAAATTCAAGATCGCCTTCTCCGGCTGCGAACAGGATTGCGGCCTGGGCGCGATTAACGATATCGGGCTGATCGCGCGGACCCGGACGCAAGACGGCGAACTGCAGCGGGGCTTCAAAGTGATGGTTGGCGGCGGACTGGGTTCGCTGCCCACCGCTGCCGCCGTCATCAGCGAGTTTCTGCCCGCGGACGACCTGGTTGCGGCGATCACCTCGATTCTCCGCGTCTTCAACGCGCATGGGGAACGCGCCAACCGCATGAAAGCGCGTCTGAAATTTGTCCTGCGCGGCAAAGGCGCGGCGGAATTGCGCCGCCTCATCCTGGCCGAAAATCCCGCGCTCGATTGGGATCGTTCCGCCGTGGATAGTTCCGGTCGCGGGCAACAACAGCCGGAACAGCTTTACCAGATCAACCAAGCCGCCGACAGCCATCAATCCTGGCGCCGGCGCAACGTCTGGCGCCATCCTGAAACCGGCAAACACCTGGTATGGATTAACCTCAACGTGGGTACGCTCACGGTGCGGCAGTTCTATGGCTTGGCGGATCTTCTGGAAGCCTACCCGGACCTGCGCCTGCGCGTTGCTCCCTCGCAAAATATGGTCCTGCTCGGGGTCGAGAGCGCCGATCTGGGCAACATTGGCCAGGTGCTCGACAACCTCGAGTTGGTGCGCCCGGTGGCCGGACACGTTTCCGATGTCACCAGTTGCCCGGGCACGACGACCTGCAACATCGGCATTACGCGTTCGCAGAGCATGGGCGAGGAGCTGACCAACGTGCTCGCTTCCGAGCGTGATCCCGAGCTCAGTGCCTTGAGTATCAAAATCAGTGGATGCCCCAACTCCTGCGGCCAACACCACATTGCCGACATCGGCTTCTACGGCAAATCGCAAAAGGTGAACGGGGTGGCGTTGCCCTATTACCTGATGATGCTGGGCGGTGGGGTGGGCCCCGAGGGTGCGCAATTTGGCGTCCCACTGGTGAGCGTCCCGGCGCGTCAAGTGCCGCAGGCGCTGCTTACGTTGTTCCGCCACTATCAGCAGCATCGGCTTGCTGGGGAGGGCTTCCGCGCATTCTGCAAGCGTGTGGGTTCACCGTCGTTGAAGCAGGCGCTGCAGCCGGTGCTGGATCCCACTCTGCTCGGCGAGGCCGCCCGCATTGACTGGGGTGAGACGCAGCCGTTCGCTCTAGCGGTAGGTGAAGGCGAGTGCTCGGTGTAATCAGTGCAGCAATAAAGGTCATGCGGATTGCCCCCGCGGGCAAATCCGCATGACCTTCAGCTCAGCGCAGGCAGATCATCGCAAACTGGAATTTCCGCTTTCGGCGGAGGCCAGAAAGGCAGCGGCTTTGCAACTCCAGAAGGCGCCGTGGCCGCGCGCCTCCTCCCAGCCATCGGCTTCGATTGCTACATAGCCTCCGGAACCTCAATCCCCAGCGTCTCCAGCGCTGTGGTCAACTGTTTCCGCACCAACGCCACCAGGTTGAGAAAAAACGTCCGCCGCGCCGGATCCGATTCGGCGATCACCGGGTGCCGGTGGTAGAAGTTGTTAAATGACTGTGCTAGTTGAAAGGCATACTTGGCCATGTAAGCGGGCTCCAGGGTGGCCAGGCATTGATCAACAACCGCGTCCAGGCGCAGCGCCAAGCGGGTGAGCTCCCAGAGTTCGTCATCGGTCAGGATTGCAGCGGCTTGCGTGGGAGAAATCTCCGGTGCGGGTGCGCCGCTTGCCGCCGGTCCAGCCTTGCGCAGGATATTGGCAGCTCGCACGGCGGCATATTGCACGTAGGGGCCGGTTTCCCCTTCAAAGCTCAACGCCTCCTGGAAGTCGAAGGCAATCACCGACGTTTTGGTGAACTTCAGCAGGAAGTACCGTAGCGCCCCCACGGCAATGGGAATCGCCAGCGCCAACTGTTCGGGGGCAGTGTTTTCCGGATGGCGGGCCTTGACCTCCTCCCAGGCGTGCTGAATGAGGCGGTCGAGCAAATCGTCGGCTTTAATGCCGAAGCCCTTGCGTCCGGAAACCTCGATGTGCGAGCGTTGCTGCTCCTCGGTGCTGAGCTGATAGCCCAGTTCGGAGGCGCAGCGGGGCGTCAGCGCCACCATTTCATAGCTGAAGTGGGTGCTGTGCTGCGCCGCTTCTTCAAAGCCCAGCGCGCGCAGGCCGGCAATCACGATTTCCTGCAGATAGCTTTGGCGCACGTCTATGACGTTGAAGACCCATTGCGCTGCTCCGAAGGCGGGGGCGTTGGCTTCGCCCTGCAGCGAACTTTCCCAAACGGTCTGGCCGCCGGGGTAGGTGAAAAACGGCCGCCAGGGAAAGGTCTGTCCCAACAAGCCGAACTTCCAAAGCTGGTAGGCAATGTCTTTGCCAACGTAGGTAACTGTACCGTTGGAGCGGACAATCACCTTGGTTTCACTTTCGCCTTCAGACTCCGCATTGCCGGCAGCGTCCAGGGCACGGTCCATCACCCAGCAGCCGGCGTTTTTGCCTTCCGCTTCCAGGCGAATTGCCCCGCTTTGTTGCAGTAGCGCGAAGGCCTTGTGCCAGAAGCGGAGATGCAGAATTTCGCTCTCGCGCGGCAGCACATCGTAGCTGACGTTGATGCGCTGCATGGTGGTCAGGTGGGCGTGCACAATGGCGCTGGCCACGGCTTCCGCCAGGCCCGCGGTGGGCTGCCGCTGCGCCTCGATGGCGTGCAGGGTGGAGGCCCTCCAAGGCTGACTGTCGGGCTGCTCCTCGTAATGGCGCGAGACTTGCGCGTAAAGGTCCCAGCAGACGTAGTCGAAGCTGTAGTCCTGGCGGGCGGCGGCGAGTGGCGAAAGCGCCAAGGCGTGCGGCTGCGGGGAAAGCAGTCCTTGCTTCTGCTGCGCCTCACGCAGCGCCTGCTGTTGCTGAATGGTGGCCGCAACCTCTGCTGTTTCCTGCTTGAGCAGGTGCTCAAAGGCGGCGACTACGTCGGCCACCTGCACTCCGGTGTTATCGATATAGTTCTGCACCTCGACCAGCTCGCCGCGGCGGCGCAGCAGCCGCACAAATGTGTCGCCGAGCACAGCGTTGCGCAGGTGGCCAACATGGGCGGCCTTGTTGGGGTTGATGTTGGTATGCTCGACGACGACTTTGCCCGCCAGCCGGGGGTGCAGGCCGGGATCGCGGGGCGCGGCGGCGCCGGCGGTCCAGAGGGCGGCGCGATCCAGGAAGAAGTTCAGATAACCGCCCCCCGCCGGCTCCACGCGTTGAAATCCCGGTGGCAGGGGGAGCTTGGCGGCAATCTCTTCGGCAATCTTCCTGGGGGCCTGGCGCAAGGTGCGGGCCAGCTCAAAGCAAACCGGCATGGCAAAATCGCCCAGTGAGGACCGGGGCGGCTGCTCCACCATGAGATTTGCGGGCTGCACGTTGTAGGCCTGCTGCAGGTACGTGCGCAGGGCCTCGCGTAGGCTGTTTTCAAAAAGAAGGTACACGTTAAGCTTCGTCCGGAGTCAAAAAGATGGGCCGCAAGGGCCGCCCAACGGCTGTGGGAACAATAGAAAAGTATAAGGCCCTGCGGGGTGGCGATAGCTGGAAACGCATGGTCAGGCCATGCGCAACTGGAAGGCCGGGGGCAAAGGCGGACTGGAGGGCATGTAGGGCGGCCTGTCCTGACGGGCAGGAGTCGCGGCGGTGATGGCTGGCCAAAATTGGGACAAGGCGGCCTTTCAGGGCAGTCGGAAGTGCTGGCTGGAATTGACTCCACGTTTCGCCTGCTGCCAGCCGCGGACTGGCAGCAGGCGATCGTGCACGGGATGGGGAGGGTCCGTTTGTGGCCGGCGAGGAGGGCTGGCTAGGACGCCTGCCGTCCGCTTCTGGGGTAATTACTGCAGCGGCACGCCGCGTTCAACTGTGCTAAATTGTGTTCCCAAGCAGCAGTGTTCATCTTTATTCTGTAAAGGGGCGCAATAGGGCCCTGGGGTAGCTTGTTGGTCGGCAAGCATCAATGTCGGATTCCTCTAAGCTCGACGTCCGCTGGATGACGGTCTCCTACCGTAGCGTGGGGGTAGCGGTCGCGCTTTTCATCGTCTTGTTGATCGCGCTGACGCTTTGGCTTGTGCCAGGGCTGGGGCAGCACTTGACGAGCGGCATCGCACATCTATTCGAGAGCGGCACGCCAAGCAGTACAAGCAACGGCGTCACCGCCGCCAGCCACCAGGCGCACTTTGTCAACCTGGAAGGAACCGTGCAGGTCAAGAGCGCCTCAAGCCCGACTTTTACCGCAGCCACTCTCGATACCGTGCTGCATGCCGGCGACACCGTGCAGACCGGTGCCAATGGCTGGGCGCGCATTGAATTTGCCGAAGGCACCACGTATTTGTTGAGTCCCTCGTCTCTGATCGTTGTCGAGCAGCAGGAAGTGACCTCGCGTTCCAGCGCGGTTTCTGTGCAGGTCACATCGGGTTCGGTGGATTTGTCCACCAGCAACAACGACCGGCCGCGCGCTGTTTCCAAAGTCAGCTTTGGCGGAGCGGCGGCCTCACTGGGCCGGAACGCCCGCGCTCAGGTGGAGAGTGGCAGGGATCAGAGTTCGATGACTTTGATTCGCGGATCGGCCAGCGTTGCCAAGGGCCGCCAGACGGTGCAGGTGCGTCCGTTTGAAAAGCTGAGCGTCTCCGGGGCGGCCCCCATGCAGGTCAGCTTCGTGCCTCAGACTCCGGATCTGCTCGCCCCAGGCAATCTCAGTCCCGTGCCCATGCACGGGCGGCAGGCAACCGTGAATTTCAACTGGTCGGCGGTGCCCGGCGCCAGTGCGTACGATCTGCGCCTGTCTACCAGCCTCATGTTTTCGCAGTTGCTGAAATCGGTGCAACTCCCGTCCACCGCGGTGGCGATTCCCAATCTGCCCGCGGGAGCCTATTACTGGACGGTCGCCGCCGAAGTGCATGGTCAGCGCTCGCCGTGGGCTGATACCAACAAGTTCACTATCGTGAAGGCGGGCGGCAAGGACGCTCTGCCATTAAAGATTGATAAGGTCCTGCAAGTCGGAATGGTGCTGGAAGTAGACGGCACGACCGCGCCTGGCGCCAAGGTATTGGTGAACAACGAGCTGGTGGGACTGATTGAGGGAGACGGCACGTTTCATTACGTAACGCCCCCTTACGCCAACACTGGGACGTATACCCTGCATGTGACGGCCGAGGACAGCAGCGGCCACATCACGACCGTGGATCGCAGCGTCACCTTGCAATAAGGGGCGGTGGCAATCGTACAAGCTTGAAAATAGACCGCCGGGGGCCGCACTTGCCAGCAGGCGCAAATGTCCGCATCATGGGTAACAGCAGTTCACCGCAAGCTCTGATATCAATGCGCGCAGACGTTGCGCCGGTGCCCACGCCAGCGTGGTGTAGCGATAGAGAAAGTTCCCACTGACATGAGTTTTCGTACCCTTTTCAGCCTCTTCTCCAGCGATCTAGCCATCGATCTTGGGACTGCCAACACTTTGGTCTACGCCAAGGGCAAGGGCATTGTCGTAAACGAGCCCTCCATCGTCGCCATCAATAAGGTCACCGGCGAAGTCGAGGCGGTGGGCAAGGAAGCCAAGGAAATGGTGGGCCGCACCCCGGGCAACATCGTCGCCATCAAGCCGATGAAAGACGGCGTCATCGCCGATTTCAAGGTGACGGAGAAGATGTTGAACTACTTCATCCAGAAGGCTCACAATCGCAAGATGCTGGTGCATCCGCGCATTGTCATCGGCGTGCCTTCGGAAATCACCCAGGTGGAGAAGCGTGCGGTCATGGACTCCGCTTATCGCGCTAAAGCCAGTGAAGTGCATTTGGTGGAGCAGGCCATGGCGGCGGCGATCGGCGCGGGTTTGCCTATCACCGAGCCCAGCGGCAACATGGTGGTGGACATTGGCGGCGGCACTACCGATATTGCGGTCATCTCCCTCTCCGGCATTGTTTACTCGCGCTCGGTGCGCGTGGCCGGCAATGAGATGGACGATGCCATTACCAACTACCTCAAGCGCAAGTACAACCTGTTGATCGGTGAGCGCACGGCGGAACAGATCAAGATGGAGATCGGCTCGGCCTATCCGCTGGAGAAGCCGCTCACAATGGAGATTAAAGGACGCAACCTGATTGAAGGTGTGCCCAAGACCATCACTATTGAAGATGGCGAAGTTCGCGAGGCGCTCAGTGAAGGAGTGGCCACCATCATGAATGCCATCCGCGTGGCGCTGGAGCGAACGCCTCCCGAGCTGAGCGCCGATATCAGCGACCGCGGCATTGTGCTGACCGGGGGAGGCGCCCTGATCAAGAACCTGGACAAGCGCATTCGCGAAGAGACCGGGTTGCCAGTCTCCATCGCCGACGATCCCCTCGCAAGCGTGGTGCTGGGTACGGGAAAGATGCTGAGCGACTTCAACCTGCTTCGTAAAATCCGGGTGGAATAGCCGGCTTTCATGCTGAACCGCTACCGCAATCTGGTGCTGTTGAGCGCCGTCATGCTCGCCCAGGTGGTCCTGCTGGGATACCAGATACGCCGTCCTGACGCCAAGGGGGTGCGTCTGGTACGCCTTTGGGGCATGGCCATGGTGACTCCGGTGGCGAAGCTCTCGTCGCGCATTGTTGGCGGCGGTCACAACCTGCTGCGCAACTACATTTTTCTGCGCCACGAGCAACAGCAAAACACGGAACTCAAGGAGCACCTGCGCGCCCTGGAGATCGAGAATGCCGGTCTGCTCGAGGCCAGCGCCTCAGTGCAGCGCTTGAACACGCTGCTGGACTTCAAGCAGAAATTCGTTGGGCAGACCCTTGCCGCCCAGGTGATCGGCGGCAACGAAACCGCCGATTCGCAGCTGCTCTACCTCAACCGCGGCCGCCGCGATGGTGTCAAGCTGGGCATGCCGGTCATTACTCCCCAGGGAGTCGTCGGCAAGGTCACGGAAGTGCTGCGCGGCACCGCCACTGTCCTGCTCGTGACCGATCCCGATTGTGGAGTAGGCGCTCTGCTGAATACTTCCGGGGCGCAGGGCATCTGGTTTGGTATCGGCCCCAACCGCGGCGAGCTCCGCTATATCAGCAAAGATGAACCGGTCAAGGCGGGTGAGGCCATCGTCACCTCGGGTGAAGACGGCATTTATCCTCCCGGCCTGCCGTTAGGGGTCGTGCTGTGGACGCAGCATACCGGCAACGGTTTCCAAAAGATCCGGGTGCGTCCGGCGGTGGACCTGTCGCGGGTGCAGGAGGTTCTGATCGTTACACAACTTGCAGAGCAGACTGCGCCGCCCGACCAGGAGACCGAAAACGGGCTGAACCTGGCCATGCAGAAGCTGCCCTCGGTTCCCCCGGATATCGTCAATCCCAAGACCGGTCCCCCGTTGCCCATGGAGGAACTCATCGCGCTGCGCAAGCAAGAGGCGCTGAAAGAAGCGCAAGCCCGCGCGCAAGGCAATCCAGGGGCAACGGGGGCGCCAGCATCCACGGCCGCCAACCATGGAGTGGCCAACAATTTAGTCGCGAAACATTCAGCCGGGAATCGTCCAGAGAAGAATCATCCCGCCGCAAACAAGGCAGGCACGACGCAGGTCGCCGGGAATCATTCAGCGGAACAGCGTCAGGCCGCCGGCCAGCAGATTACGAAGCATCAGGTCATGACTCATGCCCTGAAAGCGCAGCCAGCAAGCACGCACTCCGCTGCAAGCCATTCTGGGACCGCGCAGCCGGTCGCTGCTCATGCCTCCCGGTCCCACCTTCCGGCGAACGCCGGCACGCGTACGCCGGCGGCTGCCGGCAATCATGCTGGGAGCAAGCATCCCCCGGCGGCGCATTCGCCCGCCAAAACCAAGCCGCCAGCCAGTCAGCCTACGAAAGGCTAGAGCCCAAAAAATTTCAGGAGAGGCCCTGACGGAGGCCCTGTAAGGCTGCGGTGCTTCAGCTTCCGGATCAAGGGCTGGCCCGGTCATGCCCGGTTGCGGAGGAGGCGCTGCCTTGGCAGCTAGGATTCAGCTTGCAGGCGTTCAAGCGACCACTCCGCCTGTTCCCGGATCGTTGCGTCCTCGCT
The DNA here is from genome assembly GCA_027459505.1 of Acidobacteriota bacterium. Classification (GTDB taxonomy): domain Bacteria; phylum Acidobacteriota; class Terriglobia; order Terriglobales; family SCQP01; genus DAIDIE01. The sequence continues at coordinate 28,744 of DAIDIE010000017.1, forward strand.
TGCCGCCAGCCGCCGCAAGTGGGGAACAAATGCGCGGTTGCCGCTATTGCCCATCGCCAGCGCCACGTTGCGCATGAATCCCTGGTACTTGGCGCGCTTCATCGCGGAGTTGCGGAAGCGCTCGCGGTATTGTTCCTGATTGAGTGCCGCCAGTTCGGCCAGTGCAGGGAAGTACAGTCCCGGACGGGGCTGAAATTCCGGCTCCGTCGTTACCGCGGCACGGCCGTTCCAAGGACACACGTCCTGGCAGATGTCACAGCCAAAAACGTGCTGGCCGATGAGCTGGCGAAACTCCCCGGGGATAGCACCCCGCAGCTCGATCGTGAGGTAGGCGATACAACGGCTGGCGTCCATCAGGTAAGGCGCAAGCGCTCCTGTCGGACAGGCATCAAGGCAGCGCGTGCACGAACCACAGCGATCCGTCACGGGCGAGTCGGCTTCAATCTCCTGAGAGGTCAGCAGCGTCGCCAAAAAGAAGTACGATCCCGCCTGCTGGTTAATCAGGCAGGTGTTCTTTCCGGTCCAGCCCAACCCCGCCTCGCGGGCGACAATCCGCTCTACAAACGGCCCGGTATCGACGTAGGTGCGCACCTCCCCGGAGTGCGCGGTTTCGCGGAGCGTTTCCGCCAGCAGCCGCATTTTTGCCAGCACCCCGTCGTGGTAGTCGTCACCCCAGGCGTAACGGCTGATCCATCCGTGTTCCTTTTTGTGGACTTCATCAGTCGCGGCTTCAGTGGAGCGTGGCAGCGGCGCATTGTAGACCACGCCACAGCAGATGGCGGAGTTGGCCCAGGGAAATGCGTGGCGAATGTCCTCGCGCAGAAAGGGCGCATTGGGTGCGGCAGGAGGCGGCGCGGTGGGAGTGGTCTTGGCGCCGTCCCGCGCTGGCGGCGCTTCTCCCACGCGCCGGGCCAGGTAGCTCATCTCCCCGGCGAAGCCGCGGCCAATCCAATCGGCGAAATGGCCCAGAACGGGGAACTCGGCAATGCGGGCCACGCTGCTAAGTTGAAATCCCAGCTCAGCGGCGCGCCGCAACACCAGGGTGCGCAGTTGTCCGGGAGTGGCGGCAGCGGGCTTCTGATCGGATGGGGAAGAGGACATCTCTCCCATTTTCGCGCAGAAGCAGCAGCTCGACAGTCGTTCACCGAGGAATCCCTGCTCAAGCCTTTCGTACCAGCTCGATCTTCCAACTGCTCGCGGCGGGATCGGACTTTGCCCCGCTGTGGCTCAGGCGACTGGCTTTATCGTCCCAATGCAGCTCGGTGAGCCGGAAGTCGCCGTGCTCGTGCGCGTAGCTCTCTCCGTCATCGTCATACAGGGCAAAGCTGGCGTCGGCGCCAGGATAAACTGCAATGGACTCGATCGCCTGGTGCTCGTTCGTGCTCAGGATGGGCGCGCCCAGCGGCACAATAGACCCGGCGCGCACGAATACCGGTATCTGATCAATCGGTGCGTTCACGCGAATGGTCTGCCCGCCCTCGAAGTAGGTGTTGGTCCAGAAGTTATACCAGCCCGCGCCCTTGGGCAGGTACACGTCGCGTTCGGTAACGCCTTGCTCATAAACCGGCGCCACCAGAAACGCCGGCCCAAACATGAACTGATCGCGCAGCGTCAGCGCCTTTTCGTCCTCGGGGAAATCCATGAACAGCGCCCGCATGTACGGCGCCCCCGTACGTGTGGTGTGGTATGCGAGTGAATAAATGTAGGGCAGCAGCCGGTAGCGCAGCCGCAGGAACTTGCTGAGGATGGGCTCGGCCTGTTTGCCGTAGGACCAGACCTCGTTAGAACGGCGGCTGCCGTGTGTACGGAAGATGGGCAGGAACACGCCGTACTGGAACCAGCGCGTGAACAACTCCGGGTAGTCGTCGTATCCGCCAACATTGTCGCGCGCATCGGAGGGATCGAGCAGTGGCGGACGCTGCGGCTTATGCTCGCCGGGCAGGTACTGCCAGCCGCCGATGTCCTGAGTCCAGTGCGCCAGTCCGGAAGCGGTGAAATCCAACCCCGTGGGAATCTGCCGCCGCAGCGTGTCCCAGGTGGGATAGATATCTGACGACCAGAAGAACGTTCCATTGCGCTGCGCACCAAGATAGGCGTCGCGGGAAAGAATCAGCGCCCGCTTCTTGGGGTAATCGCGCCGGAAGCCATCGTAGAGCGCTTCGGTATGCAGCAGCGGGTAGACGTTGTAGTAGCGTGTGCCGGGGCCGATATGGAAATAGCTGCCGTTGGGGGGCAGGTCGGGTTCGGTTTCGTCCGCCCAGAGCGCATCAAACCCCTGGCTGAGAATATTCTGCTTGATGATATTCCAGTACCAGCGTCCGGCCATTGGATTGGTGGTGTCGATATCCGACCCGGCGCGGTCGTAGGGTAGACCGTTCGTGGGCGTCCCGCCAGCGAGATGCTCGAACCAGCCCTGGCGGAGCACGTAGTCGTAGTAGCGGCTGCCCTTTGTAAAGCGCGGCCACACGCTGATCATGCTTTGCCAGCCCATACCGTGCAGTTCGCGGTTCATCGCCCCGGGATCGGGCCAGAAGCGGCGATCAAAATCGAACTGCCCCATCTTCGTGTAGTAAAACCAGTCAACCACGATGACATCGCCGGGCAGCTTGCGGTCGCGGTAACCGTGGGCCACGTCGAGCACTTCTTTCTGCGACATGTAGCGCTGCTTGCACTGAATGAACCCGTAGGCGGCCTTGGGCAGCAGGCTGGTGGCGCCGGTAAGCAGGCGGTAGCCGGTGTAGATCTCATCAGTGTTTTTGCCGGCGATGACGAAGAAGGTGACGCGGTTTCCCACCTGGGAAATCCAGCGCGTCTGCTCGTTGAAGCCGGGTTCAATGGTGGTCTTCGACGGGTTGTCCCAGATCAGGCCGTAGCCTTTGTTGGTGACGAGGAAGGGAACGCCCACGCTGGGAGCGGCGGTGGCGTCGTAGTCGTGCCAGCAGTTGACGGTGTGGCCGCGGTGATCGAGGTAGCCTTCTTGGTTTTGTCCCAGGCCGAAATAATGCTCGTCCGCCGGAGAAACAAAGGTCGCCCCCACTTGGTAAAAGGGCAGATCGCGCGGACGGCGGTCATGCAGCACCCCGGCGTTGCCATCCTTGTAGTTGGGCACCGACATGGACCAGTCGGTAAGGTGCAGCAGGACGTTGCCGTCGCCGTCCTGAATGAGGATGTTCGCGCCGGGCGTCGAGCCATTGAAGAACTTGGCGATGCTGCGTTGGGTGGGGCTGAGGTGTTGCGGTTGCGGACGCTGCACGGTGACCTTCAAGCGCGGCGAGGAATAGATGTCGGTCTGCGCGCCGGCGGAGCGTGTCCAGCCGTTCAGGACTGGCTGCGCAATGAACCCGTAGCCCGGTCCGGCAATCGCCTGGGCGTGATCCAGGCTGAGACTGATGCGAATGACGTTGGGCGCATAGGGCTCCAGGGCGATGGTGCTTGATCCGTGCTGGAGAATCACCGGCGGCGCGGGCCAGTTCGTGTGCGTGGCGTCTTCGATGGCGTAGCGCGCCACATGGGGCTGCGCAGCGGCGGGTGAGGCCGCCTGCGCCTCCGGGTTGGTGGAGGTGATCAGCGCGCTGCCCGCCACTCCGGCCAGCGTGGTGCGCAGCATGTCTCGACGCGTTGTCTTGCTCACGGTGTTCTCCTTGGATATGGAAACGATGGCAAGCGATCGTTATGGATTGCCGTTCGCCAGCCTCCGCGGGCCTTGAGGAATACCGCCCCAGGCGCTCCCGGTTGGGAAGGGAGTCCCTAATGTACTGCAAGCGCCGGGCACATGGCCACGTTGCGCAAGAGGAACCAGGGAGCACTTCGAGGTTTACTTCTGGTACCGCTCTTCCGGCTTTGCGGCCAGAATGGCGGCGGCGATGCAGGCGGCAATGAGCAACTCCGTGATCACGGGAAGGGCGAAGAAATACAGCAGAGAGTCGATGGCGAAGGCGAAAAAACCCAGCATGAGAACGGCCAGCAGTGGGCGCAGCCGCGCCGCGTCCGTGCGCGCCAGCGACCCCAGTTGCCAGAGAAGTATGGTCGTAATAGTGAGAAAGATGGTGATCCCCAACCCTAGTCCGAAGTCGAAATCGGCGTAGCTGCGCATCACCCCGAAAACCGGAAATCGGCCGGCACGCATGGCGGCATATACGGTGGCGGCCACGCCGGGGCTGGGTTTGCCAAACACGCCGCCAATGGTGTGCAACATCGCCTGAATGAAGGTGAGGACTGAGGCGATGCGAAGAAACAGTGTGGTTTTCATCGTGGGCCTTGAAAGCGAATGCTGAGTCAATGCAGACTTTTCTTCATGTCACTTTTGCACCGCTTCAGTCTACTGCGTCCAGAAGTCCGGCGGCCGGAGGCGCCAGTCAGCGCCGTATTGCGGCAATTGTCGTGCGCGTTCTTCGCACTTTTTGCGCTCCTGTCATTTGCTGCTCAGTTGAGCGCGCAGATTCATCTGGACAGCGTTTCGGCCGGAGTCGTTGCGGTGCACGACCACGTCAGCTTCGATTTCCACAATCGCGTGCTCAACGATCCCTATCCGCACGAAACCAAGGAGGGCTACGCCTTTGACGGCGGCGACCTGGTGGTGCGGGCGCACTGGCACTGGCAGGGCGCCGCTCTGATGACCCGGGTGCAGTTCAGCCCCACGCGGCGGGCGCACTTCGCCTATGACGAGGACACTGACTTCAAGCCCAATACCAACTTCACTCATGGTAACCAGGGGGTGGCGCGCAGCCGCACGTTTGCGATCACGCAGCGGATCACTCTGATTAAACTGCGCCGCCGGGGTTCGCTGTGGGGACAGATGGGGTTTTGGGACCAGCCTACGCAGTACAGTCAGGTGGAGACCTTCGATCTCAATTCCAATCCCAGCCTGCCTTCGAACATCTACACTCGGATCATTCCAGAACAGGCGAATATTCATGAAATTCGCCTGGGGTTGGGCTGGAGTGTCGCGCGACCATTGGGAAGCTGGGAGATTCGCAACTCACTGCTGGCGGCGCCACTGAGTGATGTGCGGCTGCTCAACATTATTCCCGGCAACCCGGTCAGTTCATTAATGGCTTACGGGGGCAAAGAGTCGCTGACGCTGATAGGGCCTCAGCGCGGGCGGGCGCGGGCGCTGCACGGTTTACGGCTGGCATTGCAAGCCGGCTGGTACCACAATTACGGCAGTCTCCGGGACTTCCGGCGCGAGGTCTTCGGCGGGCGTGTTGCCTGGTCGTTCTGAGCAACACGGGCCGCCGGGCGATTTGAGAGGCCTCTACGGGGAGACAACTTCACTAGTGCCGCAGAGGAGTTGCGCTTTGTAGGCAAGCGTTTACTTGGCGGTTGGAATGTTTTTTCACGCCCGTTTACTTGTTTGCGGGGGTGTGAGCAGGGAAGATCGCGGGCACTGGCGGACGCACTCCGCCGCAAAGGACTTCCCACTATGAACATTCGACGTCTGTTTCGCCCGCGGTTGGCTGTGACCGCGGCAGCCGCCCTGCTGTTTGCCCTCTCCGGCCGGGCATTCGCGGGCACCTGGGGTTCGCCGCAATACCTCAATGCCATGTCGTTTTGGAACGTGATCAATGGACGCTGGACGGCCAACAACGAGTTGGAGACCTATACCTCCAGTTGCGTCTGGTACAGCGGCTCGACGCTGGTCATCAAGACCTACAATGCCGGCAACGGCACCTACTATTCCGGCCGGGTGGAGTCAAAAAACCTTTACGGCTATGGAACCTACACCTTCAACGCGAACCTGCCCAACGGGGATGGGTTGCTGCCGGCGGTGTGGGCCGCTTACCTGGATCCCTGGCTGCCGGAGATGGACGCGGCCGAAATTGTGGGCAGCCGGCCGAATACGGTTTACCAGACTTTCCACGACTGGAGCAACAATCAGACGCAGTGGAGCCGCTATAACGGCTCGGCGTGGACCAACAGCTACCACACCTACTCCTTCACCTGGTGGCCGGATCATATTGACTTCTGGGTAGACGGCTCCTACACGGGGACCAAGTGGTATTCCACTGGGGCGGTGGGAATGCATTTCATCGTCGACACCGCTGTGGGCGGCAATTGGCCGGGCAACCCAGACGGCTCCACCTGGAACACCGGGGACGGCGCCCGTTACCTGTTTGTTTCTAACGTGGAGTACACACCCTATTACCCATAACGTTTGAAGGCGCTGGCGGCGGCCCTGGCAGCCGCCGCTAGTCAACGTCCCGGCGTGAGTGGGTACGAGCCACGCCGATCGGGATTGGCTGCAGTTGCTTCACTCGCTGCGGGAGAGCGGCCCGCCCGGCCATTCAAGCCCACCGTGCGGCGCGGTGCAGGGAGGGCAGAAGCTCACGGATGATCTGCAGCGCTCCAGTTAGACTCCAACTTATCCCTTCGTATAGCCGCCCGCCCCTTCCTTAGCACAATAGACGCTTGTCCGCGCTCTCCCGTACGCTCCCTGCGGCTCGGATTTGAACCGCAGTTTCAGAGTGCGAAACGCCATCGGGATGTGCACACCCGCTCTGCTTCGCGCCACGGCTGCTTCTCATGGCCGCGCCTGGCACGAACGTCTCATTATTCAGGAGCTCTCTGTTATGCAAGCACATCCACTGCGCCGCGCGTGGCGGCGCATTTTAATCGCGCTGTGCCCTTTGCCGGCGCTGTTTGCCGTGTTCACCATGCTTCCGCAGGCGGCGGCCGCGCAGATGACGTTTCAGCATCCCGGTGTTCTGGTGAGCGGGGCACAACTGGATTTCGTCAAGCAGCAGGTCAACGCCGGGGTCGAACCTTTTCATTCCGCCTTTCTCAAGGCGCAAAGCAGCCAATGGGGATCGCTCAGTTATACGGTGCAGGGTCCGCCGGCGGGCGGCGTCATCGATTGCGGCTCCTACTCCAATCCCAACTACGGCTGTTCGGCGGAAGACAATGACGCCACCGCGGCCTATACCCAGGCGCTGTTGTATTGGATTACCGGCAACCAGCAGTACGCCAACAACGCCATTGCCATCCTGAACGACTACGGCTACAACCTGACGGGGTACAGCGGGGCGAACGCACCCTTGCAGGCGGCCTGGGGCGCTTCCAAGTGGGCGCGGGCGGCGGAGATCATTCGCTACAGCGGCGCCGGTTGGTCCTCGGCCGATATCCAGCAGTTCACCAACATGCTCTACAACGTGAATCTGCCCAACATCTATAACGGATCCGGCAGCAACGGCAACTGGGAGCTGAGCATGATTGAGGGCATGATTGGCATCGCGGTATTTAACAACGATTCCAGCCTTTTTCAGCACGCGGTGGACTTCTGGCATCAGCGCGTTCCTGCCTACTTTTACTACTACCCCATTGACGGTCCTAATCCGGTACCGCCGCCGCGCGGGAGCCTGAACTGGAACGGACAGACCGTCTTTGACAACTCCGTCAACGGGGTCGCGCAGGAGACCTGCCGCGACTTTGGCCACACCGAGTACGGCATTGCCGCTACCATGAACGCCGCCGAGACCGCCGCGATCCAGGGAGTGGACCTGTACGGCTCGGAGCGACCGCGCCTGGAAGCGGCGCTGGAGTTCCATACCTATTACCTGGCCGGCAACCCGGTACCCAGCTCAGTTTGCGGGGGGAGCGTCAAGCTGGTTGACTACCCGACCTTCGAAATCGGCTACAACGCCTTCCACAACCGCCTGGGCGACTCGCTGCCCAACACCTGGAACTGGATCACCTCCAACGTACGCAATCAGAGCATGCCGGTGGATTACCACATGATGATTTTTGAGACGCTTACCCATGGGGGCAGTCCAAGCAGCGCCACCTCGGGTCCGGTCTCTATTGATACGGGGGGTGTGGCCGCCGGTTCTTATGTGAGCGATACCGACTTCACTGGTGGCAACACGGCCAGCACGAGCGCCGCGATCGACACCAGCCTGGTCAGCAATCCGGCGCCGCAACAGGTCTATCAATCCGAGCGTTGGGGAGCAAGTACATATACCCTGGGCGGGTTCACGCCGGGCGCCAGCTACCAGGTGACCCTGCAATTCGCCGAGATCTACTGGACGGCCACCGGACAACGGGAATTCAACGTACTGATCAACGGCGCCCAGGTATTGACGAATTTCGATATCATTGCCGCCGCCGGCGGCGCCGGCCGGGCGATTGCGAAGACGTTTACCACCAATGCGGACGGCAGCGGCGATATCACCATTCAGTTCACGGTGGGGGCCGCCGACCAGCCCAAGATCAGTGGGATCAGCGTGGCCGCTTCGTCCTCAGGTTCGAATGCCCCTGACCCCAGCGCCTGGTATAACGTAGTCAACCAGACCAGCGGGTTGTGCGTGGATGACACGGGATGGGGAACGGCGAACGGCACGGTGCTGCAGCAATGGGCTTGCGGCAATCAACAAACCAACCAGGAGTGGCAGTTCCGCGCCGCCGCCAGCAGTGGTTACGACGCCGTCTTTAACCGCTACGCCACCGCCCTGGCCTGGGATGACACGGGAGGGTCAACCGCCAACGGCAATGGGATACAGCTCTGGAGCTACGGGAGCGGAAACGCCAATCAGGAATGGCAGCCGGTCTCGCTGGGCAACGGATTATGGAAATTCGTGAACCTGAAGAGTGGTTTGTGCCTGGATAACACCGGCTCCACTTCCAATGGAGTGCAGATGACGCAATGGACCTGCGAAAGCGGCAATAGCAACCAGGAGTTTTCACTGGTGCAACAGCCCTAAGCGGGAGCGAGAGCGACAGGGTGCGCGTGGAGCCCGCTAAGCGAAGTGGAGTAAGGCGGGTTCCACGGCCCTGCGCCGCGTTTAGGGTGGCGTGGTGGTGCGCGGCACATGGTTCCTGAGCTGGCGCCCCATGCTAAACTGGCCCCGCTGCGGCTTGCGGGGATGGTTTACGCCCGCGTTCCGCGTTAGCTCCCGCATACTCCGGCTGGCTGCCAGCGCCACGAGGAAATCGCCTTTTGTTCAAGCAGTTGATCCAGAACTCTTTTAGCGAGAGCATTGCCACCAAGGAACGTGCTCTGCTTGCCCTGGCCGATAAGCTGCAGGCTGCAGCCGAATTGTGTGTGAATACGTTTCAGGGGGGCGGGAAGATCATTTTCTGCGGCAATGGGGGCAGTGCCGCCGACGCCCAGCACCTGGCGGCGGAGTTTGTGGGGCGGTTTCTTCTGGACCGGCGTCCGCTGCCCGCCCTGGCGCTTAACGTCAATACCTCGTCGCTGACCTCAATCGGCAACGACTACGGATACCGCTTCAGCTTTTCACGTCAGGTGGAAGCGTTCGCGCAAGCGGGCGATTTGCTGGTGGGCATCAGTACCTCGGGCAACTCAGGGAATGTGCTGGAGGCGGTGCTCTCAGCCCGCAAGCTGGGCATGCGCATTATTGCCATGACCGGCGAGGGGGGCGGTCAACTGGCCGCGCACGCCGACGTGCTGCTGGACGTGCCTTCCCAGAGTACGCCACGAATTCAGGAGTGCCATGTCCTGCTGGGACACATCCTATGCCAGGCGGTTGACGAGGTGCTCGGGACGGGCGAGGTGGTGAAAGGCTTGAGGAAGCATTCAGCCGGCGGCCAAGACGATCGCGAAGGTTCGTAAGTTAGCCGGCTAGAGCCAGAGTCGCAGGCGAGGCACGCATTAGCATGTTTCAGTCGCCTCCAGGAAGGTTGCCCCCTCTACGTTCGCGCGGGCGTCTGCCGTTTGCGATAGCGGACCGGGTTGGCGGATTGCTGTTTTCACGGCGTTTGCCGCGGCTGGAGGCGATCAAGAGCCTCGTCGTTGTCCGCCCGGAGCGGTTGGGCGACGTCATTGGAACTATTCCCGCGCTGCGCATGTTGCGCCGGGTGGCGGCGGGGAAAGCGATCCGTTGCCTGGTGCAGCCTGCTTACGGGCAATTGATCGCACAATGCTGTCCGGGCCTGGTGGACAGCGTAGAGGATTGCAACGCTCCACGGCGCAGTTCACCCGCTGCGCGCCAGGCGGCACTGTTTATAGATTTTCAGGGTCACCGGGCGAACATCATCTCAGGGCTGCGCCAGGCGGCGACAGGCGCCGGTTATGGCACGAGGGGGCTGGGTTTTCTGCTGGCGCATGCCGCCACCCTGGAAAGGCGCCCGGTGTGGGAACGGCATTTGGCGCTGCTGGAAGACATCTTCAACACCAGCGCCGAGCCCGCGGATGTACAACTCCCCTGGCTTCATATATCCGCCGCTGCCAGCAGTGAGGCGAGTGCGTATGTGAATGATGGACCGCGTCCCATCGTGCTGCATCCGGGCAGTGGACAGCCCAACAAACGTTGGCCGCTGGAACATTGGGTGATGCTGGGGCGGGAACTGCTGGGCGCGGGCGTTCCGCTGCTGATCAGTGGCGCCCCCTCGGAACTGTCACTAACGCACGCCCTGGCGAAAGGACTTGGCGACCCGCGGCTGCTGTTGCCGCCACTGCCCCTGCCCATCTATGCGGGGGTGTTACAACGCAGCCGGGCGCTGGTTGCCCCTGACAGCGGGGTCTGCCACATGGCTCATGCTGTGCAGGTTCCGGTGGTCGCGTTGTTCGGTCCTGAAGACGCGTTGATGTGGGGCTACCGGTCCCCGCGGGTTGTGAACGTGCGGGCGGAAGCGCCCCCCGCCTGCAGTCCGTGTGAACGCACCCGCTGCCGGCGAGGAGATTTGCTGTGCATGAAACAGATAGCGGTGGAACAGGTCCGGGCGGCGCTTGAAAGCGCAGGCGTCCGGCTGGCGCGGTAAGCGCACGGCCGTCAAAGAGCCACGCCGAGTCGAACTGATTTCGAGTGCGAAATCGCGGACCGATGTCACAGCCGAAATCCGCCATCTGCCGTGAGACTCGGCTGCGCTCCACCAGCCGCACCGCGGCGTTAGGAGCCGGATACCGGAGCGGGTGGAATTAAAGCGGCCATGCCGCCCTGGCAGTCTAGAATAAAAGATCACGTGGCCCCGTCCGCACCGGAATCGGCCCAAGTGCGGCGCCTTCATCCTCATGCTGTCAGTTCTTCCCACCAAGTGGCGCAGCGCCCGCATCGCGGTCATCGGCGATTGCATGCTGGACCGTTTTACCTGGGGCGACGCCACGCGCATCTCCCCCGAGGCGCCGGTGCCGGTAGTGTTGCTGCAGCACGAGACCTATCAATTGGGAGGCGCCGCCAACGTGGCTGCCAATGTGGTTTCGCTGGGTGGGCGGGCGGCGTTGTTTTCTCTGGTCGGCGCGGATGCGGCGGGAGAGCAGGTTCGCGCCCTCTTGCGGAAACAGGGTATTGAAGACGGTTTGCAGGCGCTGGCGGCGCACCCCACCACCGTGAAACAGCGCATCCTGGCCCAGGGCAAGCATATGCTGCGGCTGGATCAGGAATCCGATGGCGAGTTACCGGCCGAGGCGTTGAGGGAACTGCTAACTTCGTTGCAGTCTCGCCTTGGTGAATTTGACGTCATCGTGATTTCCGATTACGCCAAGGGGACGATCAACCAACAGACGTTGGGGATGTTGCTGGAGGTGGCACACACCGCGGGTGTTCCCGTGCTGGCCGACCCCAAGCAGCCTCGTTTGAGCTACGCCGGGGTGACTCTCCTGAAGCCGAATCTGAAGGAACTGGAGGCCTTGGTGAATGCCGGCGCTCGCAGCGACGCCGAGTTGAACCAGGCCGCGGCACTGGTGTTGGAGCGGCATGCCTGCGAAGCGCTGTTGGTTACCCTGGGCGCGCGGGGCATGATGCTTTATCGCCGCGCAGCGCGAGTCGCGTCCGATGGTGACCGGCGCGGCGGCCAACGTGGAGAGCAGACGCCGCGCCAAATTCCGGCGTTGGCGCACCATGTGGCCGATGTGACCGGCGCTGGCGACACGGTTATGGCGGCACTGGCCATGGGAATGGCAGCGGGTTTGGAACTGGCGGAGGCAGCCGATGTAGCCAACTGTGCGGCCAGCATTGCGGTCAGCGAGCCGGGCACAGTGGCGGTGACCTTAGCGGATCTGGAGGCGTTGATGCTGAGCCGCCAAGAGCCCGGCCAGGTGGAAGTGAGCGGATCGGGAGGGGCCTTGTGATTGTCGTTACCGGCGGCGCCGGCTTCATTGGCAGCGCATTAATTTGGTTCCTGAAGCAACAAGGGCACGAGGACATTCTGGCCGTCGACCACCTGGACCGCAGCGAAAAGTTCCGCAATTTATGTGGGCTACCCATCTCCGACTACCTGGAACGTGATCTGTTTCAGGAGCGCATTGAGCGTGAAGACTCCCGGCTGCCCAAGATCGAGGCGGTGTTTCACCTGGGCGCCTGCAGCAGCACTGCGGAGGAAGACGGCAGCTACTTGATGTACAACAACTTCGAGTACAGCAAGACGCTGGCGCAATGGTGTCTGGCCAAGGAGGTGCGTTTCATCTACGCCTCCAGCGCCGCAACGTATGGGGATGGCGCCCAGGGGTACAGCGATTCGTTGGAGGTGGTTCCGAAACTCCGCCCGCTGAATCGCTATGCTCTTTCCAAACAGTTGTTTGACCAATGGGCGCTTGCGGTGAAGGCGTTTCCCCGCATAGCCGGGGTGAAGTACTTCAATGTGTATGGGCCCAACGAATACCATAAAGGCAATATGCGCAGCGTCGTGTTGCGCGCCTTCGAACAGATTCAAAGCGACGGCTGCGTGCGGCTCTTCCGCTCCTATAGGCCGGAGTATGCCGACGGCGAGCAGGTGCGCGATTTCGTCTACGTGAAAGACGCGGTGGCGATGACGGCTTGGCTGCTGGAGCACCGCGAGCAGGGTGGGCTGTTCAACGTAGGCGCGGGGCGGGCGCGCAGTTGGAACGACCTGGCGCGCGCGGTCTTTAGCGCACTGGGCCAGCCGCCGCGGGTTGAATACGTGGATATGCCGGAGGCGTTGCGCGCCGCTTACCAGTACCACACCTGCGCGGACATGAGCCGCTGGGCGGCGCATCCCTCCGCTCCCAAACCGGTCTCGCTGGAAGAGGGTGTGCGGGATTACGTCACCACCTACCTTGCCAGGGGAACGCGCTATCTGGCCGGCTGAGTTGCGGCCGATTCAGCTCTTGCCGCGGGTTCGTTCCCAAATGAGGCGCAGCCCTTGCAGGGTGAGGTTTTCATCGTGCTCCTGGATGAAGCGCGAGTGGCTGGCCATCAATGGCGCCAGGCCCCCGGTGGCCATGGTCCGCGTTTGTTCTCCCAACTCGCCGCGCAGGCGCTCCAAAATGCCGTCGACCAGGCCGAGGTAGCCATAAAACAGACCGGACTGAATGCTGCCCACGGTGGTGTTGCCGATGAGGCGCTCGGGAGGGCGAATCTCCACGCGTGGCAGGCGCGCGGTGCGGACAAACAAGGCCTCGGCGGAAATGCCCATGCCGGGACAGATGAGGCCGCCCATGTACTCGCCCTTAGCGGAGACCACGTCGAAAGTAGTGGCGGTTCCGAAATCCACAATGACCAGCGGGCCGCCACAACGGGCAAAACCGGCCACAGCGTTCACGATTCGGTCGGCGCCCACATCCGCGGCGGGTTGATAAAGGATGGGCATGCCAGTGCGCAGTCCCGGTCCTACAAACAGCGGCTCGACGGCGAAATGGCGCTGAATGGTCTCGCGAATGGTGGCATCCAGCGGTGGCACTACAGAAGCAACGATGGCGGCGGTGATGTCAGCGGGGGCTCGCCCGGCGTGTTGGAACAGTCCGCGCAGCAGCAGTCCATATTCGTCGACAGTCTGGGCGCGGTTGGTGGTAATGCGCCAGGCCGCAGCCAGGGTTTGCCCTTCGTAAACACCAATGACAGTGTTGGTATTGCCCGCGTCCAGCACCAAAAGCATAGGTAAACAGTTTACAGTTGACGGTGAGCCGCGGGGCGATCTGGCGGCGCACACGGTGGCCGCACGCCTGGGCCCAGGGAGAAGCCCCCGCGTGCTGGACCGGGCGGAGCGCTCCGTGGAAGGCACCTGATAAAATAGGTGCATCCCCCTCGCCCAGCCCGCTGGACATGTTTGTGCGCTCCGGGGGCTGCCTCCGCGGCCAAATTCGACAGCTCTTGTCTTTAAGGACGTTTCTTTCGCTTGAAAGCACCTATTCGCAACATCGCTATTATTGCCCACGTTGACCACGGCAAGACCACGCTAGTGGATGTCTTGCTGCGGCAGAGCGGGACCTTCCGCGCCAACCAGGCGGTCGTGGATCGCGTCATGGATTCCAACGATCTGGAACGCGAGCGCGGCATCACCATCCTGGCGAAAAACACCGCGCTCTACTACCACGACACCAAGATCAACATTGTAGACACGCCGGGCCACAGCGACTTCGGCGGGGAGGTGGAGCGGGCGCTGAAGATGGTGGACGGCGTGGTGCTTTTGGTGGACGCGAGCGAGGGCCCGCTGCCGCAGACGCGATATGTACTCCAGAAGGCGCTGCAGGCCAAGCTGCCTCCGGTGGTGGTGCTGAACAAGATCGACCGGCAGGATGCGCGGCCCAGCGAAGTGCTGAACGAAATCTACGACTTGTTCATCGATCTGGACGCCACCGAGGATCAACTGGATTTCCCCGTGCTGTACACCAACGCCAAGGCCGGGGTGGCGCACCGCGAAATCGGGGATTCCAGCACCGATCTGCAACCGCTGTTTGAAGCCATCGTGGGACACATTCCGGCTCCGGGAGGTGACCCCGAGGGGGTGTTGCAGTTGCAGGTGATGAATCTGGATTACAGCGATTACCTGGGGCGCATCGCCATCGGCCGGGTGATGAACGGTACGGTGCGCCAGGGCACGGAGGTGGGCATCGCCAAAACCGATGGTAGCCTGGCGCGCACCCGGATCACTAAGCTGTTTACCTTCCGTGGCCTGCGCCGCGACGAGACCGATGCGGTTTCCTGCGGGGACGTGGTCGCGCTGGCGGGGGTGGAAGGTATACAGATCGGCGAAACCATTACCGATCCCGAGCAGCCCGCGCCGCTGCCGCCGATTCGCATCGATGAGCCCACGATTGCGATGATCTTCACGGTGAACACCTCGCCGCTGGCGGGCCGGGAGGGGCAGTTTGTCACGTCGCGCAATATCCGCGAGCGGCTGGACAAAGAGCTGTTGACGAACGTGTCGATCCGCGTGGAGGAGACGGGCAGCACCGATTCCTTCCGCGTGTTGGGACGGGGCGAGTTGCAATTGGCAATTCTCATTGAAACGATGCGCCGCGAAGGTTTTGAGCTCATGGTGGGCAAACCGCAGATTGTGGTGCGCGAGGAGCGCGAAGGGGAGCGCGTTCGCCGGCTGGAACCGCTGGAGACGCTGGTGGTCGACATTCCGGAAAACTATGTTGGGGTGGTGATTGAAAAGCTGGGCAGCCGCAAAGGGCAGATGAACAAGATGGTGAACCACGGGTCGGGGCGCGTGCGCATGGAATTCAAGATTCCCTCGCGGGGGCTGATCGGGTTGCGCAGCCAACTGCTGACCGACACGCGTGGAACGGCGCTGCTGCATTCGCTGTTCGAGGGCTGGACCGAGTACCAGGGCGAAATGGCTTCCCGTCCCACGGGCGTACTGGTTGCCGATCGCGCCGGTATGACCACCACCTACGCACTGAACAACTTGCAGGAGCGCGGTGAGATGTTTGCCGGCCCGGGTACGGAAGTTTACGAGGGAATGATTGTCGGTGAGAACGCGCGTGACGCTGACATGGACGTGAACATCACGAAGGAGAAGAAGTTGACCAACATGCGCGCATCCAGCGCTGACGAGGCCATCCGGCTGGTGCCCTTCAAGGCGCTGAATCTGGAGCAGGCGCTGGACTTTATCGCGGATGACGAGTTTGTGGAGGTCACGCCCAAATCCATCCGGCTGCGGAAACGCATTCTGCAGGCCAACCGCCGGCCCAAGAAGGGCGCGATCGAGGTGGAGAAGGTGCTGACTTAAGGCGGGAAGTGCAGCTGTGCGTCTGCACCGCTCATCTCAAGGACGCGGGGAGACGGGAAAACGGAATGTGGCGGGCGTATGAGCGGAAGTAGCTTTTCAGGAGCGGTATTGCCGGCCGGCGCCGGAACTGGTGCGGCACGGCAGGACTGTGCCGCCGCTCCGCTGCGCGATAGCTACGGGCGCGCCATCAGCGATCTGCGCATTTCGATTACCGACCGCTGCAACTACCGCTGCGTTTATTGCCGTTCCGGCAACAGCGCCTACGATGGGCAAGAGCCCATGACGTGGGAGGAGATTGAGCGTCTTGCCGCGGTTTTCGTGCAGCTTGGGATCAATAAAATTCGCCTGACAGGCGGCGAACCGCTGTTGCGGGCCGGGCTGCTGCGGGGAATCGAGCAGCTTTCCACTTTGAGCGTCAGCGACCTGACGCTGACCACCAACGGACACTTACTGCGGCAACGGGCCGCCGATCTGAAGCGGGCCGGGCTGCAACGGATTACGGTCAGCCTGGATACGCTACGGGCGGACCGCTTTGATCGCATCACGCGCACGCAGGCGGCGTTCGAGCGGGTGCTGGATGGTATCCGCGCGGCGCAGGAGGCCGGCTTGAACCCGGTCAAAGTGAACGCGGTGCTGGTGCGAGGCTGGAACGATGACGAGGTGGAGGCGTTCGCCAGATTTGCGCGTGACTGGCGAGTTTCCATGCGCTTCATCGAGTTCATGCCCTTGGGTGAGGACCGCGCCTGGTCGATGGACAAAGTGGTTGGATTTCGGGAGATTGTGGAGCGCATTGGCCGCGTGTACCCACTGGTTGCGGTGGAAGGGCCCGCGCATGAAACGGCGCGCCGCTTCCGTTTTGCGGATCACGAAGGCGCAGAAATTGGCGTGATCGCGCCCGTCACCCAGCCCTTTTGCGGGCAATGCAGCCGGATTCGCCTGACTGCCGATGGCAAGATTCGCACCTGCCTTTTTTCCCACCGCGAGTGGGACCTGTTAGCACTGCTCCGCAGCGGCGGCAGCGATGCCGAGCTGCGCGCTTTTATTACAGGCGCAGTCGAAAAGAAAGAAGACCGCCACCATATTGGGGAATCGAATTTTCAGGCCCCCAGCCGCACCATGGTGCAGATTGGCGGCTGAATGGGCCCCCCGCAGAGCTGCAGGGGAAAGCCGAAGTCGCCGGAAGCAGCTCGCAAGCTAAAATAAAGAGTTCAAGGCGGACCCCGTAAACCTGCCGCGCCCGCCCTATTGGATTTGCATGGCCACACCCGTCATTGCCGATTGCGACCTCGATAATTACCTGCGATTTCCGGATGAGACGTTGCGCCCCAGGCTGCGCGAGGTCCGGCAGCGTCTGGGCGAGACGGTGCTCATTCTGGGGCACCACTATCAACGGAATGAAGTGATCGAGTTTGCCGATTTTCGCGGCGACTCCTTCAAGCTTTCCCAACAATCGGCGCAGCATCCGGCGGCGCAGTACATCATTTTCTGTGGTGTCCACTTCATGGCGGAGAGCGCGGA
This sequence comes from Acidobacteriota bacterium, assembly GCA_027459505.1. Lineage (GTDB taxonomy): Bacteria > Acidobacteriota > Terriglobia > Terriglobales > SCQP01 > DAIDIE01. Next base: position 46,129 of record DAIDIE010000017.1, read on the forward strand.
TATTCTATGCGCGCCGCACCAGCAGGTAGTGTTGCCCGATCTGAACGCCGGCTGTTCCATGGCCGACATGGCGCAGAACTGGCAGGTGCAGCAGGCCTGGCAGGAACTGCGGGATGCGGGTCTGGCGGATGAGTTTTTGCCGCTGACCTACATGAACTCAACGGCGGCGATCAAGGCCTTTTGCGGGCAGAACGGCGGACTGGTGTGTACCTCGTCGAACGCGCCCGCGGCCTTCCGCTGGGCGTTCGAGCGCAAGCCAAAGATTTTCTTTCTCCCGGATCAGCATCTGGGGCGCAATACCGGTTCCAGGCTGGGTATTGCGCTTGATGAGATGCGGGTGTGGGATCCGCGGCGTGAATTGGGTGGTTTAACGCCCGATCAGGTACGCACCGCCCGCGTCCTGCTCTGGAAAGGGCACTGCTCGGTGCATCAACGTTTTCAGCCCGAGCATGTGGAACGCTGCCGGGCGGAGCGCCCGGGGGTAAAAGTGCTGGTGCACCCCGAGTGCAATTGGGAGGTCGTGCAGAAAGCCGACCTGGTGGGCTCAACCGAATTCATTATTCGCCAGGTTTGCACCGCACCAGCGGGGACGGAATGGGCCATCGGGACCGAATTGCACCTCGTCCACCGGCTTGCGCAGGAGCATCCCGAACAGAAAATCGCGCCGCTGGACAACAACATGTGTCCGGTTTGCACCACGATGTTCCGCATCTCGCCGCAGCACCTGCTTTGGGTGCTGGAAAATCTGGAGCGCGGCACGGTCGTGAACCGGGTGCGGGTAGCCGAAGACGTGAAGCATTGGGCCCGCGTGGCGCTGGACCGCATGCTGGCCGTGCCGGCCTGAGGGGAGAGTTGAGACCTGTGAACCGCACCTTCACCCTCAATGAGGCCCAGGAAATCCTTCCGGTGGTACGCCGGCTGCTGGAGAGCGCACGCAGCGCGCGGCAGCAACTCCGTGAAAAAGAAGAATTCTTCACCGCTGTGCAGGCCCGCATTATTTTGCATGGCGGTCTGCTGCTTGATCCCATCGCGTTGGCGGCGGCGCGCAAAGAGCGGGAACGTGCCGAGAGTCAGTTGCGGGATGCGGTTGAGGAAATTACTTCCGCCGGCGTGCAGTTGAAAGATATCGATCAGGGGCTGCTCGATTTTCCCTGCCTGGTGGATGGGCGCATGATCCTGCTTTGCTGGAAGCTGGGCGAAGAAAGCATCGAATTCTGGCACAGCCTGGAGGATGGCTTCGCCGGCCGCAAGCGGATTGACGCCACGCTGTTTGGCGGCTCCAGGCGAGCGCAGTAGGGCTGCCACCGCTACGTACGAGTCTCCTTATGCGCGTGGTTCTTCAACGTGTTTCGTCCGCATCGGTGAGCGTCGCGGGTGAACTGAGTGGGGCGATTGGTCAGGGATATCTGCTGCTGTGCGGTTGGGAGAAGGGCGATAATCAGGCGCAGTGTGATCGTCTGGCGGAGCGCATTCCCCGCCTGCGTCTCTGGCCCGGCGAACAGGGGAAATTAGCCTACGACCTGCTGCAGACAGGGGGCAGCGTGCTGGTGGTGCCGCAGTTTACGCTTCTGGCCAACACTACTGACGGACTGCGCCCCAGCTTTACTCGCGCCGCCGAGCCGGCCCTGGCGCGCAACCTGTTTGATTACTTCTGTGATTCCCTGGCGCGCACCGTCACCGTTCAGCGCGGGGTTTTTGGGGCGGACATGCGGGTGGAGTTGTGTAATGTGGGGCCATTTACTCTAACGCTGGAATAACTCCGCACCTCATGAAGTGACTTGCGCTTCCACCTGTCAGAAGATTTTCAGACCGTCCGTTTTCCTTTCTCAGACATCCTCAAGACTCATTTGCGCTCCGCCGATAGAAGCTGGTAGGCAGTAAAAACGCGTTAATCTCCGTGGTTCGGCCTCAAACTACGCAATATCGCCGGAGGATGGTTAACGCCTAAGCTGTTGTGCTGGTGAACTATTTTGGCTGAACTGTCGCAACAAGACGCAAGCGCCGCGCCTGCGCCCGCCCAGCGGGAGTTGTCGCCCGCGGCACGCCTGTTCTTTGGCGTGCTCTTATGCGTGGCGACGCTCGCCTGTGGCGTGCTGACGGTGCGCACTGGTGCCGCCGAGGTGTTCTCAGATCACGGCAAATATCGACTCGCGGTGGCATCGCGGCCGGATGTTTCCTTCTACCGGCGAGAATTGGCCGAGAGCGAAATCACCCTTTCTCCCCGGGAGAGCCGGCAGCAGTTGCTCATAGCGCTGCGGCTGAATCCGTATGACCCGATTGCCCGCGCCGATCTGGCAACTGCGGATCTGGCGCTGGCGCGCCCGGCGGCCGCGGTTGACTTCAGCTTTGACGCCTTGCGTCACGTGCACGACTTCGACTCGCATTGGCGCTACGCCAACCTGTTGCTGCTTTCCGGGCAAGTGGGTCCGCGGTTTTGGGGGCAAGTGAAGCAGGCCTCCGTCTATGCTGCGCCGGACCTGTTTCCATCGATTGTGACGCGGACTCTGACCGCCACCAATTTCGACTTTCATGATCTGATTCCGGCCTTGCCCGCTGATTCCGCCGCGGCCGCCGCAGCCGTTCTGATCGCTGCCACCGACCATGAGGACTGGACCGTGGCGCGGCAAGGGGTGGAGTGGGTGCTGCGCACGCGCAACACCATGCCCAGCGATCGCTTGCGGCGCGAGGATGCGTTGCAACACACGGTGCAAAAGGGCCTGGCGCCGGCGCCGGGGCTGGCGCTGCAGACCTGGAACGCGGCGGTGCGCACCGGTTTGCTCTCTGGGCGGGAACGCGCGGTGACGGGCAATCTGGTGGAGGACGGCAGTTTTCAACAACCGCTGCCGACACAGCAGCCCGTTCCCAATCTGGGTGGCTGGAATCAATTGCAAAACGCGGCCCTGGTTCACCCGGTAGTAGTAGCGGCTGGCCAGCCAGCGCTGGAGCTGACGTTTGATGGCACTGCGGGCAGTTCGCAACTGTTTCTGCGGCAGTGGGTGGCCGCACCCGCTCCCGCCACGTACTGTTTGAGCGTGCAGGCGCGCAGTCTGGGAGGGGCGGCGCAGAGCGGGATGGAACTGCAGGTCAATGATTTTTCCGATGGCCAGCTGCTGCAGCGCGTGCCCATAGCGACCCCGGGCGATTGGCAGACAACCCAGCAATGCGGCCTGAGCGTAGCGGCAAAGAGCGGCAACTTTGGCGCACTGTCGCTCACCCTGGCTTACGAGCGAGTGGCGGGTACGGTGCCCTTGCAAAACCCGGTATTGCTGCGCGATGTGCGGCTCTGGAGGCAGCCATGAGTCTGGCCGCCACTCCAGCGCATGCGTTAGGGCCGGTGTTGCGGCGCAAGAAGCGTGTGCCCTGGTGGCTGCGCCTGCGCGACATCTGGTACAGCCCTCAACTGCTGCAGCGCACGATTGCACAGAGCAGCATGCTGGCGGTGGTGTATGCCATTTTTGCTTTTGGAGGCGTGTACGGCTGGGCTTATGGGGGCGCCTACCTGCTGATTTTCGCGGTGGTGGGGCTCTGGGCCGCCGCCTGGATGAGCGGCCGCCTGGCGGGGCGCTGGCATGCGATTTATTTGCCGCTGCTGCTGTTCCATGGCTGGATTGCGGCGCAGTATATTTTCGGACTCACGGTCTCTCGCGGCCTGACTCTTTCCACATGGCTGCATTACAGTGCCGGATGCGCACTGCTGTTTTTACTGACGCAGACGCTGGAATTAAGGCGCGATGCGCCTTGGATGCTGCCTAGTTGCAGCCTGCTGTGCGGAGCGGTGGCCGGGCTGGCCCTGGCGCAGTATTTCACCGGCATTCACCGGATTTATTGGGTCGAACTCTACGGCTATGCGGTGCCGGCGGGCCCTTACGTGAATCGCAACCATTTTGCCGGTTGTATGGAATTGCTACTGCCGCTGGCGATCATGCAGGCAATTGTGGTGCGGCGCAGGGGCGGAGTCCTCACCGCATTGTGGTCACTGTGTCCGGCACTGGGGTTAGCCGCCATGCTGATGTCAGTGAGCCGGGCTGGGGTCAGCGCGGTTATACTGGAGACATTGATCGGCTTGGCAGTGCTCGCATGGGCGCTGCGCCACCTTCGCCAAAAGGGCGGAGCCGCCAGCCCGCCACGCCCGGCGAACTCCACCGCGCTGGTTTGCCAGCCGTCGCTGGAGTTGGCGGCGAATCAGGCGCTGGCGACCAGAGCTTCCGGCGCATTGGCCCATAGAACGATCGTTCCGCGTCGAAAAAAACGGTTTCGTTTACGCAGCCGCACTGGCGCCGCGCTTTCCATCGTGGTGATTCTGGTGGCGTTTACCGCCGCTATTGGGACCAGTTCACTGCGTTCGCGCTGGAGTCAGTTGCAAAGCCAGCGCGGTGACTGGGATGGGCGGCTGACGCTGACACGCGGCACGCTGGCCATGTGGCATGCCCGGCCGTGGGCGGGGTGGGGACTAGGGACCTGGTCCAGCGTCTACACCTCTTACGGACGTTTTCAGGATACGGCGGTTTTTTATGACTACGCCCACAACGATTACGTGCAGCTTTTGGCCGAGACGGGCGTAGTGGGTGGAGCGCTGTTGGTGCTGGGATTAGGCTTGGCGGTCTGGGAGTATCAGACCGCGTCGCTGTCTGCGCCCGCCGATAGTCCGGCGTGGCTGTTGGGAATCGGGGGATTGTTGGGGTGTGCCGGCTTGCTGTTTCATTCAGCGTTCGACTTTAATCTCCACATTCCCGCCAATGCGCTGCTGTTTTGTGTCAGCATGGCGCTTTTTGTCGTCCGGCCGCATGCCGAGGGTCGGCGTAAACAACAGAAAACGCAGGAGTTTATGCCGGCCGAGGCCTGAACGGCGGGGATGGCTCACAACGTGCACTGCTGCAAGGTGAAAAGAGCGAGGAAATTTGAGCGGGACTAAGGCCAACACGGGGAGCGACAGCAACCGGCACCTGCCGCGGCGCGGCGGGCGTGACCGCCGGCCAGGCCGCCGCATGGGCTCCAATGAGCCGCCGCTGGAAAATGCTAGCGGCGCTACCGTGCCGGAGCCGCGTCCCGAACCGCCCGCTCAGTCGATCTATGGGGCCACCGAGTCGGCCCCCGTGCGGCGGGAGCCGCAGGTGTTTCCCGAATACCGTCCGACGCCCGGCTTCGGTGACGGGGGCTGGGGCAATGACGGCTCTGGACCGGAAGGGGCCGCCGGCCTGCCGGTCAAGTTCTATTGGCAGCAGATCCGGCGTCATTACCGGCGCATTCTGGCGGCGGTCGCTCTGGTGACGCTGCTGACCTGGGTGCACGTCTCGCGATTGCCAAAGCAGTACGCCTCAACGGCGCAGGTGCGGATTGACCCGGGAAGTTCGACCCAGTTTCTGTCGAACAACCAGTACAGCGATGACGACAGCTACAACCGCCTGCGCACCACGCTGGCGGGGGATGTCACCAGCCGCTCGGTCGTCGATGGCGCGATCCAATTGGCGCATCTGGACGAGCACTATCACATTGCCAAGGTTTCGGCGACGGTTGGCGACGCCAATGCCGAACAGAACGCGCTCTATAACCTGGTGGTGAACAGCACCCAGGTTTCGAAGCCGGAAGGTACCCGCAATATTGAGATTACGTATGTGTCGACCGATCCGGATCTGTCGGCGCAGATGGCCAACGCGCTGGCGAAGAGCCTGATCCAGGAAGACTTCAAGACCAGGATGAAGGCGCTTGCCAACTCGACCTCCTGGATGCAGCGCCGGCTGGACGATCTGCGCGCGCAGATGGAGCAGAGCACGCAGGCGCTGGTGCGCTATGAGCGGACCAATAACATCGTCAACCTCAACGATCGCGAGACGCTGAGCGAGCAGAAGCTGCAGCAACTGGAATCGGAGTTGTTGAATGCGCAGGCGGCGCGCGCCGCGGCCGAGGCGCAACTGAATACCGTGCAGAACGGCGAGCTGGCCGCCCTGTTGGCCAGCAAACACGGCGCCAGTCTGCAGACGCTGCAGGACGCGGTCAATGTGGCGCAACTGCGTTTTAGCGACGTCAGCGCGCGAGTGGGTCCCGCCAATCCGGTCTATCAGCAGGCGCAGGCGGAACTGCTGGCCGCGCAGAAGGACCTGGACAAGGCCAAGCAACAGACGGTCCTGCAGGTGGCCGCCGATTACCGGCGCGCGGTGCGGCGGGAGGAACTGGACCAGAAGTCGGTCTCGGCCGCCAAGGCGCAAATGGATGAGCTCAGCGGCAAGAGCATCGACTACGACGTCTTGAAGCAAAACGCCGACAGCGTCAAGCGCATTTACAACGATATGCTGCAGGCCACCACCATGGAGCAACTGCGCAGCGGCTTCCATGGCAACATGATCAGCATCAGCGACGCCGCTGTGGCGGACCGTTTTCCGGTGGCGCCGCACGTTGGCCGCTCCGTCGAACTCGCTTTTCTGCTGTCGCTGCTGTGTGGCTGTGGCGTAGCCGTTCTGGTGGGCGTGCTCGACAATACCTTCTCCGCCCCCGAGCGCGTGGAGCAGAGCGTGGGTGTGCCGCTGCTGGGCTCACTGCCCATCGCCGAACAGCGCGAGCATGTTTATGAACTGGTGCAGCCGCACACGGATCACTCCACCGCGTTGGCTCTGCAACGCTCGGCTTTTGCCGAGGCGGCGCTCACGCTGCGCACGTCGCTGCTCTTCTCCTCTCCGGAACGGACGCAGTGCATCAGCTTCACCAGCGCGCAGCCGCTGGAGGGCAAATCCAGCGTCGCGGTGAATGTCGCCGCGGCCCTGGCGCTGCATGGGTCCAAGGTGCTGGTGATTGATGCCGATATCCGCCGCCCCACCGTGCACCGCATTTTGGACGCCCCTAACCGTGTGGGCTTAAGCAGCGCGCTGCGTAACGCCGCGCCGCTGGAGGACTGCATCCTGCCCACTCCGGTCGATCATCTCTTTGTCATGCCCGCAGGTCCCGCTGCGCCCCATCCGGCCGAGTTGCTGGCTACCGGCATGCCCGAGATTCTCGAACTGCTCAAGCCGGAGTTCGACCACATCATTCTGGATTGCCCGCCATTATTGGGTTTTGCCGACGCTCTCACCATGGCAACCCTGGTGGACGGCGTGGTATTGGTGACCCGGGCCAGCAAGACACCTCGTGAGCAGGTTCGCACCGTGCTGCGGCAGCTCATGCGGGTGCGCGCCAACGTTCTGGGCCTGGTGCTGAACGCGGTCGACACCGATCGCAATCAGTACTACTACTACCGCGATAACCCCCACGCCGATACGGCGGGGAGTGGAAAATGAACACCACCGTAGCGCCCACCGTGCCGGCGCGTGCGCTGGGGACTGTCCCGCTTTGGGCGGGAGCTCGCGTGCGCGCCGCGTTCATTACGCTTCTCAGCGTTGCTGGTGCGGTGGGGTTGTTTGAGCACATTCTGCGGCAATACCTGCTTGGCAGCTGGAATGACGGATTGCGCTCCATTGCCCCGCTGCTGTTCGCTTTAGCCGTGCACGCCCTGTGGCGAGAGCTGACGCGGGGCCAGACGCTGGCAGATGGCCGCGCCGCGCTGGCGGGAGCGGTGGTGATCGGATTTGCGGTGCTGAGCTCCGCGCTGCCGTCGCTGCCGGTGGCCACGCCGGTGTGGGTGTACTTCAACGGTGTGGCGTTGTTCTGGTGTGGCTGGCAAGGTTGGCGGCGGCTGGCGACACCGCTGCTGCTGGTGTTGGCGCTCAACCCGGTTCCCACGTTTGTGCCGCAGGTGCTGGACTTTCGCCTGCAACTGATCGCCATTCACGCCGCCGCCGGATTTGCCGCGCTTTTGCATATTCATCACCGGCTCTATACGGTTTCCATGGCTTTCGATCATGGCGTGGGAATGTTTATCGCGCCCGCCTGCGATGGTTTGCGGGGCGCGGTGACCATGACCTACTTCAGCCTGATTCTGGCGTACGCGCTCAAGTTGCGTTTGCGGCAGGCGCCGGTTTTATTGTTTTCCGCTGTGGGGTTGGCCTATCTGGCCAACTTCGGACGCCTGTTCGGGTTGGTGCTGTTTGACTGGCTCTCCACGAAGATCATTCCGCTGGGGGCCTATGAGCCCTGGGCGGACGCCATTTGGGGCGGTTTTCTCTTCTTGATTGCCGCGGCGCTCACCCTGGTGCTGGCGCGCCGCCTGCGCCGGGCGGCGGCAGGGCCAGCCGCAACAGCCGGGGAGGCCGCATGAAGTTTCTTGTTTCCGTTTTCGTGTTCGCCATCAGCGGCGTGGCGGTATTGCCCGCGCAGCAATCGCTTCAGCTCACCCCGATGGTGAACGAAATCGCGATTCCCAACAGCGTCGTCTCCGACAATTACCTGATCGGAAAGGGCGATCTGTTGGGCGTGACGGTTTATGGCGAGCCTGAGCTCAGTGGCAACCTGCGAGTGGATGATCAAGGGTGCATCCGCATGCCTTATGGCAACACGGAAGTACCTGTGGCCGGAAAAGAAGTGAGCGCTATCCGGCCGGCGCTGGAGCAGGCGCTCATCAAGGACCGTTTGGCTCTCCACCCCAGGGTTGAGGTGTGGGTGGAGAAGGTGCGCTCACGGCCGGTGGTGATCATGGGAGCGGTGCGCAATCCAATGACGCTGGAGGCCACCCACCCGATTACGCTGCTGGAGGCGCTCTCCAAAGCGGGTGGCACAGCCGAATTGGCCGGTGACACCATCGTTTTGCAGCGATCCGGCCAACCGGACTTGACGATTGCCGCGAACGCCTTGCTGAAATCTAAGAATCCGGCCATTGATCCGCTGCTCAACGGTGGAGAGCAGATCCGGGTCATTCCAGCGGGCAAGATTTTTGTGGCTGGAAGTGTCAAGCTGCCGGGCGCGTTCGAAATCAACGACGGTTCCCAACTGAGCGTCTTGCGCGCGCTGGCCATGGCGCATGGCTGGTTGCCAAGCGCCCGTCCGGATGATGCCATTCTGATTCATGAGCAGGACGGCAAGTCGGTGCGGCGGCGCGTGCGGCTTCAAAAAATTCTCAAGCACAAGGCTCCGGATGTGCAGATGGCGGCCAGTGACATCCTGTACATTCCCGATGACGCCCATAAGGCGCTGGCGATGAGTCTGCTGAAAGGCCTGGGCTCGGCCGCGGTGCTGGGATTGGGGTACGCCGCAGCCGGCGCGCTCTAGGCGCGGCAAGCTCGTGACTGGCTCGGGAGAACGGGGAGGTGGACATGAAGCGCTTGGTTTTCTTCTCTGGCCTGGTTTGCGCGTTAGGCGGGCTGGTTGGCGCTCAGCAGCCGCTACAGCCGGGCGGTGGACAAGGCTTTGTCGCCGGGCCCTCGGTGACGGGGGCAATTCTGGAGGACTCGAGGCTGCTTCCTGGAACCAGCATTTTGCGCTGCGAGGGCGTGAGCACGGACGCGGAAGGGGCGGCTCTCCTGGCGCGGGGCTCGCATGGGGGCGAAGTGGTGCTGGGGCATAGCAGCAACGCTGTCGTGCTTCCCGCTCAGCAGGCGCCGCAACTCTGGTTGCAGAATGGCTATGTGGCCGTGACCGGCGCGGTGGGTGTGCACGCCAGGCAAGCGGAGTTGCAGCCACTGAATTCCAATGCACGCTACGCGGTGCTGGTGCGCAACGGCGTTACCTATGTCACGGTGCAACGCGGCGATTTGCGCATAGCCAATTTGGCCAAGCCGCGGGTGCTGCATGCGAACCAGACGTTGCGCATGACCAATCTCGCCGTGGAAGATCAGGCGCCACTGCAGGCCGCCTGCGGTATTCAGTTTCCGGCGCGGGTGCAGGCACGGGTCCAGCAGGTGCCGCTGCAACGGATGCAAAAGGCCTCGCGCGACCTGGCGGGCGGCACGGTCACGCAGCAGCTCCAAGCCAGCCCATTTCACTAGCCCTTTAGGGCGGCGCCGCAGGCGGCCAGTTGACTACTTCTGAGCACGTTCAAGCGGACAAGTGTGGCAGAATCGCCACAGGGCGGAATCCGTAAACCCCTTTGGGACAAAAACTTAGCTGGTCGGGGTTCAACTCGTGACAACATAGCCCCATGCACTGTGAGGGAACCCTGCGTCAGGCCGTGCCCGCCTCCGGTATCGGGCTGCACAGCGGGACCCCCGTCAACATCCGGCTCCTTCCCGCCCCTTCCGGCACTGGCATCCAGTTTCGCCGCACTGATCTGGAAGGTTTCGTTGTCGAGGCCAACTCCGCCAACATCGCCAAGGTCAGCTATGCCACCAGCCTGATGAAGAAAGGCGTGTTCATCTCCACTACGGAGCACCTGCTCAGTGCACTCATTGGGCTTGGGGTCGATAACGTGGTGGTGGAGATTGACAATCTGGAAGTGCCAATCCTGGACGGCAGCGGACAGCCCTTTGTCGAGATGATCGAGGCGGCGGGCCGCAAATCCCAGCAACGGGCGCGCCGCTATTTGAAAATTCTGGCGCCGCTGGAGATGAACGAAGGAGGCAAGTTTATTGGCGTCTATCCAGCCGACAGCTACCGCGTTAGTTACGAGATCAACTTTCCTCATCCCGCGATTGGCAAGCAGGAGTTCGAGCTCGAGATTACGCCGGAAAGCTATCGCAACGAATTGGCGCCGGCGCGCACCTTTGGCTTCCTGGCGGATGTTGAGGCCATGCGCCGCCAGGGACTAATTCGTGGCGGCTCAATGGAAAACGCCGTGGTGCTCTCTCCGGATGGTGTGGTGAATGGCGAGTTGCGTTTTGCGGATGAGTTTGTCCGTCATAAAACGCTGGACCTGATAGGCGATCTTGCACTTCTCGGGCATCCGCTGTTGGGTTATGTGCGCGCCAACCGCGCGGGCCATGCCCTGCATACCGCGCTGGTTAAGAAGCTGCTCAGCGATCCGAGCCGCTGGACCTTGGTTACACTTGCGGCCCGCCAGGCAGAGCAGGTCTCCGCCACCGTTTGATACCGCGCCAGCACCCTGGATAGCGGCTTGCTGCGAAGCTGGCCCTATACTGACCTCAGAGCAGGCAAAACCAACTTGCCGGGGGTGAGCGATGAGCAGCACACTGAGCAGCACGAGCAGCAGCGCTGGGGTTGAGCAGGAACTCAATGCCTGGGAGGCCCAGGCCGCCCGTTTTGACGAGGCGGCGCGACGGCTCAAGCTCGATGAAGGGCTGGCCAAGGTCCTGCGTTCACCCACCCGCGAAATCATCGTCCACGTTCCGGTGCAGATGGACGATGGACGCCTGGAAGTGTTTACCGGCTATCGCGTGCAGCACAGCGTGGCGCGCGGTCCGGGCAAGGGCGGCATCCGTTTTGCTCCCGACGTCACGCTGGATGAGGTGCGGGCACTGGCCAGTTGGATGACCTGGAAGTGCGCCGTGGTGAACATCCCCTTTGGCGGCGCCAAGGGCGGCATCATCTGTGACCCGCGCATCATGTCCCCCGGTGAACTGGAACGGCTCACCCGCCGCTATACCGCCGAGCTTTCTGAATTCATTGGACCCGAACGCGATGTGCCCGCTCCCGACGTGAACACCAACGAGCAGGTGATGGCGTGGATTATGGACACCTACTCCATGCACATGCGGCACACGGTAACCGCCGTTGTGACCGGAAAGCCACTGGATTTGGGGGGCTCGCGGGGCCGGCGCGAAGCGACGGGGCGTGGCTGTCTCATCGTTTGCGACCGGGCGCTGCGTAAGCTGGGGTGGAAACGGGAACAGACGCGGGTGATTGTGCAAGGCTTTGGCAACGTCGGCAGCAACGCCGCCAGCCTGCTGCATCAGGCGGGGTACAAGGTCATTGGGATCGACGAATACGATGGCGGGCTCTCCAACCCGAAGGGCATCGACATCCAGGATCTCCTGCAGTATCGCCGCGAGCAAGGTACGGTGCACGGCTATCCCAAGGCGGAGGCGGTGCCGCGTGGAGAGCTGTTGACCGCCCCCTGTGACATTCTTCTGCCGGCCGCCATGGAAAACCAGATCCATGCCCGCAACGCCGGTCATCTTCAGGCGCGGATACTCTGCGAAGGCGCCAATGGCCCGACCACCCCGGCGGCGGACCAGATTCTGCGCGAGAAGGGAGTCTTCGTGATTCCTGACATTCTGGCCAACGCCGGCGGAGTCACAGTCTCCTACTTCGAATGGGTCCAGGACCGGCAGGGGTATTTCTGGAAGGAAAGCGAAGTCAACGAGCAACTGCGGCACATCATGGAGGCGAGTTTCGACGACGTGGTCGCTTACGCGGAAAAGCACCACGTGCACAACCGGATTGCCGCCTACATGCTGGCTATTGATCGTGTAGCATTCAGTATGAACCTGCGCGGCATCTATGCTTAGAGCTTGCCCCGCCTGGAACGCGCCTGACGCAACGTTGTTGTGACGATTGCCCGGGACGGCCGGCGAGATCCCGTTCGGCAATTGTGCGCACCTTTCCCGCATGCCTCTGAAGACAGTCACCATCAATGAGCACGGCGCTGCGCGTTTGCGCGCCGGGCATCCCTGGGTCTACCGCAGCGATGTGCTCGGCAAAGAGGACCATGGCGCGCTGGCCGCTCTGCAAGGGGTACGCCCCGGAACGGCGGTGCGGCTGGAAGATCGCCGCGGCCGCGCCCTGGGGGTGGCCGATTTTAGTCCCCATTCGCAGATTTGTCTGCGTCTGCTGAGCCGCGATCCAGCGGCGCGCATCGACGACACCTTCCTGCGGGAACAGATGCAGCGCGCTCTGCAGTGGCGCCGGCACTGGATTCGCAATACCGATGCCTACCGCCTTATCTGGGGCGAAGCGGACGGCCTGCCGGGCCTGGTGGTGGACCGCTACGGAGACAAGCTGGTGCTGCAAACGCTGACACCCGCCATGGAGGCGCGTCTGCCGGTTTTGCAGGAGTTGCTGCGGGAGATGGTGCAGCCCAGCGCGATTGTGGAACGCAACGACGCGCGCGTGCGTACGCTGGAACTATTGGAATTGCGCTCCCGTTTGGTGCATGGCACGGAAGCCATCGCCGAGGTGCAAATCGACGGCATTGCATACCGTCTGGATTTGCTGGCCGGGCAGAAGACGGGGGCCTTTCTTGACCAGCGTGAGAATTGGGCCGCCGTTCCCCGGTTTCTGCCGGTGATGCCTGGCGGGGAACGGCCCCGCGTTCTGGACGTGTTCACCTATCAGGGCGGCTTCGCACTGCAGTTGGCTCGCGCTGGCGCCTACGTGGAGGCGGTGGACCTCTCTCGCGCCGCCCTGGAATTGGCCGACAGCAACGCGCAGCGCAATGGATTGGAGGTCAACTGGATCGAGGCGAACGCCTTCGATCTGCTGCGGGAATACGACCAGCAGGGGCGCAGTTTCGACCTGATCGTGCTGGACCCGCCCGCTTTTGCCAAGAGCCGTGGCGCCCTGGAATCGGCCGAACGCGGGTACAAGGAGATCAACCTGCGCGCGCTGAAGATGCTGCGGCCGGGTGGGGTGCTGGTTACCTGCTCCTGTTCGCATCACCTCAGCGAAGCGCGCCTGCTGGCGATCCTTGCCGAAGCCGCCCTGGACGCGCATCGCACCGTGACCATTCTGGAGCGCCGCGGCCAATCGCTGGATCACCCGGTGCTGCTGACCGTTCCCGAAACGCATTACCTGAAATGTATTCTGGCGCGCATTGAGTAACGGCCAGCTGAGTGCCTTTACAGACATGCCGCGCTGCCCGGATAATGGTATTTTCCGCCTCGCCAGCCGCGCGGCGTCAAGGAGCTCGTTTTCAATGGCCAATACGGCGACTTCATTGCGTCCCGGGATGATCATCATCCACGACAAAGAGCTGTACTCGGTGTTCAGCATTACCCACCGCACACCCGGCAACCTGCGCGCCTTCGTGCAGGCCAAGCTGCGCAACCTGCGCACCGGTTCGATGATTGAGCACCGCTTCCGTTCGGAAGATCGCGTCGATCGCGCCGTGCTGGACGAGATAGAGATGGAGTACCTCTACAGCGACAACACCGACTACTACTTCATGAATACGGAGACCTACGACCAGATTCACCTCTCCCGTGAAGTGCTGGGGGAAGCGGTGGACTACCTCATCCCCAACCTGAAGATTAACGTCGAGTTTTACGAGGGCAAGCCGGTATCGGTGGAACTGCCCCAGGTGGTTGATCTGGAAGTGGTCGAAACCGAACCCGGGCTCAAAGGCGCCACCGTTTCCAACGTCACCAAGCCGGCCAAGATGGAGACCGGATTGATGGTCCAGGTACCGCCGTTTATTGAGACGGGGGAGAAAATCCGCGTCGACACCTCCGAAGGCAAATACCTCGAACGGGTGAAGTAGCTCTCGACTCATGAACAGCTTAAGCAGCGAGCCACCGAGTCCTCCCTGCGGGAGGAGATCGCAGGTGGAGGGCCGCGAAATTCCGAAGGGCGGCTCCCTCGCGCGGGAGAGGAGCCCGGCATCGGCGGCTTCACGTTCTCACTGGAGAACGTGCCAGCGACCAACG
>DAIDIE010000019.1 GCA_027459505.1 Acidobacteriota bacterium
GAGATGGTGATGCCGGGCGACAACGTGCAGCTTCAGGTGGAACTGATCACTCCGGTGGCGATGGAGAAGGGCCTGCGGTTTGCGATCCGCGAGGGCGGCCGCACGGTGGGCGCCGGAACCATCTCGGAAATCATCAAGTAAGAGAGCAGGGGTCAAGGGATCGGCAAGACGGATTTCCGACCTCTGACAGCTGAAATCTGGTAAAGGATTGAAAATGCGTGAGATTGTGACGTTGCAGTGTACGGCGTGCAAGGAGCGGAATTACTCGACGACGAAGAACAAGAAGACGACCACGGGCCGCCTCGAGTTCTCTAAGTTCTGTAACCGCTGCCGCAAGCACCAGCCGCACAAGGAATCGAAGTAAGGCAGCTACTAGAGGCTAGAAGCTAGTAGCTGTTCTAGGGGCGTAAGCTCAACGGTTAAACTGTCGGTCTCCAAAACCGAACTTGGGGGTTCGAATCCCTCCGCCCCTGCCAGATCAGTGAAGGATGCTCCGGGCACAGCCGCCTTGAGCGAAGGATTGGAAGTATGGCCAGCAAGGCAGCAATCGAAAAGGGCGATCAGCGTTCCGCCAAGTTGCAGGAGCCGGGTGCGTTATCGAATGTGTCAGAGGGAGCGGTGGGCATGTGGAATAAAATGACGCGCTTTTTGACGGACGTGCGCGCGGAGATGCGCAAGGTTGTGGCGCCTTCGTGGAAGGAAGTACAGGCCACCACATCCGTGGTGATCATTACGGTCTTCCTCTTCGGGTTCTTCTTCTTTGCGGTGGATTTCTTCTTCAACCGGGCCTTGCACGACATACTCACCCGTCTGGGCGGCGGGCAATAACGTGGCGCACCCGCGAATCGAGAGCAGAATGGCAGAAGAATTGGAACAACCCGCCGAGCAGCCCCAGCCGGAGCGCAACGAGCGCTTCAAGTGGTACATCCTGCATGCCTACTCGGGCTTCGAGCGCAAAGTGCGCGAGTCTATCGAGAGCCGCGTGCAAGCTTTCGGGCTGAAGGACAGAGTGGGGCGGGTGATGATCCCCACCGAACCGGTGACGGAGATCTTCAACGGCAAAAAGCGTACCGTCGAGCGCGTCTTCTTGCCCGGCTACGTGCTGGTGGAGATGGAGCTCGACAACGAGTTGTGGCACGTCCTGAAGGACACGCCTAAGGTCACGGGCTTTCTGGGCACGGGCGACAAGCCGGTCGCACTCTCCGAGGAGGAAGTCAGCTCCATTCTCTTCCGCTCTGAGACCGCCAAAGACAAGCCGCGGATGAAGATCAAGTTTGAGAAGAACGAGCAAGTCCGTATCACGGACGGGCCCTTTGCCAACTTCAACGGCGTGGTGGATGAGATCAACGAAGATCGCGAAACGCTCAAGGTCATGGTGACCATCTTCGGACGTTCCACCCCGGTCGAACTCGAGTTCGGCAAAGTCGAAAAGATTGAGTAGTTGCAGCTTCTAGCTACTAGCTTCCAGCTTCTAGCCGGATCATCCTCCTAGCGGAGTCCGGTTGCAGGTGAACGCCAGAGCGCAACACCAAAATTCGCATAAGGAAATGACCGGCTGAAAGCTAGAAGCTAGGAGCTTGAGGCTGGTTCCGAAGGATCCCATGGCACCTCCGAAGAAAGTATCCACGTACGTCAAGCTGCAGATTGAGGCCGCGAAGGCCACGCCGGCTCCGCCCGTAGGCCCCGCGCTTGGTCAGGCGCAGGTCAACATCATGGAGTTCTGCAAGCAGTTCAACGCCCGCACGCAGAACAAGGAGATGGCCGGACTCATCATCCCGGTTGTCATCACCGTCTACGCCGACCGCAGTTTTACCTTCGTCACCAAAACGCCGCCCGCGGCCGTGCTGCTCAAGAAAGCAGCCGGTATCGCCAAAGGCGCGGGAACGCCCAACAAGGACAAGGTCGGCAAGGTGACGGAAGCGCAGGTGCGCGAGATTGCCACCCAGAAGATGCCCGACCTCAACGCCGCCTCCGTTGACGCGGCCGTTAAGAGCATCAAGGGCACAGCCCGCTCCATGGGCATTGAAGTCGTCGCGTAGCTCCGCGCGTTTTCAACAGGCAAGCCCTCCCGGCCGGGGAGGGCTTGCTCTTTCTGATCCATCCCTCTGAACCGACGTAGAATAGATCGTCACGTCTCTCGCAACGGTTTGCACGAGGTGGTGCGATGAAACGCCTGTTCACTCTCTCGGTGATTCTTGGCGGCCTTGCAGCTCTTGGGCAGCAGACTGCCGTAACGTCCGGCGTGGTTCCCGATGCAAGCTCCTGCTCCAGCCCTGAAGCGATCCAGACGGCGCAGCAAATGATCGACATCTGGAAGGCAGCCTATAACGCCGGCGACGCAGCCCGGGTTGCAGCTCTCTACGCTGACGACGCGGATTACCTCACCCAGCACTATGTGACCGGCGTCGTGCACGGGCGCGCGCAAATCCAGGCCTATGTGCAGCGCGGCGTCGATGCCCACTTTCACATCGACTCCATTCGGATCCTGTCTGTTGGATGTGTGCCGGACCTAATCTACGTTGTCGACCGCTACGAGTCCACGAACGCCGGCCAAAAGGCCAAGGGCGTGAATCTCGTCGTGGCTCGCCGAACCCCTGCAGGCTGGCGCATCGTAGCGCACGAAGCCGCCGTTCCGGATCCGGCCACCGCCGTGCAGCGACTCGACCTCCCCGCAGCCCGCTGAAAGGGCAAAGCCGCCCGATCCTTCACAGACCGGGCGGCTCCATTGGTTCCTACTTTGGCGGAGCAGGCGTAAACACTTCGCGCCGATGCCCCGGTTCAGGTTTCGGCTTTGGTTTGGGTGCCTTCTTGACTTCCTTCTTGCCTTTGTCTTTGCTTCCCATGCGAGACAGCATGACACAAAAGGGCTTTCCGGGGGAAGTCCCTGTCGACGGTCTGAGACTTCAGTAGACCGGTGCATCGGGCTTTGTTAGAGTTCCGATGGGAAGGGCAGACCCCGGCTCTTTACTCCTTCCGAATCGGGACGAAGACAAGACCTGCCTCCAGTGCAAGGAGTTTCACGATGGAAGCTTCCGGCGATTTCACGCGCCGCAGTGTGCTGCGCGGAGCTGCCTTTGGCGTGGCCGCGCTGGCCACTGGCGTAGAGAGCCTCTTCGCGCAGCCGGTCTCCGATCCACCCAACATCGTTTTCATTCTGGCGGACGATTTGGGCTATGCGGACGTCTCCTGCTATGGCCGTCCTGACCTCAGCACCCCCAACATAGACGCTCTGGCGGCGCGGGGCACGCGTTTTCTGCAGGCCTACGCCAACTCGGCCGTCTGCTCGGCCACCCGCACCGCACTGATCACCGGCCGCTACCAGGACCGTTTGGATATAGGGCTCGACGAGCCGCTTGCGGGTCGCGATACCGGCCTGCCGCCGGATCACCCCACGCTGCCGTCGCTGCTGAGAAAGGCAGGTTACGGCACCACGCTGGTGGGCAAGTGGCACCTCGGCCTGCTGCCCAAATACGGTCCGCTGCAAAGCGGCTATGACCACTTTTACGGTTTCCGCGGCGGCGCCTGCGATTACTATGACCACGCGGATAGCTTGTGGGACGGCGACGTAAGGATCCACGACGCTGGCTACCTCACTGATCTGCTTGGCAGTCACGCCGTCGATGTGGTGAATGGATACGCAAAGGCAGGCAAGCCATTCCTGCTGAGCCTCCACTTCAATGCTCCGCACTGGCCGTGGGAGGCTCCCGGCGACGAGGCCGAATCAAAACGCCTCGCCGGCCATAGCCACTTCGACTTCGACGGCGGCTCACAGAAAACCTACGAGCGCATGATTGAGGAGCTGGATTTGCAGGTGGGACGCGTCGTCCAGGCGCTCCATGCCAATGGCATCGCGGAAAACACCATCGTCATTTTTACCAGTGACAACGGCGGTGAGCGCTATGCCGATACCTGGCCCTTCACCGGCAGAAAGACGGAGCTGCTGGAAGGCGGACTGCGCATTCCCGCGATCATCTCCTGGCCGAAGCATATCCCGGTGGCGCAGACTACCAACCAGGTGGGCATCAGCATGGATTGGCTGCCCACGCTCCTTGCCGCCGCGGGCGCCGCGCCCGACCCGGCTTATCCCTCCGATGGCCTCAACCTGCTGCCCATCCTGGCGGGCAATGCCGCGCCCGTCCCGCGCAAGCTCTTCTGGCGCTACAAGGGCAATGCGCAACGCGCCGTGCGCGATGGCGACATGAAGTTCCTGAAGATCCTCGACAACACGTTTCTCTTCAATGTGGTGGAAGACCCCATGGAGAGGGCCAATTTGAAAGAGCGCGAGAAGGATGTCTACGACCGGCTGGTGGCCGAGTGGTTCGCCTGGAACGCCACCATGCTGCCGGAGATTGACGCGAGCTTTACCGACAGTTTCTCCGGAGCGATGCTTGCCGACCATATCGGCAGCCCCGAGACAAGCGGCAAGGCCGACAATCCCCCACGCGCGGCAAATTCGCATTGAAGGCGCGGGCTCTGCTCCATGAACAAACCACCTGCAACGGCACGGCCTTCACTCAGGCGTGCAGCTGCAGGTGGTTGAGGTTGCGTCCTGTCAACGGGCCTTCCAATCGTCGCCCGTCGGCGGACAAGTGCGAGCCTTTTACTGGGCTTGCGCAGGCGTTACATACACCTGTTGCGGTGCGTACACCTTGATGGCTGCCCCACCGACTTTCAAGTTCATGCTCTTGATCTCCGGCTTGTCCTTCAGCTCCGTGAAGAAGTTGAGCCGGTACTGGTTCTGCAACCGCCAGCTCAGGTCTTCAAAGAACGGCTGGAAGGAGACCGGCTCGCCTGTACCCATCCAGTAGCTGTCGCCGCCCGTGGCCTGAGTGACCTCGGCCAGCAGGCTTTGCCCGGAGTCAGAGAAATACTGCGTGTTATCGAACCGGCCCATGTCATGCCAGTAGATCGAATAAACGAGCAGTCTGGCGCGGATCGAATCGGTGATCGCCGCAAGAATATAGGGATCCTGCGGGTCAAAGCGCGGGTTGTAGATGTCGACTCCGTCCGTCACCATCACCACGACGCGCCGTGCCAGGGGATCGTTCGACGGCCACCGGTGGGCCAGATCGGAAAGGCTGAAATACGGGCCGCCGCTCGACCCCGGCAGACCACCGGGCAGATGCAGATGATCCAGCGCGAGCGAGTGGTTGGTGGATAATGGGCCGCTCAGCAGAGCCTGACCGTTGTCCATATAAGCGAGCGCAAGCTTTGTGGACGCCGGGACGCTCTTGATGAAGTTCCCTATATCCTGAATTTGCTGTCCGAGGCTGTTGCGGGCAGAACTGTCAATCAGGACCACCAACTCCGTGTCATCATTGGCGCCCCGCAGCGGAATCCAACTGGCAACCTTTGTTTCTTTGCCATTGATCTTCAGCTGAAGGTCCTGAATCTGAATGTTCGTCACGCGCTCCCGACCTTTTTTAGGGATGACGGTGATAACCGCTTGTCCTGCGCCGGAATTGGTCGCGTCCTCAGGAAATGCGGTTGCGGCCATGGCCATGGTGGTGACGGCCAACCCTAAAATCATGCCTAGCTTTCTCATGAAACGTGCTCCCTCCACACATTCTGGGATCGGCTTCTAAGCCGGTCCATTGACTTCAACAAATGAATCGCACTCATAAGATGCATGGGGTTTGGCGGGAAGATGTGCGACAAAAGCAAAAAAGATTGTCACAATGTGAAGTTTCGCCGCAGGAGTTCTGGAGCTCCGCACCACGCCGGTGCAGATGGCCGGCCACCGTGCGCTCATGGGGCCGCACCTAATGCCCGGCAGGCCGTGAGGCACGGTCAAGGGCCTGCGGACTTGACCAAACTTCACTGAGCGCGCGAAAGCCGCCGGCGAGGGAAAAGGAATTCTCATAGCCGAGCAGACGGAGGAGCCGCGCGGCGCTGAGGCTGCGGTTGCCGCTGTTGCAGACGCAGATCAGGATCATCTCCTTGGAGTGGTGCATCTGGTTAATCATTGCCAGAAACTGTTGAATATCGCGTAGTTCCGGCTCATCCGCGTCCAGCGCGTCCTGCTCCAACGGGCTGAGATTGTGTCCCAGCATCTTCTTGAATTGGAACAAGGGCAGGAAGCTGGCGCCGGGAATCTCTCCCTGGATCTCCAGCTCAAATTTCTGCCGAATGTCTATCAGAACTGCCAGGTTCAGGCGCTGCAACTCGAGCGCAGTGGGGACTGAAATCTCTAGCTGCGCATTTGATTCTGCGGCGGATTCCTTCGGGTTGCCGGGGTTTTCCATGGTCTGCAATCATAGAATTCGCGGCGAGTTGGCGGATGTGGCCACCATCACCGCCATGGGCCTGCGGGTGCGACCGGTCAATGCGCCCGTGTGCCGCTTGCAATCCGCTCGCCACTTCGATATGATCCTTGGATGTGTCCGGAGCAGTACCCGGACCGTCAATAGCACCACGGCTTTTGGGCCTGTTCGAGGCTGGTGCCGGGTTGGCAGCCATTCTGGTTGCTGTACGGCAAGCGCCTCCAGGTTCCCCGCTAAGGGGCTGGCAAGTGCGGTGGGAGACGAGGGAAGAATGGCAAAAGTCAGCAAGAATATTGCGAAGGCGCGTGCGGCTGTCACCAAGGAAGCCTATCCGCTGCCCGAGGCCGTGAGCCTGCTCAAGCAGGTCAAGTACGCCAAGTTTGATGAGACCGTAGATCTGACCATGCGTTTGGGCGTGGACACGCGCCACGCCGACCAGATGGTGCGCGGCACCGTGGTGCTGCCGCACGGGCTGGGCAAGACCAAGACCGTGGCTGTGATCGCCACGGGTGACCGCCAGAAGGAAGCCCAGGAAGCGGGCGCCGACTTTGTGGGCGGCGAGGAGATGGTCGAGAAGATCCAGAAGGAAAACTGGACCGCTTTCGATGCGTTGATTGCGACGCCCGACATGATGAAGGTGGTGGGCCGTCTGGGCAAGGTACTCGGTCCCAAGGGTCTGATGCCGAACCCCAAGACCGGAACGGTGACCCTGGATGTGGCCGCGGCGGTCAAGGAGATCAAGGCCGGCAAGGTGGAGTTCCGCGCCGACAAGACCAGCCTGGTGCATGTGCCGGTGGGCAAGTTGAGTTTTCCGCCTGAGAAGCTGATCGACAACGCCACGACCGTAATTTCTTCGATTGTGCGCGCCAAGCCTTCGGCGGCCAAGGGAAAGTACATCAAGAGCGTCACGCTCAGCTCGACGATGGGCCCCGGCGTACCGCTTGATTCCGCGGTTGCGGATGCCGCCGGCAAGCACTAAACCGGTGATTGGACTTCAGGTCAGGATTCAAACCGAGAGCGCCGAGGCAGGCGCGACCCGCTGAGGGAGCAGGAAGATGGCGATTTCAAGAAGCAGAAAGACAGAGAAGGTCCAGTTGCTGGCCAAGGAGCTGGAGACCTCGACAACGGCAATTATCGGCACGTTCGCCAAGCTGACCGTGGCGCAGGATTTTGCGCTGCGCAAGGCTGTCCGCGAGGCGGGCGGCAAATACCGCGTGGTGAAAAACAAGCTGGCCGCGATCTCCAGCCAGGGCACGCAGGTGGAGTCCGCGCTGAAGGGACTGAAGGGCGTCAGCGCCGTGGCTTTTACCTCCGGTGACCCGGTGGCGCTGGCCAAGGGCTTTGCCAAGTGGGTGGGCGAGAACGCGGAGTTCCAGTTCAAGCTGGGCATCGTGGACGGCAAGCTTCTCAACGTGGAAGAGATCAAGGCTCTGGCGACCATGCCGGGCAAGGAAGAGATCTTCTCGAAGCTCTTGTTCCTGATCAATGCGCCGGCGCAGCGTCTGGCTACGGTGATCAACGCCACCGGCCGCGATCTGGCCGTGGTGCTGAACCAGGGCGTGGAGAAGGAAAAGTTTACGGCGGCCTAGCCGCCGAGTGGTCAGTGACCAGTGGTCAGTGATCAGAAGAGTTTGGGCTGCGAAGCAGGGCGGAAGGGCGCAGGTCTGGCGCATCGGAAACTTTCTCCCTCCGTGGATCGGCCGGGTAACACACAAATCAAAAGTTCTGATTGGAGAAGGAAAATGGCGGATATCGCGCAGTTGGAAGAGCAGATTGTTAGCCTGAGCCTGCTGGAAGCAGCAGCTCTGGTGAAGAAGCTGGAAGAGCGTCTTGGCGTGTCGGCGGCAGCGGCGGCTCCGGTGGTTGTGGCCGGTGGCGCAGCGGCTGGTGCGGCTCCGGCGGCGGAAGAGAAGACCGAGTTTCAGGTCATCCTGAAGGATGCCGGCGCCAATAAGATCAACACCATCAAGGCTGTCCGCGAAGTCACTTCGCTCGGCCTGAAGGAAGCCAAGGACCTGGTCGATGGCGCTCCCAAGCCGTTGAAGGAGAACGCGACCAAGGACGAGGCCGAGGCGATCAAGAAGAAGTTCGAAGGCGTCGCAACCATCGAAGTCAAGTAATTACTTCCTTTTGGCAAGAAACTTGCATGCCCGGGGAGAACGCGCTACGATAGTCGTTGCGCGTCTTTCCGTCTCATCCGAGGTTTTCCCCGGGTGAGCGGACCCGGGCGGCGTGTTCTTGTATCAAAGGAGAATCGATTGTACCCGTGCTGGAGGAGGCGCCAAGCGCTCCGGTGGCGGGATCGCGAGAGTTGATTCGAAGTGCCTCAGCGTCAACAGGTTAGGCGGAATCCTGATGGCGAAGGCGTTGGCTGGCGGGCGAGCGGCAACAGGGATTTTTGGAATCGGCGAGACTACGATTGAGAATTCGGATGGGAGCACAGGCAGCGAGCCGGGCTCGTGAGACTTTGCGTCTTCACGGGCTATTCGTGTCTCTCATCGCGGCGAATTAGCGTTTTTTCGAAGCAAGTTCGCGTAAAGCGCAGCATCGGGCAGGGTAGCTGTGGCTTTTGTTTCTCTCCCGATGGTGCGCAGTCTAGCGCACTTCCCGAATGGTCGGCAACGCCCTTTTGAGGTGGAGTCAACTCGGCGCGGCGCAGAGCACGCTTGGCGGAAGGACCGGCTTCGATAGGCCGGGAACAGCGGGTGAGACTGGCCTGAAGCGGTAAGCCGGTCGCGGATACAACGCATTTTTACCGTATTTAGCTGGCGCCAACGAGACTCGGGCGCTGGCCCGGAGTGCACCGCCAGGGTGTCTTCGGCATTCAGAGCCTCAGGAGTGAAGCATGCCTAACGAGAAGCGCGCGATTCGCAGCCGGCTCGATTTTTCCAAGATTCCCACAGCCACGCAGATTCCCAACCTGATCGAAGTTCAGAGGCGTTCTTACGAGCGCTTTCTGCAGATGGACAAGCTGCCCAACGAGCGCGATGACTCGGGGTTGCAGTCGGTGTTCGTGTCGGTGTTTCCGATTACGGATTTCCGCGGCATCTCGCAACTCGACTTCGTCGACTACTCGATCGGCAACTGGGAGTGCAAATGCGGCCACCTGAAGGGGCTGCATCACCTGCGTACCGCCTGCTCGAATTGCGGAGCGATGGTCATTACCGACCCGTTCCTTCCCGGCGACGTGCTCTGCACTAAGTGCGGCCACTACAACAAGAACACCCCCGACTTCTGCAACAAGTGCGGCGACCCGGTCAGCCTGCAGTTGAAGTACGACCAGCAGGAGTGCGAAGAGCGCGGCATGACGTTCTCCGCTCCCCTGAAGGTGACGGTGCGCCTCACCATCTACGACAAGGATCCGGAGACGGGCAACAAGACCATCCGCGACATCAAGGAGCAGGAGGTCTTCTTCGGCGATATTCCGCTGATGACGCCGAACGGCACCTTCATCGTGAACGGGACCGAGCGCGTAATCGTTTCGCAGTTGCACCGTTCGCCCGGCGTCTTTTTTGAGACGGCGAACAACCGTACCTACTTCCTCGGCAAGATCATTCCCTATCGCGGATCGTGGGTGGAGTTCGAGTACGACCAGAAGAACACGCTTTACGTTCGCATCGACCGCAAGCGCAAGTTCCTGGGCACCATCTTCCTTCGTGCCCTGGGCCTGCGCAGCGACGAAGAGATTCTGAGGACCTTCTACACGGTCGACAAGATCGCCATTGCCGATGGCAAGCTGTTCTGGACCGTCGCGGCGGAGGGCAAGGCGACGCACCTGCAGGGCGCCAAGCCGGCGCATGCTGTTACGCACAAGGGTGAAGAGATTGCGCACTCCGGCCGCAAGATTACGGCGCACAGCATGAAGGCGATTCGCGCCGCGGGCATTGAGAAGGTGGAGATCGAAGCCGCCGAGCTCGACGGCGCCCTCACGGCAGCGGACGTGATCGACACCACCACCGGCGAAGTGGTGATGGAAGCCAACGTGGAGTTGACTGCCGATCGCCTGCACAAGGTGATGTCGAGCGGCGCCACCAGCATCGAGCTGTTCTTCCCCGAGCGCGACGATGTGGGCAATATCATCACCAATACGCTGCGTCGCGACTCAATTCACAAGCCGGAAGAGGCGCTGATCGAGATCTACCGCAAGCTGCGCCCGGGCGATCCGCCGACCCTGGACACGGCGACCGCTCTCTTCGAAGGCATGTTCTTCGATCCCCGCAAGTACGACTTCTCGCGCGTGGGCCGTCTCAAATTCAACATCAAGCTCTACGAGAACCAGGATGCGACGCAGCTCGATCACCGCACCCTGACGGCGGAGGACTTCTACGCGACCATCCGCTACCTGCTCAAACTGCGCAAGAACATCGGTATCGTCGACGACATCGATCACCTGGGCAACCGCCGCGTGCGCGCCGTGGGCGAACTGATGGAGAACCAGTTCCGCATCGGCCTGGTGCGTATGGAACGCGCCATCAAGGAAAAGATGAGCGTGTATCAGGAGCTGTCGACGGCCATGCCGCACGACCTGATCAACGCCAAGCCGGTGATGGCCGCGATCCGCGAGTTCTTCGGATCGTCGCAGCTCTCGCAGTTCATGGACCAGACCAATCCGCTCTCGGAGATCACGCACAAGCGGCGTCTCTCCGCGCTTGGGCCGGGCGGTCTGTCGCGCGAGCGCGCAGGTTTTGAAGTCCGCGACGTGCACCCGACACACTACGGCCGCATCTGCCCGATCGAGACGCCGGAAGGTCCGAACATCGGCCTGATCAGCTCACTGAGCTGCTTTGCGCGGATCAACGAGTACGGCTTCATCGAGTCGCCTTACCGCAAAGTGAAGGACGCCAAGATTCTGGATTACGTGGAGATTGCCAACGCCGGCGACAGCGGTATGCGCGTGGGCGATCACATCGAAAAGGATGAGGCGGCCAAGCTCAACAACCAGCTCAAGAAGGCCGGCAAGCGGCCGATCGATGCCATCCCGTTCAGCTTCTACCTGAGCGCATGGGAAGAGGACCGCCACACGATCGCGCAGGCCAATATCGAATTCGATGACAAGGGCGTGATCACGGAAGACCTGG
The DNA here is from genome assembly GCA_027459505.1 of Acidobacteriota bacterium. GTDB lineage: Bacteria > Acidobacteriota > Terriglobia > Terriglobales > SCQP01 > DAIDIE01. The sequence goes on from DAIDIE010000019.1 coordinate 11,342, forward strand.
TGAATGCGCGCCGGCAGGGCAACTTTGTGCTGGTCAACAAGGCCGAGGTCGACTACATCGACGTGTCGCCGAAGCAGCTTGTGTCGGTGGCCGCGTCGCTGGTGCCGTTCCTGGAGCACGACGACGCCAACCGCGCGCTGATGGGCGCGAACATGCAGCGCCAGAGCGTGCCGCTGCTGGTGGCGGAAGCGCCGCTGGTGGGCACGGGCATGGAAGGCGTGACGGCGCGCGACTCGGGCGCCGTGGTGCTGGCCAAGCGCAACGGCATCGTGGATTCGGTGGACTCGGAGCGCATCATCGTGCGCGTCGAGGGCGAGCACCATCCCACGCAGTTGTCGCGCGAAGTGGGCTCGGACATCTACACGTTGATCAAGTTCAAGCGCTCCAACCAGAACACCTGCATCAACCAGAAGCCGGTGGTGCGGGAAGGCGAGCGCGTGCTCAAGGGCCAGGTGATCGCCGACGGTCCCTGCACCGAACAGGGCGAGCTGGCGCTGGGACGCAACGTGCTGGTGGCCTTCATGCCGTGGCGCGGATACAACTTCGAAGACGCCATCCTGATCAGCGAGAAGCTGGTGAAGGAGGACTACTACACCTCGGTGCACATCGAGGAGTTCGAAATCGAAGCGCGCGACACCAAGCTCGGGCCCGAAGAAATCACGCGCGATATTCCGAACGTAAGCGAGCACGCACTGCGCGACCTGGACGAGAGCGGCGTAATCCGCATCGGCGCCCAGATCAAGCACGGCGACATCCTGGTGGGCAAGGTCACGCCGAAGGGCGAGACGCAGCTTACGCCGGAAGAGAAGCTGCTGCGCGCCATCTTCGGCGAAAAGGCCGGCGACGTGCGCGACGCTTCGCTGACGTGCCCTCCGGGCATCGAAGGCACGGTGGTCGACGTCCGCATCTTCAGCCGCAAGGGCCAGGAAAAGGACGAGCGCGCCAAGCAGATTGAAGCGGAGTACGTGGCCAAGCTCGAAAAGAACCTGGGCGACGAGATCCGCATTCTGACGGACGAGCGCTTGAAGCGACTGGAAGGCATCCTGGGCGGCAAGGAGGTCCAGGCCGACCTGCACGATGAGCGCACCAACAAGCGCCTGCTGACCAAGGGCACGATTCTCGATCGCGAGACCATCGAGCGCATCTCGACCAAGAACCTGAAGCGCATCCGCTACAACGACAAAGATCCGCGCGTCAACGAGCAGATCGACGAGATCGAGGAGATGACGTCGCGGCAGATCGAAGTGCTGCGCAAGATTACCAATGAGAAGGTGGCCAAGCTCGCCAAGGGCGATGAGCTGCCGCCGGGCGTGATCAAGCTGGTCAAGGTCTACGTGGCCATGAAGCGAAAGCTGAGCGTCGGCGACAAGATGGCCGGACGCCATGGCAACAAGGGCGTGATCGCGCGCATTCTTCCCGAGGAAGACATGCCGTATCTGCCCGATGGAACGCCGGTGGAGATCGTGCTGAATCCTTTGGGCGTGCCTTCCCGTATGAACGTGGGCCAGATTCTGGAGACGCACCTGGGTTGGGCTGCACACGCGCTGGGCCAGAAGATCGCGGCGCTGGTGAAGCAGAACAGCGCGGTGAACTTTGTGCGCGAGGAACTTCGCAAGGAGTTTGCGGGCACGGCCACGCTGCGTCAGCTCGAAGAACTGGACGACGAGATGGTGCTGCGCGTGGCTGCCGGCATGCAGCGCGGAATCTGGTTTGGCACCAACGTGTTCGACGGCGCGCAGGAGAGCGAGATCAAGGCGCTGCTTGCGGCCGCGGGTCTGCCCAGCTCCGGCAAGACGGCGCTCTTCGACGGTATGACCGGCGATCAGTTCGAGCAGCCGGTAACGGTGGGTTACATCTACATGCTCAAGCTGTCGCACCTGGTGGACGACAAGATTCACGCTCGTTCCATCGGGCCGTACTCGCTGATCACCCAGCAGCCGCTGGGCGGCAAGGCGCAGTTTGGCGGACAGCGCTTCGGCGAGATGGAAGTGTGGGCCCTGGAAGCGTACGGAGCAGCCTACATCCTGCAGGAACTGCTGACGGCGAAGTCGGACGACGTGTATGGCCGCACCAAGATTTACGAGGCCATCGTGAAGGGCGAGGCGGCAATCGAGCCGGGCGTGCCCGAGTCGTTCAACGTGCTGATCCGCGAACTGCAGTCGCTCTGCCTGGACGTGGAACTGATCAAACGCGCCGATTTGGTGCGCAAGGCGCCGGAGCCGGAAGCGCTGCCGGCGGTGGCGGATTAAGGGCGAGTGGTCAGTGTTCAGCGGTCAGTGTTCAGAACTGACCGCCGATCACTGATCACTGACCACTGATCGCTAGTTTTTCAGGGGTCCTTCCTCAAAGCGGGCAACCGCTACCCGGGAAGGAAGGATCCTCAAAAGTCCCGGGAAAAGCCGCGGCAGCGCCGCGAAGGCCTGCCAAGGAGGGTCGCCTTGTTCCGTTCGAACCCGTTTGAGCTCACGAGTCCGATTACCGATTTCGACGCCATCCGCATCATGCTTGCATCGCCCGAGAAGATCCGGAGCTGGTCGCATGGCGAAGTGACGAAGCCGGAAACCATCAACTACCGTACCTTCAAGCCGGAGCGCGACGGCCTGTTCTGCGCGCGCATCTTCGGGCCCGTGACCGATTGGGAGTGCTTGTGCGGCAAGTACAAGCGCATGAAGCACCGCGGCGTGATCTGCGACAAGTGCGGCGTCGAGGTGACTCTCTCCAAGGTGCGCCGCGAGCGGTTGGGGCATATTGAGCTGGCCTCTCCGTGTTCGCACGTCTGGTTTTTCAAGGGCTTGCCCAGCCGCATTGGCCACCTGCTGGACATCAGCCTGCGCGAACTGGAACGGGTGCTCTATTTCGAGGCCTACGTGGTGGTCGACGCCGGCGAGGCGCCGGTGAAAGAGCGCGAGGTGCTGAGCGAGGAGCGCTACCGCGAACTGATGACCGGCGGTTTCGCCGGACGCTTTACCGCGCTCATGGGCGCGGAGGCCATTAAGGAACTGTTGCGCCGCGTCGACGTGGAAGAGCTGTCGGTGGAAATGCGCGACAAGATGAAGAGCGAGCCTTCGCTGCAGAAGCGTCTCAAGTACGCCAAGCGCCTGAAGGTTGTTGACGCCTTCCGCAAGAGCCACAACAAGCCGGAGTGGATGATTCTGGATGTCATTCCGGTTATTCCCCCCGAGTTGCGCCCGTTGGTGCCCCTGGATGGCGGCCGTTTCGCCACCAGCGACCTCAACGACCTGTATCGCCGGGTGATCAACCGCAATAACCGTCTGAAAAAACTGATGGAGCTGCACGCGCCGGAAGTCATCGTCCGCAACGAAAAGCGCATGCTGCAGGAGGCGGTCGACGCCCTGTTCGACAATGGCCGCCGCGGCCGCGTCTTGCGCGGCGCCAACAACCGTCCCCTGAAATCACTGTCGGATACCCTCAAGGGCAAGCAGGGCCGCTTCCGGCAGAACCTGTTGGGCAAGCGCGTGGATTACTCCGGACGTTCGGTGATCGTGGTCGGTCCCGACCTGAAGCTGAACCAGTGCGGCTTGCCAAAGAAGATGGCTTTGGAGTTGTTCAAGCCCTTTATCTACCATCGCCTGGAGCAGGCGGGCCATTGCACCACGATCAAGCAGGCCAAGGAAATGGTGGAACAGCACGAGCCGATCGTGTGGGACATCCTGGAAGAAGTCATTAAGGATCACCCGGTGCTGCTCAACCGCGCACCCACCCTGCACCGCCTGGGAATTCAGGCATTCGAGCCGGTTCTGGTCGAAGGCAAGGCCATCAAGATTCATCCGCTGGTCTGTACCGCCTTTAACGCCGATTTTGACGGCGACCAGATGGCGGTGCACATCCCCCTGTCGCCGGAGGCGCAGGTAGAGGCCAGCATGCTGATGCTGAGCTCGCACAACATCCTGTCGCCCGCTTCGGGCCAGCCGATCGCGGTGCCAACCCAGGATATGGTGCTGGGCGTGTACTACCTGACCAAGTCGAACAGCAAGGCCAAAGGCGCCGGCCGCACGTTCGGCAGCGTGGAAGATATCCTGATCGCCTACGAAATGGGCGAGGTGGAGACGATGACGCCCGTCCGGCTGCGCTACAGTGGCGAGCTGATCGACCTGACCACCGCCTACGATTCGCAGGATGTAGTGCGCGCCGAAGTGCAGAACGTGCGTGGCTATTACCTGAACACCACGGTGGGCACGGTCATTCTCAACGACGCTCTGCCTTCAGGCATGCCGTATGTGAACGGTCTGCTCAAGAAGAAGGGGCTGAGCTCGCTGGTGAACTTCGCCTATCTGCGCTTCGGGCTGGAGCCGAGCGTGCGCATGCTGGACGACATCAAGAATCTTGGCTTCCGGTCGGCTACCCGCGCCGGCATCTCGATCGGCATCGAGGATCTGGTCATTCCGGCGAGCAAGGTGAATCTGGTGCGCGACGCCGAAAAGCAGGTGGTCGAGGTTCAGAAGCAGTACCTGGACGGCGCCATCACCAATGGTGAGCGCTACAACAAGGTGGTTGAAATCTGGTCCAACATCACCGAGCGCGTCTCCGATGAGATGTTCTCGGTACTGGAGAAGCAGGACCGTGAAGGGGTGGTCAACCCGGTCTACATCATGGCCGACTCGGGCGCCCGCGGCTCGAAACAGCAGATCCGCCAGCTTTCGGGTATGCGCGGCCTGATGGCCAAGCCTTCGGGCGAAATCATCGAGACCCCGATTACCGCTAACTTCCGCGAGGGGTTGACGGTGTTGCAGTACTTCATTTCCACGCACGGGGCGCGCAAGGGTTTGGCGGACACAGCGTTGAAGACGGCCGACTCCGGCTATCTGACCCGCCGCCTGGTGGACGTCGCGCAGGACGTCATCATCAGCGAGGACGACTGCGGCACGGTGGACGGCATTCACGTCAGCGCCATCGTGGACTCCGGTGAAATCGTGGAAAGCCTGCGCGACCGCATTGTGGGCCGCGTTTCGCTGGAGCGCATCAAGGACTACGAAGGCAACATCATTGTCGACATCAACCAGGAGATCACCGAGGAGCTGGCGAACCGCATTCAGGCCGGCGGCATCGAGAGAGTGCTGATTCGCTCGGTGCTGACCTGCGAAAGCAAGCGCGGCGTCTGCGTCGCCTGCTATGGCCGCAACCTGGCCAGCGGCAAGCTGGTCGAGATGGGTGAAGCGGTGGGCGTGATCGCGGCCCAATCCATCGGCGAGCCCGGAACGCAGCTTACGATGCGTACCTTCCACATCGGTGGAACGGCCAGCAAGGTCAGCGAGCAGTCCCGCCAGGAGAGCAAGAGCAAGGGCGTGGTCCGCCACATCAATCTCACCACCGTCCGCAGCAAGGAAGGCGACCTCATCGTGATGAACCGTAATGGGCACATCGCGGTGGTCGACGACAAGGGCCGCGAGCGTGAGCGTTACGCGGTGGTCTACGGCGCGCACCTCAAGAAGAACGAGGGCGATGCCGTGGCGGTTGGCGAGGTCATGGTCGAGTGGGATCCGTACACCTTCTCGATCCTCACCGAAATCGGCGGCACGGTGAAGTTCAAGGACATGGAAGAGGGCATCACCCTGCACGAGGAGGTCGATGAAGTTACCGGCCTCTCGCACTGGGTGGTGACCGACTCGCCGGACGAGAAGCGGCAGCCGCAGTTGCTGATTACCGCCGAAGGCAGCAAGACCGGCCGCAAATACCTCATGCCCAGCCACGCTCACCTGATGGTGCAGGAGGGGCAGACAGTGGCGGCGGGCGATGTGCTGGCCAAGATTCCACGGGAAACCACCAAGACCAAGGACATCACCGGTGGCCTGCCGCGTGTGGTCGAGCTGTTCGAGGCGCGCAAACCGCGTGAGACTGCCGTGATCAGCGAAATCAACGGCATCGTCAAGTACGGCGAACTCAGCAAGGGGCAGCGCAAGATCTACGTGGTCAGCGACAACGGCCAGCAAAAAGAATACCTGCTGCCGCGCGGCGTGCACATCTCCGTGCAGGAGGGCGAACGCGTGCAGGCGGGTGAGCCGTTGATGGACGGGCCGCGCAACCCGCACGACATTCTCGCCGTGCTGGGCGACAAGGAACTGCAATCCTACCTGGTCAACGAGATCCAGGAAGTCTACCGGCTGCAGGGCGTCAACATCAACGACAAGCACATCGAAGTGATCGTTCGCCAGATGATGCGCTGGGTGCGGGTCGAAGAGGTTGGCGACAGCGAGTTCCTGATCGACGAGCAGGTGGATAAGTTCCGGTTCCGCGAGGAATCGGCCCGCGTGATCGCCGCCGGAGGCCAGCCGCCCACCGGCCGCGGCCTGCTGCTGGGCATCACCAAGGCATCGCTGTCGACGGAAAGTTTCATCTCCGCCGCCTCCTTCCAGGAGACCACGCGCGTTCTTACCGAAGCGTCCATTCAGGGCAAGATCGATTACCTGCGTGGCCTGAAGGAGAACGTCATTATGGGCCGTCTCATTCCCGCCGGCACCGGCCTTGCGGTTTACCGCAATGTCCGTCTGGTGGGCGAGGAGGAAGAGGAGCAGGCGGCACTGGAAGCGGTGCAGGCGCCCCCCTCGGAGTTCGAAGAGGCCGAGCGCGCTCTGGAGCTGTTCCACGGCGACCAGGACGGCGATGGCGAAGGCGCCGACGAGCTGTTGGACTAGGTCCGGCGGTTCTCAACTGGAGTGAACAAGGCCCAGGCCGGCATACCGGTCCTGGGCCTTTCTCTTGCGTGACACTGGAATCTCGACCTTCCATAGGAGCGAGCCACCGAGTCCTTGCCGAGGAAGAGATCGCCGGAGGAGCTCGTCGAGCAGCCGGAGAGCCTGAATCCCACCGCTCAATACAAGGACGAATGACCGTTTTGGCGGGAATTGGCTGCCATAGTGTTGGCGCCGCTTCCGCAGCGTCTTTCTACGCTCGCCTTGAGGAAATTGGTCACGTTCCGCCGAGACCTCTCAGGAGTTTCGTGAACGGATTGGGCGCGCCCAAATGTGAGCTTCGGCATTTAAAAGACCGCTCCAACACAATCCCAGCCGACGCCTGGAAAAAACACGTGCAGGCCCGAACTCCATAGCTGCAGTACTGTTGTGTGCTTTTGGCCACGTCAATAACCGCTTACAGCGTAACGCAGCCCGACATCCCGTATTGACAACCCCTGCAGGTGCTTCTAAGCTGACGGCGAGCTCACCAGTATGACTCGGAGAACGTCTTTATGAGTCACAACCGGCTAAGCACCACGTTGCTGGCCGCCGCAATTGCTCTCTTCCCGTTGTCATGCGCGCTGCACGCGCAAAGCAGTGCGGGCTGGAAACCGTTCGCTCCCCAGGGCGGTCTCTTCTCAGTAGACCTTCCTTCAGAATGCACGCCGCAGCCCGATGTTTCCACGGACAAAAACGGTTCCATCACGCGTCTATGGAAATGTTTTCGTCCGGGAGCGTGGGTTTATCTTTGGGGATACACCGAGTACAAAAGCATCAGCTCAGTGGCGGGAGAGCTGGCCGCGGATCGTGACAACTTCGATAAGTCGGCGCACCTCAACCTCCTGGACCAGCACGACATTGTGACTGACGGAGTCCCAGGAATCGAATTCGATTCCAGCAATGCCAGGCTTGTTGCGCGCGTACGCGTGTGGGTAGTTGGAAACCGCGCCTTCATTGCAGTGGCCACGGAGGTCGGAACTCAACTGACGGAAGACGCAAAGACTTTTTTGCAGTCGTTTCACTTCACCGCTCCGGATGAAAAAGGCGACTGAATGACGCAAAGGGCCTTCCCGCCAACCGGCAAGCAAAACACGCTTTTCAAAACCAGTATTGCCCAGTACGCAACTCACCCGCTCGGCCACGCTGCTGCAGCGCCGCCCGTTATGCAAGAAAGGAAGGGACCATGGCGCCGAAAGCATCCCGTAAGTTAACGCTCGCCACCTTTGTAACAATAATCTGTGCGTTACAGCCAGTGGCCAGCGCTCAAAAGCCGCTCACGCCCATGCTTTCCCAGGCGCAAGCTCGGCGCCTGTTCGCGGCCTACGACCGTTTGCCGATGAGCTTTGAGGTGAACCGGGGCCAAACCGCTCCTCAGGTGCGTTTTCTAGCACGCGGACGAGGGTACACGGTGCTCTTTACCAAAAATGCCGCGCTGCTCGAACTGGCAACACCCGGTTCAAGCGCAGCGCGGAAAATGGAAACGATGACGGTGCGTTTGGTGGGCGCCAAGGCCGAAGCGCAAATCGAGGGCCGGTATCCCTTGCCGGGCAAAGTCAATTACCTGATCGGAGCTAATCCCAAAAGTTGGCAGCGCTCCATCCCGACCTTCGCAAAAGTTGTTGTTCGCAACGTCTACCCGAACATTGACCTCGTTTACCACGGCAATCAGGGGCGATTGGAATACGACTTCATTGTTCATCCAGGAGCACAGCCCAAAGCAATCCAATTAGCAGTCAAAGCGATGGCCGGCTTGCGGCGGACGCCAGGTGGCGCAATCGCTCTGGCGTTGCCTGACGGCCGCATACGGTTACGCCGTCCACACCTTTATCAGTTGGACTCGCATGGTCGCAGACTCACGCGTTCTGGGGGCTACCTCTTCAGGCACAACCAGATTGGCTTCTGGGTGGGTGACTACAATCGCAGCCAAGACCTGGTGATCGATCCGGTGCTGGACTATTCAACCTACGTTAGCAATGGAGGCATTGAAGCGGGTGTGCCGCTGGGCCTCGCGGTGGACGGCTCGGGCGCCGCCTACATTTGCGGCGGCACGCCGAGCGCAACCTACCCCACGACCATTGGCGCCTACCAAACGGCACTGAAGGGCAGCTACAACGTCTTCGTGACCAAGCTGAACGCCAGTGGCGGGGCCTTGCTGTACTCGACCTTCGTCGGCGGAAGTAATCACGATATTGGGAACGCCTTGGCGCTGGACTCTTCCGGCAACGCCTACGTGACCGGCACCACAGACTCGGCGGACTTCCCGGTCGTCAATCCGTATCAAAGCGTGTGTGCGGGCTGCGACCCGAGCACAATGAACAGTGTCGCGTTCGTATTCAAGCTCAACGCCAGCGGAAGCGCACTGGCGTACTCAACGTTTTTTGGGCAAGCCACGGCTGGAATGGGCATTGCCGTGGACGCTTCCGGAAACGCCTATGTCGCTGGTCAATCCGGTTACCCCGGAGCACCTCTGGCAAACCCGATTTCCAGCAGCGGTGGGGTCTTTCTAAGCAAATTCAACGCCAGCGGAAACGGCTTGGTGTACTCCACTTTAATGGGCGCGAACTCGTACGCGGGCTATGGCGTAAGCGTGGCCCTGGACGGGGCGGCTAACGCTTATGTGGCGGCAACCAGTGCGCCAGCGACGGCCGCGTATACGCAGTTGCTGGTAGTTGGAGTAAACAGCAGCGGAGCGTCGTTTCTCTATACCGAGACGCTGGGCGGCACCGCGAGTTGCTCGGGCTGCATTTCGCCCACAACGCGGGGTACGGGCATCGCGGCGGACACGGCCGGAGATGCCTACGTGACGGGGTACACCAACGCCGCTGGATATCCCACCACCGCGGGCGCCTTTAGCGCGAGCTGTGGCGCCGATGGCAGTTGCGGCAGCGGCAACTTTTCCAACGCTGTTGTCACGAAGCTGAGTTCTTCCGGCGCCGTGCTTTATTCCAGTTACCTGGGCGTGAGCTCCGATCCGGCAGGACGCGATGTGGGCACGATGGCATCAGGTATTGCTATTGACGGGCAGGGCGACGCCTATGTTGCCGGTACCACACAAGATCCAGCGGAATTTCCGGTGGTGAATCAGGTGACCGGCGCTTGTCCCGGTTGCGCCACGCTGAGCAGTGCCGCCAGCCTCGGCTTCGTGGCCGAGTTTAATCCCAGCGGCAGCGGTCTGATCTACTCGACGTTGCTGGGAACCGGCAGCGAGGGCTCTCTGAACATCGCGGTGGACACGGCGGGTGAGGCCTACGTTGTGGGGGACACTTCATCAACCGCTTTTCCCGTTACGCCAGGAGCTTTTGAGACATCCGGAAGCGGAAGCGCGGAACTTTTTGCGGTCAAGCTGGCCAGCGCCGGCTCCACGGTCACCCTTTCGCCCACTTCTCTTGCTTTCACTACCAGCGCCATCGGTGTTGCCAGCGCGGCACAAACCATCACCCTGACAAACAACACAGCGAGCGGAATCACGATTAGCGCCATTCAGACCGGTGGCGCAAACGCGGCGGACTTCACCACGAGCGCCTCCAGCACCTGCCTGACCGGCGCTAAGATCGCTGGTGGAGGCGGTAGCTGTACCCTTTCGTTGGCGTACGTCCCATCCAGCAGCGCAAGCGAGAGCGCCACCCTGAGCATAACGGACGACGCGGGGACGCAGACCGCCACGCTCTCCGGTTCGATCAACGTTGTCGCACCCGTGGTCAAGCTCTTGCCGGTAAGCCTGGTGTTCGGCGCCCAAACGTCTGGTACGGCTAGCGCAGCGCAGGCAGTGACGATGAGCAACACCGGAAACGCACCGTTGACCATCAGCAACGTGTCCATCAATGCGGAATTTCAACAAACGAATAATTGCGGTGGGAGCCTGGGCACGGGCGCCAGTTGCACGTTCCAAGTCAGCTTTGCGCCGCTTGCCGCCGGCAGCTACAGTGGAACCCTCACGATCACCGACAACGCCGGCAACAGTCCCCAGAGTGTCACTCTGAGCGGCTCTGCGGCCGCAAGCACCACGTTGGGAACGTGGTCGGCCCTGAATACCAGCAACGCCTCCCCCGCGATCGGCGCCTTGTGTTGCATTGGGATGGTGAGCGACGGCCAGGACGACATGATTCTGTTCGATGGCAGCAACAATGGAAGCCCGCTCAATCAGGTTTGGGTGCTCAGCCACGCCGATGGACAAGGGGGAACTTCCACTTGGACCGAATTGAAACCCAGCGGGACCGCACCCTCGGGTAGAGCGAACGCGTACGTCGTTTACGACACCGTCACGAACCGTCTGATCATCTTTGGCGGCTGCGAGGGAGGATGCACACCCGTTGCCAACGATGTTTGGGTATTAAGCAACGCCAATGGAACGGGTGGGACTCCGGCCTGGACGCACTTGAATCCAAGCGGGACGCCTCCAGCCCCGCGGCAGGGCGGCGTGGCCGCCTATGATTCGGCCAACAATCGCTTGATCATCTTTGGTGGGCAGGACGGTGGCGGCTCAGGCGGGGTTTACACCGATACGTGGGTGCTGACGAATGCAAATGGGACAGGAAGCGTAGCACCGTCCTGGATTGCATTATCGCCAAGCGGCGGGCCACCGCCGAACGGCTACTTCCCCGGATCCTTTTACGATGCCGCCAATAACCGCCTCGTGATTCTCGGCGGAAGCAATACTTCTTCCGACTCCAACGCTATTTGGACGCTTTCCAATGCCAACGGACTGGGTGGAACCGCCGTCTGGACCAATACCGTGGCCCAGGGCGCAACAGGCGCCCCCGGCAATTTCGATGGCACTTACATTGCCGACTTTATCGACAGCGGCAACTACGCCTGGGTCTTGCCGCAAACCGGCGGCCCCATGCAGAACCAGCTCTGGGAACTTGCGAACGCCAATGGCCTGAGTACCCCCACCTGGAGCCAGGTGTCGGCTTCGGGAATGCCCACCGGCATCGGGTTTGTTGGAATGCTTGACAACCCAAGCAGCGGAATCCTAAGCGCCCTGCTGCAGAACCCGACCAGCGGCTCCGCGACGGTTTACACGCTGAACACCCAGGTAAGCGGCGGGGCTCCCGCAGTGGCCATATCGCCAGCAACTTTGGGTTTTGGTCCCCAAATCGTTGGCACCAGCAGCGCCGATCTGACCGCGACCCTCTCGAACTCCGGGAATGCCAGCCTGACGATCAGCGGCGTTACTATCACGGGCGCGAATCCTTCCGATTTCGCTCTGGATGCGAGCACGACAACCTGCTCAACCGCCTCCGCGGTGGCGGCCGGAAGCACTTGCACGATTGGAGTAACGTTTTCTCCGGCGTCTGGGAGCGCAAGAAGCGCGGCGGTGAGCGTCGGCGATAACGCCGCCGGAAGTCCGCAGATCATCGCGTTGTCGGGTACTGGCGAAGATTTCGCGCTGGGGGTGGCGAGCGGCGGAGCGTCCAGCGTTACCATCAGTGCTGGTTCCACCGCTACCTACGGCCTCAGCCTCGCGCCCGAAGGCGGATTCAATCAGCCGGTCGCCCTTGCCTGCAGTGGAGCTCCGGCATTGTCGAGCTGTACCGTAACACCCTCGTCTGCCACGCTGGACGGCAGCAACGCCGCCGCAATCGCGGTAAGTGTCAAGACAACCGCATCCTCCGCCGTTCCTCCATTCAAGTTGCCGAGGGAGAAAGGGCCGCTTGCTCCCGGTGCATTCGTATGGATTGCCGTGGCAACACTATCGTTGGCGGCGGCTAGTCGTAAAAGCCGCCCATCAGTGGCCCAGGCCGGGAGGCTGGCGGGGCTGCTATTGCTGGCCGGAGCACTGGCCGGCTGCGGCGGCGGTTCCAGTGGGCCGGGTGGCACTCAGGGAACGCCGGGCACACCCTCTGGTACTTACACCATTAAAGTGACCGGGACTGCCGGCAACTTGACTCACTCCACAACACTAACCTTGGTTGTGCAGTAGCGGGTCAATACAAAAGCCGATACGGCTGATTCGCTAGCGGGAATCGCGACTTGCGCTTACACACCCGAACTCGATTCATTGAGTAGCCCGTTCGATCTGTTTTCGCAATGGGAAGCTGCCGCTGTCGCTTCAGTTGGCTATGCACGCTTTCCCCAACAATCGAAGCACAGGCCATCGGCGAGGCGGCCGGCCGCGCCACACTGCGCGCAGCGGGCCGCGGAGGGTTGAGGAGCGCTTATTCCATCCGAGGGAGCGCCGGCCGCGCCTGCCGCCGCGGCTGCTGCTAATGGAGCCGAGTCAAGGCCGTCCCCTTCCGGCGCTGCGTCGATAGTGTCCGCGTGACGTCCCGGCCAGCAGAACGCGACCACGAGCCCCGTCAGGAACCCGCCAATGTGAGCGGCGTGCGCCACGCCGTCGTTGTGGCCCGCACTTTGAAATAGCAGTTCCCATCCAAACCAATACAGCAGCATGACCCATGCATACCAACGCCAATAGACTCTGCCGCGCACCCAGAAGAGGACGCCGCGCAACACGCGGATACGGTCCTTAGGGAAGCGCGCGCAGTAGGCGCCCATAACGCCGGCAATGGCGCCGCTGGCGCCCAGGGTGGGAATGTTCGAATCGCCGCTGAACGCTAAATAGACCAAACCCGCGCACAGCCCGGAAATCAGGTAAAACGCCAAAAACTGCGCCCGGCCCAGCAGATCCTCCACTCCGCGCCCAAAAAGGTAAAGGAACCACATGTTGCCGATGATATGCAGCCAACTGGCATGCAAAAACATGGCGGTCAGCATGGTATACGGCGTAAGCACGCTGAAGCTGGGATGGGCGAGCCAGGGACCCAAATGACTGGGGACAAAGGCAAACTGGAAGATTGTATGCCTCGCCGCTCTGGGATCGTTGGTGTAGACGAGCCATTCCCAAATCCAGACCAATACATTAGTGGCGATCAGGCCATAGGTGACCACCGGCGTACGGTGAATACGGCGCTCGTTGTAAATAGGGAGCATGGCTTGCCTGAAACCGCGGCTTGGATCGTATCACGCGGCTCAGGACTGGCGCAAGCAAGGCGCTCCATAAGAAGTGGACGAACAAGCTAACCCAGCAGAGTCGAAACAGCCGCTCAGCCGAAGCCGCGTAGAGGCCGCGGCAACGGGGAACAAGGGCCGTTATCGCGCCGAGGGATCATCTCTCCGGCGGACGAAGGCGACGCTTTCAACAGCCTTTCAGAATTGGCAGAGCCGCGTCGCCCACATGCTCGGTGGGGTAGACGCCGGTGTAACAGGCATTACAGTAGTGTTTGCCGCCGCGGTCTTGCACCGCCGCCTGCAGGTCCTCGAGGGTCAGATAGGCGAGGCTGTCCGCGCCGATGTAATCGCGGATTTGATCGACGCTCTTATTGGCGGCGATCAGCTCGTCGCGGGAGGGAGTGTCAACCCCGTAATAACAGGGCGACACGGTGGGCGGGCAGGAGATGCGCATGTGCACTTCAGCGGCGCCGGCATCGCGCACCAGGCGCACGATTTTACGGCTGGTGGTGCCGCGGACGATGGAATCGTCAATCAGGATGACGCGCTTGCCTTCCAGCAGCGAGCGCACCGGATTCAACTTCAGTTTCACACCGAAATCGCGGATTTGCTGCTGCGGCTCGATGAAGGTGCGGCCGACATAGTGATTGCGGATCAGTCCAAAGCGGAAGGGGATGCCGGACTCGGCGGAATAACCAATCGCTGCCGCCACGCCCGAATCGGGTACGGGAACGACCAGGTCGGCGGGCACGGCGCTGCGCCGGGCCAAGGCCCGTCCCATCGCCTCACGGCTCTCCTGCACGCTGATGCCAAAGACGAGACTATCGGGGCGGGAAAAGTAAACGTGCTCGAAAATGCACTGACGCCGCTCCAGGGCGGGAGCAAAACGGTGCGATTCAATACCCTCGGCGCTCACCTTGACGTACTCGCCGGGTTCCACGTCGCGCAGGTACTGGGCGCCAATCAGATCAAAGGCGCAGGTTTCACTGGCAAAGACCACCGCGCTGCCATCGGCAAGCCCGGTCAGGCGCAATTGTGCAGGATTACCGCTCGGAGGAATGATGCCCATCGCTAACGGCCGGAAGCCGCGCGGATCGCGCATGGCGTAAAGGGCGTCGCGGGTGGTCAGGACAAAACTGTAAGCGCCTTCAATTTGGTTGAGTGCCTCAGGGAGAGCACTGGAGAGCGGTCCGCGCGCTTGCGCCAGCAGGTGCAAAACCACCTCGGTGTCGCTGGTGGTCTGAAAAATCGACCCGGCATTCTCCAGCCGGGCGCGAATCTCGGTGGCATTGACCAGGTTCCCGTTATGCCCAATGGCCAGCGGTCCGCGATTGCAGTCGACAATCAGCGGTTGGGCATTGGTGAGCGCGCTGTCGCCGGAGGTCGAGTAGCGGGTATGGCCAATGGCGACAGCGCCAGGTAAACCGGCCAGGACTGCGTTGGTGAAGATATCGGCGACCTGGCCCATCGCGCGATGGGAATAAATCCTCTCGCCATCGCAGGAGGCGATGCCGGCCGACTCCTGACCGCGGTGCTGCAGCGCGTAAAGGCCCAGGTACGCCAGCTTGGCGGCCTCGCGGTGTCCGAAGATGCCTACCACCCCGCACTCCTCGTGCAGCTTGTCGAAGGGTGTTTCATCGGTGTCTTGCAGGACGGGCGGCAGGTCTTGTGGAGTGTTCATACGGCGACAGCCTCGGCCTGGAGGGCCTCCTGAAGAGCGTTTTGCCAAACCTGCTGGACCTCTGTCAATGCGAGCGCAAGGACCGGCTTTTGATTGATCGACACTTCCAGGCGGTCACTACAGGTTTCACCCAAATCCATAACCTGCACACCTAAAGGACGCGCCAAAGCCTGAAGCTGTGACAACTTTTCCGGAGTGCAGGAAACCACGACTCGGCTGGCGCTTTCGTCGAAGAGCGTGAGCAATGGCGATCCGTCGCCGCGCAGATTGACGCGTGCTCCAATCGAGCCTGCACTGGAGCCGTCGCGCTCCACAGGACGCCCCAGCGCGCTCTCCAACAGGCAGAACGCCAATCCGCCATCGGAAACATCATGGGCGGATTCCAAAACGCCGGCGGCGATCGCGTTGCGAACGCAGGTCTGCAATGAGCGTTCGCGTTCCAGGTCGAGAGCGGGCGGCAGTCCCCACGTTTCCCCCACAATGGTGGCGGCAAATTCGGTTGCCCCGAGGCGCTGCAGCGCTTCTTCCGGGGAGAGTTCGGAAGCGGCGCTGAGCAATACCACGCGATGACCAACAGAGCGGAAGTTGGCCGACATGGGACGAGGTTCTTCTTCGTCTTCGGCGGCGGTCAGAATGCCGACCACGCCGACAATCGGCGTGGGGTCGATACCCTGTCCCAAGGTCTCGTTGTAGAGGCTGACGTTGCCTCCGGTGATAGGCGTTTCCAGCGCCGCGCAGGCCTCGCGCAGCCCATCGATTGCCTGCGCGAGTTGCCACATAACTTCCGGCTTTTCAGGATTCCCGAAGTTCAGGCAGTTGGTAGCAGCGACCGGCAGGGCGCCCGTGCACGCGACATTGCGGGCAGCTTCGGCAATCGCCAATCGCGCTCCCTCCTTCGGCGAGAGGCGGCAATAGCGGCCATTGCCGTCAAGCGCCATGGCCAGCGCGCGTTTGGTGCCCTTGATGCGAACCACGCCGGCATCAGCGCCGGGCCCTTCCAGCGTGTTACTGCGCACCATAGTGTCGTACTGTTCGTAGACCCAGTGCTTGCTGGCCAGATTGGGAGAGGCGGCCATCCGCAAGAAGGCCTTCTCGGGGCTGATACTGTCCCAGCCGGGTGGTGGATTCATTGCCAGTGTCCGCGCGGGCTCCCGCTGTGGGCGATGATAGCGGGGCGCCTCGTCGGTCAGAGCGGTGTTGGGGATCTCCGCAACCACTTCGCCGTGATGCTTAATGCGGAGCAGGCCGTCGCTGGTCACAACACCGACGGTAACCGCGTCCAGCCCCCACTTGCGAAACACCGCAAAAACTTCATCTTCGCGGCCTTTCTCTGCAACCAGCAGCATGCGTTCCTGGCTTTCACTCAGCATCATCTCGTAGGCGGTCATGCCAGATTCGCGTTGCGGTACGCGGTCCAGGTCCATCTCGATGCCGGTACCCGCGCGCCCCCCCATTTCGCAACTGGAGCTAGTGAGACCGGCGGCGCCCATATCCTGTATGCCGACAATCGCGCCGGTTTGCATCGCTTCCAGGCAGGCTTCCAGCAGCAGCTTTTCCAGAAAGGGATCACCGACCTGCACATTCGGACGCTTGGCTTCGGAAGCCTCGGAAAACTCCTCGCTGGCCATGGTCGCGCCGTGGATGCCGTCCCGGCCGGTTTTGGCGCCCACGTAGATCACTGGATTGCCAATGCCGCTGGCGCGGCCAAAGAAGAGCTGATCCTGACGCGCCACTCCAAGCGCAAACGCGTTAACCAGCGGATTGCCGGAGTAGCAGGGATCGAAAACGGTTTCACCGCCGAGGTTGGGGACGCCAAAACAATTGCCGTAATGCGCCACGCCGGCCACCACGCCGCTCACAATGGAGTGGTTGCGCGCCAGCGTTTCAGGCGGCGTGTTGCGGGCGCCGGCCTCGAAGGGGCTGAGCGGGCCGAAGCGCAGCGAATCCATGATGGCGATCGGGCGCGCTCCCATGGTGAACACGTCGCGCAAAATGCCGCCCACACCCGTCGTCGCGCCCTGAAAAGGTTCGACGTAACTGGGGTGATTATGCGACTCGATCTTGAAGGCGCAGGCCCAGCCCTCGCCAACATCGATGATGCCGGCGTTTTCGCCCGGCCCCTGCAGAACGTACGGCCCTTCGGTGGGCAGATTCTTCAACAACACGCGGCTGCTCTTGTAAGAGCAGTGCTCGCTCCACATCACAGAAAAAATTCCCAGCTCAGTAAGGCTTGGGTCGCGGCCCAGCAGCTTGCGAATCTTCTGAAACTCGTCCGGCGTGAGGCCGTGATCGCGGATTACCTCAGGGGTGATGTTCATGTCGCGGGTCTTCTCGAAAATCAAACGCCTTGCGCTGGCGTGTGCAGGCGCGTGGCCGCGCTCAGCACCGGCGCATTGAGCAGCGAGCGCAGAACCGGCAAACCGTCGGCCGAGCCCAGCCCCGCCTCGACGGCGCGTTCCGGATGCGGCATCAGCCCAACTACGTTGCGGCCCTCATTACAAATGCCGGCGATGTTGTCCACCGAGCCATTAGGGTTTGAGGCGGGCGTGATCTCGCCTGCCTCATCGCAGTAACGAAACACGACACGCTGCTCGCGTCTGAGGCGCTCCAGGGTTCCGGCGTCGGCAAAATAGTTTCCCTCGCCGTGAGCGATGGGAATGCGGAGCACTTGGCCCGGTTGGCAGGCGTTGGTGGCGATCGTGTCCGTAGTCTCCACGCGCAGGTGGACTTGCCGGCAGGCGAAGCGCAGGCCGGCATTACGCAGCAAAGCGCCGGGCAGCAGCCCACTTTCGCAGAGAATCTGGAAGCCGTTACAAATGCCGAGAACAGGGTTGCCATCGCGGGCGAAGCGTTGCAGCGCCGTCATCACCGGCGAAAAGCGCGCAATTGCGCCGGTACGCAGGTAATCGCCATAGCTAAACCCGCCGGGCAAAATGATGGCTTCCGCGCCCCGCAGATCGGTGGAATCATGCCAGATCGCCACGGCCTCCTGGCCAAGCACCTTCTCGGCGGCATAGAGGGCGTCGTGGTCGCAATTGCTTCCGGGGAATACTACTACGCCAATCTTCATAAAAGACCAAAGGCGGAACAAAATCTTCGTTGGCCACTGCCGGCTGGCGCCCGCCAGCTTCACGATCAAATCTCGCAGCAACTAAATCTCGCAGAAACGGCCTGCCCAGAGACACTACAGCCGTGCGCCGCAAATGGGGCAAGAGTACCTGAAATCAGCTTCGGCTTCGCAGGTGTATGGTCCTCTCCGGGAGGACGAATTCGATCGCTCGAGGATGTCTCTATTTTACTACGGCAGTTTACAGCCTGCAGTTTACGGCCTGTAGTTGAGCCGGGCGGCGCTTCTGGAGTTAGCATTTGGCCATGCGACGAATCTGCGTGTTCTGCGGGTCCAATGCCGGGCGCCGCCCCGCCTATAGCGCTGCCGCCAGACGCTTGGGGCAGCTGCTGGCGGAACAGAGGCTCGGGCTGGTCTACGGCGGCGGCAAGGTGGGGCTGATGGGCGCCGTTGCCGACGCCGCCCTGGCGGCGGGCGGGCAAGTGATTGGGGTAATCCCAAGAATGCTGATGGATTTGGAAGTTGGCCACCGCGGCCTAACCACGTTGCACGTCGTGGGCAGCATGCATGAACGCAAGGCCCTGATGGAGGAGCTCTCGGACGGCTTCATCGCTCTACCGGGAGGGTTCGGCACCTTTGAGGAATTTTGCGAGATCCTGACCTGGGCACAGCTTGGCATTCACCGCAAGCCTTGCGCTCTGGTCAATATCGAGGGGTATTACGATCCTCTGATCGCGCTGTTTGATCGCGCCGTGGAGGAAGGTCTTTTGAAAGAGAACAACCGGCGGCTGGTGATCGCGGGCGAAGATGCCGATAGTGTCTTAGACCGCCTGTTGACCATGGCAGTGCCTCCGCAGGCGGAGGCGAAATGGATTACTCCCGGGCAGGTTTAGCCGCTTGCTTCGGACCGCAAGGGAGTCAGGTCACGACGACTATGCCGAACGCTACTTTGTTCAATCTGGTGGAAGAAATTACCGCCCTGCGCAAGCAGCCGGCCGCCAACGGGCGCAGCTCGAAGGTGTTGGCCAACACCGGCAATCTGCGCATTATTCTCATGCTTCTGCAGGCGGGTGCACAACTTCCCGAACACACCGCGGCCGGACCCGTTCAGGTGCAGGTAATGAAGGGCGCGCTACGGATGGGCGTGAATGAAGAGCGTTTCGAGGTGGGCGCCGGGCAGTCGCTGGTGATTGAAGCCGGTGCGCGGCATAGCGTGGAAGCGACGGAAGCGACTGCAGTCCTGCTTACCATGGCGCTGCCCGCCGGGGCGGCTCCCGGCGAACACTAAAAGCTGGGCGCTCAGGACAAAGCCGCGGGCGCGTCCATGAAACGTTGTTCGTGCTGCAGCAGCCAGCGCTTGGCATTCAATCCTCCCGGTGCGCTGTAGCCTCCAGGGCGGCCATTTGCGGCCACCACCCGGTGACAGGGTATGACTACGGCAAGGCGGTTGCGGGCGTTGGCCGTCCCAGTGGCGCGCACAGCGCGCGGGTTTCCAGCCATGGCAGCCAGTTCACCGTAGCTGACCGTTGTGCCATAGGGGATGTGCAACATCGTCTTCCAGACATGCCGGTAAAAAGCCGGCCCTCGCCAGTCAATCTCCAGATCGAAGACCCGCCGATGGCCGGCAAAATACTCCCGAAGCTGTACCCGGTAGGGCTGGGTCTGTTCCATCGAGCTAATCGCCCCCGGCGGGGGCAGTTCTGAAAAAGAAACCACGCGCAAGCCCAGTTCACCGCCGCAAATCAGCATCGGGCCAAGAGGGGTCTGCAGGCTGGAGTAAAACAACAGCTCAGGTCCGGGTGCAGCGGCTGGCGAACGGAAATCCCTTGCGAGGCTGGGGCGTACCGCGGACTTCATTGCGTCAGTCTACGCCAGGTTGGGGCCAGCCGGCGCGTCCTGGGCGGCGGCGAGGCAGTACAGAGCGGCGTAACCGCGCCAGGGCGCGAGCTGAGCCCAGCGTCGTTGCAACTGTGGCGCGAGGGGCCGCTGCCGTAGAACGTAACGGCGCTGAACCGCGAGTTGCAAGTCGCGATTGTAGGCGGGCATGACATCCGGGTCCGGGAGGCTGCGCCACAGAGCCTCCGAGGCCGCGCCCAGCCCCACCCCGGGAATTCGCAGCAGATGTTCCAGAGCCGCGGGTGGGTCAACGATCGCTTGTCCCGTTGCTGCCGATGCCGCAGCCACCAGCGTCTCGGCCATTGTGACGGGGACGTCCAGATCGCCGGCCAGGCGGCGCGGGGAAAGCACTCGCAAATGGAGTGGTGGCGGATAGCTTCGGTAAGTACTGCCTTCGAATTGAACAGCGCGCCCGTGGAGCTCCAGCAGGCGTGAGCGCAACACCAAGGCCTGGGCGGGCGACCGGCGCTGCTCCAGAAGGGACTCCAGCAACGCTTCATAAAGGCTGGGCGACAGGGTTCGCTTTAAGCCATACAACGGCTCCAGTACAGAACGCAGGCCCGCGTCGCGGCCGAGCACGGCATAGCAACTCTCCAGTGCGACGGGAGTGGAAAACATTCGCTCCAGCAGTTGGCTGGTCGCCATGGCTGCCTCGCCGCTCACCACGGGGGGGCTGGTCTTCCAGCGCAACTCACAGCCCGGGGCGCCGGCTTGGTGCTGGCAGCTCAGGCGCAGCAACACCGGGCCAGAAGGAAGCTCCAGCAGGCGCCGGTATTCGCGCCCTTTCCAGTAATGCGGCGGACCGCTGCGCAGGGTCCGGGTGGAGAGTTCGAAGTCGTAAGGCGCGGTGACCCGCAGAAGCGGCATAGCGTTACTGATGCTTGTTCAGGAAGCGAATGTGGCGGTGAGGCTGTTGAGACGGAACGATGTCATCGCGCTTGAGCACGCTGATGCTGCCATCCATCTCCAGCACCGCCAAAGAGACGTCGCCGATGTTGGCGACCCCGTGCTCGCGCAGAGCTGCCAAGAGCGCTTCCCGCGTGACCCCCTCGCGCTTGAGGTGAGTTTCAATCACTTCTCCCCGCCGGATCAGCAGCGTGGGCGTTCCCAACAGCCAGCGCCGGGCGCCGCGGTGGCGAAAAACATAGCGGCTGATGAGCAGGTTCAGGCCAAATAAGCTGGCCGCGGCCACAATCCCGCCGGACAGGCTCGTATCCGGCCCGGTCATCGCGTTCTGCACCGCATTGGAGATCAGCAGCAGCAGAACCAGGTCAAACGCCGTCATCTGCCCGATCTCGCGCTTTCCCATCAGGCGAAAGCCGGTGAGCATGACGGCATAGACCACCGAGCAGCGAACCAGAATTTCGAGCAAGACGTGGGGCGAAGTCCACATGCCGACGCCGATCATAACAAACCAGGCAGTTGAAACGAAAATGAATCTGTTTCACGGCGCCTCGCGGTCTGGTCTGTGACAGCTTGGTAACAGCATGCGTTGACCACTATCTCTCGCCGCCCCGCGCAAGTCATGCTGAAAGCGGACACACCAAAAGAGACATGCGCATGTTATCCCGCTTTCATACCTCACTCCGCGCCAAATTGCTGCTGGCGGTGGGCATTTTGGCGTTCGCCGCGATCGGACTGGTGGCTTTCAGCGTGCACGTGGTGCACAGCTTGCGGCAACGCATCAACCTGATGGTGCAGCGCAACACACAGCGGCTGGTGCTGAGCAGCCGCATGCAGTTCTACCTGCAATCGGCGGATCACTACCTGCAGGACATGTTGATTGAGGATCAACCCGCGGCTCGCAACCAGGATGCCCGTGAGATCGATTCCGACTATCGCGAGGTGGTGAAAGGCTATCTCCGTCTGCGCAAGCTCTCCGACGCCGCTAGCGCGCCACGATTGACCGAGTTTGGCGACGACTTTGCTCAGTACCAGAGTGTCGCCCTGGATGTGCAGGCGGCGCTGGTGAAAAAGAATAAGCCGCTCGCGGTTGGGCTCTCGCGGTCGGGGCGCGAACTGTTCAGCGACGCCAACCTGGCGCTGCGGCAGATTCAGGCCAGAAACGACCGGCGGCTGCGCGAAGAAAATCAGGAAGTGGCGCAGGTCGCCCACCGCACCGCGCTTTCGCTCTACGGCTTCAGCCTGCTGGCGATCGGCCTGAGCCTGGCCGTCGCCTACTTGCTGGTCAGCCGCGTGGTGCGAGCGTTGCGCGCCATCATGGAACGCATACGCGATATCGCCCAGGGGGAGGGTGACCTTACCCGGCGCTTGCCGGTGCTTGGCGCAGACGAACTGGGCCAACTGAGTGGCTGGTTTAATCGCTTTATGGAACACCTGCATGGGTTGATTGCCAGCGTGGCGGGCAGTACGGAGCGCCTGGCGTGCTCCAGCGAGGAAATCTCGGCGGCCACCCAGCAGCAAGCCGATGGCGCCGAGCGGCAGAGCGAGCAGGCGCGGCGGGTGCGGGTAAGCATGGGCTCGATTGCCGCGACCGTGAGCGAGGTACAGAATCGCTCCCATGCGGCCGTGGATACGGCGCGGCAGGCGCGCGAAACCGCTCAGCACGGCGCCCAGATCATTGCCGGAGCGCTGCTGCAAAGCCAATCCATGGCGGAGATGGTGAGCGCTGTGGCGGGCCAGGTCAGCGACCTGGAGCGCAATTCCTCGCAAATCGGCGAAATCGTCGGCTTGATCAACGAGATCGCCGAACAGATTCAGTTGCTGGCGCTCAATGCCGCGATCGAGGCCGCCCGTGCCGGGGAACACGGGCGTGGTTTCGGAGTGGTTGCGGACGAAGTGCGGCGGCTTGCCGACCGTACCCGCGGGGCCACCCGCGAGATCACCCGGACAGTGCAAAAAATTCAGGGAGAGACACTGGCGGCGGCGCAAACCATCCACGAGGGCTCATTGCAGATTGAACGCCAGGCGGCGGAGACGGTCAACGCGGGGGAAGCGCTGCAGCGGATTGTCACCATGACCGAGCAGTTGAGCCGTTCCATTGAAGGCGTCAACACCCTGATGGTGCGGCAGTCGCAGGATACCGACGAGGTCAACGCCAATACGGAGAGTATTGCGCAAGTGGCGCGCGAGTTTGCCGGTGGAGCGCAGCAATCAGCGCGAGCTTGTCAGGAACTCTCCAGGCTGGCTCACGAGTTGCAAAGCGTGGTTGGACAGTTCCGTCTCAGCGAAGAAACGGACACCACGGCGATCTCCGGTGCGGACAGCGACGCGAATGAGCCGCTATCGCGCCTGCGCATGCAGGCTGCGGCGGAACCCACATTCTCCGGGGCCGCCGATAGTGATGCCCGGCAATTCGAAATGGCCGAAGGTGGAGAGCGGATGAGCGAGCCGGCCGGAATGGTTTCGCTATAACCCGTCGCTCCCATCCGCGAGCTGCGGACAGGGCTCGGCGCCACGCGGCGTGACTTTGGCCGGGTTGCGCCGGATAGTGAAGCGGGTGCAGTAAAAGCGGCCGTGCCGCACCGCTAGCCCGGCGTTCGCGGACGCACCGTTTAGGCCATGTGGTGCGGCGGCGTCACGGGAATCACGCAGCCGTGCTGGACTTCGCATTCCGCGCTTTCAAACTGTATGGTGGTGTGCAGAATGCGATAGCGTTTGCTTAAAAGTTGCCGGCAACTCGCCAGAATCGCGCCGCTTTCCGAAGGCGGAATATCGTCAATCTGGATGTGCGCGCTCAGGGCATGGGATTTCGAGGCCAGGCTCCAGATATGCAGGTCGTGAACACTGCGAACACCGGGAATAGACTCCAGCGCATGACAGACCTCATCAGCATCCACCCCGCGTGGCGTCGCCTCCAGCAGAATGTTGACGGTATCGAGCAACACGCCCCAACTGGACCACAGGATGAAGGCCGCGATCAGTAAAGAAAGCAGCGGATCAATGATGTCGCGGCCAGTCCAGCGGATCAGCAGCGCTCCCACCACCACCAGGGCGGTGGAGACGGCATCGCCCAGCATGTGAAGAAAGGCGGCGCGCATGTTGACATCCGCTTGCCGGTGACTACCGCTGGGATGCAGCAGGAAGGCGATTCCCGTATTAAGAACCACCCCCGCCGCCGCTACCGCCAGCATGGGCCCGGTATGCACCTGCGAGGGATAACGCAGACGCGCCAAGGCGTTCCAGATAATGACGCAGGTCAGTCCGCCGAGGGTCAGAACATTTAGAAAGGCGGCCAGCACGCCGGCACGATGGAAGCCATAGGTGCGGGAGGCGTCGGGCGGCTTCGCTTGCAGATACACGCCCAGCCAGCTCAACAGGAGAGCCAAAAAATCTGTGAGGTTATGGCCGGCTTCGGAAATCAGGGCGAGAGAGTGGCTCCATAAACCCGTTAGGAATGCCGCCAGCACATACAGCAACGTCAATGCCGCGCTCAGGATCAGGATTTGGCGTTCACGTCCGGGCTGATTCAGTGATCCGTGAATGTGCACTTAGACCTCGACGGGAAAGCGGCGAAGGGCTCAGCTTCCGGAACTGTTGCCGCCTTGCAGGGCGCGCCAAAACGAAGTCAGCCCGAAGTAGGCAAACAAAAGGGCAAATCCCCATTCAATCTTGAACAAGTTGCTGTGCAGCGCCGGCCAGGAGGAATCGCGCCCAACAGCATGCAAATGATGCCAATCGATGAGACCATGAACCGCGAAGAGAATCGAAAGGACCAAAAAAAACAGTCCCAGACCCTGCAGCAGCATCTGGCGGAGCAGCAGGAACTGCGGCCGCAGCCAGCCGCCCAGCAGCGCGGACGTGGCACGCAGCAGCCGCCGCCAAAGCGGCACCGGCCGCGCCGCAACTCGCAGAGCCCCCGGCGAAGGCTCCGTAGGAGCTATGGCGGAGGGGCTTGTCTGTGGTGAAACCCCGGTACGACGCCCTTCCCGCACGGCAACTCCCGCGGCTCGCCCGATTTTGGCTCCCCAGGAACTCATGGGCCTAGTTTAACAGGGCCAAATCGCGGAGTTGGAGCGGGCTTCAAGCCTCGGGTAGGCCATGCCGGCGGAGTAATGCCGGCAGGTTTTGGGAAAAAGCCGAGCGCGGCATGACCATGTCGCAACCGGCTTCCTGGGCCTTATGCTTCAGGTCCGCGTCGAGGTGGCTGACAAAGCCGACCAGGGATGTCTTCTTCAGCGCGCTGTTGTGGCGCACCTTCGAGATCATGGCGACCGGCTTGGCGTTGGCGTTATTGAGGTCAACGATAATCAACGCGGGCGCCGGTTCGGCCTCCAGCCGGGGCAGGAGGTCGCGATCGGTTTTCACGAACTCGACCTGGACGCCCAGCTTGCGCGCGGTCTCCTGGATCTTGGCCAAGAAGAACAGGTCCTCGATGACGGCGTAGATTTTTCTGCTGACCACCGCGTTGGTGGACGCAACGATTTGAGTTGAGCTTGCACTCACGAATGCCTCATTGGCCGGTGTGCCCGGCCCTGGTGAACTGTGGCTTGAACTGTGGCTGCTGAACTGGCTATTCCCATCGATCACTGGGAATACACACTTGCCTGCCCTCGTCGGAATCCCTCGCGGAATTCGCTCCACACGCAAAACCGTTTTACACGCAAAACGAGCCAGGGCCGAGTCGATTCGAGTTCGAAATCGCAGGCCGAAGTCGTAGCGACGGTCCGGGGTTGCCGTTTAGGTCCCGCACCGCTGGCGACTAATCAAGCCCGGCCACCATCCATGAGCTTCGGCCGGACACCGAAGCGGGTGGAATAAAAGCGGCCGTGCCGCTGTTGGCCCGCAACTGTGGCGCGGCGAGCGCTCGCGCTCCCGATGCTTCGGACAGGGAATAACGGCGCGTTGAACGGCCAGCCCTGTATTAAACGGGAACTGTGCGCATCATAGCTTCGACTTGGCTACGAAGCAAGCACTTACCGTTTAGATGTCGCTGACGGCCGGAATGGTGCACCGCCCCGGGTTGAATTGCCGCTCCCATGGGTGGAATTGCCGCCAGAAACGGGCGAACGGTGGCGAACGCGGTGGCCCGGTGCCGGCGCCAAGGATTTTTCCTTGAATAAGGTGGCCATTTCCACCGCGGCGAGCGCTGCTTCCATGCCTTTGTTGCCCGCTTTCAGGCCAGCGCGATTGACGGTCTCTTCCAGCGTCTCGCAGGTCAGCACCCCAAAAGCATGGGGTACGCCCGTGAGCAGCGCGCTTTGGCCAATACCGCGGGTGACCTCCCGGCTGATGTAGTCAAAATGGGGCGTCTCGCCACGCAGGATCAGGCCTATGCAGAGGATGCTCTGAAAACGCCCGGTTTGAGCGGCCTTTTGCGCCGCGGCTGGAATCTCGAAGGCGCCGGGCACGCGAATAATTTCCAGGTCTCCGGAGCGCGCCCCCATGCGCAGCAGCGTGTCCAGCGCGCTCTCCAACAGCCGTTCGGTGATAAAGCTGTTGAAACGGCTGACCACCAGCGCGAAGCGCAAGCCGTGGGCCTGCAGTTTGCCGCTATGCGCGCGGCTGCGGCGGATATGAGGAAAATTGGCGGGTTGCGACACCGCCTGGGGCGTGATGGCGCCGTGTTTGCTTCTTTTCACTGACCTTTAAACTCCGGTTTCCGTTTCTGCAGGAAGGCGCTGGTGCCTTCCCGTCCATCTTCACTGCTGCACGCCTGGGCGAAGAGGCTGCGCTCCAGCGCCAGCCCCTGCTCCAGCGGCAACAAGCGCGCCTGTTTGACGGCCGTGCGGGCCAACTCCAGCGCCAATGGGCTGTGCGCGGCAATCGCCAGCGCCAAGGCTTGCGCTTGATCCCGCAGCTCTCGTTCGGGCACTACCTGGTTGACCAAACCCAGCCGCAGTGCCTCAGCGGCACGGACCGGTTGCGCGCTCAGGATCATCTGCAACGCTGGCCCACTGCCAATCAACTGCGCGAGCCGCTGCGTTCCTCCGTAGCCTGGAATCAGCCCCAGGCTCACCTCCGGCAAACCCAGGCGCGCACCCTCGGAGGCGATGCGAAGGTCGCAGGCAAGGGCCAGTTCAAGCCCTCCGCCCAGCGCCCAACCCCGGATGACGGCAATGCTGGGCTTGCCCAGCAGTTCCAGCATGCGGAAAACCTGCTGGCCGCGTTCCGCGGTTTCATACGCTTCCAGGGTCGACAACCCACTCAATTCGTTCAGGTCGGCGCCGGCGATAAACGCCTTTTCCCCCGCCCCACTGACCAGCACCACGCGCGCGTCTTTGCGATGGCGTATCTGCTGCAGGGCCTCCTGCAGCTCGGTCATCAGCTCACGGTTGAGGGCATTGTGCTTTTCCGGGCGATTGACAGTGAGCCAGCACAACGGCCCGTCATAGCTAACCTGGAGATGAGAAGAATCGCTCACCTTTCCCCCTCTTCAGCCCCGAAAGCAAGTATTTGCGCTTCCTTAGGGCTGTACTTGAGCCAGAGCGGCGGCCTGCACCACGCGAATGGGGCGGGCTGGCTCGGCGCGATGTACAGCCAGAGCGCGCGCGGCGCGGTCCAGCACGTCGGTGGCGATGTCTTCGGGCGAGAGATCCGGAGCGGGGGCGATCTCGGCCGCGCCCGCCGCCAGTAGCAGAGGACGGCCATCCGGCCAGGCAAAGTCAGACAAGACACTGCGCAGTTTCTGAAAGATCGCCGCACAATTGACGGCAATGGTGTCGGGCAGCACCAGGACAAACAGGTTGGGACGAAGCTGCGCCACACTGTCATTGCTGCGGATGTAAGAGGTGATCTTCTGCGAAAGGCGCTCCATCCAGTCTTTCATGCCCTCATGCTGCGGCACGGTTGAGCGCAACAGTTCCAGGTACATGACCGCGACGTTGGAGTTCTGGTCCAGCGCGCGCGAGCATTCCGCCACCAGAACCTCGAGCATCGAGGAGACGCGCAACAGGCCCGTGCGCTCGTCGGATATGGTGAACTGCCGCAGCAATGCTCTGAGCCGGGCATTGGCCAGGGCCAAAACCATCTGGTCAGTCAGGCTAGCCAGCACCTCGGCATCGCGGCTGGCCCAGGCTCGGCCGCCACCGCAGGACTCCAGTACGACCACGCCGCTGACGTTACCGCCCTCTTCCAGCGGCTGTGCAATCAGGGTGTCAATCCCAAGCCGCTCCAAAATCTGCGCGATCTGCGGGTTCTCATTGAGCCGCGGCAGACATAAGGTGCGAACTCCAGCGGGCGGAATCTGGCTCTCGATCAAGGTCAACAACCGCGCCACTGAGGCCGGATCGGAACTATGCATGCCCGGGGCGCAGTATTCAACCACGTTCGACGGAGGCTGGCCGGAATTGAATTTCGCCGCCAGGCAGCGGTCCGCCTTCCACAGCCGGCCGAAGTGATTGACGGCGGTAAAGAAGATCCGCTTCGGAGAGGGCTCGCGGTGCAGCGCTCGAATGACAGGATGAATTTGCGCCAGCCCCAGAGTGTCGGCGGCCGGCGGCGCTTCCGCAACCGCGGCGGCTACCGGACGGGCTGGGGCCGCTGGACCGCTTGGCCGGGCGGCGGCCGGCGCCGCTCCACCGCGCGGCGCGGCGACAGGGCGAACCTTGACTCCAGTGGCCTCAAAAATTTTGGCCAGGCGGGGATTGTTGGCCTCTTCTCCGGCATAGAGCCGCGCCAGCGTCTGCGCTCGCTCACGCGCTTGGTCCATCAGGTTGTACTGCAGGAAGATCTCTGCCTGCAGAATCAGGTCATCCAAAGAGGTTGGCGCGGACTCTTCTGGAACTTTGCTCTCTGGCCGTTCCGCCGGACTAACGCCGGGAGCGGGCGCCAAACGGTTCCCCAGCGTCTGAAAGCGGCGTTCTTCAATGCGTCCCCGCAGCGACTCGCGGCGATCATTGGCGCTGGGCTCATAGGGGTCCAGGTTAATGACGCGCTCCAGCAGGTCGGCAGCCTGCCGGAAGTTGCCCGCGGCAAACGCAAAATCAAAGCTCTGGTAGAGCGCCCGGATGAGCTTGGTTTCCTGTCCGGTGCGTTGGAACGCCTCCGCCAGGAAGCCCAGGATACTCTCTTCATGAGCTTCGGAGAGAACGGAGTCGAGCGTTGACAGCCAGGGCGCCCGCCGTTGGTCGCTGCCGGCGCGGAACTCCAGGGCCGCACCCAGGCGAACGGCCTGTTTGCTCCCGTTGCGGGCCAGGACCTTCAGGCAGCGCAGACCGCGATCAAACCATTCCCCGGCGCCATCCAGGTTTGGCTCAATCAGATCGCGCGCGGCGTCGCCCTGATTGTTGGCCAGCAGCGTTTCCGCCAACACGGCGGCGATCTGCGGATCGTTTTCGGCTTCTCCTGAAAGGGGCTGCAGCACGGCCAGCGCGGTGGTGGCCTGCCCCGCCTTGAGCAGAGAACGCGCGTAGCGCAACCGGATGTCGTCCCGGTTGGGCATCAGGCGCAAAGCCTTTTCTAGCAGGCCGGGATCTTCCTTGGAAAGCTCGGCGGCGGTGGAGCAAACCTGAGCGGCAAACTCGCGTTCGCCCGCGGCTTCCGCCCGCGCCAGAATCTCCATGCAGGTGGAGTAGTCGCGCGGATTGAGACGAAAAACGTTGCGCCAGGCGGTGAGCTCCTGCTCGGTGGAACCCGCGGTGCGGAAGGCCGCCGCGGCCGCGCGGAACGCTTTCTCGGCATCCAGCGGCAGCCGCGCGCTCTCCAGCAGGTTGGCAAAAACGATGTAGTGGTTACCCGGCTGTTTCTGGATTTCCTGCAGGCGTTGAAAGAGCGCCTGCGCCTCGGTCACGCGGCGCAACCGCGCTTTGCGCTCAAAGCGCTGCCATAACCACTCCGCCGCGACGGTACGCTGATTATTGGCCACCAGCAAATCGACCACAGACTGTAGGAGAGCGTCGTCGTCGGGCCGCTCGGCCAACGACTCCTGCAATTCGCGCAGGGCCTCATCCGACTTGCCGCGGCGCAGCAGTTTGTCGGCCTTTTCCATCAGTTTGAGGTCGTCGGCCATAAAAAGGAGGGCAGTTCGGCATTATAGCGGCTGTCCTTGCTTGACAGCTACTCCGCATTTAAGATCGTCTCATTTTGGTTACGTCTTGAGAACAAAACCAGCTAGACTCGCCTCAAACTGATTTCGACTTCGACGCCCCAGGCCGAACTGACAGCAGCGGTCCGGGCTTGCCTTTAAGGCGAACAAGGCTCGGCCACCATCTGCGTCTGCGCCGCGCCCTCGACGCGGGTTAAAGGCCCAACTGGGACCGGGTAGCCGCGAACGGGGTGGAAAACGGCCGTGCCGCCCCTGGTCCGAGCAATTCGGGGCTGCCGCGCGCTGCTGGCTGGCGCAGGGGCCGAAGCCCTACCCCTCGTGTAAAGTGGAAGCAAGCCTCCCGATCTGAGCGCCGAACTGCCTGGGGCACGCTTCCGGCCGGGCTCCGGGCTGGAGCCTGTGGCGGGGTATCCCCCTTCCAGGCTCAATCCGCGGAAGGCCAGACGCTTTAGTTTTACATGGATACTCAGTACATTCGCAATTTCTCCATCGTTGCCCATATTGACCACGGCAAAAGCACGCTGGCGGATCGGCTCCTGGAGCGCACCGGTGCCCTCACGGCCCGCGAAATGCAGGCTCAGGTGCTGGATGCCATGGATTTGGAACGGGAGCGCGGAATCACCATCAAAGCGCATGCCGTACGCCTGAATTATGAGGCCCGCAATGGCCAGACCTACCAACTAAATCTGATCGATACGCCGGGCCACGTGGATTTTTCCTATGAGGTCTCGCGGAGTCTGGCCGCCTGCGAAGGCGCCTTGCTGGTGGTCGACGCGGCGCAGGGCGTGGAGGCGCAGACTGTCGCCAACGCCTATCTGGCGGTGAATCAGGGGCTGACGGTGGTCCCGGTGATCAACAAGGTCGACCTGCCCAGCGCTGAGGTGGATCGAGTGCGCGAGCAAATTGAGCACGTGATCGGTCTGGACGCCTCCGATGCTGTTCTGGCGAGCGCGAAAACCGGCCTGGGGACTGACGAGGTTCTGGAAGCGGTAGTCCACCGCATTCCTCCTCCCAGCGGCGATCCTGCGGCGCCGCTGCAGGCGCTGCTCTTTGATTCCTGGTTTGATCCCTACCGGGGCGTGATCATTCTGGTGAAGGTGGTGCAGGGCCGTCTGAGCCGCGGACAGCGCATCCGCCTGATGGCCAACGGACAGCGGTATCAGGTCGAGATGCTGGGGGTACGCACCCCGAAAACCGTTGAAGTGGAGACCCTGTCAGCCGGCGAAGCGGGTCTCATGATCTGCAACATCAAGCGCGTTGCTGACGCGCAGATTGGTGACACCATAACTGACGATGAACGCCCGGCGGACGAGCCGCTGCCGGGATTTCAGGAAATCAAGCCCATGGTCTTCGCCGGACTTTATCCGGTCGAAACCGACCGCCATGGCGAACTCCGCGACGCCCTGGAGAAGCTGCGGCTCAACGATGCCTCGTTCTTTTTCGAGCCGGAGAGTTCCGCCGCCCTCGGTTTTGGGTTCCGCTGCGGTTTTCTCGGGCTGCTGCACATGGAAATCGTGCAGGAACGGCTGGAACGCGAGTTCAACCTGGACCTCATCGTTACCGCCCCTGGCGTGCGCTATCGCGTGGTGCTGCACAACGGCGATCTGGTTGAAATCGACAACCCGGCAAAATTGCCGTCGCCCGGGGAGATCACGAAAGTCGAAGAGCCGGTCATTACCGCCACCATCATCTCCAACGAGGAATCGCTGGGCGGCATTTTGAAGCTTTGCGACGAAAAGCGCGGCGTGCAGAAGGGCTTTGAGTTTCTCGGGCCAGGCCGCGTCATGCTCACCTACGAGTTGCCGCTCAATGAAATCGTTCTGGACTTCTATGACCGTCTCAAGTCGGCTTCGCGCGGCTACGCTTCGCTCGACTACCACCTGAGCGGATACTGGGATTCCGCGCTGGTCAAACTCGACATCCTGGTCAACAATGAGCCGGTCGACGCCCTTTCGCTGATCGTGCACCGCGACAAAGCCTACGAGCGGGGGCGCGCGCTCGCCGCCAAGATGAAAGAGCTGATCCCGCGGCAGATGTTTGAGGTCCCCATCCAGGCCGCCATTGGGGGCAAAGTCATTGCCCGCGAAACGGTGAAGTCCATCGGCAAAAACGTTCTCGCCAAGTGCTACGGCGGCGATATCACCCGCAAGCGCAAACTGCTGGAGAAGCAAAAAGAAGGAAAGAAGCGCATGAAGCGGGTGGGCAAAGTGGAGATTCCCCAGGAAGCTTTCCTGGCTGTGCTGAAGGTCAACGAATAGCGCCTAATGCACTGCCGACGGCTGCCGCAGGGGCGCCGCCAACTCCGGCCGCAGCCCGCGCCTGGTGACGGGCGCCACTAAAAGCACAGCCTGGACAGCGGCCAGAACCCCCGCCCAATGCATCAGCAATCCGCTGGCAACGGTGAGCAGTAGCACCTTTCGCCAGCTCCCAAACGTATTTCGCAGCAGGTAGGCGTTGGCCAACACCAGCCAGAGGACAGCATAGCCAAAGAGCAGGAGTGCGCCTACCTTGGGCCACTGTGAAGTCCAGAGGAGCAGGTCTCCCCAGGGCCGCAGGAGACCGCTGAGCGGCCTGTACTGCACGAAAGTGCCGGTAATGAGACGGTGAACCGCCTGTACCAGGTCCCAGGTGCCAAAGCACAGCCCTATGCCAATCGCCAATTTGCCGCTCAGTGGGGGTGAAAAGGAAGCTTCGGGCATAGGGAAAGCTCATTTTACCCGGAAGCGTTTTCTTGAAAGAGAAAAGGGCGCGGGGAGGTCGGACCGCGCCCTATGGGGATTCTACTGCCCGAATTGAAACCAGTATTGTTCAGATCCTCTCAGGAAGCAATTAAAAAATTTGCAAAATTGTTACAACCCGCATTGTTCCTGCTGCGACAACGTAAATGCAGGAACTGTCAAATCGCTATTCCGCCAATCCCCCCAGGCGAATGCCAATGGCTGCCGCCATCCTGCCCGTCTTTCCCTGCTCCCTGCGATGCGAGAAAAAGAGATCGGTGCGGCAGGCGGTGCAATACGGCAGAACCTCGATTTGGGCCGCCTGCAGTCCCATCTTCAGCAATTGCTGCCGGTTTGCCTCAGCCAAATCCAATCGTGCAGGGGTTTCCGGATTCCACCGTGGGTCATAGGGGTGGCCCGGCGGCGCACCCGTCATAAAAAGCATCGGGTATCGGCTGCGTACAGGGTCGTCTTCCGCCTCTGACAGCAGGGCCTTGGCGTAGTCAAAGCGGGCCTCGAATGCCTGCACGACTTCCGGGCCAACCTCATAGCAGCAACCGCGAATTCCTGGGCCGATCACCGCGCGCAGATCCGCGAGACGGCTGCCGGCACGCAGTAATTCTCCCACCGTCTTCTCGACGATGCGATCCAGTGTGCCCCGCCAACCGGCATGGATGGCCGCTACGCGGCGCTGCTTGATATCGGCGAGCAGAATGGGGGTGCAGTCGGCTGTACGGACGGTAAGCAGAAAGCCCTCCGCCTGGGTCCACAGGGCATCACCGGCCAAATCCTGCTGAAGCTGCTCAGGAACGCGCCATACCAGGCTGGAATGAATCTGGCGCGCTTCCGTCCAGCTCAACTTCTGGGCTTTCAAAAGCTGTTGAAACAAACGGCGGTTTTCCTGGACGTTTGCCGCCGTATCCTCCTCGGTGAAGCCCAGATTGAGTTCCCCGGGCCGTGATCCTTGAACTCTTTTCCAGCCAGCCTTGATGGCTGCCTTGCCGCGCAAGGTGCGTCCAAGCACACGGCTTTGCGGGACGGGGCCAAATGCGGGGCTGACCCCGCCAAGGCGGGTACTGAAGCCGTGCACAAGCCATTTGTAGGGCGCGAGCAGACTGGAACGCAACACCGTGCCCGCTTCTCCCGCATGGGCTATCTTGACGGATTTCGACCCGGCCGCCTGCTTTCCAGTTAGAGCCTTTCGCACAGCAGCGCCGCGATTGCCGGGCCCGGCATGCGCGTCTTTCCGCCTGCTTGCTTTGCGTGCTGGAGCAGCAGCTTTCCGCCGCGGAGGAGATTTTTCAGAGCGAGGAGCCATCCCCCTCATTTTACGGGAGCAAGTGGACCAACTTCCGCGAGCGAGCTTAGGAGCAGTCAGCCGCGCGTATCCAGCCAACTGTCAAGCGACCACAGGGGGCGATCCTCCCCAAAAGCGAAGATCAGAAACAGCGCGGTCAGGATCAATGGGGGCAGCGCGCAAAAAAGATAGGAGGGCAGTTGCGCGGGAGCGGCATTGCCGCAGGCCAAGAGCCAGTTGCAGCTTCCAGCGACGCCCAGCCACGAGACGCGGCGCAATTCAAAACCGATCAGCAGCGCCAAGCCAATGGTCAGCATGTAAAATCCGAGTGTCCAAGCCAGTACGGCGGTGTGATGTAGTTCCAGCCGCAGTAAAGGCCGGTAAAAAACGTAAGCGTGCCGCATCGCCAGGTGCGCTTTCAAGCGTGTCGACATGCGCGAAACGTCCAACAGAATGGCCGTGGAAAAAGCGAGCGAGAGCATGCCTACGGCTATGCGCACGCAGGCGTGGATGTACGCGGATTTGCGTACCACCGGCATGAATGGCAGGATGTTAGCACTTCAGTGCTGTTATGCAAGCGGCAAATCCAGCGAGGTGAACACATTATGACAACACGACGGCGGTTCTTGCGCGACAGCGGAGCGGCCCTGGGCTGCGTGGCTGTGCTGCCCCTCACCTTCCCCCATCACCTTCGCCACCTCCCCCTGGCCTGTAACTCATGGCCCTTCCGTGGCTATTTTGACACGCCAATCATGCACCGCTATCGCGACCCGCGCCTGCCGTTGCTGGATTTGCTGGATTTTCCGGCATTTCTTGTCAAGCATTTCGGCATTCACGGAGTCGAGCTGATCCCGGCGCATTTCTCCAGCACCACCCCGGCGTATGTAAAAAAACTAAAGCGCGCGCTGGCCAGCAGCGGCTCGCAAGCCGTCAATCTTATGGGCGTGGATATCGAAGGCGGATTATTCAATCCTCATCTGGACCGGCAGAAGGCCAACAGCACCGCCCTGCAGTGGATCGATATCGCCGCGCAGCTGAACATTCCCAGCGCCACTTTTCCGCTGGGAGGTCCGCCCGAAATGCGGGACGCGCCGGTGGAGGAGCGCACCAAAATCGTCTATGCCAACCTCAAATCGATCGTGACCTACGCGGAATCGCGTAACGTACGCGTCCTGTTTCACAACGATGACATTCACTGGGAGAGCGCGCCGCAGATTGTGTCGCTCATCCGCAAGCTGAAATATAACGTCGGGAGCTGCCCCGACTTCGGTAACTACGCACCGCGAGGCGCGGATGTCGCCCTCGACACGCTGCGGCAGCTGTTGCCCTATGTGCACAATATCTGCCACGCCAAAGATGGTATTGCGGTAAACGGCAAGTTCTACCCCGACGATTTCGCCGCCTCGGTAAAGGCAACCCGCAAAGCTCACTTTAAAGGCTGGTACTCTTTGGAATTCGAAGGACTGGGGGATGCTATCAGCGGCGTGGCACGGCTGCAAAGCAAGTTGCAGAGAGTCTGAGCTCTTCCATTGACATTCGCTTTTTCTTCGCCTAAGCTGCGAGGGGAGGCTTAGAAAGATGGCCCTGACGCGCTGTCAGCGCGAAGTCCTGGATTTCCTGCGCGGTTTTGTCGAAGAGCACGGCTATTGCCCCAGCTTCGAAGAAATCGGCCGCGGAATGGAGTATTCGTCTTTGGCAACGGTGCACAAGCACATCAGCTCTCTGGAGAAGAAAGGCTACTTGCGGCGCAGCCGCAACTGCAGCCGCTCCATCGACCTGGTGAATCCGGACCTGGAGAGGCGCCGCGAACAGCGCGCCCTCGCGGCGCGCCAACGTCTGCCGCTGCTGGGGCGCATCGCTGCCGGCCGTCCGCTGGAAGCAATTGAAACGCAGGATTCCATCTCCCTGGCCGATATCGCGGGCCAAGGGGAGGTGTTCGCCCTGCAGGTGCAGGGCGACAGCATGATTGACGAGCACATCATGGAAGGCGACTATGTCCTTGTCGAGAAGGATCCCCGCGCGT
Organism: Acidobacteriota bacterium; assembly: GCA_027459505.1. GTDB lineage: Bacteria > Acidobacteriota > Terriglobia > Terriglobales > SCQP01 > DAIDIE01. The sequence continues at coordinate 47,609 of DAIDIE010000019.1, forward strand.
ACGACGGCCAATTGGTCGTGGCTCTGGTCGATGGCCAGGAGGCCACTTTGAAGCGTTTTTACCTGGAGCGCAGGGGAGAATTCAAAGGCAAGGTCCGCCTGCAGCCCTCCAATAGCCGGCTCGATCCCATGTATTTCCCCCCGGAAACCGTGCAGGTGCAGGGCCATGTAGTGGGGATTTTGCGTCGCTACTGAATTGCAGGCTTCCGGCCGCCCCTGTGCGGAGCAACTTCAAGCTTGCTTGCCGCCGTCGTATCTGCTAGCCTGTGGCTTCGTATGTACCTCTACGCCGCATTCCGATTTTGGTATTTCGGGACCAGCGGGAGGGGTGTGTCGTAACGTAAGCTGAACCAGCTACGAACGGATTCCTGGCCCGCCGACAAACAAATCGGCGGGCCTTTTAGTTTTTTGGGCGGAAGTGAACGTGGAAGTGAACGTCAACGAGGAGCCTGCTGCCATGCTATTGCGCTTGAAACCCCAAACCCCCAGCCCCGTCATGGAAACCCTGGATCGTGCCCTGGGAGTGTTGGGCTATGAAACCGCTCGCGTAACGGTGGACGGCGGCCTCGCCATGACAGTCCTTCCCATCGCCGAAGAGCTGCCGCTCAGCCAGGGTGAGCTGCACAATTATTTGAAAAGCCGCGCTCCCGAAGCAGCCGCCCATGTCACGGCAATCGAAAAGACCACCGCCTGCCATCTCACGCAACGCGCGCAACGGCCGGAAGGAACACGTGTTCGCGCCGGAGATGTTGAGATTGGGGGCGACTCGGTGGCCATCATCGCCGGCCCTTGTTCCGTTGAGAGCCGGGAGCAGATTCTCGAAACCGCCCAGGCGGTGCGCCGCGCCGGCGCCAATCTGCTCCGTGGCGGCGCCTACAAGCCGCGCACCTCGACCTATTCGTTTCAGGGCCTGGGCCTCAAGGGTTTGCAACTGCTGGCGGAAGCCCGCGCGCTTACCGGCTTGGGGATCGTCACCGAAGTCCTCGACAGTGAAGACGTGGAAATCGTAGCCGACTACGCCGATATGCTGCAGGTCGGCGCGCGCAATATGCAGAACTTCGGGCTTTTAAAGAAGCTCGGCCGTCTGCGAAAGCCGGTGCTGCTGAAGCGGGGCGCGGGCGCCACCCTGGAGGAGTGGCTCTCCTCGGCCGAGTACCTGTTGGCTCGTGGAAATCCGCATGTGGTCTTGTGTGAACGCGGCATCCGCACCTTCGAAGGCTATACCCGCAATACGCTTGATATTTCGGCCGTCCCTGCCATGCATGAACTCACCCACTTGCCTGTGCTGGTGGATCCCAGTCACGCCACCGGAAAGCGCTCCCTGATCGCTGCCACCACACGAGCCGCGGTGGCCTCGGGCGCCGACGGCATCTGCCTCGAGGTTCACATCCGTCCAGAAGAGTCGATCTCCGATCGCGAGCAGGCGCTTTCGCCGGCTCAGTTCGCGGATATCATGCAGTCGATTGAGCCGGTAGCCGCGGCGGTGGGGCGCAGCATGACACGCCAGGCCATTGCGGCCGCCTGCTGAGATGGCTCGCACTGCAGAAGCCGGAACAGCGGGGAAGAGCGGGAGGTCTGAAGCAGACCAAACCGCTCCTCACTCCACTTCGTGCGGAGCGTAGTAGCCATTCCTGGCCTGCACCTCGTAGGAGATCTTCTTTCCTTTCTGGTTGACCACCCGGAGCGGTTTGCCATCTCGGCCGACCACCTCGACCTTCACCTTGCGGAAGGTGCCATCCAGCTTGGTATCAGTGGGCGAGTAGTACAGGATGTACTGATTGCGCATGGTGTCGGCGATTTCGCGGAAGATGTCCGGATACTCGCCTTCAAAGCGTGGCTGAAAAAACCTTCCCCCGGTCCAGCGCGCCAGGTATTGCATCTGGGCGTCTGCCTGCACGAACTGCGCATCCATCATCTGGAATTGCGGGCTGCTCTCCAGGTATTCGCGAACCTGCCAACCCATGCTGATTGGAAAGATGCTGATGTCCCGGCTCGCCTTGACGCGCTTTTCCAATGTTCCCCAGGTGATATGGCTGAACGTATTCACGCCGGTGGAAATCAGGATGAGTATCTTGCGCCCCTTGAGTTCCGACATGCGGTCCAGCGTGCTGGAAAGCGAATCGTACAAATCGCCCTCGCTCATACCGGGGATCTGCAGTTGGTTGATGGCGTATTGAATGCGGCGTGGATCATGCGTAAAATCCACCGCAATGCGTGGGTTGAGGTCGTAGGTCACCAGCGCCACCCAGTCTTGCGGCTGCATCTCCTGGGTGAAGTAGTAGCTTGCCTGCATCGTCTGGTAGATGAATTGCCACCATTGAGCGCGGTCCTCAACCAGCATCACCGCGGTAATGGGCGCCTTGTCGGTGTACTCGATCCGCTGAATCGTCTGCAGCTTTCCGTTTTCCCACAGCTTAAAGTTGGCCGCCTGCAAATGACGGATGAACTGGCCGCCTTTGGTGATCACCGTAACGGGAATCTGCACCTCCCGCACGTTTTGCCGGAACACGTACTGGGGCGGCGCGGGTGTTGGCGTCGGGGCGGGGACGGGAGCGCTGGGCTGCTGCTGCGGTTGTTTAGGGATGACGATCGGCCCGCTACTTCCCGTTGGCCCCCCCGCCTGCGCAAACGCCAATCCACCGGTGAAAGCGGCGCAAAGCCCCGCTCCGAGTAAACACCGAAACGCGATTTTCATAAGCTAGTCCGCAAGCCCTTGTGCAGCGGAGACCTTCCCCACTACTTCCTCATGCTAATACAGAGATGTCCGTAAAGCAGCGCTGGTTACCGCCGGTGCCTGCCAGCGCTCCCCTTCCGGCCGGGAGGGGTGGTTATGGGGAAGACGGCTCTCGCCGGAGAAGGCGCATTTGACCCGCTCTGAAGCAATGCCGGCGGACGGTCAGCAGACGAGGCCGTGCCTCAATCCAGTGCCGTCACATCAGAGCTCTTTCAACGCCATCTCTGCCTCCCGCCATTGCGGGAAGCGCCGCTCCTCGGCCTGGAACTCGGGAGAGTGCACGCAGCGCCGCGATCCCTTCATCCGCACAGGGAATTTCAAGTGCAGCATCTCGTGGTACAGCACGTACTCCAATAAAAAGCGCGGAACGCGGTTGGAATCAAATACGCGACTGATCAGAATCGTGTTGTGGGCGGCATCGTAGTGCCCTAACATGCGGCGCGCGACCGCCGGCCCCCAAGTCAGTACCGGGCGCGCGAGCAGGCCATGAAAGTAGCGCTGGTTGAGCTCTTCGAAGATCTCTTCCAGGTGGTGGACCTTGCCTTGTGGCGAAGAGATTTGTTTGCGGCCACGCATCGCACGGATGGTTTGGGTACGGGCCACGATCTCAGGACGCCCGGCAAAGCGCCGGTAGCGGGCGTTGTAAAGCTCCGGCACCGGCAAGCGAAACAGCTTCCGTAACAAAATCTGCGCCAGGGCCTCAAGAACCGGCTCGGGCGCGGCCTCCAGAAGATCGCTCAAGCGCACCAGAATGCGGCCTTGGCGCAGCCGGATGGTGCTGTTGAGGTGAACGAAAGGAAAAAAGGACACTTCCAGTTCAGGAAGCGGCGTGCGAGGCTTAAGTTCACGGAATACAGCCAGAAACGTAGGATTCAGATCACGCATGGAACGGCACGCTCACCCCCCGCCAGCACCTGTCCGGCGAGAAGGACAGCGACTACGTTACCAGAACTTGTGGCGGGAATGCTTCTTTTTGGCCAATGCTTTTTGGCGGCTGACGTTGAGTGCGTGTTGGGCGTCGTCGATGACCCCCTTGGTGGCGTCCACAGCATCATCCAGATCGTACTTGTAGTGCGATAACGTTGCCGCATTCATGTGCGTTCGCAACTGCAGGAGTTGTTGCAGGGCGCTCTGCTCTCCGCTCAGCGTGGCTTGCGAAAGCTTGCCGATTTTGGGAGGTGCGCCCATTTCTCCGGTTCTGTAGCCTCCCGCCAATTCATTTAAATTGTCATCAAGTTCGTTGGTGATCTCCGAGTACTGCCGCAGCAACCCGTAGAGTTCGTGAACATTCGGATCGGGAAGCTGCAGCCCTGAGCGGAAGCGCTGCAGACGATCCATAGCGAACGACATCAGTAGCTCCATCCGCTTTTTCGGGTTGATGGACGCGGAACGAACCTGATCGGCCTCGCTGCTCGTCAGCGGATCGTTGATCGTCTGAGCCCAAAGGCTCACACCCAAAGCAGAGAGGCTGAACAGCACAACGGCAACTCGAGTGCAGTTCCATTGACGTCCCATGGCTTATCCGGTCATCGCCCCCCTTGCGGGTTGGGGCTAAACGTGGCCTCTTGCAGCGCGTTCCGCCGTAGCTCACGCTTGGAACTAAACATCAGCCGCAGCATCCGGTCCCGTAAGGCGTTTACGTAGTGATCGGCCGCTTGCAACGGCGGCCGGTCCTGCCGTTCGGCTTCTCGCGCCAGCGCCCGAAGCCCCGCATCCAGTTTGCGGAATTGCAGTTCCACTTTCTTCAGCCCCGACTTCTTGCCGTGTTCGGCATCGCTTTGCAGAACCTGCATGGCATCCGAGGCATGTTGGCTAAGCTGCCACAGGTCGTGGGAAGCCTGCCGGTAGTGGGCTCCCTGAAAGTTATTCTGCAACTGCTCCAGGTCCAAATTGGCCAATTCCGCGAACAGCGTCGCCTGCTTCTTTCCTGACGCGTGCTGGGCCTGCGCTAACAGGCGCGCGTAACCGTCTTGCTGGGCATAAAGCGGAAAACAAAACCCCGCCGCGACAATGCCCGCCATTACCCACCGCCCCCACTTCCTGCCCCGTTCCATCGCGAGTACCTCCGCGAAGCGCATCCGCCGCCTCACGCAGGTCTGTTGCCCGTGCGGCGGCTAACGTCTCTTTGGATGCAGAACGAGCTGTATGTAGATCAGTCGATGGCGAGCTTTAAAGTCATCGTCTGGATCGCGGTTCCGATCCAACTTGAGAAACGTTTCATAGGCCTGCTGAGCGGGAATGTACTGCTGCAAGGTATCGAAGTCAACCGCCTGCAGGAAGGCTGCGCCCGCGTCCTGTGCGGCGGATTGCGGCGCAAGTCGTTGATAACGCTGCAATGCGCCCAGGCTGGTTTGAGGATCGTGACCTTTGTAGGCGGCAAAGGCTAAATTGCGCCAGGCCAGGGCATCACCAGCGTCCAGGTGCGTTGCTGTTTCCAGTTCGCTGCGTGCCGACAGAAATTCCTTGTTGCGCAGCAGGCAATCGCCGAGTGCGGCATGCCACTGCGCGGCGTTGGGCTGCTTGCGCGTCAGGACGCGGTAGTTGGCGCAGGCCTGCGTGTAAGCGCCATTGTCCATCTGCAGTTGGGCAAGGTCAGCACGATTGGAGTCCGAATCCGGCTGCAGCGCCAGCGCTTGTGCCAAATCCACCGCCGCCGAGCGCTTATCGCCCGCGGCCAGGGCGTGACTGGCCAACTGCCGATGAATCTCGGCCGCTTCCGACGGAGTTACCACTGGAGCATTGTCAATAATCTGTCGTGCCGCAGTGTCCTTCTTTTCGTGCAGCAGGACTTCTGCGAGCAGGAATGTATAGCGCTGCCGATTTGAGGCGGTCAGGCCCGGTTGCGCCAGCACCCAGTCCAAAGTCCTCTCAGCGCTGGCCCACTGGCGGCACTCATGGGCGGTAGTCACCAGCGCCTCAACCGTTTGTGGCACTTGGGGTGCGAGCCGGACCGCACACTCAAAAGCGGCTACCGCCCCCGTCCGGTCTCCTGTGGCGCGCAGCGCTGTGCCCAGGTTCATTTGTGCCCGTATGCTGCTCGGCTTAGCCTGCACCGCTGCGCGCAGGTGAGGAACGGCTTCCGCCGCCTGCCCATCCTGCAGCAGGAGGACTCCGTAGTTCAACTGGGCCGAAAAGTTCTGTGGCGCAGCCGAAATGCCGGCCTTGTAGTCGTTCAGCGCACGGCGGCGTTCTCCCAGCCCGCCCTCTGCGAAAGCCAGTAACAGATGGCCCGAAGCGTCGTTCGGGTGTTGCTGCACGTAGGGCTGCAACACGTCTTCTGCAAGCTTGAACTTGCCTTCACCGAGCAGTGTCTGAGCATTTTCCAGTACGCCGCTATCAGCCCGGCTGGCGGTGGGAGCCTCTGGATGCGCCGGCTGCTTTGCTGTCTTTTGTGGGACGGCGACAAGCCAGAGTCCGAAAAGAAAGGTGAAAACCATGTGCGACCCCATTGTAGCTAGTCCCCCCGGGAGCGAGCCACCGATGCGCGGCCCGGCCGGTTCACGTCCTGGCCGCTTCACGTCCGGAAAACCTGCCGGCGATCCGCCAAAGCAATATCAGTAGGCGGCTCAAGAGCGAGGCCGGGCCTCCCCCGTCGTCACTCCTGCACGCGCGATAATGAACTCACAATGGACAAAGCCCGCGACAAACACAATGAGCGAGCCGCCGAGCCCTCCCCTTGGGAGAGATCGCCGGAGGGGAGATCCAGTGGACGGCCCCAAAGCTCCGAAGCGCGACCAGAAGGAGACGAGGCCGTGCCTCCCTCCGCCACCCCTCACATGACGCCGGAAGAATTCCGGCGTTATGGCTATGCCGTAGTGGACTGGCTAGCCAACTACCAGCGGCGCGTCGAGAGCTTTCCAGTCCTCAGTCAGGCGGCGCCTAACAGCACGCGTGCCCTGCTGCCGGCCGAGGCTCCCCAACAAGGGGAACCCTTCGAACTCATCCTGGCTGACGTAGAACGCATCATCCTTCCCGGCCTGACGCACTGGCAGTCGCCTAACTTCTTCGCCTACTTCCCGGCCAACAGCTCCGGACCCTCCGTGCTGGGTGACCTGCTTTCTTCGGGACTCGGAATTCAGGGAATGCTATGGGCGACCAGCCCGGCAGCCACCGAATTGGAGACCCATGTTTTAGATTGGCTGGTGGACATGCTCGATTTGCCGCGCGGCTTTCTCTCCAGCGGAAGCGGCGGTGGGGTGATTCAGGATTCCGCATCCAGCGCCGCCCTATGCGCGATCCTCGCGGCCCGCGAACGAGCCACCGAAGGCGCCACCAATCGGTCCGGCGTCAACCAGCAGCAACAGCTTTTGGCGTACTGCTCTAGCCAGGCACACTCCTCAATAGAAAAAGGTCTTCGCGTGGCCGGCATTGGCAGCGCCAACCTTCGGCTCGTAGAAGTCGATGAGACGTTCGCTCTGCGCCCGGATGCGCTTCGCGCTCAGATGGAAGAGGACCGTCGCGGTGGCGCAACGCCCTTCTTTGTTGCAGCCACTGCCGGTACGACCTCCTCCAATGCCATGGACCCACTCGACCGGATCGGGCGCGTCTGCAATGAGTTCGGTGCCTGGCTTCACGTCGATGCCGCTATGAGCGGTACCGCTGCGCTTTGCCCCGAGCTTCGCTTCATCCATAAGGGTTTGGACTATGCCGACAGCTACTGCTTTGACCCGCACAAGTGGATGTTCACCAATTTTGATTGCACTGCCTTCTACGTGCGGGAACGGCAGCGCCTGATTTCCGCCCTGACGATCATTCCCGAATACCTGCGCAACCAGGCCAGCGAATCAGGAGCAGTTTGGGATTACCGCGATTGGCACGTACCGCTGGGGCGCCGCTTTCGTGCGCTGAAACTGTGGTTTGTCATCCGCCATTTCGGGGTGGAGGGTCTACGCCAATATGTCCGGCGACACGTGGCCTGGGGGCGGCAGTTTGCCGGCTGGGTTCGCGACGATCGTCATTTCCAGCTCATGGCGCCGGCGCCACTTAACCTGGTCTGCTTCCGGCACGTGGGCCCGGACGACTTCAATGCGGAGTTGTTGCGGCGCATCAACCAGACCGGGCGGGCCTACCTGACTCACACCCGCCTGAGCGGCGCCTTTACCCTGCGCTTCTGTGTGGGGCAGACCAATACCGAGCTACGGCACGTGGAAGCCGCCTGGTTGCTCATTCAACAAACGGCGGCGCAGATGCGGCTGGAAGCGGCAGGGCACAACAGCCCAATCTAGCGCGGTGGCAGCAGGATGCGGGTGGGCCTGCACCGGCAAGGCCGAGGCCCTTGGGAAACTGTCACGCGATCATCGATCAGATCCGCGCTACGGCGCTTACTCCTACCGCCTTCCCTCCGCGGAGTGCGCCTCGCTGAACTTCCTGTCCTGCTTCAGCACTCGTGCCAGGTAGCGTCCGGTGAGGCTCTGTTTGCAGGCGGCGATCTGTTCCGGGGTTCCCGCCGCGACCAGCGTTCCACCTCCCGCGCCCGCTTCCGGACCGAGATCCACAATCCAATCGGCCGCTTTGATCAGATCCAGATTGTGTTCAATCACCAGCACCGAGCCTCCGGCGTCGATCAGGCGGTGCAACGCGGCCAGCAGTTTCTTGATGTCGTCGAAGTGCAATCCGGTGGTGGGCTCGTCCAATAGGAAGAGCGTATTCGTCACCGATTCGGGAGACGCCAGATGCGCCGCCAGCTTGATCCGCTGCGCCTCGCCCCCGGATAACGTGGTGGCCGATTGTCCCAGCCGCAGATATCCCAGCCCGACTTCGTCCAGAACATGCAGCGGCTTCACGACCTTATTGTGGCCTGCGAAAAACGCCATCGCTTCATGAACGGTGAGCTGCAGAACTTCGTGGATATTCTTGCCCCGGAATGGCACATCCAGGATGCGGGATTGGAAACGCGTCCCACGGCAGTCCTCGCAGGGCAGTTCCACGTCGGCGAGAAACTGCATTTCCACGGTGACCACGCCTTCGCCCTGGCAGGTTTCGCAGCGGCCGCCGGCGACGTTGAACGAGAAGTGTCCAGCGGTTAACCCTTGACGGCGCGCTTCCGGGGTCGCGGCAAAGAGGGCGCGAATGGCGTCAAACGCTTTAACGTAGGTGACCGGATTGGAGCGTGGCGTACGCCCAATCGGGCTCTGGTCCACCAGCACCAGATCAGAGACCTGATGCGCTCCTTCAATCGCCCGGCATGTTTCCAGCGTGGTAAACGGATTGAGGCGCAGCGCCTCCAGCCCTTCGTAGAGGACCTGATGGACTAATGTGCTCTTGCCCGAGCCGGAGACGCCGGTCACCGCAACCAATAGCCCCAAGGGAATCTCCACGGTGAGGTCGCGGAGGTTGTGCATGCGGGCTTCCACAACGCGCAATTTGTGCGTACCCGGCTTTCGCCGTGTCCGTGGCAATGGCACGTGGGCTTCCCCGGCCAGATAGCGCCCAGTGAGCGACTGCGAATCGCGCTGCACCTCTTCCGGCGTTCCCGCCGAAACCAGCTCACCCCCATGTTCGCCCGCCTGCGGTCCCATATCGAGCAGGCGGTCGGCGGCGCGAATGACGTCGGGATCGTGTTCGACGACAACAATGGTGTTTCCCAGATCGCGCAGGTCGCGCAGGATGTCGATCAGCCGGTGCGTGTCACGTGTATGCAGCCCAATCGAAGGCTCGTCCAGGACGTAGAGCGCTCCCACCAGGTGCGAACCAAGGCAAGTCGCCAATTGAATGCGCTGCGATTCACCGCCTGACAGTGTTGAAGCCAGCCGGTCCAGCGTGAGGTACTCCAGTCCCACCTTGGCCAGGAAATGCAGGCGGCTCCGGATTTCCAGCAGGATCAGCTCGGCAATTCCGGCTTCAGCCGGAGAAAGCTCCAACCGGTCGAAAAGCCGCAGTGCATCTCCGATCGTCAGACTGCAGACATCCCGGATGTTGCGTACTTCGATGCCGGAAACTGGAACTTCACTCTGCCGGGCCTGGCGGGGCTCTTGGGTGGCGCCGTTCCGTGTGCCTGAAGCCCCGGGCGTGGCGTTGCCACTGGTGGCGGCCTCCGCCGTGCGTTCACGCAGGTAAACCTGAAGGGCCTCCTGGCGCAGCCGTCCGCCACGGCACTCCGGGCAAAGTGCGTATCCGCGGTAACGGCTGAGGAAAACGCGGACATGCAGCTTGTACTTTTTGTGCTCCAGCGCCGCAAAAAATCCGTCGATGCCGCCAAAACGTCCGCTGCCGTGCAGAATCAGGTCGCGCTGCTCCTGCCGTAAATCCTGCCAGGGCCGGTCCCACGCGATGGCTTCGCTCTGACAAAAGCGCTTGAGATCAGCGGCCCAGCCCCGGAAGCGCGGCTTGGTCCAGGGCTCGATCGCGCCCTGCGCCAGCGTCTTGCGCGGGTCGGGCACGATTTTGTGGATATCAAAATCGATGGTGTTACCAAAACCCTGGCAACGCGGACAGGCGCCAAACGGATTGTTGAACGAAAACAGCCGGGGCTCGGGTGGCTCAAAGCCGCGGCCACATTGTTTGCATTCAAAGCGCTCGTGAAAGCGCAAAGCCTGAAAGCGGCTGGAGGCCGCCTCCTGCGCGTCGTCAGTGGGAAACTCCAGTCTCGCTTCACCGCTTTCACGATAGGCGGTTTCAATGGCGTCCACCACACGGCCGCGCGATTCGGCTTCCAGGCTAAGCCGGTCCGCCACGACATAGACCGGAGCGGAAAAATCCAGGTTCAGCAGCGACTCGGGAGTGGAGAACTCCACCATGGCGCCCGCCTGATAGAGGCGGGGAAAACCTTTTGCCCGCAACTCCTGCAGACGGTTTTGCAATGCCAGTTGGGCGTCAGTCGCTGCCGCTTTCACCCGCGCCTTGCTGGCGCGAGGCCGCTTTGGGGCGGGCGCTTCCCCATCGCTTGGCAATCCATGAGCGCTACCGGCAGGGAACAGCGGAAACAGCACATAGGCCCGCATGCCGGAGCGCGTGCGTAGAAGCTGATCCGCCGCCTGATCAACGGTGTCGCGCTCGATCCACAAGCCGCATTCCGGGCAGCGCGTGTGGCCAATGCGCGCAAACAGCAGCCGCAGGTAGTCGTAAATTTCCGTGGCCGTGCCCACGGTGGAGCGTGGATTCCGGGTACTGTTCTTCTGCCGGATCGCGATGGCGGGCGCTACGCCGTCAATGCTGTCCACGGCGGGCTTTTCCATGCGCTCCAAAAACTGCCGGGCGTAGGCGGAGAGCGACTCCACGTAGCGCCGCTGGCCCTCCGCGTAGAGCGTGTCAAATGCGAGGCTGCTCTTGCCGGAGCCGGAAACGCCGGTGATCACCGTCAAGCCGTTGATCGGCAAATCGCAGTCCACCCCTTTCAGGTTGTGAACGCGAGCCCCGCGGATTTGAATCTGCTCTCCACTCATGAGCGCCACACAGCGGCCATTTCCGTGTGCATGGAAACCTCCATTATAAATCCGCCCGGCGGCTGACCCCGGTGTCAGCTCCGCTACGGCCTCGCCATACCGCCTCGCCAACCCCACCTGCGCCCAAGGAGCCGTCGCCGGAGTTTAAAACCACCGCTGTCGAGAGGCCGTGCGCGCCCGATCGCCCCTACGCCTCTCGACAAGTTCACCGGGCTGCGCGCGAACCGTCTCGCTGCCGGCGTGCTACTCTCCCCGGTATGAACTCGCTGCGCTTTCTCGGAGCTGCGGACGTCGTCACAGGGTCCAAACATCTGTTGACCTGGGATGATCACCGGGTGTTGGTCGATTGCGGATTGTTTCAAGGTCAACGGCAGTGGCGTGAGCGCAATTGGCAGGATCTGCCAGTCCCGGTGCAGGAAATCGAGGCGGTGGTGCTCACTCATGCCCATCTCGATCACACCGGCTATTTGCCACGCCTGGAGCGGCAGGGCTTCGGCGGTCCGGTGTATGCGTCGGAGGGCACTGCGGAGTTGTGCGCAGTGGTGCTGCCCGATTCCGGGCGGCTGCAGGAGGAAGATGCGGCTTTTCATAACCGCGCCAAAAGCAGCCGCCACACTCCCGCCCTGCCGCTCTATACCGAGCAGGATGCCCTGAATACGCTCAAGCTGTTGCGGCCAGTGGCGTTGGAGCAGCCAACCTCCGTGGCGCCCGGCATCAGCCTCCGCTTTCATCGCGCGGCCCACATTCTGGGCTCGTGTTTCGCGGACTTTCAAGTGGGCAGCGGCGCCGCCACGCGCCGCATCGTGTTCACCGGCGACTTGGGACGTCTGAAACAAGGCAGCGCACAAACTCTCTCCTCGGGTCCTTCCCGCGTGAATAGCGGCGCGCCGGTGGACTACCTGGTGATGGAATCCACCTATGGCAACCGCGAACATCCTGATGTGGACCCCACCCCGGCCATGGCCGCCGCCGTCAACGCCGCACTCCAGCGCGGTGGCTCGGTGGTCATTCCCGCCTTTGCGGTCGAGCGCACGCAGAAACTGCTCTTTTTGCTCAAGCAAATGATGGTTGCGGGCCAGATTCCGCAAGTGCCGATCCATATCGACAGCCCCATGGCGATCAAAGCCATCGATATCTTTCTGGAACACACCGGCGAATTCAACGAGCCTACCCAGGCTTTGATCCGCAAGTTTGGTTCACCGCACCAGTGGCAGGATGTTTACTTTGATCAGACGCCGCAGCAGAGCAAGGCGATCAACAACGTGCAGCGCTGTATCATCATCTCCTCCAGCGGTATGGCAGCCGGCGGCCGCGTGCTGCACCATCTCGCCAACCGCCTTCCCGATCCGCGCAACCTGGTGTTTTTTGTGGGCTATCAAAGCCCGGGCACCCTGGGCCAGTTGATCAAAGATGGAAAAAACCCGGTTCTGATCCACAAGCAGCCAGTGCCTGTCCGCGCGCAGATTGCGGCCTTCGAGCAGTTCTCCGATCACGCCGATGCGGATGAAATTCTCACCTGGCTGCGCACCTTCAGCCAGGCGCCGCGTTGCACCTACCTCGTGCACGGAGAGCCGGACTCGGCCGCCGCCTTGGCTGCCCGCATCGAAAAGGAGCTGGGCTGGAATGTACAACCTGCCCATTGGCTTCAGGAAGTTCCTCTGGAGTGATGCCGGGCGCGCTCCTCGCAAACGCTTGCCGATCCGGGGCACCCAGGTTCTGCGCAGCGTGTGCCGCTCTGTGCGCCAACTGCTCACCATGCCCTGACCGAGGGTCCACTCTCTCTCGCCTCCTCTCCTGCTACCATGAACGGTTGACGTTTTTCCGGAAGGAATCTTCATGGCGGATCAGAACAAGGTGTATGACGTTGCCATCGTGGGCAGTGGCCCCGGCGGTTATTGGGCGGCCGTGCGCGCCGCCGAGTATGGGCTCTCCACGGTTGTCATCGAGAAGGACGAAAAGCTGGGCGGTACCTGCCTGCTGGTGGGCTGCATTCCAACCAAAGCCTTTCTGCAGAACGCGGACGTGCTCGACACACTGCGCAACGCCGCGGAATTCGGCGTCAAGACTGGCGACTTTTCCTTGCAATGGGACCAGGTCCTGAACCGCAAAAACAAGATCGTCGCCAAACACTCCAAGGGAATTGAATTCCTGTTCCGGAAAAACAAGGTGGAGACGGTTCGCGGCTACGCCCGTTGGGCTGGCCCGGGAGTCCTGGAGGTGGAAAACGGCGGCAAGAAGTCGCAGGTCAAGGCAAAGAACATCATTTTTGCCACCGGCTCGTCCGCTCGCATGCTGCCCGGGCTCCAGGCTGATGATCGTATTCTCACCAACGTGGAAATCCTCGACCTGCCCGCCGTCCCGAAACGCATCGTGGTGATTGGCGCCGGCGCGGTCGGCATAGAATTCGCCTCCGCCTTTAAGCGCTTTGGGAGCGAGGTGACCGTACTGGAAATGTTGCCGCGCGTGGTGCCCATTGAAGACGATGACATCGCCAAAGAGCTGGAAAAAGCGCTGCGCAAACAGAAGATCGATATCCATACCAGCACCAAAGTGGACAAGGTTGAGAAAACCGCCCAGGGAGTGAACGTCACCTTTACACCCCCGGACGGCAAGGCGCAGGTGCTGCAGGCCGACAAGGTGCTGGTCGCGGTGGGGCGCAAGCCCATGACCGAGGGCATGAACCTGGAGAAAACCAAGATCCAGTTGGACCGCGGCTTTATCAAGACCGACGGTTTTATGCGCACCGCGGAGCCGAATGTCTACGCTATTGGCGACATCGTGGCGGGGTCGCCGCAATTGGCGCACGTCGCCTCCATGGAAGGCCTGATTGCGGTCGGCCACATCGCCGGCAAGAAGGTGCAACCCATTGAGCTGGGGAAAGTTCCCAACGCCACCTATTGCGAGCCGCAGGTCGCCTCCGTCGGGCTCACCGAGCGGGCAGCGAAAGAGAAGGGTCTGCGCTACAAAGTCGGCAAGTTCCCCTTCGTCGGCAATTCCAAGGCGACTATCCTGGGCAATCATGAAGGCTTCATCAAAATGATTGCCGACGAGAAAGACGGCACCGTCCTCGGCATTCACATGATTGGTCCGCTGGTGACCGAACTGCTGTCGGAAGCCGCGCTGGGCCTGTCACTCAACATCGCGGTGGAGGAGTTCATGGAGACCATCCATGCCCATCCCACCCTGTACGAAGCCATGCTGGACGCCGCCAACTCCGTCTACGGTCTGACGATCAACATGTAGCTGGACGGCACAAAATGGAGCTCGCATCCGGGCGCGTGCCCGGTGCGAGCTCTTCACCCCAACATCACGGCACCGCTCTTCAGCGCTGCCGCTTGCTCCCGGCATGATCGCTGTCCTCGAATACGACTCGCTTCCCTACCGGGAAGCGGAGCGCCTGCAGCAGCAACTGGTCCAGTCCCGCAAAGACGCCCGTGCTTCCGACACGCTGATTCTGCTGGAACATCCCCCGGTGATTACGTTGGGCCGCAACGCTCATCGCGAACACGTCCTTCTCGCCCCTGGGGAACTTGCACGCCGCGGTATTGACCTGGTGGAATGCAATCGCGGTGGCGATGTGACTTACCACGGTCCGGGCCAACTGGTCGGCTATCCCATTTTTGATCTAAGGCAACTGCGTCGGCCGGCGTTTATGCCGGTCAAAGGCCACGAAGCCGCCAACGTGCGCACTATCGGCCTGGGGCCGGTGGATTTTGTACGTGCGTTGGAGGAGATACTGATCCGGACGCTGGCGCAGTTTGGGCTCGCGGCGCAGCGGGTCAACGGCCTTACCGGAGTCTGGACGCGTGGCGCGGACGCAACTTCCCTGGAAGGCCAACCCCAGCTCCGCAAACTGGCGGCGATTGGAATTCACGTCTCCCGCGGTGTCACCAGCCATGGTTTCGCACTCAACGTCACGACTCCGCCGGAAGACTTTTCCGCCATTGTGCCCTGCGGCATCCGCGATTTCGGGGTCACGTCGATCGCGCGGGAGCTGGGAGAAGCCGCCCCCGCCATGCCCCTGGTGCGCAACGCCCTCCTGCGCCAGTTCGGCCAGGTCTTCTCCACGCAGATCCTGCGCCTGGACTCCCCTCCGCCACGGCTCGAATCCTGAAGGGCGGCTGCTCCGGGAGCGGGCTTTTGGCCGCGGCCCCAAACCGGGGTAAAGGGCGCAATGCGCAGAAACCAGAACCGGCGCAGGGCCGTCAGGGCACCCTTGTGATCACGACAATGATCACCGCTTGGGTGATAAGGTTTCACCATGAAAGCCACGGTTTCGCTGGATGACGAACTGTTACGGCGGGCGCAAGAGTACAGCGGCCTGACCGAGCGCACCGCTCTGCTGCGTGAGGCGCTGAAGGCACTGATCGAACGTGAGGCTGCCCGCAGCCTGGCGGCTTTGGAGGGTAGCATGCCCGATCTCAAACGCATACGACGCTTAAGGGTGGAAGACCTGTGATCTTGGCGGACACAGGTATCTGGGTCGAATGTTTGCGGCGGCGCAAGCCCGCGCTGCGCTCGTTGCTCGCTAGCAGCCAGGTTGTTGATGCATCCGCTGGTGGTAGCGGAGTTGGCGCTCGGCTCCTTGCAGGACCGCTCTGGAACTTTGGCTCAGCTCGACAGCCTTCCCAAGCTTTCGGTGGTCAGTTTGCCTGATGTGACGCACATGATCGAAATACGCGCCCTCTATTCGCGAGGCATTGGACTGACCGACGCTCATCTTCTGGCGTCTTGTCTCGTTACTCCTGGTACGTTGTTGTGGACCAGCGATGTGCGCCTTGCGAATATCGCGCAGGAACTCGGAATCGGCGCCAGCTTGTAAATGACAGGATTGTTTTCTGCCTCGGCGCCCGAGCTTTCGTCCGCAGCTGCCGGGAATGGCTTCGGGGCCGGCTCCCGAAAAAAACAACCCTGTCCTCTTTGGAGAACAGGGTTGTTGGTGTTCCGCCGCCCAGGAATGGGCGTACGCTCTAACGCCTAGTACTTGGGCACGCTGGGATCGACTTCATCGCTCCAGGCCAGGATGCCGCCCTCCAGGTTGCGCACCTTCTTGAAGCCCGACTTCTGCAGGTAATCCAGCGCCTGCGCCGAGCGCCCACCCATTTTGCAATGCACCACGATGTCCTGCTCCGGGCTGAGCTCATGGGCGCGCTTCGGCAACTCGCCCAACGGGATCAGGATGGAGTTGGGAATGCGGCAGATCTGGTATTCATTGGGCTCGCGAACGTCGACGATCACCAACGGCTTGCCGGCGTCGATTTCGTCTTTCAACTCTAACGCGGTGATTTGCTTCATGCCGGCGATTTCCGGCACTGGCTGTGCCTCCTCCACGGCACGCATGCCACAGAACTCCTGGTAGTCGATCAGGTGCTTGATGGTCGGATGGGTGCCGCACACCGGGCAGTCCGGGTTCTTGCGCAGCTTGAGCTCGCGGAACTTCATCTGCAGCGCGTCAAACAGCATCACCCGGTTTTTGAGCGGCTGTCCAATGCCAAGGATGAGCTTAATGGTCTCCATGGCCTGCAGTGTGCCCATGATGCCGGGCAACACGCCCAGCACGCCGCCCTCGGCACAGCTCGGAACCAAGCCCGGGGGCGGCGGTTCCGGATACCAGCAGCGATAGCAAGGTCCATCCGGCAGAGCCAGCACCGACGCCTGTCCCTCAAAGCGGAAAATGCTGGCGTAGACGTTGGGAATTCCGGTCAGAACGCAGGCGTCATTCACGAGATAGCGGGTGGGGAAGTTGTCGGTCCCGTCCACCACCAGGTCGTAGTCCTTAAAGATCTGCAACGCGTTTTCGCTGGTGAGCTTTTCGGCGTAGCCCACCACTTTAACGTTGGGATTGATCTCGGTAATCGTGTTGCGCGCCGACTCCAGCTTGAGCCGCCCCACATCGCCGGTGCCATGGATCACCTGGCGCTGCAGGTTGGTGAAGTCGACTGTGTCGTAGTCGACCACACCCAGCGTGCCAACTCCGGCGGCGGCCAGGTAGAGAGCCACCGGCGCGCCCAGACCGCCGGCGCCAATCATCAGAACGCGCGCGGCCTTGAGTTTACGCTGTCCTTCAATGCCGACCTCGGGAATGATGAGGTGGCGGCTGTAGCGCATGATTTCATCGTTGCTGAGATTCACCGAAACCGGTTCAGCCGTGGTTGCCATAAAAAATACCTCGTGGGCGTTGACGCCCTGAAAGGCCTTTCAAGCGCGGCGGTGACGCGCAGGCCTTGCTTAATCTTCAAAGCTTAATCTTCAAAATCCGGGAGAGCCGAGGGCCGGGAGGAGCGGCCGCGAGCCGATCAACATCGGCTACAACAACAGGCAGAAGCGGGCGAGCCGCCCGCGATGGAGGGGACGATCGAGAGCGTGTCGCTCGGTTTCACCGGCGTCTTCTCGGCGCCGGTGTAACGGATGTCTTCGTCGTTCAAATAGACGTTGACGAAGCTCCGCAGCTTGCCTTCCGCGGTAAATAGGTGACTCTTGAGCTGGGGATGGGAGCTGACCAACTGCTGCAGCACCTCGCCCACATCGCTTCCAGACACCTCCACCGCGTCTTTTCGGTCCGTATAGGGCCGCAAGGGGGTGGGGATATAAACCTTCACTGCCATTGTTCTGATCCTCTCCAAACCAGCCAGCGCCGAGTCGAACTGCGTTCGAGTTCGCAATCGCAGGCCGAAGTCGTAGCGAAGGTCCGGGGTTGCCGTTAGGTCCCGAACCGCTGGCGACTCATAAAGCGCAACGGCCCATCCGTGAGCTTCGGCCCAACACCGAAGCAAGTGGAAAAAAAGCGGCCGTGCCGCCTCCGCCTGCCCAGCTTGGCTGAGCAACGATTCGCTGCGGCGCCTTCCGAACCAGGTTTTCAACGAGCTTGCTCACCTGATTCCAGCCCCGGCGTCGAACTTGCATTTGACGCCGGTCACCGACACCGGTCCGCGATACTGGACAGCTCAACCCAGCGGCCACTCGAGCCCTTGGCGCGAGGTGAATAGCCGGTGTCCCTGCCCAGTCTTTCTATTATCGGCTATTTAGGCCCCGCTTGCCAAAGGCGGGGCGGCTGGAGCCCAAGCGGGGGGCAGCCAGCCCGGCCTCCGCAACCTTGGGGGCCAGGCTGGAATGACAGCTAGAGGTCCGCGCCTGCTACCGCCAGCTCTTCCTGGATGAAGTGGCTGCGATCCTCAGCCAATTCAAAGGAGTTCACCGCACCCGTTTTCCCTTGCGCCACCGACATGATCACGTAGGAATAGCCCGGCCAACTGGCGTGATCCAGATCGAATTGCGAAGGACGCGCCGGATGATCCGGGTGCGAGTGATAAAAGCCGATGATCTCCAATCCTCGCTCCCGGGCTTCGCGCTGCACCCGAAGGTGCTCGCGAGGATCGAAGTCAAAGCGGTTTTCCGGTGTCGCCGCGTTTACGTTGCGCATGCGCACCACACCCTGGACCTGGCGCTGCTCCGCTTGCGAGGTGCCCAGCAATATGCCACAACATTCGTGCGGATACGTATCCTGCCCATGCCGGCGCAGTTCCTCGTAATCGGCTGGATTGAAGACGATGGCCATGCAAAACCCCGCTGTTCCGGCTCGAAATACGGTAAATCCGCGCCGGTGGAAGGGAATTTCAGTATAGCAATCCGCCGCTTCACTCCCGCGGGAGTTGGAAAACCAAAGTGATTCGCGTCGTTACCTGAACGGGGTTTCCATCCAATAGCGTGGGCGAGAAGCGCCATTGAGAAACGGCGCGCAGCGCCTCGCCAACGAAGATAGGGCTGCCACTGGCTGCCCGGCAGCGCAGGATGTGCCCATCGCTGCCCACGAGCGCCTCAATCACCACCGTCCCGCTCATGTTCGTGGCGCGCGCCAGAGCGGGGTACTCCGGCGCCGGACAGAACAGGCAATGCGCCTCCAGCACGCCGCTGCTGATTCGCTGTGCCGCAGCCCCGGTAACGTGCTGCCTCGCGCGGCCGGGGTTGGATCCGTTGCTATTGGCTCCAGGCTGGAAAACGCCTGGAGCGCTGTTTACAAAGCCGCGAAAGGGCAGGGAAGCGGTGCCAGTAGCAGTCGTGAAGTTGAAGTTGGGCGCCGGCACTGCCGTTGCCGGCGCGCCGGTCGATACCATCTGGGGCGGCGCGGGAACTGGCGACGGGGTGTTGACCACTTGATGAACGCGCGTTACGGACACCTCTGCCGGCGGGGTCATAACGGGAAAGTCCACGTTGAGAGGAGAGGTGGGCACCGGCGGCATTGGGCAACGGTAGAGCGGCTGCAACAGAAACAGGCTGAGCGCCGCTGCCTGAATCCCAGTTGCGATCAACAACGAGCGGGTACGGGGAAACGCCGCCGCGCTTTCGGGGAGCAGGATTTCCTGGAACATAACTTCCAAGCCTCCTGCCGGAATAGAACCCGCGCGGCACAGGTTTGTTCCCAGCGGAAAACAAATCGGGGAACGGCTGGCAGACAATGACAACCTGTGCAACCAAGGTCGCCCCTCATCGTCTGCGCCGTTCCCCATGCCCCGGGGCTCCTGGAACTTCCCCATGGGCAAACTGTTACTGCGACAGCTTTCTCTGAGCTAACTCATCGGGACTAGCCCACCAGCGTTACCACCGATTGCGCGGGGATGGTGATGGTTACCGTTCCGCCGCTGACTGGAACCGGGCTCAGTACCGCCTGGTTTTCGGTCGAGGAGGTGCGGTACGGAGTCAAGCTGGAAGGCAGCGTCGAAATGCCTTTAAACGTGACCGTGGTGGTGATGTTCTGCTTGGATTTATTCGTGAGCACCACTGCTACGCTGCCGCTAGTGGGTTGAACCGCGGTCGGCTCGAGATTGGAGTTGGAGGTGCTGGTGGTCAGTACAATCGAGCCCGGGCGCATGAAGCGGCTGAAGTTTCCGATCACGTATAGACGCTTGGGCACCTGGTAGGTGAAGGTGGTGTTGTTGTACTGAATGAGCCCCTCGTTGTCGTTGTTGTAGTTCATGCACCACCACCACAGCCAGGCGCGGAAGTTGCCGGTGTTGAGTGCGCCGTAGATGGAGTCGGCCCAGTTCAACGCTTCGGTGATCGTTCCGCTGTAGGAGCCACTGGTCGTGCTGATTTCCGTCATCCAGATGGGCTTGTTGTACTGAATGGCGGACTGCGACGGATCGGCAAGGTTGCTGGTCGAGCCATAGCCGTGCGTCGCCAGAATGTCGAGATCGGCGTCCATCTGCGCGTTGCTCAGCAGCGGGTCGCCCCAATTGCTGTCGAAGTAGGAGGCACCGCCGTACACCGCCGGTTCCGGCAGCATGAGTTTGCTGGTCAGGCCGGCGTTCACCATCGCCGGCTTGAGGTAGCCAGTCACGAAGGAGATGAATTGCGCCGGTGTGTAGCTTGCGCTGTCATAGCTGGTGCTGGTGGACGGCTCGTTCTGCGTACTCCAGATATTGACCTCCTGCCCCAGTTGAGCCTTGGCGTCCTGCATCCACAGCACCATGGTGTTGGCCAGGTCGGGATAATACTGCGTCAGCACCGAGCCGCCGTTGGAACAGGAGCCGTTGGACTTCATGAAGGCGGGTGGCGTCCAGGTGGTCACCATGAACTGGTTCACCCCGTAGGTGGACTTCACCCGGTTCATCCAGTTCATCTCGGATTGAATCAGCGGGTCGTTGAAGTTGTAGGTGCCCGCGGAAGGCTCGAACTGGCAGAGCATGGAGCCGGCGCGGATAATGCTCAGGCCGGCGCTGGGCATGGAGGTGTTGTAAAGGTCGTCGAGAATCGCGGTTTGATCGGCGGCGGAAAAGTTGCTCAGGTCGTTGGCGGTCCAGGTGATGGACCCGCCGAAGCCGGCAAGGGTTTGCTTGGGCTGGCTGTAGTCAACCGTGACGTTGGCGGTGGCGGCCTGTAACGGTATAGCCGTGAGGGCTAAGGCGAGGGCGGCTAGGCCCCAGTGGCGAGACTGCAACATTTTGCGTTCTCCTGGTGTGAGCACGAGCAGGGTGCTCAACGAATTAGAGGGCTCTCCGGGAGAGCTACACTGGCTCGCAACTATACCGCTGCAGATTCAGAAATCAACAAGTTTTTTGGTTGGCGCCGCCGCAACTATTATTTTTTTGCAAGCGCTTGCAGCGCTCCCCCCCCGGCCTAACCCCCGCCGCGGCAAAGACTTAGGCCGGTTTCCGCCTGTACCGCTATAGTTCCCGCGCGCGCCTCCAAAAAAATCGCGCAACGCGCCTCCGGTCCCGTCAGCACGAGCCAGGGCCGAGTCGAACTTCTTTCGAGTTCGAGAGCGCAGGCCGAACTGGGGGGGGCTACTAGGTCCCGCCCCTGCGGCGAAATCCCTCCGCCGGCGCCGTTCTACTCCAGCGCCCAGAAGCGTTCGCTCAGGTACTTGTCGGCGTTGTCGGGAAAAACCGTGACGATCACCGCCGCTTGCTCACAGTTTCTCGCGACGCGTAAGGCGCCCACCATGGCGGCGCCGGCGCTGACGCCCACCAGCAGGCCTTCTTCCCGCGCCAGCCGCTTCACCATCTCGTAGGCCTCTTCCGTGCCGATGCCCAAATTCTCATTGGCCAACTCGGGAGAGTAAATCGCCGGAACCAGCGCCGATTCCATATGCTTCCAGCCTTCCAGGCCGTGAAACGGGGAATCGGGCTGCAAGGAGATCAGGCGCACCGCCGGATTCAACTCCCGCAGCCGCAGACCGGTTCCCATGAAAGTGCCGCTGGTGCCCAGCCCGGCAACGAAGTGGGTGACGCGGCCCTCGGTCTGACGCCAGATCTCCTCCGCGGTGGAGTGGTAATGAGCTTTCCAGTTATTCGGGTTGCTGTATTGATCGATGTAGTGATAGCGCCCCGGATTTTCCGCCACCATGGCTTGCGCTTTGCGGATTGCGCCGTCGGTGGACTCGCCAGGATCGGTCAGCACCAGTTCGGCGTTGTAGGCGCGCAGAATGCGTTTGCGTTCGGGGCTGGCGTTTTCCGGCAGGCAGAGGCAGACGCGGTAACCCCGCACCGCCCCGATCATCGCTAGCGCAATGCCGGTGTTGCCGCTGGTCGCGTCGAGAATAATCTTGTCTGGGGTAAGCTCTCCGCTGGCCTCCGCCGCCCGCACCATGCTCAGCGCCGCACGGTCTTTGACGCTGCCGCCAGGATTGAACCACTCCGCTTTGACTAGGATCCGCACGTGGGGGAACTCGCTGGCAATGCGTTCCAGGCGCAGTAAAGGTGTGTTTCCAATCCGCTCCAGCAGGGATTGGCCAAGTGCAGTGGAAGTTGAGGCGGTGGACATCGACATTGCACTTCTATTATGACGGAGAGGCACCCACAACCGGCACCCTGCCGCCGCCTATGCCGCCGTGTTCACCCTAGCGATGCTCGTAGTAATGCTCATAACGGCGCACGTAACCCAGCACACGGATGCGCACCCGTGCGATGCCCCGGCCCAACATGTGCAAACGCGCGGCGGCAGCCTGCGAAAGATCCATAATGCGGCTGCGAGGTTGCGGACCCCGGTCATTGACTACGACCCGCACCGACTTGCGGTTGTGCAGATTCGTAACCTTCACCACCGAGCCCAATGGCAGCGAGCGGCTGGCCGCGCTCAAACGCTGTGGGTTGTAACGAATACCGGAAGTCGTTTTCCTTCCCGCCAGGCCGGGCCCGTACCAGGAGGCCACTCCGACCTGC
Source organism: Acidobacteriota bacterium (assembly GCA_027459505.1). GTDB lineage: Bacteria > Acidobacteriota > Terriglobia > Terriglobales > SCQP01 > DAIDIE01. The sequence continues at coordinate 70,380 of DAIDIE010000019.1, forward strand.
ACGCGCGGAGCCGCCGGCACAATTCGCGCATGCGGGGGAACCGGTACGCCCCTCGCTCTGAGGACTGGGGCTCTGAGGGCTGACGCCTTCAAAGTGGCATGCAAACCCTTGGGCGCCTCGGCGCCGGCAGTCACCCGCACTTGCGCACGCCCGCCGTGAGAGGCGCTCCCCTTCCAGCCGCCCTTCGACGCTTGGCGTGCCTTTTTGTGAACCACCGTTGCCCTCTTTTTTGCATGCCTTCCCGGCGGAGAGGTGGATTGCGCTGCCGCACCGTAGAGCGGCATTAGCAGCGCCACCATACACGCGGTTCGTCGAATGGCACAAATTTGTCCGTCAATAACCATACCCTTAAGACGGCCAACCGGCGCACGCAGGTTGGGTGAGCGTGCCCCGCGTTCCACTGTGTTGGCCAATATTGCGAGTCGGGACGCACGGCGATGGAACCGCATGGACATCTCAATGGACACGGCTGGCTTCGAACAACTACGCGGACTTTGTGAATAAAAGTCTCGGCCCAATAGCCAGAAAGCTCCAGACAGCCATGAGAAAAGCCGAACAGAGTATAAGCAGTAAAGTGTCTGCCAGATCCGCCACCATGAGCTCCGCCATGACGGCACTGAAGCGTGGCGGGCAGGTGGCGGCCGCCGTGAGCATCGCGGCGGTTGTGGCTGCTCGTGTTTACCGTAGCCGGAACCGCATGGATCTGCGGGGCCGCTCGGTGCTCATTACCGGGGGTTCCCGGGGCCTCGGCTTCGCGCTGGCCGGTGAGTTTCTCGACCGCGGCGCGCGGGTCGCCTTATGCGCCCGCGACGAAGCGGAACTTGCCGGGGCCAAGCGCCAGCTTGAGAATCGCGACGGCACGCTGGCCCAAGCCTTTGGTGAGGTGCACACCGTGGTCTGCGACCTGCGCAACGCCGAGTCTGTGGCTCAAATGATGGAAGAGGTGCGCCTGCGCTTTGGCGCCATTGACGTCCTGGTCAACAACGCCGGTGTCATTCAGGTGGGCCCCTGGCAGACCATGACCGAACACGACTATCAGGAGGCGATGGAGCTTTATTTCTGGGCGCCCCTGCGCTGTATGCAGGCCGCTGCGCCGCACATGATTCGTCGCGGGGAAGGGCGCATTGTCAACATCAGCTCCATTGGTGGCTTGGTCGCGATTCCCCATCTGCTGCCCTACACAGCGGCGAAATTCGCCCTCACCGGACTCTCGGAGGGCTGGCGCGCCGAACTCCATCGCCATGGCATTCGCGTCACCACGGTCTGTCCTGGGCTGATGCGCACGGGTTCGCAGCACGAGGCCTTATTCAAAGGCCAGTCCCAGCGGGAGTTCGCCTGGTTCGCCGCTGGAGGCGCCAATCCGCTCCTGGCCATCAGCGCGCAACGCGCCGCGCGGCGTATTGTGGAGGCGTGTCGGGAAGGCCGCGCGCAAATCGTCCTCAGCCTCCCAGCTCAAATGCTGGCCTTCGCCCACGGTGTTGCGCCGGGATTGGTCAGTGAAGTCATGGCGCTGGCGAATCGCGCCCTGCCCGAGGCCGGCGGCTCCGGCAAGCAAGCCTTGCCGGGTAGGGAGACGTCGCCCGCCCTGGGCGGTATTTTGCACAAGGCAGTCGAACGCCAGGGTCGCAAGTACAACCAGCATGGCCGTGAAGTGCTCCGCACGGGAACGTAGTAAACCTTCGCCCGCCCTGCCTGCAAACTCCACACGGTTGAAGGCGACGCAGGGCAGCGCCGCCATGATGCCTCATTTGGCATGAGCTCGGGGGCGCCCCCGTACAATACGGGTATGAGCGAAACCCCCGTTGCACCTGTGGACCGCGGTCTTGCGGGCATCACGGTTGCCCTCCTGGAGACACGCCGCGAACGCGAATTCCGCGGCATGTTTGAAATGCGCGGAGCCCAGGTCCTTTCCTGCCCGCTGATTTTTCCGGAAAATGACGGTGTCGAACCGCAGGTCCGCCGCTTTATCGATGGCGCGCTTGCCGGCGAGTTTCAGGCGGCCGTCTTCTACACGGGGTTGGGGGTTCTGACCATCCTGGAAGCAGCGCGTGCCCTGGGCCTCGATGCTAAACTGCGCACGGCGCTTGCCGCCATTCCCCTGATTGCCCGCGGCCCCAAAGTTCGCGCCGCCTTAAGGCGAGAACAACTGCAACCGGCGGCGTTAGCGGAACCCGCCACCACGGAAGGGCTCATGGCTCTCATGGCGGCCATGTCGTTTGCGCCTGGCGCCGCGATCGCGGTGGCCCTGGCTGGAGATCAGCCCACCGCTCTGCTGCCCGCATTACGGCAGCGCGGATTCGAGGTCTACGATTTCCCGCCCTATCACTACCGCCTCCCCGACAACCTCGACGAAGCCGGCCAGTTCATCGAACAGCTTTGCCGCCCTGGCCAAGTGCGGTGGATCGCCTTCACCAGCCAGCCGCAGGTGGGAATTCTCTTTCAATGCGCGGAAACACTGGGGGCCAGGGAGCGCCTGGAACAAGCGTTGCAAAGAGAGGTGCGGGTCGCCTCCATCGGAACCGTCACCACCGCGGCCCTGTCGCGCCATGGCATCCCCATCAGCGCCCATGCGCCAGCGGAGCAGGAGACCATGATTGGCTTGGTGAAACAGATCGTGGCGGCGGAGAGTAGCGCTCAGCGGCAAGACCCAAACTGACGCCGCCGCCCGCTCAGGCGCTGGGCTCGCCTGTCACGCCGTTTTGCCGCGTCTGCACGAGTTCTTCAACACCGGCAACCAGGCTGAGGATCTCGGTTTGCGTGAACGGCTTCGTGACGTAGAAGTTGACGCCCGCCTCCACGCTGCGTTGCCGTGTGCGGTCGTCCTGAACCTGGGTCACCATAAAAATGGGGAGTGTTTCATAGGCCGCGCTGGTGCGCAGCTGACGGGTCAGCTCAAAACCGTCGACCCAGGGCATTTGAATGTCAAGAAAGGCGGCGTCCAGCGGCTCCTGACGGGCGATCAGCCGGGCCGCTTCCCGGCTGTCCTGAAAGGCTTCCACCTGGCAGCCAGCCTCTTGCAGCATGCTCGCCAGTGTGTCGAGCACATCCGGATCGTCGTCAACAACCATTACGCGTAAGCTCATAATTCAAGGCGCCGCGGCGGGCTTGGCACAGACTACTACAATCCCGGCAAGGGCACCAGATGCGAAGCCGGGGAAAAAGGGCCTTTTCCCTCGCTGGGGAGCGCCATGCCGCTTCTAAGCGCTTCTTAAATTTCTCGCCGGACGCTAAAAATCTATAGCGCTACAAATCCTCGCAAATGGGTTTATCATAACGGCGTGAACGGCACTACTCCCCGCAACATGCGCCGGCGCGATTTTCTCGCCGGTATGAGTGAAGCGACCGCGTTAGCCCTGTTGCTACCCAGCGGATCGGCGCTGGCGCAGCAGGTGCATCACGCTCTTGACCAGGGATTGCGCAGGCTGGGCAGCCTGGACCCGCGCGCCATCCGCCGCGCCAAGCGACGCGCCGCGGCGTTGGTCGCCAAAATGACGCTGGCGGAAAAAGCCAGCCAGGTGGGAAATACGGTTCCCGCCATACCGCGGCTGAAATTGCCCGAGTATCAATACTGGAGCGAGGCGCTGCATGGGTTGGCGCGCGGCTTTCCCGGCCCTTCCACCTCTTTTCCGGTGCCCCTCGCCCTGGCCAACACCTGGAATCCGGCGCTCAGTGAGTCCATCTATACCGCGATTTCCGACGAAGCGCGTGCCTATCACAACGCGAAGAATACGCCCCTGGCGTTTTACTCGCCGCAGACCCTGAACACCGCCAAAGACCCGCGCTGGGGCCGCATTGACGAAACCCTCGGCGAGGATCCCTGTCTGATTACCCATATGGTGCAGGCCACGGTGCGCGGCATGCAGGGCGCTAATCCCAACTACCTGAAGACGGTTTGCTGCGCCAAGCACTTCATCGGCAATGAGACCGAGGACGACCGCCATGTCACCTCGGCGGATATCGGGCCGCGCAGCTTCTGGGAGTACTACACGCGCCCCTTCCGTGCCGCCATCGACGCCGGTGTGTATCAGGTGATGAGCGCCTACAACTCGCTCAATGGCGTACCCTGCAGCGCCGACCGCTTTCTTCTTACTGAACTGCTGCGCAACCGTTGGGGCTTTGAGGGCTATGTGACCAGCGACTGCGACGCGGTGGGCGACACTTATCAGACGCACCATTACGTTCCGACCGGCGAACAGGCCGCCGCGCTGGCCGTGCAGGCCGGCGTGGATCTGAACTGCGGCGACACCATGCAGAAGTTCCTGGTCAGCGCCGTTGCCAAGGAGATGCTGAGCGAAAAAGACATCGACCGGGCGCTGACCCGGCTGCTGTCGGTGCGTTTTCTGTTTGGCGATTTCGATTCCAAAGCGCAGACCCCATGGAATCGCATTCCCATGTCGGTTGTGGATGGCGCCGCACATCGCGCTCTGGCGCTCAACGCGGCCCGGCAAACGCTCACGCTGCTGAAAAACGAGAACAACACCCTGCCGCTCAACAAGAGCGAGCTGAAGAACGTCCTCGTCATTGGACCGCTGGCGCGGCGCACCAACTTTGGCGGGTACACCGGCGCGCCGACCGTGCACGTCTCCCCGGCGGAAGGCATCGCCCGCATGTTGGGCGCCTCCCTGGAAAACCCCGGCCGCATCCAGGCGACCGACGTGGTCAACGTAAGCTGGTTCTACTTCCTGCGTCCCTTCGTTGAGCCCGATAACACGCTTGGAAACATGCTCAGCGGCGACAACGTCACGCTGCCCTCGCAAAATTTCGACGGCAAGACCTCCATTCGCGTGCGCGTGGCCAGCGCGCTCTCCGGTGGTTCAATCGAAGTTCGCCTCGACAGCAGCCATGGTCCGCTGGTCGCCACCGTCCCCGTTCCCAACACCGGGGGCTGGGACCAATGGAAGGTGGTGGAAGCTCCGCTGCACAACGCCAGCGGCAACCATCCCCTGAACCTGAGCTTCCAGAGCACCGCGCCGCAACCCAAGCAACCGCCCGCTTTGACCTCGCTTCCGCACATTGTCGGCAATCCGCTGATGAAGGTCGACTGGCTGGAGTTGTTGCCGCTTCCGCAAACGCAGCCAGCCTCCGGCGGTCCCAAGGTCACCACCATGCTGGGCACCACCGTCCTCGGCCCGGCTGTCGAGGCTTGGTTTGCCCAGGCTGAGCAGGCGGCGCGCGAGGCGGATGTGGTGATCGCTATCGTGGGCACCGACGAGTCGGTGGCGCACGAGCAACACGACCGCAAAGACATCACCCTGCCCGGCGCGCAGACTCAACTTCTGCAGCGGCTCTATGCAGCCAACAAACGCACCGTTGCGGTGCTGTCCTCTATTGCGCCCCTGGCGGTGCCCTGGGAAGCGCGGAACCTGCCTGCCATTCTCTGTGCCTATGCCGCCGGTCAGGCGCAAGGGCAGGCCATCGCCGATGCGCTGTTCGGGGAGCACAATCCCGGCGGCAAGCTGGCTGAGACCTGGTACACGGGATTGGAGCAGTTGCCCAGCTTCCACGAGTACAACATCGAAAACAACCGCACTTACATGTACTTCGAGGGCAAGCCGTTGTTTCCCTTCGGCCACGGCCTCAGCTACACGGAGTTCACCTACAGCAATCTCGTCCTGAGCAGCCAGACCCTGGGTGCGGGGCAGACGTTACGCGTCAGCGCCACCGTCCGCAACACCGGCAAGCGCGCGGGTGTCGAAGTGGCGCAGCTTTACGTCACTGCGCCGCAATCGCCGGTGAAACGGCCCATCCGCCAGTTGGCGGGCTTCGCCCGGGTGGAGCTGCGCCCCGGACAATCGCGCCGGGTCACCTTTGAGCTGCCCTACGCCGAACCGGCGTTATGGTACTGGAAGGAAGACGAGCGCCGTTTCGTGCTGCAGCCCGGCGCCTTGCAGATCGCGGTGGGCGCCTCATCGGCGGACCTCCGCCTGCACGACAAGGTGCAGCTCCACGCCAACACCGATCCCAAACTGGGTGGCCCGGAGACGCTGCACTGGAATCCAGTGCGGATTGGCTAAGGGCACGTCAGTAAACGCAATTGGGCGTGGCAACAGCGGCGCGGGGAGATGTTTCACCGGATCTCCCCGCGCCGTCTGCTTTTTCGGGGAAGACCTGGAAGTGTGCTTATGGTGCGCCTGGAGGGAATCGAACCCCCGACACGCGGTTTAGGAAACCGCTGCTCTATCCTTCTGAGCTACAGGCGCACGCTGCGCCGGACTGCCTCCATTTTACTTGAGCCCCGGCGTGGCGCCTGGATTGGATGCTTGCCTTGCTTGCTCACCCAGCTGCGCCGAACGAGGCCGTGCCACGCTCAGGCGCCGCCCGTGCCGCTCGTCAGATCGAGTTGCGGCGCACTCGCCGCAGGCTGTAAAGGTACAAGGCTCCCGCCAAAGCGAGCAGCAGGGCCGCCAGCGCAGCGAGCGTCGCATTCGAGGCTGTTTTCACCTCGACAACAAGAACCTTTCGCGCCACCGCCACCAGCGCCACCTCCAGGACGAACTCCACCCTGACCGTCTGCTCGGCCAGGCAGGCCTTCATGATGTCCAGGAGTTCGACGCCGATGACCACCAGCAGCAACAGACCAAAGGCGTCCAGCAATTGTCCAACGCCCAAAAGGACAAATGGTGGCGAGGAAACGTCTTTTGCCATCATCCACGCCAGGTCCACCGTGGAGGCGAGTACGACGACTGCGATCATCGCCACCAGCGACCCCACAATGACCTTCTCAAACTTCTGCAACGTTGAGCCAAGCAGCGAAACATGCGGTTGCATAGGCAAGAGCGTTTCCGTATGACCAGAATCTGTCAGCCAGCCTTGCGCAGGTGCCGCGCGTAATGGCCCATCAGCTCCGCCTGCTCCAGAATCTTTCCCTGCATGGCGGCCATCACTTGGCGGTACTTGGCGCCGGGCGGCATGTCCAGCTTTTGGTTGAGCGCGTACTGAACCCTGAACCAGCGTTCGGCCTTCAACCCAAACGAGCCAGGGCCGAGTCGAACTCGTTTCGAGTTCGAAGTCGCAGGCGGAAGTGACAACGAAGGCCCGGGGTTGCCGTTTAGGTCTCACACCGCTGGCGACTAAAGGCCGGCCACTTAACCCCCCCCTAGAAAAAAGCTTTTGCGCCTCGCCGCGGGGTGTTCCCCCACCAGGTGGATCCTTAGTTCCACAGGACTTTCCGGGGCCGACCGTCCCGCTCAACCAAACCTCCAAATGCGATTGTGAAATGATCAATTTTTCGTTGACTTCTCTGCAATTGCGGCCAATAATCTGTAGCGCTATAGAACGAAATCATTGTGTGCGGAGCATCTCATGCGTCGTCTGGTGACTGCTGCCTTGGCTTGTTTGCCCCTCTTTCTCACCGCATGCGGCGGTGGAGGGTCATCCACGTCCTCTTCAATATTGATGTCAACGACCCCCGCCCCCGGGGTGACCGCTACCTCGCCGCAAAGCGGTGCGACCTTCGTCGCTGTCAATGGCACAATCACCGCGACGTTTAATCAGGCGATGAGTGCCTCCAGCCTGACTAGCACTACCTTTACGCTTTCCTCGGCCGCCGGCGGCGCCGTGACCGGTTCAGTTACCTACGACAGCACCAAGACGACCGCGACCTTTACTCCTTCGGCCAATCTGGCCTTCAGTACCTTGTATACGGCTACTCTGACCACTGGCGTGACTTCGGCGGCCGGAACGCCTCTTGGAATTGCATATTCGTGGACGTTTACCACGCAAGCCACCGCCAACGATCAGGCCGTTCTGGATTTCGCAACTACCCACCAGACCATTCGCGGCTTTGGTGGTTCCACCGCCTGGATGCCGGCCATGCCCACCTCTGAAGCCAGCGCTCTATTTGGCACTGGCAATAACCAGATCGGCCTCAGCATCCTGCGTGTGCGCATCGACCCCAGTTCCGTCACCGGCGGCTCGAATTGGGCGACCGAGCTCACCAACGCACAGGAGGCGATCGCGGCGGGGAGCAACGTCAGCATCATCGCCACTCCATGGACGCCGCCGGCCGCATGGAAAAGCAACAACAGCACCGTCATGGGTTCGCTCAATCCGGCCAATTACGGCGATTACGCCAACTACCTGGAGAGTTTCGTAAATTATTTCGCCACCGGCGGCGTCCCGCTCTACGCCATCTCCATGCAGAACGAACCCGACGCGAACGTCAATTATGAATCCTGCGCCTGGACGGGAGCGCAGATGGACACCTGGGTGGCGAACAACTCTTCCGTATTGACTACCCGCCTGATGATGCCCGAATCAGAAGGCTTCAATCCCGCCTATTCCGACCCCTCTCTCAACGACCCCAACGCGGTCGGCAAGATTTCAATCATTGCGGGACACATCTACGGAACTTCTCCCAGCTACTACACCAATGCCGAAAATGCCGGCAAAGAAGTTTGGATGACCGAGCATTATCTCTCGCCAGTGGGCGGCTCAACCGCCGCGGCCACGATTTCCGATGGCCTGCTCGCAGCCAAAGAGATTAACGACGCCCTCACCACAGCTGACTACAACGCTTATGTCTGGTGGTGGGTGGCAAACTGGAACCCGGGTAGCCCAACCAACACTGGCTTGGTGGATACCAGCTACGCGCCAACCTATTTTGGCTGGGCGATGGCGCAGTTTGCTCGCTTCATCCGTCCGGGATACGTGCGTGTGGACTCGACCTTGAATCCCGCGCCCAATGTGTATGTTTCGGCCTATCAGGGCGGCGGCCACTTCGTCGTAGTCGCCATCAACATGGGGACTACCGATGTGAGTCAGGCGTTCCTGGTGCAAAACCAGGCCTTGGCCACGTTAACGCCTTATCAGACCAGCGCGACGGCCACGGTAGCGCAGCAGAACCCGGTTGCCGTTACCGGCGGCCAGTTCAGTTACACGCTTCCGGCCCAGAGCATCACCACCTTTGTGCAGTAGCGCTGTGTGCCGCGTGGCGGCTTAAACGTTGCAGAGCCGCACCGCCCGGCGCAGGCTATCGAGCGGTGCGCCGGTGGGAACGAACTCGTGAGCCACATAACCCTGGAATCCAGTGGCCAGGATGGCCCGCATCACTCCGTCCCAGCGAACTTCCTGATGGCCATCCAACTCATGGCGGTTGGGAACCCCACCGGTGTGGAAGTGCGCAATCCACTGATGATCAGCCTGGATCGTGCGAATGAGATCCCCTTCCATGATCTGCATGTGGTAGATGTCGTAAAGTAATTTCACGCGCGGCGAGTTTACCGCCTGCATAACTCCGGCGCCCCAGGCGGTGTGATCGCACATATAGCCCGGATGGTCCACTTTGCTGTTGAGCAACTCCATGCACAGTGTGACGCCGAAGTCCTCCGCCATGGCCTTCACACGGTTAAGGCCGGTAATGCAATTGGCGGCGCCTTGCGCGTCATCCATACCGTCCCGGCGTCCGGAGAAGAGGATCACGTTTGGCACCCCTTGCTTCTTCGCCAACGGCAGGTATTTCCGCAAACACTTTTCCATGAAGGGGTGGAACTCCAGCCGGTTGATGCCGTGGTACAGATCAGTCATGCCGGCGTAGCCCATGGCACAGACCAAGCCATACCTTCTGGGGATGGACCACTCCTCCGGCTGCAGCAGGTCAATGCCCCGGAGTCCCATCTCCGCGCCCGCCCGGCAGAGTTCGTCCACCGACAGATGCGGATAGCACCAACGCGCCGCCGACTGCTTTAATCGTCCGGCGCCTGGCTTCGGAGGTTCCCCGTCCGGCGTGTTCTGCGCAGGTAATGCTTGCGGATGCACAAGTGCGGCCGCGACACCGGCAAGTGAGCGGCCAAGCCAGCCGCGGCGAGTCCAGGTGCTCATAAGATGAAATCCAGGTTGTGCTTCTGACGAGCCAGAGCCGAGTCGAACTGCTTTCGAGTTTGAAATCGCAGGCCGAAGCCGTAGCAAAGGTTCGGGGTTGCCGTTTTGGTTCCGCACCGCTGGCGACTAGTAAAGCCCGGCCACCATCCGTGAGCTTCGGCCGGGGTCCCCGCGCCGCGCCGCGCGGCGTGGGGTGGGGCCGGACACCGAAGCGGGTGGAATAAAAGCGGCCGTGCCGCTGAACCGCCAACCTTAGGCCGCCGGCTACTCCGGCAGCCAGCCTGGTTCGGATTGCAAGGCGTCCCATTGGTCCATGCAAAAGCGCGACCAGGTTTCCAGCTCAATATACCCGGACTGTCCCTGCGCCGCACGAAGATTGTCAATGGACTCGAAGCGCGGCTGCGCGATTTTGCTTTCGCGGCGCTTCACCACCGGCTCGGACAGTTCCCAGAGGTGAATGATGCCAAAGTGAACCTTGCCGACCTCGTTGCTGTCGTCGTTGATCACCCCCACCATTCGCCGCCGGCCCACCAGACCGGAAGGAATCTCGATCTCCTCGTCCACCTCGCGATCCAGCGCCGCCTCGTAAGCCGGCCACCCCGGGGCGGCAAAAATGGATTCGTCGGTGGGATTCACATGGCCTCCTACGCCGATCGACGTTTGCGCCACCAGCCGGCTCTCCCCAGAGGCCTTGCCGCGTTTGTAGGTAAACACCTGATCGCCGCAGTAGAGAATGACGTAAGGGATGATCTGTTTCCAGGCTGGGTCCTGTTCGGCGTCGCGGCGCGCCAGAAAGCGGCTGTTGGAAGGGTCGAAAACGAAACGCAACAGCTCCTGAGCCCCGGCCAGCGCGCCGTGAACCCGCTGTTTGGCGAACAATGCGGCGGTGGGTACCGCCAAGACCAGTTCATCCGCAACATTCATGGCCCGTGTACACTAGCTGTTTAAAGCCCCTCTCCAGAATTGGACTGGCAGCCAGTCTATTGTGACAGGCGGAACGGCGTGGCGCGAGCCCTGCCGGGAGGGGATGGGAGGCTTCTTTGGTCATCGGCCTGACAGGCACCAACGGTTCTGGGAAGACAACGCTCGCCAACCATCTGCAGGCGAAGGGCTTTTATCCGCTCTCCCTGTCGGACGAAATTCGCGAGGAGTTGCAGCGGCTGCATCTCCCCGTCGACCGCCCCCACATGATCGAAAAGGGCAACGAGCTGCGCCGCAACTATGGGCAGAACGTGCTGGCGGTGCGAACCCTGCGCAAGATTCAGCCGGACCGCAACTACACCGTCGATTCCATTCGTCATCCCACCGAGATCGAGGCGCTGCGCGGATTGCAGGGTTTTCACCTGCTGCATGTGGATGCGCCGCTGCGTGTTCGTTATGAACGCGCCTTGCAGCGCCAGGATGCGCGCACCCCGAAAACCTATGAGGAATTCGTGGAGTTGGAAGCGCGCGAGCTGAGCGGCTCCACGCCCGAGGGACAGAACCTCAACGCCTGCGCGGCCATGGCCGACGTGGTGCTGCAGAACGACGGCACCGTGGAACAGTTCCTGGCAAAAGCGGAAAAACAGATCATCGACTGGATGCGCCATCATCCCCGCCCCGGCTGGGACGAATATTTTATGCGCATCGCCCGCATGACCGCCTTGCGCAGCAACTGCGTCAAGCGCAAGGTCGCCGCCATCATCGTGCGCGACCGTCGCATCATTTCGACTGGGTACAACGGCACGCCGCGCGGCGTCACCAACTGTAATGAGGGCGGCTGCCAGCGCTGCAACAGCCTCGCCGCCAGCGGGACCAGACTGGATGAATGCGTCTGCTCCCATGGCGAGGAAAACGCCATCGTGCAGGCCGCCTATCATGGCATCAGCATCAAGGACGCGGTGCTCTACTCCACCTTTGCGCCCTGCCTGCAATGTACGAAAATGATCATCAACGCCGGAATTCGCGAGGTGGTATTCAACGCCCATTACCCGCTTAATGACACCGCTCTGCAAATCATGCAGCAGGCAGGCGTCACGCTCCGGCAAATCGAATTGGACTAGAGGGATTGGAAGGAGAAGATCAGGATGTATCCGGAATTCATGATTGCCCCCATGCGTGAAGAATTGACCAGGGTGGGAGTTGAAGAGACCCGTAGCCCTGAGCAAGTCGACGCCGCTATCGCCCAGCCAGGGACGCTGCTGGTGGTCGTCAACTCAGTCTGTGGCTGCGCGGCGGCCAAGGCCCGGCCGGGCGTTGCGATGGCGCTCAATCACGCCAAGCGCCCGCAGCGGGCCATCACCGTCTTTGCTGGCGCCGATATGGAAGCTACCGAACGCGCCCGCGGCTACTTTGCCCCGTATCGCCCCTCCTCGCCCCAGATCGCCCTCTTCCGTGATGGAAAGCTGGTGCACATGCTGGAGCGGCACCAGATTGAGGGCCGCACCGCCATCGACATTGCCGCCGACCTGACCGCCGCCTTCGATCAGCACTGCTGAGCCGCCGGAGCGGTGCTCTCAGCTCCCGGGCAGTCCTGCTCCGCAGCACTGCAAACGCGCTGCCTTTGCCTCCCAAGGGCGCAACTTGACTGCCGGATGCGTGCATCTGTGCAGGTATCGAGTATGAGTCTGCGCGCTCGGCTTCAAAGGCTGGCGCGGTCGCATTTTCACGTCAGGAGGGGATGATGGATAAGTTCTACGCATTTTTGGGCGGATTGGGTGTTGGGGCGTTGATTGGCGTCTTGTATGCGCCGCGCTCCGGCGAGGAGACGCGCAACTTCATCGCACAGAAGGCACAGGACAGCAAGGAATACGTCTCGCGCCAGGCCGCCGACCTCAGCCAGCGCGCGAATGACCTGGTCGAACGCGGCAAAGCCGTTGTCGGACAGCAGAAAGACCGCTTCAACGAGGCGGTGGATCGCGGCACCCAGGCCTATCGCGAAGCCCTGTAAGTGAAGTTCAGATGAAAACGGCAAAGGCGGCTCGCCGCGGCGAGCCGCCTTTGCCGTTTGTTGAAGTGTTGCTGTTGCCCTTCAGAAGGTTTTGGCGACCGCGTGCGCCGCCTTGTGAAAACCATGCGCGGTGGCGTGAGCCGTGGCCCGCGCTCCGTGCCGTGTCGCCCGCGCGGTCTTATGCAGACCATGCCGGGTGGCTCGTGTGGTCTTGTGCAAGCCCCGGCGGGTCTTGTGAGCGGTGGTATGGGCGAAGCGCCGCGTTTTGTGGGCGCTCTTATGGGCAACGCGCCGGGTGGTATGCGCCGTGCGGTGCGCGACATGGCGGGTGCCACGCGCGGTGCGATGCGCCACCTTCCTGGTGCCGTGGACCGCCTTGCGCGTCCCCTTGCGGACGGCATGCGCAGTCTTGTGGGAGCCACGCTTGATGGCGTGCCCCGTATCCTGCGCGGCATCCTGCGCTTTGTGCAGAATAGTCATGCCCAGAGCGGAGGCCCGCAGCGGTCCACCCACGATAACCAGTCCAGCGGCTAAACAAGTGCAGTAAAAAATGCGGCGGAGTTCCTGAATCGTGCTCATGTGTACTTAGATGCAGATGGCCGGCAAAAGATTTCATTAAGCCTGGAATAAACCCGCACTCCCCCGCCTGTTCCGGCGAACGGCCTTAGCGGCCTGTCCCACCGCCGGCCGGGCAGCTCCAGCGGTCCACCAACTCCCACCAGAGTAGCTTTTCCCATTCCGTGCTGACCGTCTTCATCCATTCGCGCCGCCTCCACCAGTGTTTCCCGAAAAGCGGATGGTAATGCGCGTCAGCCACCGACCAGCGGTACTGCGGCAGGCAATGGCGCATAATGGCCAGCGCGCGCCGGCTATGGTAATCGGAGGTCACCAGCAGAACCGAGTGGATCGGCGGCGTCTGCGCCTGGAGGCAGCGCGCAATCGCCCGCGTCTCCCCCTTGGTGGAATCGGCCCAGGTCGGGCAGACATGGACGCGCGCGGCCAGGGTCCCGGCGCTGGCCGCAATGAAGGCCGGAGCCCGCTGCGCGTCGGTTTGCCCCAAATTCACCCAGCGCGCATTCACGTCAACGTAGAGTTGCTCCCCCTCGGCGGCGCGCAGTTCATCCAGTCCCTTCCAGTAGCGTGAATCGTTGGCGTCCCCGGCCAGCACGACGATCGCGTCCGAGGGTTCGGGATGGTTCCGAACCAGCCACACAGCCGCATGCCGTGCCACCCAAACCGCGAGCAAAAGCACGAGCACTGCCAGGGCCAATTTCACGATCTGGCCGCGACGGCGAGTCAAGAAGCCGGTCAACGCACCGCCTCGATGTACTGCCGCACGATATCCGCAATCCACCCACCCTGCAGCGCGTAGCTTTGCGCCGCGAATTCCGCCTCAAACGCCTCCCACTGTTGTGGCGTGACCGTCAGACGGAAAGGTCGCAAAAACAGGGCGCCAGCGAATTTTAGATAGGCTTCGCGGTCGGGAAGTTCGGCCGGTGTGGGCTCCTCCCAGACCTGCACCTGGCGGTAGCCGCAGGCTTTCAACTGCTCGCGTGTGTCCTCCGCCGCCGGAATCGACAGTTCGGCCCACGACTGATGCAGAACTTCTTGCAGCCCCAGATCGCGCGCCGCCCGGTACGCGGCGGCATGCACCTTGCGCAGTGAGCCCTCTCCGTGCAGGCGCGCGGTCAGGCGGCCGCCTGCTTTCAGCAGCAGGTGCAAGCCCTTGTACAGATCCAGTTTGCTGGAAATGAAATGGAAGACCGAATTGGAAAGGATGCGGTCGATCGACTCGGGCCGCGGCAGGTCGCCTTCCCCGCGCAGCACCCGGTTCGGCAGCGCGAGCAGGTCGCAATGCGCGAGATGGACCCGCTCGCCGCCCGCTAATTGCTTCAGTTTGTGCCGCGCCTCCTCCAGCATGGCGGGATCGTTATCCACCGCCCAGATCTGGCCTTGAGGAACCCGTTCCAGCAATGCGGGGAGCAGCCGTCCGGAACCGCAGCCGGCATCCAGCACATTGCGCACGCTCGCCCAGCTATGCCGGTCAAAAGCCGGCGCCCACGGCGGAGACTGAAACGCCGAGGCTGCCTCGTATTCACGCGGACTCCAGCGGGCGGGTGGCGGGCTGCCGGTGGCATCGTGCGAGTTCATAACCTAGATCATAGGAGACTTCGTGCCCCGCCGCTGGCGTTCCAGAGGAGCGAGCCCTTTGCAACGCGCCGTTTGCTTGAAAAACAAAATTCCCCGAAAATGTTGCAAGCCCTCCATCCTCCGGCAACAAGCGGGCGTACCTTTCTGAATCAGGCACTCACGCCATGGCCGCCGGCCCCGGTGGGAGGCCAGACGCCAGCGCCGGTCTTCGAGGCCCAACCCTATGAGTCGCACAGTTCAGGTGGCAGTGCTCCAAACCTATGCCGGGGTGGATCCCGGCGATAACCTGCATCGCACGGTCGCGCTGGTGGAAGAAGCGGCCTCGCGCGGCGCGCAGATCATCTGCACCCAGGAACTTTTCCGCTCGCGCTATTTCTGCCAAAGCGAGGACCACGCCAATTTCGAACTGGCCGAAACGATTCCCGGCCCCAGCACGGAAGCGCTCGCCCGGGTAGCTCGCGCCAGGGGTGTCGTGATTGTGGCCTCGTTGTTTGAGCGCCGCGCGCCCGGCTTGTTTCATAACACAGCGGTCGTGCTGGACGCCGATGGCGCCCTTGCGGGAATGTACCGCAAGATGCATATACCCGACGACCCGCTCTACTACGAGAAGTTCTACTTCACGCCGGGCGACCTCGGGTTCCGCAGCTTTGCCACCCGCTTTGGCCGGGTGGGCGTTCTGGTCTGCTGGGATCAATGGTTTCCCGAGGCGGCCCGCATGACCGCGCTGACCGGGGCGGAGATCCTGTTCTATCCCACCGCCATTGGCTGGCATCCCTCGGAAAAGCAGCAGTACGGAGAACGGCAGCAGCGCTCCTGGGAACTGATTCAGCGCAGCCATGCGATCGCCAACGGCCTGTTCGTCGCCGTTCCAAACCGCGTTGGGCACGAAGATGGCGTGGGCGAGGGCATCCAGTTCTGGGGCAACAGTTTCATCTGCGACACCTCCGGATCGCTGCTGGCCAAGGCCGGCTCCGAACGCGAGGAAATCCTGATTGCCGCTTGCGATCTGGATGAGCTGCAGACGGCGCGTACCCATTGGCCGTTTTTGCGTGACCGTCGCGTGGACGCCTATGCCGGCCTCTGCCAGCGCTGGCTGGGAGAACCCGCGGGTTGATCGCAAGCCTGCGGCATTCAGCGCCGTCGATGCCGGAAGTGAAATGACATCGAGTAGATGCCGAACTGGTCGCGGCTGAGCGCCAGGCCCAGGTGCTTGCTGATGGTCCACTCGACCCGGATGATGTCCTGCGAGCTGGTGGTCATGTTTTGCGTGTAGACCAGCGTCAGGTTGCGTGACACCTGCTGCTTGATGGTGACTGTGCCGCTGCCGGTCGATCCGGCGTTGCCCCCCAGATTGGGATTGACCTGTATTTGTGTCACCCCGAACAGCCGCTGCAGCCGGCTGGCGACGATGTTGCTCAGCGCCTGCCCCAGTAACTGTTCGCCCTGTCCGACGAACGTGGTGGCGGACTGCTGGCTGACCACTGCCTGGTGTTCCGCTGTCTGGCCCGTCGCCAGCAGCGAGATGATGTCGGTATTGGAAAGCGGCGGGTCGCTGCGGTAGGTGACGTTCAGTTTGTCCACCGGGCCGGTCACGTTCAGCGTGATGTTGTACTGCTGAACCGTCGTGCTGAGCGCCACGTCGAGATCGGGGTCGATGCGGAAGGGATTATCAAAGCTCACCAGCCCCTTGCTGACCGTGTACTTGTTGCCGGCGAATTGAATCTGACCCTGCTCGGCATTTACGCGGCCAATCACCACGGGGCTTCCGGCGGTGCCCTGGATATGCAGATCGGCCGCCATCTGCACGCTGGCAATGCTGCTGGCAAAGCCCACCTGGGGCCCGGTAATGAAATGCACGTTCAAGCGGATGTGCGACAGGAAAGCGTTGGGAGGCGCGCTGGCGGCCGAAGATGTGCGGTTATTCGCCAGGGCCACGGCCAAGTCGAACTGCGGGGTGAGCGCCAGTCGCGTGAGCTCGACATCTCCGGAGACCAGTCCGGATGACTGCGTCCCGGTCAGTGTGAGGTTGAGATCGTTGGTGACGCTCACCCCCTGGTAGAGCAGCCTGAGGTTGCGGCCAACGGCGGTCAGGTTATAGGCCATCCGGCCGGCGTTGTAGACGCCATAGCCCAGCACGCGTAACGTTCCCCCTCCCGTCTGGGCGGTGAGGTGGTCAATGTCCACGCGGTTACCGCTGAAGCGCAGCAATCCTTCAATGCGATCAAACGCCACCGGCAACCCCTCCTGGGCAACGCTGGCGTCTTTGACCTCCACAGTGCCGTCAATCATCGGTTGGCGCAGCGTGCCGCTGAGGTCGGCATTCATCACCAACTCGCCGGAGGAATGCGTTTTGGCGCTCAGCGCGTGCAGCAAAGCCAGATTCAAGTTCCCTTGGGCGCGAAAAGCGATGGGGCCCACCTTGCGCAGTTGCGCCGTGCCGGCGAACGCAATATCGGTATCGGTGCCCACAATATGGGAGGACGCCAGGGTCAGCACGCCATTGGCCACCGTGGCATGGATGGGGCCGGCGTTGGTCAAAACCACGTGTTCAATGGCGAGATGCACGGGGTTCAGCAGCGCGTCAGCCTGAATAGCTTTCGGATTCTGCAGCGGGCCCCTCAGCGTGATCACGCCGCCCACCTCGCTGTGTCCGGTAATGCGAACGTTGGTGAAGCGGCGCAGCAGCGCGTCGATATCGTAGTTCTGGAAGGTCAGGCGCGCGTTGGTGGCGTAAGGCGCGCTCAGGTTCACGCCGGCCACCGCCGCCAGCCGTCCGCCGGGCAATTGAATGACGCCATTCAGGTTGGCCACCTGGCCGTTGGAGACGACGCTGGCGCGAACCCTGCCCAGCGTCTCGCCGCCCGCACGGAGATTGCGTGTGTCCAACGTCAGCGTTCCCGAAGGATGGCGCAGCGTTCCCTGCGCTTGCAGCGTAAACAGCAGTTCGCCAGTGGGATGGAGCTTGGCGGAATTGACTACCGCAATGTCTTCAAGTTGAACGCCGGAGCTCGACAAATGAGCCGTCAGCGCGCCGCTATTGAGGGCATAGGAGCCGCTGCCGGTGATGAGGGAATGCCGCAGCGCGACGCGAATCTGGCTCGCGTGCACCACGCCTTGCACTATGTTGAGTTGCGCGCTAACGGAACGGACGGGCTGGCCGGCGGCGATCACGTGGCTCGCCATGATCTGCCCGCTTCCGTTTGGGGCGGCTTTGGTACCCCTGATGTGCGCCTGAAAACTCACCATTCCACTGACCGGCAGCGTGGGTTTACCAATGATGGATTTCAGTTGCGCCACGCTCAGCGCCCGCCCCGCCGTGTTCAGATTCAGTTGGCTTTGATCCGTCAGCGCGTAATTGCTCAGGCCAACTGTTCCGGCTGCGGTGATTTGAGAGCCACCGTAACGGTAGAGCAGGCTTTGCATGGTCAATCCCGAGCGCCCAATCGCACCCTGGAACTGCAACTGATCCGCCGCGTACTGGTTGAAATGCAAGCCGCTGGCTTGTACCGTGCCGGTGAAGTCCGGAGCGTTCAAAGTGCCGCTCAGTACCCCTGTCACGTTCGCACTCCCCGCCAGCCGCGGCGGCGGTTGCGGCGCGGTTATCGAAGCCAGCCATGGGGTAAGTTGGCTCAAGTCCGTGCTGGTGAATTGAACCTGCAGCCGTGAAGCGTGCGCGGCTACGCTTCCGTTAGCCTGCAACGAGGAGTTCGGCAATGCGAGCTGCAACTGTTGAATCGCTGCGGTTTGGCGGAACACGGCGACGCTGGCAATGAGATGCCCATTGACGGGAAGCGCCTGCGAGGTCCGGGCGGGCGCTTCAACATGGAGATCGACATGAGCCTGCAGATTGGGATTGAGCGGCCCCTGGGAAAACGCCTGGAAGCTGCCGTTCAATACGCCCGACAGAGGCCGGCTGATGTAGCGATGGACGCGCGCCCCACCCAGGCGAAGCAGGCGCGCCACTTCCATGCCGCTCACCGTTCCGCTCGCCCGCAGATTGCGCCAGTCAAGGTATTTGCCCTGCAGCGCAATGGTCCCGCCCAGCGCGAACACCTTCAAAGCGGGAACGGTCAATCCCGTGTTGGACGCCCGGAAGCTGCCGCCCGCGCTGAGCGCGCCAAGGCCCTGGGGGGCGGAACGCAGCCGCAGGTCGTTGGCCGCGACGATTCCGCTAATCTGCCACTTCCCCGCCTGGTACCGAACCGTCCCGGTAATGACCGCGCTGCCGGCGCGCAGGGCGTTGCCGCGCTGCAGGGCGCTCCAGCGCGCCAGGTCGCCTTCCAGGTGAAACCCGCCGCTCACCGTGGGCGCGGACAGGTTGTGCACCATCAGTTCGGCGTTGAGGGCGCTGTTCTCCCCCTCCAAATGCACCGCATCCAGCCGCAAGTCATTGGGCCAGAGCGCAAAGTTGAAGCGCGCGCTGTGAAAGACCGGAAGCACCGTTCCGTAGGTGATCGAACTGGCGCCATAGCTTACGCGGCCGGTGTAGTAGCCGCCGGGGTTGGGACCGCTGTGATAGCCCAAAGTAACCCCGAGGTTGTGGAAGTCTCCCTCCAGCGGAATGGTGCGGTCCTGCAGTCTCAGTTCCCCCCGCTGGACCTGTAATTGCTGAATGCCCAATTGGAACAGTGTCTCCGCGGGCGGCCCTTGCGCGCCTTTGGCGGGAGGCGCCGGCAAATTGCTTTCCCCATCCGGCATGACGTAGACATGCAGTTCGGGATGATCGACAAAGACCTGCCGCAGATCGACTCCGGCATGGAGCAGAGAGGTCAGGGTGAGGCCCAAGTAGAGGTGTCGAATTTGCGCGAAGGGCTGTTCGCCGGCAGGCTCCTTGCCGTGCAGCACCACATTGCGCATGTCGATGGCCAGCGGGCGAAACGAAAAATGAAACTGTCCAACCGTGACGCGCGCCCCGGTCTTGCCCTGCAGTTGGGCGATCACGATGCCGCGCATGATCCGCTGAAAGCGGGGCGAATGCAGAAAAATCGCCGTGGCGGCGGCAAGCGCCAGCAGCAGCGCCACCAACCCCAGCAGCAGTTTTCGCCAGTGTCTCATCGCGTTTGCCGGCCTCAGCGCTGGGCGCCTTCAGGGGCCGCCTTAGGCGCATCCGGTTCTTCGATCTGAATTCTGGCATTAGTCCGCAACGCCGTCAGCCAGCGCGCTTGCAACTGCTGTAAGCGCCGCTGTTGCAGGATCTCGCGGATCTGCGTCCGCACGGTTGCCAATGGCGGCGTGCTTAGGTGCTGGCGCTGGGCCGCCGGCACAAAAACCTTCGCGTAATATTGCTGGATATCGGCCGGCGCGATGGCCAGTTGCAGGCGGAAGTACCCATTCAGAAAACTGACAATCGACAGTTGCTGCCGGAGAGATGCTTTGACCTCTTCGCCCGTGAGCTGATATTTCGCCAGGAGTCCGGCCCAGGCCACCGGGCCGCCCGCCAGTTTCACCAAATGCTCGTACTGGGTGCTCACCTCCCGCGCCGATGCCGCCGGGTAGCCATCTGCGCGCCGTTGTATCTGCAGCAAACGCAAATCGATGGACCGGTGCAGTGCCGTGCCGTACTCCTGCTGGGTGAGGGGCGCGGGTGCGGAGATCTCCGGGGCGCCTGTGGTGTTGAGCGCGGCGGAGAGCCGGGCAAACCGGGCGGCGTCCTCCACCTCGTTTTCGGTAATCGCCTGGTTATCGACTTCCGCGGCGATCTGGTCAACGACCGTGCCGCGCCGGCTGGGACCGCCATCCCCTTCATAGGGCGCGGTACTGGCCAGCACCGTCAGCACGGCAATGAATAGCAGCAGAAGAGCCAGCCAGCGCCCACGAGGCAGCCGGTCGGGGGTGCGGGCGTCGAATTGCGAGTGCAGGGCCATGATCTAAAACGTCTGTCCAATACTAAAGAAGAAGTTCCAGTGCTTCAGAGTGGTTGGCGGCGCCCATTGCGGATTCGTGCAATTACTGTTGTAAACAACGTTCTGAATCTGTGGTGGATTCAGGTTGTACCCCAAATCCAGCCGAATGGGGCCCACCGGAGTGTTGTAGCGCAGCCCCACCCCCAGGGTGTTGGAGGTGTAGTCGGGCTTCTCGGTGGAGCGCGCCTTAAAAACCAGCAGCGAATGCAGCACGGCGGGCAAAGTGGTGTAGACATTGCCCGCATCCCAAAACAGCACGCCGCCGACGTTCGGACCCAGCAGGGGATAGCGGAACTCCACGTTGTTGATAAACAGGGCGTTGCCGCCAATCGGAAAACCGGTAATCGGATCGCGCGGGCCGGCCTGGTCAATGGCGAAGCCGCGCAGGCTATCGGGACCGCCGCTGTAGAAGCGCTCCGGCAGCGGCAGCACATATTGCAATGAACTCACCGAACAGGGAACCACCGCCCCATTGGCGTTCAGGCACTGCCCGGCGCTGTTGACCACCGGGTCATTGGTGCTCACCAGCTTTTGCGGACCAAAGGGATGTTCAAACCCTATGCGTGTTGATCGTGCCAGCACGAATTTCCCTTTGCGGCCAAACGGGTAGTAGGTGGAGTTCTCGTAATAGAAGCGCGCGAAATCCGCGTAGCCACCAAAGCTCTTGGCAAGCGTTGCCACCGCGTTCTGATACATGCCGCGATGCGTGTTGAGCGGATCATCGCGGTGGTCGTCGATAAAGTTGGCGCTGGCCTCCGCCAAATCCGCGGGCAACGACAGTACCGGTATCTCCGCGGGCGAGACCACGGGGTTGCGGACGTCGGCCCGCCGGTAGCCCACATGGTAGATGAAGCGCACCGCGTGGCTTTTTTCGTCCTCCAGTTGCAATCCCGCCTCTTCGCGTATCGCCCGGAACGTCAGCACGTCGTAGGAGTCGTCGTACAACGTGGTCGCATCCAGCTTCAGGCTGTTGTCGTTCAGAAACCGGGGTATGTCATAGGAGAGCAGGGCGCGCTTATGCAGCGATCCGTAGTTGCCATCCAGGGAAAGCGTCTGCGGCCGCCCGGTCACCGCCAGGCGTGTGACTCCAAACGACAGCAGCGGCGACCAGCCCGCGCTCCCCTGATAAACCGGGGTGTCGCTGGTAGCCGTCGAGTAGGTGGGGCAGGCCAGATCCTGGTTGCTGGCGCGCCCGGCGCCGCTCTGGTATTGAAAGCCGACGCCTTCGGTGAAGGTGTAGCGTCGCGCCTCGTGCACCGAGACCAGCACGTTCTTGCGGCTTTCCATGCCGTTGGGATTCTCCACGGAAACCGCGACATCGGTGAATACTCCGGTACGGTAAAGGCGGCGCTGAGTATTCAGCATGGCGGCCTGGCTGAGGGGGGCGCCGGCCTGCACGCTCAAGCGCTGTCCCACCACGCGCGGCTTGACGAAGCGGGTGCCGCTCACATACACATTGTTCACCGAGAACTGCCGTCCCTCGGTGATGGCAAACGAGACGTCTTCCAGGTTCTTTCCCTTCACCGGGATGGCTTGCGTGGTGCAATGCGCCTCAAGGTAGCCGTGATCGAAGTAGTACTGCAGCACCTGATCGCGGTCGGTGGCCAGATTCACGCGCGAGTAGGGCTGTTGCGGGGCGGTGGTTAACAGGCCTTCAATAGCCGCGGTGGATACCGCCTTGTTCCCCTGCACCGCGAGCTTGCGCACCAGCGTCTGCGGACCTTCCACGATGTTGTAGGTCACGGCCAGATGGTTCTTGCGCCCCTGGAAGTGGCGGTTCAGCACGGGAGTGACCTTCACATCCTGAAAGCCGTTGGCCTGGTACTGTCCCGTGATGGCGCTCGCGTCGTCGTCCATCATGCCGGTGTTGAAATGACCGCGGCCGCCGGGAATGATATTGGGAATGAACAGGCTTTCCGGCCGCACCGCGACCAAGTCACGCAGATCATCGGAGCTGAAGTACTTGTTGCCGCGGAAGCGGATCGTCTGCAGCGTTTCGCGCGGCCCGAGATTGATGAGGTAGATGATGTTGAGTTGGCTGGAACTGGGCTGGCGGCGCTCGTAGTCCACGCGCGCCTGGAAATAGCCTTTGGACTGGAAATAATTCTGCAGGTTGGCGCGGCCTTCCTCGATCAGTTCGGCGTCGGCCGCATGCTCCTGAAAAACGGGCACTTCGCGCTTCAGCGTCCGCCGCCCCACCTTGGCGCCTTCGGCGCTGATGCTGACCTGGGGTCCCGCATCCACCTTGATGGTGAGGTCGGCGCGATTGCTGGCGCGGTGGTACTGCGGCCGCAACAGCCGCACCCTGGCGGCCAGGTGCTGACGCTTGGCGTAATAGCTCTGAATACGGCTGAGAGCTTTTTGCACGGTTGCTTGCGTGAGCTTTTGTCCAGGCTTCAACCTGCTGGCCGCCAGCAGGGCGTTGGCGGGCAACAATGTCGCGCCCAGCACCCGCACTGTTCCTACCCGGGCTAAGGGGCCGGCTGTAATGAGAAGCGTAATGCGCGCCTGCGAGCCCGGTTGCAAAACGGTTTTAGCCGAGACCTTGGCCTGGTAGTAGCCGTAGCTACGCAACCGCGCCTGAATGTTTTCCCCCGCCTCGCTCACCTCGTCGGGCGAGTACAGCTTGCCGGGCTCCAGCCCGCTGGCGTCGAACAACTCCGAATCGGTGGCCGGCGAGGGGGCGCCGAAAACGCGCACCGTGCCATTGAAGTAGTTGGGCGTGGTTTCAAACACCAGCCGCACCCCTCCCGTCGCCGGGTACTCTACCGCCCGCACAGTGGCGAACTCCCCGCTGGCGAACAGCCGTTCAATACTTTGCCGGATGGCCACCGGCGACGCCGGCGCGTTGATCTGCTGCGAAACGCGGCCGATAAACTGCGACTCGGGGCGGTCCGGCGGCGGTTGCACGGCGATCGACACCACGAGCGGCGCGCTTTGGGCGCAAAGGGGCACAACAGAACCGGCCAGCAGCAAGAGCAGAGATGTGAACAGCAGCGCGGCGCCAGCCAGGCTCGCCGCGGCGCGTCCGCACCCCACCCGCTTCTCCGGGCGGCCACAGCCAGCATGAAGGCCTTTCCGGAGCAGAGTGGAAGTCCGGCCGAAGCCGCTTCTGTTTGCCGCCCACGCAATCGTCAAAAACCGCGCCCCTCAATCCAAAGTACCTGCTTGCCCTATGGTACAGATGAATCGACCTTTGCTGCCGGTTGCGCGTTGCCGACTGGGGTAACCCTTGCGAGTCCAGCACCGCCAGCGGGAAACGGGCGCAGCCGCCCGTTTCTCCAACCCTGGTCCCGGCGCTGGTTCTACCGCGGCCCGCCCCTGCTATCCTCAATAGGAAGGGCTGCGCCCTCACCAGCATCGCTGCTGGCGGAGGCGTTGCGGCCGTTGTGCGTTTTGGAGTTGAAAACTATGGCGCGGATGGTGAAGTGCGTGAAGTTGGGGCGGGAACTGCCTGGTTTGGAAGAGGCGCCCTGGCCCGGTGAACTGGGGCAGCGAATTTATGACAACGTCTCGGCGGAGGCCTGGAACCTCTGGAAGGAACACGCCAAGATGCTGATGAATGAGTACCGGCTGGCCCCCTGGACCGACGAGGCCCGCAACATGATCAATGAACAGCTCGAGCAGTTCTTCTTTGGTGAAGGCGCGCAATTACCGCCGGGCTTTGTCCCGCAGCGGGCCAAGTAGCGCTCAACCGCCGCCCACGAAGCGCTCGATCTCCGCGGCGAAAAGCGCCGGCTGTTCCTCGAACATCAGGTGGCCAGTGCCGGGCAACAGCTTGAAACGGGCATTGGGCAGCGCCGCCGCCAGTTGCCGCCCGCTTTGTGGCGGAACCACCCGATCCAACTCTCCCCAGAGTGCCAGGACGGGCTGGTGTATTTCGCTCAACTGCTGCCGCAGCGCGAGCCATTCCCGCCGGTACTGACGCGCATAGGCCATGGCCGTACGCCAGGCGGTCCTCCCGCGTAACGAGGCGACGTAGCCCTTCATCACGTCTTTGGTCAATTGATGGGTATCCGTCCATACCTGCGCCAGGAAATGGCGCCGCAGCCACAGCGGTGAACGCGCGGAGACGGGAACCATCCAGGGCAGTACCCAGGGCCGCAGCAGAAGCGACTGGCGGAAACTGGGGTGGAAAAACGAACTGACCCCGCCGGCAATCACTACTTTGCTGACGCGCTGAGGCGCCAGCCGCGCCCAGGCCAGCGCAAAGCTTCCCGCCCACGAAACCCCCACCACCGTCACTTGCGCAAGGCTGCCAGAGGAGGTGTTGCCTCCAGCGGAGCCGCCCGCCCATTGTTCCAACGCCGCAGCGACGGATTGCGGATCGTGATGCCAGCCGGGCAGATGCGCCGATCCCAGAATTCCCGGTAAATCCAGCGCAAAGACCCGGTAATGCCGGGCCAGCAACGGCATGACACGCCGGAAACAAAAGCTGCTGTTCATGAAGCCGGGCAGCAGCACCAGCGGCGCTCCCTGGCCGGCCTCGCGCCACTGCAGCCCTCCCCAGGGCATTGGGCGGGTCATGAGTGTGGGTTGGGAATCCGGCATGGCAGAGCGGGTGGTGGGTGGCGGTGTTTTGTATACTGGTAAGCGCTCTCAAGCTCAGCGCATGCTGGCGAGCGTGTGGCCTGAGATCGATTCAGGTGCCGCGCCACACAAACATACAGGAGATTATCGTAGCCTTGTTTGCCCAAACCTCAGCCCCGGCCTATCTACCTTATGTCGCGATCCCTATTGCCGCGGTTGGGGCTTGGCTGGTATGGAACTTCCGCCGCGGCGCCCAGAAACGCCAGGGGCATGCGCGCGAGCTCAAAGAGAAGGTGCTGCAGCCGCTGCGCCAGCAACTGGACGGCTTTTATCGCGGCCTGGTCACCACCCGGCAACCGGCGGTGGAGTACGTCGAGCCGGCGCAGCCCGGTGGGCACGCCATTCTGCGTCCGGTAACGCCTCCCGAGCTGGAAGACGCGCGCCTTTGGCCGGATGCGCGGCAACATCATTTCCCCGAGCTGCTGCAGGAATTTGAGGGCTTCAAACGCGACTTTCTCCGCCTCACCGCGGATCTTGCGGACTGGATTCCGGTGCTGGCCGCTGACCTGCATCAGGTCTCCGGATTGCCGGAGGGCGATCCCACCCAGACCTCCGCACCCTGTTTGAACAGCATCCGCCTCGCCCACTATATCTACCGGCGACATCACGGCATGGCCGACGCCGACCTGGTGGCCACGCCGGAAGGCGCGCTGCAGGCCGGCAGCGAGCTCTTTGGCCGCGGTACCGAGGCGCAGGCGCGGGCCTGCCGCGATGAAGTCGAGCACCTGCTGCGCAGCCGCCTGCCCGACAGCCTCGCCTTCCGCGAGCGTTTCACCAAACTGCAGGTGCAGCAGGATCGCATGCTTTATCACGCCGCCGTGCATATGAACCGCCTGCGCGTCGACGGACCCTGCGGTCTGGCCTGAGCGGTTCAGTCCGCCAGCCAGAGGTTTTCCGCGAACGGCCATTCCTGGTCCACCCATTGCCTACGGGGTAGAAACCCGCTGTGGCGCGCCCACGCGTTCAGCTCTTCCGGGTTGAACTTGTGACTGGCTTCGGTCCAGATCGTCTCACCGCGGCGCAAGTGGCACGAGAAGCCGTTTTTCGCGATGGTCACACCCTGCTCGCGAAGCGATAGAACATGCATTTCAATGCGCCGCTGCCGCCGGTCGTAGCGCGCTTGATGGCGAAAGGCGCTCAGGTCGAAGTTGGCGCCCAGCACGCGATTCGCATGCCCAAGCACGTTCAGGTTAAACGCCGCGGTCACCCCCAGTGCGTCGTCATATGCGGAAAGCAGCAGGGCTTCCGGCTTTTCCAGATCGGCGCCCAGCAGCAGCGCGTCCCCCTGGCGCAGCGCTCCGCGCAACTCGCGCAGGAAGGCGAGCGCCGCCGGCCGATCGAAGTTTCCGATCGTGCTTCCCAGAAATAACACCAGCAGCCGCTCTTCCGCGTGCCGCTGCCGCGCAACTTCGCGCAAGCCGTTGAGGTAATCCGTCTCCAGGCCGACGATGTGAATGCGCTGGGGCCCGGCTGCGGTCACCTCCTCCAGTTCCTGCCGGCAGCGGCGCAATGCGCTGGTGGAAATGTCGATCGGGAAGTACCGCACCGGCTGGCGGCGTTGCAGCGCCTCCAGAATGGGTCGCGTCTTCTTCCCCGTCCCACTGCCCAACTCGGTCACGAGCAAAGGTCCGGGAAGCTGGCCGATCACCGCTTCCGCATGGGTTCGTAAAAGGCGCTCATCGGCCCGGGTGAGGCCGTACTCCGGCAAAAGCGTGATCGCTTCAAACAATGCGGAGCCGAGCTCATCGTAGAGCAGCCGTGAGGGGAGTTCCTTTTGCTGCTTGCTCAGCCCCTGACATACTTCCGTCAATAAGCCGGAAGAGGCGGGGGAAGCAGCATCGAGTTGACCGGAGTCGTGAAAGGGAAGCGTGCGTGTGAGCGCCATGGGTGTTCAGCGTGGGGCGTATGCCCCCGGATGCAATAGGGCTCAACTAAGGGCGGCTTTGAAGAGCCGGTTTGACCAAGCGCGGCCGCACTTGGACATCGCCCTCGCGATTGCGCCCTCAAGTGCGCTCGCGAAAGAGACAGCCGGTTGGCATACGCTCTCTGACCGGCGGTTTTTTTCCGGCGACGCAATCCGGCGACCTCAATCCGGATAGACACACCGGAACGCCCCATACAGATATGGATAACTTGGCCGGAACCAGTTGCGGAACGAGCGCCGCAGCAGGGGCGCGGCGGTGCGCGCCGAACCGCCTTTCAAAACGAAGTGGCTGTCATCGAAAAAGTTGGCGGAGTAGCCGGGATAAAAGCTGAAAGGCCCGAAACCGGGGAAGGGGGCGAAGCGTGTCGCCGTCCATTCCCAGCCGTTGCCCACTAACTGGGAAACGCCGAAGGCGCTATCGCCGCCCGGCGTGGCGTGTACGGGGACCGGATCCCACGCCGCGAAGTCGAAGTTGCCGGTTGAGCGGCCCTGCTCGTCGTGGCTGGTGAACTCGTTGCCCCAAGGGAAGGCGCGCTCGGCGCCACCCTCGTCCGCCTCCGGCGTTCCGTAGGCGGCGCGATGAAACTGCGCCTCGGTGGGAAGGCTCGCCTGTTTCCAGGCGGCAAAGCTTTCCGCCTGATCGTGGGAGACGTACACTGGCCAGTCCAGCGGCAGCGGAACGCGGCCAAACATCGTTCTCCAGTACCAGCGCCCGTTCTGCTCAAGCCAGAAGTGGGGTGGCGCGGCGCCCGCGGCAACAAACTCCAGGTAGTCGCGGTTGGTCACCTTGAAGCGATCGATGCGGAAGGCGGGGACCAAGACGGAGTGTTCGTCGTACTCGTTGTCCCATCCAAAGCCGGGACTGGATTGGGAACGGCCCAGGGTGGCCCATCCGGCGGGGATCAAAACGGTTTCATGGCGCGGCGCGGGACCGGCGGAGTCGTCCGTTTGCAGGGGCGCCGCCGCCTTGGGCTTCAGCTCCGGCGCCAGGTTATGCAGCATGTAGGCAAATGTCTCGGCGTGTTCCAGGCGGTGCTCGATGCACACCTGCTGAATCACCTCGGGAACGTGTCCGGAGGCAAAGGCTTCGGCGGCGGCCAGACGGGCGCGGCGCGCGTAAGCCTCGACCTGCTCCCGGCGCGGCCACGCCTCGGGCGGCTCGCTGGGAAGCAGGCCTTGCGCTGGATCAATGCCAAAGGAAAAAAGGTGGTCCAGCTCCGCGTCAAAGGCGGGGAGTTGGAGCGCTTCCCGCACCTGGTTCCAGTCGAAGGCCTCGAGGTGGCCCAGATAAAAGATGATGCGGTGCCGCTCCGGAATCGGCCGCACATAGAAGGTTGACGGCGCGAGGAGGGCAAAGAGCGCGTCGCTCTGCTCGCAGCCGGCCAGCCAGGCGGACGAGACCCCAACGGAAGCGGATGGCATCTGCAGTGAGAACCGCTGCCCAACCGCGAGGTTGCCTTCGCAAGCGGTATCGGCGGGAATCTGGCAGCACCACACTGACCTTGCGTCGCCATACGCGGCGATGAGACAGGTCTTTTGACCAAAGGGCCCTCGACGGCTCGCATTTTCCCTAGTGGCGCATTGCATGTGGCAGATCTGCTCGGCAAAACTCACGAACCGCGGGTGTCTCATTCGATGATGGCGATCACCGCTCGCGGGTGGGGAGCTTGTCAGGCGCGGTGAGACACAACTCTTTGTCCCAAGTACCGCTGCTGTGAGTGGTATTCGCTTATCTCACAAGCGAAATCGGGGGCACACCGGTCCGGAATGGACGATTTTGTGTGTCTCATTTGTTGATGGTCCTCACAGATTGCAGAGTGCGTACGCCGCACACCGTGAAAAGTCGCGCCTCCTGAACAGCGTGAGACGCCTGAATTCGTTCGGCGATATCCGCCTTTTCCTGTTACGAGAGCAGCGGCAGGATGCTGGGCTCCGGATTCGGGGCCGGCTGCGGCCGGAAGGGGAGGGGACAAGGTTTGTGTGGGCGATAGTGTTTGCGGGGCCTTTTCGACTTGGCCATGACAGTAGCTCCTTGAAGTGGTTAGAGCGGCTCCGGTGAAAAGAAAAGCGTGCGGAGAGAGCCGGGCTCCGGCAGACACGCGTGCATCCGCGCGGAATGTGACTGCGAGCGCGCGGTGTGCAGTAGGTGCGCAGTGATGGGATGCGGCAGGAAGTGGGACGGGTTCTACGGCAGTGCAGTCACTTTATTGTTGCGGGAATGTTACGGAGTTGTTGCGAGCGGGGAAGGTTGACAGTGCACAGTGCACAGCTCACCGTAGGGCGCGGCGGGGGTGGGTTCGGGGCACTTCACCGCCGGTAACAGCCACGTGGTGCTTGCCTCGACGCAGTTTTCGCCGTATGGTCTGGTGATGCGCCATGCGGGGAGGAATACCGCGGGTCCAAGATGTGCGACTTACAAGACCACCCGTTGGCGGGGCTGGGCCGTCAGTGTGAGGGTCCTAACTCTGGGAACGGTGCTCGTCCGTTTCCGGCGCGGCGCTTTGTGGCGCTGGCATCGAGATGATTGCGCCCAATCAACGGAACCGAGGGCGCACCCAGGATGGCCGGACCGTCCGCCGAAAGCGCCACAGGTGGCTGGTCGAACGGGTGTTCGCCTGGCTTCACAACTTCCGGCGGCTCGTGACGCGCTAAAAACATCATGTCGAGAATCGCTTATTCTGCAGTGATAGAATCCATCCCACACCAGTGTGGTTAGCCAACCATGATTGAAAGCAATAGCCCCACATCCCCTAATGAGAAGAACCGCCGAGACGAAAGACTTATGTTTATTGTTATAAGCGGTGCGCTGCTTTTTGTATGGGCACAGTTCCTGGTGCGCCTGATCGCGCGGTGGAGCGGGCTAACGGAAGTTGCTCGCAGAGACGTTGGCGGCCTAATGTTGTTCTTCTGCTTAACGTGGGTCAGCCTGCTCCGCGGCAAGAGGAATCCAATCTCGGTCCTAATGTTGCTGGTTCTGCTCATGTTTGCATGGAAGGTCGTCAGATTGGCTGGAGTGTAGTGAGGGCTGGACCGGAACGCGCCTCGGATGTGGTAAGTATTAAGGAGAGGGAACAGACCAGGCCTCGCCCCAGGCGTGCTGGCTCAGCCCCGACCCCGCCGGCCTGTCCGTGGTGGATCCCAGCAATTGTCTGAAATAGGCAACGCGTTGTTCAATCTAGCCAAGGGCTCTGAACGCCCTGTCCAGTAATGCCTGCCAATGACCGGGTGGATGCCAGGCGTGTGCTGCTTGTGGGACTGATCAATATGACAGAACAGATGTCTACCTTTAACGAGGAAAGCGGCGGGAGGCCAACTTCGCCCCGTTACAGCCTTAACCTCAGTAATGTCGTTCGCGCGGCGGCCACGTTGCTTTTCCTGGTGACTGAGGCAATAGCTATCGCCGTTCTAGCCAGATACCGAAGCTCGTCCTTCAACGGCAGTCTTGTTGCTAGCTTGGTGCCCGTGCTGGCCGCGGTGCCATGGCTAGCAGGGGTATTGGCCCATTTGCGCGTCCAAAAGATCGTTGCACCTCCCCAGCTTCGAGAGGAGACCGTGGATCGCTTGACGGCACTCGTTGCTAATATGGTCGCAGCTTCATATTGTGCCCTTTTGCCGTGCGAATTATTGCTAGTGAACCTACTGCCCCGTTGAACATCCGAGCAACCTGGGTTTTGCGTTCGCCGCCTCCACTCTGCGTCCGTGCTGGGTTTGGCTAGGCGCGCGGGAAGACAAGGCCACAAGAGACCGAAGTATCGGCGGTGCAAGGGGTGCGGCCGCGTCGCGGAAGCGGCCCTGCCAGTACGCTTGCTGGCTCGGTTCGGGGAGCTTCACCACCGACAACAGCCACGTGGTGCTTGCCTCGATGCAGTTTTCGCCGTATGGTCTGGTGATGAGCAATGCCGAGGAGCAACAAGGAGGCGTGATGGATAATCACGATACCCCGGACGAAATAGGTGCGCGCGGTGACCTCACTCGTCTGGTCTTTGCTCTCGCGGGGCCTGGGGTGGCCTATTTTATAGCAAGCATGCTTCTTTCCCACTCTTTGGCTCGAGGCATCAAGTCTGGGCAGTTTGGTTTGATCTTCCGCGTTGGGTATCCAGGGCTTCTTATCATCTATACCCTGGCAATGCTCGCAGCAATCCTGTCGTACGGCCCGCGGCGCGCGAGTTTCCGATGGGAAAAAGATGAGGAATGCCGGAGCACTCATCGACTGCTGAGTATTGGCCTCGGCATTGCAGGAGGACTGGCCTGTTGCGCTATCGCCGTGCCGGTCATGTTGACTCAAAATGAGGGCATCATCCTCGCCATCAACCCGGTCGTTTCGATTCACGGGCTTCTGCAGCTATTCCTTCTTGTGATTGCGATCCCATTCACCTCTGAAATCGTGTTTCGAGGGATGGTGTTCAGGCGACTTGCCGAGCATATGACCCTATCTGCCGCGGTGATAGCTAGTACCGCCTTATTTATGATGTGGTGGCCAGTTCTAGGATGGTATGCAGCAGCCAGCTTAGGCCTTGTCTCGGCTGGCCTCTTTAGAAAGACCGGGACTCTTACGGCCTCAATTACTGCAAGTGCGGTTCTCAGCCTGGGCAGCACGGTCCTGATTCTGCTGTTTGGATACAGGCAATAGCGTGTATGGTAGGCGGCATTTCGGTGGCTGCCAGCACGCCGACTGGTTTGCGGCCGCGTTAGGGGGGGGCTCGTGAGACATCAAAGCTCAGTACTTGCAGTGTTGCTATTGTTGGGCAGCGCTCTTACCGTCAAAGCAGCGCTGCCATCGAGGGAAGTATTGCTGCTCGAAAATGATGCGACCCGACAGTGGTGCGCATATGGCAGCGAAACCCGTTGGAAGAAAGACAGGGACAGGACAGAAGCCTTAGCCGTTGGTAGTGTGACCTACGCAGACGGCCATATCGCCCAAATTACCGTCACAGAAGAGGGTGAGTCCGGTGATTGGATTGTAAAAGACCAATACAGTCTCGCCAGAACTGGGGACATCACTTCTTTACTGCGCAGGATACATGTGCTCCCGGGGCGCAGGAGCGTTACGATCCGTTACCGTATTTGCAAACGAAAAGCAATCGAGACTGCCAGGGTGGAGAAGGACCTGAGCACAGGCGCCGTGCTTACCCGGCCGGAGGCGATTTGGTTGCCAGACTACCCAATCCGTACCCGCGTTGAGCAGTTTCCGTATGCTGCCATGTTCAAGCTTGGTCAGAGGCTGCTCAGCGGGAGGCATTGCGTTTCAGAGGCAGCTCGCAAGCACTAGCAGGCCGTGGCCACCTCACATCGTGCCAATGGCGACACTTCGTAGAGGCACGGCCTCGTCTCCTTCAGGCCGCCCGCTCCCGTTGGTCGCTGGCACGTTCTCCAGTGAAAACGTGAAGCCGCCGATGCCGGGCTCCTCTCCCGCGCGAGGGGGCCGCCCTTCGGAATTTCGCGGCCCTCCACCTGCGATCTCCTCCCGCAGGGAGGACTCGGTGGCTCGCTCCTCTGGAGCCAGTCCTTGGCGCTGGCCGCCTGGCGCTAGGGGCTCTATCCCGCCTGCGATGGAAGTGGACTTGTGCGCTGAGGCGGGACGGGGCGTGGAGGCTGCGCGGCTATCGTTCGGAAACTGCACTCGCGGCGGCCTCCAGGGCTACCAGCACGCCGGCTGGCTGGACTTGGGGCGCTTCACGGCTGAAAAAGTGTTGCGGGGCAAGCGGTCCATTGGGATAGGATGAGGCGTCCTTCCCCTGAAGCTGGCGGGGAGGATCGAAACGTTCGCGGCATGAGCAGGGCAAGGAGTGTGCACATATGTTGAAGGGTTTCCGTGATTTCGTGTTGCGCGGCAACGTGATGGATCTGGCGGTTGCGGTGGTCATCGGCGCCGCGTTTACCCGCATTGTGGGCGCGCTGGTGAAGGATATTATCAATCCGCTGATCGCCGCGATTTTCCATCAACCGAACTTCGCCTCGCTGGTGGTGACGATCCATGGCGGCAAGATTCTGTACGGCAGTTTTTTGAATGAGGTGATCAACTTCATTCTGATCGCGGCGGTTGTCTACTTTGTCTTTGTCGTTCCGGTGAACAAGCTGATGGCGCGATTGTTTCCGGCGAAGGCGGAGCCCGCCAAGACCATGCCTTGCCCGGAGTGCATGAGCGACATCCCGATAGGGGCGAGGCGATGCGCGCACTGCGCTCAGCCGGTAGTGACGGCCTGACGGGGAGCGGTGAAAAGCGCGGAACGGCTGTGTTATTGACAGTCGATAGCCGGCGCTTGGCCACGGAAGACAAGGCCGCTTGCTGGGCGGCAAGTGCTTGGGGCAAGGTGAATGCGCGATGACTAAGCGCAAGCGCGCCTGTGCGCGTCACAGGCGTTAAGGTTGTAAGGTGTCCGCGAATAATGCTCGCTGCCGCTCTACGCGGGCATGGCTTCCGATAAGCTTGAGTATTTCAACGGCTGGGGCCTGCGCGAGCTCCCTTGGCTCGACCTTGTGCAGGCCTCCGCCGTACACCCTGCCCTCCGAAACCAGGCGGGAGGGTGCGATGCGCTGGAGGGCGTTGAAGACCTGCTCCGCCAGCGCCGGTCGCGTTTCTATGGCGGCCGTCAAGTGTGCCTTGGGATAGAGCAGGAGGTAGACGTTGTGCGCGGTCGCCTGAGAGCGGTTCCACAGAAAACGGAAGGCGGAGTTCCGCCTGCCCGCGCGGCCCATGTAGGTACAGAGAAATGGCGCGGCAGGGCGCCGCTCCTGGGCATACCAGGGAGCGCGATGGCTGGCGAGGTAAGAGTCCGGCACGCCCTCGCGATGTCCCTTCTGAAGGTAGTCATAAAGGCGCGGCCAGCGGCTTCGGATCACCTCTTCCGGCTCGGCGCAGTCAAGCAGGTAAAGCCGTGGTTCAACGTCCGGGTCACCATTTGGAAGTGCGGAAATCACGTCCGCGCCGAGGTGCCGGGGGCTGGGAAGTATGGGTTTGACACAGGCCCGCGGTATACCCCAGTCGCGCATCTGCCCCGGCGTCAATATAAAGAAAGAATTCGCCCCGGTGGCCAGGCCGCGCTTGATATCGAAGAGCTCACCAAGGCGCGGTTCGTCCGCAGGTACGGCAGAGGGCCTCTCAAGAAGCTGCGTCCATTTCCGGGAGGCGCGCAAAGCGGGAAGGGTGAGGCGCGCCTCGCGCTCTGGCGCTTCAATCCCGCCGCCATAGGAGAACTTCACCAGGTGCGCGGCGGGGGGAAGCGACTTCCGGAAGACGACTACGCAAGAGGAGACCAGAGCATCCGCGAATTGAACGTCGTGAGGGCTGAAGCGGTGGAGGTGCAATAAGGTCACCCGCTCGGAGAGATAGTGGCGCAGGCTTGACCCATAGTTGACGTCCATGAACTCGGAAGGCACCAGCCACAACCCAAGCCCTTGTTCATCCAGCCAATCGTGAGAGAGGAGCAGGAAATAACAGTAGAGTCCAGCGAGGCCGCTCATCTTCATGCGCAGAGAGCCGAAAAGACGCTCTCTGAGGCGCTGCTTGTGAACAGGATCGAGATGGTGGTGGCGCACGTACGGCGGATTAGTGAGGATAAAGTTGGCGCGGCGCTTTGGCGCCGGCTCGCTGGTGAAGTCTCCACGCCGAACGTTCAAGCCCGCCATCCCCCAGAGCTCCCGCGCCGCGTCCGCGAAGAGTGGATCCAGCTCGACACCTTCCGCCGACTCGATTAATCGCGACGGAACGGATTGCGACAACGCCGAGAAAAAGGCTCCCGTGCCAAGCGCGGGATCAAGAAAGCGGATCGGGCCACCGCCGAACAGTTTGCAGGCGTAGGTTGTCAGGCTGAGCGCAAGCGCCGCGGGTGTGGCGAACTGGCCCCACTGGTTGCGTTCGGCGGGCGACTTCAGGCAGTCGAGCCGCTGCTGTTCAGCCTGGCGCAGGAGTTCGATTTGGCGCAGCCGCTTTGCATTCATCGCTTCAAATTCCGAGCTTGTCCAGGTCCTGAGGGCGATGCTCCCAAACCCAGTCTATGCCTTCGGCAGCCTCGTAGCCGAGGTAGGCTGCATCAAAGTATCCGCACAGAAACAGCACAAAAACAACCTGGCCGTAGGTCGCTTTGAGCTGGGTCATTTTTGTGGCCTCCTCCTTGCGGCGCTTATTGACGTTGGTGAAGTCGCCGGCGGATTTCGCCTCAATGAAGATAGGAAGGTGCGGCGGCTTGGCGCTTTTGGGCTGCACCACGGCGTCAATGGGGATTTTGACCATCCGCTCCTCGGAACCGCTTGACTTTGCCTGCACATTGAAGCGAAACGAAAACGTGCCAGGCGTCATTTGGTTGAGATGCTGGCCTGATGAAGGTACCTGAAGCCGGTAGCCGCGGGCCTCAAGGTACTTGCGAAGCAGCGTGAGTTGCCGCTGTTCCTGAGCATTGCGAACAATGGGGTCTGCCAACGAGCCGCAAAGCCGGTCGGCCACAATCGTGGCGGCGCGGTACCGCTCCTGCCGCTTCGGTGGGCGGCCCTCCGCCAGCCAGGGGAAAATTTCGCCGTCGAGCATTAGCCGCAAAATTCTGGTGATCTTCTTCAATTCGGCGTCGAGCGCCTTGGGGGCCATGTGCGGAGGCAGCTTGCCCTCTTCCAAGCACCCAACCAGATTCTTGCCGCAGCCGGATAGGCCAACAAGGCGGTCGCGGGCAAGCGGAGGACAGGTGGACATGCGCAGCATGGGTAGGATCTCCGGGTTGGACTTGAGCAACCCGGGGGTGAGGGCGGACAGTCCCTGGCTTATGTTCAGGCCCGCTTCCACTCCTTCGACGGTGCGCTCCCGGGTTCGCCGGTAGGCCTCCGGCGCGAATTTCATGAACCACCGGTTGAACTGATCCACGGAGGCGCAGGTATCGGCCTTCCACAAATGCGGCTTGTCGGCATTAATGGACATGCACCAATTTAGCAGTGAATGACTCGGGAGCGGCATCTGCGCCGCGGCTGTGGCCGGGTGCGGGAGGTTGGAGGAACGCGGCGCTTGTACTGTGGTCGAGTAGCAGGCGGATGGGGCCGTGGTGGCCGGTTTCCAGAAGCACTGTTCCGAATGCTTTATATTGCGCCCTCTTTTTCCACCCAACCTTGTGCGGGGCGGGGGAATCACTCTGCTGAGAGGCGCTTGCATGGGCGACACCATTCCTATTCGTGATCTCCGGGTGGAGATCTTCACCGTTCCCACGCAGACCCCTGAGTCGGACGGCACCCTGTCGTGGAATAAGACCACCCTCGTGCTGGTCTCGATTACCGCGGGAGGCAAAACCGGCATGGGCTACACCTATGCCGACAGCAGCGTCGCCACGCTGATCAACGGAACGCTTGCCGAAAAGCTGCGTGGCGAGGACGCGTTGGCCATTCCCCGCCTGTGGGAGCTGCAGGTCTCCGCCATTCGCAACCTCGGCCGTCCCGGCATCTGCTCCATGGCGATCTCCGCGGTGGACATCGCACTGTGGGACCTCAAGGCGCGTCTGTTGGAGGTCTCGCTGGTGGATCTGTGGGGGGCGGTGCGCGATTCAGTGGAGGCCTATGGATCGGGGGGCTTTACCTCCTACTCGCTGGCGCAATTGGAAGAGCAGTTGGGCGGCTGGGCGGCGCAGGGACTGCCGGCGGTCAAGATGAAGGTGGGCACCCATCCCCAGCAGGACCCCGAGCGCGTGCGCGCGGCGCGCCATGCCATTGGGCCCGGCGTTGCCCTCTTCGTGGATGCCAATGGCGCCTACAGCCGCAAGCAGGCGCTGGGGATGGCGGAGCGCTTTGCGGCCGAAGGGGTGTGCTGGTTCGAGGAACCGGTCAGCTCCGATGACCTGGACGGGTTGCATCTGCTGCGCGACCGCGTGCCCGCACCCATGGAAGTCGCGGCGGGCGAGTACGGTTACGATCAGGTCTACTTCCAGCGCATGCTGCAGGCGCGCGCAGTGGATGTCTTGCAGGCGGACGCCACCCGCTGCGCCGGCTTCACCGGCTTTTTCCAGGCGAATGCTCTGTGCGCCGCCTGGGAGCTGCCGCTCTCGGCGCATACCTCGCCCACCCTGCATGGACACATTGGGTGCGCCGCACACCGGCTGCGCAATGTGGAGTACTTCCACGACCACGCACGCATCGAACACATGTTTTTTGAAGGGGCATTGACGCCGGAGCGAGGCCGCCTGCATCCGGATCGCAGCCGGCCCGGCCTGGGATTGGAGTTGAAGCGCAGAGATGCGCGCCGCTTCGCGGCCTGAAGCGGATGAGATCGCCACCAGCCAGGGCTAGGCTGAAGAGCGGCCGGAAACTTCAACCGGTTTCTTCCCCCCGCTACAGCGGCGCCCTTTCCGGTGCCGCGATGAAGCCAATACCAGGCACATCTAGTTTCAGCAGCCGGGCGTCGTTGGTCAGAAATAAATCCACTCCGCATTGCGCTGCGCAGGCCAACTGAATGGCATCCGCGTTGCGCAGCCCGTGGGCGGCTCGCAGCCTCGCATAGCGCCGCGCCGCCAGCTCGTCAAAACAGACGATGACAGCCGACGCCCGCAGCGCCCTGGCGTACTCCTCAGCCAGCGCGCTCCGGCCAAGTTCCATCGGCTTGACGAGAATCTCCCCCAGTGTCATGGCCGAGGTAACAAGCCGGTCGCCCCGCTCCAGCATTCGTCTCCGGATTTCCACCACCCGGCTCCGGTAGGGTTCGCGGCCCTCAAATAGATAGATAAACAGGTTTGTGTCGAAGAAAATGCGTCTCATCCGGGCTCATTTCGCAAGCGGTTGACATAGGCGTCAGCGTGCTCCTGCGCCCAAACCCCCTTACCCGATCCCGACAGGCGGATCAGCGCATCCCGCGCGCCTGGTGGCCCGCCGGCATGGGAGTGTTTGCGAGACCACTGTTCATACCAGTCGAGCAGCGGCCAATAGCGCGCGGGCGTCTCGGCCGCTTGCGGCATATGTTTCGAGGGCCGCTTCGATTGACGTTCCGGGTGCACGTCGTCGCCCGCACGGAAAAGCCTGAGATGCCCAGCACGTGTTTCATACAGCATCCGGTACTTGCCGCCGCAAGGTTTGGTGTTGGCAACCAAGTGCTGTTTGAGATGTGCGTTCACCGATCCCGGTCCCGCCCCATCGCTCAATCCGGATTCACGCAGCGATTCCCGTATCTCGTCCCTTGTGAAATCCCCGCGCCGCGGATAGCGGCGGTGCAGCAGCGCCACGGCAACCCAAATACGGTCCGCCAGTTTCAGCCGTTTTTCCATGGCTCTTGCACGCCTCAAAACGATGATACCTCACGTAACTAGGTATGTGAGGGCCTGGTATGCGCGGACGTGGTATGCGAGGGCGTGCTGACCGGCAGGATGGGCCGGAGGCCGAAGCGGGTGGAAGAAACAGCGGTCCGTGCCGCTCCTTGCGCGATCCCCGCCGAGGAGGCGCCGGGTTAGGAGCGAGCCCCCGAGTCGTTCCTATGGGAGGAGATCCCCGCCCAGCAACGGCAGAATCGCAGGTGCAGGGCCGCGAAATTCCGCTGGGCGGCCCCGGCGGGAGTGGCGCCCGGCCTCGGCGGCTTGGCGGTCTCACCGCAGAACGCGGCAGGGGTCATCAACCGGAACGGCCGGTCTGAAGGAGACGAGCCCGTGGCTCCGCTTTACAGCGTCTCCTGCGCTCCGGGGGCGAACTCCTGGATCTTGGCCTGAATGCGGTCATGAATCCAGTGCGGGTCCCACCACTCGGCGGGGTCGACCTGTTGCCCGTCCAGCAACACACTGAAGTGCAGGTGGTCGCCGCCAGCCAAGCCAGTTGAATCGCTATGGGCGATGAGCTGGCCCTTCTTCACGAAGTCTCCGGGATGCGCCACGAAGTCGTTGAGGTGGGCGTACAGGGTCATCAACCCAAAGCCGTGATCGATGACGATGCAGTTGCCATAGATGCCGAAGTACTTGGCCATGATCACCTTGCCGTCATTGGAGGCCAGCACCGGCGTATGCGCCACCGCCGCCAGATCGTAGCCAAGGTGATACTCGTCGTCGATGATTTTGCCTTTATAGGTATAAATGCGGTGATCGGCGTAATGCGCCTCGACGGCGGAATGGCCCAGCTGCAGAAACGCGCCATGCCAGTAGAACTGGTTCGCGCTCTGCGGCGCCAGGTCGATCAGCTCCTGCGTCTGTTGGGCGCGCAGGTCATGGTTAATTTCGTAAAAGTTCTTGATCAGCGAGCCTTCGTCCTGCAGAGAGGGCGTGTTGGCCATGATGGCGGGAACCACCTTGGCCAGGAACGAATCGGGCAGCTCGAATTTTCGCGGCGGCCAGGGATGGGGATAGGTTTTGGCGGGCAGCTCCTCCTGGTTCTGATTGCCGGCATCATCTTTGGCGATCAGCACCGGCTTGGAGTTGGCGGGAGCGTTGTAGGGAAAAGCGAAAATCGAAAACATGGTACCGGCGGGCGCCCCGGGCAGCGCGTGTCCGGCGAAAAACACCCCGCCCATTTCCACGCCGCTGCTGGTCGTGCCCCGGGAGACATGGTAGACCGCCATGTCGCAGCCGCCCTGGTGGATGTAATGCTGCGTGGTCAGCAGCGCCAGTTGCGGCGGCACGGAACGGATCTCGACCGGCTTCTTCCATGTCGTGGTTGAATCGCGCAGGTTTGCCGCCCGCGCCTGGATGATCAGCGTGGCCGCGCCGTCGCGCAAGCCCTGGGCGGCCATGCGTCCAATCGGCACCTGCAACTGCAGTGCCCGGGGATTCATTCCTGTGAAGAACCAATGGCGTTGGCCGGTCTCCTGATGGAAGAGCAGAAAGTCCTTGCCGTTCTGTTCGTAGGAGACGCTCACGGCGCGGATGCCGCTGCTTTGCCGCACATTGACATCAATGCTGCGGCGCGCTCCCACCGCCTTGGGCACCTGCGCGGTGATCTTTGGAGCGCCGCCGCGCAGCACCACCCAGAAGAACAGCGCGACCAGGATCAGAACGAGGACCAGGACCAGATTGCGTCCAGTGTTGGAAGGCGCGTCGTAGCTTTTCAAAACGATAAAACCTCGGGTCGGAATCGGAAGAGGGCGGCGCCAGACAGCGCCGCAACGTGCTGCTCGATTATCGCAAAGCGGAGTGGAAGTTGCACAGTGGGAATGCAGGGAAGAGTGGACAATTCACACTGCACAGTTCACCGTGGAGCGTTGCAGTTGGTTTGGCGTGGCGCACGTGCCGGGCGGGGGCGTTGAGGGCGCGCATTGGGACGAAGTCACGGGGGAGTTGCCAGTTGTCAGTTGTGCGTGGGGACTACAGGTTTTCGAAGTCGTAGGCAACGTTGAGAGGGTCTTTCAGTGCAGAGCAGGGGAATGAGCCGCTAACCGCCAGGCCGCGCGTTCGCTCGCCCCATAGACGGGATTTAGGAATTGCCGCCGATCCACCGTGATCCGTTCGATAGGGCGCTGATTGCTCAAGCCATCAGCGAAAACCCGCACTTTGCCACCTTGGACGAGCTTGCCAGGAGGTACGAGGTCGCAGGTTTGAAGATGCTCGTTTAAATCCCAGCGCCCTGGTCCGCGGCTGCCGAGTGGGGCCGCTTTATCCTCTGATCAGCTCGATGCGGTTACCAAAAGGATCGTGCACATAGCAGCGCTCGACGCCGGGGATCTCATTAATCGGATTGCGGTTCGAATCCAGCCTCACTCAAGCGCCGCAGGAGAGCTTCGTAACCGGCGCAGCGCAGCGCCGGGTGAGCCTTCTTTGCTGGCCGGAAATCGGCTTCGACGCCCAGGTGCAACTGCACCTCGCCGCTTGCAAACCAGCAATTGCCGCGGGGTTGCAGCGCCTCCGGTTTCACCAGTTCACGCATGCCGAGCAGATCGCCGTAGAAAGCGCGCGCGGCGCCCTCCTGTCCGGAGGGCATGGCGAGCTGCACGTGATCGAGGCGGAGGAAGGGCAGTGGCGGCATCAGGTTCACGACTTTCCCACCAGACAAACGAGTCTGGAGCCCCGGCGATTTCAAGCCCGGCGCTGGCAACTTTGAGGGGAAGCACCGGTCAAAACAAAAGCACCCGGTTCCGGTTCAGCCTCATTGCCACTGCGCGCGCGCGGGGGCGCTTAGGTCCGGTAGCTGCCATTGATGCGGATGTATTCCTCGGTCAGGTCGCAGGTCCAGATGGTGGCCTCCGACTTGCCGGCGCGCAGATCGATGCGCACCTCGACGTCTGGAACGTCCAGCAGCTTTTTCGCCTTGTCCTCGTCAAAGGGCAGGGCCACGCCCTTGCGATAGACCGGCAGTCCGTTGAACCAGATGAGGGCTTGCTCGGGGTCGAAGCGCGCGCCGGAATAGCCGGCGGCGGCGAGCACGCGTCCCCAATTGGGGTCGGCGCCGGCCAGGGCGGTTTTCACCAGCGGCGAGTGGGCGATGGCGCGCGCCGCCTGGTCGGCCTCGCCGTCGTTTTTCGCACCCAGCAGCGAGATGGTGACAAAGCGCCGCGCCCCTTCGCCGTCCCGCACAATCTGGCGTGCGAGTGACGTAGCTACCTGGGTCACCGCCGCGCGCAGATTCTTCAGCCCGGTCGCGCTCAGCTTGCCTTTGGCCCTGGAACTCCAGAGCGCCACCATGTCGTTGGTGGAGGTGTCTCCATCGACGGTGATGCGGTTGAACGAAACCGCCACCGCGTCACGCAGAATGCCGCGCAGTTGCGCGGCGCTGGCGGGGGCGTCGGTAAAGATGTAACCCAGCATGGTGGCCATGCGCGGATGAATCATGCCCGAGCCCTTGCACATGCCGGCGACGCGGTACTCCGTGCGCCCGTCGCGGAAGCGCGCCGCGGCGGTCTTAACGCGCGTGTCAGTGGTGAGCAACGCCCTGGCCGCGGCTTCGGGTCCGTCTTCCCGCGCCAGCCAGAGGGGCAGCGCGGCGGTAATCTTCGCGGCATCGAGTGGTACTCCAATCACGCCGGTTGACGCCACCAGCACCTGCTCGACCTTGCAGCCAGCGGCTTGGGCAGCCGCCCGCAGTTCCGCCTTGGCCGCCTTCTCGCCGGCCTTGCCGGTGGCGCAGTTGGCGTTGCCGGAATTGACTACCAGGACCTGAGTTAGTCCTTTGCTCTCCTCGAGATTGGCGCGCGACAGCCGCACCGGCGCGGCCTGCACGCGGTTGGTGGTGAACACCGCCGCGCACGGCGTTGGAGTTCTGGTGCGGACAACGACCAGATCGGGGGATGCCGGCTTGATGCCGCAGTGGCCCGCGCTGAACTGAAAGCCTTCCGGCCAGTCAGCGGCGCCGGCCAGGGTTTCAGAGTTGGAAGGGATGGCAGTCGTGGATTTCTTCAAGATCGGTTCACCAGAAAAAATTGCGGCTCATTCAGTATCCAGCAAAAGCGGCCGCCGAGGTGTTTCGGCCGCTTACCGCGCCGGGTGCGCGGTGGCGGGGGTTGTGGTTTGGCCGGGGCACCGGCCGCGGGGAGTGTTCCGCGCGTCAGGCGGGCAAGGCGGGCGCCAGCAGCGCCTCGCGCTCGTGACGGGCACGCGCGCCCTCATCGCTGGACAGCGGCGCCTGGAACACATCACAGATCACTGGAACCTGATGGCAGAGGTTCAGCTTCGGGCAGCGCAGGCAATCGCGGTTAAACTTCTGCGTGAGCTGCCCCATGTCGGATTTTTCGAACCCGAAGGGGTAAAAGAATTCCGGCGCATGGGTGAGGGCGAAAGCCTTCCAGGCCTGGTATTCGCGAGCTTCTTTCAAGAGGTGGCGCACCAGCGCGCTGCCCAGGCCATGGCCCTGGGCGCCGGCGTCGACGGCCAGCGACTGGAGCTCGGCCACGTCCTCATCCAGGAAATGCAGCGCGCCGCAGGCCAGGATGCGGCCCTGGGGATCCTCCGCCACGCTGAAGTCGCGAATGTTTTCGCAGATGTAGGCCAGAGGTCGTGGCAGCAGCAATCCTTGCCGCACGTAGGG
This sequence comes from Acidobacteriota bacterium, assembly GCA_027459505.1. Classification (GTDB taxonomy): domain Bacteria; phylum Acidobacteriota; class Terriglobia; order Terriglobales; family SCQP01; genus DAIDIE01. The sequence goes on from DAIDIE010000019.1 coordinate 113,587, forward strand.
CTGCATCAGGGCGTGAATCTCACCGGCGTCACAGAGCTTGGCTTTGCGAATGTTCACCGCCGCGACCTCCTTCTCACCAAAATTCGACCAGCTACGACCTCAAATCTGTTGAAACCCGCCCGGTCCGCTAAACCCGGGCCGTTTGGCCGCGGCTCGCCACCGCCTTCCGGGAGGCCACGATGCGTGTTCCCGGGCAGTGTTCAGCGTCCCAGCCGGCAAAATCCAGTGCTGCCTCTTTGCCGACAATTTCGATTTCTCCCACGCCGGCCTCCAGCGCCTCGCGGCAGGCGGCCAGCTTGGGCAGCATGCCTCCGGAAATGGCGCCGCTGACGGCCAGCCCTTCCAGTTGATCCATGCCCAGCATCGGGATGCGCTCGCCGTTGCCGTCGAGCACGCCGGCGACATCGGTAACAAAGACAATGCGCTGCGCCCCAACCAGGCGTGCGCAGGCGGCGGCAAACTGGTCGGCGTTCACGTTCAGCGCTCCACCGTTGCCGTCAAAGGCGAGGCTGGCCAGTACCGGGGTGAAGTTTGCCTGCAGCAAAGTATTGAGCAGGGCGGCGTCGCCGCCTGTGACCTCGCCAACAAAACCTAATTCCGGGTTGGCGACCTGCGCTTGAATGCAGGCGGCATCGAGGCCGCACAGTCCCACCGCTTTGATAGGTCCAGCCGGGCTGGCGTTGAGCCGCGCCACCAGGCCCTTGTTGACGCTGCCGGCCAGCACCATGAGCGCCGATTGCAGGGTCACAGCGTCGGTGACGCGCAGGCCGTTGCGGAACTCCGATTGGTGGTCGAGTTTCCGCAGCAGCGCGGTCAATGATTTGCCGCCGCCGTGGACCAGCAGCACCTGATCACCGGCCCGCACCCGCCGCGCGATGGAATCGACCAGCGCCGGCGCGGGCTCGGGTTCGAGAATGCTGCCACCGATTTTCAGTACCGTCCGCATGTGTTTCGTCGCGCTCGCCGCTAGAGCAGCGCCGTCTCCTCCGCACAGCCAATCATGCAGTTCAGGTTTTGCACGGCTTGTCCCGCCGCGCCTTTCAGCAGGTTGTCCAGGCAGCTCACTACCACCACCTGGTGGGCTGGCGCGTTCAGGCGAAAACCCACGTCGCAGAAGTTGGTATGCACCACCTGGTTAATTTCCGGCAGGCGCGTGCCCTTGAAGCGGACAAACGGGCTTCCCTGGTAGGCGTCGCGATAAGCGCTTTCAATTTCGGCCTCACCGGCGCCATTACGCAGCGCGACATAAGACGTGGCCAGGATGCCGCGACTCACCGGCAGCAGGTGAGGTGTAAAGGTGAACTGCTCGACGGGCACGCCGCTCTGTTCGGCGATCTCGGGGGTGTGGCGATGGGTGAGTACGCCATAGGCCTTGCAGTTTCCTTCCAGTTCGACAAAGTGCAGGTCATCGCGCAGACCTTTGCCGGCGCCGCTGGCGCCCGACTTGGCGTCGCAAATAATGTATTCCGGTTTCGCCAGCCCACTCTTCAGCAACGGCCACAGCGCAACCGTCGCCGTGGTGGCGTAACAGCCTGGGTTGGCGACCAGGCGCGCCTGGGGAATGATGGCCCGGTTCTTTTCCGGCCAGCCGTAGACGGCTTCGTTTAACAGCTCCGGAGCGGTGTGCGGCAGGTTGTACCACTTCTCGAAAACCGCGGCGTTTTGAAAACGGAAGGCCCCGCTCAGGTCAATGATCCGCAGCGGCGGCTGACCGGGAGCAAGCAACTCCCGCGTCCACTCCATCGATGTCTCGTGCGGGGTGGCCAGCAGCAGAATTTGGGCGCCGCTCTTGCGCACGGCTTGCGGGGAACCAGGTTCGCAAAGTAGCGAGCTCACGCCCTCCAGGGCGGGGACCAGTTCGCCAATCGGCGCACTCTTGCCGCTGCGGCCCGAGCTGAAGAGCGCGACCAACTCCACAAAAGGATGCCGCGCCAGCAAGTGGACGAGTTCAATACCGGCATACCCGGTGGCGCCGGCAATGGCGACCCGGGTTTTCGGGCCGGACGAGCTTGGCGAATATTTATTCATCGCTGAGAATAATTATTCATTTCCCTTTCTGTGATGTCAAACAAAAAAGGCGGGGCGCGCGCCTCCGTGGGGCACGCAAGACCCAGCGCGGGAGGGCGCGGATAACGGTAGTCCCGGCACCCTCTCCCGGCTATGATCATTGCCGAGGTGTTTTTCCGATGAGCGATGCTCCCCTGCCGGTCACCAAAACTGCAAATTCTGGCTTCAGCCGCCGTCAGTGGGTGCGGCGCATGCTGGCAGGGACCACCGCCACGGCCGCCACACTAGCGGCCGGCCCCGCGATCTGGGGAGAGGCAGGCGGGCACCCCATGAGTGCACACCTGGGCAACGACGCCTTGATGGACCATGCAGAGGCGGCCGCCGCCGCGCCGGCGTGGGCTCCTCTTTTTCTGGATGCACATCAGAGTTCCACGCTGGAAGCGCTGGCGGAGCGCATGGTGCCCGGTTCCACTGCCGCCCAGGTCAACCGCTTCATTGATCTCCTGCTCTCCGTTGACGAACTCAAGAACCAGCGGAGTTTTGTGGATTCACTCTCTACCTTCGAAGGGTTATCTTTGCGGCACTACGGAAAACCGTTTGTGCGGGCGAGCGCCACCGAGCAGGACTCCCTGCTGGCGTCCGCCGCTTCCCCGACGGCGGCAGACCTTTTTCCCCATTTCCAGAACCTGAAAACCTGGATCGCGGGCGCCTACTACACCTCCGAAGTTGGCATGAAGGAGCTGGGCTGGACCGGCGACGTTTTCTTTAACGGTTTGCCGGGATGCCAGGCGCCCCAGACAGCCAAGACCGCAATAGGGCACTAAGCGTCAAATATATCACGCCGCGATGGATGTCTCTTCTTGATGAGAGGGAGGTCGGCGGCTGTCACCGTGCTGACATTGCGGTTTGCCTGGGATTTGGATAAGCTAAACTTCGCGTTTGAATGTCTGACGCTCCGCCTGTGTGATCTGCCCGGGGGTTGTGTTCTCGAGTGGGCCAGAAAGGTGGAAGGCCCACAGTTCAAACAGCTCATTTTGGGGAATCTTGCTTGAAAAGTATTTTTGTCGGAAATCTGGCTTTCGGCACCACTGAGGACGAACTTCGCACGCTGTTTGAGCCCTACGGCAGCATCGAGCGCGTCAGCATCATCACTGACCGCGACACCGGCCGCTCACGCGGGTTCGGGTTCGTGGAGATGCCGAATGACGAGGAGGCGGAAAGCGCCATCTCGGCGATCAACGGCAGCAGCATGGGAGGCCGCACGCTGAATGTCAACGAGGCACGGCCTCGCGAAGAGCGTGCGCCGCGCGCGCCGCGCTTTGGCGGCAACAGCTCCGGTGGCGGAGGCTATCAGCAGCGAGGTGGCAAGGGTGGCGGCCGTCAGGACGACTACCGCGGCCATGCCCGTCAGCCGCGCGAACCACGCTGGTAAGCCGATCAACTGAAATTTCTGGCCGGGAGCTTGCTCCCGGCGCAACCGCTCCCCCTGGAATTTCCGGGATGGAGCGGTTTTGCTTTGCAGCGGCCCCCGGGTTCGCGGCGGAGCGGGACGCGCAATGGCGCCCTCTCTTCTTACATCACTCAAACCTTTGCCAGCGATTTGCAAAAAAAATGTCACGAATTTCCGGCTTCGGTAAGCGCTGGCATTTTTGTGCTTGACCTTGCCCGCACGAAAGCCGTAACGTAACGAGTTGCCCGGTACTAGCGTCAGCAGGTTAGTTTTTTGGGGTGGGATGGGCGAGCGGTCCCGTTAATAAATTTCCGTTCCCTGTTCTTTTATTTCTTTTACCTCGAATTATCTCTGCTCCTCCGCTCCCCGCCTGAAGGCCGGTACCGCGTGATGCTTGTTGTGCGTTTTTGCGCGGTTTTCACCACTTTGGGCGCCGGCCCCGATGCAGTTTCACGCGGAGGACTGGCCGCAAGTGGTGAGTTGAAGGCCGGAAATGCGATCCGGCATATCTCCCGGCAGAGCGGGTTGACAAGCAATTCTCGACCTCTCGCAGGCGCGAGAGAGGCAAGATTTCTGTGGTTCAACTGAAGTTGCGTCCGTAAACGGCTTCCTTGTCAGCGCGGAGCTCCGCGTCGTGGACAAGAGGCCTGGGGCAATACCTGCTCCGCCGACTGCGGTGTGACCCGTCATGCCGCAACCTGGTGAGCGCAGGCGCCGCGGGTCGCCACTCAAGGTTCGCAAAGTCGGAAGACGGCAATCGCCAGGCTTAGCGGGTGGCAGCTATCACGATGTTTCGTTGATCTGCCAGGCGGCTCTGCCTGGGGCCGCCACGAGGCCGCAGCCGGGATTCGAAAGCCGAAAGCTTTTTGGGGTGATCGGGAATGATCTTCTCGCGATTAAAAGAACGCTGGCGTCTGGTTACGCTGGTCGCGCTGCTGATTGTTTTGGGCATATGGAAGGTGGCTATGGCCGCCTCCAACGTGGGCTATTCGCCAGCGCAGCCAATACCTTTCAGCCACAAGCTGCATGCCGGTGTGAACCATATTCCTTGCCAGTACTGTCATGCCGGGGTGGATCGCGACACGGAATCGCCCATACCGCCGCTGAACGTCTGCATGGGCTGCCACTCGGTGGTTGACGCCAACAAGCCGGTGATACAGAAGATCGCCGCCGCCTACAAGGCGGGCAAGCCGATTCAGTGGGTGCGGGTCTACGACCTGCCGCAGTTTGTGAAGTTCGCCCACCGCTGGCACATCGCCGCCGGCGTGGCCTGCCAGACCTGCCATGGTCCCGTGCAGGACATGAACCAAATCCGGCAATATCGTGAGTTCGTGATGGGCGAGTGTATCGCTTGCCATCGTAGTCAGACGTACCTGCCCGCCCCGGCAGACAAGGTGCATCGCAACCTGGCCACCTACCACGGCCATGAGGTCAACGCCAAGACCGAGTGCAGCACCTGCCATAACTAAGGGCGCCGAAGGGTATCCGGGCGGCCGGGCCGCCAGACCGGCTCGCTAACGAGCAGGGGGAGCGAAAAGAGTTTATGAGCGAGAAACGTTTTTGGACGACGCTGGAGGATCTGCACAACGATCCTAAGGTCGAGCAACTGCGGGGAGAGGAATTCGCGGGCAAGCCCGAGGAATTTTTCAACGCCCAGTCCAACGGCGGCCTGCAGGTCGGACGGCGCGAGTTCATGAAGTGGTCGGCTGGCGCGATGGCGCTGGTCAGCGCCGCCTGTAGCCGCAAGCGAGTCGACCACCTCGTTCCTTACGCACAGCAGCCGGAAGAGATTCTGCCCGGTGTCGAGGTGTTTTACGCCTCTACCTGCAGTGAATGCGCCGCCGGCTGTGGCCTGCTGGTCCGCACCCGCGAGGGGCGTCCGGTAAAGGTGGAGGGCAATCCGCTTCACCCCGTCAATCAGGGCACTCTCTGCGCTCGCGGTCAGGCCAGTTTGATGAACCTCTACGACCCGGACCGGCTGCGCACCCCAATGCGCATCGGCCGCGGCCAACAGAGTGCTCAGCTGGACTGGGGAACGGTGGATAAAGAGCTGGCCAACGTGCTCCGCACCGCCGGCAAGCGTTCCGTTCTGCTGACCGGCACCATTCATGGCCCCGCCCGCACTCAGCTGCTCAGCGATTTCACCGCGCAATTCGGCACACGGCAGGTTACCTACGATTATCTGAACGCGGACGCGCTGGCCGGTGGCCAGCAGCAAGCCTATGGCGCGGCGGTGGTTCCGCGCTATTACTTTGATCGCGCGGAGATGCTGGTAACCTTCGGCGCCGACCCGCTAGGCTCGGGCATTTCCCGCCAGGAGTATGCGGTAGGTTTCGGCGTGCAGCGCAAAGTGCGCACCGAAAACGGCAAAGCGGCCACCTCGCGCACCGTCTGCTTCGAGCCGGCGATGTCAATGACCGGGGTCAACGCCGATACCCGTTTCCTGGTACGGCCGACCGATCTGGTGGATGTGGCGCTGGCCATTGCGCATCACCTGGTGGTGGCGCAAAAGCAATCGTCGTTTGCCGGCGCGGCCGGCGTGGGCGCGGCGCTGGGCAATTTCAGCACGCAGCAGGTGGCGCAACGCACCGGCGTGCCGCAGACGCAATTGGAAAAGGTCGCCAACCAGCTTTGGGACAACCGCGGCAAGAGCATCGTGCTGGCGGGAGGATTGCCTGGGGCGACGCAGGACGAAGCGGCGCTGCACGCGGCCGCCAACTTTCTCAACGCCGTGTTGGGTAACGAGGGCGCTACCATCGACGGCAGCCGCAGCGTCTCGCAGCAGGCGCAAGGGTCGCTTGCCGACATGCTCGCACTGGTGCAGCAGATGCAGGGCGGACAGGTTGATGTCCTGCTGATTTACGGGACCAACCCCGCCTACACCTTGCCGCCGGCGGTCAACTTCCAGGGCGCTCTGAAGAATGTGAAGTATGTGGCGGTCATTGGGGATCACCTCGATGAAACCGCTCGCTTGGCCGATGTGGCGATTCCGGCGCTGCACGGCATGGAGAGCTGGGGTGATGCCGAACCGCAGAAGGGTCTCTACAGCATCGTGCAGCCGACGATTCTGCCGCTCTTCAACGGCCGTTCGTTTGAGGACACGCTGATCTCGGTGGCGCGGACGGCGGACCCCACCAAGTTCCAGATGCCGCAAGTAACGCCTCCGCCGCCGGTGTTCGCCTCTGAAGCGGCCGCGCCGGCCGCCGGCGGACCGCCCGCTGCCGCGGGCGCCGGGGCTGCCCCCGCCCCCAAGCCGACCCTGGTCGATATGGACTTCCACGATTACCTGATTCAGGTGTGGAAAACCAATATCTACGCCAAGAACAATCTGGCGGGCACGTTTGAAGACTTCTGGACCTCGGTGCTGCGCGACGGCGTTTTTGACCCCGACGCCACCCGTCTGCAGCCCGGACCGGCGCGCAAGTTCAACGCCGCTGCGCTCACCAGCCTACCGGCCCTCAAGGCGCCGCGCGGCAACACGCAGGTTCCCGCCAACCATCTCATGCTGGCGCTCACCGTCAGCCCGATGATGGGGGATGGTTCCCGCAACAACAACGGCTTCCTGTTTGAAGCCAGCGACCCGGTCTCCAAGGTGGTTTGGGATAACTTCCTCTCCATCTCTCCGGCGACCGCGGCCAAGTACAAGCTGGAGCAGGGCGACATTCTGGAGGTTGCCGTCAACGGCGCCACCCTTCAGGCGCCGGTCTGGCTGCAGCCCGGCGTGCATGCCGAGGTCATGACCCTGCAGGTCGGCTACGGGCGTCAGCACGTAGGGAGCGTTGGCGACGGCGTGGGTGTTAACGCCTATCCGCTGGCTCAGGTCAACGGCAACACCGCGCAGTATGCCGGCTTCGTTGTGCCGATCAAGAAAGTGGGTTCCGGATTCCGTCTGGTGTCGCCGCAGGGCAACAGTTACCTGCATGGCCGCCATATCATCCACGACACCACGCTGGAACAGTTCCAGGCGAATCCGCGCGCCGGCAACGAAGAAGGCCACGAGCAGCCGCTCAGCATCTGGGATAACGCCGACGGTAGCCACGAACATCCGTACCCGGGCTACCGCTGGGGGATGACCATCGACCTGAACGCCTGCATCGGCTGTAACGCCTGTGTGGTCGCCTGCCACGCGGAAAACAACGTTCCCGTGGTTGGTAAGAACCAGATCGAGCGCGGCCGCGAAATGGATTGGATCCGCATCGACCGCTACTACTCCGGCCCGGTCGATAACCCCGACGTCAGCAATCAACCCATGCTCTGCCAGCAGTGCGGGCACGCCGGTTGCGAGAGCGTTTGTCCGGTGCTGGCCACCGTGCATAACGACGAGGGTTTGAACCTGCAGGTTTACAACCGTTGCGTCGGCACGCGTTTCTGCTCCAACAACTGCATTTACAAGGTGCGCCGTTTCAACTTCTATCAATACAGCGACTACTATCCGTACTCGAAATACACGGACAGCTTCACGCGCTTTACGCCGCACATGGCCTACGGGGATACCGACCACAACTGGCGAGAGAGCCCGCTGGAGCTGGCGCTCAACCCGGATGTGACGGTGCGCAGCCGCGGCGTCATGGAGAAGTGCTCGTTTTGCGTGCAGCGAATTACCGCCGCTCATTACAAGTCGCAGGAATTGGGTGTCCCCATCCCTGATGGCGGCGTGAAGACCGCCTGCCAGCAGACCTGCCCGACGCGCGCCATCGTGTTCGGCAACATGAACGACCCCAACTCCGCAGTACGCCGCGCCCGTGACACGCGCAGTTACCGCGTACTGGAGGACTACAATTTTCAGCCCTCGATTGATTATTTGACCCGCGTGCGCAATCGCGCGCCGCGGCCCGACGAGCTACGCGAGAAGCCGCGGCCCGAGCACGCCGAGCAGGGCGAAAACAAGGGCATCCACGCGCAGGCTAGCCTCGCCCCCGCTCAATCCGGCCTCGTCCAGCTGCGCCCCATGGAGAACAAGGCATGAGCCGCGACAACACCCTACAACAGCAAGCCGACGCCGCCCGCCGGGAACCACCCATGTATCGCGCCGACCTCACCCTTACCCAGGTGACGCGCGACATCTCGGCGCCCATTACCGGGGAGCCCAATGGCTGGTGGTGGGCGGGATTTCTGATTTCCGTGGCCTTGCTGGGCATGGGATCGGCCATCGTGACCTACCAGCTCAATTACGGCCTCGGTCTCATCGGCCTCATGCACCCCATCATGTGGGGCACCTACATTACCAACTTCGTCTTCTGGGTTGGAATTGGACACGCTGGCACGCTGATCTCCGCCATCTTGTTCCTCTTGCGGCAGCGCTGGCGCACCGCCATCAATCGCTCCGCCGAGGCCATGACCATTTTCGCCGTCTGCTGCGCGGGCTTGTTCCCGTTGCTCCACGTCGGTCGAACCCTGCTGGCGTTCTGGTTGATTCCCTATCCCAACTTCCGCTACTTGTGGGTGAACTTCCGCTCGCCGCTGATTTGGGACGTTTTCGCGGTATCGACCTACGCCACGACTTCGCTGCTTTTCTGGTACCAGGGCATGATTCCCGATCTGGCCACCATCCGCGATCAGGAAAAGCGGCCGCTGGCACGCAAGATCTACTCCATCTTCGCCCAGCGCTGGAAGGGAACCGCAGCCGACTGGCATCATTACGAGTCCGCCTACGGATTGTTTGCCGCCATCGCCACGCCGCTGGTACTGTCGGTGCACAGCGTGGTGTCGACCGACTTCGCGGTCTCGACTCTACCGGGCTGGCACGACACCATCTTCCCGCCCTACTTCGTCGCCGGCGCGATCTTCTCCGGCTTCGCCATGGTGGTCACGATTCTCTCCATCCTGCGCAAGGCCTTCCACCTGGAGGACTACATCACGCTCGATCACATGGAGCTGATGAACAAGGTCATCCTGGGCACCTCGATGATTGTGGGTTACGCCTACATTCTCGAGGTTTACATGGCCTGGTACGGGGAGAACCGCTACGACTGGCACATCTACGTATGGATCCGGTTCCTGGGCACTTACGCGTGGGCGGGCTGGCTGACCATTTTCTGCAACGTGCTGACGCCGCTGATTTTCTGGTTCCGCAAAGCGCGCCGCAGTCTAGTGGTGATGTTTATTGTCAGCATCATCGCCAATATCGGCATGTGGTTTGAACGTTATGTGATTATCTGTACCTCGCTGGCGCAGGACTTTTTACCCTCCAACTGGGGCTACTTCCGGCCGACGATCTTCGATATCGGTGTGCTGGTGGGTTCGTTTGGATTGTTCTTCACCCTGTTCCTGCTGTTTGCGCGTTTCGTTCCGACCATCGCCATGAGCGAGATCAAGGCGGTGCTGCACCACCCGGTCGGCGAGATCAGCGGCTCGCCCACCCTGGAGGAGAGCCATGTCTAGTTTTGTCGCCCCCTACAAAGGCAAGCCGGCGATGCTGGCGCTGTTCATCGATCCGCATCAGCTGGTCGATGCCATTGTCGCCCTGCGCGAGCAAGGCTACCGCGGACTCGACGCCGCCACCCCCTTCCCGGTGCATGGCCTGTCGGAGGCCCTCGGCATGGGGCCGAGTTGGATGCCGCGCGTGACCAAGACGGCCTTCTTCACCGGCGCCACGCTGGGCCTTGCGTTTCAGCTCTGGGCCAATGGCTGGACCTGGCCCATTAACGTGGCCGGCAAGCCCTTCTTCTCCGTGCCCGCCTCCATGCCGATCACCTTCGAATGCGGCATTCTGTGCGCCGCCATCTGCACCTTTTATGCGGTGTTTATCGCCGGGAGACTCTACCCGGTGACGAACTTCGAGTTGCTCGATTCGCGCATCACCAATGACCGCTTCGCCCTCTTCGTGCCCACCGGCGGGCAGAACGTCGAGGCCACCGAGCGCCTGCTGCAAAAGCTGGGCGCGCAGGAGGTACAGCAACTTGGCTAAGCTGCTGCCATCCCTTTCCCGTAACGCCGGCCTGCTGCTGGCCGCCGCCCTGCTATTGCTGGGCGTGGGCTGCACAGTTCGCAAGTCCACTACGGAGATCCTCTATCAGCCGCAGATGTATCATCAGGCGGCGATCCGCCCGCAGACGCGCGATTTCCTGGCGCCCAACAAGCCCGGCATGCGCGTCCCACCGGCGGGCACGGTTCCGGTGGGCTATGTGCCTTATCCGCTGCCGGACGACAATCCCAACATTGATAACATGGTGAACCCGCTGCCCATGAGCAAGTCCGTTCTGGAAGCCGGGCAGAAGTGGTTCAATACTTATTGCATTGTCTGCCATGGCCCGCGCGCTGACGGATTGGGTTACATCGTGCCCCACATGACGCAGCCGCCCCCGCTGTATTTGCCCCCGGCGACGAGTTGGTCTGATGGCCACATTTTCTATGTCATCACCCAGGGACAGGGCAACATGCCGCCCTACCGTACTGAGCTGACCCCACAACAGCGTTGGGCCATCGTGCATTACGTGCGCGTGTTGCAGCGTGCCGGCAATCCCAGCGACGACGATCTGTCAGCGGAACAGCAACAGGCGATTCCGCTCTCCACCGATTTCCCGGAAGCCGAGGGACCGCACGGCCCTATAAACGGCGAGGCCGCTCTGCCTAAACCCAGTAAAGGAGGCGCGCAGTAGGGCCTCCGCCCCGGCGAGACAGCGAACATGACTTTTCTTACTTCAGACAGGTTCGGCGCTCCGGTTCACGAGATTGAGAACCCCGGTCCGGCCAAATTCTCCGATCGCGCCCGCAAGTTGATTCTGGCGGCGCCGGTGGCCGGTGCTGTGCTGCTGGCTCTCGGGCTGCTGCTGCACCACAACGCCAAGGAGTTCTGGTTCAGCTTCCTGACCAACTTCTTTTTCTTCCTGATGATGGCGCTGGCCGGCGCTTTCATGGTCAGCCTGGAGCGCGTGGTCAACGCCACCTGGTCGGTGGTGTTCCGCCGCATGGGCGAGTCCTTCACCGCCTTCTTTCCATTCGCCGTGCTGGGCGCCATCATCCTGCTCTTCGGGGTGCATACCCTCTACCCCTGGGCCGATCCGGTGCACCACCCCTTCCGCACGCTGAGCAAACAGGCGTTCTACTCGATTCCGTTTTTCAGCATCCGTACCGTGCTGGCGGTAGTGATCTGGACCGTCTTCGCGCACTTTTTGGTCAAGCATTCACTCGATCAGGATAAGAACCCGACCAGCTTCAGCTACAACAAAACCGGCTTTGGCAAGCTGTCGACACCGATTGGCAGAATCTCGGCGGCCTTCATTGTCACCTTTGCCTACACCTTCAGCATCGTGGCCATGGACTGGGTGATGTCGTTGCAGACCGACTGGATCTCGACCATGTTCCCGGTCTACCTGTTCGCCGGACTTTTCCAGGCGGGCATGGCTTTGGTGATGATCTTGACCATCTATATGCGCCGCCGCGGCATGACCGGTGAGGCGGTTCGCGATCACCATCTGGTCGATCTGGCGCGCATGCTGCATGCTTTCAGCATCTTCATGGTCTACATCGGGTTCGCGCAGTACTTCCTGATGTGGTACGCCAACTTCCCGGAGGAGACTGACTATTTCTACCTCCGCATCCGTCACGGCTGGGGCTGGGTGTTCGTCCTTCTTCTGGTCTTCAAGTGGGCGCTGCCGTTCACCATTCTGCTCAACCAGAAGGTGCGCCGTAACGAGCGCGTTCTGCTGTCGATGGCGGGCATTATCGTGCTGGCGGAATGGTTCGACGTTTACTGGCTCATCATGCCCATGCTGCATAAGCATTTCGTCTTCCCCGGGCTGATCTGTATCGGGTTGTTCCTTGTCTTCCTAGGCGCGTTCGCCTGGAGCGTGACCCGCTTCCTCAGCCGTAACAACACCGTCCCCATGGGCGACCCCAAGTTGCTCAACTCGGTGGCCGCGAGGTACCTGGGATGAACCTGCGTAAATTCACCTCTCCGCGCCAACGGCGCGACAGCGGCAAGATGGTGAGCGAAATCATCGGTTTCGCCATTGTCATCTTCCTCATTGCCTACGCCATTTACTCGGTCTTTACCATCGAGTATCAGCGTGCGGAGCTGAAGGCCCGCTTCAATTTCACTGGGCACCCGGTTTCGGAAAACCAGCCGCAGGTGGATCTGCACACGCTGCTGCAGCCGACTCCGGCACTGATTGCCCAGGGTCATCAGATTTTCGAGACCAACTGCTCGCCTTGCCACGGTCCTGACGGATATGGCAATGGTCCGCAGGGCGCCGGGCTCAACCCGCCACCGCGCAATTTCCATGGCACCTACTTCCATTACGGAACCTCGGTGCTGACCCTGTATCACACCGTCACCAACGGATCACCGGGTACCAGTATGCCGAGCTTCGACGGCTCGCTCAGCCCGGAAGAGCGCATGGCGGTGGTCCACTTCATCCGCACCTGGATTCAGAACCCGGCCGAAGACACCCCGGCACAAATAGCCGCGCTGCCCTCGGGCGGAGCGGCCAGTTCCGGCCCGACCAAACTGCCACCGGTGAAAGAGCCCCCGCAAGGGCCGCGGATTCCCATTGAGCTGGCTTTGCAATTATCAGCACAGCCGGCGCCGGCGCCGCCCACTCCGGCCAGCATTCCGCAGGGGAACTTTGGGCAGGGCGCGGCCATCTACCAGACGCGCTGCGCGAGCTGCCACGGTCCTGACGGTAACGGCGGCAAGCCGCTGATGCAAATCGCCTCCGACCCTTACGTCGAAGTGCGAGCCGCCGCGTTCAGCCAACCTCTGAATCCCGGCTGGAGCAGCAACGCACAGGCCTTTTCCGCACTGGTCACCCACGGCCTTCCCGGCCGCATGATGCCCGGATTCGGAACCCTCACCCGTCCTCAAATGGACGCGCTTTATGCTTACGTGCGGCAACTGGCGGGCCTGCCCGCCGGCGCCCCCTCCAAAGCCGCTTCCGCAAACAACGGAGGCGCACAGTGACCCCGATGTCTTTGTTGAATTCCCTCGGCGTCTGCCTGGCGGCCCTGCTGCAGCTCAAGCATGGCCCCATCACGAATGCGTTTAACGATCCCTCCAGCCCGCTGGCGCACAGCATCAAGCACCTCACGTTGTACACCTTGCTGCTGGTGCTGCCGTTCATTCTGCTGGCGGAAATCCTGCTGGTGGTGGTGATCTTCAAATTCCGTGCCAAGCCCGGACGCAAGCCGGCCACGTTCACGGAAAACCACAAGCTGGAATTCATCTGGACGCTGCTGCCCATCATCGCGCTGATTTTCGTGGCAGTGCCCACCTATCACGTGCTGCATCGGGTCGAGTACAGTCCGGCGCCGGACCTCACCGTCGACATCGTCGGGCATCAGTTCTATTGGGAATACAAGTACCCTGCCTACAACATCGACTTTTCCTCCCACGATCTGGTCGTGCCGGCTGGCGAAGTCGTTGATCTGAATATCACCAGCGGCGACGTCATTCACGCCTGGTACGTGCCGGCTCTGGGGGTGCAGATGGACGCGGTTCCTGGCCGTATCACCACCGCCTGGTTTAAGGCTAATCCGGGCTATTACAAGGGCCAATGCGCGCAGTTGTGCGGCGCCAACCACGGCAAGATGCTGATTCAGGTGCGCGCCATTCCCCCTGACCAGTTCCAGCAGTGGGTGAGCAAACAGCAGGCGGCCGCCGCTTCCAGCATGGGCCACCCGCCCGCGCTGGCGTCCGGCCCCGCGGTTTCCGATCTTCACGACCAGATGGGTCACATGCAAATGGCGGCTGCGACTCCGCAGCAACCCCGGGAGGTATTATGAGCACCCAGGAAGCCGTCCTGACCGCACCCCACGCCCAGCCCAAGGCCTACACCGGCCTGATGGACTGGCTGACCACGACCGACCATAAGAAGATCGGTCTGATGTACCTGATTTTCGCCTTCTTCAACGCCTGGGTAGGCGGTATCCTCGCCGGACTGATCCGCTGGCACCTCTGGGACCCCGCCCATAGTCCGTTTAATGGCGCCCAATACAACCAGATCATGACCATGCATGGCACGACCATGATCTTTCTGGCCGCCATGCCCGCTTTTGCCGGCTTCGGCAATTTCCTGGTGCCGCTCATGATCGGTGCTCGCGACATGGCGTTCCCCAAGCTCAACGCCTTTGCGTTCTGGATCATGTTTCCGCCCATGCTCATGCTGCATTTGAGCTTCTTCGCTCACTCCGGCGCCGCCGCCGGAGGCTGGTGGAGTTACCCGCCGCTGTCTTCCTCGCAGTTCAGCGCCGGCGCCGGCGAAAACCTCTGGATCATTGCCGTCATCCTGTTGGGCATTTCGTCGATTCTGGGCGCGGTCAACTTCCTCGTCACCATTGCCGACATGCGCGCCCCAGGCATGACCTGGATGAAGATGCCCATGTTCGTCTGGGCCTGGGAAGTCACCGCCTGGTTGCTGCTCATTGCCGTCCCCGTGCTCTCGGGTTGCATGGTGATGCTGCTCAGCGATCGTCTGTTCGGCACCGGCTTCTTCCGTCCCGCGCTGGGCGGTGATCCTCTGCTGTATCAGCACCTCTTCTGGTTCTTCGGACATCCCGAGGTCTACATCCTGGTGCTGCCCGGATTTGGCATCATCTCTCATGTGCTGCCCAGCTTTGCCAGCAAAAAGGTCTTTGGCTACAAGGGCATGGTTTATGCCACGTGTTGCATCGGCCTTCTGGGCTTTTTCGTGTGGGCGCACCACATGTTCACCTCGGGCATCAGCCCGGCGGCCCGCGAGTTTTTCTCCGTGGCGAGCATGGCGATTGCCGTTCCCACAGGCGTGAAGATCTACTCCTGGTTAGCTTCGGTCTGGGGTGGAACCATCCGTTTCACCACGGCTATGAAATTTGGCCTGGGCTTCATCGCGCTCTTCATTCTGGGCGGCTTAACCGGGGTCATGTTGGCGGTGGTGCCCTTCGACGTGACGGTGCACGATACTTACTTCGTTGTGGCGCACTTCCACTTTGTGCTGTTCGGCGGTTCAATCATGGCCATGATGGCGGGCCTGTACTTCTGGTTCCCCAAAATGACCGGTCGCCACCTGAGCGAGAAGATGGGCAACCTGCACTTCTGGCTCTTTTTCATTGGCTTCCTCTGGGTCTTTACGCCCATGCACTGGCTGGGTATGGAGGGCATGGCGCGCCGTGTGGCTACGTACCGGCCCGAATTCGCCTTTTGGAACAAGTTCATCTCGCTAGGTTTCCTCATCATGTTGACCGGAGCGATCCTGTTCCTGATCAACGTGGTGAAAAGCTGCATCTCCGGGGAGCGCGCCGTGGGCGACGATCCCTGGCAGATCAACGAACTGCAGCAGGGCTTGGAGTGGATGACCTCCTGCCCGCCGCCCGCTTATAACTTTGACGAGATCCCGGTGGTTGAATAGCGCTACCGGGCAGGATGACCGCACAGGAGACGGTACCGCAGTGACTGAGAATCATCCTTCTGAAGATGTCCAAGGGCGGCGCAAGCGCCGCCGCC
>DAIDIE010000020.1 GCA_027459505.1 Acidobacteriota bacterium
TTCCGGCCTGTGGCTGCTGTATTCCCAGGTCAGCAGCTGGACGGTGATCCTTTTCGCCGGGACCAGGGTCTGCCAGGCCGAAATGAAATGGAGGCGATGACAGTGGGCGCAGTGGCATGGTACTACTTCGTCCGGTATCAGTGCAGATGCCGGGGAGGCATTAAGCGAGCTCCGCCAGCGGGAGTTTGAGGCGGGAAGGTACAACCCGGTTCAGAGGTTTCCATCATTTCCGGTGGCGGAGGGTTCGCCTACGCCGGGGCGCCGGCACGCCTCGAGCGCGTCCCGTCCGCGTCGGCGGCCTCCAGTGCCTCACTGATCCCTGACCGAGGCGACGGGTCATCCGTGCGGCATCGAGCGATACCATCGGCTCCCAGTGACAGAGGCGCAATGCCAATGATGATCATATTGCTGTTCATGTTTGGCCATCAGGGGCCGCGCCACACAAGGCTCCCGTTGCCGAGTACCTCACCAGTCTGTACGTACCTGGCGCAGAGCTACAGGTACGAGGAGCCGCCCTTTCAGACCGGCAAGCAGGCATCGCAGATCCAGTTGAGCACCGACATTCACTTGTACTGGGACCGGCTATGCGGTAGTGGCGCTTCCGGTTCGGCCCTTAGCGAAGCCGCCAGAGGGAAGCGCGGGCCGCGGGCTCGCGGGATCGCAGCTTGGGTGAAACGGTCCCTCAGCAGTGGCAGGGCGAGTTTGCAGTCGTGCGTGGGAGAGTGTGCGCAGCTTGTTCGACCAGACGTCAAGCTCCTCGCTCGTTTAGCATCGACGCTGCATGCCCATGCCTGGAATGAGGGGAACGATCTGTTTGATGCGTCGCTCTATGTTTTGTGGTTGACAGCTCCGGACGAGGTAGATCGCGCATTTGCTTCCGATCCTGCCGCGCAGCGCTTGCTCGCCCACACCGCACCCATCATCATCATGGCTGGGGCCGACAGCTCCGGGCCCTGGTTGGAGGACTTCATCCAGGTGGTGCGATCCTTGGCTTCCGGGCGGAGCGGAATGGTTGACCGCTGGATGGCTAGCCTTTCCGGTTACGGCGGACCGTGGGCGGAGGAGCTCCCAGCCCAAAGCCCCAAGGTTAGGGGAAAGCGATCTTGCCTGAAAGGCCATACGTCGAATGCATTACATGTCAGGGTAACGGACCGGACCGGCGAAGCGCTGGGAGGGGTTATTGTCGTACTTAACGAACTATCGCACTCGCAGGCGGCCGTAACCGACCGGATGGGCCAGGCAGTGCTGCAGCGGCCGGACCGTTCAATGTGCGTCATTACTGCCGTCGATCCTAAGCAGCTCTTCGGGCGGACTACCACCGAATTCTACCGGAGCGCCAGATGCGTCTCAATTATGATGCCGGTCAATCCTCTCAAGGAGGTCATTGCGCAGACTCGGCCGATCAGGGTTAGGGTAGTTAACACCAATGGACGTCCGCTGAGAGATACCGAAATCATGTTCAGGCTTCGAAGGTACCCCATTTCGTGGCTCGGAAAGGTGTTGCAAACGTACGCCCGTACCGACGAACACGGAAGCCTGGTCGTCCGCCTTTGGAAAGGCGAGTTTGTCGTCGCGGCGATCAAAAGTGGGAGCACACTGGAGGGCGACCTGAGTACTGCAGGGACCAAGCGTAGTTTTACGGTGCGATTGGCTCCCAGCATTGGCGGGGCGTGTGACGGGAACCGTTAGTTGGTTAAGACGGCCAGGGCGGCGGGACGCCTTCGGCGAGAGCCAAGAAGGCTCTCAATAGTCCGCCGGGTGCGCTGGCCAAGCTGGTGCTTGGCAAAGTGGCTTCCGCAATGGCCACGCTTGGGTCATGGGGTTCGGAGCTTGCGGATGCCGAGGAGCGGTATGTGATGGACCAGAGCAAAGGCGCTATTGACGCCGCGATCCAAAAGCGCACAATTGCACCGAGAAATAAGTGCTCTGAGTCAAACAACGATCACTGCATGAACGACAACAAGCAGCCGTGATGACCACGCTCAAAGCGCGCGACGTAGATCCCCAGCCCAAACTGAGAAGAACACTCAGAGCCCATTCCCTATGGGGCGCGATCTGGATGTCGGCGGCGATCATTTCCGCCGTCGGGTTGGTCCAGGATCTGCTCTTTTGGATTAGCGGGTGTTCTACCGACTGCCTCGGTGCACGCGGTGTTGCTGTTCTCGCATCTGGAACGCTGATTGATGCAACCATCGCTTTTGCTCTCTGGCCGGGACTCTTCAAGCGCTCGCGATGGGCACCGCCTCGAACCGTGGCGTGGTGGGGTGCGGCGGCAGTCGCATTGGCATTGCTTTTCGGGCGCGGCACAGAGATGACGGTCTCTACCGGTCAGCTGGCCCTTGTGGCGCCGCTGGTCGAAGAACTCATGCGGGCGGTGGTTTCGGATATACTCGAGCCATTTTTAAGTTCCGGATGGCTCATTGTTCTACCCGCAGCGGTGTTCGCGGTTTTGCACTTTGCCCACATTCCTCAAATTTTTGCGGCTGAGCTCGTGCTCCAGGGGTGCTATGTGCGGACGAAGGGGAACCTCGGAGCCTCCTGGATCTGCCACATGCTTTATAACGGCGTGCTTGTAATCATGCTGTACCACGCTGGCATGTTGGTGCCGGGATGAGGTGCCATCGAGGCCTAACGACCATTGCTGACCTTGAACAGTTGATTGCTGAAGAGGATATGGAAGCGCGTCAACCCAAAGAAGCAGCCGGGCCAGAGTCGAAATCATGTTCCCCGCGAGAGGCCTTTAGAAGGGCTGTAACGCTCTGGAATGCGGGTACCCCGAGGGGTTTCGATGAAGCCTTTCCATATTTGCTGCAGGCCGCGAGCGGGGGAATATTGGGAGCACACGAATGGCTCGGAGCGGCTTACGACTATGGCATCGGAACGGCCGTAGATCACCGAAAGTCATTTGAGCACTATTTGTGGGGCGCCCAGCGCGGCGACGCCAACTGTGAGTACCACGTGGGCATTTTTCTCGCGCAGGGCAAAGGAACACGCAAGGACACGGTACTGGGCGCCAAGTGGTTGAGTAAAGCGGCCAAGCATGGTGACCGGGAAGCGATTGACCTGCTGGGCAGGTGGTATCGGGACGGGCGCGGGGTGAGGCGTGATCCGCGAAAGGGTTTCAGGCTGCATCTTAAGGCGGCGCAAATGGGCTGCTTGGATGCACAGTTCTCCGTTGGCTACTGTTTAAGCAGAGGCATAGGCACGCGGGCCGATCCGGTGGCTGCTTTCAAGTGGTACCTGAAGGCAGCAAAGCGCGGAGATAGCGACGCGGCCCACAACGTTGCCCACTTTTATCGCTTAGGGCGGGGTGTGCGGAGAAGCGAGGCAAGAGCGGAGTTCTGGATTCGACGAGCTCAAGAGCTGCAAGAGGTGGCGACCAAGTGAGCGTGGGCCTCAGCGGTAGACTTCGCGGCGGTGACGGACGCGCAGGATGCGGATGGTGTCGGCGGCCAGCTCGAAGCGCACGCGGTAGTCGCCGACGCGGAGGCGATACTCAGGCGGATCGATCCCTTGCAGCTTGCGGACGTTGCCAGCCCCAGTGGCGGCGAAGTGCTCGACGGCGAGCCGCACGCGCCGGGCGATGGTTTTATCCAACGCCGCCATCGAGGGGGCCTCGGTCCACTCGATCTCTTTCATTCCCTGGTTAATCCAGTCCGAGACGGCGCATCGCCTCTTGATGCGGGATTCCCTTGCCGCCACGTTGGGCGAGCCACTGCCGGGCATCAGCGACGGCCTGGCGGCTTGCTCGCATCGGGGCCTGCGCCCCGATGCGGGATTGTTGGGGCGCGGCGGACCGGGCATACAGCTCGCTGTGCTCGCTTATGCCCGGCTAGGGTTGCTGGCATCCCGCGAGGCGGGATGCCCCGGAGGCGGGGCGAGCAGCGCCAGCTACGCCTACGACGCGGCGGGACGGCGGGTACGCAAGACGGTCAGTGGGACGACGGTGTACTATCTCTACGATGTGGCGGGAAACCAGATCGCCGAGATCAATGCGGGAGGCGGGGTGAACCGCCAGGAGATCTACGCGGGAGGGCGTCACCTGGCCACCTACGCCAACGGCGGGTTGAGCTATCACTACAGTGACTGGCTGGGGACCGAGCGGGCCACGGTGGGGCCGAACGGCACGTCCAGTGTCTCGATTTGTACCAGCCTGCCCTTTGGGGAAATGCTGAACTGCACGTCCGGCGACCCCAGCCCGATGCATTTCACCGGCAAACAACGCGACGCGGAAACCGGCCTCGACTACTTCGGAGCTCGCTACAACGCAAGTTCGGCTGGGCGGTTCATGAGCCCGGATCCGCTGGGCGGCAAAATGCTCAATCCTCAGAGCCTCAACAAGTACGTCTATGTGACTGACAACCCGCTGAACCTGACTGATCCCACGGGCATGTACATCTGCGCGGACGACCCCCAGGGCTGCAGGTCACAAAATGACCGGGAACTCGCGAAGACGCTTGCGCGGCTGCTCAAATCGAAAAACCCGGATGTGGTTCGGGCCGCCGAAGCTTTTGGCGGAGCGAATGACGACAACGGCGTGACTGTGGTATTTGGGGACCCCGGGAAGGGAAAGGACGGCAACACCGTTCACGGATTGCAGGGCGACCCGAAGCACTTGGGAAAACTTAAGGTCAAGGACACTGTAGTATTCCGGTTGGGTATTAAGGGAGCAAGGCTGGATGCCGCAGTGGGCCATGAGGGAAGTCACGCCGCAGATGGGCAGGCGGTTGTTGCCAGCTTCAACACCGGACACCCCAATCCGGCGCTGAATCTACGCAAATACGAAACCGAGGTCCGGGCATACCTCAATACACAAGACATCCTTGACTCCAACGGCAGGACCGGCGCCATTCGATGTCTGACAGGTACATGCCAGCTCGGAGCTGGTGTAACGCCAGCAGAAGCACGGACTCACATCGACAGCATCCTAGCCGATCCGCAGAATGGGTACGGCGGAAAGGATAAGGGGGTAACGTCGTCCGATCCGGGACCCGTTCTGTACTCCGTACTTCCTCATCTATGATCAAGCACACAAAGATGGTATCTGTACTGGGCCTTTGTGCCGCGCTTGCGTGCTCGATGGCAGCCCAGTCTGGCAGGGTGTGGTTGCC
This sequence comes from Acidobacteriota bacterium, assembly GCA_027459505.1. GTDB lineage: Bacteria > Acidobacteriota > Terriglobia > Terriglobales > SCQP01 > DAIDIE01. The sequence continues at coordinate 5,112 of DAIDIE010000020.1, forward strand.
AATGATTCACGGGGAGGTGCCCTTGTACCCGCGCTGGGCCTGGCAGGCAAACATCTCTGGAGCCGTGACCCTCAGGCTGGTTATATCAAACGGACGAGTGACGAGCGTGAAAGTGGTCTCGTCAGCCAATCCTATCCTGGAGCGTGCTGCAGTCGAAAACGTTCGAACATGGCGCTTTGATGTCCTGAAGCGACCGGTGATTACAAACACCGAGTTCGAGTACAGCATCAAAGGCAGGCCGGTTTGGCCACTCGGGCCCCCCAGGATTTACCTCCGGATTCCGTACAAGGTGGTCATTACAGTGCGGCCGCCGAAGCCGACCTGCAGCGACTGTGAGGACGTGCCGTTCACAATATCCCGGGCTCACGCGCTGCCGCCGCGCTCCTCCCCAGCGACGCCACGAGTGCCTAAATGAGAGCTCTGAAAGCCAAGTCTCCAAGCGGTGTCACACCGCAATAACAAGCGCCCGGAAGTACTGAGCAAAAGCACCAGACCGGAGCACCACGGAAAGCGAAAGATAGAGGAGGAGAGAAGGTAGACGCTAAACACAAATAGCAAAGGAGCGGTTGGAGTATGAGGCCTAGGAAGTGATTCAGCCGCAACACCGTTCGCAAGATGCTCAAACCCGAATCGCCGCGGCCGTTTCAAGCCTCAGCGGAGCTCTTGCCTGGAGGAGTTCAAGCCTCTCCTGCGGCAGCGCTGGCAGGAGTGCGGCTTTTCCGCCGTGCGCCTGCTCGACGAGATCCGGCCCATGGGGTACGCCGGCTCGATCGCCACCGTGCGCCGCTTTCTGCAGGGGCTCAAACCCGAGCGCGAGCGCCTGAGCAAACTCACGGTACGCTTTGAAACGCCGCCCGGCAAACAGGCCCAGGCCGACTCGCTGAAGAGAATGCGGCACGACCGCTTTTATTCCACTGCTTCGTCGTCCGGTCGAAGCTGACGGATGGTGGCCGCGCTTCACTAGTCAGCGGTGTGGGGCCTAAACGGCAACCCCGGACTTCGCTACGACTTCGGCCTGAAATCTCGAACTCGAAAACAGTTCGGCTCGGCCCTGGCTCGCATAAAAGCGCGTCAACCCAAATAAGCAGCCAGGCCAGAGTCGAAATCGTGTTCCCCGCGAGAGGCCTTTAGAAGGGCTGTGACGCTCTGGAATGCGGGTGCCCCCTTGCTCGCATCGGGGCCTGCGCCCCGATGCGGGATTGTTGGGGCGCGGCGGACCGGGCATACAGCTCGCTTTGCTCGCTTATGCCCGGCTAGGGTTGCTGGCATCCCGCGGGGCGGGATGCCCCGGAGCGGGGCAAGCAGCGCCAGCTACGCCTACGACGCGGCAGGACGGCGCGTGCGCAAGACGGTGAGCGGGACGACGGTGTACTATCTCTACGATGTGGCGAGAAATCAGATCGCTGAGATCAACGCGGGAGGCGGGGTGAACCGCCAGGGGGTCTACGCGGGAGGGCGTCACCTGGCCACCTACGCCAACGGCGGGTTGAGCTATCACTACAGTGACTGGCTGGGGACCGAGCGGGCGACGGTGGGGCCCAACGGCACATCCAGTGTCTCGATTTGTACCAGCCTGCCCTTTGGGGAAATGCTGAACTGCACGTCCGGCGACCCCAGCCCGATGCAGAGGCATAGGCACGCGGGCTGACCCGGAGGCTGCGTTCAAGTGGTACCTGAAGGCAGCAAAGCGCGGAGATCCCGACGCGGTCCACAACCTCGCCCACTTCTATCGCTAAGGGCGGGGCGTGCGGAGAAGCGAGGCAAGAGCAGAGTTCTGGAGTCGACGAGCTCAAGAGCTGCAAGAGTTGGCGACCAAGTGAGCGTGGGCCTCAGCGGTAGACTTCGCGGCGGTGGCGGACGCGCAGGATGCGGATGGTGTCGGCGGCCAGCTCAAAGCGCACGCGGTAGTCGCCGACGCGGAGACGATGCTCAGGCGGATCGATCCCTTGCAGCTTGCGGACGTTGCCAGCCCCAGTGGCGGCGAAGTGCTCGACGGCGAGCCGCACGCGCCGGGCGATGGTTTTATCCAACGCCGCCATCGAGGGCGGCCTCGGTCCACTCGATCTCTTTCATTCCTGGTCAATCCAGTCCGAGACGGCGCATCGCCTCTTGATGCGGGATTCCCTTGCCGCCACGTTGGGCGAGCCACTGCCGGGCATCAGCGACGGCCTGGCGGCTTGCTCGCATCGGGGCCTGCGCCCCGATGCGGGATTGTTGGGGGGCGGCGGACCGGGCATACAGCTCGCGGTGCTCGCTTATGCCCGGCTAGGGTTGCTGGCATCCCGCGGGGCGGGATGCCCCGGAGGCGGGGCAAGCAGTGCCAGCTACGCCTACGGCGCGGCGGGACGGCGGGTGCGCAAGACGGTCAGCGGGACGACGGTGTACTATCTCTACGATGTGGCGGGAAACCAGATCGCGGAGATCAACGCGGGAGGCGGGGTGAACCGCCAAGAAATCTACGCGGGAGGGCGTCACCTGGCCACCTACGCCAACGGCGGGTTGAGCTATCACTACAGTGACTGGCTGGGGACCGAGCGGGCGACGGTGGGGCCGAACGGCACGTCGCTGTGCAGAAGTCTGCCGTTTGGGGACATGCTGCTGTCAACGCGGATTTAAAATTGGCCCCCTTTCGCGCACTAAGAATTGCCCCCCCCTCGGGGCAAAAAAAGTGAGGGTGAGGAGGGCGGGGTTGGGGGAGCAGCTCCTAGGAAACGGGGGCGGCCTTGGCGGTGGCCTTGCTGAGGTGGCCCGGCCAGAATCCGGTGGTCGCTTGCTGGGGAAAGCTTGCCGGGGAGGGGTAAACGGCATCCACTCGGGGGCACTTTGGCGCTCTCCCAGGCCGGGCGTGACAGGGCTGAAAAAATGTCTTGCGGCGGGTCCAAAAGGCCCTTGAATCAGCTTGGGCGCGGTGCTAGCTTTTCAGTATTGAATCTTGGTTAGGGGACGTTGGTCCCCGGAGGGTATCCCATTGGACCAGAACAATGCCGCCATTCGGCAGGAGCTGATGGCGGCGAATCCGACCTTCCGTCAGCTCTCGCAGCAGCACGCCGACCTCGATAGTCAACTCCACCAGCTTCAGGAACGCCGTTTCCTCTCCCCCCAAGAAGAAGCTGAAGAACTCCGGTTAAAAAAGTTGAAATTGCAACTGAAGGACGAAATGGAGTCCCTCGTGCGCGAGCGCCTACACGTGCCCTCGCTGGCCAGCTAACCATCTCAAGCCAGCAGCGGCGGGAGGCTCTTCCGGCGGGAAGAGCCCCCGCCGCTTTGTGTTGCTGAAACCGTTGCCAGTGCTTATGGGCCGCCCTCCCAACGCATCAGCAACGCGTCTTCCGCGGGCGTGTGATAGTAGTTGCGGCGCCGCCCGCAAAAGGTGAAGCCGTGGTTGCGGTAGAACTGCTGGGCCGCGGCGTTGCCCTCCCGCACTTCCAAAAAGACCTGTCGCACACGCAGTGCCCGCCACTGGGCGATCTCATGGCGCAGCAGCTCCCGTCCCACGCCCTGGCGCCGCATACCAGGGTGCACGGCGATGGCCTGAACCTCCACTTCGAGTCCATCACGGGCTTCTTCCTGAGGATGGGGTGCGCCGATCCAGAGGGTGGCAAGATAGCCGAGCATTGGCCCCGCGCCAAACGCCTGCGCAATCCAGAGATGTTGCTGCCCATCGTCGCGGAGGTGGAGTGCGAGCAGATCGTTCCAGATCTGTGGCCCCCAACTGGCCTCCCCGAAACAGTCGCGGCTGAGTTGCATCAGCTCATCAAGGTCGGAGGATAGGGCGCGCCGCAGTTCCATGGCGGGAAGCTCAAGAGGTCAGGATTGCACAGTGGGGGAGGGTGCCGGGGTGGCCGCCGGCGCCGAGGTGGCCGCGAGCTGTGCGGCGGTCACCAGCCTGGGTAGCGAAAAGATTTCCGCGTCGGAGCGGCGTATATAGTTCGCGTCCAGCTCTAAGGCGTTTGCGGAGGCGCCCTGACCGAGCCAGTAAGCGCCAATCCGTCCCACGGCGGGGGCCAGGCGCCGCTCGATTTCGACGACGTTTCGCGCCGGCAGAACGGTGCGGGCCAACTCCAAAACGTTGGGATGGGGAGAGAGCAGACGGGTTGTGGGTGCACTGCGCAACTGCTCCAGCAGCGCTTCGGTGCTTTGCAGCAACTCGTTTTCAAATTGGGTGCGGTTTACGGCAAAGCGGTCTAAGCCGGGAGCGGAAGGGTAGGCGGCGGTGTAGACCTCTGCGCGCGAGGCATCCAGCGCGGCCAGGACCGGAGCGTCAGCTTCCAGATTGACGGCCGCCGCAACTGCCGACAGGGTGGAGATGGCAACCGCGGGGCGCTTCCAAGCCTCCACCAGAGCTTTGATCACGGTCAGACCGATGCGGATGCCGGTAAAGGAGCCGGGGCCGTTGGCCACGGCAAAGGCGTCGATCTGGGAGGGTTGGAAGCCAGCTTCGGCCAGCGTTTCCAGCATGACGGGCAGCACCTGTACGGAGTAGCTGCCAGCGTCGAGGTCGCGGACGCTGAGCAGGCGATCGTCCCGCATCAGGGCCAGACTGCCGTGCGCCGAGGTGGTTTCCAGGGCCAAAATCAACATATAGACCAGTTTAAACGAGCGCCGCAGGTGCGGTGGCGCAGAGCGTTGAAGCACCGCCAGGAATCACCGCTACGAATCACCGCCAAAACTCGAAAGCAGTTCGCCTCGGCCCTGGCTGGTGGAGGTTTGACACCCGGCCTTGCGATCTGGAAAGATGGATTCCCGCCGCAGCTCACTATTGATACCAACGCAATCGAAACCAACGTAATCGAAACGATCGCAATCAAAACCACCGCAATCGAAACCAGCGCAATCGAAACCACCACATGGAAACCACCGCAGTCTCGACGCCGCTGATGCGGCAGTATTCGGAGATCAAGAAGGCGCATCCCGGCGCGCTGCTGTTTTTCCGGCTGGGTGATTTTTACGAACTGTTTTTCGAGGACGCGGTCACGGCGGCGCGCGAGCTGGAAATCACCCTCACCTCCCGCAACAAGGAGAAGGGAATTGCCGTACCGATGTGCGGCGTTCCCTATCACGCGGCGGAAAACTATATTGCCCGGCTGATTGGCAAAGGCTACAAGGTGGCCATCTGCGATCAGATGGAAGACCCCAAGCAGGCGAAAAAGCTGGTGCGCCGTGAAGTTACGCGGGTGCTGACGCCGGGAACGGCGAACTTCCAGACGGCGGGCGGGGAGAACAATTATTTGGCCGCGGTGCTGCGCCAGCATGCGCGGGTGGGTCTGGCGATTCTGGACCTCTCGACCGGGGAGTTCCGGGCCACCGAATTTGAAGGCGAACAGGCGCAGCAGCGTCTGCATGACGAGCTGGAGCAGTGGCAGCCTCGGGAAATCCTGTTTCCGCAGACCGCGTCGCTGTTCGCCAAAGATGGGGAGACCGCGATTTTGCCGCAGGCCCTATCGCGTTTGGCCACGCGAACGCCGGTGGAAGAGTGGACGTTTGCTCCCGACTTCGCGCGGCGCATCCTGGAAAACCATTTTGGCGTGCTGTCGCTGGAGGGCTACGGGCTGGAGCAGCGCACGCTGGCGGCCTGTGCCGCCGGCGCCATCGTGCATTACGCCAAAGAGACGCAGCGCAACCCGATCGCGCATGTGGACCGCATCGGCTATTACGAACGCCAGCACGGCCTGCTTATCGACGCGGTCAGCGCCCGCAACCTGGAATTGGTCGAGCCGCTGCTGGCCGGCTCGGGAGCGGTCACGCTGCGCGCGGTTCTGGACGGGGCGGTTACCCCGATGGGCAAGCGCCTGCTGCGCAGTTGGCTGCTGCGGCCCTCCGCCGATCTGGGGGAGATCAACGCGCGCCTGGAGTCGGTACAAACGTTTGTGGACAACTGGGAGCTGCGCGACCGGCTGCGCCAGACGCTGGGCGGCGTTCTGGATCTGGAGCGGCTGCTCAGCCGCGTTTCGCTGGATACCGCCGGGCCACGCGACCTGCTCGCCCTCAAGCTATCGCTGGATCGTATTCCTGAAATCAAGGCGCTGCTGCATGGTTCGCCGCGGTCGGAACGTCTCGAAACGCTCGGCAGCTCGCTCGACGATCTGGCTGAGCTGCGCGGCAACATCGAGCGCAGCCTCGCCGATGAGCCTCCGGCCACCACCGCGGACGGCGGATTCATCCGGGCCGGGGTTTCTCCGGAGCTCGACGAACTGCGCCAGCTCAGCCATAACGCCAAGACCATCCTGGCGCAGATGGAGCAGCGTGAGCGCTCGCGCACCGGGATTGCCTCGCTGAAGATTCGCTTCAACAACGTTTTCGGCTATTACATCGAGATCTCCAAGGCCAATCTGGCCTCCGCGCCCACGGATTACGAGCGCAAGCAGACGCTGGTGAACGCGGAACGCTTCACCACGCCCGAGTTGAAAGAGCTCGAGGTGAAGATTCTCACCGCCGAAGAGAAAAGCCTGGAAATCGAGCAGCGGCTGTTTCAGGGTTTGCGGGCCACCGCCGCCTCGCATACCGCCGCGATCCGTCACAACGCGGTGGCGGTGGCGGAAATCGATCTGCTGGCCAACTTCGCTCACCAGGCGGCGGCGCACCATTACTGCCGTCCACAGTTGCAGGAGAGCGGGGACCTGGAGGTGCGGGCGGGCCGCCATCCGGTGGTGGAGCGGCTGTCGCTGGAGGGTGTGGCGGACCGTTTTGTCCCCAACGATGTCTATATCGATCCCAGCGGACAGCGTCTGCTGCTGATCACTGGCCCCAACATGGGAGGCAAGAGCACGTATCTGCGGCAGGTGGCGCTGCTGGCGGTGATGACGCAGATGGGCTCGTTTGTTCCCGCCGAGTACGCGCGTCTGCCCATCTTCGATCGCATCTTCACGCGCATCGGGGCCAGTGATAACCTGGCGCGCGGCCGCTCCACCTTCATGGTGGAGATGACGGAAACCGCAGCGATTTTAAACAGCGCCAGTCCGCGCAGCCTGATTATTCTCGACGAGATTGGCCGCGGCACCGCGACTTATGACGGACTTAGCCTGGCCTGGGCAGTGGTGGAGTACCTGCACGATCAGGTGGGGGCGGCGGCGCTGTTTGCCACCCATTACCACGAGCTCACCGCGTTGGCCGAGCACCTGCCGGGCGTGCGCAACCTGCACGTCGCGGTGAAGGAGACGCCCGCCGGCATCGTCTTCCTGCGCCGCGTCGAGCCCGGCGAGGCCAGCCGCAGCTATGGCATTGAGGTGGCCAAGCTGGCGGGCTTGCCGCTGCAGGTGATTGAGCGCGCCCGCTCGGTGCTGCAGCAACACGAACTGGCGGCGCAACGAACGACCGAGGTCCTGGAAAAAGTCAACGAGGTGGAGGGAGCGGCAGGGCAGGCGGCACCCACGGCCTCCGGCCGGCCCACGCCGCGGGAGCGCGTTGACGACGGCGGGCCGGCCATGCAGCTCACCATCTTTACGCCGCTTAGCCAGCAGATCGTCGACCGGCTGAGCGGCATCGATCTCAACAAGCTCACACCCCTGGAAGCGATGAATCTGCTGGCGGAGATTCAGCGGCAGATCAAGGAACAAGGGTAGCGGCGGCGTGCAAATAGCCGGGCGGGCGCAGCGCTGCCAGGAGCTCGCTACCAGGAGCTCGCTGCCAGCAACTCGCTGCCAGGAGCCCGCTACCGGGAGCCCGCGGCTTCGCGGTGCAGTGCGATATAGTCGAGCCCGGCCGGATTGCCGCCGGAAGGAACCGCGCGCACGGTCAGCGGCTCGCCTTTGCGCAGACGGATGTGCGGGAAGCTCAGCCGCACGGCGGTGTCGGCGTTGAGCGTCGAGCCGGGCAGGCCTTTCATGCTGGTCCAGTGCGCGATGGGGCGGCCGCCGGCCAGCAGCTCAAAGCGCGCAGTGCCCTGCGCGGGGGCATAGTAGAGCACGCTAAGGGTGTAGGTGCCGTTTGGTTGCCGGACGATTGTGCCGGCGCTGCACACGGCTTGGTGCGCCGGGCAGGCGACGGCCTTGCCTTGCGAGGCTGCCTCCGCCGGCGTCACTGCGACCACACGATAGCCGCGTAAGCGCATCGCCTCGGCTTCCACACGGTCGGGATGATGTCCCACGCGCCCGCGCTGATCGGGGATGCCGGAGAGTTCAAAAAAGTACTGGTTGATGAAATCGCGCCACACCACCGCGTAGCCCGCCTGATAACGCAGCTCATTGAGGGTCGCCTGATACACCTGCGGATCCAGGTGTCCACGTAGCGCCATCCACCATTGCGGGAACTGGGCGGCTTCGGACGCGCCGCGGTAATGGGCGTCGTAGATATCCTGAATGACACTCTCGCCGTTGTGCAGCCGGTAGGTGTAGGGCAGGTGATGCATGAACAGAAGCAGGTGATCCGGGCAAGTGGCGAGTGACGTGTAACGCGCCTCGAGCCAGGAGGGGTACTGGCCCAGGAAGCCGGTGCCGCTGGCAGAGGTGCGATCCATGCCAATGCCGTGATGTCCGGCGCGAATCCATTGTCCCCAGCCATTGTGGTCGGCGGAGGCCGGTCCCGGGCCATAGTGCGGGCCCACGATGTTGGTCAAAGTCTGCAGGCCGAGCACGCCGGTATAGTGCTCGTAGGTGGGCCAGGAGCGCATCTGGATGGCGTTTACCGTGTGGTTCACCAGTGGATCGGGGCCAAAGCTGAGTTGCGTCCACTCGCGCAGAATGCGGCGGGCGGTTAGCTTCCGATCCCAGGCGAGGCGGCCGTAGCCGTAGAGATTGGCCTGGGCCATGTCCGAACCCAGCCAGTTGGGGTCCAGGCCAACGCCGGCAACGCCGGCAAAGCCGGCGGGCGGATGTTGCAGCCAACGCAGCGCCTGGCGCCACATCGGAACCAGGTAAACGACCTGCCGCTGCTGACCCAGGTATTCCTGGGTGATTTCCAACTCCACCGCTTTGCGGGTATGGGGAAGATCGAGCAACAGTGGCGAAATCGGCTCGCGCACCTGGAAGTCAATCGGGCCGTTTTTGATCTGCACAATCACGTTGGCATCGAACTTGCCATCCAGCGGATGAATGATGTCGTAAGCGGCGCGCGCCCGGTCGGCTTTCAAGTCGTGGTAGTCGAGGTGGTTGTTGTAGACGAAGGCGCGATAGAGGACCAGGCCGCCATGCGGCGCCACGGCGCGCGCCACCACGTTGGCGGCATCGGCATGGGTGCGGTGATAGACATCCGGGCCGGGCTGGCCCTCGGCGCCGGCCTTGACCAGGAAGCCGGCGAAATCGGGGATGAGGCGGTAGATCTGATCGGCCTTCATGCGCCACCACTGGGCGACATTGGGGTCGAGCGGGTCATAGGTTGCCAGCTTGCCCTCGCTCTGCGGGCTGCTCAGGTTGGCGGAGAGCGCCAGACGCACGCCCCAGGGGCGCAGCGCATTGGCGATGCGCGCAAGCTGAGGAAGGAAGCTCGCCGCCAGACTGCGCGGATCGGCGTTGACGTTGTTGACCACGCATCCGTTGATGCCCAGCGAGGCAAGCAGGCGGCCATATTGCGATACCCGGGTGAGATCGGCGCGCACCTGGCCCTGATCGAAAAAGATGGAGTTGCCGCCGTAGCCACGCTCAATGCGGCCGTTGAGGTTGTCCCATTCGTTGACCCAGCGCACGGGCACGGCGGGACTCTCCTGCAGCCGGATGTCTGGCACGGGCTCGGCCAGAGCCATGTGGCGCAGCAGGGCAAAACTGCCGTAAAGAACGCCGTTGGCGTCCGCGCCCGCGATCAGCAGCAGGGGCTGACCCTGGCGGCGGAGGCTGCGGACCACAAAACCGCCAGGCCGCAGCGCGGGAAAACGAAGGAAAGGGAGCGCGCGCCTGAGCTCCTGAGCCGTTCCCAGCAGGACGGCGCCACCGTGCGGGAGTTGGATGACCGGCGAAGATGCCGGCTTTGCGGGGTGCAAGCGCAGACCCACCATGGAGGCAAAGCCGCGGCGCAACTCGCGCGCGGCGCTCCTCACTTGCGGCGAGCTGTCAAGGAGGATGAGCTGGCGGGGCGTTTCCCGGTCCAGCGCGCGTACGGCGGGGGTGCGCAGCGGCAGGTACTGCAGCCAGGCGGAGGTGGGGTCAAAACGGGGAGGAAGCGATCGCTTGACGGTCGCGGCTGGGCTGGTGGAAAGCAGAGCGCAGAAGATGCATACCAGCGCCGGGATGCTGGCTGCCAACCCCGGCCGTGCGTCCGCCGGTGACTGTGCGCGCGAACGCGCCAGCGCGCCGGATGTTGCGTTCCCCATCGAATCTGCCATTGGAAGGCCTCCGAAGCCCAACTATAGCAGCGCAGGCGGAGATGATTTTGCGGAGTGAAACGGAAACGGCTGTTGCTTCAGTCCAGATTATTGACGCCGGTGTTCTCCGGTTCGCGCGCCATGTGCATTTCAAACAGCTTGGCTTCTTTGACGTGCACGTAGAAGGCGGAGAGGGCGCAGACAATGACGCCGGGAATGCCGTCCCGAAAGCCCTGCTTCACCACATAATTGCGCAGAAAGGTGAAAGGGGGCGCGAGGTACAGCCGGTTCCAGGAGGGGCGCAGCCCTTGCCGGTAGCGCGCCTGGGCGGAAAGGGTGGTGTAGCGGTTCATGACCTCAAGGTGCTCCTTGAGGTTGCGGCGGGTGTAATGCAGAAGCTGACCCTGCAGGGTGCCGACGCGGCCCTGGATTTTAGGCGCCTCATGTGGCGGTTCACCGGCCCAATGGCCGCGATCGCGGCGGTAGAGACGGGGCTGGTAGTTGGGATACCAGCCGGAGTGGCGAATCCAGCGATCCATGTACCAGGTCAGGCGGGGCATGCGGAAGCCGTCCAGCTCCGTGCCGGCCTGTTTGATGGCCATGATTTCCGCCCGCAGTTCGGGGGTCACGCGCTCATCGGCATCGAGCACAAACACCCATTCATGGCTGCAGATGGAGTCGGCGTAATTGTGCTGATCGCCGTGGCTGGCGAAAGGCCGCTGAATGACCTGGCTGGTATAGCGGCGGGCGATCTCCACCGTGCGGTCGGTGGAGAAGGAGTCGACCACGAGCAGCTCGTCGGCGAACGAGAGCGACTCCAGCGCGGGGCCGATGTTGTCCTGCTCGTTATAGGTGTTGACGCGCGCGGAGATCTTCAGCGGCATAGTTCCCGCCCAGTGTAGCAATCCGGGGCGGAAATCTCCTCCCGGCAGCTACATTCCGCGATAGTATGGCCGTTGACTCATGCCGCCGGGGCGGCTGGGGGTTTTACCTTATGTCAGTTCTGTTGCCGCTCTTGACAGTGTTTGCCGGGCTGCTGCTGATTTATCTGCTGCTGCGCTTCCAACTGGAGCGGCACAACCGCGCCCTGGTGGCCAGCCTGGAAAAGAACCAGCAGGAGGCGCGGCAGAACCTGCAACAGGTCATCGCTCCCGCGCTGCTCGACACCGAGCAACGTCTGCGGCAGGAGTTGGGAGAGGGCCTGCATCGTTCGCGTGGCGAGATGGCGGAGGCGTTCTCCCAACTGCGCACAGAAATCAACCAGAGCCTGGCCGCGGCGGCGGGCAATACCACCAAGAGCGCCGCGGAACTTCACCAGTTGGTGAACGACCGTCTGGACCGGTTTCAGCGGCAGATTCTGGACCTCTCCGAGGCGCTGGGGAAAACCGTACGCGTCTCGATGGGGGAGATGCGGGAAGCTATCGAGAAATCCAGCCAGGCAAGCGAAAACCGCCTCAACCTGTTGCGCACCACGGTGGAGCAGCGGCTGGAGCAGATGCAGAAGGACAACGCGGAAAAGCTGGAGCAGATGCGCGCCACGGTGGACGACAAGCTGCAAGGCATGCTGGAGAAGCGTTTGGGGGAGTCGTTCAGCGCGGTCAGCGAGCGGCTGCAGAAGGTGCACGAGGGACTGGGCGAGATGCAGGCGTTGGCGCAGGGGGTGGGCGACCTGAAGCGGGTCATGACCAACGTGAAGACGCGTGGCACCTGGGGCGAAGTGCAGCTGGGAACGCTATTGGAAGAGATGCTCAGCCCAAGCCAGTTCCAGCGCGATGTGAAGATCGGGAAAGGACAGGTCGAGTTCGCCATCAAACTGCCAGGGCGCGGGGATGGCGCCGATGAGAGCGACGTTGTCTACTTGCCGATTGACTCGAAGTTTCCGATGGAGGACTACCAGCGTCTGATGGCGGCGCAGGAGGCGGCCGATCCCGAAGCCGCCGAGGCGGCGATGAAGGCGCTGGAGCAGCGGGTGAAGGGCTGCGCGCGCGATATCCGGGACAAATACCTGCAACCGCCACAGACCACCGACTTCGGGCTGATGTTTCTGCCCACCGAGGGTCTGTATGCGGAAGTCATCCGCCGCACCGGGCTGGCTGAAGGCCTGCAGCGCGAGTTCCGCGTGGTGGTTGCGGGTCCGACCACGCTGACGGCGCTGCTCAACAGTTTGCAGATGGGTTTCCGCACGCTGGCTGTACAGAAGCGCTCCAGCGAAGTGTGGAAGATTCTCGGCGCCGCCAAGACCGAGTACGAGAAGTTCGGCGACCTCCTGCAACAAGTGAAGAAGAAGCTGGACGAGGCCAGCAACAAGATCGACGACGCCACCCGCAAGGCCCGCACCATCGGCAGCAAACTGCGCCGCGTGGACGCGCTTCCCGAGGCCGAAGCGCGTACGCTGCTGACGGAAGCCAGCATTGACGACGAGGTGGAGGCCGATCTCAACAGCCTGCTGCCGCGCGCCCGGGTGGCGCGGGAAGGGGAGTGAGGCGGTGTAGCCAAATCGGCTACAATACTCCTTGGGGGTGGTTATGCGGATGGTTTCTCTGCGCGAATTTCGTGTACGGGGTGCGCAGGCGCTGAAAGACGTCCCACAGGGCGAAACCGTTGTGCTTTCCGGCCAGGCGGGCCCGGCTTTTTTTCTGGTTCCCGTCATTGGCGATCTTGCAGTACAAGATCAGGAACTCAAGGCGGCCCTGGCGCTGGCCAGCCTGCGACAGGGTTGGAACCGTGCCGCTGCAAGAGGACTGGACCAATTGCAAGAGCACGACATCGAGCGGGAAATCAGGGCGGCGCGGAAACGCCCCCGCCGCAAGTAATGAAGCTGATCGTCATCGACACGAATGTCGTCGTCTCCGCCGCCCTCAGCGGCAACGCTCCTCCCGCGAAGATTATCACCGCATGCGTGCTACGCAAGCTTCAGCCAGTCACCTGTCCATTGATAACCGCCGAGTACGTTGAAGTGCTGAGGCGCCCGCGGCTGAAGATTGGCGATACTCCGCCCTTGTGGCTGTCTGTCTTGATTGAGCAGAGTTTACGTCTGGCGAATCCCGGGCGCTGGCCTTTTGACCTTCCCGACGCCAGCGACGAGGTATTCTTAGCGCTCGCCGCTGAAACAGGCGCCTGGCTGGTGACCGGCAACATCAAGCACTATCCCCCAAACAAGCGCGCCGGTGTGGTGGTGATTTCGCCCGCCGAGTACGTTCAGCGAGTGGCCCTGGATTAAACTGGCCCACGGATGGAGGCAACGCTGCCAGGATTGGCGTTGAGAGGGTTGGCCTGGTGCGCCGATGGCTGGCCCTCATTGGCCCCCTGAGTGGCCCAAGCGAAGTTCCTCTCCACGGGGCGGTGACTTTTGTGCGCTACTCGGAATCCAGTGCGACTGGGTCTTGCTTCGCATCCACATGGGGCCGGATATCGGCAAACCATTCCTTCAGCCGCGCCGGTGCCACGCCGCAATAGTACGCGAACTGAAGGACAAAGACGCGCAGCACGGTGCGCCAGACGCCATGGCGCAGGAAGCGGCGCGCGTTCAGGGTGAGAGGCGAGCGGACGGCGGCAAAGCGTCCCTGTGCTTTGATGCGGTGAACGAGTTCGTAGTCCTCAAACAGAGGCCAGGCGGGAAAGCCCTGGACCTTGTGGAACAGCTCGCGGCGGACAAAAATCCCCTGGTCGCCAAAGCAGCGGCGCAATAAGACGAGGCGCGTGTTCATTCCCCACGCCAGGAAATGGAGAGAGCGTGGCCGCGCTTCCGCAAAGCGCACGAAGAAGGCGCCTCCGGCGCTGTGTGGGTCGCGCAAAGCGGCGGTGATTTGCGCTCCGGCGTCCGGCGGAAGTTCGCAATCGGCGTGAAGGAAGACCAGCACACCGGCATCCCCGGCAAGCGCGGCGCCAGCGTTTTGTTGGGGACCTTTGCCACGGGCATGGGTTACGACGGCAATCCCCGGGTCACTGGCAAGCCATTCCAAGCTGCCGTCGGTGCTGCCGCCGTCCGCGGCGATGATGCGCGCTCCGGGAATAGAGCGCCGAATCGAGGCGATACAGGCGGGCAGATTCGGCCGTTCATTCAGAACGGGCACAATGACGGCAATGTTCATGGCCGCTCCCCGGCGGAAGGGAATAGTTGCTCCATGAGCGCGGCCAGATGGGGAGCGCAGGCGCGACCGCCGCCAAGCAGGAGACGGGCACGTTGCAAGTCTTCCGCCGTATCCACGTCGAACCAGGGCGCCAGGGCGGCGGTGTTCATTTTGTGGCGGCGCAGTGCCGCAAGCGTTTCATTGCAGGTTTCCGGATGACTCCAGGCGATTCCCTGGAGCAATCCGCGAGGGCACGAGCGCAGACCCAGGAGCCAAAAGCCCCCATCCGCTGCCGGTCCGATCACCGCATCGGCGCAGGCGAGCGCCGCTACGGCGCTCTCAATCCGTTCCGGAGAGAGGGCGAAGGTGTCGGCGCCAATGGCGAGCGCGATGGGCGTGGTCCGCAGGGCATGTTGCAGGGTTGCCTCGATGCGTGTTCCAAGATCCCCTTGTGGCTGATGAAACTGGGCCAGCTCTGGCATCGCTTCCGATGGAAACGGGCCGGAGGTGGAGAGCAGGACCCGGCAGTCGGGCGCCGCGCTGGCGGCGGCTACGGCGTCGGCGATCAGGGCGCGCGCGACCAAAGCGGCATTTTTGTCCCCGAGATGGGGAATCAGACGCGTCTTGGCGGCGCCCGCGATGGGCGGTTTGGCGAAAATGCAGATGGTGGTGCGAGCGGTAGTCATTGGCTGTTCACCTCCGCTTGCTATCCGCGCCGCCATGAGAAGTAGCGCCGCAGCAGCGGTTTCATCCACGGGCGCAAGCGCGATTGCAAATGCTGATCGGCGGCGCGCTTGAATGCTTCCGCCACCGTCGGGTATGGGTGAATGACGGCGCTCAGATCGCCGACTGTCAGGTCCTGTTGGATGGCCAGCACCATCTCCGCGATTGCTTCGCCGGCGCTGGTAGAGACAAAGCTTGCGCCAGCCACACGCCCGCCGCGGCGCTCGACGTGAATGCGGGCAAAGCCTTCGCTGTTTCCGTCCAGGATGGCGCGGTCCGTGTCCTTCAGATCCTTGGTGTAGGTCAGGTAACGGCGGGGACTTGCCTGGACATCGCCGGCGGTAATTCCAGCGTGCGCGATCTCCGGATCGGTGTAGGTACACCACGGGATCACCAGATTGCTGACGCGCCTGCGCGCGCCAAAGAGCGCGTTCTGCACGACCAAGCGGGCCATGGCCTCGGCCGCATGGGTGAACTGGAAGCGGGAACAGACGTCTCCGGCGGCAAAGATGGAGTGATTATGCGTTCGCAGCCGGTCGTCGACGAGCACTCCGCGAGCATCGGCGCGCACTCCGGCGGCCGCTAAGTTCAGTGCGTCGAGATTTGGTTTGCGGCCCGCGGCAATCAGAATCCGGTCGCAGGCAAGCCGTTGCTCGCCGGCGCCGCTCTTGACCGTCAACAGCTTTCCGGCGGTATGCTCCCCTTGGTTGCCCAAAACGGCAATGGGAGTGGCGTTGAGGAGAACCTGGATTCCTTCTTCCTGGAAACGGCGCAACAGGATTGCGGAGGCATCCGGGTCATCCCTGGGAAGCAGGCGCGCTCCACGCGTGACGATCGTGACCTCGCTGCCAAGGCGGCGGAACGCCTGACCCAGTTCGCAACCAATGGGGCCGCCGCCAATCACGACCAGATGTCTGGGGAGGCGTTCCAGGGAGAAAACCGTCTCGTTGGTGAGGTAGCCGGTCTCCTGGAGATGGGCAATCTCCGGAATCGCGGGGCTGGTTCCGGTGGCGATGACGGCTTTGTGGAACTGCAGCTTCTGGTCGTTGATCCGCAGGCAGTTCCGGTTCTCAAAGCGCGCTTCTCCGAAGAAAACATCGGCGCCGAAGCCCTGGAAGCGTTTGGCGGAATCGTTGGCGGCGATCTGGGCGCGCAGGCGTTCCAGGCGATCGACGACGCGGAGGTAGTCGGTGGCCGGGCTTGCCGAGGTAATGCCGTAGCGCGCGGCGTCGCGGACAGCGGCGGCGGCGCGTGCGGAGGCCAGCAACGCTTTGGAGGGAACGCAGCCGTAGTTGGTGCAATCGCCACCCAGGAAATGCGATTCGATCAGTGCCACGCGCGCTCCCAGCATGCCGGCCGCCGCGGCGGTGACAAGGCCAGCCGTGCCTCCTCCAATCACGACCAGGTTGTATTTTCCTTTGGCAACGGGGTTGACCCAACCGTGCGGGTGCAGATGGTTTTCCCGGATTTCCCGCCAGAGACTATCTCTTTCAGGGATTGCGGAGGTGGTGGAGCTCATGCGGGCCTCTCAGAGATGTTCAATCCTTGTTCCCGCAGGGCCTTGCGCGCACCGCGCCGCACGATCCAGAAAAGGGCGATCAACACCGCCGCACCGGGAACAAAAAGCCAGGGCCGCCAGGAAGCTCCCGGACCGGGAGTGGCTTTGCTCAACGCGCCAAGCCGAAGCAGGGAACCGAAGTACACGTACAAAATAGTTGCGGGCAGCATGCCGACCCACGAAGCAAAGAAATAGTCGCGGAAGCGAACCCCAGTTAACCCCAGTGCGTAGTTTAATGGCGCAAATGGCAAGAAAACCGGATCAAGGCGCATCAGCAAAATCACCCGGAAGCCGTCGCTCGCAATGGCGTGGTCCAAAACCCGCAGCTTCTCCCGGCGCAGAAGCCGGTGTTCCAGGCGCTCACGGCCCAGGCGGCGCGCCAGCCAGAATGCCAGTGACGCGCCGATGAGGCTGCCCGGCATAACGATGAATACGCCGTAGAGGGGACCATAAATACTTCCCGCGCCCAGCGACAGAATTGTTCCTGGCACCAGAAAGACCGTTGCAGCGGCGTAAACAAGCGCATAGGTAACTCCGCCCCATGGCCCCAGCGCGCGAACCGCGAAGAATACCCGCACCAGGTGCAGCCGCCAGGAGAGGAGGAGAAGGCCGGTCATACCACCCCCGCAAACAGGGACGCAAGGTGGGGCGCGGCTAGGCGGAGGATCAGGTAGGACCCGATTCCAAGCAGAGCCGCCAATGGGAGGGTGACAAGCCAGGCGAGCAGGATGTTGCTGATCGCTCGCCGGTCCACTTGTTTGCCCTGACCCAATGCCAGTCCCATGATGGCTCCCGAGGCGACATGCGTTGTCGACATCGGTAAGCCGAGGGCCGCTCCCGGTCCAACCAGTGCGGCGGTGACGAAATTAGCGGCAAAGCCCTCCTGATGCGTCATTGGCGTGATGCCGAGAGCCAAAAACCGCGTGACCCTTCGTCCCGCGATCCAACTGCCCAGAACGATTCCTCCCGCCACTGCCAGATCCAAGGGAATCTGCTCGACCCTGCCTTTCGCAATCACGGCGGCAGCCAAGAGAAGGGCGACCATCTTGGGGCTATCGTTAAGTCCTCGCGCGAAACTGGTGGCCGCGCTGGTAAGCCAGTGCAAGTGATTGATCGAAAGCCGCAGCGTCGAATCCGGCGCCACGGCGCCGGGTTCACAGCTTTCCAGATGCAATACCGGTGCTAGTGTACGCTCCGCGGTGGCCGCCAAAGCCGCCCCTGCGGCGATCGCACTAGCCCCGGCCAGGTATTCGTTTTCAACCCGCACACAAAGGCAATTGGAGTTGGCGGCCGGAAATTTGCTGAGAAGCTTTACAAAGACGGCCGTCAGGCAAAGGGCCGCCACCGGGCTCAACAAGAGGGGCAACAAAAGCGATCGCGCCATCACTACCCAGCGCACGCCCGCAAAGCCATAGGCCAGAATTCCGACTCCGGAAATGGCCCCAATAATCGCATGGGTGGTCGAAACCGGCCAGCTTTTCCAGGTGGACAGCGCCACCCAAAGCATGGCGCCGGCGATGGTTGCGGCGGCCGCGGTCAGGGCCGGGTGCACCCCTGCCGCGAACAGACCGCTTCCAAACGCCTTCAGCATGGCCTTGGCTACGATTGCGGAGGCGAGGCTTCCCAGACCAGTCCAGAGCACGCCCCATTGCACCGCCCGGGAAAGATTGCAGACCCCGCTGCCGGCAAGCGTGGCGACCCCTTTTGAGACGTCGTTAGAACCATTGGCGAAGGCGATGGCCACGCCGAGAAGAAGGATTGCGGCTAGCGTCACAGCAGGCTTCCTCCGCAACTGGATCCCGCTCCCGCGGTGCAGCCGAAGCAGTGCGCCCCGGTGGCGATGTGGCGGTGGGCAAGCTCTTCAAAGGAGTCGATGTTCCAGAGGTTGAGGGGTTCGCCGCCGTCTCCCGCGGACTCCGTTGCCTGGCCCATGGCGGCGCGGAGCTCCATGCCCAGCATCTGGTTGAAGTCGCAGTCGTACAGGCGCCCATCCCATCCGACACTCACCAGCGAACGGCACATCAGTTGTGGAACCGTTGCGGAATTGAAGCTGCGCGCCAGCAGCAATTGGTATTCCTCAGTTCGCCCGCTTTGCGCCAGCGCCGCCGCGAAACGGCTGATGGGCATGTTGGTCAAGGTGAAGAGGTGGTTGAACTCGATACCGAATTCGGCGGCCAGGTGACGTTTGTAGTCGCTCTCCAGCGCCGTTTGCGGGGGCGGCAGCGTGGGTCCGAGCGGGTTGTAAACCAGGTGAAGCAGGAGAGCGCTGCCGGGCCGGCCAAATCCGGCGGCGTTGAGCTCATGCAGGGCCTGGATGCTCTTCTCAAAAACGCCGCGTCCGCGTTGCTGGTCAACGTTCCCGGCGGTGTAGCAGGGAAGACTGGCGATGATTTCAACGGCGTTTGCCGCGAGAAAATCCACCAGGTCTTCCTGTCCGGGTTCCAGCAGTACGGTGAGGTTACAGCGGTCCACCACATGCCGTCCCCAGCGCCGTGCCTGGAGCACCAGGCGGCGGAAGTTGGGGTTCAATTCGGGCGCCCCGCCGGTGATATCCACGCTAGCAATGGTGGGGCTGCACCGCAATAGCTCCAACACGCGCTCGGCAACGTGCGCCTGCATGCGCTCGGTACGTTTCGGTCCGGCTTCCACGTGACAATGCTGACAGGCCTGATTGCAAAGCTTCCCCACATTTACTTGCAGCGTGGTGACGGCGTCACGGCAGAGCGGTCTGAGCCTATGGCTCTGTAATGCGCTATCGAAGTCCAGCAGAACGGGGAGGGAGGTGGTCATCAGCAGCAGCCTCCGGGCCCGTTTGTGCCGCAAGCGCCCGCGGTGGGGGAGGAACTTTCACGGTAATCGCTGCCCTTGGTCTGACGCGCATCGCGCACCCGCATGCCGCCGGAACAAGGAAATGGCTCCGCCGCTTGGGGCGGAACCGGGATACGTGGTTCTATGGCATCAAAATGAGACTGATAGGGGTCTTTGCTGTACAGTTCGAAGGTCTTGGCGCAAACGGCGACAGGGATGCCGCGGCGCAGGAGGTGTCCATCGTCATCTTCAACCTGGCGAAACGGGCCGCGGTAAATAACCGCCTGCTTGCGTTCGAGACAGGGCCCCTGCTTGCCTTTCCAGGCCGCGACGGTGAGGCTGCGGAACTCAATGCCCTCCACCGTTTGCCAGGGCTGCCGCTGACGGTCGAGGACGGTGATGCCGTAAAAACCGGCCTCCTCGAAGGCGGCCAAAAACCGGTCTTGGCGCAGCGCCCCGGAAATGCACCCGCTCCAAAGCTCCGCGTCAGCCTGGAGGTGGGAAGGGATGTCTTCATCGCTGACGACGTCGGAGATGATGGCGCGGCCGCCACGGCGCAGGACGCGATAAATCTCGGCAAACAGCGCCGGCTTGTCCTGTGGGCGAACCAGGTTTAACACACAGTTGGAGACCACCACGTCAACACAGTCGCTGGCCACCAGCGGTTGCTCCCGCGCGCGCCGTTCCCGCTCCTGGTTGAACGCCTGCAGGTCATGCGCGTTGCGAACCGGATGCGACGCTAAGTAGGCGTCCAGCCACTCCAGGTCGGTGCGCAGGTCCTGGATGCGGCCTTTGCGGAACTCCACATTCGCAAAGCCAACGTTACGGGCGACGGCAGGAGCGCTGCGCCGGGCCAGGGAAAGCATCTCGTCGTTCATATCGACGCCAATCACGCGGCCGGATGGTCCCACGATCTGCGCGGCCAGGAAACAGGCCTTGCCGGCGCCCGACCCCAGGTCAAGAACGGTTTCGCCGGGAAGCAGATGCTTTGCCGGATTTCCACAGCCATAGTCGCGCTCGATGACCTCACTGGGCAACGCTTCCAACAGCCGCTGGTCATATTCCACTGGGCAGCAAAGCGCGGGAGTGGTTTCCAAGGCGGCCGCCGCGTAACGTTCGCGGACTTCAGATTCATGATCGGGGAGAGGCGGGGTGGTCATAGAATGTGTGCTCATGATTGTTGCGGGTTAGAAGCCATTTCAGCCCGGACCTGGCTTGTAAAGCAGGTGCGCGCGGCGCTCAGGGCGACGCTCGGTTGGGCGCCAGTCCAGCGCCGGGCCAACCACGCGAGGCTAATGCCATAAGCCGCGTGGGCGGTCAAAACCGTGACTGGAAAGCCCGCGGAAAACTGCAGTCCGAAGAAGCCGACGCCCAGTGAGCTGACGACCGGGCTCAGCATAAATCCCACCCCGAGCGCTATCCCATAAACGGCGCCGGCCCATATCCGCCGGGCGCCAATTAACAGCGCATAAATGATGCCGAAGCTGACGCCGTTCCAAAAATGATAAAGCCATCCGGCGATATCGGAGGCACGGTCGGGACCGTTGGCAAAACGGTTGAGCAGCAGCACGCCCATTAAACGGGGCAGGTTGCCCGGCATCCAGCCCAAGTGGTAGCCGGTCAGGCGAACGGCTTCCAGCGCAAGTGTCGCCACCGCTCCCGCCGATCCACCCCAAACGACAGCCCGCCAGATGACCGGCTGGCGTATCCGCAGAAACAAGGCGAGCGCCACCATTGCCAGTACCGCCGGCACAAGTAGATGCGTTGCGAGGCGAGAAAGGTCGCTATAGCCCGCCATGGCCGCTGGAAATATGTTGGGACCAATGGCCGCGAGCAACGTGAAAAGCGCAATCAGGATCATGGTCCGCATGGGTGCACCTCCAATGGGAGGCGGGGAGGAGTGCGCATCCTCCCCGCTGGAACCGCTACTGTGCCGCCATTTGCGCCAGCATCTGGAGCTTCTGGTCGAGCATCCGCGACGTCTTGGTGATCGCGTCGTTATGGAATTGGCCGAGCAACGTTGAAGGTGTGTCAAAGCTGACGTAGGTCTTGCCGTTGCGGGCTTGGTACACGAAGATGCGGAGGGGAACGTAGAGGCCCACCGCATGACTTTGCTGGAACAACATCTTTCCCACCGTTGGATTGCCGACCAGAAACAGGGTTGCCTTGAGCGGCAGCCCGGTCATCGACAACATGTTGCCCTGATCGACCGTGGCCATGATCATCATGCCGCCGTGGCTTACGCCAGCTTTCAGCGCGTTGACGGTCTGGTCGAAAGATTTGTGACTTTGCAGCGCGACGCGGCCGGTTTGCGCGGAGGCGGAGGCCAGCGGTGCAAGCGCCAGAAGAGTAAGCGCCAGTAGACGCCGTGCTGGAAGTAGATGGAGAAATCTCATTGCAAATCCCTTTCCTGAAAAGCATTCGGCGGACGTTCCGTTCCGTGGTTTCCGGATTGCGCGCCTACCCGCTTGATCCCGCAGAGTCGTCCTCGTTTCGCGAAAAAGTTTTCGCCGGAAATGAGAAACGAAATGCTTGCTGCGGCATCATGCTAGCCGTGCCCCTTCTTTTGGGGGTGCGCTTTTCATGACCACTGATCCTCAACCTGTGGCTGCCAGCGGCGCCAGTCCGGAAACGGAGCGACTGCTGGCGCGAATCCGCGCCGGCGAGAAGGGTTGTTTTCTCGAATTGATTCAGCCCTACGCGCGCAGCATCTACCTTGTCGCCAACTCGATCCTGAAAAACCGGGAGGATGCCGAGGAGGTTGCCCAGGAGACGGTCTTCAGAGCGTTTCAGCGACTCGATCAATTGCGCGACATTGGCAGTCTGAAAAGTTGGCTGCTCCAGATTGCGGTCAATGAAGCCCGTCAGCGCCTCCGGCATCGCCAGCGCCATCCCTGTGTTTCCCTTGACGAGGAATTCGGCGACGAGGCTCAAGTAATGCCGCGGCAGTTGGCCGACTGGCGCGAAATCCCTTCTGTGACGTTGGAGAGGAAGGAAACCAGGGAGCACCTGCGGCGCGCGTTGGAGCGCCTGCCGCCCCATTACCGGCAGGTCTTCCTGTTGCGGGATGTGCAGCATTTGGCGGAGAAGGAGGCGGCGCAAGTGCTTGGCGTTTCGGCTAGCACGGTCAAGATGCGGCTGCACCGCGCCCGCCTGCAATTGCGCGAGGATCTCGCCCCGGTGTTCAGGAAACGGTGGAAGGACCGGCTTTCCGCGCTTTGGAGTAAATCATGATCAGTTGCGAGCACGTGATCCACGAATTGTCTTCGTATATTGACGGCGACAGCGATCCCGAATTGCGCCAGGCGATCGAACGGCACCTGCGTGGATGCCGGCGCTGTTCAGTCGTACTCGACTCCACCCGCAAGCTTCTCCTGATTTATGGTGACGAAGATGTGCTGGAGGTGCCAGCCGGCTATTTCGAACGGTTGCGAACGTCGTTTTTGGCCCGCGTAAGTCGCTAGGGATCGCGCAAGCGGCTGCCTGGAGCCATGCCTCCACACCCAATACCCTCCCAAACAAAGAAGGGCGCGCACGGCGTTTCCTGAACGGGCGCCGGCGTGGCAGCTACGCCGCACCGATCCGCATCCAAGCCTGCGGAAGATGCGGCGGCAACATGTCCTGGTACTTCTATTGGTTCATGCTTCCCGTCTGCGTTGTTGTAGCGGCGACCGCAACCTTTAGTCGCGATCCACTTTGAAAGCCTTGCCGGCGTAGTGGCCTTCGCTCTTCCAGCGCCGCCAATACCCCCAAGAGTCCGGGGCTGAACATGATTCGTAGCGCGCTTTTCACAATTGCCGCCTAGAACTTCTCGATGCACGGCTCCCCTTTGGGGTCCGTTCGATGCTGCGGCGATCCAAGGTCAGCCCGAGCAGCAGGAAAGCTTACTAACATCTCTGGTGAACGATTGGGCGGTGAGTTTGAGACCCTCAACCATGGTGAGATAGGGGAAGAGTCGATCCGCCAGAACCTTGACTTGCATACCGATTGAGATCGCAAGGGCCGCTGTCTGAATCAGTTCGCCCGCTTCCGCCGCCACCGCCTGAGCGCCCAGAAGGACACCTGAATCCTCATCGACGACAACCTTAATGAAGCCGCGGGTGTCGAAGTGGACCAAGGCGCGCGGCACCTGATCGAGGGCAAGGACGCGAGTTGCGACCTTTTGCCCGGCGGCGCGCGCTTGCGCTTCGGATTGCCCGGCGGTGGCAATCTGCGGGTCGGTGAAGATCACCGCCGGCATGGCTGATAGGTCCAGGGTTGCCACGCCGCCGGTCATGTTGATCGCCGCCCTGTTTCCTCCCGCAGCCGCGATGTAGACGTGCTGCGGGAGCGCCGTACAGTCACCGGCCGCATAAATTGCAAGGTTGGTCGTCGCCATGTGGTCATCGACGACAATGGCGCCGTTCCCGTTCACCCTCACTCCGGCGCTGTCCAGGCGCAGTTCCGCGGTATTCGGGGTACGGCCGGTGGCCACCAGCAGTTTGTCGCAAAACACGGGTCCAGCACCAGCGGCGACGGTGAACTGATTGCGGGAGAATGCAATCGAATGCACGGCAGCATGCTCGCGGATTTGAATGCCTTCGGCGGCGAATACCTCCGCCATGGCGCGCCCAATCATCGGATCCTCGTGGGAAAGTAAACGGCTTCTGGCCAGGATCGTGACCTGGCTGCCAAGCCGCGAAAAGGCCTGCGCGAGTTCGACGGCGACGGTGGATGCACCGAGAATCGCCAGGCGTGGCGGAATATCCGGTGTCATGAGCGCATCCGTCGAAGTCCAATAAGGTGTTCCGCTGAGTCCGGGGATGTCCGGAATCGCCGGGCGGGCGCCTGTGGCGATCAAGGCACGGTCAAAACCGATCAAGTCGCGGCCGCCTTCGGAAACACATTCGATGTGGCTGCCATCGACAAACCGCGCTCTGCCCCGCAGGACTCGAACATTCGGAAAAGAAGCCAGGAGCTCCTCGTACTTGGCGGACCGCAGGCGGTCAACAAGCGCTTGCTGCTGGCTTCGTGTTGTGCCCAAATTCGCCTTGACAAGAGTGGCTGGTCACGCCGTCGAGTGCTGCGCTTGATCCCGCGCCCCCTCCGGGGCACAATGCCAGCGAGACAAGCATGAAGACCCGCACGAACCTTCTGTCCGTTATGGTTGCGCTTGGCTGCTTTACGCCGCTGGCGGGCGCCTCCGCCCCGGCCGCTGCCAAGCCGGCTGCCACCGCGCTTTCCGGGCAAATCCGGGCTGACGCGGCGGCGTTTGGCGGTCACGTGGCCTTTGCCGCGGTGGACCTGAAGACTGGAAAGCGCGTCAGCCTGCATGCGGAGCGCCGCGTACCCAGCGCTTCGGTGATCAAGCTGCCGGTAATGGTGGAAGCCTTCTACCTGATGCAGCAGGGCAAGCTGCGCTGGTCGCAGCCGGTGCGCGAGACCGCTTTTGATCGCGTTCCCGGCTCCGGGATTCTCCGATTTCTCTCCCCCAACCTGCACCTCACTCTGGGCGACGCCATCACGCTGATGATCGAGTTGAGCGACAACACCGCTGCCAACATCGTGATCCGCCATACCGGCATCGCGCCGGTCAACGACCGGATGCGCGCCCTGGGACTGAAGAACACGCAGTTGCTGGCCTTTGTTTTTCACTCGCCGCACCAGCGCACCGCCGATCAGAAGCAGTTTGGGTTGGGATTCACCACGGCGAGCGACATGGTTCGGCTGCTCACCATGATTGAGCGGCACCGGATTCTGACTCCCGCCGCCTGCGAGCAGATGCTGGGCATTTTGCGCGCGCAGCAGGATAACGAAGCCTTTCCCCGGGAGACGGCCGATTTCCCGGGCGTCACCTGGGCTCATAAAACCGGCGCCCTGGACGCCGTCCGCAACGATGTGGGCATTGCGGAGGGCCCGGATGGAGCGGTGGTGATGGCGGGTTTTGCCTACGACTCGCCCAGTCAGGAATGGACGGCGGAAAATCCCGCGCTGCTGGTTTTGGCGCATTTGGCGCGCACGGCTTTGACCGGATTTTACGGCGTGCCCGCGGTGGCGGCAGCGCATTAGAAGCCGGCGCATACGCTCTTGCCGTAACGTCGCTCCCGACCGGGGAAGGAGGTTTTTGCGCTCTTCAGCTTCGCTGCCGGTTCTGCTAAAATGAACTGATCCGTCTGAGAAACCAGGCCGATCAGACCCTTCACCCAGTTGCAGGAGTGTAATGGAGGCCATCCTCGCCCTCGAAGACGGAAGAATCTTCCACGGAATTGGTTTTGGTGCTTTAAGCGGCGGTGCTTCTCCCCGAAGCGCGGCCGGCGAGGTGGTTTTCAATACCTCATTAACCGGATACCAGGAGATTTTCACCGACCCCTCCTACGCCGGACAGATCGTCTGCCTCACCAACCCGGAAATCGGCAACTACGGCACCAACCTCTCCGACGAGGAGGCGGCGCGCCCCTACATTGAAGGCCTTGTGGTGCGTGAGTTCTCCCCGGTGGCCAGCAACTGGCGCAGCGAGGAGCTTTGCCAAGGCTACCTTGAACGGCAGGGCATCGCAGTCATTTCCGAACTCGATACGCGCGCACTGGTGCGCCACCTGCGCCAGCACGGCGTCAAGCGCGGCGTGATTGGACTGGCCAGCGATGGTGCGGAGGCGCTGATTGCGCGCGCCCGCGCCATCCCCCGCATGGACGGTTTGGACCTGGCCTGCAAAGTCACCACCGCGAAGTCCTACGATTGGGCGCAGGGACTGCATCCGCTGGATCAGAGTTTTGGCGAAGATGCGCCCGCAAAAGCGGAATCGCGCTTTCACGTGATTGCTTACGACTTCGGCATCAAGCGCAACATACTGCGGCAACTCACGGATAAAGGTTGCCGCGTGACGGTGGTACCGGCCAAAACCTCCGCCGAGGACGTGCTGGCGCTCAGGCCGGATGGGGTGTTTCTCTCCAACGGCCCCGGCGATCCCGAGCCCTGTACGTACGCGCACGACAATCTGCGGCGGCTAGCCGGGCGCACCCCGCTGTTTGGCATTTGCCTGGGCCACCAGCTTCTCGGGCTTGCCCTGGGAGGCAAGACCTACAAGCTCAAGTTTGGCCACCACGGGGGCAACCACCCGGTGCGCAACGAGAGTAACGGAAAGATCGAAATCACCGCGCACAACCACAACTTCGCCGTCGACCCCGATTCGCTGAAGAACGCGGAAGTGGATTTGACGCATTGGGATCTGAACGATCAGACGCTGGAAGGCATGCGCCACCGCACCCTGCCGCTGTTCAGCGTGCAGTACCATCCGGAGGCCGCGCCGGGACCGCACGATTCGCATTACCTGTTTGACGATTTCGTGCGGATGATGGGCGACTGGAAGAAGAACGCGAAGAAAAACTGATTCGCGCGGAAGAACGGAACGCAGCCCCGGAAGGGTAGTGACAACCGCGGCGTTGCGCGCAGGCCCGGCTGCCGGCGCGCGCCGCCCGCTAGATAGAGGAACTGGAACATGCCTCGCCGCAACGACCTGAAGAAAATCATCATCATCGGCTCCGGCCCCATCGTTATTGGACAGGCCTGCGAGTTTGACTACTCCGGCGCTCAGGCCTGCAAAGCCCTCAAGGCGGAGGGCTATCAGGTGGTCCTGGTCAATTCCAATCCCGCGACCATCATGACCGATCCGGAGTTGGCGCATCGCACCTATGTGGAGCCGCTGTCGCGCGACTATCTGCGCGAGATTCTGGAAAAAGAAGCCAAGGGGCAGAGCGGGGTTGCCCTGCTGCCCACCGTGGGTGGGCAGACGGCGCTGAATCTGGCGGTGGAGTTGGCCGACTCCGGCGATCTGGAACGCTATGGCGTGGAGCTGATTGGCGCCAACCTGGCCGCGATCAAAAAAGCCGAGGACCGTCTGCTGTTCAAGGACGCGATGAGCAAGATCGGCCTGGAGACGCCGCGCTCGCGCCTGGTCAACAACCTGCGTGACGGTTTGCAGTTCGCCAACGACAGCGGTTATCCGGTCATTATCCGCCCCTCATTCACCTTGGGCGGCACCGGCGGCGGCCTGGCTTACAACCGGGAAGAGTTCAGCGAGATCGTCAGCCGCGGGCTGGACCTGTCGCCCGTGCACGAAGTGCTGGTGGAAGAGAGCGTGCTGGGCTGGAAAGAGTACGAGCTGGAGGTGGTGCGCGACTGCGCCGACAACGTCATCATCATCTGCTCGATTGAGAACTTCGATCCCATGGGTGTGCACACCGGCGACTCCATTACCGTGGCGCCGGCGCAAACCCTCACCGATCGCGAGTACCAGCGCATGCGCGACGCCTCGATCGCGGTCATCCGCGAAATCGGCGTGGACACCGGCGGCAGCAACATCCAGTTCGGACTCGATCCCAAGACCGGCCGCATGGTGGTGATCGAGATGAACCCGCGCGTGTCGCGCTCGTCGGCGCTGGCCTCCAAGGCGACCGGTTTTCCGATCGCCAAGATCGCGGCCCGTTTGGCGGTGGGCTACCGTTTGGACGAGATCACCAACGACATCACCCGCAAGACCCCCGCCTGCTTTGAACCCACCCTGGATTATGTGGTGGTGAAGATTCCGAAGTGGCAGTTTGAGAAGTTCCCCGGCTCGGAGAACACGCTTGGTCCGCAGATGAAGTCGGTGGGCGAGGTAATGGCGATCGGACGCACCTTCAAAGAAGCGTTAATGAAGGGCATTCGTTCGCTGGAGACCGGCAAAAAGCGTGGCGACCTGCAGATCGACCCCACCCAGATCACGCAGAAGCTGGTGACGCCCACTCCCGACCGCCTCTCGTATCTGCGCGCCGCGCTCGCCGAGGGGCGCACGGTCGAAGAATTGCATGAACTGACCGCGATCGACCCCTGGTTCCTGCGTCAGATGCGGGATATTGCCGATATCGAAAGGGAAGTGGCGGAGACGCCGGGCAAGCCACTGGAGCGCGCGCTGTTGCGGCGCGCCAAACGCGCCGGCTTGAGCGACGCGCGCCTGGCCGCGCTGACGCACAGCACCGAAGAGGACGTCCGCCAGCGACGCATTGAGCAGGGCCTCGTCCCGGTCTTCAAGCGCGTCGACACCTGCGCCGCCGAGTTCGAGTCGTTCACCCCGTACATGTACTCGGCCTATGAGGAAGAGGACGAGGCCGAGCCCACCCGGCGCGCCAAGATCGCCATTCTGGGTAGCGGCCCCAACCGCATCGGCCAGGGCATCGAGTTCGATTACTGCTGTTGCCATGCCTCGTTTGCACTGCGTGAGCAGGGCTTCGAGACCATCATGATCAACTGCAATCCGGAAACGGTCTCCACCGATTACGACACCAGCGACCGCTTGTACTTCGAGCCGCTGACGTTTGAAGACGTCTCCCGGGTTTTGGAGCACGAGAAGGCGGATGGCGTGATCGTTCAGTTTGGCGGCCAGACGCCGCTGACCCTGGCTCTGCCGCTGCAGAAGGCCGGGTTCCGCGTGATCGGAACGTCGCCCGAATCGATTGACCTGGCGGAGGATCGCAAGCTCTTCGGCGCGCTGCTGGAGCGGCTGCGGATTCCCCAGCCGGAAAATGGCACCGCCACCTCGGTGGACGAGGCCATCGCCGTCGCCGGACGCATCGGGTACCCGGTGCTGGTGCGCCCCTCCTACGTGCTGGGCGGCCGCGCCATGGCGATTGTTTACGACGAGGAGGCGCTGCGGCGTTACATGGCGGAGGCCACCGAGTATTCGCAGGACCGCCCGGTTCTGATCGATCGCTTCCTGGAAGACGCCACCGAGATCGACGTTGACGCGCTCTGCGATGGCGAAGACGTGCTGATCGGCGGCATCATGGAACACATCGAGGAAGCCGGCATTCACTCGGGAGACAGCTCCTGCGTGCTGCCTCCGTTCAGCATCTCCGCCGAGCATCAAAAGACGATTCGCGAATACACCGTGCGCCTGTGCCGGGAGTTGAAGGTGCTCGGTCTGATGAACGTGCAGTACGCTATCGGTCCGGCGCCCGGAGGCACCGGAGAGCGGCAGGTGTACGTCATCGAAGTCAACCCGCGCGCCTCGCGCACCGCGCCTTTTGTAAGCAAGGCGGTAGGCGCGCCCCTGGCCAAGATCGCCGCGCTGCTGATGACGGGCAGTCTCGACACGGCCACGCGCAAACGTGCGGCGGAAGAGGCGCAGCGCAGCGGGCTACTGGCCGGCCACCTCTCCAACCCGCCGCGGCTGCGCGATTTCTTCCCCGCTGAAGTGATCGAAAAGCAGGTGCTGGCGACCGGCGAGCGCTATTGCATTAAGAGCCCGGTCTTCCCCTGGGGCAAGTTCCAGGGCGTCGATCCCGTGCTCGGCCCGGAAATGCACTCCACCGGCGAGGTGATGGGGGTGGCGAATACGCTCGGCGAAGCCTTCGCCAAGGCGCAGCTCGCCGCCGGACAGCGTCTGCCTACCCAGGGCACGGCCTTCATCAGCGTGCGCGACCGCGACAAGAAGAAGGCGGTCGAACTCGCCCGCCAGTTGCACCAGTTAGGTTTTGAGCTGCTCGCCACGCGGGGTACCGCCACGGTGTTGCGTGAGGCCGGGCTGCCAGCCGAAACGGTGTTCAAGGTGAAAGAGGGGCGTCCGAACGTGGTTGACCACATCAAGGGCGGCCGCATTCAGCTCATCATCAACACCCCGATCGGCATGGCGCCGTTTTTTGACGAGAAGGCCATCCGGCGCGCCGCGGTGACCTACCGCATTCCGACCATTACCACCATTTCCGCCGCGCAGGCCGCGGTGGAAGCCATTGCCGCTCTGCGCCAGGCCACCCCCAGCGTGTACGTGTTGCAGGAAATGCACGCGGAACTGGCGGGGGCGGTGACGGGGGACTAGACCGGGTAAATATCCGTTGAACGGCGCGGCGAGAAACCCGTTAAGCTCCCGTCGCGCCGGAAAATCTGTGTCCTCCAGCTTGCCGCCGGCAGTACCATAGTCGTTGTGCCGTGCCCCTTCTTTCAACCCTTGCAGGTGGCCTCGGGAGAGTTCTTCTTCCCTGGACGGGCGCCGTTGGGGCGCATCTATACGGGGCGCTGCCAGAGCGGGGCCTCGCCCTCTGGCGAACCACGCGGCAATGGCAATTGCGGTGAGGAGTTTTCCCTCAACAGCCGCGAACAATTGGAGTACTGCAATTTCGGCTGCGCGCACCAGTGCCCCGGTTTTCCAAGTAATGCGGTAGCCGACCGCGTCAGCCTGGTGGTTTCGCGGGAGCTGCCGGATCGCAGCCGTGTCCAGGTGACATTTGCGCTGGAGCTGCGGCATGAGCCGGTCGCGGTGGGCACGTTGCTGTGGAACGCGGAGACCTGCGAATGGCTGCGGCCCGCGGCGCGGGTCAGCGCCGCCCTGCTGCGCCAGGCGGAGTGCCTGCTGCAGTCCCATGGCTACCAGGTGCGCACGGGTATGATGAAAGACGAGGAGTGCCCGGCGGCGGTACCGGGCGATGTTGCCCTATGAATGTGATCGGAAATGGACCCTCGGCAAAACCGGTGCGCGCCTCGCAGGCGGAGATGACCGAAGTCGTTTTGCCCAACGACGCCAACCCGCTGGGCAATATTCTGGGCGGCAAGGTGATGCATCTGGTGGACGTCTGTGGTGCGATTGCCGCGCATCGCCACTCCGCCAGCTACGTGGTGACCGCCTCGGTTGACCACATGGATTTCGTCAATCCGGTGCGGGTTGGCGACCTGATTATCCTGAAGGCCAGCGTGAACCGCGTCTTCCGCACCTCGCTGGAAGTCGGTGTGAAGGTGTTTTCCGAAAACGTCCTCACCGGCCAGCGGCAGCACACCAGCTCGGCTTACCTGACCTTTGTGGCGCTGGACGAGTACGGCCGGCGCAAGGAGATCCCCCCGGTGCTTCCCGAATCGGAGGAAGAGAAGCGCCGTTATGAAGAGGCGGGCACGCGCCGCGAGTATCGCTTATTCGAGCGGCAGCGCAAGAAATCCAACGCGCAAAAATCCGCGTCTCAACAGGGTTGAGGGAAATCATGCCGGAAAAGATCGTCAAATCGGAAGAGGAATGGCGCAAGCAGCTCTCTCCACAGGAGTTTGACGTGGCGCGCCAGCACGGCACCGAACCCGCCTTCACCGGCCGTTATTGGAATGAACACCGCGAAGGCGTTTACAAATGCGTCTGCTGTGGCGCGGAGCTGTTCAGTTCAGAAACCAAATATGAGTCGGGGACCGGGTGGCCCAGCTTTTATGAGCCGCTGCGGCAGGAGAACATCGCCACCCGGAGTGACCGGGGCTTTGGGATGTCGCGAACCGAGGCGCTTTGCAGCCGCTGTGATGCGCACCTGGGACATGTCTTTGAAGACGGTCCGGCTCCTACCGGTTTGCGCTACTGCATGAACTCCGCCTCGCTGCGTTTCGAGCCGCGGCCCGAGAGCAAGTAAACTCGCCGGGCATGGCGAAGGCGGGTTCCGGAAACGCGGCGCCCCAGCCCTTCATCCCGGAGGCCAGGCCAGGTGGCGGCCGCCCAGCAAATGCAGGTGGATGTGGAAGACGCTCTGCCCGGCATCCGGGCCCACGTTGAGCACGGTGCGGTAGCCGTTCGCGAGGCCCAGCTCTTTGGCGAGGCGCGCGGCCTCCAGTTGCAGTTCACCCAGCAGGGCGGCGTCGGCTGCGGTGGCGTTGTCCAGGCCGGCAATGTGGCGCTTGGGAACCAGCAGCACATGAGTGGGGGCGCCGGGTTGAATGTCGTGGAAGGCGAAGATCCGCTCGTTTTCAAAAGCGCGTTTGGAGGGGATTTCGCCGGCGATGATGCGGCAGAAGAGGCAATCGGCCATAGTCTAGTGTCCGCCGAGGAGCGAGCGGGTTGCAAGCCGTTCCGGTCTTTTGCCTGATTGTGCCTTGTTGTGGCGGCCAGCGTTGCGGAACTGAGATGATTGTGATACAACGATGGACTTAGCGCCGCCGTGCTTTGGCGGCCCTGATTGGGTATCCAAGGAGAATCTATGCGGCGAAGTCTATGTTGCCAGTTCCTGTTGGTTGGCGTGTGCTGCGCCCTTTTGGGCTCCGTCCTCTCTGCCCAGCAGAACAGTATCCTCGGGCCGAACGATTATTCGGCCACCATGGTGATGCACACTTCCAACGGGAAGACCATGACCATGAAGGTCGCCAAGCTGGGCAACAGGTATCGCTCGGTCATGACGATGCCCGGGCGTCCTCAGACCGTTACGCATATCATGCAACTCGACACCAAAAAGATGTTCATGATCATGTCCAACAATATGTGCATGGAAATGCCGTTGCGGCAGATGCCGACGCTGGAGCAGATGCAACAGGAGAGCAATGCACACTCGAAAGTGATCGACCTCGGTCCGGCCACCATCACGGTCGACGGCAGGAGCTACGCCACCGAGCACCGCCGCATGACTTACACCGCCGACAATGGCAAAAGCTACACTTCCGACGTGTGGACGGCCAACAGCCTGCATAACTTTCCGGTGCAGATCGTCTCCCAGGACGGAAAGATGCGCATCACCTATCACGACATCAGTTTGAATCCGCCGCCCGCCGCATTGTTTGTGCCGCCAGCGAACTGCCGCAGCATGGGAGGCATGTTTGGGCATGGCATGATGCACCCACACATGCCGTAGGGACCGGATGGAAGGGCAGTGTGAAGTCGAGGGCCGTCGCTACATGCGGACAATCCGTAGCGCAATTCCATCCTGAAACGCCGGCGAGGAAAGCCGCACCTTGCCGCCGCCAAGCAGTGTGGTGGTGTGCAGGTTGGCGCCGCTGATGGGGTCGATCCATTGCGCGCGGTAATGACCAGGGGGCAGCGCCAAGTCGATCTTTGAGGGGCCCGCTCCGTCCAGATACAGTGCGTATTGCCGGCCCGGATTGGAGAGGAGGTGGGGAACGGCCCCGGTGGCGGTAAGCACCGTGGTCGAATCCGGCGTCAGTGAGGCGAGTTGAAACGACTGCAGAAAGCGGCGCAGAACAGCGAGTTGCCGGCGTAGCGCCGGGCTGCCTCCGCCGGGCCCGTTCGGTTGCAGGTCATTTCCGTCTTCGTTTCCCGGTGAGAAGGAGTAGTCGAGGCTATCGAATGCGGCGCCACCGGCCAGCATGAAATTCCAGGCCTCACGCCGGTAGGGAGCGTCGGCACGCCCCATGAATCCAGTCTCGTCACAGGCAATCGGTACGTCCCATCCGTAATTCCAGGTAGCGGCCCGCGGGCTGGCGTAATGAAAGTTCACCACGCCCGCGCCCGCCACCAGGGCGCGCACCGGATAGCGGAAGTTGGAATAGGTCTGCGCAATGAGATGGTGGAGCGGCAATGCCGCTTCTTCCGCGCCGATCCATCCGGCCACGCGCGCCTGCCAAGCCAGCGAGGCCTGATCGGCAATGTCGGCCACGTTGGGAAACCGCAGCCGCGCCGCTCCCTGCAGGTAGGGGTTCATGACCGCTACTGGAAGTGGTTGGGCCGGCTGATCCGACCAGGGTTCGTTTTGGATTTCAAACAGGACGTTGCCGAAGGGCTGCGCCGCGCGGACGATCGCCCGTACGTAGCGCTCCTGAAAAGCCAGAATGTTGCCGTTGTGCAACGTGTTGACGTTCTTCCAATCGATGGGCGTGGTGTGGTTGACGTTGTTGGCGGGGTTGAACGGGCTGAGCGCCCACTGCGCCTCTCCGTACTGGGAAGAGAAGAGGGAAATCTCTACAACAATGCCGCGTGCCGCGGCCAGCCGCAGGTAGCGGCGGAGCCGTTGGAAAAACCGCGGATTCCACCGCGTCAGGTCAAACCTGGCGCCTCCACCGGCGTAACACGGTGTGGCGCTCCGCGCCCAGGGCGCGAGGAACTGTTCCGGCGCCGGGGCGAGATCGTTGCGGCGAATGCCAAACGACGTTCCGGGGACCTCAACGTAGCTGCCAGTGAAGATGCGCGTGTAGTTGAGCCCATCGCTCCGCAAGGTGTCCAGATAACGCCGCTGGTGAAATGCCGGGTTGATCACCGCGCCGTAATGTTCGCCGCTGGTGATGAGGACCACCGTCTTGCCCTGATAACGGAAATAGTGCGGATTAGCCGGATCGCGGCGCAGCAGGGAAGCGTGGGGTGGAGCGGCGGCCAGGTTCAGGGCTAACATTCCGGCCAACAGACCGTAGAGGAAAAGCGGACGGTGAAAGATCTTGGACATGCAATCGAGTCCTCACAAAGATCATCGCAGAAAGGGCCCGGCAGGGCGGGGATAGCTCATCATTCAGCCCGCGCAGCGGTGTATTCTGCTGGAATGCTGCTCAATCGTTTGCGCCGTCTTGGAGCGGGATTTGCCCTCGCATTTGTGCTGCTGGCCGGCGCCTCGTTCGCGGCGCCGGCACCCGTGCTGGTGCGCCCGCCGCATTTGGAGCAGCGGCACGGTGCGGTACAACTGATCGTTCATGGCCGGCCGTTTCTCATCCTTGGCGGAGAGCTGGAGAACTCCTCGGCTTCCAGCTCTGCGTTCCTGCAAACGGTGTGGCCGAAGCTGGCCGCCATGCATTTCAATACCGTCCTGAGCCCGGTTTACTGGCAACTTATTGAACCGCGCGAAGGGCAGTTTGACTTCCGTTCCGTGGATGAATTGATTGCGGGCGCGCGCGCCCATCATCTCAAGCTGGTCCTGCTCTGGTTCGGGAGCTGGAAAAACAGCATGTCGTGCTACGTACCGGACTGGATCAAGGAGAATTCCCGCCGCTTCCCGCGCGTGGAAAACAGCAACGGGCGCCCCGAGGAGATCCTCTCCGCCCTCAGTTCCAACAACTTGCGGGCCGATGCCGCCGCGTTTGCCGCACTGATGCGCCATCTGCGCGCCGTTGATGGCGCGCGGCAGACGGTGCTGATGGTGCAGGTGGAAAACGAGGTGGGAATGATTCCCGAGGCGCGTGACCACAGCCCAGCGGCGAACGCCGCCTTTGCCGCGCGGGTACCCCGCGTCTTGACCGATTACCTGACCGCCCATCGCCGGCAGTTGGCGCCCGCTTTGCGCGAGGTATGGGAGCGCAATGGCGCCCGCACCGGGGCCAGTTGGAGCGAGACATTTGGGCCCGGCATGCTCACCGATGAACTCTTCAACGCCTGGAGCGAAGCGCGCTACACCGGCAAGGTGGCGGCGGCCGGCAAAGCGGTTTACCCGCTGCCGATGTACGTGAATGCGGCGCTGATCGCGCCTGGCCGGCGCCCCGGGCAATATCCCAGCGGCGGCCCTTTGCCGCACCTCTATGACATCTGGCGGGCTGCGGCGCCCCGTATTGACATGGTCTCGCCGGATATTTATTTCCCGAACTTCGTCTGCTGGGCCCGGAAGTATGTCCGTCAGGACAATCCGCTGTTCATACCGGAGTCGGGGCGGGCCGATGCGGCGCACCTGGCGGCGGACGCCTTCTACGCCTTTGGACAGCTCGATGCGATTGGATTTTCCGTGTACGCGCCCGAATTCTTTAGTTCACAACAACGTGAGGCGCTGGGGCAGGCCTATTCCGTACTTGACCAGCTCACGCCTCTGCTACTCGCCAACCAGGGAACCAAACGCATCATTGCGTTCACCGCGCCCGTTGATTTCAAGGGCCAGCCCGACCTCACGCCTCGACTGCAGTCGCTGGAAGGCTACGGCTTTCACGCCAGTTTCACCAGAGCGTGGCCACCGCCGTCCGCCGGTCATCCGGCGCCGGAGATTGCCGGCGGACACGCGGCGGTGATTGTGCGGAGCGCTCCCAACGAGTTTTGGGTAGCGGGCACGGGAACGATCCTCACGTTTTCCGTGCAAGGCGAGGCGCGCAAAAACGCGGGTATCGCCTCCATTTGGGAAGGGCGTTTTGTCAATGGCCGCTGGGTCGCGGGCCGTAATTTGAATGGCGATGACGACAACCAGGGCCGCTATCTGAGCCGGGCGGCAGATTCGCGATTCGCAAGCTGCGGCTGTATATATATTAGTTGGTTCTCCTGAGGCACCGCTTTGCCTGCTCTATTTATCGTTCTCGACTGCGAAATTTCAGGCTTGGACCTGAATATGGACGGAACCACACTCTTACGTGAAAGTGAGAGGCTAAATGCGTTTGCCGAACAGGCGGGAGTTCCGCCGCTGATGGACTTCTTTAGCGCCTCGCGCGAGGAACTTATTGCCTTCGCCGCTGATCATGACGTTGAAGTTGAAGCGGCAGCCGTTCCTGCTGAGGTCTGGCATTCCGCTGAGTGCGGGCTTGTAACCGTTCGTGCTCTCCTTGAGGCATGTCTTCGCGAGGGTACTGGAGTGCCTTCCAGGCTCGCGGATGACTTGCGGGAACTTGAGCGCATACTTCGCGCAGCCCAGCAAAACGGTGTGAGCTGGCATCTGTCCGTGGACTTCTAGAGAAGGAACTACAAACTTCAAGCCAGGTGGGCGCCCAAGAGCAGTTCAACCAGTTCCGCTTTGGTCGCTTGCGCAGCCGCTACCCTCGTGATCACGTTACGGATGTTGGCAACCGCGGTACACGTGCGCTATTGTTTGCCGCTATCCAAGGCGGAGAAACTGAAAGCCGTACGAGGTGAACGCGTATGGCAACTCAAATCCAGCGGATCGCGCATTTTGCAACGCATGCCCAATTTGAGAGTTTGAGCCCGCAGGTCCGTACCCAGCTCAAGATTCGCATTCTCGACGCGCTTGGATGCGCCATTGGCGCGCTGGATTCGGATCTGGCCACGCAGGTGCGCAAGTTCGGCAGCGAGCTCGGCGGCGCCGGCAAAAGCCGGCTGATTGGCGGTGGGTCGCTGCGCAGCGATTTGGCGGCATTCTACAATGCGGCGCTGGTTCGCTATCTGGACTTCAATGACAGCTATTTGGCTCCTGGGGAGACCTGCCATCCCAGCGACAACCTGGGGGCGGTGTTGGCGGCGGGAGAGCTGGCGGGGATTTCCGGGCGCACGCTGATGACGGCGCTCGCCGTCGCGTACCAGGTGCAATGCCGGCGCAGTGATGTCGCGCCCGTGCGCGACCATGGTTTTGACCACACCGTGCAAGGCGCTTACGCGGCCACCGCCGGGATCGGCCGGGCTTTGAATGTGGATGACAGCGTGCTGGCCAACGCCATTGCGATCAGTGCGACGGCATTGAACGCATTGCGCGTAACCCGCACGGGCACCCTTTCCAACTGGAAAGGGCTGGCCTACCCCCATATGGCGGCCGACTGCGTGCGCAACGTGCTTCTGGCGCGCCACGGGATTACCGGCCCCATCGAGGCGATGGAAGGGAATAAAGGCTTCATGCAAGTGGTCAGTGGCCCGTTCAATATTGACTGGGAAAAGGTAGATTTCGAACGGGTTACGCGGACGGTCATCAAGTGTCACAATGCCGAGATTCATTCCCAGAGCACCCTGGAGGCGGTCCTGCGGCTGCGAAGCCGGCATCAACTCCGGGTCGAGGATATTGCGGCTATCCGGGTGGAGATCTTCGATGTGGGCTACCGGATCATCGGCGGCGGCGAGGAAGGCAATAAGCACTTCGTGCAAAGCAAGGAGCAGGCGGACCACAGCCTCCCGTATCTGGTCGCGGTCGCGTTGTTGGACGGACAGGTAACGCCGGAACAGTACGCACCCCAGCGCATTCTGCGCCGGGACGTGCAGCAACTGATGCGCACTGTCTCGGTTGCCGCCAATGAGGGCTATTCGCGGCGATTTCCAGCCTCGATGCCAGCGCGTGTCACGGTCATTCTGCGCAATGGGCGCGTGCTGGAGGAAGAGGCCGACACCTGGCCCGGTGGGGTGGGGACTCCCATGGACTGGCCGGGCGTGGTGCACAAATTCGAACAACTTGCCGCTCCTTACACCACGGTGATGCAGCGGGGCCGTATTGCGGCGATTGTCGCTGAGTTGGAGCTGCATAGCCTCGCGGAAGTCATGGATGAACTGGCGGCCATCAACCCCCGCCATGTTGGCGAGGGCGCCGTTTTGGAAATGCGGAGGGCCCAATGAATAAGCCAAGCGTTTTGGAAGCGGAACGTGCGTTCGGGTTCTTGCCCATGAATGCACGCTCCAGTAAGCCGCGCGATCGCGGCATCACCGAGATCCGGGGACCTTACTACACACCTGTAGGTCAGAACTATCTGGATGATGTGCTGAACACGATGGGAGATTGGATCGATTCCTTCAAGTTTGCGGGCGGCTCGTTCACCCTGTTGCCGCGGCGCGAGCTGAGCGCTCTTATTGAAAACTGCCACGCCCATCATGTCCTTGTGTCGACTGGAGGTTTTGTCGAGTACGTGCTGTCGCGGGGCGCCGCGGCGGTCGAGCGCTATATTTCCGAATGTCGCGACCTGGGGTTCGACATTATCGAGGTGTCCTGCGGCTTTATTACTCTGCCTCCCGATGATTGGCTGCGCCTGATTGAGCACGTGCAGCGGGCCGGAATGAAGGCCAAGCCGGAGGTCGGCATTCAGTTTGG
The DNA here is from genome assembly GCA_027459505.1 of Acidobacteriota bacterium. Lineage (GTDB taxonomy): Bacteria > Acidobacteriota > Terriglobia > Terriglobales > SCQP01 > DAIDIE01. Next base: position 43,887 of record DAIDIE010000020.1, read on the forward strand.
CGCTGGGGGCGCCAGCCGCGCAGAGGTTTTACAGCAGGCGGGAGTTCGCGATCCGGCCGTTGCTGTTGTTCGGATCGGTACGAGGTCCAATGGGCGCCGTATTGGCCGCTACGCTGATTGGCACTCTCGGCCTGCTGGCCGCGGGGGCGGTCGCACTCGGCATTGGGGAATTCAGGATTGCAATAGTATTCCTGAGCATCGTCGTTGGCGCGCATTTGTGCTATGGAGCCACAGTGTTCACGGAAGAATCCGGTTGGCTGCGCCGCTCAGTACTGATGATTCCGGCATTGCTGATGGTTCTCATGATCTGGGTGAGTTCTGAGCGCGCCTTTGCTGGGCATGGTTCGCTCGCATGGAAAGGCCGTAGCCTGCCACTAGCCCGCAGCACTGTTGAAGGTCATGGGCATCCGGTGACCATCGCAGGTGGCGCCGCGTAGTCGCAATGGCGTGGCAGCCGAGGCCGCGGCCCCGGCGCATCTCAAGCAAAAGGAGACAACCAGATGGACAATCCGCTTTATCCCGCTGCAACCGCTGAAATTGCCAAGAAGCGCGAACAGCTTACCCCAGAGACGCTCAACGCGTGGCGCGCCTTTAGCCGCCAGGTGTTTAGCGACGGCGCTTTGCCGGCCAAGACCAAGGACCTGATCGCGGTCGCCGTGGCGCACGTGACCCAGTGTCCCTACTGCATCCACGCGCATACCAGGAGCGCGCTGGCCAAGGGCGCGACTGAAAAAGAAATCATGGAAGCGATCTGGGTGGCCGCGGAAATGCGTGCTGGGGGCGCCGTCGCCCACTCCGCTCTCGCCATCGACCTGATGAACCATCAGCACCGCCCGGAGTAGCTGACCGGAAGCAGGCGGATCGGCGTGATGCGCAACAACTGCGGCGCTGGGGAGTGCGACAGGACACCATTGGCCTTCACCAGTGCCCGTCAGGCGTGCTTCCGTTATTTCGGTTCAACTTCGGGCGACCGCGACGGAATTGGCCTGCCGTGCCCGTTTTGGGCGTCAGCGTGGGTGGACGAGAATCACGGCTAAGCCGTGGAGAAGGCCGAAGGTGTCGTTCGGCCCGCAGCGCCAGCGCCTCGCTTCAGAAGCCGAAAGTTTCACGATCCATGGAGGGTGGTATAGACAAACAGGAAGATGGCGCCATAGACAACGACGCCGTAGACCAGCTTGAACTTGGTGCTGGGCCCGATGATCGGGACGCGGTGGTCGGGCGGAAGCATCGCGTAAGCCGACGTCTCGGACGGGTCAGGCAGCTTTTGCGACTTCATGAACTGCCAGACGTTGGAAATCACATCAAATGGTGTCACGAATAACGAAATATAGCCCCACCAGCCCAGCAGCAACGTACTCAGTGTGAAATTGCTGAAGTATGCCCGGCTGCAGCGGCGGCAAAGGTGACCGGACATGGTAGCCGTCTTTCGCATCACGACCATTCCAATGTTCTGGCGGAAACGCAGCACCGCCGTTGGAACCTGGAGCTTGCAGACAGCGCAGGGTTGAACCGCGATTGCTTCCGGGCTTGCGTACATGATGTCGCCTCCTGTCGATACGGTTCGCGCTCGATGAAAGAGTGTGAGTACCGCGAGCAGAGTCTACGCCAGGCAATGTGCATTGGCAAGGTGTCACGATTAGGTATGTCACGATTAGGTATGGCTGGGCGGATCTGCCTTTGCCCTGCTTTTCGGATATACTGAGCTGTCTTCGCTGGGGGGCTGGGGCCTGAGCCGGCGGCGGTTTAAAGGCGCATCCTTGCCGCTTCGGGTTTTTTGCCATGCGGAACTCTTCGATCTTGCTGGCAGGCATTGTTGTTTCGCTGTCGTTAAACGTGGCGTTCGTCGGTCACGGTTCGGCGCCGAGGCCGAAGTCTCCGGTGGTCCACAACCTGTTAGTGCAACGGGAAGAAATCCTGAGCGCGATTCAGGACAATGACGCGCATCTTCGCTCGCTGCTGCAATTAGCCGAACAATCCAAGCTTTTGGCGGTGCAGGCCCGTCAGGCAGGCAACGGCGCCGAGGCAGCGACCGCCGCTCAGGCGCTGGAAAATGCCGAGCAGGGAATTATTCTAGTGCAGCAAAAGCTGACGCGAGAGCGGGCCAGCCTGCGGCAGGTCAATTCGGCCCTGGACCAGGCGAGGGAATGGCCTCCCGCCCTGGTAGCTGTTCATCCCGCGGCTATACCCATGAGGATGACCGGCACGGTAAAAATCACCGATGCCCAAGGCCATGCGGTCGCCTTGCAGAGTCAAGGATTCAAGCTGCAGCCGGGCATGAGCATCGACCTGCCTGGACGCCACAGCTCTATGCGCCTGCAGTTGCCTTCAGGCGCCCGCATTGATCTTGGACCGCATACACGCCTGAGGTATGAGGCCGGGAAGAGCGGCAGTGTCTACGACCTTCTGCAAGGCGAACTGCACCTGAACGAACGCGCCAAGGCTTATATATACAAGAAATTCGGCGCTCGATTCAGAGTGCGCACGCCGCAGGTTGCTGTTGCCGTTCGTGGCACGGAGTTCATTATTGACACGAACTCCCGCCGTTCCACCTTCACCGTGCTTTCGGGAGAGATAGCGCTGCGCGTCAAGGGCCGAAAGGCTGCCATTATCTTGCGAAGTATGCAACGGCTACGGATTCCGGCGCATGGGACGATTCCATTGCCCGCGGCGATTTCGGGAAGCCACGTTCAGGTCTGGTGGCAGCAATGAAGGCCAGACACTTGCAGAGCGCAAGGTTCGTGTTGGGGACCGTCGCGATCGGCCTGCTCGCCGCCTGCCCCGCAACCGCGCAGGCAGCGGGCTGGTTCTGGCAGATGCGACAGCGCTGCATTGCTTCCCGGGGAAGTTGGGTTCCAACCGGAAATGGCGGCTACCGCTGCGTTTACGCTTCAGTTCCCGCACCCCCACCACCACAATCGCCGCGGGCCCCGTATCAAGCAAATCAGGAACGGGCGCGCCAGCAGGAGCAGCGGCGGCAAGCAGATGCGCAGGAGCGGGTGCGGGCGGAAGCGCAGGCGCGGGCAGACGAGCAGCGCCGCAAGGCGGAGAAGCACGCCCAATTTCTGCGATCCAGAGATGAAGCTTACCGCCGCCTGAAGCGAGTGGGCTTGCAGCCGACTGGTCTGAAAGGCGAACACGGCAATACGGCCACCTTCGGCTTAAAAGGGATCTCTTCCGCGCAGGCATCGACCCTGATTGCCACCTCACCGCCGGACCGCCAGGCCCGGCAGGCGGCGACCGCATGGCAGCAACTGCATTGCGCGGCCGGCATTCTCGGCGATGCCGCGCGCGCCGCGTCCGGCGAACTCACCGGGCCCGCACTCGACCGGATGGCTGATAATGTTCGCTACCTCGCCCAGCAGGCCGCAGCCGCGCTCGACGGGCGTCAAGTTGGGGTGGCCTGCGACTCCGGCGGCTCCATGCCCGCCATCGACGATCCTGCGCAGGCAGCGGAAAAGGTGCGCTCACTATCCGCGCACTTGCTCGACAATTTGGCCCGCGTACAGCGGCTCGATGGCCGTGAACGGAAAATCCTGCAAACCTCAACCTCACCGGTTGCAGCCAGAAAGTCCGCCACGCCGCGCGCCGCCGCTGCCCTCTCAGCAGCTCAGGCCCCAGCCGCCTCAAATATTGTTCAGCAGCATCGGGCGCTGGCGCTCAAGGCCTACTCAGTTCAAAGGAATAACGCAAACCAGCAAGATGCCGCGCTGGCTTTGCTGCTAGCAACGCAGCGCGAGCTCAATTCCATTCGGGCCGAAAAGGAACAAAGCCGGGAACAGATTCAGCGAATCGCTGCGCAACTGCAGGCGTTGAATTCGTCGCTGCGTCCATAAGCGGGGTGCCGGGGCAGGAGGAAAAACGGTGTCACAACGGAGAGCAGTTCAACCTTGCGGGCTGGCAGTGGCAGTCGGCATTATTCTAATCGGAGTGGTATGGCGCGCGGGGGCGCAAGCGCCCACGCCGGGTTCGGATTATGCCCGGCTACAGCAGCTTACCTCCCAACTACAAGCCTCCCCGGCCAACGTTGCCCTGCGCCAGCAGATCATCGCCCTGGCGCTGACCCTGCCGGCGCCGCCGGCCGAGACCGGCGATGCGTTGAAGGCCGAGGGCGCCGGCGAATATGCGTTCAAACATGCGCAGACGCCTGCGGATTTCTCCAGCGCGGCAGAGGCGTTCGAGCAGGCGGCGCTCATCGAGCCCTGGGTGGCGGCCAATTACTACAACGCGGGTCAAGCCTACGCCAAGGCAGGTCGATTTAACCGCGCGATCGCGGCCTTGAATTGGTATCTGACGGCTGCTCCCAATGCCAACGACAGGGACGCCGTCCTGAAACGCGTCGGCGCCCTGGAATACGTTCGGAGTCATCCACCGCATCCTCAGTCCGCTTCGAATGTCCCACCACCGGCGCCGCCTGTCCGGAGCCGGGTTGGCTTGAAGGGATATTGGCACTTCATTTCGGGGAAGTGGGTCGATGGGCCTTTTGTAGGACAAAGGTTTACTGCATTTGGCACTGGATCGGCCACATTTAAAGGTCTCTCCATAACCGGAACGCGCGACGGCTGGAGGGTATGCCTCGATTTAACCGGTGGGTGCATTCCCACTATCACTGACGAATCCGATGTGAGTCACGTGAAGTTCCACATGATTGACAGTAGTTGGACGTGCTCCAGGACGGAAGCCAACGGCATGGAATGCCTACATGGGCCGCCGCCCGGAGTTTACGGCGCCATGATGCGCCTACAGTATGCACGTTGATTGCTAGAGCAAACCGTTCCCGACGGGGACACCTGCATGCCAAATCAGACGTTCGCGAAAGCCCGGCGTAAACTCGCTTTGCCTTTTGCTGCTCGCGTGCCTGGCAGTGAGTGCCGCCACCGGGTGCGCGGCGGCGCGTGCCCCAACCCCGGGCTCGGACTACGCCCGGCTGCAGCAGCTTACCTCGCAGATGCAAGCCGCCTCCCCGGCCAACGGCAGATCATTGGCGCCGCCGGCTGAGCCGGAGACGGCGATTGAGGCTCGCGGCGCTGGAGCCTACGCGTTTGACCCGCCAATTCTAGCTGGCTGCGCGAGGAGAGCCGCTGACTTCACTGAATTGAGTGATGCGCACGGCGCCATCCGGCATGATTGCTCGAATCTCCAATTCACCGCCCATCGCCTCGATGAACTTGCGGAGTGTGCTGATCATCATGTCGGTCCGGTGCTCGACCTTGGAGATGGCCGCCTGATTGACGTGTAGCCGTTCGGCGAGCGCTTCCTGGGTAAGCCGCATCGCTTCGCGCAGCTCGTCGAGCGCCAGGTCGCGTTCCATCTGTTCGGCCTTGGCTTGGGAGCGGGCTCGGGTCTGGGGCGACATGCGCGCCTGAAGTTCTCTGTAGTCTCTAGCCATTGGGTTTCTCCTCCTTTGGGAGCGCGGCCAGATGCTCGGCAAAGAGCCGATCCGCAACCGGGACGAACTTCTCGTACCAGCGGCCGTCTCCTGTCTTGTCGCCGCCGATTAACAAAATGGCGGCACGCCGAGGGTCGAAGGCATACAAGACGCGGTAGGGCCGCCCGGCGTGCTGAATGACCAATTCCTTCATATTGGGATGGCGCGAGAAGTGGATACTGCCCGAGTGCGGCCGTCGCAGAGCTGGTCCGTGCCGCTGGAGCAGTCGAACTTTTGCATCGACATCCTCCTGCTCTGCTTCTGAAAGGCCGGTCCACCATCTCTCAAAATCGTCGGTGAACTCAACCTCCCATTCCATACCAGGACTATAACCTGCAAGGAATGTTTCGTCAAGCCGCTCGGGAGGCGGCGGCAGTTGAACGGCACTCCGCGAGAGCACGATGGAGACTGGGGAGAGCCTGCGTTACTCTTCGGGCTGTGTTTTCTACAAGGCGGGCAATTGCAAAGGTTTGCACAGTTTAATCAGGATGCTTGATCCACATGCTTGAAAATTAAGGCGTCGCTACCGACGTTTGCGGCATTCCGCACCGGCCCGCACAAACACGCAACCAGGGAATCCAAGGCGCGTCCTGGCGCGGCAGCAGGCGCCGCGGAGGTGCTGACGCCATGGAAGAGCAGGCAAGGCCGGAGAGCTACTCGAAATTCTGAAAGGATCAATGCGCGGATGTGCGTGTGCTTACGCACGGTGCCGCACTGGAGGCCATCATGTCAATGCCTGATACGCTGAACGATGAACCCGTCATCCGCGTAATCCAACCAGTATTTGTCACCAAGCCAGAAGCGGCAAAGCTTCTCCGTGTGAGCGTCCGGACGATGTTCACGGTGAGATGAATCATCTGACGCGCGCCAAGGGGGCGCGCCCTTGGCCAAACAGCGCCACGTGCTCCGCCCTTCACATCTTGGTTTAGGCTTGAATCAGAATGGCAAACCATCCGCGAGGCATCTTCGAGCGGCCCAAGGGGTCGGGCATGTGGTGGATTCGCTATGCGGACTCCGCCGGGGCGGAACGGCGCGAAAAAGCCGGCACCAAGAGCGCCGCACTGGCGCTCTACCGGAAACGGAAAACGGAAGCGCTGCAGGGACGTAAACTGCCGGAGTCGATCCGGTCGCGGTCAGTAACCTTTGATCGGTTGGCGGACGCGGCGTTGGCGTATTCGCGCGCGCGCAAGCGCTCCTACGGCGATGACGTAATCCGCATGGCGAAGCTCCGCCAGTGGTTTGGATCGCGGCCAGCGGCGGAGATTACCCCGCAGGAGATCGAGCGCCGATTGACGGAAGCCTCCGAGGCCCACCGCTGGAAACCTGCGACCACGAACCGGTACAAAGCCCTGATCTCATTGGTATACCGGTTGGGCGTTGAAGGCGGCCATGTCCCATCGAACCCGGCGCGGATTGTACGGCACAGACAAGAAAATAACGCCCGCATTCGCTACCTCCTGCCGGAAGAGGAGGCGGCGCTCCGCAAGGTGCTGGCCGCCGACTTCCCGGCCAATATCCCGGAGCTCGATCTGGCGCTGCACACTGGGATGCGGCTAAGCGAGCAATACAATTTGACCTGGGATTGTGTAAACATGAAAGTGCGGATTTTGACAATTCCGCGTAGCAAGCACGGCGAAACGCGTCACATCAGCCTGAACCGGCCGGCTATCCAGGCGCTGGTGGCGCTCCGAGAGCAAGGTTCGGGTTCGGGAAGAGTGATTCTCAACGAACGTGGCGCGCCGCGGGTTTCGCCGCGGAACTGGTTTGAGCCGGCGGTGAAGAAGGCCGGGTTGAAGGATTTTACTTGGCATTGCCTGCGGCACACTTTCGCCTCGCGGCTGGTGATGGCGGGCGTTGATCTCCGCACTGTGCAGGAGCTGATGGGACACAAGACGATCCAGATGACGACACGGTACGCGCACTTGGCGCCGGCGCACACGCTGGCGGCGGTGGAGAAGCTGGAATCAGTTTCCACCGGCAGCATAACCGGCACCGGCATTTTTGACCGTTTCGCCAAAACATCAAAAGTAGTAATAGGTCCTTTAAAATCTGTATGATATGGAGATGCGGGGCCATAGCTCAATGGTTAGAGCAGCGGACTCATAATCCGTTGGTTGCAGGTTCAAGTCCTGCTGGCCCCACCAACAGAACGCGACCCAAACGTCTGCCGCAACGATCTGCAAAACCGTCTGCTGCAACGAACCGCTACGACGATCTGCCGCGTCCACCCGCCGCAACCATCGCAGACCGCCGGGCGCGGCTATCCGCGCCGACTCCGCGGCAACCATATTCTGGGCCCTCCCGCACCTTCCACTGGCCAGTTGCGGCATCGGTTCTGCATTCTCCGCAAGCGGCCCAGTCAGCGCCTGGTGAAAGCGCCGAACCGGCTACTTGCAGGCGCACCTGGTAAACGCTTTGCCGCTTAATGCGGTAATGCCGCAGGCGTAAGGCGCCCAGGCTTTGCGCGTCAGGTTGGAGTTTCCGCTGCTAACGGTGTAATCCGTCTGGTAGCGCGCGCGCGCCGCGCCGGGCTGCCGCAGTTCTGCGTTCAACCGCACGAAGTCCGCCGCAGTGAGCCCGCGCAGACCGTAGGCGTTGTCGAAATCGTATTCCATACTCCAGCGCGCGCCTTTTGCAAGACCGGGAAGGGAGTAGACGCGGGCCTCGTTCACCGCTCCCTGGCTCAGCCGAATCACGGTGAAAGCCGGGTTGTTGCCAAAAATCGGGGTGATGGACGGGACGATTTTGAGCGGTACGGCCTGTTCCGAGCTCGCAGTTGCCTCCAGCCCATTGGTCGGCGGGCCGGCGGTGACCAGCCGGAACTCATCCTGATGGGTGTGTCCGAAGACGGCCAATTGCACGGTGTTGCTGTACTGCCGCAAGAGCGTGATGAACTGGCGATTGAAGGCGGGCGCGAGGAATGTGACCGGAGGGGCGCCGCACAACTTCGCTCCGCGGTGCAGGCTGGAGAAAACGTCGGCGCCTGGCGGGATGTGGGCGAGAATCCAAACCCGCTCCCCGCGCTCCGCCGCCTGGAACAACGTCGCCCGCAGCCAATCCATTTCCGCCTGGGGTGCGCGCGCGCCTTCCTGCCGGCCACAGCGGTTGGCGTAATTGGGTGACCAGAAAACGTCATTGAGCGCAATCAGCCGTAGCGGGGCCCCGCTTACGGGCAGGCGAAGGCTGTAAAAGCCTCCAGCGGCGAACTGCGCGGCGGCATGCCGCATTTTCGTGAGCGGCAGAAAGCTTTCCCGCCATGCGCTCGCGGTGATACTCATGAACGGCTGTCCCGGGCGTGACTCATAGTCGCCGCAGTCGGAGTCGTTGTTGCCAATCACCGGAGCAATCAGCACTCCCGGAAAACTCTGCCTCAAGCGCAGCGCAATGAAGGCAAAGGTTTTGTGAACGAATGCGGAGTAGTCCGCTTGTGACCGTTCCCGGGTGGCGAGCAGGAACTGGCGATGATAATGGTGGGCCAGCAGGTCCCCGCCGAGCAGGATGAAGGCGGGGTGGGGAACGGTGTGGCGCATGGCCGCGAAGGCCGAATCCAGCAGCAGGATATTGCTGTCTTTGCCATAGCGTCCGTAGAAGTGTGCCGGGTTCTGCCGCGCGGTCTTTAGTTGCGCGGCGCGCAGGATGGCGTCCCATCGCCCCACCGGAGCCTTCTGCAGACGGGGCACCAGCCCGGGTACAGCAAAGGGGTTCAGGTGGAGATCGCTGATGAGCAGCGCCTGTTGGGAAACGCTGCGGGCCGAGGCGGCATGAGGGCGGGCCGTGACGGTGGCAGCCGAGGCGAAGATAGGAAGCGCAAACAGGCAAAACAGGGCAGGCAAGCGGAAGTGGCGCATAGGTAATGATATCGGCAGCAGCGGATGGATATTTCAGGTGCAGGGTTCACCGTTTTCGTTGCTGTGTATTCAATTTGCCAAGCCCACTTCAGTTGGTCCAAAATCCACGCGTATGTCACTAATCGGCCTTCTGGTGAAATGGCGGGCCAGGGTTTCGGCCCTGCCAGCGATGATCGGTTGTGGTTTTTTGTGCATTAGCGTGATTTATCCTGCCTCAGCACAAACCAAAGTAGACGAAACCCCGCTGATCGCGTACTGCAAAAAGATCTACCAGCAGGGGGTAGCGCAAGAGCAGCAGGGGCATCTGCAGCAGGCTTACGTGCTTTACGTGCAGGCTCAGGAGTTTGCCGACCTTCCCATTGCGGAGCGGGCCACCACGCGTTTGGAAAAGCAATGGCACAAGCAGGCAGCATCAGCAGTGGCGCGGGCGCGAACGGCGGCTCAACACGGGCACTGGAAGAGGGCGCTGGGGTTGCTGCAGACCGCCGTAAACGAACAGCCCGGCAACCCCATTTGGCGCCGCGATCTGGCGGCCGCTTTGGATCAGATGGGTCATGTGAATCAGGCGGCTGCGGAATTACGGCTGGAGCAGAACCTGCTCAGCGGTCCGGCGCAACAAGTGGTGGCGGAGCGACGCGAGGCATTCCTAAGCGCAACCAGGACCCATCTCCATGGAGAGCTTGCCTATTGTGCCGCCAGCCTGAACCGGCAGGCTCCGCGCTTGGCCGCCGCCATTCCCGAGCCGGAGGCAGCGCCTAAGAAGAAGGTCAGCGGCGGGGTCGACGCCTTCAACGAAGATGATCCGTACGCCAACGAGCAGCCCCAGTTGCAGTGCGCCGGGCCGGACAAGACGAACCCCCGTTTTGGCCACCAAGTCAAACTGCGCAACGGCGGCGGTAAAGCTCAGTTGCCTGCCACCCCTCTGGCCATGGGCGAGGCTGCGTTGCGCAGGTACTGCCGGCGTCTGCGCCGTTTTCGAACGGCTCTGTTGGCGTCAGCCCCGCATTCCTCCACGGTGCTGCCGTTGGAGCTGAATCTGGCGCGTTGCCAAAGCGACGAAGGCGACGTCACTGGCGCCGTAACGATACTAGCCGACATCCAAAAACGCGCCGCCCCCTTGTTTCTCGCCAATAGTCCTGTTGCCCTCCGTCTGCAGCATCTCCGCTGGTTGGTGAACCAGCACTCCTCCGGGAATAGGCCCCAGGCCAATGGGCCGGCAAATTCATCCTTGACCACCGCGGTAACCGCCGCTCAGCGGGATGAGGACCTCGGAAGCTTTCAGGCGGCGCTGCGGCAATGGAGTGCGGCGGTTTCGGAAGCGCAGCCGGGAGCTCCTTTACGGCACTGGCTTCAGCAAAGGGTCAGGCAAATGCGGCTTGATCTGGCAGTCACCCCGCGCGACACGGCGCTGCAGGTTGCCTACGAGAAGGAAGTGAATGCCGCCCGTGCGAACCTGCTGCCTCTTTTCGCGCTGTCACTGGAGGTGCCGGGAGTGCTTCCGCCGGCGGTGGCGAACCATCCCGAATTGCCTCCTTTGCAGTGTCTCAAGTTCGATCAAATCACAAAACTCACCGCCTCCTTCGTCAATTACCAGCTTGCGTTGGCGCGCACGCATCTGCGGCGCGCAGCCCAGATCGATCCTCTTGGCGGCCGGCTGAATCAACTGATGCTCATGATCGACTTCCAGACTGGCGATTCCAGTCGCACACTGGCCGATGCCAATGTCGTGCGCGCCCGCCATCTGCCGGTCGTCCTCTACGGGTTCGCGCGGCAGTACGGCCACCAGCAAGTAAAGCCCTACAAAATGGCCATTGAACCCGGCGAGGTGGTGTTGACGCCGCTGATTGCTTCCTGTTCTTCAGGAGTGCCCCAGGCATTGCCCGCCCCGCCGGGCTCCGATCATCTGGATGGTATGGTTGGGCCGGTGCGACCCAGTGTGTCAGACGTTCACATTGGTCCTATTCTCAGCGCTCGCGTCAGCCATGGTCTTGTCCGGATTCGCACCAGACAGGAGCAGTGGTCGTTCTGGCCCGACTACCTGCAGCGCAGTTCCATCCTCACCAGCACCCAGCTCCGCTCTTCCTTGAATCAGCTGGTGGAGGTGCTGGTGCGCAACTGTGGGGTATCGAGCTTTCAGTTGGGTGATGAAAAGCTCACCACAATGGAAGGTCTCAATATCGGGGTAGCAGCGGTAGGGGCTGCCGCCATACCGGGTGCCTGGAACCTCGTCGCGTTGGTACCGCAGATCGCCGTGTCGGCTCACGACCTAATGTTGCAGAACGCAACCAGCCGGGCGGAACAGCGTCTGCAAGAGCCCCAATTGGATCAGCAACCGTTTGTTCCTATCCCGCTACATCCGGTAAGGTGGCACTTCCCTGGATAGCATTTCGAGAGAGTGTTACTGCCGCAGAGAGTTCCGTCGCTTCGCAAGTTGGCCTCCCACGGGAACAAACCCGCCGTCCCCGGTGTCTATTCCTGTGAGTGGGTCCTGTGGGTCGTAGGGGGCAAAACGCCCGAGTCGGCCAGTGGAGCTTTGGCAGGTGTGGTTCAGGAGCGTGCGATGGAGTACATTAAGAGTACAGCCATGGCAGATCGTCACGCCATCACCGGCTATTCCACTCCCGCTGCTCTGGAGCACAGCGGTGAACGGGAACTCGTGTCCGCGTTGCAGGCGGGTTCCGTGGAGGCGTTCAATTACCTCATTACGCTTTACCACCAGCCGCTTTACAACCTGATTTATCGCATGCTGGGCGATCCCGCGGATGCCTCCGACACCTTGCAGGAGGTCTTTCTCAAGGTCTATCGGGGCGCCGGTTCCTTTGCCGGCAAGAGCAGCCTCAAGACCTGGATGTACCGCATTGCCATGCACGAAGCCTCCAACCACCGCCGTTGGTGGAAGCGGCACAAGTTTCAGGAGACTTCGCTGGACGTGGAGGACGAGGCCGGCTTCAGTCTGGCCGACCGGCTTGAGGACCAGGGCGAATCGCCCCTGCAACAGGCCATGCGCCACCAGGCGCAGTCGCGTGTTTCGGCGGCTTTGGAGTCGGTTTCCGAACCCTTCCGCAGCGCGTTGTTGCTGCGGGAAGTCGAGGGGTTCTCCTACGAGGAGATTGCCGAGATCATGCAGGTGCGCGTGGGCACCGTGAAGTCGCGTCTGATCCGGGGGCGTGAAATGCTGCGCCAGCGGCTGGAATGCGACGCCGCTCTTTGCCGCGAGCTCGGCTTACGGCAGAGCGCTTCGGAGGTCTTATGAGCTGCGGGTTTGATCGCACACAGCTATCGCCTTATCTGGATGGGGAGTTGGGGGTCAACGAGAGCTGCCAGGTCTTGCGGCACGTGGAAAGCTGCGCCGATTGCCGCCGGTATCTGGAGCAACTCCGTTGCCTGGGCGAGGGGCTGCGCGCGTTGCCGGCAGCGCCCATGCCGGTCAATCTCGCCTTGCGTTTGCGGGTTGCCGCCTCGCACTCGGCCGCCGATATGCGCCCGTCAGGTTATTGGAGCATGCGGCTGCGGGAAGCGTTTCGCGCCATGGCGGTGCCTGCCGTGGCCGGCATGATGGGCGCCTGCTGCCTGTTTGGCCTGATCTTTGGCTCGGTGGACGTCAATCACACCTTGTTTACTCGCGGCGACGTGCCGCTGTCGGTGAACACCCCTCCGGAGGTGCTCCGCATGGACGGAGCCAACATCGGCGGCGCCGTGACCGTGGAAGCCACCGTCGATCCGAGTGGGCGCGTGGAAGACTACCGCATTCTCTCGGGCTCCCACGACCCGCGCGTGATTTCACGGCTGAACAACGCGCTGCTATTTAGCGTCTTCAAGCCGGCCATGCAGTCGGGAACCCCAACTACCGGGCAGGTGTTGCTCTCCTACGACAGTATTCGCGTGCGCGGCTGAAGCGCCCTGGCGCCAGTCTCGGACAAAAAGAATGCGGCCTTTCCCCGTGGGAAAGCCGCATTGTTTTTTTGCCGCGCTGAAGTCCGCTGATGCGCCTTCTTAGCCCGTCTTCTTCCACACCAGAAAGGCGTGGATCAACTCGTCCAGGTCACCATCCAGAACGCGATTGACGTCGCCGATTTCCGTTTTGGTGCGCACGTCTTTCACCATTTGATAGGGCTGCAGCACGTAAGAGCGGATCTGGCTGCCGAAGTCGATGTCCAGCTTGGATTCTTCGATCTTGCGGGTCTCCTCGCGCTTTTTCGCCATTTCGTGCTCGTAGAGGCGGGAGCGGAGAATCTTCATGGCCATGTCGCGGTTTTTGTGCTGCGAGCGTTCATTTTGGCACTGCACAACGATGTTGGTCGGCAAGTGCACGATGCGGACCGCCGAGTCGGTCATATTGACGTGCTGTCCGCCCTTGCCACCGGCGCGGAAGGTGTCGATGCGCAGGTCGTCTTCGCGGATGTTGATCTCGATGCGATCGTCGATTTCCGGGCTGACAAAGACGCTGGCGAATGAGGTGTGGCGGCGCTTGGCCTGATCAAAGGGCGAGATGCGCACCAGGCGGTGAACGCCGGTTTCCGATTGCAGCAGGCCGTAGCCGCTTTCTCCCTCGATGGTCAGCGTGGCCGATTTGATTCCCGCCTCTTCACCATCCTGGCGGTCATTGACCACGACCTTGAAGCCCTTGCGCTCGGCCCAGCGTATGTACATACGCATCAGCATTTCCGCCCAGTCCTGGCTTTCGGTGCCGCCGGCCCCGGGGTGAATAGTGACGATGGCGTTGAGGGCGTCGTTTTCGCCGTTCAGCAGCGTGCGGGTTTCAATGTCGTTGACGTCGTTACTCAGTTCATCGAGTCCGCGGCGCAGGTCCTCAATGACATCTTCTCCCTCCCGCGCCAGCTCGAAAAACGTCTCCAGGTCCTCCAGGCGGCGGCTGAGGCGTTGGTCATCTTCGAGCGCGCGCTCCACTCGCCGGCGCTCCCGGCTGACGGTCAGCGATTGCTGGGGATCGTTCCAGAAATTAGGTTCGGAGATGCGGCGGTCCAGCTCCGTGAGCTGCTCGCGCAGGTGGGAGACGTCAAAGATACACCCGCACGTCGTGCACCTTCGCCTTCAAACCCTGGAACTCGCGTTCCAGCTCTTCGAGAAAAACCTTTGCGGGACGTTCAACACTCATGGGAAATACTCGCGGGTCGCGGACGCGCAGGGCAGCGGCGGATGGTTCTGCCGGCGTGCGCTTCAGGCCAGCGCTTCAGGTTGTGTGTTCTCCTGGCGCGCGGCCCTCGCCTGGCTCTTGAAGTAGCAGGAGAGCAGCGCGAAGACACTCATTATGGCACACAGGTAAGCCGGCCAATCCCCCAGCAGGGTGTAGAGCGTACGCGTTCCGTTCATATTGAAGCGGGCGTGCAGCACTCCGTTAACACCCACCGGCAACTGTTGCCGCACCCGCCCGTAGGGATCAATGACCGCGGTGACGCCGTCATTGGTGTCGCGCAAAATCCAGCGGCGGTTCTCCATCGCGCGGACACGGGTCATAGCCAGGCTTTGCCAGCGCGCCGAGGAGTTGCCGTACCAGCCATCATCGGAGATGTTGACCAGAAAGTTGGATCCATCCATAACCGCCGAACGCGCCAGGGAAGGGAACACCGACTCGTAACAGATCAGCACTCCGAAGGAATGGCCGTTCAACGGAAACACACCGCTTCCACTGCCCGGATAAAACGCGCCCACCCCTTGCACCAGCTTGCCAATGTCCGCCAGTTGCTGCAGCCAGAGCGGCAGTGGAACATACTCGCCGAAGGGCACCAGGTGCTGCTTGTCGTAGCGGCCGCCGATCATGCCCGAGGGACGGATGTACATGGCGGAGTTGCGTGCCGCCAACTCTCCATTGGTTTCCGGTGGCCCAAAGCTGGTCTCGCCAAACAAGAGGCCAACATGCTCGTTGCCGGCGATCTCTTCCGTTTCCAGCGCGAGCTGCGGCTGCTGGTCGAATTCCAGAGGCGCGGGGGCCTCCGGCCAGATAACCAGAGCATGCCCCCCCTGGCTAGTTTGACCTTGGCTGTTATTGCCGGATACGGACGACAGGGCGCGGAGGTTATCCAGCAGAGCCTGGAAATGACCCGCGGTCCAGTGCTCGTTGAGCTTGACGTTGGGCTGCACCAGGACAGCCTCATAAGGCCGAACGCTTGCCGACGGTGGATGATAGGGGAAGGTGGCGAAGCCAAGAATGGTGAACAGCAAGACTCCTTGCGTTATCAGCGTCCGCCGCGGCCGGATGCGCGGCACCAGATCAAGAGCCTGAAGCAGCAGATCGGCAAGGATGCTGTTGACCAGCGCGATCACAAAGCTCAGCAGGTAGACACCGCCGATGGGGGCCAGGAGCATGAAGCCGGCATGGTTCACCTCGGCGTAGCCCAAAAGGTTCCAGGGAAAGCCCCCCATGGGAAGGTACGTGCGCAACAGCTCAACTGCCGTCCACCAGGCCGCCAGTGTCAACCAGGGCGCCGGACCTCGCCGCTGCAGCCAATAGCCCAGCCAGGCAAAAACGCCCTGCGAAAGGCCCATCAGCATAGCAAACAGGAAGAGCACAAAGCCGGCCAGCGCGGGGCTGAGCCCGCCATAACGCTGTATGGTGCTGTAGATCCAGGGACAGCTCCCTGCGAAAAACGCCATGCCGGCCAATTGCCCCGCCCAGAACGCCTCGCTTGCCCGGCGAGAGCGCGCCATGGCATAGAGCAGGGGAATGAGCGCAATCCAGCACAGCCAGCTCCAGGAAAGCTTTGGGAACAACGTGACCTGCAGCAGGCCAGAGAGCGCGCCCAACCAAAGGGTCGAGCGTCGCAGAAACGTGAATTGGGGTACGCGGAAGGGCAAAGTTCAGCTTACCAAAAGGAGAGAGATTCCAGCTTGCGGCGGAGTCTCCCCCTGAAATAATCCTCTCACCCCAGCGGCTACACGGCCTGCCCGGCGGCAAATCCCGACGCCCACGCCCACTGGAAATTGAAGCCGCCCAAGTGCCCTGTGACGTCTACCACCTCGCCCACGAAAAACAGGCCGGGCACCTTGCGCGCTTCCATGGTCTTGGCGTTGAGCTCGTTGGTGTCGACGCCGCCTGCCGTGACTTCCGCCTTGTCGTAACCTTCCGTGTCCTCGGGAAACAGCTCCCATCGGTGCACTTGCTGCTCCCACTCCTTCAAGTCGTGATTGCTCCACCCGGAGGGAGGGAAATGCTTGACCCATCGGTCCGCAAGACGATGCGACAAGCTCTGACGCAGGAGCGCTCGCAGGAGCTGGAGATCACGTCCCCCCGCGTTTTGCAGCAGGGGAGTGGTGATTTCCCGGCCGGGAGCTAAATCGATTTGAATGGCTTCACCCCTCGACCAGAACGAAGAGACCTGGAGAATTGAGGGCCCGCTCAGTCCACGATGGGTGATCAGCAGCTTTTCGCGGAAACGAGTGCTTCCGCATTGCGCGACAACCTCCGCGGAGATCCCCGCCAGTGTGCACCAGCGGCTGCGATCCTCTTCGCGAAGAGTGAGCGGAACCAGCGCTGGGCGGGTGGGCTGAACCCTGACTCCGAATTGGCGGGCAATCTCATAGCCAAGGCCGGAGGCCCCCATCCTTGGGATGGAGAGTCCCCCAGTGGCGACCACCAGCACCGGCGCGCGGTAGGTCTCACGTCCTTCCACTTGGAATCCGTCGTTGTGAGCTACGCTGCGAATCGGCTCGCCAAGGCGTATATCCACCTTTCCACGCAGGCACTCCTGGCGCAGCATTTCTACAATCTGGGCAGCGCTCTCGTCACAAAACAGTTGGCCCAGCGTTTTTTCGTGGTAGCGGATGCGATGCGCTTCCACTAGGGCGATAAAGTCGGCCGGGGTATAGCGTGCCAGCGCCGATTTGCAGAAATGGGGATTACCCGAAAGGTAGTTGGCGGGCTGGCAATGCAAGTTGGTGAAGTTGCAGCGACCGCCGCCGGAGATCAGGATTTTCTTCCCAAGCCGGTCAGCCTTCTCCAGCAGAAGGACACGGCGTCCACGCTGCCCGGCTTGCAAGGCGCACATCAGGCCCGCGGCGCCGCCACCGAGAATCATCACATCAAAGTTGTTCATGCGGGCCCAAGAGCGCCGGCGAGCTGGGGTTGGCTAAGCCCTTGCTGGGGCGGGACTTTTTTTCTCGTTTCTAGTACCACTTCCTGGTCCAGGCTCATCCAATGATACAGGGTGATAGAGACCACATCTGCAGCAGGTGAGGCCTCCCCCAGTACGCGGTGTGGCGGGAATGGGTGGACCTGCTAGGAGAACGGCAAGGCAGCCGCCGCAGCGTGGAGGAGTATTATGCGGTCCCTCATGAGTACAGTTTTGGCCTGCGCGTTTTCGTTCTCCGGGGTTGTTCTGTTTGCCCAGCAGCCGCATACCTCCACTGCCAGCGCCCATCCAGGGGCGAAGGCTCATGCCGCCGTGGACCCGGAAGCGTCCCCTTTGCTTCCCGCCGCAATGAGCGCGCGGCAGCAGCGGATGGCCCGCAACTGGCGTCGCCACGAAGAGGCGCGGGATTGGCGCGCCGCGCGCAACAGTTGCCGCTCGCAGGCTACCTCCACAGCCGCTCGCCGCCACACCGGCCGCTCGCGTTCGCTGTAGAGTGCTGGGCCAGAGTGCTGGGCACGAGTTCCAGGCTCGTTTGCTGTTTGCTTCAGAGCCGATCAGCGGCTGACCCGAGGCCAAACCAGCCGCCGTATGGTCCCAATTGCTGAGGCAAAGCGCTGCCCAGTTAATGCCGCGCTTGCTTCTCTCGCAACATGGCTTTCGTTCCCCGTTTCAACCCTCGCCAGGATCGCTATAGCCGCCTGTTGGCGGCCTGCAGCCTTGCCAGCCTGTTCTTGTCATTGGTGCTGGTTCTGGGCGCCTCCGTGTACGTCCGCAACATGGAGTTGTTTCCCTCTTCACTTCCGGTCATCGCGGCCTCCCCTATGCCGCCGGTATCCCCTCTTCTGTTGCACTATCAATTGCAACTGCCCGGGCAGGGCGAGGTCTTTCCCGCGCTGGTCAGTGAGGGGCATGCCGACTACTGGCCGCTAGCCGTTCTCACAATCACCAACAATGCCTCCTCGCCAGCGGTGGAGATCATTACCGCTTCCATCCCCGGTTGGAGCAACGTCGACCAGCGGACGGTGGTCATCAACGCAGGGCAGAGCTATCGCGTCTCGCTCAGCCCCCAGTTGCTGCCGCGCGCATTTCAGAATCAGGAATTACGGCAGGCTATCTTATCCGTGCTGGTTCACAGTCCTGACGACGTGGTTGGATTCCACGACACCCGCAACGTTTATCTTCATGGCGCCTCCGATCTCTACTGGGGCAAACGGTTCGCCAACGCTCAATTCGTGGCCCGTTGGGTCACTCCCCACGACCCGAGCGTACTGAACCTGATCGCCTCCGCGCGGCGCTATATCCGTAACGGCCGTCTTCCGGGCTACGAGGAGAATGTCAACCCGCGCGTGCAGGCTCGCGAGGTGGAAAGCGAAGTGCGCGCCGTTTTCGAAGCGATGCGCCACTCCGGCTTGAGCTACGTCAACAGCATGTTTACGTTTGGGAATTTCGCCGGTGATGCGGAACGCATCCGCCTGCCGCGGGAGACCCTCACCGAATATTCGGCCAACTGCATCGATGTTTCCGTTGCGTTTGCCTCGGCCATGGAGAACCTGGGCATCGATCCGGTAATCATGATCGTCCCGGGACACGCCTTCACCGGGGTACGCCTGGGGGAGAACTCCAATGAGATTCGCTACGTGGATCTGACCGTGCTTCCAGAGGGAACCCTGGCCAGCGCCGAAGAGCGCGCCCGATATTGGCTGCAAAAGACTCCCGTGAATGAGCGGTTGATGGTGGACATCGGCTCGGCGCGCGAGTTGGGCATTTACCCAATGGAATAGCCGTCTGAAACAACTCTGAAGTGCGCCGGGGAGCGGAAACGAGACCGTTTCGCCCGCGCGCGGTGCCACACGATGTCACCCACCATCCGGCGGTGACGCAAAGTGTCACCCTGGGGTCCGGTTTGCAGTGGCGGCTCTCTCAAGTGCAGGCAAATTCACACCTTTTTGCTCGCGCCAGCACAGTTCCCGGGTTTGGCCCGCGACATGCCTGTAATGGGGTGTGGCGCCTGGTGTAGAACCGGGTTGCACGCACTAACCGCGATGAAACCTCGACTACTGGCAGTTGATGACGAAGTTGCCGTGCTGGAAATGCTCGGCACGATGTTGCGCGCTGAAGGCGCGCAGGTGACCGAATGCAGGTCACCGCAGGAAGGCCTGGAGCGGCTCAAGGGGCATTGTTTTGATGGCGCCTTTGTGGATTTCAATATGCCCTCGATGAACGGACTGGAGTTTGTTCGCCGCGCCCGCGAATCGGATTTGAACCGCCGTATCCCGCTGGTGCTTACCACGGCGCTGCACCATTCCGAGCTCATGCGAGAAGGACTGCGCGCCGGCGCCAATTTCTTTTTGGCCAAGCCCATTGTCGAGGAGAGACTGCAGAATCTGGTGCAGGTCATTCAGGGAACCATGCAGCGTGAGAAGGTCCGCTACCTGCGCGTTCCGTTCCGCAGTATTGTGCACGGCGAATCCACGGATGGAGAGAAGCTACGGCTGATCAGCGTGAATCTGGCGGAGACGGGCATTCTGGTGCAGACGATTCGCCGTTTGGAACTTGGGCAGCGCTTGCATCTGGAGCTCAACCTGCCGGGGAATCTCGAACCGATCCATTTGCCCGCCCATGTGGTCCGTCAGCAGGGCAACGATCAGGTGGCTCTGCACTTTGACGATGCGCGCGAGGGCGACATCGAACTCATCCGGCGCTTCATGATCGGGAGTTGGCGCGTTTGAACGAGACGCCCCCGCGCGGTGATTCGCGCCGCGCATTTGACACCCGCACCATCCTTTGAGAAACTCTATTTGCGGCAGCCGCTGAATTGCTGAGGGCTGCCGCAATCGTTTGTATTGGTGCTGCCGCAGTGGCGGAATTGGCAGACGCGCATGGTTCAGGTCCATGTTCTCGCAAGGGAGTGGGGGTTCGAGTCCCTTCTGCGGCACCAACGCTGACGAATCTTCTCCGCGCCGTTTCCAACCCGTACTTCCGCCTCTGATGACCGCCGGCGTCGACGTTTCCGCCTAGATTTCAATTTTCGAGAACAAATAGCTTCCCAGCGAGAGTAGCGCCACGGCTACCAGACAGAGAACCCACAGGTCGATACGGAAGCCGTAATGCGCCCGCCCGATCAGCGCTCCCCGTAACCCGTCGATGCCGTAGGAGAGCGGATCCAAATCCGTCACCGCAGCCAGTGCCTTGGGCAGGTGATCCAGCGGGAATAGGGCTCCGGAAAGGAAGAAGATGGGCATTACCAGGAAATTCATCACCAACTGGAAGCCCTGCATGTCCTGCAAGCGCGATCCGATGGCCGTTCCGAGGCCGCCAAAGACCAAGGCGATGAGCAGCATAAAGACAAAGCCGTTGAGCAGCGCCAGCCAACTGGCGGGACGGAACCCCGCAATCAGGCTGATCACGATGACCAGTACGCCCTGGATGAGGGCGACCGTGATTCCTCCCAGCGTTTTGCCAAGCACGATGCTGATGCGTGGCACGGGCGCCACCAGGGTCTCCTTCAGAAAGCCGAACTGGCGGTCCCAGAGTAGCCCAATGCCGGCGAACATCGATGTAAACAGCACCGCCATGCCGACCACCCCAGGGGCCACAAACTGCAGGTAGCTGCCGTTTCCCGAGGCGCGGAAGACGGGCCCCAGGCCGAAGCCCAGCGCAACCAGGTACATGAGCGGCTGGCCCAGGGACGCAACGACCTGGGCTCTGGAGCGCAGGTAGCGCTTCACTTCACGCAGCCAGAGAATATAGATCGCTCCCATGGAGTTCCTCCCGTTGCGGTTTAACCGCGCCTGAGCTTACCGGCGCCACATGCGTGCGAACTGCCGCAGCTGGTCGGCGGCGCCCGCGCTCTCGTCGCGAATCGTGGTGCCGGTCAGCGCCAGAAAGGCCTGTTCCAGGCTGCCGGTACCGGTGTTCTGTTTGAGTTCTTGTGGCGACCCGAGTGCCACGATTTTGCCGTGATCAATGACCGCAATGCGCTCGGCCACGCGCTCGGCCTCCTCCATATAGTGCGTGGTGAGGAACACGGTCACATGCTCTTCCTGGTTGAGCGCTTTGACATGTGTCCAGAGCTGGTTGCGGCTTTGCGGATCAAGCCCCAGCGTGGGCTCGTCCAAAAACAGAATGCGGGGCGTGTGGAGCAGGCCTCGCGCGATTTCCAGCCGGCGTTTCATGCCGCCGGAAAAGCGCTTCACCGGTTCCTTCCGCCGTTCCCACAGCTCGAACATGCGAAGCAGCCGTTCGGTGCGCTCCAGGCGCAGTTTACGTGGCATGTGGTAAAGCACGCCATGCAGTTCCATGTTTTCCGCCGCCGTGAGTTCCGACTCGAGGCTGGGGTCCTGGAAGACGATACCGAAGCGCTGGCGCGCCTCGCGCTGCCGCCGCTGCGGATCGAGGCCGTCCAAAAGGATAGTGCCGCCGCTGGGCTGCAGCAACGTGGTGAGCATCTTGATGGTGGTGGTCTTACCAGCGCCGTTGGGGCCCAGAAACGCAAACACCTCCCCGGTCTGCACACTGAAGGAGATGTTGTCCACGGCGGTAAATGCGCCAAAACGCTTGCTCAGCGACTGCACCTCGATCATTGCGGACATGAGGGCTCCTGAACTGCGGTGCTGGTCATTATAGCCCGCCCCCGCCAGGGGATGGCTTACGCGGGTTGGCACCAGACGCGCCAGAGCCGAGTCGAACTGCTTTCCAGTTCGAAATCGCAGGCCAAAGTGAAAGCAAATGTTCGGGGTTGCCGTTTAGGTCCCGCACCGCTGGCGACGCCCGAGTTCGTCACCAGGCGAGTCGCTGGCACGGAGAAGAGTGCGGCTTTTCTCAACAGAAAAAGCCGCATGCCGCTAGAGCGCAGAAGCGCTGTTGTGTGACGAACTCGGGCTAGTAAAGCGCGGCCACCATCCGTGAGCTTCGGCCGGGGTCCCCGCGCCGCGCCGCGCGACTTGGGGTGGGGCCGGACACCGAAGCGGGTGGAATAAAAGCGGCCGTGCCGCCTTGCGGCAACTCCTCCGCAACATCCCTTGTCGGGTTCGCATCCGAACCAAACACAGGAGAGGACCCATGCCACTGAGCAACAAAGCATTGGCCGTGCTTGAAAATCATCTTCCCAAAGTCATCGGGCCGCGCGCCCACGGCAACATCGACTATTTGCACGTGGCCGCCTTCGCCCTGGCCGGCCTGTTTTTCTGGAAGCGCAACAAGAAGGCCGCCGTGGCCGCCTTTGCCACCAGCGGGGCTGTGCTGGCGGAATCACTTTTGACCGACTACCCGCTGGGAGTCAAGCCCGTGCTCAGCTTTGAAACTCATGGCCGCCTGGATCAGGGGCTGGCGGCGGGAGCCATGGCGATTCCACATGTGTTTGGCTTCGCGGGAGAGCCGGAAGCCTGGTTTTTCCGCGCCAATGGCGTGCTGGAGGCCGCCGTTGTGGGAATGACCGATTTCGATTCCGCGCGTGCCCACATGGAACGCTTAGCTGCCTGATGAAGCTTTTGCGGAGTGTTCGGGCACGAGCCGCGCGCTACAGGTTGAACAGTTCGCGCAGCCGCCGGCTCTGGTTGCGGCTTACCGGAATCTCGGTCTGCTTCTTATCGTTCATGCGGAGTTGATAGCTGCTGTTGAACCACGGCACGACCTCGCGAACGTGGTTAAGGTTGACCACGAAGGAGCGATGGGCGCGCCAGAAGATTTTTGGATCGAGGTTGGCCTGCAGGTCTTCGATGGTGCGGAAATTGCCGTGGCCTTCTCCGGCGGTGGTGCTCACAGAGATGACGCCATCTTCAATGCGGGCATAAACAATGTCGCTGGGATCGACCAGCAGGTTACGTCCCTGAATGCGGATGAGCAGCTTGGCCGGGAAGCCGGACTGGCGGGCCTCCAGCAGGTGGAGCATGCGATCCAGCTTCTGTTCAGAGCTGCCGCTGCTGTTCACGGCGCGCCGGACGCGTTCGATGGTGCGCTCCAGTCGTGCCCGGTCAAAGGGTTTCAGCACGTAGTCGACCGCGTTCACCTCAAAGGCGTGGACGGCGTACTGGTCGTAGGCGGTGGCGAAGACCAGGTAGGGCATGGGAACGTCGAGCTGCAACAGGCGCTCCACCACGGCAAATCCGTCCAGCCCGGGCATCTGCACATCGAGGAAGATCAGGTCGGGCTTGTGCTCGCGCACCAACTCGACGGCTTCCAGTCCGTCCGCGCCTTCGGCAATCAGCTCCACATCGGGAAAGGTGCGAATCAGGAACGAAAGCTCGTCGCGCGCCAGTTGCTCGTCGTCGACCACGATCGTGCGCATCGCACTCCTATAATGGCAAACCCCTCCTCTCCTGCAAAGCACAAATGTCACGGGCGCAGGGGCGGTCGGCCAGCGGAAATCTGCTAGACTCTGGATGTTTCCACCGCCAGTGTTGGTTTGCCAGGGATCTTTGTGCGACGACGCCTATTTTTTGTCAGTTTTTGGACTTTACTGCTGCCGCTGAGCGTATTTGCGCGGCAAGAGGCGGCTCCGGTTACCGCTGCCGCTCCCGTTTCGGTGCGCACCAATGTGGTGCTGGACAGCAATGAAACGCTGTTCACGGTCCTTGCGGCCGCGCATGTGGGCGGAGTTCCGGGAGCGCCCACGCAGGCACCCGCGGCGGGGATTCTGGCTCGCTTGCGAGCTGCGCATCTGCCCATTACCGCCCAGTTAGAGCAGTTTTGCGCGGCGCACCGCCAGTCAAACTCGCAAGCGGATTTGGCGCAATATGTGTCGCTGGCACTTCTGCTGGGGGATCCGCCCAATTTCAACCTGCAAGTGGCGCCGGCGGACATGCCGGCCGATGCCGCCGGGGTACGTGGGTTCATTCCCTTGCTGCGGCAGTTTTACCAACAGGCGGATATTGCCGACCTGTGGTTCAGCCTGGAGAAGAGCAACCGGCAGGCGGTGGACGCGTATTCGCCCAAGGTGCGCCGCATTGTGGAGCGCATCGACGCCTACTTCCGTCTGCCGCAGGTCTACCTGGGGCGGCAGATGTTCATTTATCCCGACCTGCTGGCCTCCTCCCGCCAAGCGGATGCGCGTAGTTTTTTGGGCAGCTACTTTATTGTGGTCAACCCCAATTCTCCGGCCGAAGTGAAGGATGTACAGCACACGTATCTGCACTACGTGCTGGATCCCTTGGTGGAGAAGTATGCGGGCGCCTATAGGCGCTTGCAGCCGATTATGGAGCAACTGCGCCGCGCGCCGGCGCTGGCGCCGCCGTTCAAAAGCAGTGCACGCTTGCTGATGACCGAATGCCTGGTGCGCGCCGTGGAGTTGCGCCTCAGTCACGCCACTGCGGCGCAGCAACTCCAGGCCGTGCAGGCGGACGCCGCCAGTGGCCTGGTGCTGACCCCTTACTTTTACAATCAGCTCGGCGCCTATCAGAAGGACGTGGTTACGTTTTCCGAGTTTTATCCCAAGAGCGCCTGGACCATCGACGAGAACGTTTTGAAGGGACAGGTGCGGCACATGGTGTTTAGCGCCGCGCCCGTTTCCACCGAACCGTTGCAGGCGGGGCGCCTGCGGTCCGCGGCGCCGCAGGGATTATTGGAGCAGGGGCAGGCGGCCATGGCCGCCAACAACTGGACCGGACTGCAGGCCTTGGCCACCGCGGCGCTGAAGTCGCCCAGCGGCGATCACGCCACCGCCCATTACTTATTGGCGGAAATGGCCGCCCGCCAGCGGCAACCCGAACTGGCCTTCAGTTACTTCCAGCGCGCGCTGGCGGAAGCCGCGCCCGCGCAGCGCCATGTGCGTACCTGGGCCAACATCTACCTGGCTCGCATTTACGATTTGCAGGGTGAACGCCCGGCGGCATTGCGGCATTACCAGGCCGCGCTCAGCACCGCCCAGAGTCCGGGCGCCCGGGAGATCGCCAACGATGGTCTGCAACACCCGTTTCACACCAACCTGCCTCACAACGTAAAGCAGCCGTGATTGCGCCACAGGTTTCAAGAGGAGCATCGCCCTTATGATTACGAATCGTTTTGCCTGGTCATTGTCGCTCTTGCTCAGCGTGAGTGTTTGGGGGCAGAGCGCCAGGTTAAAGCCGCGCGTTCCGGCGGCGGCCTCGCCCAGCGCGCCGGCCACGGCCCAATCCTCGTTGAACACTCCCAGCCCGAGCGCCCCCGGCGGGGTAAAAGCGGGCTCAACGGCGCCCAGCAAGACTGTAGCGGGAGACCCACAGCTGCAGCAGTTGCTGAACGAGATGCGCTCACCGCAAAGTTCGCCGGTGGACGTGAAACAGGCCGTGGAAAGTTACCTCAGCTCGCACAAGGACGCCACCAGTCAGGAAGTCGCCGAGACCCTGGCCATGGAATACTTTCAGGCGCATGGCAACCTGCCCGACATGCTCGACTATGGACAGCGCGTTCTGGCTCACGATCCGGATTCCATGGCCGCGCTTCTGGGATTGTCCGCGGCGATTGCTCTTTCCAGTAACGAGGCGGATTTGAACGGACCGCAGATGTTGCAGCAAGCCAGCCAGTATGCGCAACATGCCCTGGAGGTGTTGAGCAAAATCGGGCCGGACTACCACGGCGTCCACCTCACTCCCGAGCAGTTCAGCGCGGTGCAGCGCACCGTGAAGGCGCAGGCCAACGTGGCGCTTGGCCTGATCGATTACAAGCAGCGGCATTTTAATCAGGCGATCACCCATTACCGTTTGGCGCTGCAAAGCGCCACGCCGGCCGAAAAGGCCACCTACGACTTGCGCCTCGCGCTGGCGCAGGAAGAAGTGCGCCAATACGGCGACGCGCTGTCGTCACTGGAAAGCGCGCTGGCGAACCCGCAGGGTTCTCCAGCGGTGAAGACAATGGCGCGCGCCGAGCGGGTGAAGATTCAGCGGCTGGCGGGTCTGCCCGTCTCCACCCCACGCAACTCGATCGCGGCCCCGGCGGCGCCGGCGATGGCTCCGGCCGCCACAACCCCGACGGCCACGCCCACGACACCCTCGGCCCATTAGAGTGGTAGGGAGCGGGAGATGCCGCGGGGCACCAGAACAGCATCGCGGTGACTCACGGCGGCGCCCCAACATCTCTCCAACTGTCAACCGCGGAGCTTTCACATGGCGCAGAACCGGCGGAATTCAGAAGCGGCCACACGCTCCAGGCCCCGTGAAAGCGGGACAGCCGCGCCCGAGGCTGCTTCCCGTGGGAAAGCCCGTCCCAGTAAAGCCGCAAGCTGGGAAGTTCTGCAGAAGCGTCTGGGCGTGAAATTCAACAATGCGGAGCTCCTCTACCAGGCGCTGACGCACAGCTCCTGGTGCGCCGATCGTCATGCCAAGCGCAACGATGCTGGGCAGGTGCGCGACTATGAGGTGCTGGAGTTTCTGGGTGACGCGGTTTTGGGGCTGCGCGCCAGCGAGCGGCTCATGCAAACGTTTCCCGACAGTGGGGAAGGCGCCTTGACCAGAAGCCGATCCTGGCTGGTCAGCGCCCGGCATTTGACCAAGGTGGCGCGCGAGTTGCAGCTGGGCGCATTCCTTCGGCTCAGTCACGGCGAAGAAGCAATTGGCGGACGGGACAAGGAACGCATTCTGGCCAATGTTATGGAAGCGGTTATCGGCGCCATCCACCTCGACGCGGGCTATGCCGTAGCCGCCCGCTTCATTGATCGCTTCATCCTGAGCGATCTGGAAAAGGGAACGGCGCCGGCGCGCCTGGACGAGTTCAGTTATAAGTCGGCGTTGCAGGAGTGGGCGCACAAAGAGGGGCTGGCTTTGCCCAGGTACCGTTTGCTGCAGAGCACTGGCCCGGAACATCAAAAGCTGTTTCTGGTGGAAGTGAGCGCTGGCGATTGTCGCGCCGAGGCCAGCGCGAATACCAAAAAACAGGCCGAGCAATGGGCCGCCAAAGGCGCGCTGCGGGCCCTGGGCGTCATCGAGGCCGACTGAAATCCGGCGGCGGTCTGGCTGGCGCCGGCGCCGCTTTTTGCCCCAACGGCTTGCTGCCATCCCCTGCTAAACTGGATGCTTAGTGGCGCGGCGGGCTGCGCGCCGGGATCTATTTACGTTAAAGAGCCTCAACTGGTGACGAACTCCAAACCGCAACCCCCAGCTTCACCGGAAACGGAAAAGCGACAGCCGCTCCCGGAGAGTTTCTTCCGCGTGTGGATCCCAACGCTCGTCTCGGCGTTGTTTATCATCACCTTCATCTTGCAGGCGTTTGAAATTCCATCGGCATCGATGGAGCGCACACTGCTGATCGGTGATCACCTGCTGGTGGACCGGGTAAGGTTTTCGCCACCGACCGGGTTGGGCGCTTTCATGCCTTACCGTCCGCTGCGTGATGGCGATATCGTCGTCTTCATGTCGGTCATCCAGCCCGGCTTGCATCTGGTCAAGCGCGTGGTTGGCGTGCCTGGCGATCGCCTGCACTTGAAAGACAAGGTTCTTTACCGCAATGGAGTGGCGGTGAAGGAGCCGTATGCGGAGCCGTACCCGGTTGATTGTGACGAAGGGAGCGCCGCTCCCGATCCTGCCCGGGATGATTGGCCCGACGGCGGCCCTCTGGATGAGGCCACGCCGGAGTGGCAGATCGAGCAGCAGCAGTACATTCACAACGGCGATCTGGTCGTGCCGCCGGGCCATTACTTCATGATGGGCGACAACCGCTTGTGCTCGTTCGATTCCCGCTATTTTGGCCTGGTTCCCGAGCGCAATATCATTGGCCGTCCGCTGCTGGTGTACTGGTCGTACCATAGTCTTCACCCCACCCGCGACTACGGCGACGGGGAGAACGCCCGGCCCTTCTCCGAAAAAGTCGAAGGGTTTTTCTCCGTGCTCTTCCATTTCCCGGTGCGGACGCGCTGGGGACGCACGCTGCACCTGGTGCGCTGAGCCGAGGTGAACTTGAGCAAACGCGAGGCTATCTGGTGGGCTGTGGTGGTGCTGGTCGCATTGCCGCTGATCGTCCCCAGCTTTACGCTGCACAAGGAAAAAGGCCGTATTCTGGCCACGGTTTCCGGCGCATTGGGACGTGAGGTGAGCGCCAGCGCGGTGCACCTGGTGCTGTTCCCCTGGCCGGGATTCAAGCTGGTCGACGTGCGCGTGGCCGGCGGTCCCGCCTTTGGCGAAAGCGACATGATGCGTGCCGGAGATGCGGTGGCGACGGTTCGCCTGTGGTCGCTGTTGGGCGGACAATTGGAGTTTTCCAGTGTGCGTCTGGATGACGCCGATCTGAATCTGGTGCGCAACGCCGGCGGCGCCTGGAACTTCTCCTCGTTTTTGGACCGTACCGCCGCGGGCATGCCGCAGCTGCGGCCCACGAACGCCGCTCCTGCCCTGCATCAGCCCCGTTTCCCGTATCTGGAAGTGCGCGATGCGCGCGTGAACTTCACGCTGGGAATGGAACGGCAACGCTTTTATCTAAGCAACGTGAATGCCTCCCTTGCACTGGAGGGAGGGCGCTGGCGCTTCGAGGCCGATTTTCAGCCGGAACGCACCGACCTGACCGATCTGAACCTCTCCGACATGGGGACGGTTCAGGTCAACGGCTATGTGCAGGCGGCGCGCCGTTCTTTTCGCGACCTGCCTTTTGATCTCTCCATCAGCTTGCGGCATTCTTATCTCGCGGCCTCCTCGGCGCTGCTGCTTGGGGAATCGGGCGGAGTAGATGGTGTCGTCGATATACAGTCGCGGGTGCGCGGCTCCGGGCAACAGTTTCAAATCTCCGGCAACTTTCAGGCACAGTCGGTCCGGCGCTGGGATCTGCTGCCTCCCATGGTCACTGTTCACGGCAGTTTTGCGGCGAATTACTTCCCCGGCACTGACCTGCTGACCATTCAACATTTCGGCGATCCCGGCTATCACGCCCTCTCGCTGCAGGGCGAGGTGCGGCACCTGTTGACGCATCCGCAGCCACAGTTAGGGCTCGCGGTGCGCAACCTGCCGGCCAGCGATCTTTTGATTGCGGCGCGCGCCGTGAAGAGCGATCTGCCGCGCGATCTTAGCGCCTCGGGCAGCGTCCAGGGCAAGGCCGCCATTACCGGCTGGAGCAGTTTGTTTCCGGCGGGGAGTGGGCAGTTTCAGTTTTCAGCCATGCGGTTGGCTTTTGCCGGCAACCGCCTGGATCTACCGCTTTTCGGTGTGCAGTGGTCCGCCAAGGGTTTGCAAACGGGGCCGGTTGTGGCGCATCTCCAGCTCAACTCCGCCAAGGCTCTCGCGGTGCCGCTAACGTTTCAGGCGCAATCCGATAGCAAGGGCTATGCGCTGCAGGTGCGCAGCCCAGCGGTGGACGGGAACGCGCTGCGTGTAGCTGGGGAGTTTTTCGGGCTGCACTCGCCGATCCCTTCCGGCTTGCAGGGCGTGGCCAATCAGGATTGGTCCCTGGCTGGCAGCTGGCAGAACTTCCGCAACCCGATCTGGACAGGCAGTGCGAACTGGGTGAATGCCACCTTTCACTCCTCCAGCTTGCCGGTGCCGGTTGAACTCTCCGATTTTCAATTGACGGCCAGTGGTGTGAACGCCCTGGCACGCTTTAATGCGCGCTTTGCCGGGGCGGCCTGGACGGGAACCTTGCGCCGCGGCCAGCTTCCCCCGAACCTCGCGCCATCTGCCCGCGCCCGGCAGACACGGAGAGCGAAAGAATCCCGCGCCGCGCGCGCGGCCCGGACCATCCCCACATCCGCGTCTGCTTCGGACACGACCTGGAATCTCTCGCTACTGACTCCGCATTTGCCGGTGCCGCTCTTGCTGCAGTCGTTCAAGCCCGCCTCGCGGCATGTGCTGCCCGCCTGGCTTGAACCGCAGTCGATGGTTCACCTGTTGCCACTGGGTTTGCAATTTAACCTGCGCTTGCAGGCCGGGGTAGCCGATTGGGGCAGGTTGAAAGGGCCCTTGGATGCCCAGGTCAGTTCCGACGGAAAGAACTGGCAGCTCTCCCATTTGATCTGGAAAGACCGCTCCGCGGTGATAACCGCTCAAGGTAAGGTAAGGGGCGGCGAGGTGGACCTTTCCGGGAACTTCACCGGCCTTCCCTTACCGGAGCTGCTGAACGGTAAGAATCTGAATGGGCAGGTCAGCGCCAGCTTTCAATTCAGCGGCGACGCGCTGCTTGCGGCGCCAGCTCAAGTGAGTGGTGTCGCGAATATACGGTACGGCAGCATTCGCAACCTGAAATGGGGGCGCGGGATATTCCGCTTCCGTTCGTTCTCCGCTCCCTATACCTGGACGCCCAGCGGCATCATCCTGGGGCAGGGCAGGGTGGTGGTGGCAGCGAAGAAGTACACGGTGAGCGGCTCAGTGCAGCCCGCCTCCGTGGACGTCATGCTGCAGAACGGCAGCACCAACCGCCACTTGGGCGGCTCCATGCTGCAGCCACGCTGGCTGGCCGTTTCGGTGAAGAACGCCAGCCCCGCCGCCAAATCCACAAAGTAAGTGGAACTGGGGCCTTTGCCGTGCATCTATTACGGAGGCGAGAAAAACGCGCTTCCCTCTCCATGAAACAGTTTGGCCCCATTGCGTTCATGCTGTTGCTGCCTTTCGGCTTTCATGGGCTCCAAGTGGCACAAGGGAGCGCCACAGCCGAGCAGACTTCCACCCCGGCGACGGAGGCCGCCGCCCTGGCCGCCTTTCGTGCGCAGCTTGCAACCATCCGGCACAATGAAGTCACACCCCCGCCGCATAGCCCGGTGGTGCTGCAGTCCAGTGGTGTGGACGCTTGGCTTGCC
The DNA here is from genome assembly GCA_027459505.1 of Acidobacteriota bacterium. Taxonomy (GTDB): domain Bacteria; phylum Acidobacteriota; class Terriglobia; order Terriglobales; family SCQP01; genus DAIDIE01. The sequence continues at coordinate 74,928 of DAIDIE010000020.1, forward strand.
GGTCCCGGACAGAAAAAGCTGCCGGCGGGCGTCAGCCAGGTGCGATTGTGGTCCGGGCCCGGGATGATTCACGGAAGCGCCCTAGTCGATTTCGATCAGGTGCACAAAGCCCACCCCAATTCCAACCCGTTGGTGGAGGCGATGTTGGAGTCGCTGTTTACGGGCGTGCATCAGGTGGGGGCGACGGCGCGGGTAGACTCGCCTAGCGCACCGAAGGCGCAGTTGACCATCACTCAGGTCACGCTGGATGGTCAGGCGATTCCTTCCGGACTGATCGATGCGGCCATTGCCGCGTTCGTCACTCCTCATCACCCCGATATCCGCCGCACCTTTCAGGTTTCGCTGCCACGCCATGTGCGCCAGGTGGAGGTGCGCCACAACCAGGTTGTGCTGCAATATTGAAACGGGAGTGAGTTGGCCGCCGGCCAGTCCGCCGATCAGAACCCAGCCATGCCATTCAAGCTTGTCAGCGATTATCAACCGCGTGGAGATCAAGGCGCCGCCATCGCCTCGCTGGTGGCCGGTGTGCGGCAGAGTGAGCCGCATCAGGTTCTGCTCGGGGTTACTGGTTCCGGCAAGACCTACACCATGGCCAGCGTGATCGCCGAACTGGGCCGCCCCGCGCTGGTGCTGGCGCATAACAAGACGTTGGCGGCGCAGCTCTACCACGAGTTCAAGAGCTTCTTTCCGGAAAACGCGGTGGAGTACTTTGTCTCCTACTACGACTACTACCAGCCGGAAGCCTACATCCCCGCCGCCGACACCTACATTGAAAAGGAATCCACCATCAATGATGAATTGGACAAGCTGCGTCTGTCGGCGACGCGCTCCCTGTTCGAGCGCCCGGACTGCATTATCGTCGCCTCCGTCTCCTGTATTTATGGGATTGGGTCCCCCGAGGCTTATTACGGCATGCTGCTGGTGATCGAGAAGGGGCAGAAGATCCGGCGCGAGGAGATTCTGCGCAAGCTGGTCGATATCCTCTACGAACGCAACGACGTCGACTTCAAACGGGGAACCTTCCGCGTGCGCGGCGATGTGATCGAGCTGTTGCCCTCTTACGAGGACTATGCGGTCCGCATTGAGATGTTCGGCAATGAGATTGACAGCATCGCGCAAGTCGATCCGTTAACCGGCCAGGTGCGGCAGAAAATGAACCGGCTGACGGTCTATCCGAAAAGCCATTACGTGATCACGCCGCAAGCCCGCGACCGCGCCCTGGAATCGATCATGGAGGAGTTGCACTGGTGGAAGCCGCAACTGGTGCAGCGCGGCAAGCTGGTGGAGGCGCAGCGGCTGGAGCAGCGCACCCGCTTCGATCTCGAGATGATCCGCGAGATCGGCTACTGTCACGGCGTGGAGAACTACTCGCGTCATTTCACCGGGCGCCAGCCCGGCGAACCGCCTCCGACCTTGCTGGACTACCTGCCTTCCAACGCGATGATCTTTATCGACGAGAGCCATCAGACTATCCCGCAGGTGCGCGGCATGTTCAACGGTGACCGGGCGCGCAAGACGACGCTGGTCGAGTACGGCTTCCGTCTGCCTTCGGCCATGGATAACCGTCCGCTGACGTTTGCGGAGTTCGAACAGCGCATGCCGCAGGCGGTCTACGTTTCCGCCACTCCCAGCGAGTACGAGCTGCGCAAGAGCTCCGGGGTGTTTGTCGAGCAGGTCATTCGTCCCACCGGGCTGCTGGACCCGCAAGTCGAGGTGCGCGGCAGCCGCGGGCAGATCGATGACCTGTTGCAGGCCATCCGCGAGCGCGTGAAAAACGGGCAGCGCGTGCTGGTTACCACACTGACCAAGCGCATGGCCGAAGATCTGGCGGAATATTACGGGGAAGTGGGCGTACGCTGCCGCTACATGCACAGCGAAATCGAAACCCTGGAGCGCATCAAGATTCTGCGCGACCTGCGGCGCGGCGAGTTCGACGTTTTGATTGGCATCAACCTGCTGCGTGAAGGACTCGACCTGCCGGAAGTTTCCCTGGTGGCGATTCTCGACGCCGATAAGGAGGGCTTCCTGCGTTCGACCGGGTCGCTGATCCAGACGATTGGCCGGGCGGCGCGGCACGTTGAGGGGCGCGCCATTCTTTACGCCGACACCATGACCGACTCGATGAAGCGCGCCATTTCGGAAACCGAGCGGCGCCGTCAGATTCAGGCGGCCTACAACGCGGAAAACGGCATCGTGCCACGTAGCGTCTCGCGGGCTTTGGATGTCGCCCTGGTCGGCGCGGGTGCGGAAACGGCGGCGCCCGCGGAGCTGGACTTCGATCTCGATGGCCTGAGTTCGCAGGAAGAGCTCGACAAGATGATGGCGCGCATGGAGGCGGAGATGCGCCAGGCCGCCGCCCGCTTCGACTTTGAACGCGCCGCCAAGCTGCGCGACCAGTTGGCGGGGCTGCGCGAAAAGCGCATTGCCGTCTAAACTGTCAGCGCTCTCAATTTTTTCCGCGCTAGCGGGGCGCCTTCGGCAGCGACAGTAAATTCGCCAGCATGCGATATGCGCCGGGAACTCCCTGCGGCAGCTCGCGATAGAGCGCGTAATTCTGGATCACGTAGATACCCTTGCCATAGCGCGCGAACAGCAGGCCACCAAGCTGTGCGGTTTGTCCGGGGTCGTGGGTGCTCAACAATGGAACATATTGCGGCGCCCACTTGACCAGAAAACGCGCGCCCCGCTGCTCCACCCAGTTGTTGAAATCGCTCTCTGTAATCTTGTTGGGGAAGGTGAAAAGCGGGTTTTGCGGATGCAGGATGAGCACCGGCGCGGTCTCGTCAGTCTCCGCCGGGGCATTGCCCATGGAGTAGGGATAAGGGCCGTAGTTGTGGTCGAATTCCCAGGTGTTGTACTGCACGATCAACACCCCTCCGCGGTGGACGTAATCAAGCAGGCGGGCATTGTAGGCGCGCACGTCCGGCCGTGCGGCATAGGCGCGCACCCCGAGCATAATTTCATCGAACTGGTTCAGGTTCGCCGTGGCCAGCGCCTCGGGGCTAAGAAGCACAGGCTGCACGCCCAATTGCCGGATAGCATCCGGGACGGAATCACCTGAACCCATCACGTATGCCACTCGCAATCCGGGCGCGACGCGCACCGGAATTTGTTCAATCATCTGCCGGGCGGCACGGTAAAACGGGTAAGGACGAATGCCGGCATAGCCGACCAGACGATAACCTTCGGTGAAGGTTTCTCCCTGGCAGGGAGCACTCTGGCAAGTCACGGTGGCTTGAATGCCGCCGTCGGGAAAGCCCGTGGCGCGCACGCGGAAGCTCAACCGCTTTTCGGGCATGTTGTGATCGAGGGTGATAATCGCCGCGGCCGGACTCGCCGTCCATCCCGGCGGTAGCCGCAAGCGAACCTGGGTACGGATCTCCCGCGGCAAATTGCTGCGGACAATGACCGCGGTGGTGAAAACTCCGTGTTTCGACGCGGCAGGCAGGATACGGAAGCGCCGCGGAAAGCGTATCGAAAGCGCGGGTGCGGCAATGAGCGGATTCAACACTTGGCCTTGGCCGGTTTCATGATGACTTGTGAGCACAACCCGGCGGAGCGGGACGGTGACGCCGTCTACCATGACGTTGACAGTGGCAAACAGCGGGTACGGGGCAAACGGGCGCAGGCGATACGGTGTTGCGGGTATCTGATACCACGACTGCTCGACGCTGGTGCGCGGAGCCCAATAGGGTCGTGTCAGGATCAGGTGCTTAGGCGCGGTAACCTGAAAACGCCAGCGTTGCGTGTTTCCCGCACTGTGGTGGCTTTCTGTGGGAAAAGGCAGCACGCTCCAGTGTTGCGGACGGGAGGCATGGACACTGCCTAGCTTTACGGAGCTGACCTCCAGCGGTTGGCTGGCTTCCACCGAGACCTGAACTCCGAAGCGCTGAGCTGGCGAGACGGTCTGGATGGTGCCGGGCCATTGAAAGCGTGCCCACGGGCCAGCGGGCAGCTTGGCCGGCATTACGATCGGATGGATCTCAATTCCCAGTACGTCGGCAATGGCCTGAGCGCACTCGTCCTGCTTGATTTGGAGTTCGTAGGCAACGTCCAGCGCGGCGTTTTTCGCATTCGCGTCCCCGCGGGAGGTTTGGGCTAGCTGCCGTAGGCGTGCCGCAAGCTGACGGAATTGGGAAAGGGCTCCGGCAAGCTTAGCGGCCGACTGGAGGGAATCTCCGCTGAAGTATTGGGCTTGCGCTGTGGCAATACGGCTCTCGACATCGGTGAGGGAGGATGCGAGCCACGACGCGCCGGTGGTGTTGCCTTTCGCCGGGGAGTTAGACGGCAGCCAGGCGGCAAGAGCGGTCAGTTTGGTATTGATGCCCTGAAAGAAACCGGATTCGCGGTTCGAACTTGGCTGCGGTGATACCCGCTGGTAACAGGACGGGTAAGAGCCCAGCTTGGCAATGCTGCCTCCACCGTACTGGCTGAGTTGACTCCACCAGCCGAGACGGGCGATTTCGATAGCGCGGTAGCCGGTGGTGGGATCGGCGGAATCTTCATCGATACGCACATTGCATGGCTCATTGTGGGCAATATTGCCGGCATAGAGCTTGCGCGGTTGCCAGGGGCGGAGGCCCTCGTAAAGCTGCTGGGGAAAGGCGTGCGGGTCACCTGCAAGTGCAAATGCCTGGCGCGCAACCACGCCGGAATACTGGTGATTAGCATGGCCGTCGCGGGGCGCGCCCTGGAAACGGGCAATCACCACCAGTGGCCGGAAAAGGCGAATGGCGCGCACCGTCTCTTCCAAGCCGCGCTGCATGGTCCACTTCTGAACGGATTCCTTGAGCGTCTTGGAGAACCCGTAATCAATGAGATTGCTGAAGAGCTGTGCGCCGGCGCTGCCGCCGGTCTCATCGGCGTTGTAGGAGTGCAGTCCGTAGAAGCGGTCGGAATCGAGGAGCTCTCTGGTGCGGAGGACACCGAGCGCGTCGAAATAGTCGCCGGACATGACGTTCTGGCCGCCCTCGCCCCGTGTGAGGGTGAGCAGGCCCATGCGCACGCCCTGGAAGCGGCTTTCCAGCACCAGCATGCCGCCGTCCTCATCGTCGGGATGGGCGGTCACATGCAGAGCGCTGGCAATGGTCTGCAACTGCCGGAAATCGCGCAGCACGGCGGCGCGGCCACGATCCAGCGGCAAGGGACGGCTATCCGGTGCGGGAAAGTTGTTGGAGGCGGAAAGACTCAGTGTGAGTGACAAAAACAGTGTGAAGCGAAGCCAACGGGAAGTGCGCATCGTGTTCAGCCGGAACTGCGAAAAAGATATTATCGCAGGCCAAGCTGCATCAGCGCGCCTGAAGTTTTTAGGGGTGCTCGTGAGCGGTGGACCAAGATCAGCCGGATCGATCTAGCCAGCCGCCTTGCTGTCGCGCGGTTCGACTTCTTCGCCGTCGCCGGGCAGGCTGATGATGGAAGGAGCGCCGGGGGGCGTGGTGAGTCGCCGGGCGGCCTCGTAGGAATGCCAGCGCAGCCACAGCACGCGCAGGCTGGCCATGGCGGGAATGGAGATGTAAACGCCGAGCACGCCGGCAATTTCGCCGCCCGCAAGAATGCCGAACAGCACCGCCAGCGGATGCAATTCGACGGAATTGCCCAGGATATGCGGGGAATTGTAATAATCCTGCATCACGCGCCAGCCACCCAGAAAGAGCAGCAGCAACACCCAATGCGCGTAGCCGGTGAGCAGGCAGGTGCTGGCGATGGCGAGCGCGCCGGAGAGCGGTCCCACCACGGGAATGAATTCCAGAACGCCCGCCAGCGTGCCCAGGACAAACGCATAGGGCACGTGCAAAATCGGCAGGAACACATCAAAGGCCACCACGGAGAGAGCGGCGAGGATGATCTGCCCGCGGATAAACTGCGCCATCACGTTGTGGAGGTCTTTTAACAGGCCTTCCAGAAACTCCTGTTGCCGCCGGTGCGAGAGCAGCTCGACCAGCGCCTCCATGATTTTGCCGGCGTCAATCAAAAAAAAGATGGCCAGCAGCGGCACGAGTAGCAGCCACCAAAGGTGCCTGGCAACCACGCCGGCATAGCCGGCGATCTGGTCCTTCACCCAGTCGACCACGTTTTGGTGCTGGATCAAGAACTGCTGCAGCTTGTAGCGCGTGGTCATGCTCCAGCCGCGCTCGGCGCCGATTTGCTGAGCGATTTGACCAGACTTGATTTGCTGCGAGAAGGTGGGCAGAGCGTCGGCGAACTTTTCCGATTCTTGCACCAGGCGCGGCGCCAACAGATATCCGGAGATGCCAATCGCCGCCAGAAGGACAAGGTAAATAATCGCCACCGCGCGCGTGCGGGAAATGCGCAGCAGGCGTTGCAGGCGGGGCACCAGCGGCGCAATCAGATAAGCGAAGAAGATGGCCAGCAGAAAAATCAGCAGGGTGTCGCGAGCAAAATAGACAAACCCCAGGCACAGGGCCGCGACCAGCAGCGTGGCCAGCACTCGCAACGCACGTGTGTCGAAGACGGCCACAATTATTAGAGCCCGGAAGAGGGAAACTGGTTGCTCTACCGAAGGTGCCGGGGCGTCAGGCCGTGCGGGCAGCGGATGAGCGCTCCGGGGCCACGCCCCTCAGTCGTGATTCCAGACGTAGGCGTCAAACTCGCGAAGTGTTTTGAATCCGAGATGTTCATACAGCGCCACCGCATTTTCGTTGGATTGGGTAACGGTGAGAGTAACCGCTCGCAGGCCCGCCCGGCGCAGGCTCGCTAACGCGTACGCGAACAAAGCTCTTCCCAGAGCGCGATGCCGGTGCCGCGGATGGACACAGACCTGGGTAATATGCGCCACATCCGACTTCACCCGCGAAACCAGCAGCATGCCCAGCAGTGGCGAGCGTTCGCCGGAGCGCCCAGTGGTGGCGGTATCGCGAATGCCGCAAGAGGAAAGGGCGTCGAAGCTCCCGCAGCCCGGATAATGAATTACGTTGTGCAAAAAGCGCAATGCTCCGGGATAAGAGCGGTATTGATCGTTGACGGCGCTGTCGATGTGTCCGGCATAGGCATCGGTGATGAGCGAGGCCGCCTCCTCAAAACCGACCGTCTCCCATCCCTGAACAGCAAGAGTGGAGGGAGCGGGGAGCACGGCCTGTTCGAGGTCGAGGTGCATGAACAGGCGGCGGAAGGCTTGAAAGCCGGCAGCGGCAAAGACTTCCGCCAGATCGGGGGGGCGGAACGGCATCAGTTGCGCTTCGATGCGCTGGAGGCCGGGAGTGGCCTGCAAGGTGGCCAGCATGGGGCGCAGGAGGGCACGTTCCTCCTCGCGTTGCCCGGAGCGAAAACGCGGATGGGCAAAAATTGCCCCGACCAATGCCTTGTGTGATTCGTAAACAAAAAAGCCGTAGCCTTTGGGCAGGTGGCGCCCCTCGTTTCCGATGAGAACGTAACCGGGAAGAATGCGGGCCTGCAGGTACTGCCGGATCAACTCCAGTGAAGTGCTGTAATTCCAGTGGAGTTCGCGCCGCCACTCCTCGGCTTCGGCGCGCAGCAGCGGTTCCAGTTCCGCCGCACGAAATTGGCGGAGGTCCAGGACGTCAGCCACGGCGGCTCCCTCTATGTGCCATGCAGGCTCATAGTACCGCAGGCGGGGTGCAGAAGTGGTCTGCTAGCTTTCCGAGGCGTCGGATTCTGGCGACGCCGGCTCCGGCGCGGAAGCGGGAGTGGAGAGGACCTGTTCCAGGGTGCTGAGCATCTGTTGCGTCGGCGCGCCCTTGGGAAGAAAGGAGTCAATCAACTGGATGGTTTCCGCTGGAGGCTGCATGAAGCCGGAGAGTAGAATCAGCGGAACCTCGGGCTTTTCCGCACGCATGATCCTGGCGACCTCGTCGCCATCCATGCCCGGCATACGGAAATCGAGCAGGACGGCGTCAACGGGATACTCGCGAAACAGCTCCAAGCCGCGCGGTCCGCTCTCGGCGGTCAAAACCTGGTAGCCAGATTTTGTAAGAATGATCTCCTGCAGTCGTAAGCCAGCCGAATCATCATCAACGCAGAGGATCAATTTGGGCATAGTAGGTCTCTAGCTGAGATGCTCCGGCAAAGGTGCTGGGTGCACCTTTGGTACGAGCGCCAGGCTGCTTGCCGAGGAGCCAACCGCCGGTCAGCACGGAGCGACCGCCGCTCGCATTAATTTACGGTAAGGCCAACATTGGCGGTGCTGCTGTCGCCACTGACCGTGTAGGCGGTAACCGTCAGGCTGTAGTTTCCCGCCGGGGTGCCGCTGGCCGTATTGACGGAGGGGGTGGTGGGTGACGAGCTTCCCCCACCACAGCCGCTGAAGGTCAGCATCAGGGCCGCGAGTCCGGCCATGGCAAGCGCCGGAGCGAGAGCGTAACGGCGCCGCGCCCAGGGTAGAGCGGCCAACAGCAGTCCGCCGATGCCCACCAGGAGCGCCACAGGGAGAAGCGGTTCACGTGGGCCCGCTGCCGGCGGAGCGCCCAGCAGATCACTATGGGCGGTGGTGGTGACGGTTAAGGTCGCGGTTGCGGTGCTGGAGCTGGTGAAGTCCACCACGTTGGGCGAGATCGAACAGCTTGCTTGTGCGGGCGCTCCGCTGCACTGCAGATAAACCTTTCCGGAACCCAACGTGCCGGAAAGTTGCAGTTGGGAGGTGCCATTGCTGCCGGCATTGACTGTGATGCTGGAGCCCGTGATCGCCGGGCCCGCTATCGCGGCCGCCTGGTAGACACGCACGTAATCCACGTACATCGAGGCGGGAAATACTGTCGTGGGAGCCACCGCGCCGCCCCAGCTGCCACCCACGGCCAAGTTGAGGATAAAGAAGAAGGGATTCGACTTGTCGTCAAAGGGCCAGTAGGTGGTTCCGGCCGGCGGCGTAAACGATTCGACGATATTGCTGGGGCTATCAAGGTAGTACTGCACCAGGCCCGGCGACCAGATGATGCCGTAGATGTGGAACTGGCCGTCGACGGTCTCGCCGCTGGGCAGAGCGGTGGGACTGCCTCCGTTGTAGCCGGTGGCGTGGATGCTGGCCTGGTAATTGGTATCGCCAAGCTGGCTGACGCTCTCCATGATGTCCAGTTCGCCGCATTGCGGCCAGGAGGCGGTGGTGATATCGCTGCCCAGCATCCAGAAGGCGGGCCAGAGCCCGGCACCAAAAGGCAGTTTGATGTTGGCCTCGGCGCGACCGTACCGGAAGGTGAACAGTCCCTGCGTCTTGATGCGCGCCGACGTGTAGCTGCCATCGGGGTTCTTGATGGCGGTGATCACCAGGTTACCGTTGCCGTCCATGGCGGCGTTAGCGGTGCTGTTGGTGTAGGTTTCCAGTTCGTTGTTGCCCCAGCCACCCCCGCCCAGGTCATAGGTCCACTTCGAACTGTCAGGAGGGGTGCCGGCGGCGCCATTGAACTCATCGCTCCAGACCAGGTTCCAGGTCACTTGAGCATGCAAACGGGTAGCGGCAAGAACCAGCAGAGCGGCGCACAGGACCAAACGGGAAAGGGAGCGGGACATGGGGGCAGAGCACCTTTGGTGTAATAGAAATCTTAGGCATTGTACGGCAGGAACTCTGCACGGCGGACAAAGAAAAAGCGTTTTGGCAATTTACAGCGTTACAGTTTTTCCGGGCGGTAAAGGCGTAAGCAGGCTAGAGGGCCGGATGCCTGAGGCGGCGCCGCCAGCGCGCCCAGTGCCCGGCGCCAAAGCCATGTCCCAGGCCCTCGACGTGCCCGGCCTGGATGCTGAGAATGCCGCCAGCACAGATCAGCCCTGTGCCAAAGAGCGCGCCCAGTCCAGGCACATTGCCAAACATCAGCCAGCCCAGTACGCCCGAGAAGACCACGACAGTGTAGTTGAAGGGGGAGAGCTCAGAGGCACTGGCGCGACGGTAGGCCGCGATAATCAGGTATTGCGTGGCGGCATAAAGAACGCCGATCAGCAGCAGCAGGGTCCAGGTGCGCGCGGAGAGAGGCCGCCACTGCTCGATAGCGAGTGGAATCAGCAGCAGCGTGGCCACTCCAAAGTTATAGAGCAGAATGCGCATTGCCGGTTCCGTGCTGGTGAGAGCGTTGGTGGCGACCAGCGCCAGGGCGGAGAAAAAGGCCGCTGCGAGTGCAATCGCGGAGGCGGGATGGCGAAACATGGCCGCGCCGGGATGCAGCATGAGGACAACCCCCGCCAGTCCAATCAACAGGCTCACCGCCACCAGCGGCTGAACGCGTTTCCGGAACCAGACCAGCACGACCAGGGGAATGAACAAGGGCGCGGCGTTTGAAAGCAGCACCGCGTCGAGGAGAGGGATCGAACGAACCGCGATAAAAAACAGCAATTGGCAGATCGCGCCGGAGAGGCTGCGCAGCAGATGCAGCGGGAAGCGTCTGGTTCTCAGCAACGAAAAGCGGTGCAGGGTGGGAAGGAAAACCAGAAAGCTGATGGCGTACTGCGTGAACAGCAGCAATAGGGGTGGGGCCTGGGTGGCCTGCTTGCTCAACGCGCTCATCAGCGCCGCGCAGAAGAATGCGGAACTGATCAGGGCCACTCCGGCCAACAGGTTATGCCGGAGCGGGGCGGTTTTCCCGGCCAGGGTTCCGCCGCCGCTGTCGATCGCTTGCCTGTTCTCCATGAGTGCTGTTCAGATTCCCTCACTATGACTGCGGATGGCCTGCTGCAACGCTTCTTTGTGGGCGGAGAAGAAGTGGTCCGCGCCCGCGATGCGAATAACCTGTGTTGGCGGCTCCAGGCTTGCGGTGTAGGTTTCTAAGGCGCCAGGATCGGCAAAGGCGTCCAGCTCGCCGCTGATAAAGAGTTTTGGCCCGTTCCAGGCCAGCCGTTCCGGCGGCGTTAGGCGGACAATGCGCCGCGCCTCGGCGTATTGTCCCGTTGCCTGGGCATGAGGCGGGTGTGCGGGAAAGCCGGCGCCCAGGTACTGTTGCACGCGACGGTCGTTGTGTTCGCCGAGCCAGTAGAGTGCCACGATGGCGCCGAAGGAAAAACCGGCCAGCAGGATGGGTCCGCCCCAATTGTCAAACATGAAGTCCATCGCGGCGCCCACGTCGCCGCGCTCGCCGCGGCCTTCGTCGTAGTTCCCGGCGCTGTTGCCGACGCCGCGGAAGTTGAAGCGCAGCACGCGGTGACCGCTTTCCGCGAGCGCTTGCGCAATCCAGTACACCGTGCGGCTGTGCATGGTGCCCCCAAACAGCGGGTGGGGATGGCACAGAACCGCGTTTGGGGTTGTGCTGTTCGCGGCCTCGGGCTCGGACAACAGATATTCGATTTGTCCACAGGGCCCGGAAAACACACCGTTGGTCACACGCGTCATATGCATGAATTATCCGCGAAGGGAATTGTCTGCCAAAATGGAAATGCGGAACGGATAGCGTCGCGCCGCCCAACGGAGCTGGGAGCTTACGTTCCGCCGCAATTCTCATGGATCTATTCGCATTCACGCGGGCGCTGGTTGACCTGGAGTCGATTACCGGCAATGAAGAAAAAGTCGCGCGCTTTCTCGCCGGATTTCTGCGCGAGAAGGGTATCGGCGCCGAACTCATCGAGGTCGAGGCGGGGCGTTTCAACGTGCTGGCTCGCTGTGGCGAGCCGCGCGTGGTCCTGAGCACGCATATCGATACCGTTCCGCCCTTTATTCCCAGTTCCGAAGATGAGCAGTATATCTATGGCCGCGGCTCCTGCGACGCCAAGGGTATTGCGGCGGCCCAGGTGTTTGCCGCGCTGGAACTGCTGGCAGCCGGAGAGCGCGATTTTGCGCTGCTGTTTGTCGTGGGAGAGGAGAAGAACAGCACTGGCGCCCTGTTCGCCAACCAGCATCCGATTGGCTCCCGCTTCCTGATCAACGGCGAACCCACAGAAAGCAAGATGGTCTCCGCCGGCAAGGGGGCCTTGCGCCTCGATCTGGTCAGCCGCGGCCGCATGGCGCACTCGGCCTACCCCCACCTGGGCGAATCGGCCATCGAAAAGCTGCTGCTCGCCTTACGGCGTTTGCGGCAGGTGTCGCTGCCGGCCGACGAGCGTTTGGGGCCAACCACCTACAATGTGGGCGTCATCTCCGGCGGCCGCGCCCCCAACGTTGTGCCCGATTATGCGCGTGCGGAAATCCTGATCCGGCTGGTCAGCGATGCGGCGCCGCTACGCGGAGCTATCACCCAGGCAGTGGGGACGGATGCCGAGGCCCATTTTCTCCTGGAGATTCCGCCGGTGTTCCCCAGAGTCCTGCCGGGCTTTGAGACAGCGGTGGTCTCGTTTACCACCGACATTCCCGCGCTGTCGAATTGGGGCGAGCCCGTGCTGTTTGGGCCGGGTTCAATCCATGTGGCGCACACGACCGACGAGCGCATTGCGAAACAGGAGCTCAAGGCCGCGGTGGGAGCTTACGCGAAGATCGTGCGTCAACTACGGTCTCGCGGCTAAGGTCGCCTTCGCGCGTGTGCCCATTGCTTGCCGCTGGTCCGCGATCAGGGCTGCCGCACTGCGCAGTGGACGAGGCTGTCAATCTGCGCCGCCGAAAGGGACTGCCCGAAGGCGGGCATGCGGCCCTGACTTTGCTGGCCGTTGCGAATGGCGTCCTTCAACTCGGCGTCCGCGTGCTGTTTCTGCCACTGCGTATTGGTGAAATCAGGGGTGCCGATGGCGGGATTGCCGCGGCGGTTTTCGCCATGGCAGAGGGCGCATTGTTGCTCGAACAGCGCGAGAGCCGGAGCGCAGCCCTTGGGGGTGAGGCGCGCCTCACTGCGCGCCTCACCAGTGGTTGAGGGCGGAACCGCCCGCTGTGCCGGGGTGCTGGCGCGGTTCTGGGACGGGCCGGCGAGGTTGTGGCGCCCATGCTGGACGCCGAGGCCGAAGGCGTAGACCTGCCCGTGGTTGGTAGTCACAAAGACTTGGCCAGCGGCCAGCGCCAGTCCAGAAAAGTGCGTCCAGTCATGAATCTCGCCTCGGCTGTCCCAGAGGGTGCGGCCGGTTCGCGCATCGAGCGCGTACAGAACGGCGCGGCCGGTATTTTGGCCGGCACGGTTGTGAATGGCGCGCGAGATGTCGTTGTTGATGACCTGGGTGGTGTTCTCTCCGGTGCCGAGTGCGAAGACGACTCCATTGGCAATGGCCACCGGTTCCGGGACGGAGATGTTGGTGGAGCGCCATGCCGGCTGCAAGACCGGCTCACCGTGGGCGTTGGGGACGACCTGGAACGCCATCACCGAGCCGTCGGCTGCCGCGCCGTGAGTGCGGGGGAAGCGCGGCCCATGCGCCGCTTCCGGGCCCCATAGCGGGACGTACAGCCAGCGGCGGCCCTGGGCATCGCTCCAACTGCTCATGCCGCCCCAGATGCCAGCCTTTTGAAACGATTGCGCATCGTTGCCCAGGCGGGGGCTGGTGTAGAGGGAGCGATGATGAGTGGCGCCGCCCAGATGTTTGGTGTCGAGCAGGTAGACCACACTCTCTTTGCCGCCTACCGCGGCCAACCAACGGTTGTGCCAGGGAAACAGGGTAGGGGTGTTGCCGCCCAGGTCGAGATCCATCTTGTTGAGGTAGGCGGCATTGGGGGCGTTGAAATAATCCGCCAGGGTGAGGCTTCCGCCACGGTAATGGATAACCGAACTGCCCAGATCGTAGCCCGCAGGATCGATGTGACCGTCGCCAGAGGCGACGATGATGTCGCCGCCGGGCAGAGTGGCCGCCCCGCCGCGTCCCCAAACGCCGCCTCCACAGAAACCACCGCCACATTCCGGCGTGGTCGCGACGAAAGTGACGGGATGGCCGGGCTGGTCGGGATCGACGGCGAGAACGCCGGAGCGGGCATCATTACAGTCCTGCGATTGGGTGGTGTAGAGATAGCCGTGCCCCGAGTGCCCGGTTGCCGGAACGTAGTTGAGGCTCCACATCTTCGAAAACGGAGGAGCGAAGCGGAACGGGGGCTTCAAGTCGCGCCCAGTGGCGAGATCGATGGTGTAGAGGCGGCCGTCGGCGGCAAGTGCAAAGACACGGTGGCGGGCGGCGTCGATTACCGGGGTAGCCATCATCGCGTTGGGACAGAGCCAGAAGACCGGGCGCAGCGGTTGAGCTTTGATGGGGAAGCTGCGCTGCCAGACCAGGCTGCCGTTGGAGGCACTGAGCGCAAACAGATGGTTGGAACTACCCGCCACGATGACCAGCGCGGTTTTTCCCTGGGGCGTTGCGACAGGGCCGGAAACGACGGCGGCTGTCAATCCAAACACTGAATGAGGTGCGTTGGGTACGGTCGTTTCCCAGTCGAGGTGAAGGTTGGCCACGCTGGAGGGGGCTAGGCGGCGTTCATGGCGTGCCCAGCCGCTGCGCTGGGAGTCATGGCCGAAGGTGGGCCAGCTCACGTGTTGAGACGGCTCCGGCTTAGTGCTGGACCAGGCGAGTGGAGACAAGATGGTGAAAAGGGCGGCAAGCAGGAGCGACAGGCGGCGGGGCATGATGTTCTCCCAACTGCTTCTACCTTTGCAGGATAGCAGTCTGCGAGAGAGCTTGCCGGATGCGATCCAGCGGCGGGCGCCGAAAAAGGGCCAGCCCGGCGGACTGATAGACTCGAGGCGTGTCGTTTCGCTTTGAACTGCTCTTTCAGGATCCGCAGACAGGCGCCCGCCGGGGACGCCTGCACACCCCACATGGAGTGATCGAAACGCCAGCCTTTATGCCGGTGGGCACCCAGGCGTCGGTCAAGGCCGTGCCGCAGGAGATGCTCGAGGCGCTGGACGCGCAAATCATTCTCGGCAACACCTATCACCTTTACTTGCGGCCCGGCCACGAGCTCATCCGCGAACTGGGCGGTCTGCACCGGTTCATGGCCTGGCCGAGGCCTATCCTGACCGACAGTGGCGGCTTTCAGGTTTTCAGCCTCAACCAGCTTCGCAAGATGAGCGAGCAGGGGGTGCAGTTCCGGTCGCATCTGGATGGATCACTGCACGAGTTCACGCCCGAGCTATCGATCGATGTGCAATTGGCGCTGGGCTCCGATATTGTGATGGCTTTTGACGAATGCACGCCCTATCCGGCCACCCCGCAACAGGCCCGCGCCTCCATGGAGCTCACGTTGCGTTGGGCGGAACGGAGCCGCCGCCGCTGGCTGGAGGCGGACCGGGGACGGGCGGTGCAGAGAGGGCCCGACCGCCAGGCGGGCAGTGAACAGGCGCTGTTTGGGATTGTGCAGGGAGGCATGTATCCGGAATTGCGGCGGGAATGCGCGGCGCGGCTGGTGGACCTCGATCTTCCCGGCTACGCGCTCGGCGGCTTATCGGTGGGCGAGCCCAGGGAAGCCACTCAGGAGACGGTGGCGGCGAGCCTGCCGCACTTGCCCGTGGAAAAGCCCCGCTACCTCATGGGTGTGGGTACGCCGGAAGAGCTCGTTCTTTATGCCAACCAAGGCATCGACATGATGGACTGCGTCATGCCGACCCGAAACGCGCGCAATGGACTGTTGTTTACGTCACAGGGGCGGCTGTCGATCAAGAACGCGGTGCATGCACGCGATCCGCGGCCCATCGATGAATCCTGCGGCTGTCCGGTGTGTCAGCGCTACTCGCGGGCCTACCTGCGGCACCTTTTTCAGAGTGGAGAGATGCTGGCGGCAGCCCTCAATACGGTGCACAACATCTACCATTATCTTGACACTATGCGGCGAGTCCGTCATGCTATCGAGCTTAGGGAGCTGCAAACCCTTGCAGCATCCGATCCTGCCGGAAACAGGCGTTCCGCCTGCTCCGCAGCGGACTCCGCGCAGCCGGAAAGCGCAGAACGCTAGGCCTGGTTCGTCGAGGTGCGGCGGCTGGGGGCAAAAGTGTGCCGCGTTTCACTAGTGGAAACGCCGTATCTGCTTGCTCCAAGCTTATCCGCAGGCGCGAACGCGGGCTGGCCAGCGCACAACTGCCGGCGGGGTTCCGGACCGAGCAGCAGGCCAGCGCCTCCCGTCCAGTGTTTTCGAGGGTGTGCGCCGGGAACGATCATTGCTCAGGAGCTGAACGGGTTGCACGTACAAGCGTTATCTATCTTTCTGTTGCAGGGTCTCGCCAGCCGGGTTCCCTTATTGATGACCCTGGCGATGTTCGCCATTTTCTATGTGCTGCTGATTTTGCCAACGCAGCGGCGGCAAAAAAAGCTGCAGCAGATGATCGCCGGCCTGAAGACCGGCGATCATGTGATCACCGCGGGAGGATTGCGCGGCACAATCATTAATCTCAAGGACGATAGCGTATACCTGCGCCTGGCTCCGGATCAGATCAAGGTCGAGGTGCTGCGCAGCGCCGTAACGCACCTGGAAAATCCCGAGACGAAATAGCCGCCCAGCGGCCACATTGGCATGAAAAAGAATCTGCTTCCCAAAACCCTCTTCATTATCTCCGTGGTGGTGTTGTGCCTGTTTTCCATCACGGGAGTGCCGCATGGCTTCGGCTGGAGCGCGATCAAGCAGTCGATGGCCAAGCGCATTCACCTGGGCCTTGACCTGCAAGGGGGAACCCACCTGATTTTGCAGGTGCATGTCAACGATGCGGTACGGGCGGAAGTGGATCAGGACATGGGCCACTTGCAGGATGCCCTGGGCAAGGCTGGTATTGGCTTTGCGAGCATAGCGCAGCCCGACAAGGCGGCCCATCCAGGCATGTTCCAGGTGCATGGGATCGACCCAGCGCGTGCGGGTAACTTCCGTGAGGTGGCGCAGAATACCCTGGGCAACGGGTATCAGGTCGCCAGCCTCAGCAACGAGCCTAACGGCTATCAGATCAGCTTGACGGCGACTGCCCAGGATTCGATCCGCCAGCGCGCCCTGCAACAGTCGATTGAGACGATTGGCAATCGTATCAACCAGCTTGGTGTTACCGAGCCAACGGTGCAGCAGCACGGACTGGGCGCCTACCAGATTCTGGTGCAGCTGCCCGGCGTAAGCGATCCGGCGCGGGTGAAGGATGTGATCCAGCGCACCGCCATGCTCAGCATCCACCTCGTCAAGGGGGGGCCGTTCTCTGATCAGGCGACGGCGCTGTCGCAGTACAACGGCGTGCTGCCTCCGGATACCGAGTTGCTGCAGGGCAACGATATGCCGGGAAGCACTGGCGCCAGCAAATGGTATCTGCTGGACATGCGCGCCATTGTGAACGGCCCCGATCTGCGTCCGGGGGGCACCTCGGCCGGAACCGATCAGTACGGCCAGCCCATGGTGAATTTTACGTTGACGCGCGCCGCCGGCGATCGCTTCGGAACCTTTACGGGCGCCCACATTGGCCAGCCCATGGCCATAGTGCTGGATAACCGTGTCCAGGAAGTCGCCAACATCAAGAGTGAAATCCACGACCAGGGCGAGATCACGGGTCAGTTCACCACTCAACAGGCTCAGGATCTGGCGCTGCTGCTCCGTTCTGGCGCCTTGCCGGCTTCGATCACCTACAGCGAGGAAGAGGTCGTGGGCCCGTCGCTGGGGCGGGATTCTATCCGCGCCGGTGTGCAGGCCTCCATTGCCGGGTTCCTGGTGGTGGCGATCTTCATGCTCATCTACTACAAAGGCGCTGGCATCAATGCGGTGCTGTCGCTGGTGCTGAACCTGATCATCCTGATGGCGTTTATGGCGCTGGTCTCGGCGACACTCACGTTGCCGGGTATTGCCGGCATCATTTTGACCATTGGTATGGCGGTGGACAGCAACGTACTGATTTTCGAACGCATTCGTGAGGAGCTGCGCCACGGACGCAGCACCGGCGAAGCGGTGCAGATCGGTTTTGATCGCGCCTTCCACACCATCCTGGATACCCACGTAACCACCGTCGTCTCAGCAATCATTTTGTTCCTGTTCGGCACCGGGCCGATCAAAGGCTTTGCGGTGACCCTGACGGTTGGTTTGGTGGCAAACCTGTTCACGGCGGTGTTTGTATCGCGCGTCATTTTCGACTACCTGCTGTCGAAGGCGCCGCGGGGTGCGCAGCTCAGCATCTAATCTGGGCCGCGCCCAGGCGTCTGGAACTGAGGCGGGCCGGAGGCCAGCAATGCTGGGCAGGGCCGGCCGGGAACATTTTGGAAGTTGCCGGAGTCTAAGCAATGTTGGGCACCAGATCGCGCCCACGGCTCCGGCCCGGGGAAGGCCCCGGGAGGACCAATAGCGGAATGGAATTTTTCAGGGATACCAATATCGATTTCCTGGGCAAGAAGTGGTACTTCTTGACCCTTACCATGGTGCTTTTTGTGGTTGGCATGATTTCTCTGGCTATCCACCATGGGCCCGACCTGGGAATCGATTTCACCGGTGGCACGCAAGTGAACGTGAAATTCAACCAGCGCGTGCCGACCGACGAAATTCGCAGTGCGCTCAACCATGGCGAGCTGAAGGAGTGCACCATTCAGCCGGTGGGCGGCGCCAACAGCAACCAGGTGTTGATCTCCCTGGCGCTGGCACAGTTGAACGAGCAGCAACTGGAGCGCGGGCGCGACCGCATTGTGGCCGCGCTCAATAGCCGCTTCGGGGCGGGCAGCTTTACGGTGCTGCATGCCAACATCATCGGAGCCGAGGTGGGGCGCCAACTGCGTGGTCAGGCACTGCGGGCGACCTTGTACGCCTTGGCGGGCATGCTGATTTACGTTGGCATCCGCTTCGAGTTCATCTACGGTGTCGCGGCGGTGGTGGCGGTGTTCCATGATGTGCTGATTACACTCGGAATGTTCTCGGTGGCGCGTCTGCCGATCACGCTGACGGTGATTGCGGCATTTTTGACCCTGGTGGGATATTCGATGAACGACACCATCGTGGTGTTTGACCGCGTGAAGGAGAATCTGAAGTCTTCGCGCCGGGAAGAGCTTTCGGTGGTGGTCAACCGCAGTATCAACCAGACGCTGAGCCGGACAATTTTGACTTCGGGATTAACGTTCTTGTCGGTGTTGTGTTTGCTGGTCTTTGGCGGCGACGTGTTGCGGGGCTTTTCCTTCGCAATGACGTTCGGGATTCTGGTGGGAACCTACTCCTCGGTGGCGGTTGCCGCGCCGATGATGGTGGCCTATATTGACTGGCGCAAGCGGCGGCCGCAGGCGGCCCGCGCGGCGCGTGGCCGCGCCTGAGGCGGCTGGTTGGCGGACAAGGATTGCCGGAAACGGTGGCCCCTGGCCACGGGCCCGGCGAGCGTGCGGTAAACGATTACGCGTGGCACGAACTCAATATTGAGGCTGGCGGGAGAACGCTATGTTTGAGCAGAGTTTGGTGGAGTCCGGTAACCGGGCACGCACCAAAAAGCCGATGACCATCTTTCTCTCCTTCGCCATTCAGGCGGTGGTGCTGTTTGTGCTGGTTATCATTCCCTTGATCTACTACGAGGTGCTGCCGGCGACGGCCATGTCGGCGTTTCTGACCGCGCCGCCCCCTCCTCCACCGCCCCCTCCGCCACCCCAAGTGGTGAAGGTAGTGAAGCAGATTCCGAGCCAGATGCAGAACAACCAGCTGATGGCGCCGAAGGTGATCCCCAAAAAGGTGGTCATGATCAAAGAGAGCGCGCCGCCGCCCCCGCCCGTAGCCGGCGTGGTGGGAAGCGTGGATACCGGATCGAGCGGCCCTGGACTCCCAGGGGGAGTCATTGGGGGGGTAGGCATGGCTCCTCCGCCACCGCCGCCGGCGGCTCCTCAGAAGATTGTAGTGGGAGGTGACGTGCAGTCGGGTAAATGCCTGTATTGTCCGCAGCCGCAATATCCTGCCATCGCCCTGGCGGCCCACGTTACCGGTTCGGTCATTTTGCAGGCCACCATTTCAAAAGATGGCAGAGTGGCACAACTCCAGTTGCTGAGTGGTAATCCTATGCTTGCCGGGCCGACCATGCAGACAGTGCGGGAATGGCGTTATCGCCCCACCCTGCTGAATGGGGTGCCGGTTGAGGTGGCAACGGAAATTACAGTGAACTTCGTGCCCTCCGAGTAGCGGCTGGTATTGAGTCCAGCGGTTCGGCGAACGCATCGAAAGAGAAGTCAGCTCACAAGCTTGTAAACAACCGGCGCGCAGGGATGTACGCCGGGGATGGATCAAACTCCAAAAGGGTAAACGGAAAGGGAGCAGCGCAATGCTTTACGCCTTCGTTTTGTTGCTACAGGATCAGACGACCGACTTCAACCTCCTCTCGCTCTGGCACAACATGGGTCTTTTGGCCAAGTGCGTGGTGGGAGTTCTCTTCTTCATGTCAGTGATCTCCATCGGAGTGATGGTAGATCGTTGGCTGATGTTTAACGCCGCGCGCAACCAGTCGCGCAAGTTCGCCCCCGCGGTGGCTGGCGCGCTGCGCAATGGCCGCCTGGACGAGGCCATCAAGATCGCCGAAGCCAACAAGAAGAGCCATTTGGCGAAGGTGGTTACGGCGGGACTGCAGGAGTTCCAGGCCCATGAGGGGATTAGCGATGTGCCTGGCGATCAGATCGAGGCTTCGCGCCGCGCGCTGGATCGTGCCGAGGCTATTGCCCATGCCGAATTGAAGCGCGGACTGGGTTCGCTGGCCACCATCGGCGCCACCGGACCGTTCGTGGGTCTGTTCGGAACCGTCGTCGGCATTATTCACGCCTTCCAGCAGATCGGTATTCAGAAGAGCTCCGGCATCGGCGCGGTGGCGGGCGGCATTTCCGAAGCGCTGGTAACGACCGCGTTCGGTCTGTTCGTCGCCATTCCGGCGGTGTGGGCGTACAACTACTTCACCAGCCGCATCGAGGCGTTTGACATTGAAATGAACAACTCCTCCAGCGAGCTGATCGATTACTTCCTCAAGCGCAGCGGGCGCAGCACGGTTAGCAAGTAAGAGTGTCCGCGGACGGGAATTGCGTGCTTGACCGCGTACCGTCGGCGTGACGGTGCGCCCGTTACCCTGGCCGGCGGCGCCATTCAAGCGCCGCCGGTAGAAAACGAGGGAGATCCCAATCTATGCCGCTCAAACGAAATCAAATCGATGTCACCTCTGACATTAACGTCACCCCACTAGTGGATGTGATGTTGGTGTTGCTGATCATCTTCATGGTGATCACGCCAATGTTGCAGCACGGCGTAGAGGTGAATTTATCGAAGACCCACAATCCGGTTCCCATGCAGGACGCCGACAAGGAAGATGCGGTGCTGGTGGCGGTCACGCCCGACGGACGCATCTTTATGGGTAACGACCTGGTCTCCGGCGACCAGCTCACCGATCAGGTGCAAAAAGCGATCAGCAAAAAGCTAAACAAAACCGTCTACATCAAGGCTGACGCACGTGCCCAGTTCAGGGATGTTGCCGACGTTGTGGACGACATTCGCGCCGCCGGCGTGGATCAGGTGGCGATGCTGACTCAAAAGGTCGACGCGCAGGGCCGTCCGGTGAACTCCACCGCCGCGGGTCCGGCACAGTAAAACGATTAGCGATCCGCCAGATCCTGGCGACCCCAGCAGGGGAGGACTTTTTTATGGCAATGGCCGTAGGGGGCAAGCATGGCGGCCCCAGTTCCGATATCAACGTAACGCCACTCATCGACGTTTTGCTGGTGCTGATCATCATCTTCATGGTGATCACGCCGATTACTCCGCAGGGCCTCAGCGCCCTGGTGCCGCAACCGCCGAAGAAGAAGGTCAACACCCCGAACCCGCGTACGGTGGTGGTGCAGGTGCTGGACGGCAACCAGTTGAAGATCAACCAGGAGCCGGTCACCTGGGACCAGCTTGGCAACCGGCTGGTGGACATCTTCAAAACACGCGCCGAAAAGATCATGTTCGTGAAAGCGGATAACGACATCCCCTTCCAGGACGTGGCGCAGGTGTTCGACATTGCCCGCGGCGCCGATCCGGCGATTCAAGTGGGCATTCTCACACCCAAAATTCAGGCCGGGCAGTAAGATTGCGGGGCTGGAGCCGTCTCCAGCCCTGAGTCGTTTTGCGCGCGATTTTAGGCGCGAGTTTGCAGCCGCTCTGGCACTTTCCCCCCGGCAGGCCAAACTTGCCGGGCCAGTGTGGTATCAGCGGTAGTGATGGTGGGGACCCGAGGAGCCTTCTACGTCCATGACCACTTTTCAGAAATATTTTGGGCTAGGTGCCTTAGCGGCTGGATTGCTGTGCGCCACCGGCTGTAACAAGCTGCAGGCCCGCGATCAACTGAATAAAGGCGTGCAGGCTTATAAGTCGGCACAGTTCAACGCCGCGATCGAGCACTTCAAGCGTGCTATTCAGCTCGATCCATCGTTGTTGAACGCGAAGCTTTATCTGGCGACTGCCTACCAAAGCCAGTACGTTCCCGATAATCCTTCCCAGGACAACCAAAAGCTGGGTGACCAGGCGGCCACGGCGTACAAGGAAATCCTGCGGCAGCAACCCAACAATCCCAACGCTTTGCAGGGCCTCGCGCGGCTTTACCTTGACATGGATCAGCTCGACCAGTCACGAGACTATTACGTGCGGCTGAAGTCCGCCGAGCCCTCCAATCCGATCGCCTATTATTCCATCGGCGTCATTGACTGGACTCAGGCCCGTAAAGCCGATCTGAAAACCCGCACTACGCTGCTGATCGCATCGGAAAGTGAACCGATTGTTCCGGCCAAGAAACCTTCCAAGAAGGCGATTGAGGCCTGTCATCAGTTGGCGCAGCAGAATGGGCCGATCATTCAGGAAGGGATGGACGCGCTGGACCAGGCGATGAAGCTGCGCAGCAACTACGCCGACGCCATGGTTTACCAGAACCTGCTGTACCGGCAAAAGGCGGATATCGAATGCGAAAATCAGGATGCGCGCACCGCCGACCTTAATGCGGCTGATAAGCTGGCATCTCAGGCTCTCAGCGCCCGCAAGGCGGCTGCCGCAGCGGCGGCGAAAAACCCCAAACAGGCGCAGAACGAATAGCTTTTCGCCCAGCGTTTACAAACAAAAGCGGCAGCCCTAAACGGCTGCCGCTTTTGTTTGTGCGGCTTGCAGTGGAGTTCGAGACACTGCTACATTGCAACTGCGGCTTTGCTCATCACGAGCTGGGGCCGAGTCGAACGATGGGCGTGTGGCCGGACTGCGACGCGCGTTGAATAAGAGCGGCACTGCTCGCCTCGGCGATCCGCAGGCCCGCTCCGCACGATTTGCCGCAAGCCGCGGCCGGCTGGCCGACCAGAATCATCCGGATGAACACTCCTCCAGGCGCGAAGCACGCTGTCTCCAGCCCTGCGGATGGCGTGGGCTGGCAACAGCCCCCGGTTGCCGCGGTGTACGCGCTAGCCGGACTCGCCGCAGCCGTTTTTGCCCTGCTTACCGCGCGGCACGCAATCGATTTTCGCGTCTACTATGCCACTGCAACCGCATTCCGGCTGCATGGAGGTCCAGTTTACGGATCGCACAGCGGCAACGGCGGCACCATGATTTTCCGCTATCCGCCGCTGGGGCTTCTGCTGTTCTATCCGCTGGCGCTTTTGCCGTTCCGGTGGGCGGTTGCGGTGTGGGGCGGACTCAACGGGCTCGCTCTGACAGGCGCGACCCGGGCCTGGCGACAGCGCTTCTGGAAACCCCAGATGAACGTGGGCGGGCGCGTGGCTGGCGTTCTGGTCCCGGTCATGCTGTTTGGGCCCTACTTTGTTCAGGAATTGCGCAGCGGCAATGCACAGTTCATGACTGTGGCGCTTTCCTGCTGGGGGTTGCTGCTGCTGGAGCGCGCTCCTGTCCGCGGGGCCTCATTGTTGGCGTTGGCCACATACCTTAAAGTTTGGCCAATCTTCTTTGGGCCTTTGTTGCTGGTGCGGCGACGCTGGAAGGCCGCCGCTGCCGGCGTGCTCTGGCTGCTGCTGCTGACCCCGGCGACATCGGTGTTGCTGGGCTGGCGCCGCACTGTATCGTTAAGCCGCCAGTGGGTTCAACAGGAATATAGTCTGAACACCCGCGGGCGGGAGATCTGGTATCCCAGCCAATCGTTGCACGGCGTTCTGGCGCGTTATCTGGCGCCGGTAGACTATTCCGCTCTGCCGGATTCCAATTATCGCGAGGTCAACATCGCGCACGTGGGGCGAACCACCGTGGAACGGCTTTGGCTGGTGTGTTCACTGGGTCTTTACGTTTGGCTGTTGATTTGGACGGCGCGGTTACCACAGGGGGCAATCGAGGGACAGGGAGCACCCAGCAGTGGCGCCTTTGTTGAGGCGAACGCGTGGGCTATGGCCTTCTGCCTGGTTTTGCTGATCGAACCCAACGTGCACCGCATCGTCCTGGTGGATTTGCTATGGCCGGCGCTGACGGCCGCGCGATGGCTGGTGGAGCGAAACACAACAACCGCGGCTCGCGTTCTGTTGTGGACAGCGGCTATCGCCGCCCTGGTCGAGCCCCTTATCCCCGGCGCAGCCAGCCAGCGCTTCATGCAAGTTCTGGGCGTTGATTTCGCGATCATTGCCCTGGTCAGCATCGGGCTTTGGATCGCCGCCGGGCCTAGGGGGTTGAGAGCTGAGCGGGCCGGTGCGCAAAGCGGCGGGTGATTCGGGCTCTTGCCGGCGCCATGCGCATGGTTGGTGAGCGGTAGCCACCAGCAAGCATTAATGCGGCAACTGCCGCCGCAAGGTGATGACTTCCAGTTCGGGGCCGGGATCGCGGGTGAAGCCGAATTCCTTTTCCAGCAGCCGCACCATGTGGAAGTTGGTAGCCAGCACGCGCGCGAAAAGGTGATAAATCCGCTCCATCGCGGCGGCGCTCACCAGCAACTCCAGCAACTTGCGCCCGATTCCGCGGCGCTGCCATTTGTCGGCGAGGACGATGGCAATCTCCGCTGTGCCGCGCTCACGCGTGCGCGACAGGCGGGCGACACCGGCGATTTCCGGCTGGCCCATCTCGTCGCGGACTTCGGCCACCAGCGCCAGATTGCGGTCGTAGTCGTCCATGCAGATGCGCACCAGACGCTGGTGGTCGGAGCGTTGCTGCGGGGTAGAAAAGCCGAAGTAGCGGTGTTCGACCGTCTCCTCCGACAGCTCCTGATGGAAGCGGACCAGGAGCGGCTCGTCCTCCGGCATGATCGGGCGCAACCGCAGGCAGACGCCGCTATCCAGCCGCAGGTCGCGCACATACTCGTTGGGGTAGGGGCGAATAGCGGGCGTGGGCAGTGCGGTAAGACGAGTTTCCGCGGGATAAACGATGATGCGGGCATCCAGCGCCAGCACGCCGCGCGAGGAGACCAGCAGCGGGTTGATCTCGATTTCGCGAATGCGGGGATTTTCCAGCACCAGCTCGCTGAAGCGCACCAGGGTCGTCTCCAACTCCCCAACGTTGACCGGGGGCCGGCCGCGCACGCCGGCAAAGGCCTTGGCGATGCGGGTACGGTAAATCAGCGAACGGGCAAGGTTGCTGTTGAGTGGTGGCAATTCCAACGCGCGGTCTTTTAACAGCTCGACCATCTGCCCGCCCGCCCCAAACATGATCACCGGGCCAAACTGCGGGTCGGGACTGCTTCCCACAATGACCTCGTAGGCGCCGCTCATGTCGACCATGGGCTGCACGCTGACGCCCTGAAAGGCGTTCGGGGAATGGTGCTGCGCACCGGCCTGGATGCGGGTAAAGGCCTCGCGCACCTGGGCAGCGTTTTGCAGGTTAAGCTGAACGCCTCCCACGTCGCTCTTGTGGGTGATGACTTCGGAGTGGAGCTTGAGCACCACGGGATACCCCATGCGCTCGGCAATCTGTTCCGCCTCCTGAGCATTGACCGCCAACTCCATCTGAGTCACCGGCAGTCCGTAGGCGGCGAGCAGTTGCTTGGAATCCAACTCCGAGAGCAGCGTGTGATGCGACTGCAGGGCGCGATTGAGGATAGCGGTGGCGCGGGCGCGGCGGTCATAGCGGGCTTGCACCGGGCGCGGCGTCTGATAGAGCTTTTCCAGGTTGCTGGAGTACTTCCACATGTAAGCAAACGCCTGGGCCGCGTCGTCCGGGTAGGCGAACACGGGAATTCCGGCGCGCTGCAGAATCTCGCGGCCCTCGCGCACGCTTTCCGCTCCCATCCAACTGGCCAGCAGGGGAACAGTGCTGGTGGCGCGGTTCTGGATGGCGAAATCCGCCAGTTGCTGCGCGGTGCCGGTGGGATCGGTCATATCCTGCGGCGTGAGAATGACCAGCAGGCCGCCGGTTTCCGGATCCTGATGGGCAATTCGCAGAGCGCTGGCATAGCGCTCGGGCGCGGCGTCGCCCAAAACGTCAATCGGATTGCCGTGTGACCAGGGGTCGGGCAGCATCGTGTTCAACGATTGCAGCGAATCCGGCGAGAGTTGCGTCAGTTCCGCCCCGGCTTCCACCAGCGCGTCGGTGGCCAGCACGGCGGGTCCGCCCGCGTTGGTGAGCACCGTCAGGCGAGGACTGCTGGGCCGCGGTTGACGGCCCAGCACCTGAACCATGCCAAACAACTCACTGATGCGGTCCACGCGCAGCACCCCGGCGCGTTGAAAGGCGGCGTCAAGCACGTCATCGGCGCCGGTCAGGGCACCCGTGTGGGACGCGGCGGCGGCCGCGGCGGCCTGGCTACGCCCGGCCTTAATGACGATGACAGGCTTATTCAGCGCCGTCACCCGCGCGGCGCTGAGAAAGGCGCGCGCGTCCCCCACCGTTTCCATGTAGATCAGGATGGCTTTGGTCTCGGGGTCGTCGCCGAAGTATTCAATCAGGTCGCCCCACCCTACGTCCAGCATCGAGCCCAGTGAGACAAAGGCGCTGAAACCCACGTGCTCGCGCCACGACCAGTCGAGGATGCCGGTCATCAGCGCGCCCGACTGCGACAGAAACGCGATCGAGCCTGGCTCGGCGATGCCTTTGGCGAAACTGGCGTTGAGGCCGTAGGCGGGATTCTGGACCCCTAGACAGTTGGGGCCAATTATGCGCATCGGGCTCTCACTGATGCGGCGTTTGACTTCCTGCTCCAACTCCGCCCCGCGCGCGCCAATCTCCTTGAACCCGGCGGAGAGGATAATGGCGCCACCAACGCCCGCCTGCACGCATTCACCAATAATGCCCGGCACCGTTTCCGCCGGCGTGCAGATCACGGCCAGATCAATCGGCAGGCCAGTGGCGGAGATGTGGGGAAAACAGGGAACACCGAGCACCTGGTTGCGGTTGGGATTGACCGCTACCACGCGCAGATTTTCATTGCCGGCGGCGAGATTGACCAGCGTGGTGCGGCCGACCGCACCCGGCTTTTCAGTGGCGCCGATCACCGCCACATTGCGCGGACGGAAGAGCGCATCCAATCCGTCGGGTCTGGTTTTTGCCGGGCGTGTTTCCAAGGTTGTCTCCACGGGCGTCTCTAGTTTTCTGAGCCCCAGTGATCGCTGGGCCCGGTTGTCGTGCGGTATGGATGTGGGCGAGGATAGTTGCCGCCATGATCGCCAGCCTGGTTTGGGGGCGCATAGGCCGCCCCGGGCCGGTCCTCTCCCCGTTGGGGGAGGCGCACCGGTGCGGGGGAGGTGGCGTGCTGGCTGCGCACCACCAGAACCGCGCAGTGCGCATCATCGAGCAGCGCGGCCAGCGTTTTTTGTTGAAGAAGGTTCCACCAGGGGCTGCCCGGCATTTCCAATGCGATCAAGCCGGCGCGTTCTGTGCGGCTGGCGGCCGCTAAACCTTCGGCGAGGGAAGAGGCGCTGACCTGAAGCAGCGGGTTTAGCAAAGCGGCGCTGTTTGTGTTGGCTCCAGCCCGGCCGGCCTCCCTGCCTGAAGCGGCTTGACCGGAAGGCAGCGCGCTGGCGAAATGGCGGCGCAGACGGACCAGCACGCTCGAGGAGGGCGGCTGGTGGACACAAACCGCGCGCAACTCAGCGCGGCCATGCCGCGCCAGTGCCTTCGCAATCCGCGCCGCGGTGCCCGGCAAAGCCGCGCTAAGGCGATCGTCGTCCAGCACGCCGTCCAGCAGCACAATGGGCGCGTGCGGGCCACAGGCGCTCAACTGCGCAGCCCGCCCGGCGAAGAGCAGGGGCGCCCCGGTTGTTCGCAGGATGCTTTCCACGATGGGACTCGACGCCAAGCGCTTCAACGCGGCCATTTCCCGCGCCTCAATCACAATGAGGTCGATCCAGGCGGTGTTCAGAAACTGTTGCAGGCTGCGCTCGGGGGCAAGTTGCTCGCGCCAGGTGCGCTGCTCTTCGTCCCGCGCTCGTTGCATGCGGAGCTGGATAACCAAGTCGGCCGGCTGCAAGCCCGCCATTTGCTCCGGCTCGCAGCTCCATCTGGAACCGGAATCCACGTCCACCAAGTGAAGACTGGCGCCATGGCCCTCGCAGGCGGCCAGCGCGGTTTGCAGGCCGCGGCGGCTGTCTCCCCGGTTGTTCACCAGCGCGAGTATCTGGCGAGGCGCGTAGCCGGTGGTGGCGCTTGCGGCGGCGCTCACGCGACCACCGCTTTCTGCGCCTCTTCGGCGCGCACCGGGCAAATCAGTACGGGGCAGGAGGCACTGCGGATCACCGTGTTGGCGGTGCCTGAAGATAACGGCGCCCACCAGGGCTTTACGCGAGCTCCCAGGACGATCAAGTCGGCTTGCCGCCGTTGCGCCTCCGACAGGATGGCGACTGCCGGATCAGCGCCGAAGCCCACGGCGAAGTCGGTGCCCGGACGAGGGCCGGGAGGGATGACGCGGCGCAACACGTCGCGCTCGCCGGGGCGAATCGCGTCCTGGCCGAAGCGGGTTTCCACGTGCATCACGGTCAGCAGCGCCGCGTGCTGATCCGCTAGACTGGCCGCGACCGCCCCCGGCCCAAACCCGTGCAGCATGTCGGTGGCGTAGAGAACCTGGCGTACGGCGAGCCGCTGACCCACGCCAATCCGGTTGTTTGGACCCACTACCCATACCGGCACCATGGAATGGCGGAAAATAGCCTCCGCCGTCGAACCTTGCAGCACCCGGTCCAGGCCCGTCGGCGCGGCGGTTCCCATGACGACCAACCCAATCTCGAAGTCGCTCTCCAGTTTGTTGGCGGCTTCTTCCGGCGTCATCTCCTCGATCCAAACGCGATGGGCGACCCCCTCCAGTTCCGGACGGCTGGCCAGGCGGTGTAAGGCCTCCCGGTCGGACTCCAGCATTTCAGTTCTCACTAGCGCCGTTGACTCGGGCTCATAGAGCCCGTAGCGGTTGAAATCGAGAGCATGCATGATGTGCAGACACGCCTTGAACTCGCGCGCCAACGCGACCGCGTGTTCCCAGGCGCGCTCGGCGCTGAGGGAAAAATCCGTCAGGTAGAGAATTTCGCGCGGCCGGAAGTTTTGCCCTGGCATAGGTGTGTGCTCCCCACTGGAAGTCCTAACGCCCTGTCTGCTGCATGTCGGCTGCCAAAATGCGGCGACTTGGCGAGGCTACAGTCAATCACCGCAGAAGCGTGAGTAACTGACCATTGCAAGGCTGCAGCGGCCGGAAATGTGCGTTGTGCCACAGCGGGGGAAGGCTCGGCGGCCTGCGGCAATTGCCCCACCCCCATGCGCATTAAGCCGCACTGGATTGCCGCCAGGGTCCTCAAGCGCTTGCAAATCATGTGCTTATCGCGTTTATAGCGGTTTGGCCCCCAACGTGTAGTTCAGCCGGTGGGAAGACCAGCAGGGAGGAGCCATGGGCGCTAGCGCTGTTAAGCAGAAAGCCATTGAACCCTCACCACGTACGGCGGAGCGAGCCAATGCCCGCCATGTGCAGAAGCGCTGCCGCAGTTGCGGCAACTACTTCGAGGGGGAGTTGGATGGAACCTACCTCTGCCTCCAGTGCCGCCAGGATGATCCCCTGCACTTGCAGGGCGCGCTTCCGCTCACGGATCTGGAGATTGTCTATCGCCGCCCGGCGCACCGGTAGAGCCAGTCGGGGAAAAGGAGACGAGGAAAACGTATGTCAACCACGATGCGAGCCAATCCAGTGCCGGATTTTCACCAAGCCCCTTGGGTGGCAATTTGGGAGGTCAGCCAGGCCTGTGACCTGGCCTGCCTGCACTGCCGCGCTTCTGCGCAAGCGGCGCGGCATCCACTGGAACTGACCACGGAAGAGGGCCGTGACTTGTTGGATCAGATCCGCGCCCTGCAGCCACCGGTCCTGGTTTTTACCGGCGGCGATCCGCTGAAGCGTCCTGACATTTTCGAATTGGTGCAGTACGCCGCCAAAATCGGGCTTGTTCCGGCCTTTACTCCGAGCGCCACGCCGCTGTTGACCCCCGAAGCCCTGGAGCGCCTGGCCATGGCGGGATTGCGCCGGGTGGCGCTGAGCCTCGACGGCCCGGATGCGGCGACCCACGACGCTTTCCGCGGCGTCTCCGGCTCATTTGATTTGACCCTGCGCGCCGCTCAGGCGGCCCGCCAGCTTGGCTTGGAGTTGCAGATCAACACCACCGTGCGGCGTTCCAGCCGCGCCGATCTGACTCGCATTGCCTCGGTCGTGGAGCAGTTGGGGGCGCTGGTGTGGAGTGTGTTTTTCCTGGTGCCGGTCGGCCGCGCGCTGCGTTCGGAGATGCTCAACGGCGACGAAGCCGAAGACGTTTTCGCCACCCTGCTAGAGATTGCTTCGCGGCGCAAGTTTGCCGTGCGCACCGCCGAAGCGCTGCATTACCGCCGCTACCTCCTACAGCATAAAGAGCAGGGCAAGCACACGGCGCCGCTGGTGTGGTCGCCCGGCTATGTGCCACTGGGCATCAGCGACGGCTGCGGCTTTGTCTTTATCTCCCATACCGGAGAGGTTTATCCCAGCGGATTCCTGCCGGTCAGCGGCGGAAACATCCGCCGCCAGCCCTTGGGAGAGATTTACCGCAATAGCCCCATGTTTCGCGAATTGCGGGAACGCGATCAGTTGAAAGGGAAGTGCGGCGTCTGCGAATTCCGCAAAGTCTGCGGCGGTTCGCGCTCGCGTGCCTTTGCCGTTACCGGGGACTGGATGGAGTCCGACCCCAGTTGCTCCTACATTCCCAAGACCTGGCAACCGCAGTCCCTGGAAGGCGCCACGCCGGAAAAGGAACTGTCGCGAAAGGAGTCGGCCGGCGCCTAAACCGTGGCGTCATGTGGGCCTTGACCGTTATGGGGCAGCCAGCGCGGTTCCTGGCTGCCCAAATGTTTTTGTGAATAGGTTGACCTCATGATGATGGCGGAAGACACTCTGCGGCGCATCCTTTTGGAGCGGCCGGAAGCGGTGTCGCTGTTTGAAGCCCTGGGTATTGACTACGCCTGTGGCGGCGAACGCACGCTTCGGGAGGAGTGTCAGCGCAA
Source organism: Acidobacteriota bacterium (assembly GCA_027459505.1). Lineage (GTDB taxonomy): Bacteria > Acidobacteriota > Terriglobia > Terriglobales > SCQP01 > DAIDIE01. The sequence goes on from DAIDIE010000020.1 coordinate 106,036, forward strand.
GGCGTTGTCGTTGGATCTGGTCAGCCAACAGGTTGCGGCACTGCCGGCGCCGGAGGCGACCTGCGCCGAGTTTGTCTATCTCGTGCCCCTGCCGGAGTTGGCCCGCCATATCGTTGAGACTCACCATACGTTTGCCCGCACCCAGATGCCGCGCATCAACCGTCTCTTCGAGCGCGCCGCACAGCTCCACAGCAGCCGGCTGCCCAATATTTGCCGCCTGCGCGAACAGATGATGGACCTCAGCGATGAATGGTCGGTGCACATGATCCGCGAAGAGCGGGGCCTGTTTTCCACCGTGCATCGCGGCGGCAATCCGCACGAGGGCGGCTGTCGCGGAGTATTAGCCGGCTGCGCGATGAGGGTCTCGCTGCAGCAGATTCGCCTGGAACATCAGATGGTGGTGCTGCGCATGCAAAGCATCGTGACCGCGCTCTCGCACTCCCTGACCGTCAGCAGCCTGACTGATCCCCTGCCGCGGGAACTGGAAGCGATGCTGCTCCAGTTTCAGGCTGATCTCCACCTGCACGTCCACCTGGAAAACAACATCCTGCTCCCCCGCCTGGAACAGCTCGAGCAGACGCTGCGAGCCTAGCCAGCCGCATCGGTTTTCAGCGCCGCCCCCTTCAGAAGAGCCGTTGCACCCGCCACGTCAAGCCTGGGCGTAATGGGCGTGAGTAGCCGTTTCGTGCAGTGGCGCCAGCGCCGCGCTGTGGTTGGGAACCACCAACACTGGGCAGGGCGCGCTGTGAATCACATTGCTTAGCCGTCCACCCCCGAAAGGCAGCCACCAGCCCTGCTCGTGCGCCCCCATCACAATAAGGCTGGCCTGTCGCCGCTGCGCTTCCTCCACAATGGCGGCGCTGACATCGCGACCGTGCACGACGACGTTTTCCGCTGTGGCGCCGGCATCAATTGGCAGCACTTCCAACCGCAGCCGCTCCAATTCGCGGGTGAGCGTATCGGTCTCGTTGATGACCTCTGGCGCGGGGTTCCCGATCCAGGAGGGGCGTACGACATGCAGCAACGTCAGTGCGGATTGATGACTATGGGCCAGGCTGAACGCCACTTGCGCGGCAGCGTAGTGAACCATGTCCGTGGGACACAGAATCCGGGGCAGTTGCAGGGGCGCGCGGCGCCCGGCTCTTGGGCCAACTACCCACGCGGGAGCGCCGGCGTGGCGAAAGATGGTGGCGGCCGTGGAACCGGCCAGCAATCCTTCCCAGCCAAGCCTCCCCTCCGAACCCATGACAATCAGGTCAATGTGGAACTGGGCCGTGAGCTCCTGTGCGGCGCGCACCGGTGACATCCGCTCCAGCCAAATGTGGTGATCAACGTCACGCAACTCGGGCCCGTCCAGGTTGTGCAGCAACGCCTGCGCGGAGTGCAGCAGTTCGTCCCGCAGCATGGCCGCTCCATCTGCCACCATCCAGCGGTAACGGCCCAGATCGAAGGCATGCGCGATGTGCAATGTCGCCCCGTATTGGCGCGCCAGCGCCACCGCATGGGGAAAGGCGTCCCGCGCGACCGCCGAGAAGTCGGTCAGGTAGAGGATCTGCCTGGGTCTGAACGGCAGCGAGTTGAGGATGGCCATGTTTCCTCCTTCGAGCGTGCGCATACAGTAAGCAAGCCGGACGCAGTCCTCGTGCAAGAAACGGGAGCGTGCCGGAAAAGCCATTGCACGCAAGTGTCCAATCCGTCGAGCGCTGGGTCCGGCTGGATGTGAGTTCGAAAGCGCAGGCCGAAAAGGTCCGGGGTTAAGGTTAAGCTTCCGCACCGCTCGCGACTGCTACGCGGCCTGGGGTGGGCCGGACACTGGAGCGGATGGAATAAAAGCGGGCCGCGGCGCCCGTGCGCCGCTGTGGAGCAGCATTCTCCGTGGCGCAGCTATATCCCTTCGCGATCCCTTCCGCCACTGCGCGAAAATGCCACCCCGTGCGGGCTAGTACGCAGGAGAAGCAGGAAAGACTTGAATTTCCGGAGCGGCGAACCACTGGGCGCGGAACGATATGCCTTTGGCATGGGAAATGCACGGGAACGGTGGGAACGAAGAGAGAAGAACTATGAGCGCAGCCGCCATCAAAACCGTTCAGGAAATCGTTTTACAGACCCCCTCCGCCATTCCTCTGTTTGAATCGCTGGGCATCGATTATTGCTGCGGCGGAGAGCGCACGCTGGCCGAAGCCTGCGCTCGTGCGGAAGTGGACGAGCCGGAGGTCTCCGGCCGGTTGGCGCGACTGAACAATCCGCCGCACAGCCCCGAGCTTTTCCTCACGATTCCTCTCTCGCTGCTGGTGCGCCACATCGTGGAAGCGCATCACGTGCAGGCGCGCGAACAGCTGCAGCTCCTCAGCTTGTTAGGGGCGCGCGCGGTGCGCACCGCCGGAGCGCGGCATCCCCGCCTGTATCGTATTCGCGAGCAGATGGCCGACCTGGCCGATGAATTTTCCGTGCACATGCTGAAAGAGGAGCGCGTGCTGTTTCCCTACATTGAGCGGCTCGATGAGAGCGCCGCCTCCCACATGCGTTTGCCGCTGCACAGCTTCCGCGGTTTGGGCATCCAGTTGCGCGTCATGCGCCATGAGCACGATGTCACCACTCAACTAGCCGACGCCCTTGCCAGCGCGCTCGCGCAGGTGCTCAGCGAAAGCGCCTCGTCCAGCCACGAACGCCAGCAGCCATGCGCCGCGGTCCGGGAACTCGCCGAAGCCTTTGAAACCTGGCGTAAGGCGCTGCACCTGCATTTGCATTTGGAAAACAACGTGCTTTTCCCGCGCGCTGAGCGGCTGGAAGAGGAACTCGCGCTAGGTAGATAGGCAGAGCAGCGGAATCGCAATGCAGCAGGGCGTACCGCGCCAGAGGTATTCCGGACGGCCCGGCCTCACTGCGTTGCGCGCTCAGCGGCTGACTGCCTGCGTGCGTTCCTCCAGGAATGCCGCCGCCAGACGCTCTCCCTGCTCCACACATCCTGGAACACCGCCTCCGGTGCGGCCCGCGCCCGCGAAATACAGCCCCTCATGCCGGCTCAGAAGTTGGTCGATGCGCGCTATGCGCGCTGTGTGTCCCACCACATATTGCGGGTTGCCGCGCTCCCACCGGAAGATCCTCGTGAACAGTGGGGTAGCGCGAATTCCCAGCGTGATGCGCAGTTCCTGCCGGACAATGTCCTCCAACTCGTTGTCACTTCCTTGCAGAATGTGGTTGAGCTCCGGTCCGCCCAAAAAGGCGCGCAGCAGGAATACGTCCTCGGGAGAGCGCGCCGGAAACTTTGCACTGGTCCAGGTGCAGGCTTTCAGGCGCCGGTGCGCCTTGGGCGGAACAAAGTATCCCCAGCCCTTGCCCAACCCCTGCGCGCTGTTCAGGAGGTCGGCGCGCCGGAAGGCGACAGAAACCGTGGCGCTTGAGGCGTATGGAATCGCATTGAACTCGTCGCGCAATTCGGGATCAAGCGTGGCGACCAGTGTGGCCGCGCTGTAAGCGGGAACCGCCAGCACCACCTCGTCAACGCTGATGCCGCTTCCGCATTCCATTTGAACCACCCATCCTTGCGATCCGCGCCAGAGCCGGGAAATACGCTGGCCAAGCTTCACCTTGGTGGGATCAAGCTGAGCCGCAAGCGCGTCGATCAACTGCTGCATGCCGTTTTTGAAGCTATAAAATCCTCCACCCGTGTTTCCGGAGGGCGCCGCGGCGGCCGTCTGCCGGCGGTTGGCCAGCATTGCCCGTAGCAGGCCGCCGTGTTCCCGCTCCATCCGGCGCAGTTGCGGAAAGGTACTGAGGACGCTGAGCTGGGCCGCGTCGCCGCCGTGAATGCCCGCGAGCAGAGGCCCGGCGATAGTCCGCAGCATCTCTCCGCCCAACCGCCGCTCGACAAAGGAGGCCAGGCTTTCGTCCCCCTCGTCCCGTTTGGGCGGAATGAAATATTCCATGCCCATACGCATCTTGCCCGGCCAGGAAATCACGCTGGAACGCAGGAAGGGGCTGATTTTTCGTGGAACCAGTTGGGTGATGCCCTCCGGTAGCGGTTTCAGCTTCTTGCCTTGCCAGAGGTACAGGGTGGAGGCGCCCGTCTCGGGTTGGATGAGTTGCGAGTCGAGGCCCAGTTCACCGCAGAGCCGCCGCAACGCCGGGCGATGGGAGAGAAACGAATCCGGTCCGCCCTCCAGTGTGCAGCCCTGCTCGGCCACCGACACGATCTTGCCGCCCAGCCGGTTTCCGCTTTCCAGCAGAAGATAGCGGACGCCGGAATTGCGCTCGCGCTGCAGGCGATGAGCGATGCTCAGTCCCGTGATGCCGCCGCCGATAATTGCTATGGTCTTCATTGCGCCTCTCAGTAATGCGCGTCTTCCAGGCGTACCTTGCCACGGAAAGTGCGGTGAACGTAAGTGGTGTAAACCGCCACGCCGATCATGCCAACAATGTTGGCGGCAAACGCGGTCCGCAGCGCATGCGTGGTCGAGGCGGCATTGTAAATATTCAGGCTGAAAGCCGGATTCACGGTGGAGATGAGCAGGTTCGGAAATACGCTGATGCCGGCGCAAATCAGCATTCCGGGAATCACTCCCGCGCTGGCCCGAAACGCAAGCGCTTCACCATCCGCGCGCCGGTCCGAGCGTAAGGCCAGCGCAAAAGCGATCACGACCAGAACCGGGAAAAGCAGCGACACCGGGTGGGCGAGGAAGGGCGAGAACGTGCTTTGACGCAGATCAAAAGCCGATAGCGTGGTAGACACCGCCAGGAGAACCGTTAAAATCCCAATTGGCCGTGACCAGCGTGCCGCCCGCTCATGCAGCGCGCCTTCGGTCTTCAATCGCAGGTAATGGGTCCCATGCCACGACAGCACCGCGACGCTCAGAAGCCCGGTCAACACTGAAAAGGGGTTGAGCAGCACGGTAAAGCTACCCTGAAAAGTACCGTCGGCGGCAATCGGGAGCCCGCGTACCACATTGCCCAGCGCCACCCCAAGCAGCAGGGCCAGCAGCAGGCTCGACCAGGTAAACACCGCGTCCCAGAACGCACGCCAGAGCGGATAGGGGAACTGGCCTCGAAATTCCAGCGAGACGCCGCGCAGGATGAGCAGCCAGAGGACGACCATCAGCGCCAAATAAAAGCCGCTGAACCCGGAGGCGTAAACGCGCGGAAACGACACCACCATCATGCCGCCGGCCGCGATCAGCCAGACCTCGTTGCCATTCCAGACCGGGCCGATGGAGCTGAGCGAGAGGCGCCGTTCGGGATCGGTATGCGCCACCCAGACGTGCAGTGCGCCCACTCCAAGATCGTAGCCGTCAAGGACGGCGTAGGCGGCCAGCATTCCCGCCAGACTCCAGAACCAGACGATATTCATATTCATGCGGTCGCTCCATGGTCGCCCAGCGAGGGACGCGCTGGCGGGCCGCCAGCCGGCCCCTGCGCGATCACGCGCCCAACCAGCAGCAGGAAGAGCAGTCCAAGCACGAAATACAATCCGGCAAAGCCCAGAAGTGTGAAGATCGTTTCTCCGGCGGCCACATTGGGGGAACTGCCCGCCGAGGTGCGAAGCATGCCGTAAATCAACCAGGGTTGGCGCCCGACTTCCGCTACCACCCAGCCGGCTTCATTGGCGATATAGGGAAACGGCACGCTCAGCATCAGAATCCACAGAAACCAGCGTTGGTGGTAAAGTCCGCCGCGCCATAAAAGCAGCGTGCCCAGCAGCATGATCAGAATGAAGCAGCTCCCCAGCCCAACCATGATGTGATAGGCGTAGTAAGTCAACTCCACCGGCGGCCAAAGATCTTTTGAATACTGGTTGAGTCCGGCCACCGAGGAATGGAACTCGCCGTAAGCAAGAAAACTGAGTACGTCCGGCGCCAGCACGGGATCGATGAGGCGCCGGTGTTGCGTGTCGGGCATGCCAAGGATGGCCAAAGGCGCGCCCTGCTCGGTCTGAAACAGCCCTTCCATGGAGGCCAGCTTCACCGGCTGATAGCGCACCACGTTTTTGCTGTCCATATCGCCGGTGGGAAAGACCTGCAGGATGGCCAGGATCAGGCCACTGACCACCGCCCCTTTGACCGTCATGCGGGCAAACTCCGCATGGCGTCCCAGCAGCAGATAAAATGCGCCTATGCCGCCGGTGACGAAGGCGGCAGTGACCAGCGCGCCGTTGATGGTGTGCAGGTACTGCCAGCCGGCGTAGGGATTGAGCAGCACCGCCCAGAAGGACTGCAGCACGGGCCTGCCTTGCGCGTTGAGGGTAAAGCCCACAGGATGCTGCATCCAGGCGTCCGTGGCGACGATAAAGTAGCCCGACAGCAGCGAGCCGGCGGCGACGCCCATGCCCGCCATCCAGTGCAGGCCGCGGCTGACGCGCTTTTCTCCGAAGAGAAACAGGCCAAGGAACCCGGACTCCAGGAAGAAGGCGTAGACACCTTCCATCGGAAGCGTCTGGCCAAAGATGCCGCCCCCGAAGGCGGAAAAGCGGCTCCAGTTGGTGCCGAACTGAAACTCCATGGGAATGCCGGTAACCACGCCAATGGCGAAGTTGATGGCAAAGATGCGCGCCCAAAAACGCGCCGCCTCGGCGTATACCGGTTTGCCGGTGCGCCACGCCAGCGTCGACAGCACCGCGAGAAACACCCCCAGCCCCATGGTGAGAATGGGGAAGAGGTAATGGAACATGATGGTGAAGGCGAACTGGATGCGTCCGGCGAAAACCGCTTCGTTCATGGTTGTTCCTCGGAGTGCCCTCCAGGGCTCCCTTGATGCGCCACGCTGCCTAGGCGGGACGGGCGCGCATGCCCGACAAGTGGCGCTTGAGCTCCGCCAGGACCGATTCCGCGTCCACCCCCTCGCGCTCAGACTCCTGAGCCAGGGTGAGGTCGCGTGGAATCTCCCGCAACTCCCGCAAGCGGCGCAAGCCGGCCCGCTGCAGCAATTTGCGAACGCCGGGATAGGCGTTCACGAACCAGAACAGCGACAGGTTGATGTTCAGCAACTCTGGATCAAACCAGATAGGAGCGGGCTTCAACTGCGTCGCCGCCATATTCAAGGCAAACAACAGCACCGCGGCAAACTCGATCCAGGCCGAGACCGGCAGCAGGCGCCAGGCCAGATCGTGGGTGCTGGAGTAGGCAACACTTTCGCAGATCACGCGCAGCACGCAGCCGATGTTGAGGCTGAGCAGGGAGGCCGTCATCAGCCGGGTGCTGAACAGTTGGCGGCTGTTCAAAAACGCCGGCAGAAGGCGTGGCCCGACGGTAAAGATGAGACCGGCGACAAACCCCACCGTGATGGCATGGCGCGAAGCGCCTCCGAACCCCACTCGAAGCGGGAAAATGACGCTCAACAGCGCCAACGTGGCGCCCGCCGGCAGCCAGGCGAAACAGATCCGCATAAACAGCGGCGTGTAGGGGCTGACGCCCTGCAGACGCGGGGTACGCGACGAATGCCGGAACACCTGCATCACCCAAACGGCAAACAGCGCCACGCCCCACGCCAGCACGTCCACCACCGCGAAGCGGTGCGCCAGCGCCGCAATCGCCACCGCCAGGAACAGCGGCGCAATGAATGGGGCTGCCTTGACGTTCAGTGGCGGCAACAGCAGGTAACGATGCACAAAGCGCGTGCTGTAGGAGAGCGCCACTGGGATGACAAATACCCAGACCGCCAGCAGCACCAGGGCGCGATCGCCAGCCTCGGGGTAGGTCGGACTGCTGCCCCAGAAGGCGGCTTGAATCGAATAGTACAGGTTTGCCAGCAGCACCACTCCCAGCCCGCTGAATCCGACCATGCCAAAGCGTGATCCCAGGTCCACAGGCCGGGGTTCGGTCTTTCGCGGTTGCCACACCAGCGCCGACATCACCAGCAGGTAGGCCAACAGCAGCACTGCGGCCGAACCCACCAAACCGCTACGCCACGCTTCTCGCGTCACCACTGCCCACCAATGCCAGAAAACGCCGACCGTCCAGAGTGTCCATATCGTGTAGCCAACGTTCGCCTCGACTGGGCCCCGCTGCCGGATCTTTGGCAACAGATAGATCGATATCCCCAGAATGAAGCTGCCCACCCACCCAAACAGTTGCGCTTGCCCGTGTGCCTGGATCCAGGAGGCCTCCGGCGCTCCCGGCGCGCGGTTGGAGACAATGCTCATCAGGTTCCACACACCCAGAAACGTCCCCGGCAGCACCACAAACCACAGCCCCGCCGCGATAAACAAGCCCAGCAGGCGCGCGGCCGTGCGTTCATGGCGCGGATCATTGAGGATTGGAACGGCGGCGGTCTCGGGGCTAGAGCTCATGGTCTGTTTGACTCCCGGTTTGATTCCAACGGGCGGCGCTCCAATCACACCATCAGCGGCCTGAAGCGCAGGAATGCTTGAACGCAACTTGGCTGCTGCAGGTTTATCGCCAAACAGAACCGGTGCGGTAGCGTGAAATGCCGAGTTGGCCTGGAGCGCTCCTGTTGAAAGGTGAGGAGGCGCACCCTCAAACCGGGCCTCGAGTGCCTGATAGCGTTATTCTGAGTGAAAACACGCAGTTTATTGTGCGATTTCACCCAATGTGGGATTCTCCGCACCAGGACAGCGCCGCTTCCGTGCGCAATTTGTTTGGCAGTGCACCTGCTTGTTACTAAGGGGTCGACTATGAATCAGCCCTTCAACCCCCTGACCGACGCCCAGAAGTCGCAACTGCTGGACTTGGCGTTCAATGCGGCGCTGGTCTGCGATGCGCAGGGCCGAATCGTCTACTGGAACCGGGGGGCCGAACAACTTTATGGTTGGGGCCGGGAAGAGGCGCTGGGTAAAAGCGCCTTGGAACTGTTAGAAAGTCGTTTGCCACAGCCCTTGGAGCAAATCTACGACCAGCTTCGCCGCCAGGGTGAATGGCAGGGGGAGGTGAAACAGACCCATCGCAATGGGGCTGGCATTTTGGTTTTGAGCCGCTGGGCGCTTGCGGCAACATCTGCGGCTGATGCCTCCTCAATTCTGCAGATTGATCGCGACATCACCTCCGGCAGGCGTGCCGAGGAGGTCAGCCGGATGGAGTTTCTCGTCCTGCGCACGTTGGGAGAGGCGGTGGATCTGACCGACGCCGCCACGCGTGTGCTGGAGACATTGAGCCGGGAGTTGTTCTGGAGCCAGGGCGAATACTGGAGCGTTTCCGAGACCGACCTGAAGTGTATCGCGGTCTACGGCGATGCACCCTGCGCCCAAGTCGCGGCGGCAAACGAGAGCGCACTGCTGGACGAGTTTTTCCGTCCCCTGGATGGCGAGGCGGCCGGCGCCCTGTCGGAAGTGTGCCGCACCGGTCAGCCATTACTCATGTCGCTGGATGCGGTTCCAGCCGAGTGGCGCCCCGAGCAAGCCGCGCGGGCCGCTGGCATGACCGACGTGCTGGTGTTTCCCATCCAGAATCAGCATCACCTCCGTGGCGTGTTTCGCTTATTTCGCAATATGCAGGCGGTGCCGCCCGCCCAGGGCGTTGCGGTCTCCGATGAGGCGCTGCTGCAGGCACTATCGTTGGCTGCGGCCCCCATGGGGCAGTTTGTCGAGCGCTGGTCGGCGCAGGTTGCGCTGCGGCGCAGTGAGGCGCGCTTCCGCAGCCTGTTGGAGTCGGCGCCCGATGGCATCCTGATCGCCAACTCGCGCGGCGCCATTCAACTGGCCAACCAGCAGGCGGAAATGATGTTTGGCTATACCCGCCAGGAACTGACCTCCATGCGCGTGGAGGACCTCATGCCGGAACGCTTCCGCCGCAACCACGAGCACCATCGCGGCAGCTATACCCGCCACCCCCAGGTGCGGCCCATGGGTGTGGGCCTGGAGCTGTTTGCGCGCCGTAAAGACGGAGTGGAGTTCCCGGTAGAGATCAGTCTCAGCCCCATCCACATCGATGATGAACCGCTGGTCATTGCCGTGTTGCGCGACGTTACCACACGCAAGCAGGCCGAAAGCGCTGCCCACGAATTGCAGCAGGTCAAGCTTGCCGAAGCGGAACACCTGGCCACCCTGGGCGAGATCGCGGCCGGCCTGGCGCACGAGATCAAGAATCCTTTGGCCGGCATTGCCGCGGTTTTGGAAGTATTGGGGTCGAGCTATGCGGAAGGGCACCCGGATCGCGAACTGATGCTGGAGGTGAAGCAGCAGGTCAAGCGAATCAAGGTGACCGTGGATGACCTGCTCAACTATGCCCGTCCCAAGCCCATCGAGCTGCTGGAGAGCGATCTCAATGCCACCGTCGAACAGGTGGTGCACTTCACTATGCAACAGGCAGCGGCGCACCACGTCAATATCGTCTGGCACAACTACCAGTTGCCGCCGGTGCGCCATGATCCCGAGCAAATTCAGCGTCTGGTGATGAACCTGGTGCTCAATGCCGTGCAGGCGGTCGAACAGGGCAGCACGATCACCGTGAGCACCGGCTGGAGCCCACGCCGGGGCGGTGAGGCGAGCATTGCCGTGGAGGACCATGGGCCCGGCATTCCGGCGTCGGAGTTAGAAAAGATCTTCCGTCCTTTTTACACCACCAAAGGCCGCAGCGGCACCGGTTTGGGCCTCTCGGTATGTCAGCGCATCGCCAAGTTGCACAACGGCCGCATCGAAGTGACCAGCCGTCCGGGGGAGGGCAGCACGTTTGTCGTCTGGCTCCCCTGTCCGGCGCGTCCTCCGGCCATTCATCCGGCGTCTGGGGGCGGACGGCGCCCCACAACTGAGGGGGCCGCACCCGCCGCCTCGGAGGAGAAATCGTGAACGCGCGCATCCTGATTATTGACGACGAACGCCTGCTGCGCTGGTCCTTGCGCCGTAAATGCCAGGACTGGGAATACGAGGTGGTCGAAGCCGAATCCATCGAGCAGGGCAAGACCGTCTGGTCCGAAGAACAGCCCGATCTGGTGCTGCTCGACGTGCGCCTGCCCGATGGCAGCGGAGTAGATCTCTTGCGCGCCATGCGCCAGGAACACGCGGCCGCCCAGGTAGTCATGATCACCGCCGACCCCAAAGTCGAGGACGTGAAGACCGCTCTACGGCTCGGCGCCTACGACTATCTCACCAAGCCCATCGACTTCGATGAGCTGCAGCTCACCATTTCCAACGCCCTGGAAGTCAACAAGCTCCGCAAGCAAGTCAACGCCCTGCAGGACGAGGTGCGCCGCGTGAACGGCGGCATGCAGGTGGTCGGGCGTTCGCCGCAGATGCGCTCAATTATGGATTTCGTCGCCAAAGTGGCGGCCAGCGAGGCGACCGCCATCCTCATCCAGGGCGAAAGTGGTACCGGCAAGGACTTGATCGCCCAGTCGCTGCACGCTATGTCCAGCCGCAGCGAGCAGGCTTATGTGGCGGTGAACTGCTCGGCGATTCCGGAGAACCTGCTGGAGGCCGAGCTGTTCGGCCACGAGAAAGGCGCCTTCACCGACGCCCGTACGCAGAAAAAAGGCCTCTTTGAAATGGCCAACGGCGGAACGCTGTTTCTCGATGAAATCGGCGAACTACCGCTCATGCTGCAGTCCAAGCTGCTGCGCGTGCTGGAAGACCAGAGCTTCCGCCGCCTTGGCGGCGTTAAAGATCTCAAGGTGGACGTCCGTATCGTGGCCGCCTCCAACCGCAACCTCGAGGAGGCCGCGCGGTCCGGACAGTTCCGCCAGGATCTGTTCTACCGCCTCATGGTCATCCCCATCTTTATCCCTCCGCTGCGCAACCGCCGCGATGACATCCTGGCGCTGGCCAACTTTTTCATTGAGCATTACAACGTGCGCTTCCGCAAGAAGATTGAAGGACTGACCCACGAAGCCGAGCAGTTGATGCTGAACTACGACTGGCCGGGCAATGTGCGTGAATTGAAAAACGCCATTCAGCGCGCCATGATCCTGGAGGATAGCAGCCGTATCCGGCCCACGTATCTGCCCTTCTATCACGAGTCGGGGCCGTTGCTGACCTCCAACGTCGCCTTCCCCGATCAGCAGCAGAACTCGGCGATTACCGCCGATTCCAAAACCTTGCCCAATGGCCGCCAGGTACCCCTATGGCGCATTCCTTCCGCGGGAACCTCCATGGAAGAGGTCGAGCGCGTGATGGTGACCCAGGCGCTCAGCCAGACGCATGGTAACCAGAGCCAGGCCGCGCGCCTGCTCGATATCAGCCGCGACGCGCTGCGCTACAAAATGAAGAAGTTCGGCCTGGAAAACGGCGAGGCCGCGCAGTAGTCGGCCCCACTCTTTTTTGATTGCGAGCGCGTCCTAGGGCGCGGTCGATAAAATGGTTGCATATTGCATGGGCCTCAACATTAAAGACGAGAGTGCGTACAGGCTCGCGCAGGAACTTGCCTCCATCACCGGCGAGAGCCTAACCGTTGCGGTTACCGCAGCGCTCCGGGAACGCCTTGATCGAGTGCGCCGCAATCAAAAAGGGCCGCTTGCCGAGCGTCTGCTTGCCATTGGCAAGGATTGCGCGGCTCATCTTAAGGAACCCTATCGCTCGGCTGAGCACGGTGATCTTCTCTATGATGAAAACGGGCTGCCCCGATGATCAAGACATCTGCACTGATTGCGATCCTGCGGGGAGAGCCGGAAGCGAATGAGTTGGCATTGGCGAGTCAATTACGGCAGTGATGGATTACCGCACTGAGGCGCTATCGTTCTTTGCCCCGGCGTCCCGCCAGCTCACTAATTTTCTTGAGCAGAAAATCCCGTTCCGTCTGATTCGTTGCCAAACCCAGCGCACACTCGTAGCCGGCCGCGGCGGCGCCGGTTTGCCCCAACTCGCGCAAGAAGTGGGCGCGCGTGGCATGGAAGAGGTGATATCCGTCCAACTCCCCGCTGGCGCCAATCGGCTCCAGCAGTCTGAGCCCAGCCGCAGGCCCTTCCGCCATGGAAACGGCTACGGCGCGGTTCAGCGCCACTACCGCGGTGGGTTCCAGCGCGTAAAGACGTTCGTACAGCTGGGCAATGCGCTTCCAGTCGGTATCGTTTGCCTCACGCGCGCGGCCATGGCAGGCGGCAATCGCGGCCTGCAGGGCGTAGCGGCCGCCCCCAACGCCACTGCTGCCGCGCATGGCTGCATCGGCCAACAAGAGTCCCTCCGCGATCTGCGCCTGGTTCCAGCGGCTCCGGTCCTGCCGATCCAGCGGAACCAGTTCTCCATGGGCGCCGGTCCGGGCCTCGCGCCGCGCGTCCTGCAGCAGCATGAGCCCGAGCAGGCCGAGCAGTTCGGGATCGGCATACGGCGAGCTCAATCCGATCAGGTCGCGGGTGAGGCGGATGGCGTCGCCGCATAGTTCCGCGCGCACCAGTTCCTCGCCGCGGGTCGCGGCATAACCCTCGTTAAACACCAGGTACAGCACGGTCAGGACCGCCCCCAGCCGCTCCGGCAGTTGGCTGAGCGGAGGCACCCGGTAGGGAATCGCCGATTCGCGAATTTTGCGCTTCGCGCGGACCAGCCGCTGCGCCATGGTGGCTTCACTGACCAGGAAGGCGCGCGCGATTTGGCCCGTATCAAGACCGCACAAGGTGCGCAAGGTCAGCGCCACCTGTGAATCCAGCGCCAACGCCGGATGGCAGCAGGTGAAGATGAGCCGCAACTGGTCGTGGGCGATCTCCCGCTCGGTGTAGTCGGGTTCGTATTGGGTCGGCAACTCCCCGGCGGCGGCCTGCTCCTGGAGTTTTCGTTGCAGGTTGCTGGAGCGCCGGGCGCGATCAATCGCCTTATTGCGGGCCACGCGAATGATCCAGGCGCGGCTCTGCTCGGGAACACCCGTCTTTGGCCACTGCCGCAGCGCCTCGGCAAATGCGTCCTGGGCGCACTCCTCGGCCGTGTCGAAATCCCCCAAGAACCGGATCAAAATGGCGACAATTTTCCCCCACTCCTGGCGGTAAAGCTCTTCCACACGCTCAGTGGCCGGACTGGTCATGCAAAAAAGTTTAAAAAGTTTGAGCCCGGCTGTCGAATCCAGCCCCCTTGGTTCGATTTAGAGATGGAGGAACGGAATGAAGTTCATGCTTTTGATCTACGGAGACGAACAGGCCTGGACGGATGGCGAGCGCCAGGCCTGCTACGGGGAGTCTGCCCAACTTGCGCAACAGCTCCAAAAAGAGGGCTGCTACATCGACGCCAACCCCCTGCAGTCGGTGCAAACCGCTACCACTGTCCGGGTTCGGGAAGGGCGTCCGCAGATCATGGATGGCCCCTTCGCCGAGGCGCGCGAACAACTGGGCGGCTATTTCCTGATCGAAGCCGCCGATCTTGATCAGGCGCTCGCGATTGCCGCCCGTATCCCCGCCGCGCGCAAAGGCAGTGTCGAGGTCCGTCCCGTTGTGCCCGTTCCCGGACTACCCGGATAAGTGCAGCGGCGCCCCAAAGCGTGGAAGGGGGCGGATCGGGAAGGACGGGGAAGGGGAAAAGTCTGGCGCCGTTCGGCGGCCGGTTGAGGTTGCTGCTCAGGTGGCATGAACCGGCGAAACAATTGCCGGAAAGGGTAGCGTATGCAAAAGGAACTCTTGCGGGAAATCTTGAAGCAAAACGAATTTACAAGTCATTTCTCCCTTGACCGGGTGTGCGCAGAGAATGCATCGCTGAAGTTGAACGATAAAGCAGCGTCGATTGGATTCATATATCGGCATATCGGCGAAATGATGAACTTGTTCGCGGCTATGTTAGGCATTCCTACTGACGTAAGGAACTCTACGATGGGCGAGGCGGACCACGGACAGGGGGCCGATGTGGAATACAGCCGGCAGTTGATCTCAAGAGGATACGGTGCGTTGAAGGAACTTGTAGAGAGTAGTGTGGATGAGGACTGGCTGAAACCTATTGACACTCCATTCTTTGGCACAGTTACGCGGATGAGACTGTTTAGTCACGCTCTTTTCCATACCTCCCACCATGCGGGCCAAATATCGCTGACGCTGGCAAGAGGAAAGTAAGCCAACGGGCAGGTCTTGTCGCGCCTTTTGTCTGGCGAGGTTCCCCCAGTTCATCGCCGGATTCAATTGTCGCGAGGTCGTACTAAGGCGGATGGGTACCAAAATGCGCTCTTCACAATAAGCTGACCGTCTGCGGTGCCCGGAGCTTCCTCAGGAACGATCATCGGCTCATCGCCCAGGTGTCCGTTCCAGGACCGCCCGGATAAGTGCAGCGGCAGCGGGATGTCGAGAGCGCTGAGGTCATGGCGGGGCTATCAAGTGCCGCCTTCAGGTATCCCCGGGGAACGTTGAAGCGTCTTCAGGTGAGGTCAAAGCAGAGAGGAAATGCTTATGCGATTCATGATGATGGTGCGATCCAACCCTGTGGCGGAGAGTGGGCAACCACCCTCACCCAAATTACTGGCTACCATGCAGGCCTATAACGAGCAGCTTCAAAAGGCGGGCGTGCTCCGCGACCTGGCCGGATTGAAGCCCTCGGCCGCGGGCTTTCGCCTGCATTACGCGAACGGCGAGCCCACCCTGCATGATGGCCCCTTCGCCGAGACGCGGGAGCTGATTGCCGGCTTCTGGATCATCGAAACAAAAACCCGCGATGAGGCGCTGGCCTGGGCCAAAAAGATTCCGGCGCCCTTCGAGGACGGCAGTGGCGTCATTGAGGTGCGGCCCTTGTGGGGACCCGAAGACTTCGGTCCACCGGCGCAATAAGCGCTCTTGCGAGCGCCTGACAAGACTGGATCGATGACGGCGAGACCGCCTCGCCCTGACAGGAGACGAGCTATGAAAATCAGCAACTATCTTCATTTCGATGGCAACTGCAAGGAAGCCTTTGAGCATTACGCCGCGGTATTGGGTGGAAAAGTCACCGCGATGATCCCCCACACCGGATCTCCGGCGGAAAACTTCGTCCCCGCCGAGTGGAAGGACAAAGTTCTTCACGCCTGCATCGAGCTCGACGGGCAACTGCTGATGGCATCGGATGCGCCTCCGGGGCGCTTTCAAAAACCGCAGGGCTTCAGTGTCTGCCTGCACGTCGCCAGCCCGCAGGAGGCGGAGCGGCTCTATAACGCCCTCAGTCCCGGCGGGAGCATCAGTATGCCGCTCGGCAAGACCTTCTTCGCCGAGAGTTTTGCCATGGTGACCGATCGCTTTGGGACACCCTGGATGATTAATTGTCCGCCCAACCAGCACTAGCCAAATCAACAGAGAGTTCCGTGCGCAGTGCGGCCCCGGAAATCGCTTGCCGGCCCAAGTCCACGGCAGATTAGAGCCTGAGCTTGGGCCGGAAGCGGAAGTGCATTTCAACAATGGATCTGTTTACCAGCTCTGTTCACTTCGAAGGGAGACTTGTCGTGCATTTGACTGAAGAGCCTGAAATCGTCCAGTGGCCGGCCTCGCATTACCTCTTTGTTGAGAAGAACGGCTCGATCTCGAAAAACGCTCCGCAGGCCTGGCAGGAATTTCACAGCCATTTGGCCGGCATCTTGCGGGACCAGCAGGTATCCGGATTTGTGAGCCTCTACCGGCCCAATGAAGGCCTTTATCGCGCGGGCGTAATGGTAAACGCGCAGCCTTCTTGTGTTCCGCAGGGACTGTCATATGAGTTGTTCCAGGGCGGCAAGTACGGCCGTTTCATAATGACCGGGCCCTATTCCTCCCTCCCTGAGGCCTGCAGTCGCGTCTTTGAGCTGGTTCAACAGGCCAAACCGCGGCTGCGCGACGACTTTTACCTGGAGCACTACGTCAACGATCCCAGGACCACGCCAGAAGACCAACTGATTACGGCGATTCTGGTCCCGCTGGCGTGAACCCAACCTAAGCGAGTCGCCTGCTGGCGGACGCGGGGGCAGAGGCCGTACAATGCGATTTCAGCTCTGGTCCGCTTGCCCCCAACATCCCATGCGCCAGTATTCCATTCGCACCTCGCTCGTTCTGTTGTCCATTTTGGTTTCCGCCAGCTTGTGCGCCGCCCTGCCCAGCGCCGCTGGCGCTGGCAAAAACACAGCCCGTCATGCCCGGCGCAGCGCGGGAGCCCGCCTGCCCTGGCGCCGCCTCGATCCCATCGTTGAAGATTCGCTGAAGCGCCACGAGATGCCAGGAGCGGTGTTGATCGTGGGGCATAACGGCCACGTCGTTTATCGCAAGGCGTATGGCGAGCGCGCGCTGTTTCCTCACCGCGAGAAGATGACGGTCAACACCATCTTCGATTGCGCTTCGCTGACCAAGGTGGTGGCCACCACGCCGTCAATCATGCAGCTTTTTGAAGAGGGCAAGCTGCGGTTGAACGACCCGGTATCGCGCTACCTGCCTGGATTTGCGGTCAACGGCAAAGAGCACATTACTATCCGGGAGTTGCTGACACACTTCTCCGGACTGCCGCCTGACCTGGATGTTTCCACGCCCTGGCATGGCTACAATCTCGGGGTGGAGAAGGCGGAGGCCTCCACGCTCGACCGCGCTCCCGGCAGCCGCTTCGAGTACAGCGACGTCAACTTCGTGATCCTTGGCGAGTTGGTGCGGCGCATCTCCGGCGAGCGGCTTGACCAGTACGCCTGGGAGCATGTTTGGAAACCGCTGGGGATGGCGCACACGCGCTTTCTGCCTCCCGCCTCCTGGCGGCCGCGCATTGCCCCGACCGCGCGCGATCCGCAGACCGGCCGCTGGCTGCGTGGCACCGTGCATGACCCTACTGCCCGCTACATGGATGGCGTGAGCGGCGACGCCGGAGTGTTTTCCACCGCCGATGATCTGGCGCGCTACGCGCAGATGATGCTGAACGGCGGCGTGGGCGCCAATGGGCATCGCGTGCTCAGCGCCCTCACTGTAGCCAAGATGACCACCCCGCAGACGCCGTTCAACGTCCCCGACCTGCACGGCCTGGGTTGGGACATTGACACGCCGTTCTCCTCCAATCGCGGCGAGTTGCTGCGGGTCGGCTCCTATGGTCATACGGGTTTTACCGGCACTTCGATCTGGATCGATCCTTATACCAACACTTACATCGTGTTGCTGACCAATGCCGTTCATCCGCAGCCCCGGAAACCGGTGATTTCGTTGCGTTCCAAGGTGGCCACCGCGGTCGCCGCGATCCTCTCCGAAGAGCACCCCACCCGGAATGAGAAAAAGCTGCGCGCCCGGATGCTCGCCGCTTACCAGGAAAACCTCACCGGGTACAACGAAGTCAACATGACCACTCATCGCCCTATCGCGCGCAATGGCGTGGTCCTGACCGGCCTGGATGTGTTGAAGCAGCGCGGCTTTGATGTCCTGCGCGGACTGAATGTCGGTCTGGTGACCAATGAGACCGGCATTGACGGTAGTGGGGTGCGGAACCTCGACGACATGCGCGCCGCCGGCATCCATGTGACTGCAGCCTTCGCTCCCGAGCACGGCTGGGCAGGGAAGCTCGACACGACCCAAATTGGCAACACCCGTGACGCCGCTACTGGCATCCCTGTCTACAGCGCTTACGGAGCTACCCCGGCTGCCCGCCATCTTTCGCCGGCTGGCCTGGACAAGGTCAACGCCCTGGTCTACGACATTCAGGACGTGGGCGTGCGTTTCTACACCTTTGAAACCACGCTGGGCTACACCCTGGAAGCCGCCGCGCAGCGTCATATCCCGGTTTTTGTTCTGGACCGTCCCGATCCCATCAACGGCATTGATGTGCAGGGGCCGGTGCTCGACCCCACCCTGCGCAGCTTTACCGGCTACTACCCTGGTATGCCGGTTCGCAATGGTATGACGGTGGGCGAACTGGCGGAGATGTTTAATCGCACCATGAACATTGATGCCAACCTGAAGGTCATCCGCATGGAAGGATGGGAGCGCGGCGACTTCTACGATTCCACCAGCTTGCCGTGGGTGAATCCCTCGCCGAATCTGCGCAATCTGACTGAAACCATTCTGTATCCGGGCGTCTCGCTGGTGGAGGGAACCAACGTCAGCGTCGGGCGCGGCACTGATGATCCCTTTGAAGTTCTCGGCGCGCCCTGGATTCACGCCACCGAACTTGCCGCCTACCTGAACCGGCGCGTCATTCCTGGCGTGCGCTTCATCCCCATACAGTTCACGCCCTCTTCCAGCCGCTATGCCCACCAGCTCTGCCAGGGGGTGAGCATCAACCTGGAAGATCGCGACATTCTGAACGCTCCGGAACTCGGCCTGGAGATTGCCTCGGCTCTCGCTCACCTCTATCCGCGTCAGTGGGATAGCCATGAGATGTTCCGCCTGGCCGGCAGCCACCAGGTGGTTCAGCAGATTCTGTCCAGGCAGGATCCGCGCAATATCGACGTGAGTGAGGCAGCGCAGCGCAAAGCGTTTATGCACACCCGGGGCCGCTTCCTGTTGTACTGATTCCGGCGGAATGCGAAACTGTTCGCTCGGCATGTCCACTACTGATTTCTGGAAGACAGCGGTTTCCCCTGGTCTGGGATCTCTCAACGAGCTATTGCTCTGGGCACGGCAGCGCGGCCAAGCCCCCGCCCTGGCTTGGAAAGAGCCCGGCTCCAAAGGGCCGTGGCAGACACTCTCGTGCGAGGCCTTCTACGAGCGCGTGCTCAGCCTGAGCGTTGGGCTGGAGGCGCACGGCCTCAAGCCGGGTGATCGCGTGGCCCTGCTTTCGGAAAACCGCCCGGAATGGCTGATCAGCGACTTTGCCTGTCTGGCGCTTGGCCTGATTGACGTTCCCATTTACGCCACACTTCCTGGGCAACAGATCGTCGATATCCTCGTTGATAGCGGCGCGAGCGCCGTGCTGCTCTCGAATGGTCCCCAACTCGAAAAGTTGGCCCCGCTGCTGGCCTCCGTGCCTGGTCTGCGTTGGATGGCCACCTTCGACAAGCACGCTGAACAGCAGTGTGGCGGGCTCCCACTGCTTTATTGGGGTGATCTCCTCCAGCCAGCGTCGGACGAGCGGCGCAACGCCTTTGATTCACGCCTGCGGCAAACGCCCGGTGAGCAGGTTGCTACCCTGATCTACACCTCCGGCACGACCGGTTCTCCGCGTGGGGTGGTTTTGACCCACGCCAACCTGTGCTCGAACCTGAACGTCTCTTCCGCTTGTCTTCCTGGCGTCAGTGCGGCGCGGCGCCTGTCGTTTCTTCCCATGTCGCACATTGTCGAGCGTGCCCTAAGCTATGTGGACCTGGTGGGGGGCTTCACGACCTACTACGCCGAGAGCCTGGAAGAGGTGCCGCGCAATCTTGTCGAATCGCGTCCGACACTTCTGGCGGCGGTGCCGCGCCTCTATGAAAAAATGGCCGCCAAGGTCCAGAGCGACGCTGCTTGCAAGCCCTGGCTGGTGCGGAAGCTGTTCCAGTGGGCCCTGAACGTGGGGCAGGAACTGGCGCCGTACCGATTGGCGGGTTGGGACATGCACCGCGGGTACGTGCACACCCCGATTCAGCAACTCGATGGCACTGCGGCGCTGCGCCCCGTGCCTGGCGGCTGGCTGCGCCTTCGCGCAACGGTAGCCGACCGGCTGGTCTACAGCAAGCTGCGCACAGCGCTCGGTGGCGAGGTGGCGTTGGCCATTGCCGGCGGTGCACCCCTGGGGCGCGAATTAACTGAGTTTTTGTTGCGGCTTGGCCTGGTGGTGGATGAAGGTTACGGGCTTACCGAGACCGCGCCGCTGATCTCCATCAACCGTCCGGGAGCGCGCCGCCCGGGCTCCGTCGGCAAGCTCATTCCTGGCGTGAAGCTGCGCGTCGCAGATGATGGCGAACTCCTGGTGAGTGGTCCCGGCGTGTTTCGCGAGTACTGGGGCCGCCCGGAGGAGACTGCGGCGGCGCTGCGGGAAATCGGCGGAGAGAAATGGTTTGCCACCGGCGACATCGGCCACATGGACGGCGACGGCTTTATCTTCATCACCGACCGCAAAAAAGACCTCATTAAAACCTCGGGCGGGAAGTTTATTGCCCCGCAACCCATCGAGGCCCGGCTCAAAGCCTCGCCGCTGGTGCATGAGGCGGTGGTGGTGGGTGATGGCCGCAAGTATGTCTCTGCTCTGTTGCAGCCCGAGGTGAATGCCTTGGCGGCGGCTTTGGGCCGCCCCATCTTGCCGGCAGAGGAATTGTGCGCTCTGCCCGAGGCCGCCCGCCTTTACGAGGAGTTGGTGGCAACGGTCAACAAGGACCTCGCCCGCTTTGAGACCGTCAAGCGCTTCCGCTTGCTGCATACTCCTTTCAGCATTGAAGGCGGGGACTTGACTCCTACAGCCAAAGTGCGCCGGCGCGCCGTCGAGCAAAAGTACCGTGATCTGATTGATTCCATGTACGAGCCCGACGTGGTCGCCGAACGGCAGTAAGGCGCTTGAACCGGGATCAACGCCGCGGCGCTTTCGTCTCCCCTCGCCAGCTTCGGCGAAACCATCTTTTACCGGTCGAAGATGGCGGCTGCGCCTCACCATGAACCCCCTCGACGAGCCCCATTCAACTGTGCTCTTATGGAGCTCACTCACTCGCTATGCTTTGCAGTCTCCACATCGAGAGCTATGCGCTCATTGACCGGCTGGACCTGGCCTTCGGGCCGGGCTTGAACGTTCTCACCGGCGAGACCGGCTCGGGCAAATCCATTGTGGTGGATGCGCTGGGCTTAATGCTGGGTGAAAAGGCCGAGAGCGCGGTGGTGCGTCATGGCGAAGAGCGCGCCCTGGTGAGCGGCGTCTTCCGCATGAGCGGCGCCGCCCGCACCGGGTTGTTGGCCGCGTTGCAGGCCTTAGGTCTCAATGACGGAGATGAGGAAGGCAACAGCCAACGGGACCAGCATGCCGCACTCGATGTCATCATCCGCCGCGAAATCAGCAGCAGTGGCCGCGGGCGCGTCTTCATCAACGATCAGCCTGCCACCGTAGCCGCCTTGAAGCGGCTCGCCCCTTGGCTGGGCGCGGTGCACTCGCAAAATGAAGCGCTGGTGGCCTTTGCTCCGGCGGCGCAATTGGAGCTGCTGGACGAGTTTGCCGGCCCCCATCTCGCGGCGCATCTGAAACAAGTTGCCGATGCCTTTACCCGCTGGCGTAGTTGCGCCGGCCGGGTAGCGGAGTTGGAATCCGACGACCAGAAGAAGCTGCAGGAGGCTGACCTGTGGCGCTTTCAAAAAGAAGAGCTGGAGGCGGCGCAGCCGCGCCGCGGCGAAGATGCTGAGCTGGAACAGGAACGACAAACCCTCGCCAACGCCGAAAAGATCTGCGCCCAGGCCCAGTTGGCCTACAGCGCTCTCTATGACTCTCCCGAGGCGGCCATTGCCGCCCTGAAAAGCGCCAGCAAGGCGGTGCAGGAGCTGTCCCGCTGGGATAAGGACGCGCTTGAGCTCTTACCACGTCTGGAGGCGCTGCGCACTGAGGTCGACGACGTGGCCGCCAGCCTGCGCCCCTGGCTGGAAGGAATTGAGGTTTCTCCCGAGCGGCTGGCCTGGGTTGAGGAGCGTCTGGTCCTGCTGGATCGGCTGAAACGCAAATACGGCCCCGACCTTGATGCCGTCTTGAAGTACCAGCAGGAGTTGGCCAATAAGCTGGACTCGGTGGAACGCTCCGAGTATTACCTGCAACAGGCCCGGGAAGAGCTGCGGCAGGCTTGCGACTTGTTTACCGCGGCGGCTTCCGGGCTAAGTTCCCAGCGTGCCGCGGCAGCTCAGAAGCTGGCCAAAGAGACCGCACGGGAGGCCAACGACCTCGCCATGCGTGTGGAGTTGAAAGTCGCGCAGGAAAGTTTTCCCGATGATCCGGCGCACTGGAGCGAGACCGGATGGGATCGTGTAGTGTTCCTCGCCTCGACCAATCCTGGGGAACCGATGCAGCCGCTGCAGGCCATCGCCTCTGGCGGCGAACTGTCGCGCGTCCTGCTGGCTCTCCATGTCGTGATCCAGGCGGGCGCGCCCGGTGCGAACCCCGGCCGTAAAAAGAGCACCGACCGCAACTTCAACGAGAGGACGAAGGATGCGGACGCGGTCCGAACCCTGGTCTTCGACGAGGTCGACGCCGGCATTGGCGGCCGCGCGGCCGAAGCGGTTGGACGCAAGCTGCAGCAATTGAGCGCCGCCTACCAGGTGCTCTGCGTGACCCATTTGCCGCAGATCGCCACCTTCGGGCATCACCATCTGCGCGTGGAGAAGACACAGCAGAATGGGCGCTCGCTGACCCGCGTGCAGGCCCTGGACGGCGCCGCTCGCGTCGAAGAGATTGCGCGCATGCTGGCCGGCGATGCCGGCACGGAAATCTCCCGCAAACACGCTGAAGAACTGCTCCGCGCGCACGCCTGAGAGGCTCACGGCTCGCCCCCCCCTCAGCTATACTGAGGGTCAGGGCTGTGCCTCCCCCACCGTTTTCTCATGAATAATGCGAAGAAGTTTTGGATTGAGACGTTTGGCTGCCAGATGAATGTGCACGACTCCGAAAAGGTTTCCGGCACGCTGATGGCCCATGGTTACGCCCCGGTGGCCACCATGGAAGAGGCCGACCTGATCCTGTTTAACACCTGCAGCATTCGCGACAAGGCGGCGCAAAAGGTATTTGGCCGCCTCTCCCAGTTCAAAGCGTTGCAGGAGCAAGGGAAAAAGTTTGGCGTGCTGGGCTGTGTGGCGCAACAGGAGGGCGAGGCGATCTTCAAGCGCGCTCCCCATGTGAGCCTGGTGGTTGGTTCGGCCAGCTACACCCGTCTTCCTGACCTGATCGCCCAACTCGATGCCGGCGAGAAGCGCGTTACCGGTCTGGGCGAGGCCTCCGATGAAGCCTTCGAGACCGACTTCACCCGCCGCGACAATCCCCACCGGGCCTACCTGACGATCATTGAGGGCTGCGACAAGCACTGCGCTTACTGTGTTGTCCCGTTTACCCGTGGGAAAGAGCGCAGCCGGACCAGCGCCAGCGTTCTGGAAGAGGCGCGCCGCATCGCCGAAAGTGGTTGTACCGAGATCCAGTTGCTGGGGCAAAACGTGAACTCCTACCGCGATCCCTCGCCTGCCGGCTGGAGTTTTGCCGAATTGCTCGCCCGTGTCGCAGAGGTTCCCGGGCTGCGGCGCGTGCGCTACACTACCTCGCATCCGCGCGACTTCCACCCGGAAATTGTGCAGGTCATGGGCGAGAACCCTGTCCTCTGCGACCATGTCCACCTGCCGGTGCAGTCGGGTTCCACTGACGTGCTGCGCATGATGCGCCGCGATTACACGCGGGAGAAATATCTGGAGCGCATCGCCACGATTCGCGCCTGCCCTCGTCCCCTGGCGGTGACCACCGACCTGATTGTCGGCTTCCCGGGCGAGAGCGACGCGGATTTTGAGCGGACCATTGACCTCATCAACGAGGTTCATTACACCGGCGCCTTCAGCTTCAAGTACTCGCCTCGCCCCAACACGGAGTCTTTGACCTGGGGCGATTCCATACCCGAAGAGGTCAAGGCGCAGCGCCTGGCGATTCTGCAGCAGCGGCAGCAGGATATCCAGTGGCACGACAATCAGCGCTACATCGGCCGCACCTTGGAAGTGATGATTGAGGGTTATAACCCCCGTCATGAGCAGTGGGTGGCGCGCTGCAGTACCAATCGGATCGTCAATTTCACCAGTTCCGGCCTGCGCCTGGCCGGCTCAACACAGCGCAATGGATTGCCCGTCTTCTCCCAACCCATGCAGGTGGGCGAGTACGTGCATGTGCGCATCACAAAAGCCGGGGGGAACAGTTTCGTGGGCGAGCACGTTGCCGCACCCGGGCCGGGAACTCCGCTGGCGGGTCCGGCACTACCGGGCGTGATCGTCTAGGAATGGTCGTCCAGGAATGGTTGAGTGAGATTTTAGGAGTCGTTTAGGGGAGTGATCGGGGTTCAACGGGCAGAGCTCCAAGCGGGATGACCATCCTGCGCGCGGGCTGTGCCGACGGCAGAGGAATTATGCAAGTCGAGATGAAGATACGGGGCCTCATGATGGACGCCTCCACCAATACTCCCATCGTGATCCTGCGCGACCTGCAGGGCAATAGCGTCCTGCCTATCTGGGTCGGCATCTACGAGGCCAACGCAATTGCGCTGGAGATTGAGAAGGTGGCCACGCCCCGGCCCATGACCCACGACTTGCTCAAGAACGTTCTGCTGGGCTTTGACGCGGTGGTCACGAAAGTGGTAGTCAATGAACTCCGTGATGACACCTTCTACGCCGTCATCTGGTTGGAACGCAACGGCGAGGCTGTCTCCATCGATGCTCGTCCCAGTGATGCGCTGGCGCTGGCGCTCCGCATGGACTGCCCGATCTTCGTTGAAGACGACGTGCTGAAGAGCTCCAAAGTGGCTGCCGCCGCCGCCGATCCCAGCTCCAGTGAAGAACTGCGCCGCTGGCTGGAGGGTTTGGGTGACGAGGAGACCGGCCGTTACAAGATGTAAGAACCGACCCGGATGCCCCTGGAAGACCAGTTTCGCAACCTGATTGCCGCCGGTTTTGAGCCGCGTGCCATGGATCGCTATCCCGGCTACCTGGTCGTCGTCAAAAACGGATTCGTTGCCCTGCTCAAAGCTGACGAAAATGGCCTGGCATTGTTCAGCTCTCCAGGGCGGCTGGTCAACAACCAGATCGGACTGCTCA
The DNA here is from genome assembly GCA_027459505.1 of Acidobacteriota bacterium. Classification (GTDB taxonomy): domain Bacteria; phylum Acidobacteriota; class Terriglobia; order Terriglobales; family SCQP01; genus DAIDIE01. The sequence continues at coordinate 131,488 of DAIDIE010000020.1, forward strand.
TCGAGAGTGGCGGTCGCAAGGTTTTTCAGGCCAAGGAAAACAGCGAAGAAGCCACCCCGGAGCTGTTGTTTCAATTTGCCCTGTTTCAGGATGAACTTCACGAAGCCCTGATGGCTGGCTCCAGGATTTAGCGTCCAGATCATCCGCCAGGGAAGAGCTTGGAGAAGTTCTCGCTACCACCATGGAAAACCAGAGTTCGCCAGTGCCCCTCATCGCGCAAAAGCGCTCCCTCTTGCGCCGTTGCTTTGAGGCGACACTGGCCACACTCTCTCCCGCCCAACTGCTGCGCCAACATCTCCTCATGCGCGATGGCACGCTGTGGGTGAATCGTCTGGGGCGCGCCTTCACGCCCAACGAGAGCCGGGTGCTGGTGAGTATTGGTAAAGCCGCTTGGCCTCTTACCAATGCATGCCTTCATATCGCCGAGGGAGATGGCCACCGCGTATTTGAGCAGATTGTCGTCTGTGGTCCCGAACCTCCAGGAGGCGAGCCCCACGATCTGCGCCTGCGCTCGTTCGCCGGAGGCCATCCCACGCCGGACGCGATCAGTTTTCGCGCTGGCCGAGGCCTGCTGCAAATTCTGGAACGGCTGCGGCCCCCGGCCAGTGTCTTGTTTCTGATCTCCGGCGGGGGCTCGGCCATGCTGGAATCGCCACTGGATGGCTTACTCTCCGAACAGGCAATGATCGAAACCCATCACGCACTGGTGCGCGGTGGCCTCCCCATCCAGGAAATGAACGTCATTCGCAAGCACCTTTCCGCGGTGAAAGGCGGACGCTTGCTGCAGGCTCTTTATCCCGGTGTCACTTCCACCTCGCTGATTCTCTCCGACGTGCCGGAGGGCGATTGGGACTGCGTCTCCTCCGGCCCTACCACCCCAGACCGCTCGACTGTGGATGATTGCTATCGCATTGTGCGGGAACGGCGGCTGGAACTGGCTCCGCAGGCCATGGGTCTAATCGAAGATCGCGCGCTGCCGGAGACCCCCAAACCCGGCAACCCTATTTTTGCCCGTGCCGCCTATCAGGTGCTCGCTGATAACGCGCGCGCCTGCGATATCTTGAGCCAGCAGTTGCGTCAGGCGGGGTTTCAGGTGGTCGTGGACCACACCGCTGACGAGTGGGAGGAGCGGCGGGCCGCTTCATATTTGCTGCGCCGCATTCGCGCGCTGAAACACGATCACGAGCCCAGCGCCCTGGTGGCCGGCGGAGAAGTGCTGGTGCGCGTGCCCAAGGATGGCGCCGGTCAGGGCGGCCGCAATCAGGCCTTCGCCCTCGATTTGGCGATGCGCATCAGCGGCAGCGACCTGTGCGTTCTCAGCGCTGGTACCGACGGAGTGGACGGGAACTCGCCCGCCGCCGGCGCCATTGTGGACGGCGACACCGTCGACCGCGCCCTCGATTGGGGCATGGAGCCGCGCGATCATTTCGAGAGCTTCGACGCCTACCCGCTGCTGCAGGCCACCGGAGACACGATTGAGACCGGGCCCACGGGAACCAACTTGCGAGACCTGCGCGTCCTCTTGTAAGGCCACCGTCAGTTGTCCTTTTCCTCCAGTCGCCGTTGCCGCAACCGCATGACCCGCATGGGAAGCGCTCGCCATTCGCCGCCTAGAAATCGAACGTGCCGGCCGTCGCGGTATTCCAGCGAGCGCGCCACATCGCACTCTCGCGCCGCCTGCGCGTAATCGTGCTCGTTGTAGATTTCAAAGAACGTGAGCAGTCCTCCGTGTGGCGTTAATAGTTGGCTTCCACCCCTCCACAAAAGCGAGTGCAGCGCATTCCCCGTGCCCCCGGCGCTGTCCAGCCGGTTCGAGTTCAATAGCAGGCTGGCCTCCATAAGGGGCAGCGTGAACGAGCCCATGTAGCAGACGGGCAAATGCTCCACGCCTGGCGCCCGCAAAGGGGCCGCGGAGGGCGGGTGTCCCGGTTGATAAGCAGCCGGTATATGCCCCACCGGATTCACCCGCGCGGCCCAATCAGCGGTTTCGAGCAGTTGTTGCCCAAGTGTGACTATCGTGTTCTGTCTTTCTCGAAGATAGTGCTGGCTCAGAGGCACGTTGCCGGAAAGATACATGGTGATGTTTGAGGAGGCCGGCACCGCGAAGTTGCCCCCCAGCGCGGCGCCGCAGGCTAGCAGCAGAGCCACGCTCTCGCGAGGTGTGTGACGCCAGACGATAAGCCGCTCCCATCCCGCCAAACCCGCCCAAAGCAGCGGCAGGAAGTAGAGCGACACGTGGCGCGCGTTATTGCCGTGCACCAGGAACCAGAACACGTACGCGGGCAGGCTCCAGCCGAGGAAAAGCGCCAGCCAGGCTGCAAACCAACTCGCCGGGCGCTCTCGCTTGATTTTCATACCCCACAACAGCAGCCCCAAAACGACCAGGAGGAAGGCGCCCAGTCCCGGCCCGAGTACGTCGGGAAGGAGTTGCTTTAACGCAAACGCAGGCGACATGGAATGCAAGCCGTGAAGCATGTAGCCGAAGATGTTGTGCCAGGCGCGGTGTTCGGCTCTTTCCGTACTGCGCTGCAGAAGCCAGACCCGCGCCGGGTAGAACGCAAGTGCCGCTACCGCCAACAGCGCCCCGGATTTAAAAAGATCGCCCCGCCGCATCGCGAGAAACTCGCGCACGCCCTCTCGCTTCCGCCAGAAGCCGGATGCCAACAGGGCGGGGAAGGCCAACAGCATCAGCAACCCGTCGTTGCGCAACAGCAGTGATAACCAGAAACACACCGCCGCGGCAACCAGCGACCCCGCCCGCATCCGTAGCTCGCCGCAGCCGCTCTCGCCGATGTGCCAGCTCCGCGCAAACAGTGCCAGTGACAGCAACAGCAATGCATTCGCCGCCCCCTGTGGGTGAGGCTCAATGCTGAGCCACCAGATTGAGGGGGAAAGCAAAAACAAAATGGCGGCGGCGAGCGCCACCCGCGCAGAGGTCAGCCGGCGCGCCAGCGCCAGCGCCGCGCCGGCCAGGAGAAGTGAGAACGCGAAACTAAATTGATTCAGGAGCCATGGAAAGCGCGCCGGCGACGTGTGTGTCCACTGGACGAGATGCGCGGCCAACCAGTAGTAACCGGGCGAAAAAACCTGGTCGTAAATTTTGTGGGCCCTGGGTCCATAGCTCAGCCAGCGCCACAACCCGGTCATGAATAGACCGCAGTCCGGCTCGCCCATGCGATTGCCCAGCAGCGGCACACGTGTACTGGCGGTGATGGCCAGTACGGCAAGCAGACTCCAGCGAAACCCCGGGCCCTGCTGCTTTACGGCTGTCGCTGCGGCAGGCTCCTGGGCATCTGCCAACCGCTGCGGCGCGGCGAGCTCAGATGCCGCCGCTGCCTCGTCCACCCGTAAAAAGGGAAGAGCATGGGGGAGCGGGGGCGCCGGTCCATCGGGCACACCAAGGCCGCCACTGTCAAAGGAACTCTCTGCCATAAACAATTCGTGTGCGGATGGAGTGGTTAGCTCGCCAGCAGGGATTCGGGCCAGCACAGAGGAGGTTTGTTGGCCATTCGCAACGCCGCCGGAATGGGACCAATGCCGGAGCTCTGACCGCCCGGTCAGACGCTCCTTTGGTGGGGGCGCTAAGATGAGCCAAGACGCGCGATCATCCTCTGCCCTGGAGGCGCTGCCATGGCCGACTCTCCCACTCCGCTCTCTTCTCCCCTGGCTTCGCCAGCGCCACTGCCGGGATCAACGCAGCCGCCCTCCACGGAAACTGGTTTGACCACTTCCCAGGCGCCCTTTATCGAACAGGCCAGAAGCCACGGCCAGCTTTACATTCATCAGCCCTACGAGCTCTACAGCGAAAGCAATCACGAGGCGTGGCGCCGCCTCTTCAGCCGCATGGTGCCGCGCTGGCAGCGCTACGCCAATGACCATTTCCTCGCCGGCATTGACGCCCTCTGCCTCGATCCCGATCGCGTGCCCGCTCTGAAGAACGTCAACCGCTTTCTGGCGCCGCTCACCGGCTTTCAGGCCAAGGCGGTCAGCGGTTACGTCCCCGCATTCCTGTTTTTCGATTGCCTGCGCAATCGCGAGTTCCCCACCACGATCACCATCCGCAGCGCTGACCGTCTGGACTACCTGCCGGAGCCGGATATCTTCCACGACATTGCCGGCCATGTTCCCATGCACACCGATAAGCATTTCGCCGAGACCCTGGTGCGTTTTGGCGAGTGCGCCCACACCGCAGCGGAGATGGCGGCGGGCATTCGCGACGAGCACGCCCGCGCCCAGCGCCTCACCAGCATCATCCATGCCATGGCCCGCTTTTTCTGGTTCACCGTCGAATTTGGCCTGATGCGGGCTCGCGATGGATCGATTCGCGCTTACGGCAGCGGTCTGCTCAGCTCTTACGCCGAGCTGGAGTACGCCTGTGCCTCGCCTGACGTGCAGCGCTTTCCCATTCAACTGGAGTGGGCGATCAACCAGTCATTTGAGATTAACCACTTCCAGCCGCTATTGTTCGTAATCGAGTCCTTTGATCATCTGTACGGATTAGTGGATGAACTCGAGAGCTGGATGCGCGAGGGCCGCTTGAACAACGTCGCCCCCGGCGAGCCAGCGGTGAATGAAGCCGACCTGGAAAGCTTCCTGGAACAGAGCCTGCGGCACGGGTGAACGGCTTGGCTGCATCGCAAATCGTCGCCAGAACAGTCCCGGCAGCGGGATTCACCCAATTCTGTGCAGCCCTCCTCCGCGCAGCCATTCCGCCACTCGCGCGATGTCACCACTGAGAGCGCGGTCTTCCCGCAGCCGCGGAACCCGTTCCCTCACCGCCGCCATCACCTGGCGCAGCGGAGCGCTGGTCTCCAGCGGCGCCAGATATTCGACCGCTTCGACCGCCGCCAGCAACTCCAGTGCCAGCACCTGCGTGGAGGCCTCCAGCGCCCGCCGCAGTTTGAGCGCCGCCGTCATCCCCATCGACACGAAGTCTTCTTTGTCGCCCGAGGTGGGGATGCTGTGCACCGAGGCGGGCGCCGCCAGCGTCCGCACCTCAGCGGCCAGCGCGGCGGCGGTCACCTGCGCCATCATGAATCCCGAGTTCAGACCGGGCTCGACGGCCAGAAATGGTGGCAGCCCCTCGTTGACCGATGGATTCACCAGCCGGTCCAGACGGCGTTCACTGATGCCGCTGAGCGCCGCCAGCGCGATCGCCAGCCCGTCGAGGGCGAGGGCCAGCGGCTGTCCATGAAAGTTGCCCCCACTGAGAATGGCTGGGCTGCCATCCGGATCTTCGAAGACCAGCGGGTTATCGACGGCGGCGTTGGCTTCCGCCGCGAAAGTAGCGCGCGCGGCGGCGGCGCTGTCGCGTACCGCGCCATGCACCTGCGGCATACAGCGCAGACTGTAGGCGTCCTGTACGCGGAGGCAGGCGCGGTGCGATTCGCGGATCGCGCTGCCCTCCAGCAGAGTGCGCAGCCGCGCCGCGCTCACGCGCTGACCTGGTTGCCCGCGCGCCAACTGGATGCGTTCGTCGAACGCCACCGGAGTGCCGCGCAGCGCTTCCAGGCTGAGCGCGCCAATGACGTCGGCGGCGTCGATCAGCCGTTCCATTTCCACCAGCGCCAGCGTTCCCAGTCCCAGCATTGCCTGCGTGCCGTTGAGCAGCGAGAGACCTTCCTTGGGCGCAAGTTCCAGCGGCGCAACCGCGGCGCGTTGCAACGCGGCTTGTGCCGGCTCGTTGCCCTGCGCGGTGAGCACCTCGCCTTCTCCGAGGAGCACCAGCGCCACGTGTGCGAGCGGCGCGAGGTCGCCGCTGGCGCCCACCGAACCCTGCTCGGGAACTACGGGATGAATCCGCCGGTTGAGCAACTCGCAGAGCCGGTCCACTAATACTGGCCGCACCCCGGAATACCCTTTGGCGAGGGAATTGGCGCGCAGCAGCATAATCGCCCGCACCACGGCCTGCGGCAGCGGCGCTCCCACTCCGCACGCATGACTGCGAACCAGGTTGATCTGCAGGTGGCGCAATTCGTGGGCCGCGATGCGAATATCGGAGAGGCGTCCCAGTCCGGTATTGATCCCATAGCAGGGAGCATCGGATTCCAGCGCTTGTTCCACCAGTCCGCGGGATCGCAGCATGCGCTCGCGCGCCTCGCCGGAAAGCGCCACCAGCGCAAACGACACCGCCACCCGCTCCACATCTTCCAGGGTGAGATCGTTTCCGGTTAGCTGCAAAACCGTATGCATAACCAAAGCTTGTGGAGCGCCCTGACCACTCTACCCCCAACTCCTAACCTCTCTTTTGCCACTCCCGATCCCTATCCCCCGATCCCCTCCCGGTACTTCTCCGGTAGATAGCAGGGTTCAAACTTGTCGTCAATGACGACGTGGATGGTCTCCCCCTCGGCCAGCAGCAGTCCGTCTTCTTCGCGGATGGCCTCATAGGTGAAGTGCAGGATTGAGCCGCGCTGGCGCGCCACGCGCGTTCGGATGATCACCACATCGTCATAGCGGGCGGGGGCCTTGTAACGGCAGCGCGCCTCCACCACGGCGATGCCGCAGCGGTCTTCTTTCTCCATGTCGCGGTAGGAAAAACCCTTGTCGCGCAGGTACTCCACCCGCCCCACCTCAAACCAGATCAGGTAGTTGGCATGGTAAACCACCCCCATCTGATCGGTTTCGGCATAGCGCACCCGGATGCGGGTTTCAGAATATGCTCCCTTACCGCCATGCGGGGCGCTCTCTCCGCCAATGCTCCCAGCCGTCTCACCCGGCCGGCCGGGTGACTGGTTTGCTGCCGTGCCTTCAGTGCTCATTCCTTAAGCATGCCCGAAAATCCCGGCGTCCATGCCGGAACGTCCGCACCGCGGGTGAACTCGGCGATGGAGTTCGGCTTACGGCGCACCATACGAACCAGGGTCGGGTTGAATTGATCGCGAGTTCGAGATGCGGAACGACGGATAGCAAACGTCCAGGATTACCCTGCCGGTGCCGCACCGGTGGCGACGTGAAGGGTGGCCAGCATTCTCTGAGTTGGGGCCGGAAAGCGAAGCGGGTGCAAGGAAAGCCGCCGCGTCGCTTGCTACAACGCTATAGAAGAAAAACCCCGAGGAAAGCGCTTACAAGACACTGGACGGAGTGGCTGTAAGCACTTACAATTCTTGCCATTGTCCCGTTCTCGAGGGAGAACGGGGGTGTGGAACGCAATGGCGATCCTTCCCCAACAGCCCAACCGCTGCGCTTACGACGCCGAACCTCCCAGTCAGGCCGAGGAAAGGGAAGAGCTGGCGCGCTTGCTGGCGGTCCCGGAGATCGCGCGTTCCGCCAACCTTGTCCGCCTGCTTTCCTACATCTGCGACAAATACTTTGACGGTCGCGCGGCTGAGATTCGCGAGTCCGCCATTGCGGTGCATGCGCTGGGGCGGCGCGGCGATCATTTCGATTCACAAGCCGATCCCATCGTCCGCGTTACCGCCCGCACTCTGCGCAAGCGGCTGCAGGAGTATTACCTCAACGAGGGTAGTCAGAATTCTGTGCGGCTGATTCTGCCCTTGGGACAATATGTCCCCCGCTTTGTGCGGCCCGATCTGGCCGCCGCGGCGGATCTGGAACCGGCCGTGGAAAGCGATGCGCACTCCTACCCCATCCACCCGGAGCAACCGCTCCAGGACAATGGGCGCCATCGCGAACACGGAACACACGCGCTGGAACTGCCGCCGTCCGCCCTGATGGCAGCTGAACGCGCTGGCAGCACGAATGCGGAGCGAGCGTCCGTCGCGGATACCCTGCTCGCGCCGGCTGACTCCAACAGCTCTGCGTGGAAGCCGTATTTTTGGGTGGCCGTGGCCTTGTGTGCCTGCGGCGCGAGCTATTGGATTGGACGCCGTACCCAGCTCCACTTGCCCATGCGCGCCCCGGCCTGGACAACCAACAAAATCTGGGGCGCTCCAGTGTGGCAGGACGAGTTCAATGGCCCTGCTGGCGCCTTGCCCGGCACTCACGCCTGGGCCTATGACAAAGGCAACAAGTTCGACGGATGGGGGAACAAAGAAATTGAGTACTACTGCGCGCCCGGCATGAGTGCTCCCTGCGATCCGCATCATCCCAATGCCTATGAAGACGGCAATGGCAACCTCGTCATCGAAGCTCGACGGGCGCCGGATGGAACCTGGACTTCAGCGCGCTTGAATACCTTCGGGCGGCGCGAATTCAAGTACGGACGCATTGAAGCCCGCATGAAATTGCCGGTTGGCCAGGGTTTGTTGCCCAGCTTTTGGATGGTGGGCAACGATATCGTCAAGGCCGGCTGGCCCAACGCCGGCTCCATCGGCATCATGCAGAATACCCTGGCGCCGACCAATAACGGATTAGGGCCATCCACCATTCGAGCCACCGTGCATGGGCCTGGCTATTACGGCGCCAATGCCCTCTGGCAGGATTACTCGTTTCCCCATGGGCGCATTGACGACGGCTCCTACCACACCTACGGTCTGATCTGGTCGCCGCAGATGCTGCAATTTTACGTGGATAACCCCAATAACGTGTTTTTTGTGCGCACCCCGGCCGACCTGCCGGCGGGTGGACGCTGGGTCTTTGACCATCCCTTCGCCTTGATCATGAGTTTGTCCGTCGGCGGCACCTGGGCCTTGGCGCCCGACCGCACCACGCCCGACCCCGCCCGCATGCTGGTCGACTACGTCCGCGTGTATCGCCCGGCCGAGGTTCCCGCACCAGAGATGAGTACTGCAGCCATTCAGGTACCTGCGGGAGGCTCTGCCAATTCCGTACTGCACCTCACCGGTGAGCGCGGGATCGGCCACGTGTATGTGCATTGTGCTCAGGTCCCCGCCAACCTGACCTGCAAGGTCGAACCCTCGGTGGTAGACTTCAGCCGTAACCGCCACCAGGAGAGCATCATCAGCGTCAGTGACCAAGGGCAAAGCGGAGCTGCGGCGGCACCCCCAGGTAGCTACGCCTTGCATGTCGAGGCTGTTAACGTGAGCGGGCGCACTTCTACAGCCAGCGTTTCCGTCCAGGTGCAATAAGCCCGCAGAACTGCCAGGGTAAGCGGCGGCGCCCGGCCTTCAGTCACGTTTGGAGTGCCGAGGCCGCTTGGCACTTGCCGATTGGCACTTGCCGATTGCTAGTTCCAGATTGCCGCCAGTGCAGGCTTTTCCTGGCCCTGCCCAGCCTGATGTGGGAGCGAGTCGGCAATCCGCATGAACATCGCCCGTGTGCGAGGCATGCCTGGAATTCACCCCCCCCAAATGAAGGGTTGGTTCGCCTCTCAAAGCGCCTCATCCGCCAGGCCCGCCCCTCCTAAGCCGCTGAAAACATTATCTGTTTACTCGTAACGAGACCCGTAATCGAGTTAATTTATCGGCGCGCTTACCTTGTCGGCCTGCTTCCAGAGATTTATTACTAGAGGTGCACGCAGGATGTGCAGGAAGACGGCTCCTGGGTTCGGCCCCGCTGACCTTACCGTCAAGGGACCGCAACTCTCACCGCGGGCTTGCATTGAGAGTTGCGGTCTTCATTTTTCTCTTAGTCCACCAGTCTGGTGTCTCTCCCATCCACTGATTCGTTTACCATGAACTGAGTCGTCGGCAGTCAATGCCCCCGAGGAGAACCCATGGTCAAGTGCCGCTGCCTGGTTGCAGTTGTGGCGCTCGGAATTGCGTCGTTTGCGCAGACCGGGCAGAACCAATCCACCCCCTCCCAGCCTTCCTCCCCACCGCTCTACAAGAATCCCAACGCTCCCATCCCGGACCGCGTCGCCGACCTGATGAATCGTATGACGCTCCAGGAAAAGGTGGCCCAGCTTTTCCCCAACCGCAACGGCGGCCTGCTGGATACGACCGGAACCTTCAGCAACATGTCGCCGATGCAGATTTTCCGCCAGTTCAACGACATGCGGAACCCCTTGAGCCCGCGCAAGGGGGCCATTTTGCGGAACGCCGAGCGCCGCTATCAGATTGAGAAGACGCGCCTGGGTATTCCCAACTTTGCCTTTGGCGAGGCCTTGCACGGCTCCATGCAGTACGGCGCCACCATGTTTCCCATGCCCATCGGCTTGGCCAGCACCTGGGACCCCAAGTTGATGGTCCAGGTTTATACCGTGGCGGGCAATGAAGCGGCGGCCACGGGCATTAACCAGGTGTTTGCGCCCGACCTGGATTTGGGGCGCGATCCGCGTTGGGGGCGCACCGAGGAGACCTTTGGCGAGGACCCCTATCTGGTGCGCGCCATGGGACTGGCTGAAATCCGTGGCCTGCAGGGGCCCAGTTACCGCATTGATCCCCGCTATCACGTGTTGGCCACGGCCAAGCACTTCGTGGCGCATGGCGCCCCCCAAGGGGGAACCAATACCGCGCCAGTGAACGTGGCTGAGCGCAGCCTGCGCGAGAACTTCATGGTGCCGTTTCAGGCCGCTATCGAGCAAGGTCACGCCGGCAGCGTGATGGCTTCCTACAACGAAATCAACGGCGTTCCGGACCACATCAACTACTGGCTGCTCACGAAGGTGCTGCGGCAGGAGTGGGGGTTCGACGGCTACATCACCAGTGATGGCGATGGTCTGCAGATGCTGGTCGAGCGGCACCACTCCGCCGCGAACTACGCTGATGCGGCGCGCCTGGCGCTGCATGCGGGTGTCGAGTACGACCTCTCCAACGGCGATGTCTACCGCACCCTGCTGCAGCAGGTGCAAAACGGCCGCATTCCCGAGCAGGAAATCGACCAGGCGGTGAAGCATGTGTTGACCGAGAAGTTCCGCATTGGCCTGTTTGACCACCCCTACGTGGATGTCAACGCCGCCGCGCATGCCCTGAATACCCCCGCGCATCGTCAGGTCGCCTTGCAGGCCGCCCGCGAGTCCATGATCCTGCTGAAAAACCAGAACAATTTGCTGCCCCTGGATCCAGCTCGCTTCAAGCACATTGCGGTGATTGGGCCGGATGCGGAGTTCGCCCACTTGGGCGGCTACTCGCGCCAGCCCTTCCATGAGGTCAGCGTTCTGCAGGGCATCAAAACCTTGATTGGAGCGCAAGCCCAGGTCACCTTCAGTCAGGGCTGCCAGATCACTACCGACGTGAACGCCCACAATCCCAGCTGGAAGGCTTGGTACGACAACGGTTATCATCTGCCCGATCCGGCACAGCAGCAGAAAGATATTGCCGCCGCCGTCGCCTTGGCGAAAAAGTCGGATGTGGCCATTCTGGTGATCGGCGAAAACGAATCCATTGACCGCGAAGCCTGGAGCATGCAGCACCTCGGCGACCGTGATCACCTGAGTCTGTTTGGCGATCAGGAACAGCTCGTCAAGGAGGTGGTGGCGACCGGGAAACCGGTGGTGGTCGTGCTCATCAATGGCCGTCCCATCACGATCAACTACATTGCCCAGCATGTGCCGGCAATCGTGGAGGCCTGGTATCCCGGCCAGGAAGGCGGCACGGCGGTCGCTGAAACCCTGTTCGGCAAGTACAACCCCGGCGGAAAGCTTCCCATTACTTTCCCGCATTCCGTGGGAGACTTGCCCGATTTTTACAATCACAAGCCCTCGTCGGTGATTCCCTGGATCGGTACGGATCGCAAGCCCCTGTACCCCTTCGGGTTTGGCCTGAGCTACACCACCTTCAAGTTCAGCAACCTGCATCTGGATCAGCCAACCATCGGAACCGGAGGCAACGCCGTGGTCCACGTGGACGTAACCAACACCGGCAGCCGTGCGGGAGACGAGGTGGCCGAGGTCTATATTCATGAGCGGGTCAGCGAGGTCACGCAGCCGGTGCTGGAACTGCGGAAGTTCCAGCGTGTTTCCCTGAACCCGGGGCAGACCAAATCACTGAGCTTCACCCTCACGCCGCGCGATCTGGCGCAGTGGGATATCAATATGCACTTCCGTGTTGTGCCGGGCGCCTACGACATCCTGGTCGGCGGCAGCTCGGACGACACGCAAAGCGTGCCACTGCAGGTGGTTCGCCGCTAGTTGGGTGCAGTAAACAGAAGGGGCCGGGCGGATCGTTGTTTCCGCCTGGCCCCTTTTTCTTTGCCCCTGCGGGGCGTCCTCACTGCACCGTACGCGTAATCGGCTCCATTTTGGAAACCACGTTGATGCCCATACTGGCGCACTTTTTCAACAGTGTGGGCCGCATCTCGTCCAGGAAGCAGAGCGCGCACTGCATCATCCAGGCATTGAACTTGGGCTCGTTGATCCATTTGAAATACGCGTCCGGCGGCAGGCCGCAGCGCGCCAGAATTTGGGGAAGCGGATCGGGGCTGCGGCGCAACTCTTCCACAAAACGCAACTGCTCGGAGCTGGGCTGGAAATCAACCGGGGGAATGTAGCGTGGCTGCGGCGGTGGGGGAGGTGTCTTCTTGCGTGCCATAGGCGCCTCAGGTGCGGAATTTGCGCCAAGTAGCCGTGCCTTGCGGCCTGCGCTTCCAGGTAGGATGCGGCATGCCGGGGCGCGGCGCTATCCCCGCAAACGGGTGGGGCGCAGTCAAAAAAACGCGGCCGCCCAGCAAGGGTGTGCCGCGTCCTTCAATGGTCTGCGTTCCGCCGCTAGTTCGTACAGCTTGGGAAACGGAAGCTGGTGAGGACCGTTCCCCAATTGGTATAGCTGCCGGTGGACTGCAGGTATTCATTGGTGTACCAGAAAGTGCAGTCGTCGGACGGGTCCAAACTGGTGCTGGAGTAGTCGCCCCACCGGTTCACCCTGGTTTGCGCACCGGAACCGGTGTACAAGATCTGTTCCGGTTCCAGGGCATTGGCTGGGCTATCGCTGGTGGTGCGCCCCGTGAAAGCTAATCCCGGGTAGCTGGAACTGCTGGACGTGCTGTAGGCCAAGCCGAAATCCCCATACTTATCCTGTGCAATGCTTCCCATCCAGCGGTAAAAAGTGGAGTCGGGCGAGTAAACACCCTCAGTAATCACCGGCGAGGTGCTGGTGACGTTCTGAATGTCGTACCAACGCACGCCGGTCAGGCTGCTGGACGAGGAGACCTGCACGGAGTGGTTGACCAGCAGCGAATCTCCTCCGCTGCCATTGTTGCGGTACGCCAGGCGGTACATCAGACGGTCCCCAAGCGAGTCCAGCTGTTCGTGTGTGCCGTATTGCGGAATACAACTGCTGCCGCCGCAAGCCTCATGGAAAGTGTTGACCGCCAGATTGCGCAGCAGCGAAAAATGAGAGTTGCCCGGGTTGTTGAAATCGGGCTGGTATTGGTAAAGCGCCAGGCTGTTGCCAACTCCGTTGCTGGCGACAAATTGCAGGTAGAGTTCCCCGGAACCCGAGGGGCCGTCGTTGACTCCGTCAATGTCGGCGCGAAGCATGTTGTAGGCACTGGTGGACTGCGCCTGACAGACCAGTTGCAGTGAATTGGGCGGAGTGGTGACCGCGCTGGCGGGTAAGGCGCAGGCGTCGGCGCCGGTAAACGTGTTGCCGTTGGCAAACAGGTTTGCGGAGAAATACACGCCCGAGTAGGCCCCCGAAGGCTCCTGCCAGATGCCCAGCTTGGGGTAGTCGGGCAACGTGGTCCCAAAACTGAAGTCATAGGCGTCATAGGCGCCGGTCGCGTCAGTGGTCTGGGAGACGGCAAGGCAAAAGTGGTTGTCCGACAGAGCGAGCCACCGAGTCCTCCCTGCGGGAGGAGATCGCAGGTGGAGGGCCGCGAAATTCCGAAGGGCGGCCCCCTCGCGCGGGAGAGGAGCCCGGCATCGGTGGCTTCACGTTCTCACCGGAGAACGTGCCAGCGACCAACGGGAGCGGGCGGCCTGAAGGAGACGAGGCCGTGCCTCCAGATTCGAGTTGTAAGCCAACTGACTGACAATCCAGCGCTGTGCGAATTTGTCCCACAGCACCACCGGGTCGCCGCCATCGCTGGTCGCGCACAGGCTGTTGCCCAGCGAGCTGAACACGGAATGGATCGGCTCGGGAGCCAGCAATTGCGTTGCGCCCCCGCCAAAAGTGCTGGGTTTGCTCCAGACCGCCAGCTCCGTGTTGACCATCTGCACAATTTGCGACGGACTGACAGACAGGTTCGGGTCTGGGGGCACCGATCCTTGCGAGGTGATGCCCTGAATCAGAGAGCCCTGTACCCCTTGCGCGACCCCCGTCGCGGCGGTCAGATCGGCATCCGTCCAGGAGCTACGCCCTCCGCCTCCTCCCCCTCCGGGATGACTGCCTGGCTTGCGTAGCGGAATGATGGCAAAGGGAGTGGCCGGCGCACCGTGGGTTCCCGCGCTGTCCCGCAGCGATGAGGTGACTCCATGGCGCACAGAGGTGAGGATTTCGGTTCGGGGTGACTGTTGTGCCTGGGCCATTGGAACAGTGGCCACAATGCCCAACGCGATGCTGACTGCCGATAACTTCATGTGAGCCTCCAGACGAGGTACGAACAACAAGTTAGGGCAGTGTAGATGTTGGTTTTAAACGCCGTCAATGAGGCCCTAAGGACAGATCTCGTGCTGTCCGGGCGGGCAGGGGCGGCAATTGGGCGATGGGGTAGCGAGCCGGGGCCGGGTCGAAACGTGGCGCACGCGGGAAACTACTGCCGCTGCCGATGCGGCCCAATCTGCGACGGCAGGTTCAGGCTGAGGGCGCGCTGCAGCAGCCCGGCGTCCTGCGGATCGAGTCGCCCGTGGTCAATCATTCGCTGAATGCGGCGCTGCTGTTGGGGAGGCGGGAGATCGCGAACTTGAATAAAGGCACGGCGCAACATGCGGCGGCGTGGCGGCGGCAAGGCTTTCAACCCTTGCTGAAGCTGTCGCAGACCTTGCCGTTGTGCGGGCGTGAGGCGTTGAAGCTGGCGCATGCGCCGCAGAACCTGCTGCTGCCGCGCGGGAGGCAGGGAATCAAACCAGCGCAGACGCGCCAGAATCTGCTGCTGGCGGGCGGGTGGCAGCCGCTGAAACTGCCGGCTGTTGCGGATCATGCGCTCCTGCCGAGCCGGAGGCAGCTTGCTCAAGCGGCGCAGAAAATCCATTTGCCGCGGCGGGTGCCGCCGGAAGCCGGGGTGGACTCGGCGATAGCGCTGCGCCCCGTACAACGGCAGTAGAAGCGCCACAATCGTCAGAACAAGCCGGAAAAGCCGTGCTTGGCCCGCCAGCTGGTGCGTGTTTTCTCCCGCCTCTCTCATGGTGTGGCCTGGTACGTTTGCCGGGTCTTTGAACCCGCGTCGCCGTCGCTCGACAACATGTCCCAGGTTTGCAGTAGTTCGCTGTCCTGATCCAGTGCCTGCAACTCCTGCACGGCGCCCGCCGCGGTGGCTGCCTGACGCTGCTGTCGCACCGCCTGCCAATGGTGCACCGTAGCGGTAGTTGCAATGAGAACCAGACAGAAACTGACTCCCCACGCCAGGCCGCGGCGTGCCCCGGCCATCGGCAATTGCACCTGTCTCAAGAACCAGCGCAGTCCGTCCCGGCGCGCCGCGGCCTGCTCGTGGCCAAGCCCCGCGCGCACGGACGCCAGCAACCGCGACGATGGCTCGGTCTGCAGGTCCCAGCTCTCCAGCAGCGTGTCCAGACGCTCCTGCTGGATGCGCACTGCCCGGCAGGCGGAACATTGCTCCAGGTGTTGCAGACTGCGGTGGTCCAGCGGCTCCTGGAGGCTGATGATTTGCCGTACGCGCTTGCAGTTCATGCTTGGCCTCCTTCCAGAAGATCTCGCAGCTCCTCCCTTAGCGTCTCATAAGCGCGAAACAGAAGCGACTTGGTGGCGGCTTGGCTCAGCCCAAGCGCTTCGCCGATGGCCCGGTAATCCAGCCCCTGGTATTTGTGCATGAGAACAGCGGCGCGCTGGCGCTCGGGGAGGGCGCCGATGGCGCGCCGCACCCGTTGTGCGCGTTCGCGCCGCAACAAGTCCTCCTCCGTCCCTGGCGCTTGGTCGGCCGGCTCCCAAACCGGCTCACCATCCTCGCCGGCATTCAATGAAATCGCGAAGCGGTCTTTGCGGCACTTGCGCAGGTGGTTGAGCGCGACCCGTGTGGCGATGCGGTAGAGCCAGGTGCTGAAGCGCGCCTCGGGACGATACCGCTGGCGCGCTTGGTAGATGCGCAAAAAACTCTCCTGCACGAGTTCCTCGCTGACCTGTGGGCTGGCTACCATGCGGGTGAGGAAATGCAGCAGGGGGCGGCTGTGGCGATGAACCAGGAGCTCAAAACACGTCTCCTCGCCCTCCTGAAAGCGCAGCATGAGCTGAGTATCGGCATCGCTGCGGGCGGCCTCACGGGCAGCTTCGGCCGCTGGTACCGGGCTGAGCTTCATACTCATCATGCAGGCGCGCTCGCGAGCCGCGTCCATCGTTCCAGTTACCCCCTGCTGGCTCTAACCCAGGCAGCGGCAAAAAGTTGCGCCGCGATTTCAAGTGTCTGGAACGGGCGGAATCAGTATACGAGAGAAGCAAGTGACAGCCAGCACATTAAAGGCGGTTCGTGGTTTTTTAGTAGTGCTAGCAGAACCCTCCGCTGCCCCTCACCCTTGGCCAGATCTGGCCGATAAAGTATTCGAAACATGAAACCTGGACGTGGAAGCTGGTGGCTGGCTCTGGCATTGCTGCCCTGTGGGTTGTGCGCCACAACTCCATTGCCGGGCCAGGGGATTGTGTCGGGCCGGGCGGGGATACGCGGCCGATCGTCTGTACCGCCGCTGGCTTCTGGACACGCCCGCAACCCTCGCCAGACGCCCGTGCTGCACAGCATTGCAGCCATCCTCCGCCTGTCTCGCCCTCAGTTGCAGCTCCATCCCCGCATTCAATTGCGTTCCGAGGTGAGCTTTTATAGCGCGGTCGGCGAGCCCTACCAGACGCATCCGACCCTGTTCGTCAGCGAGGCGGGGCACGGCCTCTACGTCGATATTTTTAAGCCGATTAGCGGGCTGCGTTATGGCGACATGGTGACCATCACGGGATGGGTGCGGCCCGGCTTTGTCCTGCCCGTCATTATGCCGGTGACGATCCAGGTGGTGGGCCACAGCGGCAGGGAACAGCCCGCCATCGCGGTCCCTTTGCGCCAGATGCGTGGTCCCCGGCCGAACGCCCGCTGGGTATCGGTCGAGGGCGTCGTCCGGCGCGTTCGTCCCTACGCCGATGGCACAATGGTGGACATTGCCGAGGGCGCCTACCGCGTTCACATCCATGTCACCGGTACCGGCTCTCTGACGTCGCTGCTGGACCGGCTGGTCCGCGTGCGCGGCGTGGCGGGGCTATTTTTCACGCTGGGAGGGCAACGCATTCAGGCCTACATGGACGTGCCCGGTCCAGAATTCTTCACGGCGCTGGAACCCTCGCGCGGAGATCCGTTCAAACTCCCAGTACAGAGGGTGAGCGCGTTGGCGATGTACGCCGGAGCGCGCTACCCGCATCGTGTCCACGTGCGCGGGGTGGTGACGCTGCAAATGCCGCGTGGCGAGACCGTCATTCAGGATGCCAGCGGCCCAGGTCAGGTTTTGGACGGCCGCGCCTCAGGTGTGCCGCCGTGTAGCTTGGTGGACGTGGTGGGGTTTCCCCAAGTCGACGCGCGCGGGCTGCTGCAGTTAAGCGAGGGGCGTATCCGCTACCTGCGTCCGGCAAGCTGTCCCCCCGCGATTGTCTTGCGGCCTGGCTCGGGCCCCGGCCCACTGCGCCAGAACCGGCGCATCGCGGTCACCGGACAACTAGCTTCCATCAGCATGGTCTCCGGCGCGCCGGCGCGAGCCCTGATCCTGCGTTCCGGAGCTTACTACTTCACCGTGCCATTGGGCTTTAGGAACGCCTCTCACCTGGCCTCCCGGCTGCGGCCCGGCAGCCAGTTGCGGGTGACCGGCGTATTCTTTTTCAGCCACCCAGCCCACACCCTCAACTATGAACTGGCCCCCGCGCAGGCCAGCGACATTGTCGTCCTGCGGCAACCGTCCTGGTGGACGACACGCCATTTGCTGTGGATCATCGGAGTCTGCGTGCTGGTTGCGCTGCTGGCCCTGGGCTGGGCGGCCATACTGCGCCGCCAGGTCGAGCGCCAGTCCTCTCAGATTCTCGACCGGGCATCGGAAAATGCGCGCCTGCAGGAGAGCCTCTTCGAATCGCACCGCCGCGAATCCATCGTCCGCCTGGCGGCGGGCATCGCTCACGACTTCAACAATCTGTTGACGGTGATCGTCGGTCATTTAGAGCTAGCCATGGCCGACTGCGGCGAGCACCAGCGCGCTGACCTGCAAAGCGCCATGGACGCGGCCGCTGGAGCCTCCCGCCTCACCTGGCAACTCGTCACCTACGGACGGCAGCAGGTGCTCAAGGCGGGCCAGCTCCAATTGCAAAGAGTCCTGGAAGAATGCCTGCCGGCCTTGCGCTCCATCGCCGGCGAAATGGTCGACTTGCAGGTGAACTGCGCCCCCGCGCTCTGGACGATCCACGCCGATTCCGACCACGTGCGCCACGTCCTGTATAACCTCGTGGGCAACGCGCATGACGCCATGCCCGAAGGCGGACGGCTGCTGCTTTCCGCTGACAATTTTGTCCTCCGTCCGGAGCACAGTGGCGCCTTCAGCAACGCTTCCGCGGGTGAGTACGTGCGCCTCACGATCGAGGATTCCGGCTGCGGCATGTCTCCAGAGGTGTTGAAGAACATCTTTGAGCCGTTTTACACCACCAAGGCGCTGGGCCATGGCTTGGGACTGGCCAGCGTGCACGGCGCGGTGGTGCAAAGCGGCGGCGGCATCCGCGTGCGCAGTGAAATCGGCGCCGGCACCCGCTTCGAAGTGCTCTTCCCACAATGGTCGGACCAGGAAGCCACACTCGCGCAACCCGCCAGCGCCGGCTCCAACTGACTTCAACCAGCAAGCCGCAGGCCAGTAGAAGACGCTGCCCCAACGTGTGTCCTGGCACGCGCCGGCTGCTGTTCCGCTCCGCCTTCCCTTAGTGCAGCAGACCCAGTTGCCAAGGAATATCGATATAGCTGGAGGGGTGTGCTGAGGTGCCCTGGTAGAGGTATTGCAGGTTGTTGGGATCAATGGTCAGTGTCTGGTCATAACCGGCGCGCAGCATCTCGCCGTGGCTGATATCCACCGTCCAGGGTGTTACCCCCGCATCAAAGGTGACGTTGGCGATTCCGGCAAACGGCTCGGCGGAACTGCTGGCCGCCGGAAGCGGCGTCCAGCTTCCGCCCAGCGAGGTGGCCACGAATGCTCGGAAATAGCGGCGTCCCATGCCGTCAATGCATTCGTTGAGGGTGAGGTATTGATTCAATCCCTGCAAATAATAGGTATTGGAAGCCTCAAACAGGTCAAAGGCGTTGGCGGCGCGCATAATGACTTGCGGCGTGCTGAAGCCGTTCGGGAAATTCTGGATGCTGGTCTGGCTGCGATAGAAGTTGCCGTCATCGCCGCTAAAGAACATGTAGCAGTTGCTGGAATCGCAGATGACCCAGAAATCGATCCAGTTGGGCACGTTAGCGGGCTGCGCCGCAAAGAAGTTTTGCGGCGCGCTCCAGGCCGCCGGCTGGCTCAGGTCGCTGTTTGTCGAGTACTGCGGTTGTGGTGATTGAAAAATCAAATACCACTTGTTTTGTGGGCTGAAGTAAAAGACCTCGGGTGCGGCGTGATAGCCTGCAAATCCGGGTGTCTGATCCATGTAGTAGGGCACGGCGGAAGCGGCATGCTGCCAGTCCGGAAAGTTGATGTACTCCATATTCCAGCCGTTCCCGTCGGTGACCGTGGCATACACGTGCCAGAGTCCGTTGAAGTAAACCACTGAAGGGTCTTTTACGGCAAGAATGGCGTGGGTGGCGTCGGGCTGCGGACTGATCAGTGGCGCCGTAGAAGTCCAGGAAAACGGGCCGGGTAATAAGGATGTGGTTCCCGCGTTGATGACCAGCGTTAATGGCGCGGAGGCGTTAGCCACTCCATCGGATGCTTGCACGTTCAGGGTATAGGTCCCCTGGGCGGCGCCGCCCGGATTAACGCCGAGCTGTCCGCCAGTGGAGTACCCAGGCTGGGCGTAGAGTGCGGAGGCGCCGGCCGGCAGTCCGGAAACACTAATGCTGACGTTGCCCACGGCGCCCGTGCGGCCGACAGTGACGTTGGCCCATCCAATTGATCCCCCGGCGGGCACCGTCAGGGAATTGCTGGAGAGCTGCATGGAAAGACTCTCCGTACCGGAGGAAGAAGGCGCGGAGGCGCCGCCTCCGCAACCGGCCAGCGCGCTCACAAGACCGCAGAGCAAAACGGGCAGAATTTTCGATTGTCGTTGCGCAAAAATGGGTCCCATAGCCGGGACTAGAGTATCAGCGTGCTCTCCTCATAACCATCCTGATCGATCAACAGCAGTGAGCCGGTCAGCGGCAGGCCGGTGTTGAGCTCCTTGCGCAGGATGGGTTGGAGAATCTCGCGGAAATCTTCATCCTCGGCCGAAAACGCCACCAGAAAATTGCGGTTGGGCATGGCGACAAACACCTGGGTAGTGTTAAGCAGTTCGGTGGCGCGTTCGTAAAACTGCGGCAGCAGCACAAAGGCGGCTTTATGCCCATGCGCGACCTCAACGTGAAAGGCGCGCACCACATCCTGCACGGTGAGAGCGACAATAGTGGCCGCTTGCCAGAGGCGCGACAGGTTATCCATGGCTGCCGCCAGCGCGCACTCCTCGGCGCACTGCCAGCTTTCCAACTGCTGTTCCGTGAGGCAGACGTCGTACTCTTCGCAGATCAGCAGGTAGCCCAGCTCACCGGTCAGCGGATAAAACAATGGCGTTTGCGGTGTTTGGGGCAGGGAATCGCGGGTGACCAGGCGCGGAAAAATCATGCGCCGCGCCGTAGCCCAATCGGGAGGCACGCGATGTTCGATGGTGCGAATGACGCGGCTTAAATAGCCGTCCAGATCGAATCCGGAGCCGTTCTGGCAGAAGGCCGCCCATGCCCGGGCCAAGCGCAGCCGATGCGACGCGGGGCGTCCCGAGGGCGTTCGCACAATGGCAATTTCCAACTGCCCGGCTTTCAGAAAGCGGGCCCGGGGATAGAGGTCTTGCAGGCGTTGAAGCGCCGTCGACTCGAATTCGTCTCTCGTCATTGCACGCCCCTCTAAATCGGATCATACACAAAAACGCCTCCAATCCCTACTCAGGGACGTTGGTACCCTGATCCACTCCCGAAAACGAGCCCATGGTGAGGGTTCCTACCCGCGAGCTCAACAAAAACGAGCCGGCTGCGCTAGCGCCGCGGCCGCAGAAACCGTTGTCCCTGCACCTCGCTGGAAGGAACCGCGGAGGCGATGAGAGCGCCCTCTTGCGCCGTCAACTCGATGTCAGCCGCCGCGGCGTTTTCATCCAGGTAGTCCGCTCGCTTGGTGCCAGGTATGGCAACGACGTCGTTTCCCTGACTGAGCAGCCATGCCAGGGCAAGTTGCGCGGCGGTGCATCCCCTTGCACGCGCAAGCTGCTGCAGGCGATCCACTAAAAGACGGTTTTTGGCGAAGTTTTCCGGCAGAAAACGCTCTGACTGGACACGCGCGTCGGTGGCCTTCAACTCGGAGACGGCTTGCAATGTGCCGCTCAGAAACCCACGGCTGAGCGGACTAAAGGCCACAAACGCGATTCCCAGCTCTCGTAACGCCGGTAGCACCTCGGCTTCCACGTCGCGGCTCCAAAGCGAGTATTCCGATTGCACCGCGGTCAGCGGCGCCACTTTGTGAGCGCGGCGGATCTGAGCGGCGGGCGCCTCGCTTAGACCGAGAAAACGAACCTTGCCGGCTTCAACCAGCCGCGTCAGCCCTCCAAGGCTTTCTTCCACAGGGACGAGTGGATCCAGCCGGTGCAGGTAATAGAGATCGATGTAATCCGTATTCAGCCGCCGCAGGCTGTTGTCGCAGGCCTGCTGGAGATAAGCGGCATCGCCGCGCACCGTTCGCCCCGCGGCATCGGGCGCGGGCAGAATGCCGCCTTTGCTGGCGATCACTACGTCCTTGCGGTGTCGCCCCAGTCCGCGCCCCAATAAGAGTTCATTGTGGCCGTCACCGTACTGGTCGGCGGTGTCGAAATGGGTGATGCCCAACTCCAGCGCGCGTTCAATGGTCCGCAGGGACTGTGCATCGTCGCGTTCGCCGTAGTAGACCGACATCCCCATGCAGCCCAGGCCAATGACGGAGACCGGAAGACGATTGGCCAGCATTCGCTGCTTCATTGCGCTACCTCTCGCCGGTTCCGCCGCACCTGCCCCATGGCTCTGTCATAGGCCCAGGGAGGCAGCAGCCGCAGCGTGCGCACCAGCAAATGCATTTGCCAGGGAAATGCAATGACCGGTTTGCCGCGCGCCAGTTGCCGCTGGATGTGCCGCGCCGCCTGGTCCGCCTCCATCAGCCACGGCATCCAGGGATTGTTTTGCGTCAGCGGCGTGCGCACATAGCCGGGGCAGATGGTCGCCACCCGCATCCCGGTGCCGCGAACCTGTATGCGCAATCCTTCCATCAGCGCAATCAGCGCCGCTTTGGAAATGCTGTAGCTGGCGTTAAACGGGAGTCCGCGAAATCCTGCCAGGCTGGCCACGGCGGCTAGTTGCCCCCCGCCGGCTTGCCGCATTGCTTCCAGAAACGGCCGGAAGGTATTCAGTACCCCAAACAGGTTCAGCTCCAGAACCCTGTGCAGAACGTCGGAATCGGCCAGCGCTTGGTTTTCCGGATGCGACCCGCCGGCATTGGCAATGATCAGTTCCGGTGCACCAGCCCACTGCAAGTAGCTGCCGGCAGCCGCCTCCATCTCAGCCACGCTCGTGACATCCGCCGGCAATATCAGGCATTCAGCTCCGCGCGAACGGCAGCGCTCAGCCAACTCGGCAAGCGCGTCAGCCCGGCGAGCCACCAGGCCCAGCCGCGCGCCAGGCATCGCGTACTGCAAACCCAATGCGTAACCTATTCCCGAAGAGGCGCCCGTAATGAAAATTCGCCGCGGCAGGCCAGAGGACATGGCCCATGTTGCCTGAGGTCTGACGCTCGGGGCAAGAGCGCCAATTCATTTGCACGCATCAACGCCGTTCCAGCACCTTGATTCCGGCGCGCCAGTCTTCGTTAATGGAGATGCGTCGCAGGGGAACGTCGTCCGAGATCCAGCGCAGGATGTGGCCGGTCCGCGGATGCCAACGCAATGCCGGACTGACCAGGTACAACACGGGATCGGCGCCAGCCAGTTCGACGCCAGGAAAATATCCCAGCCGCTGAAAGTCGCCATTGCGCAGGTGATGCCGCACGGCGCTCCAGTAGTCCAGCGCCTGCAAGGGGAAATTGAGATCTTCGGCGGCCTTAAGTTCAAAGATCGCCAAGCGCCCATCTCGCAGAATCCCAAGCACGTCCAGCACCGATTCCCAAGTGGCGCGACGCGCTGGTACCTGGGTGTAGGCAAACCCTTCCAGGCAGTCCGGTTCCAATTGGCGCAGGTCCCGCCGGACCAGTTCTTCCAGCCACGCCTCCGGACGGCAGCGAAACAACTCCTGGCCCATATGACCAAACCCATGGCGTTGCCGTTGGACGCTGGCGGCAAGCTCCAGGAACTGCCCCCGGTTTTCATGGGTTAGTGGCGTCTGCCGCCCCAGTCCAAAACTGAAGCGCGTCGCCGGAGCTTGCCCTGGGAGTTGGACAGCCTGTTCACTGGCAATCTCCAGCCCGAGCACATGGATGCTCAACCCGCGGGCCCCTGCCCGCAGCCGAGCCTCCGGGCAGACGCGCTGCACGTCGCGAAGCAACTCCAGCGTGAAAGGGTCGGCGAAGTGCCCGGCATCGCTGGTGGTGGCATGGCGCAGGCGCGTCCAGATATTGCCCTCCACGGAAGAGGGAAGTTCCTCGATGCCGCTATCGGTCCAGGCGTGCAGATGAAAAAGTTCCGGGCGCCGCATCCAGCGAATTCGTTCGCGAAACTCCGGCACCACACCTCCGGGGACCAGCAGGTGCATGGGCACGACATCCGGGCAATCTTCTGCCAGGGGCTGGGCGGTCCAATCCAAAAGGCGGGTGAGCGCGGTTTCGGCCGCTTCCAACGATTCCTCCGGCGCTATGGCCAGCCATGCCATCCAATGCCTTGCGTGGCGAAAGAGGACCAGATGACAACCGTTCTCTTCCGCCCGCTGCTGGCTATAGCCGCACGGGACCACCTTCCAGCCCGGGTATTGCCGCTCCAGCTGCGCGAGCAGGGCACGCCGGAAGAGCTGGCGAGAAGAGCGCATGCCCGTCTCACCCGAGCCCCCAACACTTTCGAGATACAGCACTTCCGGTTGCGCGCATCCCAAACGCCGGCAGCTAAGGCGCAGGCCTCGTCCGGAGGCCTTAACCTCCATGACGCGTCGAACCAGGCTGCGTTGGGGACACCAGGCGTGCAGAAGTAGGTCGTGTTTAGCAAGGGACACATCAAGGCCGGCGTCCTCACCGCCCAGCTCGATCAGGATGTCGCCTCCGCTGCGCAAGACCAGCGCTTCGGTTGCGGCCATCGTGTTCTGAATCAGGGTGGCCATCTGCTCGGCGGAAGCTGGAGCTTCCCGGGCGGCAGGCTTGGCGCGCACTCTCTCTCCGGCACCCCTCATGGCTAGTAGTGTAGAAGTGGAGGCGGCGCTGCGCCTCCCCCCAAACGGAGGGGGAAGCGTTCTACACCTTTGCCCAGATGCTTGTTGCTGGCCAGAAATGCACAATGGCGCACAGGAGATCGATCGCCATGCGCCAACCCTGGATCAACTTCATACTCCGCTGCCCACACAAGCGGATGAGCATGCCCATACGCACTGGGGAACCTGCTCCCGACGGGCGTTTGTTGCCGCATGTGACGTGCTTCGACTGTGGACGCCAGTTTTGGTACGACTGGGACAGAATGCGGCTGAGCGGTGAAAAGAAGGCGGTGGAGGAGGAGCGCGCCGCTTAGCTGGCTCATCCGTGCCGAACCAATTGCGTGGCGAGGCTGATCCGGGGATAATCGCCAGCATGGATTCAGCACTGGGGACCTCCCCGGCGCGCAGCCCTGAAGTGGAGTCGCGGGGCGCGCGCTGGAAGAGGCATTGTGTCCACTGTAAAGAGCAGCTCACCGCCACCGCGCGCCTGCTGGGGCCGAGTGCTCAATTTTTGACGACTACCGAGGCCCACACCTATGCCTACTCGGTGGCCGCCTGCCTGGTGCTGGCGTTTTTCCCCTTCTTCGGGCTGCTGGAATGGTGTGCACATCAGTTCTTGCGCGCTCCCGCCCTCTACGTTGTTCATGACCTGTTGCGCATGTACCTGCCCACCGCGGTAGCCAACCGCATGATTGTGGATCTGGCGCCCACAGCGCGCGGCAACTCCTTGCAGATCTACTCACTGGTGATGCTGGCCATTTCCAGCAGCGGCATCTTCCTGCCCTTTGAGGTAGCGCTGAACAGCGTCTGGAATTTCCCCCGGCGCTCCTACATCGGCAACCAGATTATTTCGTTGGCGCTGGTGCTGGGCTGCGGTGTGTTGGCCTACGGGTCGGTGCAGGCCGCGGCGGCTGGCGACATCGCCGTGGCCCATCTGGTGGTGCGCCTCACCGGCCATCTGCTGTCTTCATGGGGATGGCTGGGACGCTTTTTAGACTGGCTGGTGCTGAAATCCTTCGCCTTGCCCGCCACCATGTTCAGTTTCTTCCTGATCTATTGGAGGTTGCCGCACGGCAAAGTGCGAGCCGGACAGGTCTGGCCCGCGGCGGTTTATACCGGCTTGCTGGCGGAGGTGTTTAAGTCTGTGTTCCGCTGGCTCTTGCCGCTGCTGGATTTTGGCCACCTCTACGGCAGCTTTCAGTTCGCGGTCACGCTGCTGGTTTGGGGTTACGGGGCGGCGCTGCTGCTATTGTTCGGCGCCAGTTTATCGGCGCGCGGCGTGTTGACGCTTCCCGATATGCGAACGGTTTGGCGCCGGCGGCGCGTCGAGGCGGCGGCCGCCGGGGAAGACTCGTCAATCGCGGGTTGACCCGGCCGCCTGCCAGGCTCCTCTTCCACCCGATAGCTACTCTACTAAGCCAATACTGTTTTAAGGGCGCCGTGCCGGCTACTCGTAACGCAGTGCGTCGATCGGATCCAATGCGGCGGCTTTCAGTGCGGGCGCCATTCCAAAGAACAATCCAATCGCCACCGAAAAACCGAAGCCGATCAGCACCGCCCATAACGGAATTGCGGAAGGAAGGCTGGGAATCGTGACCCGGATCAGCAGACTGATCAGCCAGCCTCCCAGAATTCCCAACAGTCCCCCCGCGCCGGTGAGCACGATGGCTTCGGAGAGAAACTGCTGTACGATGTCCGCGCGGCGCGCCCCGATCGCTTTGCGGACGCCAATCTCGCGCGTGCGCTCGGTGACGGAAACCAGCATGATGTTCATCACCCCAACTCCGCCAATCAACATGCCAATGGAGGCGACCACGGTGATCACCATGGCCACCTGGGCGGTGATGTCGTGGAACTGCTTGATAATGCTGTCGGCAGTGGCAATGCCGAAGCTGTTGGGCTGGTTCCATTTGTCGCCCCGTGTCCGGCGCAGCGATTCGGTGATCTGATCGATCGCGGTCGCCATTTGCCCGGGTTTGGTGGAGGCGGCAAAGAAATGCTCGCGCGTGGTGGGGAGCATTTTGCGGAAGGTATAGTAAGGAATCTTGACCTGGTTGTCCGCTTGGCCGCCGCCCGCGGATTTTGGTTTCGCGAAGACACCAATGACGCGAAAAATGTTGCCGTTGAGGATGACCGAGCGGTTGAGGACACGGCCGCTTGGGAACAGGACTTTGGCAATGTTATTGCCTAAGACCACCACCGGGGCGCTGTGCAGGTTTTCCGCTTCCGTGAAATAGCGGCCCTCGGCAAGATCGCGGCTGAGCACGACGGGATAGGCGGGAGTGGTTCCGCTGAAGTCCATTTGATGCGACTCGTGCTTGCCGTGCCGGATGATGTTGTTGTTGGGACCCCAGTTCTGGAAAATCTCCACGGAAAAACCCGTGCAGGCCGTGCAGGTATGTTCGACCTCTTCAATGTCGTGCAGCGAGAGGGGCTTGCGCATCCGCTCTTCGCGCGTGAGATGGGTCCGGATGCCGGGCTGAAACTTGTAGACAAAGATCGTGTTGGTGCCGAACCCCTTGATGCTGCCGACGATGTTGTTGTTGAGTCCGGTGAGGATGCTGCCAATTGCCATCAACGTGGCGGTGCCCACGAAGACGCCGAGCATGGTGAGCGCGGAACGCATGCGGTGATTGCGCACCGTGTCCCAGGCGAGACTGATGTTTTCGCCGATGCTGGATCTCATAGTTCCGCCCGCAAGGCCACAATCGGATCGAGCTTGGCCGCCTTGCTGGCCGGGTAGATACCGAAAAACAGCCCTACCGCCGTCGAAATCAATAGCGCCACCACCACTGCCAGCCAGGGCAGGGAAAAGGGAATCGGCGTAGCCGCTTTAGCCACCGCGGTGAAGGCAAACGCCAGTATGACGCCCAGCAGACCTCCCGCCGTGGAGAGCACCGCGGATTCAATGAGGAATTGCCAAAGCACATCGCTGCGCCGCGCGCCCAGCGACTTGCGAATGCCGACCTCGCGGGTGCGCTCAGTCACCGCTGCCAGCATGATGTTCATGATGACAATGCCGCCAACCACTAGAAAAACTGCGCTGACGCCCACCATGACCGCGGCGATAGAGCCGGTAATCTTGTGATAGAGGTCCATCACCGTGTCCGCGCCGATAATGCCGAAATTGTCCGGGGCGGAGTAGGGTAGATGGCGGTAGGTGCGCAGCAGCATGCGGATTTCATCTTCGGTGGCGGGAAGCAGATCAGCCGAACGCGCCTGCACCTGAATCGACAACGAGCCCTGGCTCCCGTAATTCCGCAGGTAAGTGGACAGGGGAATGATGATGAAATCGTCTTGCGAGCGGCCAAAAACGTTGCCCTGCACACTCGCTTCACCGACTACGCGGTAGTCCTGGTGGTCAAATTCAATGGTCCCGCCGATCGGGTTCAGACCGGGAAAGACCGCCTTGGCAACGTCCGGCCCGATAAAGGCCACCGGCTCGCTATGCTCGTCGTCAAAGGGACTGATGAAACGGCCGAGGCTCACGTCGTAGGTGGCCATGCGAATGGAATCCGAGGTGGTGCCAATGACCTGAACGTCGTGGGTGATCTTGTCGCCGGCTTTGACATCGCTGGCCGAGCGTTCCGCGGTCGCGCTGACCGCGCTGGCCAGCCCGGAATTCTCCCGTAGAAACTGGAAGGTGGCCATCTTGAGCGCAGGGTTGCGTTTGATGGCCTCCATCCGTTTGTTGTAGTCGGTGTCCTGCTCCAGGGTGAACTGCTCGATGCTGAAGCTGTTCGAGCCCAGGCGAGCGATCTTGGTGCCCACGTAAACGTTCATGCCCTGCACCAGCGAGACCACTGCCACCAGCGTGCAGACCGAGATGATGATGCCCAGCAGGGTCAGAAAGCTGCGCAGCTTATGGCTGACCAGTGCTTCCAGCGCCAGTTTGAGCGATTCGGAAATCTGCGTATGCAGCCGTGGCGCGGAAGATGCACTGCTGTTGGGTGCCGGAAATGGCGATCCGCTCATTCGCCGGCCTTGGCGCGGCGCTCACGGCCGCGGGTGGTGATTTCATCGCGCGCAATCTGGCCATCGCGGATGAAGATCGCCCGATGGGCGTGCTCGGCAATGTCGCTCTCGTGGGTAACCAGGACAATCGTTTGCCCTTGTTCCCAGAGCCGTTCCAGTAAGCCCATGATCTCGGCGCTGGTCACGGAATCGAGATTTCCGGTGGGTTCGTCGGCGAGAATGATTGACGGCCGGTTCACCAGGGCGCGCGCAATGGCAACCCGCTGCCGCTGACCACCCGAGAGTTCGTTGGGCTTGTGATGTTTGCGGCTCTCCAGATCGACGCTGCGCAGCGCCTGTAGGGCGCGCTCGGCGCGCTCGGCCGGAGGAACGCCGGCATAGACCAGCGGCAATTCGACATTGTGCAGCGCGGTCGCCCGCGCGAGCAGGTTGAACGTTTGAAAGACGAAACCTATTTCCTTGTTGCGGATGTGCGCCAATTGATCGTCATTGAGCGCGCTGACCAGTTGTCCGTTGAGCCAGTACTCGCCTCGCGTCGGCGTGTCCAGACAGCCAATCAGATTCATCAGCGTGCTCTTCCCCGAGCCGCTGGGACCCATGATGGCGACGTATTCGTTGTGCTGGATGTTGAGCGAGACGCCACGCAGCGCGGCCACCTGCTCACTGCCCATCTGATAAATGCGCCACAAATCCTGGGTGCGAATGACCGGGCCGGCGCCGGTCTCCGCGCCCGGCGAAAGCCGCGGAGTAGGCGAGGTGCTGGTCGTGGTTTCTGTGGCGGGACTGAGATTCATAGTTGAGCTCCATCCTGGGGTGTTGCCGGGGCGGGCGTTGCGCGCTTTAAAGGTCGAGTTGAAGCGCTCCACTGTTGGTTAACTCACCGGGACGCCGGTCACTGCCGGGGCCGCAACCACCTTCACGTCGGCATGGTTGCGAATGGTCTGCAAGGCCTTGTATGGCCCGCTGACAACCCGGTCGCCCGCTTTCAGTCCAGACAGCACTTGCACGTGATCCAATCCCATAATCCCGGTCTTGACTTCCACAAATTCGGCTTTACCGTTGCGGATGACGAAAACCCCCTGCAGGGGTTTTTCCGGTTGGCCGCTTTCAACCGTAGGTGAGGCCGCCTCGGCGGAGTTCTTGCCCGGTGGGTTCAGTGCCGATGGCAGCCGCTCCACCACCGCTTGAATCGGAATCTTCAGTGCATTCTGCGCCGTGTCGGTGGTGATCTTCGCCGTGCACGAAAGCCCCGGGCGAATTGATGCGGGAGGGTTGCTGAGCAGAACGACGACCTTGAAGTCCTTGGCGTCTTCGCTGGTCGAACCCGCTGCCAGCGAAGCCGCCTGCCCGGTCGAGCGCAGGATAGCCGTGTCACCTACCTCGGTGACGGTGCCGCTCAATTTCTTCTTGCCATAGGCGTCAACACTGATGCTGACCGGCTGGCCGAGTTTGACATTGACGATGTCGCTTTCGTCCACCTTGAGTTCGGCCGTCACCACCGACATGTCAGCCACCGTCATGATCAGGCTGCCCTGGCTGTTTTGAATCCCTGGAACCACGCTTTCACCCACCTGCATCGGCAGGTAGGTGACAATCCCATCCAGCGGACTGGTGAGCTGCGTCTTCGCGTACACGTCGGCGGTACGGCGGAGATTGGCTTGCGCCTGGGCGATCTGCAGTTTGGAGCTGAGTACGCTCGACTGCGCTTGGCTCACCTTAGCGGCCGACAGCTGTTCGTCAGCCACAGCGCTGTGGTAGGCGGCCTGTTTGCTGTCGTAATCGGCGCGCGAAACCAGTTGATCTTTAAAAAGCTGTTGCTCGCGATCCCAGTCCTGCTGCGCTTGGCGAAGCTTGGCCTGCGTACTGCGCAGATCGGCGCGAGCGGTCGCCAGTGCCGCCACCTGGCCGCTGTAGTTGGCCCGCGCAGTGGAAATGGCGGCCTTCTGCGCGGCCACATCCGCCCCCTGTTGAACATTTTCAATAGTGGCCAGGAGCTGTCCCCTATGGACGTGGTCGCCTTCTTTGACCAGAATGGCGGTGATCTCTCCCATCACGTTGGCGCTGATGTCCGCGTAGTGCTTCGGCTTGATGTCGCCTTCGGCCGATACCTCGGCCTTAATGGGACCTTGCTTCGCCATCGCCGACTGCACATCGACAGGGTGTCTGCGGTTGTGCAGCACAGTCCCCACCACAATGGCAACCAACAGCAAAATTCCACCGAATACAAAGAGCTTTTTGTGTTTCATTCTTCCCTGGCCAACTTTCCCGGCTTGATCGCCTGCACAAAAAAACCTGGAACCCTGCGCAGGTATTGTGGAACGGCCGCCTTGATCCGCCGGTGATGGTCGTCTTCTAGTACGGCAAACCGGGTGCCATTGTTTCAGAAAAATGTTTCAGAAAAGGTTCGCCGCTTGGGCGCTGGGCGCGGTTGACGGAACCCTTTCCATTGAAGAAGGGCTTGACCCGGCTGCTGGAGGAAACTAGAATTCAGCTGAAGTCCCCATAATGGCCAGTTTACCCATGTCAGTTCGCGTCTCCTTTCCGCCTTCCCGTTTTTTGCTATTGCCGGTAGTGTTAGCATCCGCCTTGGCAATCCCTGTTTGGGCGCAGGCCCCCAAAGCCGGGCCGCAACAGCAGCAGTCGCATCTGACTCCCAAGCAGCAGCGCAAACAACTGCAGAAGCGCTACAAGGAGCTGAGCAAAACTTACAAAAAGTGGCTTGATGAAGATGTCCCTTACATCATAACGCCCCAGGAACGCAAAGCCTTCCTGATGCTCTCCAACGACGAAGAGCGCGATCAGTTCATCGAAGCCTTCTGGCAGCGCCGCAATCCCGACCCTGACTCCAGCTATAACTCCTTTAAAGAGGAGTACTACCGCCGGATCGCCTACGCCAACGAACACTTCGCCAATGGTGTGCAGGGCTGGCGCACCGATCGCGGCCGCATTTACATCGAGTACGGTCCGCCCGATGAGCGCCAGGAGCACACCGCCGGCGAGACCTGGAACCGTCCCATGGATCTTGGCGGCGGCACCACGACCACTTTTCCTTGGGAGAAGTGGCGCTACCGCTATATCCCCGGCATCGGCGAAAACGTCGAGCTGGAATTCGTGGATCAGTGCATGTGCGGGGACTTTCGCCTGACCATGAATCCCAATGACAAGGATGCCTTGGTGAATACCCCGGGCGCCGGCTTGACCATGTACGAGCAGATGGGGCTGGCCAGCAAGAACGACCGGTTCATGAATGCCGATCACATGGCGTATTCGCCATTTCCTACTGACGAGGACAACGAATTTACCCGTTTGGATCTGTATACCAAGATCCTGCGTCCGCCCAAGATCAAGTACAAGGATCTCTCCGAAGCCGTTTCCCACAACATTATTTACAAC
Organism: Acidobacteriota bacterium; assembly: GCA_027459505.1. Taxonomy (GTDB): domain Bacteria; phylum Acidobacteriota; class Terriglobia; order Terriglobales; family SCQP01; genus DAIDIE01. Next base: position 163,342 of record DAIDIE010000020.1, read on the forward strand.
ACGCTGCCGTTCGCCTTCCGCACCGACTTCGTCAAAATCACCGACGATACCGTGTTGACGCCGTTTACTATCCAGATTCCTGACCGCAACATGGTCTTCAAGGAAAACGATGGAGTGCAACAGGCGCGGGTCAACATCTTCGGACGCATCTCCACCATGACGGGCCGCACGGTGGACACCTTTGAAAACGCCGTGAAGCTCGACATCCCGGCCGAACTGCTGCCGCAGTACACCAACCAAAGCAGCCGTTATTGGCATGGGGCGCTGTTAAAGCCGGGCCGCTACCGCGTCGACCTGGTGCTGAAAGACGTCAACAGCCCCGACCACATGGGGTCCATTCGCCGCGCCATTACCGTCCCCCGTTTCACCGACACCCATTTGGCGACCTCGACCATCATGTTGGCCGATGAAATCGAGCGGGTGCCTGCCCGGCAGGTCGGGGCGGGCGAGTTTGTGGTTGGCGATACCAAAATCCGGCCTGTAGTGGGGGCAACCTTCCACCGCAACCAGGCAATGGGGATTTGGTTCCAGGTTTATAATCTGAAGGTGGATCCAAAGACCCGCCGGCCGGAGGCCACGCTGGATTGGCAGATCAGCCGCATGTCGGACAACAAGGTCATCTTCCAGCAGACCGAAAAGGCGACCAAACTTTCCAATGCCGCCGAACAGATGACGTTGGAGAAGCGTCTCCCATTGGCGAGTTTGCAACCCGGCAATTATCGTATTAGTGTGCGGGTCACGGATGATCTGGCTAACACCTCGGTGCAGCCGGAGTCGACGTTCACGGTGGTTCAGTAGCCGCGAGTTGGTACGAGCGGTGGCATACGAGCCAGGATTGCCGGCTGACAAAGCCAAGCCGGTGATCACGGTTCCTGAAGAGGCAATCTCGGCTGGCTGCCCGCTTTCGGGTGGCGGCGGAAAGGGAGGAATGGCCTAGTGCAAAAGCATGGTGGTCTTCTGAGCCGGAGCGCCGCAGTTCTGTCGCCGTTGGCGGACGCAGCCCCTGCCCCCGTTCGTCTTGCCGGGCCCGTTGCCTTCCTCCTGTTGTTCAGCGTTTACGCCGTCGCCAGTGGCAACTGGGGAGCGCTGACCGGTCGCGTTATGGAGGCCTCCGGACGGCCCGCATCCGGTGCGGCGGTGGAACTGATGCCGCTTGGGGTGCACCGCCGGGCGCTGCACGGCTTTGCCGGTCCGGACGGCATCTTCGATTTCACTTCTTTGCGCCCCGGCCTTTACTACGTCCAGGCCGGCCTTGGGCAGCGCATTTCGCCTCGCCGCAGCGTGCGCATCCAGGCGCGTCAGACTTCGTTCCTTTCGCTGGGTCTCCCCTCCTTGCTGGGATCGGTTCGGTTGTTGTCGCCTGGCAGTAATGCGGCGCGGCAGGGCCAGGACTTCCGCTGGATTTTGCGCACCAATGCCTCCGCACGTTCCGTGCTGCGTTATCGCCGCCGTGTGATCGACAAGGAGTTGAACGCGGAAGAGCAGGCGCTGGCTGGGTATGTGGCCTTCCTGGCAGGTTCGCCCGAGCAGGCTGGCAGCGCTAGTTCCCCGACCACGCGCTTTGGCTTGAGCAACGTGCAAATCGCGGGGGGCAGCTTTGCATTCAGTGGCGACTTGGGGCTGACCGGACAAACCATGGTCGCCTCCCGCCTGCAGGCCGCTTGGGCGCCCAGTGGAAATACCCATAGCGACCGCCGCGCGGTGCTCACCGTGCGGCAGTTGCCAACGCCTGCGCTGGTCAACTCCCCAGGCTTGCGGGTGATTACCCTGGATTTGCATGATTCAGTTCAGGTTGGCGATCAGCTCTTTTTGAGTTATGGAAGCGCGCTCAATAGTGTTGAAATGGCGCACGCGGTGCAGTCGTGGTCCCCGTTTTTGAAGGCGGAATGGCGATTTTCACCTTTCAGCAGCCTCGAATACCGCTTCAGCACCGCCGTTCCCAACCAGCAGCTTGATCCTCTGCAGGATCTCTCCAGCAGTACCTCCGATCCGATTCCCTACATCACGGTTGTGGGCAATGCCGCCCGGCTGCAACGTGCCATGCACCAGGAACTTGGCTACCGCGATCAGATCACCGCCAACGACCTGCTGCAGGCGGCCGTGTTTGTTGACCATTTCCGCAATGCCGCCGTGAACGGCGCCTTGGGTGGGTTGGGTGCTCTGGATGGCGATTTGGCAAATGCCAATCTCCTGCCCCTGGGGTGGAGTGGAGAGTTTACCGGCGACGGGGGCGCCTATGGCGGCGCCGGGCTCCGCATCGCATATTCTCATCGCCTCAGCAACGACATCAGTGCGACGGCGGAGTTCACTGATGCCCCGGCGCTAGCGCCCAATGCGCCGCATCTGCGGGAATCCGCATTGGCCAGTCAGTTGCATCCGGCTGAATTGAGCGCTTGGACCCTCAAGATGTCGGCGCGCGCTCCTTGGACCCACACCACACTGACCTGTAGCTACCGCGATGTGAACGGCCTGTCGGCTACCATTCTCGATCCTTATGATTCCAGCGTGGGTTCAGCCGGGGCCTACGCCAACCTAGTGGTGCGCCAGCAGCTTCCCCACCTGCCCTTCAGCAACAAACGCATGGAGGCGCTGGCGGAATTCAACAATCTCCTTGCCCAGGGCTATATTCCCATGCTCAGCTCCGACGGCCAGCATCTTTACCTGGTCCAGATGGCGCGCTCTTTTCGCGGCGGATTCAGTATCAGCTTTTGAGCCTCTCGCCGCAGTGCGCTATGAGAGTTGAAAACGCGCCCTTCCATTTTTCACATTTCCGCTTCGCTCGCCTTTTCCCGCACTCTGGAAATCAATCATTTACGTTCTGGCGCGCGGCCGCCGGGCTGGCCCGTAACGTGCTGCTAAACTTAAAGATGTACCCATTAACGTGCGCTGATTAACGTGACTGAAGCGGTAGAATGAGCCAAAGCACAGTCGGACCGATCGAGCCAGGGCCGAATCGAACTGATTTCGCTTTCGCAGGCCGAAGTTGGAGCAGAGATTCGGGGTTGCGGTCCCGCACTTGGCGGCTCGAAAAGCGGCCACCATTCGTGAACTCGGGCCGTCGCCCCGCGTCGCGCGCCGGAGGTTGAACGGCGGGATGGGGCCGGCGAACTGAAGCAGTTGGAGTAAGAAAGGCCGTGGCGCCTCGCGCGAGCGTGGCCATGAGGTGCGAGTCAGGTTCCGCGGATAGCTATGAGACGGCTGCAGCACATCCGGTTTCGCGAACTCAGCCTGGTGCTGGCGAGCCTGATCCTGCTGCTGGGCGGCCTTATCAGCATCCGTCAGCAGTGGCGAGCGCAGCGCACCCGTGGCTTTGACTTGCTGACCGATGGCGTGGTCTGGCGCGATAGTCCCTCCGGCGTTGCCGTCAAATCGGCCTCGCAAGCACCGCGGGGACTCCAGCCCGGCGATGTCCTGCTCTCCGTCAATGGCGCTCCGGTTAACGACGCGGTGGAGGTCACCCGCGCACTGTATGCCGCGGGGATCGGCGGGCGCCTCTCTTATCAGGTGCGAGAGGACTCCGGTGCGATCCGCAACGTTGCCGCCACCGCGCGCCGGGCCAAGCCGTTTCGATTCCGTTACCTCTATGAGGACCTGACCGGGCTGTTCTATTTCGCCCTGGGCGCCTTCATCTTCGTGCGCCGCCACTCCGCGCGTAAGGCGCTGCACTTCTGCTGGTTCAGCCTGTCGTCTTTTGTGCTCTATTGCTATCACTACACCGGCAAGCTCAATGCCTTCGACTGGACGGTGTACTGGAGCAACGAAGTCGCTCTATTACTGACGCCCGCGCTTTTTCTGCACTTCGCCCTGGTGTTTCCCCGCCGCAAGGGCATTGTGCAGCGGCTGCCTTTCCTGATCGCGTTTCTGTACGCGCCGGGCCTGCTGGTGCTGCTGGCCGAACTCGCCCTGAGCTCAAACCGGGTTGCGCTGGCGGCACCGGCGCTGGTGGTCTACACCTGGCTTGATCACCTCTCCTACATTCTGTTTGCCGTCTATTTCCTCATCGCGGCCCTGGCGCTGTACCACAGCCGGCGCCACGCCATCGGAAGTATTCAGCGGCAGCAAATGAGCTGGCTGACCGGCGGAGTGCTGGTCGCGGTACTCCCGTTTCTGCTGCTCTACGTCTTGCCGGCATTGGTCGATCCCCACGCCGCGCTCGCCGCCAATTGGGTGGTGTTGTCGCTGATCGCTCTGCCCGCGGCATTTGCCTACGCGATCGTACGCTTCCGCCTCATGGATGCCGCGGTCCTGTTCCGCCGCGGTATGGCTTACACGCTGGCTACCGTAGCGGTGGCGGGCATTTACTTCGCGGTGTTGGGCACAGGCGCTTTCTTTATTCATTCCCGCCTGCCCGGCTTTGGGCCGGTAAGCTGGGTGCTGGCCATCATGATCACCGCGCTGCTCTTTGATCCCGTCAAGGGATGGATTCAGGAGCGGCTGGACCGGCTCTTTTATCGCGAGCGCTATGACTACCGTCGCACCCTGATTGAGTTTGGCCGCCAATTGAACGCCCAGACGGACCTGCAGGCCCTGCTGACGGAATTGGCCGAGCGGCTGGCCAGCACCTTGATTTTGGAGCGTGTGGCGGTCTTTCTTGCCGAGCAGGGAACGGCTCCGGAAGCCACCACCAGCGCGGGCGGGGAGGGGAACGGCTTTTGGCTGGCGCGCTCCTTTGGTTTTACCGGGCGCTTCTCCGAGCCGCTACGCCTCCAGTTCCTGCAGGCGCTGAGCGCCGATCCGGAAAAGGACCTGCTCTTCATCGAGAGCCCCCACCACCCCGCCGCCGCCGATGCTCCCTATTTGAGCACCGTTGCGGCCCTGGACCTCAACTACTACCTGCCCTGCCGCATCCAGGGCAGGACTGTGGCGGTTCTGGGATTGGGCCGGACGCGCAGCGGCGATCTGCTCTCCAGTGAGGACGTCGAACTGCTGCAGACGCTGGCGGGCTATTTGGCGGTGGCCATTGAAAATACCCGCTTGTACGCTAGCTTGCAGGCGCAAATCAGCGAATACGAGCGCCTCAAGGAATTCAACGAAAACATCGTCGAGAGTATTGCGGTGGGGGTGGCCGCGGTCGATCTGCAAGGCCGGGTTGAGAGCTGGAATGCTCAGATGGAGGTGCTTTCCGCACAGCCGCGCGGCCAGGTGCTGGGCCGCCCGATTCAGGAAGTGCTTGGTTCCCAATTTGGGGCGGAGTTTACGCGCTTGTGTCAGCACCAGGGCATCCGCCAGAACTCGAAAATGCGCATGACCCTGGGGGCGGGAGAGGCGCGCACCATCAACCTCGCCGTGGCGCCGCTGCTTACCCGCCGCTTCGAGATCGTTGGCCACATCGTGCTGGTGGATGATATTACGATGCAAACCGAACTGGAGCATCAATTGGCGCAGGCGGAACGGCTCGGGACCGTCGGTCTGCTGGCGGCGGGCGTTGCTCACGAGGTGAATACGCCGCTGGCCGTGATCTCCAGCTACACTCAACTGCTCGCCAAACAGCTCTCCCCGTCCGATCCGCGCAGTTCGGTTCTCGATAAGATCACGCGCCAGACTTTTCGCGCTTCGGAAATTATCAGCAGTCTGCTGAACTTCTCGCGTAGCGCCAACAACGAGATGGCGGAACTGGACTTGAACGCGGTGATCGGCGAGACGCTGTCGCTTTTGGAGCATCCCCTGCGCAGCGCCGGCGTCAGCGTTTCCGCCAGCTTCGAAGACAATCTTCCCCGCGTGATGGGGAATGCCGGCCGGCTGCAGCAGGTTTTTCTCAACTTGGCGCTGAACGCTCGCGATGCCATGCCCACGGGTGGGGACTTGTCCATCCGCACGTGGGCGCGCGAGGACCGTATCGCGGTGGAAGTTCGCGATTCCGGCAGCGGTATCGCCCCGGAAGCCCGCAGCCGAATCTTCGATCCGTTTTTTACCACCAAGCACGCCGAGCGGGCGCGCGGCGCGCTGCATTCGGGAACCGGCTTGGGATTGTCAGTAAGTTACGCCATCTTGCAGGAGCATGGCGGCACCATCAGCGTGGCCAGCGAGCCGGGCGAGGGCGCCTGTTTCCTGTTGGAGTTGCCCGCTTTGCGGAGAACTGTACATGCCTGATTTGTTGTCAAAACCCGCTGGGGCCTCCGGGGAAAGCGCCGGACACAACACGGGTGCCGCTCCCGTTCGCGATGAGAACACAGGCGCAAGCACTGGCCCGCGCGCCCGCATTCTGGTGATCGATGACGAGGCCGCCATCCGGGAGAGTCTGGAAACGCTGCTCGCCTTCGAGGGTTTTGAAGTTCACACCGCCCCCAATGGCCCCGAAGGACTGGCCAAGCTGGAAAAGGTGCTGTTCGATCTGATTCTTCTTGACGTGGCGCTGCCCGGGCAAAACGGCTTGGAGGTGCTGGCTCAGATTCAGAGCATTGCGACCGTTCCGGTCATTATGATCTCCGCCTACGCCACCGTTGAAATGGCGGTGCGGGCGATGCAAAGCGGGGCGCGCAACTTCCTGCAAAAACCCTGGAACAACGAGAAGCTGCTGGCTGACATTTCCTCTTCCATCGACGCGGTCCGGGTGGAACAGGAAAACGTCCAGCTCAAACGCGCTCTCAAGCAGCGCTACAGCTTTGAAAACCTCATCGGCAAGAGTGAGGTTATGCTGCGTATCTTCGACATGGTGGCGCAGGTGGCGCCCAGCCGCTCGACTGTGATGCTGCAGGGCGAGAGCGGCACCGGCAAGGAGTTGATCGCCAAGGCGCTGCACGCCTCCTCAACGCGCGCCAATCAGCCGTTTGTTCCGGTCAATGGCGGCGGCATGCCGGCCGATCTGTTGGAATCCACGCTGTTTGGCCATGTGCGCGGCGCCTTTACCGGCGCTATCGCGCCCAAGAAGGGTCTCTTCGAGGTTGCCGACCATGGAACGCTGTTCCTCGACGAAATCGGCAACATGTCTCTGGAAACGCAGGCCAAGATCCTGCGCGTGCTGCAGGACCGCCGCTTTATGAGGCTTGGCGGGGTGGAAGAAATTCAGGTCGATGTCCGCGTCATTGCCGCCACCAATGTCGACCTGCAGCGCCTGGTGGCCGAAGGGAAGTTCCGCGACGACCTGTTCTACCGCCTGAACGTTATCAACATCAAGTTGCCCGCCTTGCGCGAGCGGCGCGAGGATATCCCCTTGCTGGCGGACTTTTTCCTCTCGCGCTATGCCAACGAAAACGGCATGAGCTCCCGCCGCCTCAGCCCGGAGGCGCTGCGCCTGCTCATCGATTACGCCTGGCCCGGCAATGTGCGCGAACTTGAAAACGTCATCGAACGCGCCGTCGTGCTCTCCACCGCTCCGCTGATCGGTCCGGAGTTGCTTCCGGAATCGCTCGCCGGCGGCACGCCTTCGTCCTGGAAAGATTGGGCCCCGCTGCTGAGCGAGCGCGCGAGCGCTTCGCTGTTTGAAATTGTCGAGGAGTTCGAAAAACGTCTCATTCTCGACGTCCTGGAACAGACCCACGGACGCCAGACGGAAGCCGCGGAACGCTTTCAAATTCCACTCTCCACCTTGAATCAGAAGATTAAACGGCACGGCATTGACGTGAAAAAGGTTCGCGGCCAGGACGGTTAATCAGCCGTCGTCCGCCGCCACTCCCGCGCACCTGTCTCCAGGCGAGCCAGGGCCGAGTCGAACTGCTTTTGAGTTCGAAATTGCATGCCGAACTGAAGCCGCTTAGGGCGCCGATAAGGTGAGCGTATCGCCATCGTCCAGCGACCCGGTTGTGCAGATACTCGAGGGCAGGGAACCTGACCACAATGTCGTCAGTTGCGCGGGGGCTGTGACCCTGCAGAGCCCGTAGGACCCAGTCGCAAGCCCTTGAATGACCTCTTGGCCGTTGTCGCCTGTTGGCGCGGAACTGCCACCAGGAATGGCTCTTGCGTCCTGGATGGCGCCCTTGTGGATCAGGTAGTACGTGCCGGGATCTGCGTCGCCGCTGGCCGCCATGCCGCCGGCCTCTTGAAAGTTGAGTTGCAGCGTGCCGCCGGACGTTTCCAGAGTTACCGTGTGCGGATCGCTGCTGTCGCTAGCCGTTCCTGACAGGTGAATGCGGGTGAGGGTGAGCGCATATCCTGGCGCGGAAACCGTCAGCGAGACGTCGGTAGTTCCTGGCGGCAGGCTGAGGTTCAACTGCCCATTCTGATCGGAATGCGTAAACGCCCAAGGCACTCCGGGCGCCACCCAGACCTGCACCGTCGCCCCCGCGACTGGCCCCTGATCGGAGGTGATCTGGAAGGGAATGTGCGTGGCGGGTTTGAGAACCAGTCTCAGGTTGAGACTGGCGCCGCTGGTTACAATGATGCTCTTGCTGACCGACGCGCCTTTGACCGACTCTGCCTCGACGGTGTACTTGCCGGCCGCCAGATCGGCCATTTGGAAGTGTCCCAGCGCGTCAGTCGCGGTGCTCGCTTGAACCCCGCTGGCGTTTTTGAATGAGACTTGAATGCCCTGCTGGGGTCCGCCTTTCGCCGAGACCACGGTCCCGCGTACCGCCAATGCGGGCAGTCGCAATTCCAGCCACGCGCGGCCGTTCTCGCCTGCGGCGGGAATCGCAACGCCCAGCAGCCGCTGCGTCGCCGGCGGCTGCTTCAAATGCGCCAGCACCGTCCACGTGGCGCCCGCCGTTCCGGAAGGTTCGGGGAGCTGGCCCTGGAAACGGCCATTGTCGTCGCTGGACAACGTGACCGTTTGGCCGCCAGCGTCGTTTGAAAAAACAAGCTGTGCACTGACCGGAGTAACGCCGAGCAGCACCCGTCCCGCTACCTTCGCCGCCGTTAGCCGCAGGCGAAGCGAGCGGCCTCCCTGTTGCAGATCAAGATAGCGTTGCAGCCACAGGGAACCGTCGGCGGCGGTAACGGAAACATGGTACTTGCCCGGCAGCAGTCCATTCCGCAGCCATTGTCCCTCGCTTTCTTTCCCCGCTTGCGCTGCGGCTTCCCGCACGCTGGTCTTGTGGACGATGGTCTGGAAATCAGGAGCGACTTCCGCGACGCTGACGCGCCAGGGATGCCCGGAGGGGTCCAGGCCCGGCGTGAGTGCGAGCCGCAGCGTCAGATCTCCAAGCCGCAGCGGCGGATCAATGCGGGTTTCGCGATCGGGCACAACTTCCAATGAACGCAGGCCGCTCGCCCCTGGGCAATGAATGGCGAGCTGGTATCTCCCTGGAGGGATACCGAGAATCTGAAAATAGCCGCGCCCGTTTAGAGGTGCTGCAAGCCGCGCGGCGACGGAGGGAGAGGGCTCGTCCTCTGGCGCGCCACGCCGGTTGGGATCTGGTCCCAGCCTTGCCTGACAGGAGCCTTGCGGGCTGGACCCATCGCTCCTGACCGCCCTTCCGAAAACCGATGCCGCCCGTTGCAGGACCAGGCTGCCCAGATCGGTATTGTTGGCCGCCGTCAGCGTGACGCTCCACTCATAGACGGGTGCGAATCCGTGCGAGGAGAGCCGCAGGTCAAAGCGGCCAGCCGGCGCCAGGCAGCTCCAATGTCCCGCGGTGATGGGGCATTGCAATGCAGCTTGCCCGGGACTCTGGCTGGAAGCCGATGCCCCTGATTTCGCTCCCACTGCCGCGTGCAGGCGAACCTGCAGCCGTGGCGGCAGCGTTTCTCCGTCTGTGGTTTGCACTTGTCCGGAGAGGGTTGCCGCCGGCCACATCGACATCCGCACCGCTGCGGGCGGCGATCCGCTAACTGTTACTTCGATGGGCTGGCCCCAATAACCGCTGGCGCTGGCCTGCAGACGCCAGATTCCAAGATCGAGCTTGAGCACCGCTGTGCCGGCCAGAGCGCGAACCTGCAAAGGTTGAGACGCCGCCGTGTATCCCGCAACGCGGCTCGCTGCAATCGTTATCGAACCGGGGCCCTTGGCGGGTGCCCCGCCGGGCCATTGCAACTCGACTTGTACCGGTACAGCCGCCCCGCATAGGGCAGGGAAGGCGAATGTCAATGCCGCCAGCACCGTAGGCAACAGAGCTGTCGTTGGTCGAAAACGGGATCGCAACATAACTCAGTGGCTCCGGCAAACGCGAAATCCCTGGTCAGGACCAGTGCCGTTTGCGGCCAAGTGACCACGGAAGCTAATTTTGGTGGCGAACGCCGCGCCCATCCAGCCGCCGCCTCGCCACACCCGCGTTGATCCGCTCGTGGCGCCGCGCGGGTCTTTCACGTGCGTGGGGAGCGGGCCATACCAGTCCCAGCACCACTGCCGGACGTTGCCCGACATGTCGTAAAGGCCAAGCTCGTTGGGCTTTTTGCCGCCGACCGGTTGCGTCTGGTCCTGATTCTGAACCACCGCCGGCCAGCTCCAGAATCCCATCAGGAAGGTCGCTCCGGAGTTTCGCCAGTACCAGGCCACCTCGTTCACCAGGTCGCTGCCGCTGTAGCTGTAATTGCGGCTGCGCTGGCCACCGCTGGCGGCGTACTCCCATTCCGCTTCCGTGGGCAGGCGGTATCCGTTGGCCCCCGGATTGATGGTCACCGTCCATTTCACTTTGTCGAGGTCCCCATAGCGCGGGTCGGGCTTGTTGTTCGGATCGCGATGCTTCTTGTCGATGGTGTAATAGGGCTGCAGCCCCTCCTGCAAACTGCGCCGGTTGCAATACTCGATTGCATCGTACCAGGTGACGTTCTCCACCGGCTGGTTGGCCCCCTTGAAGGCGGACGGGTCCTTGCCCATCACCGCGTCCCACTCCTTTTGCGTCACATCGTACTTGTCTATGTAGAAGGAGGAGACGGTGACGCCCTTGCCGTAGTAGTTGGAGTGGATGTTCTTGAATACGCCGCCCTGGACCAGGACAAATTGCGCGGGCACAGCTTGGGCGGGAGGACGGAAACGGAAGCCGGCAAAAACAGTAACGGCGGGCAAAGCGGCGCTGAAAATGAAGACGCGCCGGGTGGGGGTGCGAAGGCAGGCAGTTTTCATGCAACCCTGGCTGCTCCGCCAGACGGCGGAGCGGAAATGCCGCCGCGCCGGCGCACGTCGGCGCTCGGCGCGGCGGGGTGGCAAGGTAAACGTTTACTGTGGCGCTCTGCGTGCGCCCGGTAAACGCTTGCAGTCCAGAGCAAAAATTACCACACGGTGGCGTTCACGTAGCCGCTGCGGCCGCCGTAGGCTTCCGTTCCCAAAATCATGTAATTGAACGAACCCATCTTCATGCCCAGGCTGTTCCAGTGGTTGAAGTGATTGCCCGTGGTCACCGAGTGATTGCTGCCCGTGTTGGCGCCGCCCCACTGATCCAGATACTGCTCAAAAGTCGCCGTGCCAATGATGGAGGGCTGATTGACCTGTTGATGCTCATAGGTCGAGTAGTTGTGCCCATCACTGTAAACGCTGCCCTTGTAGGTCGCGTTGCCGGTGTAGAGCTGCCCCATTTCCGTAATGTAGTACTCCACCAGCGGGTTGGTGGTCCAGCCGTAAACAGAGATGGTGTTGTAGCCGGAGGCGTAGCCGACGTTGTAGCCCACCGTCATGTAGCCACCCGGATTCCAGCCCTTGCCACCCACCACGTCGTTGACGTTGGAGAAGCTCAGCGCATAGTTGCCGGCGTATTGCGAGGAGAAGCTCATGTTCGACGAGCCGCCGCTGGTGTACAGCGAATAGTAGTAGCCCTGGTTATAGCCAGTGCCGTTGTTGTAGACGGTTTGGGCTTGCGCCGAGACCGCCGCACAGGTCGCGACTGCAAGCGCGCCCAGCAGCAACCGCGACAGCCGCGATGTTAGGAAGCGTTTTAGGTGCATAGGAAGTGTCCCTCGTTTGCCTTTCTGTAATACTCCGTCCCGAAAGAGCGCTTCCCCTGCTGCGTGGCCTCCGCGGATGGCTCCGCGCTGGCGATCAGATCCTGGGGACCAGCCTTTCTGGTCCGGCTGGGTTACGATCCTACCTAATGAGAACTTAATGTCAAGACATAAGCCCAACAGCGTGTCAAACATTGTGCGGCAAATACATGGCACGGAAATGACACATGTTGACACACGAAAGCACGTTGCCCATACTGCTGCCGTGATGAACGAATGGCAATTCCAGTCCGGCGCCGCTGTGGCCGAGGCGCGCCAGGCCAAGGGCCTCTCCCGCGCCGAATTGGCCCAACAGCTGGGCCTCGACGTCTCCACCCTCAGCCGCATTGAAAACGGCAAGCGCCCGGTCAGCCGTAAGCTGCGCCCCCGCCTCAACGCGGTGCTCGGCCTCGACGGACGCTTCTCCGCGGCGGCCGCCGGTGAGGCGGCGATGGTGACCCTCCCCGCGGTCTCTCCCTGGGAAGAGGGCGACCGCTGGATGGGCGGCGATTACTGTGAGACCGAGGCCATGCGCATCATCAGCTCCGGGCTCAGCGAGGCGGTCGCCGGCGAACTGAACCGTTTTGTGCCGGCGGTGATCAAATATGTGCGCACTGCCTGGTTGAAAGCCTATGATCGCGCCCACGGCGAACCCATCCCCTATGTCGCGCAGCGCGGCCCCAACCACAGCCTGGCCATGATGCGCGTGCTCTTCCAGCGTTTTTCCCGCGCCATCCGCGGGCTGACGCCGCCCGAACTGCGCATTCTGATGGCCGCCATCTGGGTGCATGACCTTGGCTTGACCTTGGACCACGCGGCCGGCCACGGTGGCGGGTTGAATAGCTATCACGAATGGTCCGAGTCTCATGTGCGGGAAAACTACTTCAGTTTTGGGCTCTGCGATCCCGAGGAGGCCAAGGCGGTGAGCACGTTGTGCCGCTTTCACCGCAACACCAATCACCTTCCCGACCTGGAAATTACCGGCGCCGGCGGCGGCCTGGACGTCAACCGGCAGAAGACGCTGATTGCCCTGCTGCGCCTCGCCAATCTCATGGACGTGCACTACAACCGCGTGCGCGACACCGAACTGCACTCCAAGGTGCCCCTGCCCATTGACTTCCAGTCGGAATTGCTCCGCAACCTCCTGGTGACCCGCCTTTACAAGGACCGCCATTTTCTGCGTGCCGAAGTCACCTACAGCCCGGACTGGGGCGAGAGCCGGGCCAGTGCGCTGATGTCAACCATCGAGCTCGACCTGCGCACCGAGCTGTCGCGCATCAAAGACGTGCTGACCTGCAACCTGCAGCACCTGGACCTGCTGTGGACCAAGGTGGTGGGCGGCGCCTACCCCGATCCCAGTATTGCCGCCCATCTGCTGGAGGCCACCCGCTTCCTCGGCACCGCGCGTTCTCCCAACGCCGCGCGCGTGCTCGATGACCTGCTCGGTTATCTTTCCCGGGAACTCTCCAGCGCTCGTGACGCGGCGCGCGCCTGCGATGCCGCCAAGTCCGCCATCGAGGAATTGGTGAAAACCTGCGGCCAGCACGCACAGTTGTTAAACCTGCGCGACCGGGCGCTGCAGACCAGCGACATTGTCTCCCTGCGCGCCCTCATCGAGGAGTTTCAGACCGACAAACACCGGGCCTATGAGGCGATCGCCGCCGAAGCCCAGCGGCTTTTCAAACCAGGGGACTGGTTCGTCCTCTACGGATACAGCGCCGCGGTTCTGGAGGCCCTCAAGGCCTTGCCGCTGGACGTCAAATCCTCAGCCCGCGTTTTCGTCCTGGAGTGCCGCGGCAAAACCCTTTATGGGCCGGAAAACACCGTCGAGTATTGCGACGGCGTGCAGTACGCCTTGCGCGTGCGCGAGCATGGGTACAAGCAGGTCTACCTGGCTGCCGACAGTTGTGCCGCCTACATCCTGGAGGCCAGTTGCCGCGAACCCAGTCAATGGGAGCCTTATTTTAAACGTGCCGCGGCGGCCAGGGTCTTCGTGCTGCTGGGCGCCGACGGCGTGGACCCGGCCAGCGCCAGCGCCTGGTCAACGGTGGGCTGTTTGCCGTTGGCCTTGGCGGCCAAAGAGTATGGCGCCAAAGTCTACGTGCTGGCCGAGCCCCGCAAGATGCGGCGCGGATTGAAATGGCCCGAGCCCAGGGAAGCGGAATGGCTGACCAGTGAGCCCGCCATCAACGGCGTTCTCGAGCATAACGGCATCGAGAAAATTCATCCCCTCAATGAGCGCCTGCCATCCAAACTGGTTTCCTGGTTTCCGCCGCTGGACCCGGTGGGGAAGGGCAGAGCGCCGGCTGCCCCCGGCGGCAAAACCTCGAGCCGGCGCAAGGCCGCCGCGAGCGGCACGCGCCGCTAGGGCGCCGCGGCCTCCGGCCTCACGAGCGGGGCCAAGCCAACGTCCGTTTCAACTCTGTACGGGAGTCGTGGAAGGCGCGCTGATCTCCTGGTCTTTGTATTGCAAGCGGTAGAGCTTCCAGTAAATGCCGCGGTGATGCAGCAGTTCCTGGTGCGTGCCCAGCTCGCGTACCGTGCCCTTGTGCATCACCAGTATCTGGTCCGCGGTCTGAATCGTCGACAGGCGGTGGGCGATGATAATGCTGGTGCGGCCGGCGACCATGCGGTTGAGGGCCTCGCGGATGCGCAGCTCCGTCTCCGTATCCACGCTGGCGGTGGCCTCATCGAGGATCAGGAAGGGCGGGTTGGCCGCCAGGGCGCGCGCGAAACTGACCAACTGCTTCTGTCCGGTGGAGAGCCCGGCGCCGCGTTCATGCAGCACGGTTTCGGCGCCATTGGGCAGGGAAGCAATGGTGTCGCTGAGGTTGGCGCTCTCCAGCGCGTCGTTGAGGATTTGTTCCTCGCGCATGGCCGCGGCGGTCACGGTCGCAGCATCAACCGTGGGCGTTTCCGCCAGGCTGGGCTTGGCCCTTCCCTCCAGCACCGGCGCCGCCGCTCCGGACAGGCCGTTATGACTGGACGCCAGCAGCACGTTTTCCCGGATGCTGCCGCTAAACAGGTAGGGGTCCTGCAGAACGATTCCGAAACGCTGCCGCAGGTTCTTGAGCTCCAGTTCGCGGATGTCGATGCCGTCGAGCAGGATCCTTCCTTTTTGCACGTCATAAAACCGCAGTAAAAGGCTGATGATCGTGGTCTTGCCGGCGCCGGTATGCCCCACGATGGCCAGCGTCGAGCCCGGCTCGACTGTGAAACTGACGTCTTTCAGCACCCAATCCTCGTCATGGTAGGCAAACCAGACGTGTTCGAACTCCACCCGGCCGGCCGCACTGGGCAGGTAGCGCGGATTGGTGGGCGAACTGAGCGTGACCGGCGTGTCCAACAGCTTGAAAATACGTTCCGAGCTGGCCATGGCCGACTGCAGCGTATTGTATTTTTCACTCAAGTCCTGAATGGGCCGGAAGAAACGCTGCGCATACTGCACCGAGGCGAAAACCACGCCGATGGTGAGAGTGCCGTGCAGTACCCGCAGTCCGCCGAACCAGATCATCAGGGTAATCGCGGTGGTGCTCAGGATTTCGACCACCGGATAATAAACCGCGTGGGCGTAGACGGCGTCGGTCCAGGCCTTGCGGTGCTGTGCGTTGATCTGCTTGAACTCGCCAAAGGCCACCTCCTCCCGGTTGAAGGCCTGCACCACCTGCATGCCCGAGATATGCTCCTGCAGGAAGGTGTTGATGCGCGCCACGGCGGCGCGTACCCGGCGATAGCTGTCACGCACCGCGCGCCGGAAAATGCTGGTGGCGAAAAAAATCAGCGGCAGAATGGCCAGCGTGATCAGCGCCAGCATGATGTTGAAGCGGAACATGATGACCACGATCAGCAGCAGCACGAAGGTGTCATCAAAGAAGGCGACCAGCGCCGAGGAGATCATTTCGTTGATGGTCTCCACGTCGTTGGTGGCGCGCGTGACTAGCCGCCCGACCGGATTGCGGTCGAAAAAGGCCACCTGCAGCCGTTGTAAATGCGCGAAGATCTGCCGCCGCAGGTCGAACATGGTGTGCTGTCCCACCCACTGCATGGTGTAGGTTTGCGCCACGTTCAGCAGGAAACCCAGCAGCAGGATGGCCAAAAACAGCAGGGCAACGGTGTTGATGCCGTGTTTGGGATCGGCGGGAAGATAGCGGCTGATCCAGCGCATGCCGCCGGGCGCGTGGGTGGGATAGAGATAGCGGTCAATAATCTGCTGGTTGAGCAACGGTCCGGCGACCTGCGTTGCGGACTGCAGCAGCGCCGCCACGGTGGCCACCACGACCTGCCAGCGGTAGGGGCGCACGTAGCCCAGCAGGCGCCGCATGAGACGCCGGTCGTAGGCTTTGCCTAGTACCTCTTCTTCCTGTTGCGCGCTGCTCATAGACGTTGCTGTTGGCTATTCCACACTTTGCAGTTCTTCTTCCAGGAGCTGTTTCTCGTAAAGCGATGCGTACAGACCGCCGCTGCCGATCAATTGTGAGTGCGTGCCGCGTTCGGCAATCCGCCCTTGCTCCAGCACGATGATCTGATCGGCGTTGCGCACGGTGGAAACACGGTGGCTGATGAGCAGCGTGGTGCGCCCCCGCATCAGCTCCTGCAACCGCTCCAGTATGCGTTCTTCGGTGATGGTGTCGACGCTGGCCAGCGCGTCGTCGAGAATGAGAATGCGGGGATTGCGGATCAGCGCCCGCGCCAAAGCGGTCCGTTGTTTTTGTCCGCCGGAAAGCGTCAGGCCCCGCTCTCCCACCAGCGTCTCGAACCCTTTGGGAAAGTCACTCACATCGCTGCCCAGGCTGGCGGCGCTGGCGGCGTTGCGGACCTCTTCCCCGGTCGCGGCGGGCGCGCCGAAAGCGATGTTGTTGTGCAGCGTGTCGCTGAAGAGAAACGTCTCCTGCGGGACGATGCCGAGATTGGAGCGCAGCACCTGCAGCGGAATGCTGGCGATGGGGTGGCCATCAATGAGCAGTTCTCCGGCGCTGGGCTCGATAAAGCGTGGCAGCAGCGAAATCATCGTGGTTTTGCCCGCCCCTGTGGCGCCCACGATCGCCAGGCATTGTCCGGCGGGAACGTGCAGGCTCACATTGTGCAGAACTTCCGTGTCGCCGTAGCCCACGCTGACGTTGCGGAACTCGATGTCGCCTTGAATGGTGTTGATTGAGCGGTCGGTCCGGGGCCCGTCGGCGATTTCCGGAGAGGTGGCTAAAATTTCCTGGATGCGCGCCATGGAGGCAGTGCCGCGCTGTACCAGGTTAATGACCCACCCCAGCGCCAAAATCGGGAACGACATCTGCAGCATGTACATGTTGAAGGCGACATAACTGCCCAGGGTGATCTGATGTGCCAGCACGGCGCGTCCGCCCGTCCACAGCACCAGCACAAACGCCGCCCCCAGCAGCAGTTGCAGCATGGGGTTGAAGGCGCCCGAAAGCGCCACCAGCCGCAGGTTGCGCCGGATGTAGTCGCGGTTCAGCCGCTCGAAGCTCTCGATTTCGGCCTCTTCACGGGCATAGGCGCGCAAGACCCGCAGCCCGCTCAAGCTCTCTTCCACCCGCGTCGCCAATGACGAAAACATCGATTGAATGCGCTCAAAGCGCTCATGGATGCGCTTGCCAAACCACTGCACCGCCAGTGAAATGAACGGGGTGGGAAGAAAGACAAGCAGCGTCAGGCGCGCGTCGATGTGCAACAGGATGGTCAGCACCACCACAAACAGCACCACCGCGTTGGCCGAGTACATCAGGCCGGGGCCCACCATGTTGCGCACCGCGTTGAGGTCGTTGGTGCAGCGCGCCATCAGATCGCCGGTGCGCAGGCGCTGGTAGAAGCTGGCGGGCATCTGTTCCAAATGCCGCATGAGGTCGTTGCGCAGATCGTATTCGACCTTGCGTGAGGTGCTGATCAGGATCCAGCGCTGCTGGTATTGCAAAATGCCGCGCACCAGCACCGCCAAAATCAATAATCCGCAGTAGAGGAGCAAGCGGTGTACGGAAAAATCCTGGCGCAATCCATCAAAAGTGAGCTTGTAGATCCAGGGAATACTGCTCAGCGCCAGCGAGTTGAAGACCAGGATGACAAATCCCAGCCCCAATTCGCGCCAGTAGGGGCGCAGATAAGGAAAGATTGACTTCAGGTGTGATGACGCCGGCATGCAGTACACAAATTATAGCGCCCCGCCCCCGGGGTGCTTAACCGGCGCTGGGCGTCACGAGCCAGGGCCGAGTCGTAAGGAGCGAGCCACCGAGTCCTCCCTGCGGGAGGAGATCGCAGGTGGAGGGCCGCGAAATTCCGAAGGGCGGCTCCCTCGCGCGGGAGAGGAGCCCGGCATCGGCGGCTTCACGTTCTCACTGGAGAACGTGCCAGCGACCAACG
>DAIDIE010000027.1 GCA_027459505.1 Acidobacteriota bacterium
GAAGAGTGCGCGGCGTTTCCGTTTCAATCCACGCGCCCGCGAGGGGCGCGACATTCGGAACCAGTGGATGCTCACGCTGTTGGCTGTTTCAATCCACGCGCCCGCGAGGGGCGCGACTGTCTCGGCGCCCGACACCTGGACACCGGATCAGGTTTCAATCCACGCGCCCGCGAGGGGCGCGACGGCAGATTTCATCTTCGAGGTTGCGAGTGCGAAGTTTCAATCCACGCGCCCGCGAGGGGCGCGACGAGCGACCTGGGTCTTGATCCGGTGGGCGTCGGTGTTTCAATCCACGCGCCCGCGAGGGGCGCGACGAGCTGATTAGCCAGGCATTCGGCGGGGGCGCAGTTTCAATCCACGCGCCCGCGAGGGGCGCGACCGCTTGCTATCTAAAATACCTTTTTTCAGTCGCTTACCGGCGCTCATGCGCGGACGAACAGCAAGCGCCCCATCCGCAGAGGCGGGCCTTGGAGAGCATTCGGCTAAACGCTTGTACTGCTAAGGAAAAAGGCTCGCGCGGACCCTCCTGCCTTTTACCAACTGCTTGGAATCCGCGCGCGCGGCCCAAGCTAAACCAGCAGGAGACCATCCGGATCCCAGGAAGGCTTTGCCCCCACGTGCTCAACACGCCGCCGCCACTCGGCGCCTAAAAAGTAAAAGCGTAGGCTATCCAACTGCGGCTCGATGATTCCGACTAGCCGGGCACGCATCTCAACCCACTGCGCCGGCTCCAGCACACATTCAAAAAGTGAGAATTGCACCCGCTGCCCGTGGTCCTCACAGGTCTTCGCGACCTGCCGGAGCCGCTTACGCCCAGCCTCGGTTTCCGTGTTCACGTCGTAGGCCACCAAGACCATCATAATGCTTCACTTCCAGAAAAATGACGGGTAGCCGTCGAGATCACCCCTGAGATGGCGTGCCAACAGTAGCGCCTGTACGTGGGGCAACAAGCCAAGCGGGACGCGCTCGTTGATAAACGGGTGCACAATTTCCTGCTGCTTCCGCTTCTGCCATGCCACCAACACCTCTTTCCTGGTGTCGTCGTCCATGATCACGCCGCCCGATTCGGTTACCCGGAATCCTTTCACCTCTACTTGCCGCCGGTTAATTAGGGTCAGAACGAGCCTGTCTGCCAGCACCGGGCGTAGTTCCTCCATGAGATCGAGTGCGAGTCCCGGCCGACCCGGACGATCGCGGTGGAGAAATCCAACCGCCGGGTCCAGACCGACGCCCTCCAGTGCACCGACTACATCGTGAACCAACAGGGTATAAACGAACGACAGGAGCGCATTGACGGGGTCAAGAGGCGGGCGGCGGCTCCGCCCCCGGAAGGTGAAGTCATCCTTCGATGTCGTAATCAGGTCATCAAAGATAGAGAAATATATCCGTGCCGCCTCGCCCTCGCACCCGCGAACAGAATCTACCCCCTCCGCCCGCGATGCGGCATCGAGCGGCCGCAGAAGTCCCACCGCTGCCTGTTCAATCGCCGCATTCCCGCCCCGCTCCCGAGCCGCGCGCTGCAGCGCAACCCTGCAGTTTGAAATCTTCGCCTGTACTGCGGCCCTGGCAACCGCCGCGCTCCCCGCTGCGTCATCTGCAGCGCGGTACTGAGCCCGCCGCAAAAGCACGTTGCCTGCCACAGGCCCCTGCACGCGAGCCCAAAATCTCCCATGCTCGCTGAGAAAGGTGACGTTCACCCCGCGCTCTGCACAAAAGCCTAGAAGATGCGGGCTGCACCCGACCTGACCAAAGCAAACTACTCCAGAAAGGGTGTGGATTGGAAGCCGCAGCCGCTCCTCGCCCTCTACCCTGACTAGTACGGTCTCACCCTCCTTGGACAGGTAAGCGCCTTGGATGGTCACGTAAAGTGTGTTGAGGAGCTTCTTCACAGCCCACCGGATTTACCCGCATCAGCGGCCTCGCGGGCGACGTACTCAATAGCCGAACGCTCGCACAACGCGCGCGGAAGGCAAACCGGCAGCAGTGAGCAAGAGTCACACTTCTTCTCATAGCGCGGTGGCGGCGTCTTGCGCAGCCCATGCAGCTCGTGCATGCGCTGGGCAAGAGCGGCCACCTCCGCCCGGAGGTCCGGGCTGAACGCGACAGCGTGCCTCCGCCGCTGAAGGCTGTCGTACACCGCACCTTCAGGGACCGTGGTACCCATCATCTCCTCCAGCGAAAGCGCCTGCGCGCACAACTGTATCCGGTAGGCGTTACCCACCTTGTCTCGACTGCGCTTGTACTCAATGGGGAAGGGGCGCCATTGGCCGGACTGCCCGGCGATCCGGACGCCCCCGCTGTCTACCCGATGGAACTCTACGACGTCAGTCTGTCCCACCAGGCCAAGCTCGAACGAACGTACGGGAATTGTCCGCCGAACCAGCACACCGGCGAGGGACCCCACCTCCCCTGAGTGCGCACGCTCGTGGACAAGCTTACCCTCCGCCGTAAATCGATTGTCCTCCCACTGGCCCTCGATGTGAACCAGCGCCCACCGGCGCTCGCAGAACGAAAGGTGCTGAAGTCCAGAAATGGGAAGCAACTCGTCTTCGGCGTACACATCTCACCTCTAGGCGCTCGCGGCCAGTCCCGTCCCATTGATGAATGTCACCCCCGCCGCCACGGCGCTCGCCGGCAGTATTACCTCGTAGTCCGAAAACAACCGCGGCGCCTCCACGCCCTCTCGCAGGCGGACCCGTATCAGATCAAACATCTGGTTGGCAGGCGCATTACCTAGACGAGAGTCATGCTTGAAGATGTACAGCCCGCGGGCGGCCATCAGACCGCGAGCAGCAGATCGGTCAATATCAAACATCGAACGCAGTGCTGACCACAGTACATCCAGGTCACCATTGGAAAACCCGGTCCGCTCCGCAAAGACCGGATTAATAAATCCGTGCGCCCGGTAGAGACCATAAGCGATGGTGTGCTTCCGCCCAAAGGTCCCCGTACCGGCCTTGACGTCCTTCTCGCCGGTATAAGCCTGCCGTGAAATCGTGTGCTCGGTGGAAAGCACTCGGTCAACGGAACGAGCGAACGTGAGCTGCACAGGGCCGCGCACCTGACCGCAGTTAAATTCGGTCGTGCTCATGACAGCTCCAAACGCACGCACGTCGTAGAAGTTCTCGCACATCCACACGCGCGCCTTCTCAATGTCACTTGCTTTCGTGCTCTTCCCTTTCGCTTCGATCTGACCCTTAAAGTGGTCGTAAGGCATGCGCTGGCGGCTCTCCAACGTATTGCCCGCGAGCACGAACACATCGAACCCGGCTTCCACCTTGCCATTGACTGCGTGGCTTTGCAGAACAAAGTCGCGAATCTTCCGTTTGAGGCAAACGTCAGAGACCAGGCCCTGAAACGTCTCGGGATCAATGCGGGGGCTGTTATCTGAATCCGGGTCCCCGTTAGGGTTCCCGTCCTGGCAGTCAAACAAGTACACAAAATCGTAGCGGTTTTCCAGTGAGCTCATTCTGCGACCTCCTCAGTTTCGGTTGTCCCAACTCTCTCCGGCCCCTCTCCGGCCTTCGCCGCCTTAGCAAGCCGCGCCTGGGCGAACCCCTCAGCCTTCTGGTGGTGATAACCCAAAGCAAACCTGCCTTGGCCATCCAGGCTCAGGATCGCTGGATAGCGGTAACCAGCAGCTCCGGCAATCTGCGCGCTGAGTTCCTGAATCTGCTGCTCGAGTCTGGTGGCCGCTCCCCCAGTCTTGCGCCGTAGCTTCCCCAAGTGCTTCCTTGACAGGTTCTCAAGTTTCGGAAAAGCCAGCGCCGGGTAGGTGGATGCCAGCGAGTAGTAGCGGTCCGCTACCGTTACGTTTGGCTGCGATTCACCACGAAAAGTAGCGAATTGCAAGCTCTCGAAAATCGCCAAAAGCCTCCCGCAAAGGTAGGCCGGGTGCTGCTGGCCTGTGTCTAATGATTCGGTCATCGGCTTGTCTCCTTTCCCGGACACATGGATGATGTCATTCACACAAAGCCGGACCAGTCCCAGGCGCGCCGCATTCGAACTTCCGGCTCTGCGGAGGGGGCGTAGCGCGGCGCCGAGGATGGCGTACCCAAGCGGCTGCTTCACTCCCTCCAAAGCGCGGCGCACCAGCTCAATAATGCGCCCGGGCGGCGGCTCGCCGTCGCGGTGGATTGCCTGACAAAGCTGCCACAAACGAACCGGGCCGGCGGAATCGTTGAAGCCCGCGACGCGCAGGCCACTGAACCAGTCCGCCATATTGCTTTTAATCTGTGCCAGAGTGTCGGCCAGCCAGTAACGGACCCTCAGGCGCCCGCCATTTCCCGAGATGCCCGCCATATAGAACTGATTCGCGTCAATGCCCGAGATGCTTTGCAGCGACAAGAGAGCGCTCACCTGCTCCTCGCTCGCCTGCTCCAGGATTTTGAACGGGTCGAACTCTTCGGGTCGCCGGAGCCAATACACGAACCCGATTCCAGCGATATCTTTCCGGCGCCCTCGATCCACTTTCAAAAGATCATTTAGGGCAAGAACATACGCCATTGCCCTATCCGGAGATACTGGGCCGTTCTGGTTTTGCTCCCATCCATAGGAGCGGAAGGCTTCCTTATCAAACGACATGAGCGACACGCCGGAGGCCTGCCCACCCAGAGAGGCGGTACCCTTGATCTTTTCATGCGTCGGGGCGATTGGCCCAATTTTTCCGGAAATCAGACACTCTCCCGTCCCGCCAGCGTCAACCCGCTCACTGTACTTTCCCGCGTAATGATCCCTCCAATAGCGCCTCACCGCCTCTCGCTGCACCAGCGCACCCCCGTGGGCAAGCGCCACAAGCACACCCGGCGCGGCCTCCTTCAGCGCCGATCGGGCCTTTTCAACCTCCTCCGCCCGCTCGTAAAACCTGGAACAAGCGAGGAGGCCCTCGTCCCCAGTGATTTTGGCAGCCTCCTTAGTGAGCGCAATGAACGCCTGATGCCGCTCGGCGTGATTCTGTCGATCCTTATCCGCCGTCCACGCGCCCGGACCCAAGACGTACTTAATGTCATCGACCGCCAGCAGGGGGTGCAGCCCGCTATTCCGGTTCACTGGAGAGCGGGGAACAGCAAGCTGCTGCGGCACGGCCACCATTTTCTTTCCTCGCCTCTTCTCCTCTGTCCTGGAGACCACGCCAAGAAAAGCTCCGTCCGCGGAGACCTCAACCAACCACGGCACAGGCTTCTCCTCCCAGGCCTCATCGCCGAGCTGTTCCGCCAGATACTGGTCCGCGTATTCCGCTAGCGCTTGTACGAACACCGCAGCACCTCCTCCCGCCGAGCGGGGTCGCCGAGCACCACATCTGGTCGAGTGTCCATAACCCCATCACGAATCGATGCGTTGAAAAATACTGCCTTCCGCTCATCGCCGCCGAAGGAAACGTCGTAAAGCATGCGCCCAAGGTCCTCACTGATCGCTGCGGGCCGATCGCTTTCAGAAGCCGGCTCGAACTGGGCGGCAAATTCCCTGCAGCCTAGCGCAGGCCGGTGGTAGCACTGCCCCTTTTCAACGCGACGCTCGATCATGGCCGCGTATTTTGCGGGAGTATTATCCGTTCCCTTGTCAAACACCAAAGGCTCTGCTTCGACGATGTATGCCACATCCCGAAGCAAGAGGGAGTTTCGGGGCGTTCCCTCTGTGGCCGCTCCCGCACCGGCCGCGAGCGGCTCATAAGTTGCCGGGTCCGCCATCCACTTTTTAACGGCGAGCGGAGCCAGCTTGCTCTGCACCTCATTGCGGAGAATAGAGACATAACGAATTGGCCTCAAGACCGAAATACTGGTCACGACCCAGCGCATTTCCGGCCTCCAGCAAATGGCGTCAAGAATGTTCCGCGCCGCTGACGGAGTCATGACCGGGTACGACACCCTCTCAACCTTCATCTCCGGCCGAGTGAAGCATGCGAACTCGCCCGATATCTTTACGCGCACACGATGTGGGGACACGACTTGGCCTCCTAACACCATACAGATTGTGACTCACTACACTAGCACCAAATCCTCCGCCTGAAACTCGAACCGCAAGCCCATCTCCTTCGAATACGCCGCCTCGCTCGCCACCCAAACCTCTGACGGGGGCCGAACCTGCTCTAGAACACCCAATGCCTTCTGGAACTCCCAGGGGTGCAGGCCCACAACGTAGGGCTGCAACGCACGTCCTATCTCAGACGTGATCCTCCCAACCCCTCGCAATCTCGAAATCCACTGCTGAGCCCGCTCATCGAAAGGCACAAAGACGTCCCGCGTACGGCCCTCAATCATCTCGAAAGCCTCCGCTAGCCCGGCGAACCGCATCTTGGCACGCAAGTCCTGCAATTCCATCCCAAGATTCGCGCCTCCCGAGTAGAGCCGCTCGAAGTACTCCGAAACAACCTCCGAGTCCGTGACCTGAATGTCACGGCCACTCATTTGCCGTTCACGCACCATATTGAGCGTTATTTGCGTAGCCTCACGGTACACGCCCGGCGGCATTCGATCCTCCTCCGGCAGGAAGACGGTTACCGCGCCAGCCGGTTTACCCTCAACTTGCGTGCGCAGGCCTTCGCGATCGGCCCGCCCGGCAGCCTGAATTATCGAATCCAGCGGCCCTATAGCGCGGAACACAGCCGGAAAGTCGAGGTCAACTCCTGCCTCGACGAGTTGTGTCGATGCAACCCAGCAGGGCTCGCCCGACGACACCCGCCGTTTGATTCGGTCGATCACTTCGAGCCTGTGCAAAGGGCACATGCGTGTCGAAAGGTGGAATACCGCACCCGGGTCAACACCAGCCTCCTCCGCCAAGCTCCTGAGCCGCTCGTAGAGAGCGCTGGCATGATCACGAAGGTTGACGATGGCCAGCGCTTGGCGTTGCGCGAGCATGCGTAAGGCCAGACCGTGCCAGGAAACGCTTTCGCTCAACTCCCAGCCTATATTGACGCGCCGGAGCGTATTTCGCAGCACCGCTGGACGACCCAGAATTTCCTGAATCGTTCCCCGGCCCCACCTGGGCCCAGCGGATTCAGATACGGCCTCAAAAGCCGGCTGCGTGGCCGTCGAAAACACGAAGCTACAGCCCCAATGTTCTGTGAGCTCCCGGATTACACTGAGCAACGGCGTGAGCAGCCGCCTAGGAAGCGTCTGCACCTCATCCAGAATGATGATCGACCGCGCCACGTTATGGGCACGCCGCAGGTCCGATGGACGATTAGAGAAAAGCGTCTCGAAAAAGCGAACCGATGTCGTGACAATGCAGGGGTAATCCCAGTTCTCAACCTCATTCCGGCGCGCGGGTCGCTCGAATTCGTCCGTCGCGGAACCTTCCGGGATGTACTCGCGGTCTTCCCGGGAAGTGAGCCGAACAAAGCTGCCGGAGTGATGCTCAAGAATCGCGTCACCCCCAAAGACGCCTGCGTAGACCCTGGCGTTTTGCTCAATAATAGAAAGGTACGGGATCACGACAATCACGCGTCTATAGGCATGGGCGAAAATCTCCGCCCGCCGTAAGGCAAACGCCATTGCCGCCAGCGTTTTCCCCCCGCCCGTCGGAGCACTCAAAGAGAAGAGCGGGCCCCGTAACTCCGCGGCTGCCAGGCAGTCACGAAGGATCTCCTCTCTAGCGGCCTGAACCGCCGTTCCAGAGCTTCTCGAAGAGAGCTCCGCAACGTGGTTCCGAAGACGGGCGAGCCTCCCGCCCGCATCCAATGGCGCCTGCACAATCGGGCGCCCCGCCGTATCCAGACGGTCGGCATCCACCAAACAGCCGAAAAGCATTCTCGTGTAAAGGTCAAACTGACCCGGTGGCACCCTGCCCAACGAACGCAGACCTGACTCGAATAACTCCCTGAGCTCCTCGCTGTCAGCGGCCGCGCGCTGAAAAAGCCCGCACGCCTCCTCCCGCGATCTCCTCAACCTCTCCGTGAGAGAACTCTCGCCCCCTGTACCGTCGGGAATCCCACCGTGATGGCCAGCAATAGCAAGAGCAGCGTGAATGTGAGCCGGCGGCGGCTCATCCTCCCGCAAACCAAAGGCCGCCAGAACCGCACCGTGGATCGAATGCGGGCACCGTCCTCCACCGCCGGTAATCATGCGCTGAAACCCGTCACTATACTTGCCAAAGTCGTGAAGAAGGCCGCATTCCCTGGCAAGCGCCTGAAACTCGGAATCGCCCGGAGCTGCTTCCGCGGCCAGGCGCGCGGCCATCGCACCGACGTTGCGCAAATGCTCCGACAATGGCTGCCAGTTCGCGCCGTCCGCATCCCAGGAAAGCCCGTTCGGATCGGAGTGAGCCCAATAGGTCACGTCGGCCATTATCTTCCAAGTTGGCGCTTTTGCAATGGCTCTCTTTTAAGCCAAACGGCAGCCTTTTGTTCGCGTCAGGCTCCGGCGCGCGCCCCTCGACCTCGTTCAGGCGGCACTCTATAGCTGTACTCGGTGGGGGTAAGATCAGCGGCTTTAGGACACAACGGCCTCACTATCTGCTCCCTCCCTCCTCGGCATTTGTAATGGCCATCGCTATCCTTCTTCGACACCCTGACTAAGCTCACTACGAACAGCTCAGTGTTTGGGCTTCGCCGGCGAGCATTCTTTACCTCGCCGCTGGTAACTGTGACGACATCCCCCTCTGTTGTCGTACCCTTAACCTCCACGTACAATGAACGCTCTCCCAGCCTGCACAGAAGATCATAAGGCTCTGTTGACGACTTATCCTCAACACGGTACCCAAGATTCATGTAATACTTCACCGCGCGTTTCATGGCGTACTTTTCAACTGCCTCACGCTTAGCTTTGTCCACCTGAAACCCCCTCCCTGCGGAGGAGCCCGCGGATTTACCTACTTTCAGCGCCGTAGGTCGGCGTAGCCCATTGCAGCTGCTGAGAATTGAATCGAGGCGTGCGCAAATCTCTCTATCGCCGACGTTCTTCCCAGGCTGCAGCTTGTAAATCGCAGCCACCTGCGACGACTTGCCGTACGATACACCCCTCCCGTTGAACCGAAGACCCTCTTCCTCGGGGTCTAGCTTGAGCACCTTGAACGGCTTCAGCTTTCTGGCAGACCCAAACTCCAGCACATCGACATCATCACACAGTCGCCCATACTTGCGAACCAAATCAAGATCCCTTGGCAACAAGGGCTCTCCATCAACAACCCCGCAAGCCAGCAATTCCTTGTTAGCATTAGACCGGGAAGCAATCAGGACCACATCGCCGGGACGCACCGGGTCAGGGCCTTTACCGGCGAATTTCGCACCCAAATAATGGTCGAGGTTCCACCCCATAAAGGCGCACTTCTCGCCCTTAATGACCTTTCTCCACGCGGCCAATTCCATCTGATGAATGTTGGCTGAGACCACCCAATAAGACCGCGCTGGAGCAGGCTCAACTCGCCCGCTATTGTTCATATCTCCCCTTTTCAAAAGCATCCCAAACAGAATTCCGCCAAGCCGGCTCTTTGGCTCCGTTGCCGAACACCGCTGTGCCGCCGCGCAGCCGGCCTAAACCAACCAGACCGACAGTGATACTCGCAGACTCTACATCCTCGAAGCGGCCCCTACTTTTGATCAAAACGCCCTCCGCCCATTTATTGCCGTCGTCTCCCTCAAAATGGGATTCTACCAGCACCGCTGCCTTTTGCATCGACGACAGAGTCCGGTAGCACGAGTAAGCGCTTGCAGGCACTCTTGGCGAGTCCAACAAAGAAACCACCGCCGTTATCTGTTAAGTGCCGTCCCGCCACACGACCAACTGCCCCCAATTCGTGACCCCCGTCACGTGCTCGCCCAAATTGTTAAACCGCTGCAACAATTCTTCACAAAAGAACCACAAATCATCCCGATAGAGAATACGCACGCAATGCCGTGCAGGTGTGCTCCACGGATCCATTTCTCTTTTTGCCGTATGGAGTGCGTCACCTCGAAACCAACCCCTAGAAGGTATCTTGGCAGGCGCGGCTTCCGCCGCGCGCGCAACCAGGCGGTGCGGCCACATCCGCAGCCGGAACTCAACGTCGGTTGCTCTCATGCCGTTCTCCTGACGTGCCAGGGCCGAGTCGAACTGCTTTCGCGATCGAAATCGCAGGCCTCAGCCACCGCAGCAGCTGCTAAAGCCCGGCCACAACCGGTGAGCTTCGGCCGGAGTCCCCTAGCCGCGCCGCGCGGCTAGGGGTGGGGGCCGGACACCGAAGCGGACGGAATAAAGGCGGCCCTGCCGCTCCGCCGGCCTGCCCAAATTGCCCTCCTCATTCTAAGCTTCTCAGGGCATTCCCAGGATTCTTGGAACTCTCCCGGTGACACGGCCGGGAACCGGTTCGCTGCGTCCCAATCGCCGCAGCCGCGGCGGGCATGCCCCAGGCGCGGCGAAGATCCCGGCCGCACTGCCGCGCTCTCAATGCCGAGCCTTCAATGCCGCGGGCGGCGAAACTCCGGGCAAGCTTCTCACCGGGCGTCTTCAATTGGCCGCATCCCAAACTCGCCGCTCGCTGGCGCGAAGTACCGCCGCCTCAACCAGAACGCGACATTCACTAGCCCGATCAGCGCCGGCACCTCAATCAGCGGTCCGACGACACCCACAAACGCCTCTCCTGAATTCAGTCCGAAGACGGCTACTGCTACGGCAATCGCCAGCTCGAAGTTGTTTCCCGCGGCCGTAAATGACACCGTGGCCGACTGCGCGTAGTTTGCCCCCAGCCGCTTGCCCATCCAGAAGCTCACCAGGAACATGACCAGAAAGTAAATCACCAGCGGGATCGCGATGCGAATCACGTCGAGCGGCAATCGTACGATCAGATCGCCCTTCAGCGAGAACATCACCACAATCGTGAAGAGCAGTGCCACCAGTGTGAGCGGGCTGATCCGGGGAATGAAGCGCGTCCGGTACCACGGCTCTCCCTTTACCCGCATGAGGACGAAGCGGGTGACCATTCCCGAGACGAAGGGTATCCCCAGATAGACGCCAACACTCTTGGCAATCTGCCCGATGCTTACCTCCACAACGCTGCCTTGCAGACCAAACAACTTGGGCAGCACTGTAATGAAAACCCACGCGTACAGGCTGTAGAAGAGCACCTGGAACACGCTGTTGATAGCGACCAGCCCGGCGGCGTAGTCCGTGTCCCCGTTCGCCAGTTCATTCCACACCAGCACCATCGCAATGCAGCGGGCGATCCCGATCAGGATGAGGCCGCGCATATAGGCGGGCTCTCCACGCAGGAAAACGATGGCCAGCAGGAACATCAGCGCCGGCCCGATCACCCAGTTCTGGATCAGTGACAATCCGAGAACACGCTTTTTCCGGAAGACTTCACCGAGCTTCTCGTATCGCACCTTCGCCAACGGCGGGAACATCATGATGATCAGGCCGATGGCGATCGGGATATTGGTGGTGCCGGATTGAAACCGGTTGACGAAGCCGGCGGAGCCTGGGATGAAGTGCCCCACCCCCACTCCAATCGCCATGGCGAGGAAGATCCAGAGCGTGAGGAAGCGGTCCAGAAACGAAAGCTGCTTCCGTTGCAGCGCAGCGCGGCTGCGCCCCTGACTGGACGCTGTGCTGGACATGTCTATCTGGCCTCGGAAGCGATCGCGCAATCGACGGGAATGGGCAAGGGCGCGCCGTGCAGAGCGGAGAATTTCGCTGGACGGCAACAAGCCTTCGAGAGCCGCGCCCGGTCCGCCTGCATTCCGCGATCTTCCTTCAGCCAGGCAAGGGTCTGGCGCAAGACCTGCGCGGCGCCGCTATTCGGCGGCATGACGATCCGATAATGCATCCACTTCCCGTCCCGCCGGGCTTCTACGATTCCGGCGCGGCGGAGATAAGCGAGGTGGCGGGATATCTTGGGCTGCCCCTGCGCCAGTATCTCCACGAAATAGCAGACGCAGATCTCCTGGTCTCCCATCAGGTTCAGCAAACGCAGTCGCGTCTTGTCTCCCAACGCCTGGAAGAAGCGCGCCATATCGAATGGGGACGCTTTCACTGCCATAACGTACTTATACGCCTTGACGAATGTGTTGGCAAGGCTTATAGTCGCTTTTGCAAATATGTGTTTCAAAAGGAGCGAGCCACCGAGTCCTCCCTGCGGGAGGAGATCGCAGGTGGAGGGCCGCGAAATTCTCCCGGGGCCCCCAACAAAGCGCAGTTTGCTTTGTTGGGGTGGGAAGGGCGGCTCCCTCGCGCGGGAGAGGAGCCCGGCA
>DAIDIE010000040.1 GCA_027459505.1 Acidobacteriota bacterium
GTCCGCCAGTACCTGGCCGACACCCTGCCTGGCATGCAGCGGCGCAGCCACCGCCAGCTCGCCGAGCTCACCCCCAAAGCCTGGGCCGCCACTCACGCCTGACCAAAACGCGCAATACTGGGGTTGCCCGGACGCTTACGAACAAAAAGGGTACCAGCGATCAAATAACGCAAATGGAACCACGCGCTACACCAAAGGCAACACCAAGGTAACGTTCTACAAGGGATCCACAACAAATGCGACCTTCAGCCTCAGTAAACACCGGTTCTGTAGTATTCAAAGTTCGATTTGGAGGGTGAGTATCGTGAGATGGATTACTGACCCGGACGAGGTATTCAATGTCAGAGACCTGGGCCGGGCGTGCACGCTGCTGGAATCGGGGCGCATGTCAGCTGGCTTCGCGAAGCTCTACTTTGATGACATTACAAGTCTGCGCGAACCGTTTGGAACATTGGTTCAGGACCTCATGCTGAGGAGCGGCGACCGCTTCGCATATTTCTGTGTCACGGACCCCGACCCTTGGCTCTGGGACAAGTGGTACGAAGGCGCGCCCGCTTTCGAGATCGGAGTGGGCGATTCGCCGAAACAGTATCAAGAGTACCTTTCGCGTGAATTTCAGAGTAGAGATACCTTGCATCCCGGCGCGAATATGACCGACGTTCCGATGGACTGGGTCATTGCGCCCCCCCGGTTTGGATGGTTTTCCAAAGTCATGCGGTCGGCTCGTATAGATTCCGGTCAGCTCTGGACTCCGCTTTCGTGGCAGCAGGAGCTTGTCTGCCGTTACCCATGGCTAGCGGCAGAACGGTGGCTGGACGATCCACTGGGCGACCGCCCGCCTGAGTTTGACCACCTTTTGGGACGCTGCCGAGGTTGAAACGCTGGTTGACGAAAGAATTGACCTCCAGGTGGCGGTTTTGGGCGGCGAACGCTAGTCAAACGGCACGCCCTACGGATCACCCTTTCAAGTTCGGGTAGTGGGCGCCCTATTCCTTTTGTTCTTAGGAGTGCTTACTGTGGCAATAGCTCGCCGGGTTCATTGAAAGTAGTAGTTGATTGGCTTTGATCGGCTGGTAACGAAGCTGGAACAGCGTCCTGAGAGGCCGATGTAAATCGGCCACCGCACGCAGTTTAGTTCGCTCGACAGCAACCGTGTTTTTGTAGGCGTCCGACCAAGCCCAGTCTTTCCGTTTCGTGACAAGCATGTTCCAGTTGAGGGATGAAAGCAACTGGAGTTGGAACGGGTGTGCGGGTCGGCCTGGAAGAGGCGCGGTGCGTGGTCGAGGATGTTGACAGACGCGGGGGCAGTTCGCGGCGGCGTGCGGGATTTCCATCCACACGCTGGACGGCTACCGGGTGCGGCTGAAGCGTGCCGCGGCGCGCAACGATGCGGTTCGGACAAGGTGATTTACGGAATGACCAATTTCACCTCGCCGAACGACTACATCTACCTGGGTGACGAGCGCATTGCCGACATCCAGGGTGGCGCGGTGAGCTACTACTTCCCCGACCACATTGGCTCGACGGCGCTGATGACCAACGGCAACGGCAACGAGCTGTCGGGCTGGGGCAACCACGCCTACACCGCCTTCGGCGAGGACTGGGGCGGCAGCGTCAGCGAGCGCCGCCGCTTCACCGGCAAGGAGCGCGACCCCAACACCGGCCTGGATTACTTCGAAGCCCGCTACAATAGCAGCAGCCTGGGCCGCTTCATGACCCCGGACGCGCTGCAGGGCACGATCGCCAATCCGCAGACCCTTAACAGGTTCGTGTACGTGACGGACAACCCGTTACGCTTCACCGACCCGACGGGGATGGTACGACTGGCGCCCATGGGCCAAGGGAAGGTACCCCCACCAATCATTCTGCATGGAGGGCTGCGGCTGCATTGCGGCTTTCCGGGTTGTCGCCGCCCTGGGATCGCAGTGAAGTGGTACATAAACCTTTTTCAGCGCGTTCATAACTACTTCTCCGGCCACGGCTGGAAAACCAACGATGAGCTGTTTAAAGTCACTGTCACACAAACTATATTAGGTGTTGTCAGGGGAGGGACCCTGACACGCTACATGGGGCCGGGAGAGGCAGAGGCGGCGAAGAGCACGGGACAGATCCCGAACACGGATGCGGCGGGAAATCCAAGACCGACGCACTTCACACGCGACGAGCCTACGAACGACCCTCAAGCTGCGCAAACAAAATACGAATTGCCAGCGACACTCACGCATCGAGCGACCGTTCCTGAGGATAGCGTGCCGAACACAAGGTTCCAGTAAATGGGCCAACCACCAGCGGTGGAGGCTCCCAAGTGGTGACCGATGAGCCGGTCACGGTTGCCCCGAACGAGATCACTCCGTTGGATTCGGTGGTCGATAATCCGTTTTAGGAGATATGCCAATGCGGGGTGGCCAAAAAATCGAGATCCAGCTCGTGGATGACGTTGGTCGTGCAGTCCAGATGGGGAATGTCTTGGCGACGATTACGTTCTTCTCTGGCGGGCATCTTCGATACGTGTTCGACCTGAACCCAACGGGTTCGGATGGCCGGACGACTGCTGAGTTTGACGAGTTGGATGTCCAAAGGGCAGCGGCGGGATTGAATAACCTCATGGATTACAACACAGCCCTGAACGAGTGTGACCGCGAAGTGGAGATTTCCGTACCGAGTGAGGCCCAACTCAGGAAGCGTCAGGAGGCAGTGAAGCAGTGGAATCCGAAGACCATCCCGGCGTGGCTTCTCCAGTGGCCAGTCAACGGATACCTCGCCCCAGTTCGTCCAGTGAGGGTGGCACCAAGTGGTCCCGTTACGGTCGTCGATATCGTTGTGGCCTTGCCAACAGCAGTTGACGGGTGACACGTCACCCCTGGAAAAGTGCCGCACGGCAACTTTGGTTGCTGAATAGGAACCTGTTGAAAACGTGGCGGTTGGGGGCGGGCGGTTGCTCGTGTTGACGCGTATTTAGAATTGACCCCCTTTCGCTCACTAAGAATTGACCCCCTCGGGGCAGAAAGGGGATGAGGGATCAGGTTTGGGGGAGCACCTCCTCGGCCTGGCGGCGGCCTTGGCGCGGAGCTTTTCCCTGAGAAGGAAGCTGTCGCCGCGGAGGTTGACGACGGTGAGGCGGTACAACAGGCGGTCCAGCGCGGCCGAGGCCATGATGGGGTCATTGGCGAAGACCTGACTCCTGTCGGCGAAGGCCTTGTTGCTGGTGAGCACGATGGCCTGTTGCTTCTCGTATGTCAGCAATCACGTAAAACTGCCCCCCTGGCGATCATGAAGAATTGCCCCCCCAGTTGGCGGTTGCTGCGGGATACGCTCGTCAAACGGCACGCCCTACCCATCACCGCGAACGGTGCGGCCGGCCAGGTCTCCTCAGTGCGCCAGCGTGGGGCTCCACTCCTCGGACTTCATCTCCCCGGGCTGCAGTTCCGCATGTTTCCTGCCGTGGCCCATCCAGCCCTGGAACTTGTCGAGGTAGACGTAAATCACCGGGGTGATGTAGAGCGTCAGCAACTGCGAAACCAGTAATCCGCCGACTACGGCGATGCCCAGTGGCTGGCGCGACTTGGCGCCCGCGCCAACGCCCAGCGCGATGGGCAGGGTGCCGAAGAAGGCCGCCGCGGTGGTCATCATGATCGGCCGGAAGCGCACCAGACAGCCCTCCACGATGGCTTCCTCGGGCGGCTTGTTGTGTTTGCGCTCCGCTTCCAATGCGAAGTCGATCATCATGATGGCGTTTTTCTTCACCAGCCCGACCAGCATGATGATGCCGACGAAAGAGTAGATATTGAGATCCTCGCCGAAGATGGTCAGCGCCAGCAGCGCGCCCAACCCGGCGGCCGGCAGGCCCGACAAGATCGTCAAGGGGTGAATGAAGCTCTCATAGAGAACGCCCAGCACGATGTAGATCACCAGCACGGCCATGAGCAGCAGCAGGCCCAGGCCCACCATCGAGCTCTGGAAAACCTGCGCCGTGCCCTGGAACGACCAGGTGATATCGGCCGGCATCACCTTGGTGATGACGCCTTTTACCGCGCTCAAGGCGTTGCCCAACGAGACGCCCGGCGCGGTGTTGAAGGAGACCGTCACCGACGGGGTCTGCCCGGTGTGGTTCACGGTGAGCGGCCCAACCGTCTGAACGATCTTCGAGACCGCGCTCAGCGGCACCAGACTGCCGCTGCTGGAGTGCACGTACAGCGAGTCGAGCGCCTGGGGCGTGCCCTGGTATTGCGGCTCCAGCTCCATGATCACGTAATACTCGTTATTGGGCTCGTAAATGGTTGAGACCTGGCGCGAGCCATAGGCGGTGTAAAGCGCGTCCTCGACCTGCTCGGCGCTCACGCCCAGAGCGGAGGCGCGGTCACGGTCGATCTTCACTTCTATCTGCGGGTTGCTCATCTGCAGATCGCTGGTCACATCCTGCAGTCCGGGCACCTGGCGCAACTGCTGCTCCAGCGGCGCAATGGAGTGATAGAGCTGTTCGGTATCCGGACCCTGGAAGGTGATCTGGTATTCACTCTTGGTCATCTGCGTTCCGATCTGTATCGGAGGCGGATTCATCATGAACACCGTAATTCCTGGCACCTGCATGAACTTGCGCTGCAGCTCCTGCATGACCTGATCGACGGGCATCTTGCCGGGCCGCTCATTGGGGGGCTTCAAATGGAAGAACATGAAGCCCTGATTGGTATCCCGCACGAAGGACATGAACTCCTTGATGTTGGGATCTTTGGAGGCGATGGCGGCAACCTCCTGCTGGTGGCGAACCATTGAGTTGAACGAGACGCCCTGCGGGCCCATGGTGATGGCCCGAATGGCGCTGAGATCCTCGCTGGGCAAAAAGCCCTGCGGCATGGTGCTGAACAGGTACCCAGTGGCGACCACCAGGGCGATAAAGGCCAAAAGCGTCAGACGGCGATGGCGCACCGCGCCGCGCAGGGTGATTTCATAACCTCTTTGCAGGCCAAGAAAGCCGTGCTCAAAGGCCTTGTACATCGCCCCGTGGTTGGCTTCGGCGACCGGCCGCAAAAAGCGGCTGCAGAGCATTGGGGTAAGGCTCAGCGAGACAAAGCCGGAAACCAGAATGGCCGCCGCGATGGTCACCGCGAACTCGTGCAGCAGGCGGCCGAGAATGCCGCCCATGAACAGAAACGGAATAAAGACCGCCACCAGCGACACGGTCATGGAGACAATGGTGAAGCCAATCTCTCGCGCGCCGCGGTAGGCGGCCTGCATGGCGCTTTCGCCGTGCTCCATGTGGCGCACGATGTTTTCCAGCATGACGATGGCGTCGTCCACCACGAAACCCACCGAGAGCGTCAACGCCAGCATCGAAAGGGTGTCAATGGTGTAGTTCAGCAAATACATCACCGCGAACGTGCCCAGGATGGACATGGGCAGCGCCAGGCTGGGGATGATGGTCGCGGAAATGTTACGCAAGAACAGGAAGATGACCAGAATGACCAGACAGATGGTGAGGATCAGCGTGAACTTGACGTCGTTGATGGATTGCTGAATGGCTTGGGAGACGTCATAGAGGATCTGCATCTTCACCGAGGCCGGCAACTGCGCCACCAGCTTAGGAAGCGCCTGGCGCACGCCCGCGGCCACCTCGATGGTGTTGGTGCCGGGCTGGCGCTGGATAGCGAGCACGACCGAGCGGGTCTTGTTATACCAGCCGGCGACGTGCGGATTCTCCACGCTGTTGAGAACGCGTCCCAGATCGCCGAGCCGCACCGGGCTGCCGCTCTTATAGCTGACGATCAAATTGCGGTAGGCCTGGGCGTCTTTGAGCTGCCCGGTCGCCTGCACGGTAAAGGCTTTGTGCTGGCCCCACAATGTGCCGGTGGGCAGGTTCACGTTGCCGCTGCTCACTGCCTGGGTCACGTCGTCAATGCCAATGCCGCGGGCGGCGAGCTTGAGCGGATCGAGTTGGACGCGCACGGCGTACTTCTGCGAGCCGTACACCATCACCTGAGCCACGCCGCTCACCATGGAAAGGCGCTGCGCCATCATGGTTTCCGCGTACTCGTCCAACTGCGACATGGGCAGGCTTGGAGAGTACAGAGCCACGTACATGATGGGTGAATCGGCCGGATTCACTTTCTGAAAGCTGGGGGGCGCGGGCATGTTATGCGGCAGCGCGCCACCCGCCTGCGAGATCGCCGCCTGCACATCCTGGGCGGCGGAATCAATGCCGCGGCTGAGGGCGAACTGCAGCGTGATGCTGGTGGTTCCCTGACCGCTGCTGGACGACATCGACTCCAGCCCGGCGATGGTGGAAAACTGTTTCTCCAGGGGAGTCGCCACCGATGAAGCCATCGTCTCCGGACTGGCCCCCGGCAACCCCGCACTCACGTTGATGGTGGGGTAGTCGACATTGGGGAGGTCGTTGACCGCGAGATGGCGGTAAGCGACGATGCCAAACAGCAGGATCGCCAGCATGATCAGCGTGGTGGCGATGGGCCGCTTGATAAAGACTTCAGAAATACTCATGGCCCAATCCTTTTAAGACGCTTGCCGGTCCGCGGCATGTGGGGAACGCAGGGCGCCAGCGGAAGCCCCGGCGCCACTGGCGGGCTGGCTTGGCCGGATCGAGACGGAAGCTCCCGGAATGACGCGAAGCTGTCCATCGGTAATGACCGTCTCGCCCGCCTGCAAACCACTGACAATTTCCGTAAGACCGTTGAGCGAGCTTCCGGTCGTTACCGGGCGCATTTCAGCTTTGTTGGCTGCGCTTACTACATAGACGTACTTGCCGTTTTGGCCGTTCTGCACCGCCTGGTTGGGGACCACCACGGCGCTGGGGTTCACCGAAAGGATCGTGCTGGTGTTCACAAACTGCCCCGGCCAGAGCAGGCCATCCTGGTTGGGAAAAACCGCCTTGAGCTGGATGGTGCCGGTGTTCGGGTCAACCGTATTGTTGAGAAAGTTCAGCACGCCTTTCTCAGACTTGTTTGCTCCAGTGGGATGCGCCTGCACAATGAGGCGTCCACGGGCGCGGGCGTGGTTAATCTCATCGAGACGATCCTCGGGCACGGAAAAGCTCACAAAAATGGGGCGGATCTGATCAATGGTCACCATGGCAACATCGTTGGCCTTGACCAGATTGCCGGCGTGCACCTGCAGGTTGCCGGTGCGGCCGGTAATGGGCGCCACGATGGTGCAATAGCCGAGCTGCACTTTGGCGTTGGCGATGGCGGCCTTGTCGGCCGCGAGTTGGGCGTTGGCGGAACCGGCCGTGCTCTCCACCTGATCGTACTGTTGCCGGGAGACCACCCCGGCGGCCGAAAGCTTGGTGTAGCGCGCCAACTGAACGTTGGCGTCTTTGGCGGTGGCCTGATCCTTTTGGAGGTTGGCCTCGGCCTGCTGGAGCGCCACTTGGAATGGACGAGGATCGATGCGGAACAGAACCTGCCCTTTGCGAACGGTCTGCCCCTCCTGAAAGCCCACCCCAATGAGCTGGCCCGCCACCATGGACTTGATGTCCACCGTGGAATAGGGCTGCACGGTGCCGATGGCCTGCAGTTCCTGGGGAACCGCCTGCACGGCCGCTTTGGCCACGGTTACGGGCGCGGGCGGCATCTGCATGCGCTGCCCCGCACCAGCCTGCGGTCCGGCGCCCTTCTTCTGACAGCCGAGCGGGGCCAACGCCAAAAGCGCCACCGCAAAGTAAAACGGAATTCGTCTGAACATGAGTGTTCTTTGGAGCCAGAACGGACGCCCATGGAATCAAAGCCGCAGGCGGACCCTCTCGCTTCGGTCAGGATGACTTTAAGTATGTACGACTGCGACGCCAACGAGGAGGAGACGCTTCGTTCCGGCTCCCAACGCCCAAAAGGCCCAGCTTGGTAGTGTGCGCAATAACACCACGTTATCACGACGATTGGGGCAACGAGGTTTCCTCTCGGGCATAAAAAAGATTTCTTAGAACCGGCCCGGCCCATCGCCAGTACTTCGTGGCACGCAGCCACTTTTCACGTTTTTCCCTCTAAGCAGGAGAGGAAAGAACCATGCGCCTTCACCGCCAACTCGTTTCCATTGCCGGACTGGCGTTCGTTATCGTGCTCGCCCTGGCGGCCTGCCATCGCCGCCCGGCACAACCCACGTTTAAGGCCGCCGTTCAGCAAGCCCTGCAGCAGAATGGCCTGGGCAGCGTCACCGTGGACGAAGACGTTTCCCATAACACCATCACTTTGGGCGGGAAAACGCAAAATGAACAGGACAAGGACCGGGCCTACACCATCGCCGGGACAGCCGCGCCGGCCCGTGTGATCGTCAACCAGATCAGCGTCGAGCCCGCGGGAGAGGCGCACCGGGCGCGCCAGATCGAGTCGGATGTGGACGCGGCGATCCGCAAGAACTTCAAAGCGGTCCTGCTCGCCAACCGCCTGGAGCGGCAGCACATTCAGTACAGCGTAAAAAACGGCGTGCTGACGCTGAGCGGAACGGTGGATTCGCCTCAACTCAAGGACGATGCGCAGCAGGCGGCCAGCAGCACACCCAACGTGCAGCAGGTGGTGAATGAATTGAAGGTGCGGCCTTAAGCGAGCCTACGATTGCAGGCTGGGCTGCTCCCAAGCTTTGGGTTGCCGGCCCTCGTCGCGGAACCAGACGCGGTCATAGATGTAGCGATCGCTGACCGTCCCGAGGCTCTCGTTGAAGAGCTGGGGCGCGTGCACCGCGAAGCGCAGCTCGCGCTGGAACTGGTTCAGGTGGCGCAGGTCGTCGAGCAGGGCGGGAACTTCGGCGCTGGAGGTTTTGAGGAACTTCTGGTAGCCGCGATCGATGAGGCGGGCGAGTTCACCGCCCACCACGCGTCCGGGCCGCGCAAAGAAGGCCAGCACACCGTCGCGCTCCTCCAGTCCGGCGGCGCAGCCGTGCTTGCGGGCCAGGATGCGTCCATCGCCGGCAGGAAAGATCTCGAATTGCATCTCCTGGAGCTTCTGCCGCGCAGCCTCCAGAGTCATGGCGGGGGCTTTTTTCTTCACCTTTCAAGGTTACGGCAGGTGGAAGCCGCCCGGCAAGTTCAGCACGCACACCAGAGAACCGCGGCCATTCAGGTTCGCATGAAGCCGCGGTAGGCCGCCGGACGGGCTGGGAAGCCGGGAAAGACTGACTGGAGGCGGTTCACCCCGAGATGACGGTCGACGACTTCGCCGAGGACATCACGGAAATCGGTGGTGACGGCCAGGTCACGTCCCTGATAGAGCTGTTCCGGGGCTAACCCCGGCCATTGCCCATAGACCTTGCCGCCGCGCACCGGGCCACCCAGCACGAACATAACGTTGGCGTGGCCGTGATCGGTGCCGCCGGTGCCGTTCTGGTGAACGGTGCGGCCGAACTCCGACATGGTCACCACCACCACATCCTCGCCGATGCTGCCCAGATCGGTCCAGAAGGCGCCGATAGAGGTGGAGAAGTCGCGTAAGCGGCTAGCGAGTTGTCCATTGGTATTGCCCTCGTTGAAGTGGTGATCCCAGCCGCCGACGTCGGCAAAGGCAACCTCCAGGCCCACGCGCGCTTTGATTAACTGGGCCAACTGCTTGAGGCTGTTGCCGAGAGGGCTCTGCGGGTAGAGCGCGCCATTGGCGGGCTGGTAGTGGTGGAAGTCGAGCTTGCGCAGGACGTTGATGGCGTTGAAGGTCTCCTGGCCGGCGGGATGCAGGACCGCGTCCGCCGCCTGGTCGTACATGGCTTCAAAGCTATCGCCGGTGAGGTTGACGGGACCGGCGACTTTGAAGGCATCGAGGTTGCTGATG
Organism: Acidobacteriota bacterium; assembly: GCA_027459505.1. GTDB lineage: Bacteria > Acidobacteriota > Terriglobia > Terriglobales > SCQP01 > DAIDIE01. The sequence goes on from DAIDIE010000040.1 coordinate 9,759, forward strand.
GCGAGGGCGGGCGCGTGCCCCTGCAGGGTCAGTGGCAGTTGCGCACTCATGGCCACCGCGCGCACGGGCGAGGGGGAGCGCGTGGGGTCGACCAGGAGCGCGCGGTTGAGCCAGCCATCATCGGTATCGCGCACGCCCGGCGTGCCCGATTCCATGAAGTCCTGGGCGTCGAAATGCGAACGGGTGGGATCGGGCGAACCGGCGGCGTGAATGATGGCCAGGTGTTGCTGATCCCAGAGCGGCTTGAGGGGCGCCAGTGCGGGATGCAAACCGAAGAATCCGTCGAGATCAATGGCCGCGGCATCGGGAGCCGCGCCACGGCTCGGCGCAGGGATGTGAATGCTGGGCCGGGCGGCGTAGTAGGCCTGCTCGGCGTGGGGGACAACTATATTGAGACCGTCGGCGGCGCCGCGCTGAAAGATGGCGACCAGTATTTTTTGCTTCTGGCCGGGCGGCACCGCGGCGTATGCGGCGCGCGCCAACCAGGCGGGCAGCGCCCCGGTTCCCACCATTGCCATCGCTGAACTCTTCAGGAATATGCGGCGTGTAACGGCCATTGTTTTTTCCTCCAGTGGAAACGTGCCTTCGTGGTTTTACGCATCAGCGCCGCTGAAACTCCGGTGAACCGAGGATCAGCCCTGCTGTGAGTTGTACCTGTGCGGGACTCAGCGGGTGCGGGTTTTCCGGTGTTGCAAACGCTGCCTTGCGGACGGCGTTGGGCCGCACGGGTTCTTGCAGTGCCTTGAAAATGGTGTTGCGTGTAGCCGGCGAGACCTGCCCGTCGAGCAAATCGTCAAACAACGCACCGCTGACCGCCAGGGCGTCGCCTTCCCGCGGCGCAAACTGCGCCAAGTCCACGCGCACACCGGGCAGCCGATTGGAAGCCAACATCAGCGAAAAGTTGAGACGGCTGAGCAGGCCCGCGCTGGAAACCCAGTCCTGACCCACATTGCTGTAGCCGGTGGGAGGCTCCTTGCCATAGAGGGGCTGACCCATCTGCGCCAATAACTGCGTCAGCCGAAGGGGGTTCTCCACGTTTGCGCCTGTGGCGCGCAGACTGCTCACCATCATTTCCATTGGCGACTTGATTTTGGATTTCTGCGCGGCGGCGCTCCAGAACTCGGGGGAGTTGATCATGGTTTCCATGACCCGCCGCAGGTCGCCATCGCTGGAGAGAAACGTCTTTGCCATCCGGTTGACGAGCGCGGCAGGTGGTTCATCGTTGACAAAGCGCTGCGCCAATTCGTATGAGATGTGGTGGGCCGTGGCGGGCGAGTGCGCCAGAATCCAAAGGACGCGCAAGCCGTCCTGCATGCCACCACCGCCGGGAATGTTCTGCCCAAGCACTGTCTTGGGATCGTTGTCGTGCAGGCGCGCGTTGAAGTAAAACGCGGGATGGTTTTGTGGGCCGCCGGGAGTTCCCGGGACGCCGATGGTCCAGCCGGTGAAGCAACGCGCCACTTCAATCACATCTTTTTGTGTGTAGCCGCCGGTGACCCCAAGGGTGTGCAGCTCCATCACCTCGCGTCCGTAGTTTTCGTTAATGCCGGGCGAGGGGGCGTTCCTCAGGCGCTTCAGCCGCGCCTGGATTTGACCGAGCCGCTGGCGCAGAAAGTTCTGTCGATCAGGGTTCCACTGGAGCTGTGCCAGTTGCAAGCTCAAACGCTGCTGGGCTTTTTGCAGGCGCTCGATCTGCTTTTGGCGCTGCGCCAAAGCCGCTGCCGGAGAGACGGAACGCCAATTGTCCAAGTAGAACAACATGGCCGGACTTTCGGCGGTGGCGACCAGCAGGTTATAAAACTTGCCGAGCACATGTGGACGAATCGCGTCGCGCTCGTAGCTGGCCAGCAGATAGCGTTCCGGCTCTCCCTTGTTGATGAAGATGTTGAAGTGGTTGAACCAGAAATCGGTCAGCACATCTTCGAGCTGGCGGTTGGTATAGACGGCCTGCAAAAGCCGGCCCTCGGTCAGGTCATTGGCGATGACCTGCTGAGGAGCGACTGCCAGCATGACTCGGCGCTGCAGCTCCACGGGCGCCCAGGCGATGAGCTGGTACGCCATGGGACGCGGGATGGTCCCTAGCACCTGCTGTTGCAGCTCGGGTGAAAGGGCCAGGAAGGCTTGCACACGGCTCTCCGGAGTTCCCTGCCGCAAGCTGCGCAACTGTTCCGGGGTGAGGCGTTGCGCCAGCCGTTGGAGAGCTTGCGCGCGAGCACCGCCGTGGGCGGTCATTGCATTTCCCGGAGCGGCGGCGTCCTGCTTGCGAGCGGTGCGCTTGCGGAAGTTGGCGAGTTCCACCTCGGCGATGGCGCGAGCCTTGGGGTCGCTGGGCAGGGGAAGTTTGCCCATCGCCATCTGGCGAATTTTGAACCCTGGAGGAATCGCGGCCTCCAGTTGCTCTGGCGTCATGCGGAGGGTGGCGAGGGGCGCGAGCTTATGGACAAGGATCGGGTTCTCCGGGATCTGATCCGGGTGGAGCTGTAATTGGATCCAGTGCTGTAGCCCGAGCTGTTTGATTTGTGCGGCCTCGCCGGGCGCCGCTCCCCAGGTCAGCCGGTTCAACGCCTCCTCGATATGAGCGGTCTGGCCGGAGGATAACTTCGGCGCGGTTGCTGTGGTGCTTGGCGCGCCACTGGCCAACGCAGCCGTTAACAGCCCAAGAACGACTGCTCCACTACGAAAGGTGATTCGTTGCCAGCTGGGTTGCCGCATCAGTTGAGCGCCTCCGTCTGCCGGCTCCGCTGTCCGGCTCTGAAGCTTAAACGCGCTCAGGGGAGTGAAAGTTGCGGTGGAGTTTTACGCTTGGCTTCGCCGCTCCCACGGGCGGCATCGCAACAGGGATGCGGGGCTCCAATGCACGCCGTCTGACCATCGCTGGACTATCCGCCGCCGGATTGCTGGATTCCATGTACATGTTGTCCTATGAGCAGGGGCTCATCGACTCTCTGGTCTGCCCTTTCTTCGGAGAGGGTTGTAACAAGGTGGGACGCTCCCGCCACGCCAGGCATTTCGGGATTCCCAACGCCCTGGCCGGAATCGGCGGCTACGCCCTGATGGGGGCGCTGGCGCTTTGGCCCAGCGGGCGTAAAGCGCAGAGGACACGCGCTGCGGTGCTGGCGGCTACCGCGCTGGGCGCTGCTACGGCTGGAGGTTTTCTTACTTGGGAGCAGAAGACGAAAGTGCGCGCGTGGTGCTTCTGGTGCCTGAGCTCGACGGCGCTCAGCTTTGCGATCACGTCGCTGGCGGTGTGGGATGGCGCGCGGCACTGGCGCCGGTAGGCTCGGGCCACCGGGAATTCGGGGGCGTTTCCCCGGGTTGCGGCAGTAGCCTCGCGCCAAGCCGCAGGCCCTGACTTGCCGGGCTTTTGCGGGCTCCTTCCATTTCCCGCCGGGCTGCCGCCGATCCGGGCTAAACGATTAAAAAGAAAGCTATTTCCAGCCCTGCTTGCTACAATAAAAGTTCCCCCGGAATGGCCCTTGAGCAGTGGGGGACCCAACCTTTATGGCAGACGATATCAAGTCCCCACAGCTCCCTTTGGGAGGCGACGGACAAGACGGTTCGCGCAGCCTTGTCCCCATCAACATTGAAGAGGAGATGCGGCGTTCGTATCTCGATTATTCAATGTCGGTCATCATTGGCCGCGCACTTCCCGATGTGCGCGACGGACTCAAGCCAGTGCACCGCCGCATCCTCTACGCGATGTACCGTGAAGGGCTGCTGTCGAACAAAAAGTACTCCAAATGCGCCGGCGTGGTGGGTGAAGTGCTGAAGAAGTACCACCCACATGGCGACAGCGCGGTGTATGACGCTTTGGTGCGCATGGCGCAGCCGTTCAACATGGGGTATCCGCTGATCGACGGGCAGGGCAACTTCGGGTCGGTGGATGGCGATCCTCCGGCCGCATACCGTTACACCGAAGCGCGTCTTGCCAAGATTGCCGAGGAGATGCTGGCCGATATCGACAAGGACACAGTCGACTTCGTCCCCAACTTCGACGAGGCGACGGAAGAGCCCGTGGTGCTGCCCACGCGCGTGCCGAACCTGCTGATCAACGGCGCCGATGGCATCGCGGTCGGAATGGCGACGAAGATTCCACCGCACAACCTGACCGAGGTCATTGATGCTGCCATCACACTGGTGCAGAACCCCAAGGCAACCTTGACCGACCTGCTGCAGTACGTGAAGGGGCCGGACTTCCCCACCGGCGGCATTCTTTACGGCAAGAGCGGCATCGTGCAGGCCTATACGCGCGGCCGCGGGTCGTTCACCATTCGCGCCAAGGCTGGCACCGAGACGATCGGCAAGGACCGCCGCGCCATCGTGATTACCGAGATTCCCTACCAGGTGAACAAGGCGCGGCTAATCGAGCGCATTGCGGAGCTGGTGCAGGAGAAGAAGGTCGAAGGCATCAGCGACATTCGCGACGAGAGCGATCGCGATGGTATGCGCATCGTGCTGGAGCTCAAGCGCGGCGAGCAGGCCGAGATCATTCTCAACCAGCTTTATAAGCACACCAGCCTGCAGACCAGCTTCGGCATGATCCTGCTGGCGGTAGTCAACGGGCAGCCGCGGGAACTGGGCTTGCGCGACGCCATCCAGCTCTTCGTCGATCACCGGGTAGAAGTGGTCCGGCGGCGCACGGTATTTGAGCTGGCCAAGGCCCGCGAACGCGAACACATTTTGCAGGGCTATCGCATCGCCCTCGATCACCTCGACGCGGTCATTAAACTGATCCGCGCGTCAGCGAGTCCGAAAGAGGCGCGCGACGGCTTGATGAGCCAATTCAAGCTCACCCTCAAACAGGCGCAGGCGATCCTCGACCTGCAACTCCATCGCCTGACCGGCATGGAGCGGCAGAAGATCATCGACGAGTTGGAGGAGATCAAGGGGCTGATCGCGGAGCTGGAGAGCATCCTGGCCAGCGAGAAGAAGTTGCGCGGAGTGATCGTCGACGAATTGAAAGAGATCCGCAAGGATTACGGTGGCGACAAAGACCCACGCCGCACCGAGATTCAGGATGAAGTGGCCGAGATTCAACTGGAAGACCTGATCCAGGAGGAGACCGTCGCTATCACGGTGACGCACTCGGGTTATCTGAAGCGCACCGCTATTTCCACCTACCGCAACCAGAAGCGTGGCGGCACGGGACGGATTGGAGCGGGAACGAAGGGCGAAGATTTCGTCGAGCACTTGTTCATCTCCTCCACGCACAGCTACATCCTGGTGTTTACCAACACCGGACGGGTGTACTGGCTGAAGGTGTATGAGATTCCCGACGCGGCGGCCAATGCCAAAGGCAAAGGCGTGCACAATCTGGTGGCGCTGCAGGAAGGCGAAGTGGTCAAGTCGCTGCTCCCGGTCGGCAACCTGGAGAGCGAGAACGAATTTATCGTCATGGTCACGCGCAAGGGCGTGATCAAAAAGACGCCGGTGAAGGACTTCTCCAATCCGCTGTCGCGCGGCATTATCGCCATGGGCACCGATGACGGTGATGAACTGGTGAGCGCCAAGCTGTCGGATGGGAAGAACGAGATTCTGCTGGCCTCGCACGAGGGGCAGAGCATCCGGTTCGGGGAAGATGACGTGCGCGCCATGGGCCGTCCGGCCCGGGGGGTGCGCGGCATGTCGCTGGACGAGGGCGACTTCATCGTGGGCATGGAAATCGCCCGCGATCCCAAGCAGCTTGTCCTCACCATCACCGAAGGCGGGTACGGCAAACGCACCGCGCTGGGGGAATACCGCCTGCAGTCGCGCGGCGGCAGCGGCGTGATCAACGTGAAGACCACTGAGCGCAACGGCAAAGTGGTGGCGGTGATGACGGTGGGCGAAACCGCGGAGATCATGGTGATCAGCCAGCAGGGCAAGATCATCCGGGTCGGCACCAGCGAGATTCGTGAAGTCGGCCGCGCCTCGCAGGGGGTGCGCCTGCTGCGGCTCGATGAGGGCGACCGGGTGGCCGCCGCCTCTCTGATTCCCAGTGAAGAGACGGCGCCGGAACAGACCACGCTAGTGCAGTAGGCCTGGATTCAGTCGAAGCGTAAAGGGCTCGCCATGAAAGGCGAGCCCTTTTGTTTTGCCTTGTGGAGCCACACGTCCACCGGCAAGTGTGAAATATACTTGCCGCATGCTTAAGGCACTTGGTGTTGTGACTTTATTCACGGCGGTATCGATGGCGCAGGCGGCTGGTCCCACACCTGCGACCTTTGATCAATATATGCGGGCCAGTCAGAAGGCCAGCCACTTTATGGGTGCGGTGCTGGTGGCGCGCAATGGCCGGGTCCTTTTCGCGCGGGGTTATGGTTACGCGAATGTTGCAGCCAAGCAGCCCAACACCACGGAAACAGAATTCCGGATCGGGTCCAACACCAAGCAGTTCACCGCTGTCGCAATTTTATTGCTGCGCGACCGGGGTAAGCTGCACTTGAACGATTCCGTCTGCAGTTACGTGGAGCAGTGCCCGGCCGACTGGCGGCCAATTACGATTTACGAACTGCTGACACACACCTCCGGCATTCCGAACTTTACGGATTTTCCGAACTTTCTGCAGGTCTCGACGCGCAGCAGCACACCCGAAGACATCGTCAACTTATTCAAACGCAAGCCCCTCGACTTCAAACCCGGTAGCAAGTGGAGCTACAGCAACTCGGGCTACGTTTTGCTGGGCACGATTATCGAAAAGATCAGCGGGCAAAGCTACGCGGACTTTCTGCAGCAAAACATTTTTCGTCCGCTGGGCTTACGGCATACCGGCTACGACACCAACCATCCGGCAGAACCGCGGCACGCGGCTGGCTACGTCTGGAACGGTCAAGGCTTTGTTGCGGCAGCCTACACTGACATGAGCTGGCCCTACAGTGCGGGGGCGCTGTACTCGACGGTGTACGACCTGTATCGTTGGGATCGCGCGTTGGACGCTGGCAAGCTGCTCACCACGGCATCATTACGCCAGATGACAACCGGACATGTGGACGCGAGTGAAGGCCCAATTCATGCCCGCTATGGGTTTGGGTGGCTGGTCTCCAGCATCGCTGGACATCACGCGGTTTGGCACGAGGGTGGAATTCAGGGATTTACTTCCATCAATGCCCGTTTCCCCGGAGCTCACGCCGAGGTGATCGTATTGGACAATACGCAATCGGCGCAGATATTCAACATTGTCGATGGGCTGAGCGCCATTCTTTTCGGCCAGTCTTATGCGCTGCCGCAGCCGCACAAGCCGATCAGGTTGCGCGCAAGTGCACTGGAGGCGTTTACCGGCGTGTACCGCCTAACACCCGCCATGACGTTAACGATCACGCGCATGGGGGATCAGTTGCTCGCGCAGGGAAGCGGGCAGCCGCCCATTCCCATCGAACCGCAAGCGGCCGACAGCTTCTTCAATGATCAGGTGGGGGCGGTAATCGACTTCAAGCGGGACAGGGCGGGCAAGGTAAGCGGGCTGGTCTTGCACCAAGGCGGGAAAGACTTGCCGGCCCCGCGCATCGCCGCTGAAGCGGTGCACCCAAAGACGGTGGCGCTGAGCCCCGTAAAGTTGGACGCTTATCAGGGTGTTTACCAGCTTGCGCCGGGATTCGCACTGACCATTCGCCGTACTGGCTACCAGCTCACGGCGCAAGCGACCGGGCAAGGCGCGGCGCCCATTTTCCCAAGCGCGCCCGACCACTTCTTCTATAAGGTAGTGGACGCGCAGATTACATTTCAACGCGATGCTTCAGGAAAGGTCACTGGATTGATCTTGCGGCAATTTGAGCACGACATGCCGGCCAAGCGGACGGGCGACGCGCCATCCCCGCCGACCGCGGTAGAAGTGGCACCCGCCGATCTCGAAGCGTACGTGGGCGCGTATCAGCTTGCGCCAGGGTTTGTGCTGACAATTACCCGGAGTGGCAATCAGCTCATGGCGCAGGCCACCGGCCAAAGCGCGCTCCTTATTTACCCCCAAAGCAAAGACCAGTTCTTCTACAAAGCGGTTGAGGCACAGATCAGCTTCACGCGCAACGCTAGCGGGAAGGTGACTGGCCTGGTCTTGCACCAGGGCGGACGCGATATGCCGGCGGCACGACAGTGAGAGGCACCTTCTAGGTGAATGGACGCCGCCGGTGCGAGGTCACTTCCAGACGGATGGAGGTCGGCTCAAGTCCCGGGGAGGTCGCGCGCAATTCGATTGCACCCGGCTTTTCCTGGGGCCTTACAATCGCCAGACATTGCCCGTGAAAGGTTCGCCGATGAGGTTGGCGGAAACTGGCCACGTCTTTGGGATCGGCGCTACCGACCGCGGCGAGTTCTCCCACCCCGCGCAGTTCAAAGCTGACCGGAACAGTCGTATCCGGCAACGGTTGCCCCTCCGCGTCCACGACTGTGACCATGACATAGCTGAGGTCGTCGCGGCTGGCCGCCAGGCGGCGCCGGTCCGCGGTAAGATGCAAGCGGCGCGCGGGTCCGGCGGTACGGAATGAGATGGCGCCAACTTCGCGGCCTTGTTCGTAGGCCACCGCCTTCAACACGCCCGCACGATAGGGCACGGTGAATTCGGCTTGAAGAGCATCGGCGGGGGTAAGCCGCTTTTCACCGGCCGGCGCGCCATTCAACCAGAGTTTCACCTCGTCTGCGCGCGTGTACACCCGGACGGTGAGCGGCGTTCCCTCCAGCCCCGGCCAGGTCCAACTGCGCAGCTCATCGCTCCAGCCCCAGGGGCTGGTGGTTTCGGTCCAGCCCTGTGGAACCGGGCGCTGCACGGCCATCTCCACCGGACTCCGGCGCCACACCACATCGCGGTAGTACGACTGGGGCTTCTTGTTTCCGATTAAGTCGATATCACCACAATAGGAATTGAACCAGGGATAGGGCCGGACCAAATCATCCGGTCCAGGGTGGTTGGCGATGGTGGCATGGCCTATGCCCGACTCGCCAAGGTAGTCCATTGCGGTCCAGACAAAGTCGCCCAGAACCCAACTATCTTTTTCAATCGCCTGCCAGTTCTGATAGGCCTGATTGGGAAACGATTCCGTGCCCACCATAACGCGTTGCGGGTAGGTGACATGGTCGGGTTGGTATTGCTGCAACTCGTAGTTGTAGCCGCCAACATCCAGGTAGGAGAAAGCCGGCTGCATGTCCCGCCAGGTCTGCTTGGGATGATCCCAGGGTCCGCAGATGGCGGCAGTGACCTTACGGGTGGGGTCCAGCGAGTGCACATAAGTCGCCAGCTCGTGTCCGATGGCGAGTCCCTGGGGCTCGGCGCGTTCGTGGATCTCGTTGCCGATACTCCATAAAATGACGCTGGGGTGGTTGCGATCGCGCTGGATCATGCTCTCGAGATCGCGGCGCCACCACTGCCGGAAGTACAGGTGGTAATCCTGCGGATTCTTGCCATCTTCCCAGCAATCGAAGGCTTCATCGATCACCAGCATACCCAGACGGTCGCAGGCATTGAGGAAATCCGGTGATGGAGGGTTGTGGCTGGTACGGATGGCGTTAAAGCCCTGGGCTTTCAACAACTCGACGCGGCGCTCTTCGGCTCGCGGAATCGCCGCCGAACCCAATGGGCCATTGTCGTGATGTACACAGCCGCCGCGCAGCTTCACGCTTTCGCCATTGATACGCAGACCATGGCTGGCGTCGATTTCGACTTTGCGGATGCCGATCACCTGCGTTGTCGCATCCGCGAGCCTTCCCTCTGTTTCCAGCAGAACCTCGGCGCGGTAGAGGTGCGGATCACGAGGCGACCACAGGTGCGGACGGGTGACATGGAAGGCGCAGCGCGCGGCCTGCTTGCCATTGCCGGCGACGGTTACGGCTGTTTGCGCGGTGGCGGCGACGCGCCCGGCGGCGTCAACGAGGCGCGCACGCAATGTGGCTGGTGCAGCTTGGGCTCCGCCGTTGTGCAGCATGACATCCAGATTCACGAGGGCGGCTTCCGCACTGACCTCCAGAGTCGTGACATATACTCCGTGGACCGGAATCCGCAGAGGACCGCTGAGAGAGAGCCAGACTTTGCGAAAAATACCCGAGCCGGAATACCAGCGGCTGTTGCGGCCGGCATTGTTTACCCGCACTGCGATAGTGTTCTCTCCGTCGCGCAAATGGGGAGTCAGGTCGAAGGCAAACTCCGTGTACCCGTAAGGATGATTGCCGAGGTGGACACCATTCAGCCAAACATCGGCGTTCATGTAGACGCCATCGAAGATAATCTGTGCCGTTCCTCCCTGCGAGAGGCGCGGTTTTGCAAATGTCTTGCGATACCAACCGGTGCCACCAACGGTCCAACCGGTCGCGCCTTGCCCCTGGCTGGCGAGCAGATCGAAGGGGCCGGTCCGGGTGGGAGGTGTGCCTTCTGTCCAGATCGTGCCTGCGCCGTTGGCGCCCGCGGGAACGTCGCGATCTTCAATGCTCCAATCGTGGGGAACATCGAGCAGGCGCCAATGCGCATCCTGAAAACCGGCCGCTTCCGCGCCGGGAGCGTCGCCGCGATAGAAGCGCCACTTGGCCGTGAAGAAGGTCAGGCGTTGTGCAGCGCGCGCCTGCGCTTCGCGCCAGGGAACGCGCCCAGCGCCGCCGGCGGGTTTTGCGAAAACACCGGTGGGAACGATGGCGGCGGCAGCGGTGGTTGCGATGCCTTGTAGGGCGGCGCGGCGGGTCCAGGGCTTATCGACACTCATGGCGACATTATGCCAAGGAACAACGTTTTGGCCCCTTGCGCCCTGGTGGGTATTGGTGTTGATGGCGAAGCTCCCCTGTTGACCACTGGGAGTGGCCGGGGAGCGAGACACGCTGTTTTGTTTGCGGGACGGGCTCTGTTTCTCCAAGTTGCTGAAATGGCGCGATTTACTGGGCGCTGTTCACGCTCTCAGCGCGTGCTGTGTGTGTCTCATTTCAGAGGCCCGAGGCACGGGCGCGGGCAGCTTGCTGTTGCCCAGCGGGGGCTGGCGAGGGTGCTTCTGCAACCGCTTCGGCGGCCGAGCTGGCAACGATCAGCTCTGACAGCGAAGCCGCGCAGCGTTTCATGGCGCTGCTCATAGGAGACGGCGGCTGCGACTGTTGCTGGGCCGCCTCCCGCTCCTGCTCGGCCTGCATACGTTCACGCAGGGCATCTTCTTCCGCGCGCTCGGCGGCTTCCATTCGGAGCTCCTCTACCAGGCTGAACGGTTGGTTTTCAGACATTGAGGCCGCCAGGCCGGCGGCGTTGATCATGGCGGCAGCCGGATGCAGCGGGGAACTTGACGAAATCACGAAGCGCAGCAGATTGCGGTCATTATGCTCGAAGGCGAGTCCGTTCAGGAGGCACGGCCTCGTCTCCTGAGCCGCCCGCTGGCATTGCTTTCCGTTGGGTCGCTGGCACGTTCTCCAGTGAGAACGTGAAGCCGCCGAGGCCGGGCTCCTCCCCCGCGCGAGGGGACCGCCCTTCGGAATTTCGCGGCCCTCCACCTGCGATTTCCTCCCACAGGGAGGACTCGGTGGCTCGCTCCTCAGGAGCAAGGCGTAGGGCTGCATCGAGATCACGAATTCGCGCGCCTCACGCGAGAGCCACTGCCGGAAGGCCGGGTTTTTCAACCAGCGATAAAAGGTCGCGCGCGGCACGTCAGCCTGCAGGCATAACTGGCGCAGGTTAGGAAACCGGCCTTTGACGATGTCCGGCGAGCAGAAGGCATGCAGGAGACGCAGTTGCGCGCGGGTTGGGGTGAAGAGGGTCAGGGAAACCGCTTCGGGGGTTTCGACAGTTTGACGGGAGCAACCGGCTGTGGGCCGCGGGGATGTAGAAGGCACGGCCTCGTCTCCTGAGCCGCCCGCCGGCATTGCTTTCCGTTGGGTCGCTGGCACGTTCTCCAGTGAGGACGTGAAGCCGCCGATGCCGGGCTCCTCTCCCGCGCGAGGGGCCCACCCTTCGGAATTTCGCGGCCCTCCACCTGCGATTTCCTCCCGCAGGGAGGACTCGGTGGCTCGCTTCTCAGGCTCGGGCTGGGGCGGTCGAGGCGGAAGCGGCATGGTCGAGACTGGTTCCAGGCGCGGAGTGTCAGGTGCTGGCGACGGGGTCGCCGCCATGGGTAAGCCGCCAGACGGGCTCTCCGGCGCAGCTGGGTGCGCAGTGTTGCTCGCGACCGGTGTAGCTTGTTCAGGCGTCGCCGGTGCGGCCCAGCCTTGGCGATTGCGTGACGGATGGGGTTTGCCGTGGCGATGGTGTTTCTTGTTTTTGCGGGACATGTAACTAACCTCCTCGGTTAGTTAGATGCCCGCAATTGTTGCAAAATTATGACTTTTCACCCCGCCCTGATGGGTGGGGGCGTTGCAAAGAGCCGGAACGCGCCGTCGGAAGCGTGCTACTCGACGGTGACCGACTTGGCCAGATTACGAGGCTGATCCACGTCGCAGCCGCGGCGCACGGCGATGTGATAGGCCAGCAGCTGCAATGGGATCATCTCCAGGATGGGCAGCAGCAGCTCGGGAGCGTGCGGGATTTCCACGACCAGGTCGGAAGCTTCGCGGGCATCCAGATCGCCCTCGTTGACGATGGAGAGCACAACGCCTTCACGAGCTTTGACCTCTTTGATGTTGCTGATGGTTTTTTCGTAGCGCAGCACTGACATGGGGTCATTGACGTCGCGCGTGGCAATGACGACGACTGGGAGGTTTTCGTCGATCAGGGCGTTGGGGCCATGCTTCATCTCGCCGGCGGGGTAGCCTTCGGCGTGGATATAGGAAATTTCCTTGAGCTTGAGCGCGCCTTCGAGAGCGATAGGGTAATGAATACCACGGCCGAGGTAGAGGAAATCGCGGCTGTGGTAGAAGCGTTTGGCGAGCGCGTCGTAGTCTTCGTTGTGAGCCAGCAGGGACTCGAGCTGACCGGGGAGGCGGTCGAAGTGCTCCATGAAGCGCAGGAGTTCATCTTCGCCAAGGGTGCCGCGGACACGGCCCAGGTAGAGGGCCAGCACCGCGAGGGCGGTGAGCTGCGCGGTAAAGGCCTTGGTGGAGGCCACGCCGATCTCGGGTCCGGCATGGGTATAGAGGGTGCCGTTGGCCTCGCGTGTGAGCATGCTGCCCACGACATTGCAGATGGAAAGGGACTTGCCTCCCTGGCCCCGGACTTCACGTAAGGCGGCAAGGGTATCGGCGGTTTCGCCGGATTGGGAAATGAAAACGGAAAGCTGGTCCTTGGGGACGACGGGCTCGCGGTAGCGGAACTCGCTGCCATAGTCCACCTCGACAGGGAGGCGGGCGAGGCGCTCAATCATGAACTTGCCAGCCAAGGCGGCGTGCCAGGAAGTACCGCAGGCGATGATGCGCAGCGACTTGAAGGCGCGGAAGTCGGCCTCGGTCAGCTCCATTTCATCCAGAAAAACCTGCTTCTGTTCCAGCGAGATGCGGCCGCGCATGGTGTCGCGCACGGCGCGCGGCTGCTCGTGGATTTCCTTCAGCATGAAGTGCTTGTAGCCGCCCTTTTCCGCCATGATCGGATCCCAGGTGACGTGGATGGCCTGGCGGGTGACGGGTTGGCCTTTGAAGTCCATGTAGCTGACGCCATCGGCGGTAATGACGGCGACGTCGCCATCATTGAGGAAGACCACGTCGCGGGTGTGGTGCAGGATGGCTGGAATATCGCTGGCAATGAAGTTTTCGTTGTTTCCGAGGCCGACCACAGCGGGCGGTCCATTGCGCACCGCCACAATCTTTCCGGGATCGCGGGTGGATAAGATAGCGAGGGCATAGACGCCGCTGAGCTCACCCAGCATGCGCAGCACCGCCTTTTCCAGCGAAGGTTCGTTGTAGTCTTCCAGCAGGTGGGCCAGCACTTCGGTATCCGTCTCGGTACGGAACTGGTGGCCGGCGGCCTGCAGGCGGCGCTTCAACTGCATGTAGTTTTCGATGATGCCGTTATGCACGACAACGATCTGGCCCTTGCAGTCGCGGTGCGGATGCGCGTTCTCTTCGGTGGGGCGGCCGTGGGTAGCCCAGCGGGTATGGCCAATGCCGTAGGTTCCGGTCAGGGGCTGGGTGCTGAGGACCTGCTCGAGATTGCGCAGCTTGCCGCTGGCGCGGCGCACATCAAGGCGGCAGTCGCCGTTCGTACCGGCAATGACGGCAATACCGGCGGAGTCATAGCCGCGGTACTCCAGGCGGCGCAGCCCTTCCAGGACTACCGGAACAACATCTTTGGCGCCAACGTAACCGACGATTCCACACATGATGAAAACTCCTCTGCACGCCGGGCGGCGCGGCTCCGGAAAAAGCGGAGCAAACATCCATTGGATGCGGCTCTGGCATGAAGAGCAGCTCTGGATCTCGACCGCTTTTCCACTCGCCCGGAGCGAATGGCGCCAGCGGCCTTGGCGTTGCGCGGCACGTGGCGCTTCGCCAGCCGCCGGCTATTCCCAGCGGATTGAATACTCTTCCATGACAGGATTAGTCAGCACCTCGCGCGCCGCCTTCTCCACCTGGGCGCGAGCCTGCTCCTGGGTCAGCTCCGGAGCCAGAACCAGCTCAAAATACTTGCCCTGACGCACCTCACTCAGACCGCTGTGTCCCATCTTCTGCAGGGCGGCCTGGATGGCCTTTCCCTGGGGATCGAGAACGGTTTTCTTGAGGGAGACGGTGACGTAGGCCTTCATGAGCAACCAGTTTAGCAGAGCTGGCCACTGCTTCTTTTCCTCGCCGCCGCCCGCGGTGGATCGCCAGCGGCACGGCCGCTTTTGTTCCACTGCTTCGTCGTCCGGCCCCCACCCCACCCCACCCCACGCCGCGCGGCGCGGGGACCCCGGGCGAAGCTAACGGATGGTGGCCGCGCTTCACTAGCCCGAGTTCGTCGTGGCTCGCCTGGCGAGAACGCTTCTCCACGAATAGCGCAATGAACTGAGCCTAGTAAACTAAGTCCGGGTGATCCGATGAAGACGATTAATATTCATCAAGCGAAGGCGCACCTTTCGCGTCTCGTCGAGGAAGCGGCCCAAGGCTCCTCTTTCATTATTGCCAAAGCCGGCCGGCCCATGGTCAAGGTGGTCCCGCTGCGTGCTTCGGAAAAGCCCGCGCCCAAGCGCCTGGACTTTTTGAAAGGCGCGTTTTCCATTCCCGAGGATTTTGACACCCTCGGTGGGGAGGCCATTGAACGCCTTTTCCGGGGCGGTCAATGAAGCTCCTGCTCGACACTCATCTGCATTGTGTGGGCAGCTTCCAATTCCGCTCGTCTTCCCCGAGCGGCACGGACGCTCATTGAAAAGCCGGACAACGAACTCTTCTTCAGCTCTGCCAGTATTTGGGAGCTCGCGATCAAGCAGTTTCAGTCCAGAAGCGGCCTGAACGTGAATGCGAACATCCTGTATCACGGGCTGGCGGAAAACGGCTATAGAGAACTCGCCATTACGAGCACCCACACGCTCGGGGTGGCGGAACTCCCTGCGCTGCACAACGATCCGTTTGACCGGCTGCTCATCAGCCAGGCGGCGCAAGAGGGTCTGCTGTTGCTCACCCGCGACAGCAGGATCGCCGATTACCCAGGACCCATCCGTTTGGTCTAGGAACCACGATGGCCCAGGGGCCACGGCTGACTACAGCACCACCGCCTCCTGGTAGCGGCCAAAGATCTTCTCCATGGCCTCCGCCATTTCGCCGGTGGTGCAGCCCGCCTGGACCGCCGCCACCAATTTTGGCATCAGGTTGTCGCCGCCCCGGGCGGCCGCGGTGACAGCGGCCAGCGCCTCCGCCGCGCGCTCCCTGTCTCGCTGCCGCCGCCATTGCTGCAACTCGCGGCACTGCGCGGCTTCTAACTCGGCGTCAATGCGCAGCACGTTCATGGGTCCTTCCGGTTCGCTTACGAATTGGTTGACGCCCACCACTACCTGCTCACCCGACTCCATGCGGCGCTGCGCCGCGTAGGCGGCGGACTGGATCTCGCGCTGCACAAATCCGGTTTCAATGCCGCGCAGCATGCCTTTTCCCACCGAACCGTCACCCAGGGTGGCGACGCGCTGCAGAAGCTGCTCGGCTTTTTCCTCCAACTCATTCGTCAGGGACTCCAGGTAGTAGGAGCCCGCCAGCGGGTCTACCACGTCGGCAACGCCGGTTTCGTTGGCGAGCACCTGCTGCGTTCGCAGGGCCACGCGGGCGGCCTCTTCAGTGGGGAGACCGAGGGCCTCGTCGTAAGAGTTGGTATGCAGCGATTGCGTACCACCCAGTACCGCCGCGAGCGCCTGGTATGCGGTTCGCACCACGTTCACCTGCGGCTGTTGCGCGGTGAGGGTGGAGCCGGCCGTCTGGGTATGAAAGCGCAGCATCCAGGAGCGGGGATTTTTGGCGCCGTAAAGTTCGCGCATGCGGCGCGCCCACATGCGGCGGGCAGCGCGGAACTTGGCGATTTCTTCAAAAAGGTTGTTATGGGCATTGAAGAAAAACGAAAGGCGGGGAGCGAATTGGTCCAACTCGAGCCCGCGTTCCAGGGCCGCCTCGACGTAGGCCATGCCGTTGCCCAGGGTGAAGGCCAGCTCCTGAGCGGCGGTGCAGCCGGCCTCGCGCATGTGATAGCCGGAAATCGAGATGCTATTCCATTCCGGGATCTCCCGCGCGCAGTACTCAAAAATATCAGTGACCAAGCGCAGCCCCGCCGCCACGGGATAGATGTAGGTGCCGCGCGCAATGTACTCCTTGAGGATGTCGTTTTGCACGGTGCCGCGCAGTTGCGCGGACGCCACCCCCTGTTCGGCCGCCACACTGACGTAGTAGGCAAGCAGGATTCCCGCCGTGGCGTTGATGGTCATGGAGGAGGAGACACGGTCGAGCGGAATTTCTTCCAGCAGGCGGCGCATGTCGCCTAAATGGGCAACCGCCACCCCCACCCGGCCGACTTCCCCATACGCCAGTGGGTGATCGCTATCCATGCCCATCTGGGTGGGCAGATCGAAGGCGATGGAGAGGCCCGTGGTGCCCTGGCTCAGCAGGTAGCGGTAACGCTGGTTGGATTCGCGGGCGCTGCCAAAGCCGGCATATTGCCGCATGGTCCAGAGGCGGCCGCGGTACATGTCGGGCTGGACGCCACGCGTAAAGGGATACTCTCCGGGGGCGCCGAGCGCGGAGGCGGGATCAAAGCCGGCAAGATCGGTGGAATTGTAGGAAGCTTTTAGGCGAATCCCGGAACTGGTGGCGCGTTGACGGATGGAAGGGGCGGGTTGATCAGGCTTGCTCACGCGTTCAGGATAGCGCCTGGGAGGGGTTGTGAGCAGGGCGGGCGGCGAGGAGGCACGGCCTCGTCTCCTGAGCCGCCCGCTGGCATTGCTTTCCGTTGGGTCGCTGGCACGTTCTCCAGTGAGAACGTGAAGCCGCCGATGCCGGGCTCCTCTCCCGCGCGAGGGGGCCCGCCCTTCGGAATTTCGCGGCCCTCCACGTGCGATCTCCTCCCGCGGGGAGGACTCGGTGGCTCGCTCCTGAAGTGACTTCGAGGCGGCTATTGGGCGGTTGGGGCGTGGATCAGTTGTCAGTTGTCCGTTGTCCGTAGGGACCGGTCCTGCAAGGGCGTTGCAGCGGGCCCGGGTCCGCCGCGAGGTCGCGGCAGACTTGGGCAACGCAAGTCCTTGGCGCGAGGAGCGCGACCATCTAGAGCTGCATCACTGCTCGAGCTGCGCCACTGCTCGAGTTGTGCCGGCGCTAGTGCTGCGCCGGGACGTGGGAGGCTTCGCCAGCATTGCCCGGCGGTGGCGCGGACTCGTCGGGGCGCTCATAGTCGCAGCCGTCTTTGGGACAGGCAATGATGGGACCCGCCTTCAGATTCTTCTGGACCAAGTATGGATTGCCGCATTGCGGACACTTCTCCGCAATTGGGCGCTGCCAAACGCTGAAGGTGCATTTCGGGTAACGGTTACAGCCAAAGAAGGTCTTTCCGCGCTTGGAACGCTTTTCGGCGATATCGCCTTCGCCACATTCCGGGCATTTCACGCCCACCAGGTTCTGCTTGATGTATTTGCAGTCCGGGTAGCCACTGCAGGCGGTGAACTCGCCATAACGGCCGAACTTGACCACCAGATTCTTGCCGCACTCGGGGCATTTCTCGTCCAGCGGCACATCCGCCTGTTTTTGCGGTCCGTCCAGGCGGCGGGTGGTTTTGCACTCGGGGTAGCCGGTGCAGGCCATGAACTGTCCAAAGCGGCCGCGCTTGAGCGCCATGGGGCGACCGCAGTTTTCGCAGTACTCGTCGTTGGTCTGGTCCGTGAGCTCGGCGTTATCCAGATCGGGCAGGTCAATGGCCAACTCGCGCGTGCTGGTGCATTCGGGATAGCCGCTGCAGGCCAGGAATGAGCCGTGTTTGCCCCAACGGATCACCATGGGCTTCCCGCATTTGTCGCAGCTCAATTCGGTTGGTTTTTCCATGCGTTTCACGTTGGTCATATGCTTTTCGGCATATTCCAGGTTCTTAGAGAACTTCTTATAGAAGTCCCGCATGGCGTCGGTCCACTTTTCCTGCCCTTCTTCGATGGCGTCCAACTGTTCTTCCAGCCGCGCCGTGTACTGCAGGTCAAAGATGTCCTGAAAGTTTTCCACCAGCAGGTCGTTGACGACGAAGCCCAACTCGGTGGGAATAAACTTGCCGCCGGTCTTGCTCACGTAGCCGCGGTCCTGGATGGTGCTGAGGATGTTGGCATAGGTGGACGGGCGGCCGATGCCCTTCTCTTCCAGTTCCTTAACCAGAGCCGCTTCGGTATAGCGGGGAGGCGGTTCGGTAAAGTGCTGTTCCGGCTTGAGGGAAAGCAACTTGAGAGCCTGATCTTTCTTCAGCGCGGGCAGCTTCTTTTTGAGCGCCTCATCATCCTCGTCGCCCTTGTCCTTGCTTTCCTCGTAGATTTTGAGGAAACCATCAAATTTCAGTACCGATCCGGTGGTGCGCAGCAGGTAATGCTTGCCGTCCTTGGCGGCGGCATCAACTTCCACCGTGGTCTGGTCAAAGATGGCGGCTGGCATCTGCGAGGCCACAAAGCGCTGCCAAATGAGCTTGTAAACCTTGTGCTCATCCTCGCTGAGGTATTGCTTGATTGACTCGGGATCGCGGTGAACGGAAGTTGGGCGGATGGCCTCGTGCGCATCCTGCGCGCCCTTCTTGCTGGCAAATGTGTTGGGCTTACCAGGAAGATAAGCAGCGCCGTACTGCTGGTCAATGTACTCGCGTACCTCTTTGATGGCGTCATCGGAGACGCGGGTCGAATCGGTACGCATATAGGTGATCAGACCGACGAGGCCTTCCGAACCCAGTTCCACGCCTTCATAAAGACGCTGCGCCAGCCCCATGGTGCGCTTCACGCTGAAGCGGAGCTTGCGGCCGGAATCCTGCTGCAGCTTGCTGGTGATGAAGGGCGGTAGCGGGTTGCGGCGGCGCTCCTTGGTTTCCACCGAACGCACGATGTAGCCGGCATTTTCCAGCGCAACACGCAGAACCTCGGCCTGCTCGGCGTTTTCAATCTTGATCTCTTCCTTGGAGACCGTACCGTCGGGCTGAATGTGCCGCACTAAACGGGCATCGAAATAAGGGGCCTTGCCTGCGGAGAGGTGGGCATCGACCGTCCAGTACTCTTCTTTGACAAAAGCGCGGACCAGCCGTTCGCGCTCGACTACCAGACGCAGCGCCACGGTCTGCACGCGTCCGGCGGAGATGCCGCGGCGGACGCGATCCCACAACAAGGGGGAGATCTGGTATCCGACTAGGCGATCCAGCACGCGGCGGGCCTGCTGGGCGTCGACCAGGTTTTGGTCAATCTGGGTGGGGTGCGCAAAGCCCTCCTGCACACCTCGCTTGGTAATCTCGTTGAAGGTCACGCGTTGCAGGGGCTTCTTGTCACCATCGCGCAACTCCTCGGCGAGGTGAAAACAGATTGCTTCGCCTTCACGGTCCGGGTCAGCCGCCAGGTAGATGGCTTCCGCCTTCTTGGCGCTCTTCTTTAGCTGGGCCAGGACCTTCTCTTTGCCGGGGATGACCGTATAGGTAGGCTCAAAGGAGTGGTCGATGTCGACCCCGAGGTCCTTTTTGGGCAGATCCTTGACGTGCCCCAGGGAGGCCAGAACCTCAAACTTGGGACCCAAATACTTGCCGATGGTCTTGGCCTTTGCCGGCGACTCCACAATAACGATGGACTTTGCCATAAACTTCCAATGCTTAACGCGGGTGAGAGCCCGGTTTGCGGACTACTTTCAAGAGGGCGGGAGGCGCAAATGGACCCGGGAGCGCCCACCGGAACCTGTTTGCAGGCTACCACAAGCTTTTGGAGGCCCCGTCAACGCCCCCAAAAGGGAGAAATGATCCACTACATACCGGAACGCTTCTAGCGCATCTTTCGGACGTAATTTTTACCCGGGAGCTGGGTGACTTGTCCGGCCAGTTCCAACTCGAAGAGCGCGGCCAAAATCTGCTGTGTCTGTAAGGAAGGCAGTTGCTCCTGAATTTGGTCGATGTGCAAGGCCTCATCCACGCGCAGACGGCTAAGGATGGCGCCAGCCGGCCCTTCGGGAAGCTCCGGAGAGGCGCCAGTTGTCGCGGGCGCGGGGGTTTGGAGGCGTACACGGACGTGGCTGGGAAGCTCCTCAACGACGTCGGCGGCCTCGCACACCAATTTGGCGCCCTGCTTTATGAGTGCGTTGGGCAGCCAGGCGTTACGGGAAGTGACCATGCCGGGGACGCCGAAGACCTCGCGGTTTTGTTCCAGCGCCAAGCGCGCGGTGATGCGGGAGCCGCTATGTTCGCCTCCCTCCACCACGACCACGCCGAGGGCGAGTCCACTGATGATGCGGTTGCGGGTAGGGAAGTTGTGGGGAGCGGGAAAGGTTCCCATCGGGAATTCGGAGACGAGCGCGCCACCCTGCTGCAGAATCTGCTCCGCCAGCTTTTTGTTTTCGGTGGGGTAGATATTGTCTACCCCAGTACCCAAAACCGCCACGGCACAGCCGTTTCCCTCCAAGGCGCCTTTGTGCCCAGCGGTATCGATGCCGCGGGCGAGGCCGCTGAAGACGGTTAGGCCCCAGGCGGCAAGATCGTGTCCGAGATGCTCGGCGATGGTCTTGCCGTAGACAGAAGGACGACGGGTTCCCACGACGGCGACGCCAAAGGTATCCAAGGCGGCGAGGTTTCCGCGGACGTAGAGGAGAGCGGGTGGATCATAAATTTCGCGGAGCAATTCGGGGTAGCAACGATCCGTCCAGGCGACTAATTCTGCGCCCAGGGCGCGCAGTTTGTCGAATTCCATAGCGCCCAGCTCGAGGGCCTTGCCGGTATGGATGAACTGGGCGGCTTCAGGGGCCAAACCGCAGGCCTCCAGCCCAGTAAGTGAGGCATGGTAGATGGCGAGCGGCGTCTGGTAGACCTCCAGCAGGTTGTGAATACCGCGCGAGCCGAGAAAAGGGGTCTGAACCAAGCCCAACCAAGCGATGCAGTCGCCATCGTCGTGGTGTGGGAGGTTGGATTGGGCGGAAGCCGACATCCGCTTCAGGCTAGAAGGGGTGGCGGGTGGCGGTCAATTCACCCATGTGGGGGGAGTGGGAAGCGCTGGCGGGGGAACTGGGCACTGCGATCGCGCCTATACTATGCGGCGATGGCTGTGGAACAAGCTCGAAAAAAGTTTAAGCACGAACTGGTGCTGGGCATTGTGTGCCCGCTCGGTACCGATTACAACCAGTTCCTGAAGGCACTTGAGAATTACCTTCAGCGCTTCGGCTATAGCTCAAACCGAATCCATTTAAGCAGAGATTTTCGCGAAATCCTGGGCAAGTTGGGGACACCCGACGCGGGCGGTAGCGTACCTTCTTTTAGAACAAAGATTCTTGATGGCGACCGCATTCGCGAAAGGACCGCAAACAACGGGGCGCTGGCGTACTACGCTGTCCACCAGATCGCGGTGAAGCGCAGAGAGGCATCTGGTGGTGAAAGTGGGCCGTTGCAGGGCACGTGCCATGTTGTGGTCCAACTCAAAAGACCCGAGGAGGTCGAAGTCCTACGGGCCACCTATGGTTTGGGCTTTTTCCTGATTGGGTTGTTTTCGACAGAAGTGGAGCGATTGCAGTTTTTCAAGAAGAATGGGATTTCTGCGGAGGAAGCCGCTGAGCTGATTGCCACCGACAGTGAAGAAAAAGGGAACTTCGGGCAGAGAACGACGAAAACCTTCCATCTTGCGGATGTATTCATATCTTCCGCCGATTTTGCCGTGCAGGCACTCCGGTTCGTCGACCTGGTTTTCGGACATCCGTTCCATACTCCTACGACAGATGAACGCGCAATGTTTATGGCCTACGCCTCCAGCCTTAGCTCTGCTGATCTGTCCCGACAAGTGGGGGCTGCGATTATCGACCGGAACGGAAACCTGATCGCGGTTGGGTACAATGAAGTTCCGAAAGCGGGCGGAGGGCCCTACCAAGGAGGGAAATGGAGTCATCGCGATATCGAGGAAGGCCGGGACTACAATCACACGGAGCGGGAGCGGATTGCGCAGAAGATTTACGCCGAGCTGGAGCTGTCCGGCACGGTTGAGTGGAGCAAGGCGAGGGCGGCCTTTTCAGCGGCCGGCCTTTATGACATCACCGAGTATGGGAGGGCGGTCCACGCCGAAATGGACGCGATTCTCGCGTGTGGCCGAACCGGGGTGAGCCCCCTCGGATCCGTGCTTTACACGACGACCTTTCCGTGCCACAACTGTACACGGCACATCGTTGCATCCGGGATATCAAAGGTCGTATACGTGGAACCGTATCCGAGGAGCAAAGCAAACGAGCTCCATGGCGACGCCATCAAACTGGCGGATCGTGCAGAGGTGCTTTGTGGCCCCGCAGTGCCGTTTGTGCCGTTCATTGGCATCGGACCGAGAAGGTACATTGATCTGTTTTCAATGAGGCTCGGCTCCGGCACTCCGATCGAGAGAGAGCGAGAAGGGGCGCTGGTGGATTGGGAAGAAAGCAAGAGTGCCCCGCGCCTGAGCATGTTGCCGTCCTCTTACATTCAGCGGGAATTCGAGACGGCCAGGACATTCGAAGAGATGCTTACCAAGAGTGGGAAAGAGGAGAGCAAGGATGAGCGAATCCAAAAAACATGACAGGTTCAGGGTATTCTTAGACGCTCCCGAACGGAATCCGGAATGGGTGGCACGTTCGCTGGAAAACCGGATTGAGGCGGCGATTCGCGTCTATTCAAGTCCCGAATCGGAGCCCGAAGTTCAGAACGAAGGGTGCGAGTCGCGGCCACGTGCCAAGAAGGCGGCGCGCTGAGGGAGACCGTCGCCGCATTGTGGGGACCAGTGGTCAAGCATTTCAAATTAAACCTCTTGTCCTACCCTCCCCGGCTGCGCTAAAGTGGCGCTATCTGCTTCTGCCGTAGGGACTTAGCGCTGCGGCTGGCTAAACCGAGGATGGGAACGCAATGACCAAAGCCGACCTGATCGACGAAATCTCCCGCAGCGTCGAAATGAGCCGCAAAGACAGCGAGGTGATTGTCGATACCATCTTCGACAGCATTGTCGAATCGTTGCGCGCCGGCGACAAAATTGAGATCCGGGGCTTTGGCAGCTTCCGGACGCGGCAACGCAAGGCCCGCACCGGACGCAATCCCAAGACCGGCGAGAAGGTGGACGTGCCAGCGCGCCGCATTCCGTTTTTCAAGCCCAGCAAGGAGCTGAAAGAGGGCGTGAACGGCGCCCCCGAAGCTGTTGAAGTAGGCGAGGTGGCGCGGGCGGCAAGTGGGGAGAACTAGCGGGATCGATTGCAGCCGCGCCCGCGTCAGGCCAGTTGCAGCGATCGTTCCACCAGGTCCCAGACCTGGTTCAACTCGTCTTCACTAATGCAGTAGGGTGGCAGGCAGTAAATGATTGACCCCAGTGGCCGGAGCAGCACCCCGTTTTCCAAAAAGTAATTCTGCAATTTCGGCCCCACTGCGGCCAAATACCCGCCACTCTCGTCGCGCAATTCCAGTATTCCCACGGTTCCGGCTTGCCGGGTTTCCAGAACGCGATCGGCAAAACGCTTGCGAATGGCTTCCAGCCGCTCGCTGTGGATCTGCGTGATCCGCGCAATGCGTTCGAAAACCGGCTCACGCTCAAACACTTCCAAACTGGCCAACGCGGCCGCACAGCCCAGCGGGTTGGCGGTGTAGGAGTGGCCATGAAAGAAGGTGTCGCGCCGGTTTTCGCTGTAAAAGGCCTGGAAGACACGCGCGGTGCAGGCGGTAGCCGCCATGGGAAGAAAGCCGCCGGTCAGTCCTTTGGACAGGCAGATGATGTCGGGGACAATACCGCTGGCTTCGCAGGCAAAGAGCGGAGGGTTGGGGGCGTCACCGCGGGTGGGGACACCCTGCCGCTCAATGCCAGTGCGTCCAAAACCGGTGAGCACTTCATCGGCGATCATGAGGGCGCCGTAGCGATCACAGAGCCGGCGCACATCGCGCAGGAAGGTGGCGGGGTGCACCTTCATGCCGCCCGCACCCTGCAGGAGCGGTTCGACAATGACGGCGGCCACCTCTTCGCCCGAGCGTTGCAGGATCGCCTCCAGGCTGTCACAGTCGTTTGCGTGTGCGCCGCAGCAGGCGCAGGGCGCCGTGCGGGCTCGCTGGACGGGAAACATCAGCGGCTGAAACTTCTCCGTGAAATAAGAAGGCTCGCTCACTGACATGGTGGCGACCGTATCCCCGTGGTAGGCGTCACGCAGGGCAACGATGCGGTGGCGTTGTGGACGGTCCTGGTTGGCCCAGTACTGCACCGCCATTTTCAGCGAGACTTCCACGGCGGTCGAGCCGTTATCGGAGTAGAAGACGCGGTTCAATCCGGCGGGCAGAAGGGCGGCCAGTTTGCCGGCGAGTTGCGCCGCGGGGCGATGGGTGAAGCCGGCAAAGATCACCTGTTCCAGCGTGCCGGCTTGTTGGGCAATGGCGGCGGCGATATGAGGATGGGCGTGACCATGCAGGGTCACCCACCAGGAGGAGATGGCGTCCAGGTAGCGCTTTCCGCTTTCAGCGACGAGCCAAGCTCCTTCGCCATAGGCGATCGGAACCGGAGCAGGCGCCAGCCGCATTTGTGTGTAGGGATGCCAGAGGTGGCGCGCATCCAGATCGCCAGTTGAAGTTTCCGGCGGAGCGGCGGATGGCTTGAGGGACATGCAAACAGGATAAGGGAGGCGCCCCGTTGGGAGAGGCGCCTCGCGGGTGCAGACGGTCCGCTTAGAAGGCGTGGACGGCGCTACGCCGGGTATTTACAAAATTGCGAATTTTTTGGCAGATGCCGTCGGTATCCAGCCCGTACTTGGCGTGCAGCAGTTGCGGACTGCCGTGGGGAATGATGCGGTCGGGAACACCGATACGCAACAGCGAGACGGGAATACGGCGGTCCTGTACGAGAGCGGCGACCAAGGCGCCAAATCCACCCGCGAGCGTGCCCTCCTCCGCGGTCACGAGGAAGGGTTTTTCCGCTGCCAGGCAGGAAATCAACTCTTCATCGAGGGGTTTGAGAAAGCGGGCATTGATGACGGTGAGTTGCAGGCCCTCCTGGGCCAAGCGCTGCGCCGCCTCCAGGCAAGGATAGACCATGCTGCCCAGGGCGAGGACGGCGCCGTCGCCACCTTCCCGCAGAATTTCGGCGCGGCCAATCTCCAACTTCTGGAACTCCCGGGAGAGCTCGACGCCGATACCATTGCCGCGCGGATAACGCACGGCGGCGGGAGTCCCCAGGTTGACCGAGGTGTAGAGCATGTTGCGCAGCTCGGCTTCGTCCTTGGGGGCCATGACCGTCATGTTGGGAGCGGCGCTGAGG
Organism: Acidobacteriota bacterium; assembly: GCA_027459505.1. Classification (GTDB taxonomy): domain Bacteria; phylum Acidobacteriota; class Terriglobia; order Terriglobales; family SCQP01; genus DAIDIE01. The sequence continues at coordinate 35,492 of DAIDIE010000040.1, forward strand.
TAGGCCAGATCGTAGAGGCCATGATGCGTCGGCCCGTCGGCGCCGACAATGCCGCCGCGGTCCAGCGCGAAAGTGACCGGCAGATTCATCAGACAAACGTCGTGCAGAATCTGGTCATAGGCGCGCTGCAGAAAGGTCGAGTAAATGGCCGCAACGGGTCGAACCCCCTCGCAGGCCAAGCCGGCCGCGAAGGTGATGGCGTGTTGTTCGGCAATGCCCACGTCGAAAAAGCGGGTGGGGAACTTCTGCGCGAACTTATCCAGTCCCGTGCCTTCGGGCATAGCGGCGGTAATGCCCACGACGCGGCTATCCTGCTCGGCCAATTCGCACATGGCAGTGCCGAAGACCGAGGTGTAGCTGGGCGCGGCGGCGGGCGCCTTGTGGAACGCTCCGGTGGATATATCGAAGGCGGTGACGCCGTGATACTTCACCGGCAACTGCTCGGCCATGGGATAGCCCTTGCCCTTCTGGGTGACGACGTGCAGCAGGACTGGACCATCGATTTTCTTGACCTTTTCCAGGGTCTCCAGCAGGGCCGGGAGGCTATGTCCGTTGATGGGACCAATGTACTCGTAGCCGAGCTCTTCGAAGACCAGGCCGGGAATGATGAGCGTTTTGGCGGCGTCGACCAGGTTGTGGGTGAGCTTCAGCAAACGCTTGCCGACGCGCGGCACGGAAGACACCAGTTGCTCGATCTCATCCTTTACCCGCATATAGGCTTGACCGTGGACGATGCGGTTGAGATAACCGGCGATCGCGCCCACGTTGGGCGAGATGGACATCTCGTTGTCGTTGAGGATGACCAGCAGTTTGCGCTTGAGATGGCCGCTGTGGTTGAGGCCCTCGAGGGCGATGCCACCGGTGAGACCGGCGTCGCCAATGACGGCGATGACGTGGTTGTCTTCGCCGGCCAAATCACGGGCCACGCACATGCCCAGAGCGGCGGAAATCGAGGTGCAGGCATGGGCGACATTAAAGGCGTCGTAGACGCTTTCCTCGCGTACCGGAAAGCCGCTGATGCCCTCGTACTGGCGCAGGGTGGGAAAGCGGTCGCGGCGTCCGGTGAGGATCTTGTGGCCGTAGGCCTGATGTCCCACGTCCCAAACGATCTTGTCTTTGGGCGCATTAAAGAGGTAATGCAGGGCGAGCGTGAGCTCGACCGTACCCAGGCTCGACCCCAGATGACCACCCACTTTGCTGACCGTGGTGATCATGTAATCTCGCAATTCGGCGGCAACCGCCGGCAACTCCTCCCGGGAGATGCGTTTGAGGTCATCGGGGGAGTCGATTTTGGGCAAATAACGGTATTCCATGGGGTCCAGGCGCAGAGAAGGATGTTGCCATTATCGCACGCGAGGGGGGCTGGGCGCGCTTCCCCAGGTTCCTCATCCGGAGTACCATTCCTCCATCATTGGAAATCCGTTCCGGGAGCCACGCCCATGAACCGCCGCGACTTCATCAAATCCGGATCGGCCGCCACTGGCGGCCTGCTGCTCACCTCTCATCTTGAATCCGAACCCACCCGCCCTGTCGCCGCCAACGATCACATCCAGATCGCACTGATTGGCGCTGGGGGCCGGGGGATGGACGTTACGGGCGACGCCGTGCAGGTACCGGGCGTGAAGCTGGTAGCGGTGTCGGACTGCTACTCCGGCCGCCGGGAACACAGCCAGGAACTCTGGGGGCGGCAACTTTTTACCACCCCGCATTACGAGGAGATTCTGGCCCGCCAGGACATTGACGCGGTGATCATCGCCACCCCGGATCACTGGCACAAGCAGGCGGCGGTGGACGCCATGCGCGCCGGCAAGGACGTCTACCTGGAAAAGCCGATGATTCACGAATACTCCGATGGGCCAGCAATCATCCGCACCGCGGCGGAGACCAAACGCATTCTGCAGGTTGGAAGCCAACGCGTCAGCTCGGTGATTTACAAAAAGGCGAAAGAGCTGCTGCAGTCGGGCGCGATTGGCAAGCTCAACATGGTGACCGCATGGTGGGACCGCAATTCCGCAATTGGAGCCTGGGAATACAGCATCGCGCCGGACGCTTCACCGCGGACCATTGATTGGCCGCGCTTTCTGGGCACGGCCCCGAAGATCCCGTTCAATGCCGATCATTTCTTCCGCTGGCGCTGCTGGCAGGCTTACGGCAGCGGGGTGGCCGGCGATCTGTTCGTGCATCTGTTCAGCGGCACCCACTTCGTCACGAATTCTCTGGGCCCCACCAAGGTGATGGCCACGGGCGGCTTGCGGTTCTGGAAAGATGGCCGGGACGTGCCGGACGTGCTCCTGGGGCTGGCGTCCTATCCAGAAGGTTTTGATCTCAGCCTGCGGGTGAACTTCGTCGATGGCGGCGAGGAAAGCGAAGGGCTGATCTTCACCGGATCAGAGGGGACGCTGACGATTGGCTGGGACGGGGTGACGGTGCGGCGGGTTCCGCGGCCGAAGGCGCCGGGTTATACCATCAACACGTTCCCCAAAGCGATCCAGGCGGAGTTTTTGAAGGAGTACCACGCCAAGTATCCGCGGCAACATCCCACTGGCATGCCGGCCGCGGTGGAGGAGACCTACGCCGCGCCTCCGGGATACGACGACACCTACGACCACCTGCTGACGTTTTTCCATGGCGTACGCAGCCGTACGCCGGTAACCGAGGATCCCGAATTCGGCTACCGCGCCGCTGGTGCGGCGCTGCTCAACAACCTGAGCTATTCCCGCGGGGAAATTATGCACTGGGATCCCAAGGCGATGCGGATTCTGAACGCGTGAGGCAGCGCGGCCGCTTTTATTCCACCCGCTTCGGTGTCCGGCCCCACCCCAAGCCGCGCGGCGCGGCTTGGGGGCCCCGGCCGAAGCTCACGGAGTGTCGCCGGGCTTTACTAGCCCGGGTGGCTGGCGCGCGCCGGGGGTGCGCGCCGCTCAACTGACAACACGGAAGCCGTGTTGCTTACCGTAACGGCCGGCAAAACGGGCGATCCGCTGATCGTAGGTGACCAGCGGACAGCGGAGTTCAATGGCGGTCGAGACCAGCAGGCGATCAGCCGGGTCCCGCCCTTCAAATCCAGCAAGCTGATAGGATCGTGCCGCCGCCTGTAAACTCAGGGGGATCATCTCCATCCCCGGCCGGTCGAGAAACCGCTGCAACCACTGATCTGGAGCGAGGTCGAGTTCGATATGCGCCTGGTCCAGCAGGAGCGCGATTTCCCAGGCAGTGATGGTTCCCACCAGGAGGGTTCCACCATCCCGCCAGAAGTCTTCCAGGAGTTTACGCGTGGAGCTCCGCAGGCGGCGGTCACCGCTATCGAGCCAGAGCACGATGTGCGTGTCCAGCAGCAAGGCCGAGTTCACCGCAGGAGCTCGCGGCCGGTTTGCGCGTCCGGCATATCGCTGAAGGAGGGCGCGGTCAGATCGACTCCCCGTGCGGTTTGAACCGATCCGGCATGAGCGCCGAAGAGCGGGCCGCCGCGGGCTTGGCTGTCGAGCAGGCTGCGCACCGCTTTGGCGATCAACTCGGTCTTGTTGCCGTTGGTCAGCTTCTGGGCCGCGGTCTCAATCAGCTGCACTACGTCGGGGCGATTGATGGTCACCACAGTGGGCATATCATTACTGATCTAATGATAGCACGCGCGCGAGCAGGGGCTGCGAAGGAAGCGGGCGGGCCGCCCGCGTGGGCGCCCACGGACGCCTAAGGGGAGGGGGGCGCGATCCGAGGCCGCCCGGCGCGACTGTGGCGTTTCCCGCAAAAGCTTAAAAATAAATAGCTTAGGCAGTCACTTTTGTGTTATAAACCGGAACGCACGCGCAAGACGCCAGATATCGGCGCGGCCTGAAGCGGATCCGGACGGTTATGCCCAGCCTGGTCCGACCTAGGTGCGGCGCTTCGACTCAGACTGAACGGGGGGAGATTGCTATGCCTGAACCACTTCGTCCCTTGTCGGCCGGCCAATTGCTGGATCGAACATTCCAGCTCTACCGCCGGCATTTCCTTGTTTTTATGGCAATCGCGGCATTGCCGAACTTGCTGCTGTTACTAGTTCGAGTGCCGTTTTGGGCGCTCAATTTGAGTGCAGGATCAGTATCCACAGTTGCTTCGATCCCAGGGCCGTTTGTGCTCGTCGTCGGCTTGGCAGGGGGGTTGGTGGTGTTGGTTCTCACGATGATCTTGAATGCTGTGGCCACTGGGGCTTCGACATTTGCCGTCTCAGATGCTTACCTCGGGGAGAAGCCGACAGTGAGCTCCTGTTTCTCCCGGATGCGCGGCAGGGTCGGCCAGACTATCTCTGCTTCCTTCCAATATGGCCTGTGGATCGTGCTGGGCGGGATTCTGTTCATTATTCCGATGTTTTACTTCATTGCGAAGTATGCTCTCGCAGTCCCCGCGGCGGTGCTGGAAGACATTCACGGCGGCGATGGGATACGGCGAAGCGGGAAGCTTACTGAAGGGGCCAAGGGAAGGGTGCTGCTGGTCTACCTCCTACTAATGATTTTGGTCGTCGCCGTCTCGTTGTTGCTGTCCTGGGGGTTGACTTTTGCAGGGTTCATTGCGCACGGCGGGGGCACGGTGCCGACCCTTGGCAAGCAAATCGTAGCCCAGTTGCTGCAAACGATTGCCAACGCTTTGTGTTTTCCCTTTGCGTCGATTGCTCTGACGCTGCTCTACTATGATCAACGTGTTCGAAAAGAGGCCTTTGATATTGACCAGATGTTGCGCATTCTGGGCCAGGCACCGGCTGGCCAGGCGAGCGCGGCTGGGATGGCCGGAAACTAAACCTGCGACTATGCGTGTTTGTCTGCTGTGGGCGGCGCTGCTAGCGGGCGCCGCCGCTTCTCCCGCCCCCATCTCAATCCCGGCCTATGTACGGCAACTGCGGCAGGTGCAGACGGCCCTCCTTGCCGCCCAGGACACGGGCACGCCACCCCCCGCCGCTGTCTTGCCAAAAGGTTGGGACGTTGCCACAGGAACATCGGATATCTACGTTTCTGCGGAACCGCTTCGCAAAGGTCTTGAGGCGGCAGCCGGGGCACGGACCCCGGAGTTAAGGCGGCAGCATTGGGGAGAAGTCTCCAGCCGCCTGGATCGCTGGATTGCGGCGGCCAAAGCATGTGAGGCTCCGCCGCGGCAAGGCGTCAAGCCGGCGATTCACAGCATCTTGTCGCAAAGGGAATTCCGCCACGTGCGGGGTGAAGATTTCTCGCTGATTTTTCAGCAGGCCATCTTTGATATGCTCCGGCGGCTAGGAATGGGAGAAATTCATTTTGGAACGGCTTTGGTTATTGGGCTGGTGATCCTATTGTTGCTGGCGGCGTTTTTCTGGTTTCTGAACCACTTTCGCCATAGCTTCGAACCGGAGATCGCCATCACTGCGGGTTCTGCCGCCCCCTCGGCCCAGCCCTGGGAGGTTTGGCTCCAAGAGGCGCGGGCGGCAGCCGATGAGGGCCGTTTGCGCGAGGCGGTCCGGCTCGCCTACTGGGCAGCCATTTCAAGCTTGGAAGCGCGGGGGACCTGGCGTGCTGATCGCGCGCGTACCCCGCGCGAATACCTGAAGCTTTTGCCTCAAGGCAACGCGGCCCGTCCGGCGCTGGTGACGTTGACGCGCACCTTTGAGCGAAGCTGGTATGGGTTCCGGAGCCCCCAACCCGGGGAGTTTCAGGCAATGCTTCGCGATCTGGAGCAACTGGGATGTCGCTGAGCGTTGACCCATCCGACCGTAAGTTGTTTATCGTCCTGGGCGGGCTGCTATGCGCGGTTCTTGCTGCGTTGATCCTGATTTCGTTTTTAGGCAATGGATACGGCGGCATCCCGTCTTCCCATAGCAACAGTTCATCCGGCGCCAGAGCGGCCTATCTCCTACTGAGAAGGCTGGGGTACCCAGTGCGACGCTGGACAGAGCCCCCCAGTCAACTTCCAAGCGCTGCGACTGGAGTGGTTCTGGTGGTAGCCGATCCCGAGGTGATCCATCCGCAGGACTTGAGCAGGTTGCGCGAATTTGTGGCTCGCGGCGGAAGGGTCGTCGCGACAGGGCCGATGTTTTCGCTGGCATTTGAACGGCAGCAGCCCATCCTTCCGGCAATTCAGTTTGCCTGGAAGCGCTACCATCCGGTTCGGGTTTCGCCTCTGACGCGAGGTGTGCGTTCAATTCTGCTGTCCGCCACAATGTCTTTCACGGCTGACGACGGCACGCCGTTCAGAGGGGGGGGGCTGTACCCCATCAAGGAATTCCGTTACGGACGGGGCACGGTGGTCTGGTGGGCCTCTGCCGTCCCGCTGACGAACAGTGCTATCAGCAGGGCTGATAATGCGGAGCTTCTGTTGAACTCCGTCGGAAATAAGTCCAGGCAAGTGCTTTGGGATGAATACTTTCATACTCCTCCGCAGGGAGTGTGGTCGGCCACCGCCAATTCATCTTTCAAGTGGGTGCTGCTGCAGTTGGGGTTGCTTGCAGTTCTGGTCTGCTTCACCTGGTCGCGTCACTTCGGCGCTGTGCGGCCGCTGCAAGCACAGGATCGGCATAACTCTCTGGAGTTTATCGACTCAATGGCGGCTTTGTTTGCCAAGGCGCGCGCCTCCAACACGGCCCTGGCGATCGTTTATGAAGATTTTCGCGCCAGCCTGCAGCGGCGCCTTGGCATGCGGCCCGGCAGTAGCGTGCAGGAGCTCGCCGCGGCTATAAGGCCACTGTTGCCCAACCGCTCCGCCCGGGAACTGCAAGGGTTACTGGAAAGGGTCGAGGCAGCCGCGGCCAATCCCCGCCTGGACAATCGGCAGGCGAACACCATCCTGAACGAGCTGCATCGTTTGCAGATTCAGCTCGGATTCAAGCGAAAGGAAGACTCGGATGCAGCTCATCACTGATATCGTCCGCCACATCCGGCAAGAGCTCAACAAAGTAGTCATTGGGCAGGAGAGGCTAATCTCCGAGACATTGGCGACGTTGCTATGTAATGGGCACGCCCTGATTGAAGGTGTACCGGGATTGGCAAAAACGCTCACGGTTAAAGCGGTCGCCGAGGTACTGTCGACCGACTTCAGGCGGATCCAAGGCAGTTCCGATCTGCTTCCGTCCGATATTCTCGGTACCAACATCTTTGACGCGGCCACCGGTTCGTTTCACGTACACAAGGGCGCGATCTTTACCGATCTGCTGCTGGCCGATGAGATCAACCGCATGCCTCCTCGCACGCAGGCGGCGCTTTTGGAGGCGATGGAAGAGCGACAGGTGTCCATGGACGGAATCAGCCACCCGCTCTCTCCCGCCTTCACGGTGTTTGCCACGCAAAACCCAGTTGAATTTGAAGGAACGTATCCTTTACCGGAGGCCCAGCTTGACCGGTTCCTTTTGCGGATCAAAGTTGATTATCCCGATCTTCCCAGCGAAGTTGAGATTCTCCGTTTGCACCAGGAAGGTTCGGAAGCCAGCCCCCTGAAGCAGCTGGAGCGGTTGCCGGCGGACAGCCTGGCACAGGCGCGCGGCGATGTCGCCAAAGTGCAGGTGGAACCCCGTCTGCTGGAATACGTTGCGAAACTGACGCGAAAGACCCGCGAATGGCCGACGATTGAGCTGGGCGCGAGCCCTCGAGCTGGTATCGCATTGCTCAAGGTAGCCAAAGCGTTTGCCACATTTGAAGAGCGGGATTTCGTAGTTCCCGATGATATCAAGGCCGCCGCGCTTCCCGTGCTGGGTCACCGCATTGTGCTCAAGCCCGAAGCTGAGCTGGAAGGAACAACTCCGGAATCGGTGTTGGAGCAAGTCACCCGCTCCGTTGAGGTTCCTCGCTAATGGCGACTGGTGCCCAAGACTTGTGGTTGGGTGAACACAGGGCGAATCCCAGCGGACAGACGCCTCCCCCTGCCTCCGCCGCGGGCGAGCCCGCCTCCAGGTTGAGTTTTGGGATTGGTGAGCGGCTGGTGCTGTTACTTGCGGCAGGAATCGCTCCGGCGCTGCTGGCGTTTGTGAGTTTACGATTCCTCTACGCCCTAGCAGGATGGGACATTTTTCTGCTGCTCATTTTTGTCGTCGACCTGCGCAGCATTCCACATCCCAAAGCTCTCGAGATGGAACGCAGCTTTGCCGCTCCATTGCGGCAAACACAACCGGCAACGGTAAGATTGCGTCTGCTGACTCCTCCGCCCTTTACGCTGGGGGGTTTGCTCCAGGACGATTTGCCGCTCGCATTGAGTCCGGAACTTCCGGAGCTACGCTGCCAGCTGACCCGGCTGGCGCCGGAAATTGAGTACACTTTTCGACCTGCCAACCGTGGCGATTATCGTCTGGGTGCGATTTATCTGCGCTATCAGAGTCCGCTCCGGCTGGCGAGCCGGGTGGCCCGATTTCCTATAACCCATGGGGTTCGGGTGTACCCTGCGCTTCCGCAGGCGCTGCAACACCGGCTGGCGCTTCTGCGCAGCCGGATTTTTCAACGGCAGCTTCGGATTACCCGGCAACGTGGGCAAGGCCGCGAGTTCGAGTCTTTGAGAGATTTTCAAACCGGCGACGAACTCCGCACGATTTGTTGGACGGCAACCGCACGGCGAGGCAAGGCGGTGGCGACTATTCGACAAGTGGAGCGAAGCCAAACTGTCTGGTGCCTCATTGATTGTGGGAGGCTGATGCAGGCGCGCACGGGAGAAAGGACCAAGCTGGATTACGCTGTGGAATCCGCACTGGTTCTGGGGCAGGCCACTGAGGCGGCGGGCGATCAACTTGGGCTTCTCGCCTTTGGAGCTGGGGTGCAACGCCGGCTGCTGCCGCGCGCCGGGGCCAATCACCAAATCGCGCTTCAGGAGCAATTGGCCTGCATCCGCCAGGAGCCCGGGGAAGCCGACGCAATGCAGGCCGCAGCGCAGCTGCTGTCTCTGCAAAAGAGCCGTGCCGTGATCGTTTGGCTGACGGACCTAGTGGATGTGGCGATTATGCCCGACACTTGCCGGGCCGCGATACGGGCAGCGCGCCGCCATGTAGTGCTGTTGGCGGTGATGGGACAGCCCGACCTCGGCTCAGTAGTGGCGGCTCCGCCATGCGACAGTGAATCGTTCTTCCGCTATGCCGCCGCCACCGACGCACTGCATCGCCGCCAGCTACTAATGGCCCAAATGCGTGATCGCGGCGTGAACGTTTTTGAGGTGGATGCGCCGGGGATGGCCGCAACCGTGCTCAATCAGTACCTTGCAACGAAGCGGCGCGAGCTGCTTTAGAGCCAAGAGTGATCCAGGTCAGCAAGAAACTGAAGAGCAGCATACCCAGGGCGAACTTCTCCCAGGGCGGCGCCGGGCTGGGGGAAAAAAATCCTTCTACTGTTCCCGCCACGAGCAGTAGGGGAATGCACCCCAGTTCCAATTGGATCGCCTCGCGAGCTGCGAGTTTCAGGGCATCGGAGCGCCGCAGCCTGCCCGGAAACAGGATTCCTGTGGCGAGCCGTAAGCCGGCCCCACCGGAGAACAGAATCGCAGGGATCTCCAGGCTGCCGTGCCCGGCCACGAAACTCCACAGCGAAAGCGATAGGCCGTGGAGCGCACACGCTGTTCCCACTACACCCATGAGCAGGCCATTAAAGGCCAGCAGATAGAGAGTCCCCAGGCCGGCCGTGACTCCCATTGCAAAGGTACTGAAGGTCACAGTCAGGTTATTTGTTGCGATGCTGCTCGCCGCCAAAGGTTTGACGCTGACGATGGAGGTGGTCCACATTTTGTGCTCTTGAATGGTTCGCACCATACGTGGCCCCAGCACCTGCAATGCGAAATCTGGATTCTGCAGCGTCACAAGCGCGCCGGCGATACCGAACAGCAGAAAGACGCCAGCCGCGACCAGGACGTAGCCGCGCAGTCGCCACACCATAACTGGCCAGCTCCTGGCCAAAAAGTCCGGAATCTGCCGCAGGCTGGTTTTTTTGCCCGAGTAAATGGTATTGTGGGCGCGGCCAAGAAGTTGGTTCAGATAGCGGGAGTATTGGGTCGCGCTGGGGTCGCGCCGTGTCACGGACAGGTCGGCGGCAACCTGGCGGTATAGCAGGCCCAAATCGCGGAGCTCCTGCCGGGTTAGGGCTTGTGTGCCTACCTGGCCGCAGCGCGTCAGCAGGCCCTGCAGCCGCTCCCATTCCGGCTTACGCCGTTCGATCCATGTATTGGAGATCATACCCGTGACTCAAATGACCACCGGCGACCAGCTTAGCATCGAAACTCCGGAACTCATTGCACTGGATTACGAGCTGGCCGGCATTGGCAGCCGCTTTATGGCTTATGCAATTGATGTCATCTTCATTGCGCTTCTACTGATCGCAGTGGGCATAGGGGTGGCGATTGGGGGTGTGTTTCCGTCGTCTTCTCATCTGTGGGTGATCGCAGCGGCCTTTTTCGCGATTTTTTTGCTGGAGTTTGGGTACTTCAGCATGTTTGAAATCATTTGGAACGGCCAAACCCCGGGGAAGCGCCAAGCCGGTATCCGGGTGCTTCATGAGACCGGACGTCGAGTCACAGCATTTGAGGTGTTCATTCGAAACATGCTGCGCATTGTCGATTACCTGCCCGCATTTTACGGGCTGGGCATAACGGTGATGTTCTGCAATTCCCGGAGCAGGCGGCTCGGGGATTTCGCGGCAGGAACCGTGGTCGTCCACGACACATGCGGGATCGAATCAACGCTCCATTTCAATTCCCGCATGCAACCGCCCGAGATGCAGGATGCCAGCAAGTTTTCCTCTCTGACGCGGCAGGACGTGCAGTTGCTGGAGACATTTCTGCAACGGCGCATGCAGTTAGAGGCCACGGTACGGGACCGGACTGCTCACAGCCTGGTTAATCACTTCGCCACCAAGTGCGGCTTGACCAGGGAGGAGCTGCCCGCAAGCGACGAGGACTTTCTCGAAGGCCTAGTGCGCCATTGCCGCGAGCACCTCCGTTAGCCGCGCGGGGATTGATCGGAATGCTTTTCTTCGGCGCGAGGTTTCACTTTTTTCATTTCGGCAGGCGTTACGCCGGGGCGGCTTTGCCGCTGGGTTCGAAGCGGTAGCCGACGCGGCGGACGGCGGCGAGGAAGCGGGGGTTTTCGGAATCGTCGTTGAGTTTACCGCGCAGGCGCAGCATGTAGACGTCCACGGTGCGCTCGGTGATGAAGTGCTGCGGGGACCAGACGGCGTCGAGGATTTCGCGGCGGGTAAAGGCCTTGCCGGGGTTCTTCATCAAAAAGGCCAGCATGCGGAATTCCGTGTCGCTCAATTCCAGCGGATTACCGTAAAGCTGGGCGGTGCGGGCGCGCAGGTCGAGCGCGAGGCCGTTGATCTCCAGGATTTCCGGGGCGGCGGAGGCGCTGGTTCTGAGGCGGGCGCGCACGCGCGCCACCAGCTCGCGGGCGCCAAACGGCTTGGTTACGTAATCGTCGGCGCCCAGATCGAGGCCGCGCACGCGCGCGGCTTCATCGCCCATGGCGGTCAGAACGATGACGGGAAGCTGGGCAAAACGCGGCTCGCGGCGCAACTGCTGCAGCAGTTCCAGGCCGCTGGTGCCGGGCAGCATAAGATCGAGGATCACCAGGGCTGGCCCAAACTCACCCGCCTGCTGCAGAAAGCCGGCGCCGGTGGTGTTGAGGGCGACCTCGTAGCCGTCGCGCTGCAACTGAAGTTGCAACAGGCGGGCAACATCTTCATCATCTTCCACAACCAGAATTCGCGGCTTGTCCATACTTTTTACTTTGTCGCTCAGCTCTGCCCGGCATGGTCGTGGGTATGGTGGCGCACGTCGACGCCTTCGACCCAGAAGATGACGTCTTCGGCAACGTTGGTAGCATGATCGGCAATGCGCTCCAGGTTGCGCGCCACGAAGATCTGGCTCAAGCCGCGCTCGACGGTGTCGGGGGCCTGGATCATGTGCTGGATGATGTCGCGGAAGATCTGGTCGCGCAGAGCATCGACCTCGTCATCGGTAATCAGCACCTGGCGGGCGAGGGCCACGTCGCGGCGGAACAACGCGTCCAGGGCGGCGCGCACCATCCACTTAGTGCGCTCGGCCATGAGGGGAAAGTCCACCAGCGGGCGCGGCGTGGGGTTGGCCAGCAGGCGGCCGACCGCCTGCGCGATGTTGACCGCCAGATCGCCAATGCGCTCCAGGTCATTGGTAATGCGGAGCACGGCGGCGAGGAAGCGCAGGTCCACGGCCATGGGCTGCTGCAAGGCCAGCAGGCGCAGGCAGTCCTGGTCGAGTTGCAGTTCCAGGGCGTTGATCTCCGGCTCGATTTCGCGGATGACACTGTCGGCCAGGCTCTGGTCGCGGTCAATGAGCGCGTGCACGGAGCGATGGACGGCGGTTTCGACCATGCCGCCCATGTACATGACGCGCTGTTTGAGATCCTCTAACTCTTCGACGAAATGTTTGCGCATTGTTCCGCTCTTTCGCCATGCCGCGCCTTAACCGAAGCGGCCGGTGATGTAATCCTCTGTTTCCTTGCGCTGCGGGTTGGTGAACATCGCCTGAGTGCGGCCGCTCTCGACCAGTCGCCCCATAAGAAAGAAGCTGGTGCGATCGCTGATGCGGGCGGCCTGCTGCAGGTTATGGGTGACGATGACGATGGTGTACTTTTCTTTCAGTTCCAGGGCTAATTCTTCAATGCGCCCGGTGGCGATGGGATCCAGGGCCGAGGCGGGCTCGTCCATAAGCAGGATTTCCGGCTCGATGGCCAGCGCGCGCGCAATACACAGGCGCTGCTGCTGACCTCCGGAAAGGGCCAGGGCCGGCTTGTTGAGGCGATCTTTGACCTCGTCCCACAGGCCCGTGGCGCGCAGGCAGCGCTCGACCACGTCAGCCTGTTCCCCTTTCTTTTTCGCCAAGCCATTCACCTTCAAGCCGTAAGCAACATTTTCGGCAATGGAGAAGGGGAAGGGATTGGAGCGTTGAAAGATCATGCCGACGCGGCGGCGCAGCCCGATCACATCAGTGCCGGGCGCGTAAATGTTTTGTCCGGTGATGAGCACCTCGCCCTCCAGACGGGCGCCGGGGATGGTGTCGTTCATGCGGTTCAAGGTCCGCAGAAAGGTGCTCTTGCCACAGCCGGAGGGACCAATCAGCGCGAGAATTTCGCGTTCATAGGCGGTGACCTCGACGTTGAAGAGCACCTGATGCTGACCGTAGAAGAAGTTGATGCCGTGTGCCCGCACCACCTCGCGCGCGGGTGGGGCATCCTCCGCCGGCGCGGCCAGGGATGGATCGAGCTCAGCGGCCGTACCAGGCGGGTCGGCCTGCTCGGCTCCGGGCGGCGTCTTCTTCGGCAATCGCAATTCCAACATAGTCATCCAACTCTCTTAACTGGGCGGCGGCTTCTAGGTATTCGCTGGACCTGAATCTCCCGCAAGCGCAGGCGGGAGTTCCGCCAGTGGCAGCCAGACTTGAAAGGTGCTGCCGGTTCCCAGTTTACTTTGGACCTCGATACGGCCGCCATGCTCGCGCACGATGTGTTTGACCAGCGCCAAACCGAGGCCACTCCCTCCGCCGGCGCGCGAATGGCTCTTATCGACGCGATAAAAACGTTCGAAGATGCGGCTCTGGTCGGCGACAGTGATGCCCACCCCGGTGTCCTGCACGCGCAGGCAGTACTCCCCGCCATGGCGGGTTCCGCTGACGGTGACGGCAACATGCTCGCCGCCATGCACCAGCGCGTTTTCCATAAGGTTGAGCAGGACGCGGTGCAAGGCGTCGGGATCAGCACGCAACTCCGCCGGTTCGATGACGCCGCGAATGAGGCTGGCGCCACGCTCTTCCGCTAATGGCTGCAGGACCCGCTGGGCGCCTTCCACGAGTGACCCAACGGCCAACGGCTGGAAATGAAAGGGGTAGGTGCCGGTCTCAATGGACGAAAGCGTGACCAGGTCCTGCGCCAGCTTGCCCAGCCGGCGGGCGTTTTCCATGATGGTTCCCAGGAACTGGGCGCGCTGGGGATCGCTTTCATCCTGCAGCAGGATTTCGGCGTAGCCGCGAATCGAGGTTAAGGGCGTGCGCAGTTCGTGGCTGACGGCGGCGATGAAATCGCGGCGCGTGGTTTCCAGATTCACGGTTCCGGTCACATCGCGGGCCAGCAGCACCAGACCCTGTCCGTCGCTGAGCGGGCTGAGTTCGGCCTGCAGCACGCGCTCGTCCACCAGGCCGATACGCTCGCTAACGCTGTGCTGGGTGCGGAGCACTTCCTCGAACCAGCCACTCAGTTGCGGAAGGCGGGCGAGCGGTTCCAGCCGTTCGCCGGGTTGTGGGGGGGTGGCCAGGCGGAAGACGCGGGCGGCGGCGAGGTTGGCGTACAGGGCGCGGCGGTCCCGGCCTATGGCGATGACGGCGACGTCGAGGCTGTCGAGAATCTGTTCCAGGCGGCGTGCCTGGCGCGCGGTGCGCTCCGTTTCAATGCGCAGGTCGGTAAACGCTGGGCTTAACAGGCTGAGCAGGGGGCGCAGGTACTCCGGACTTTGTCCGGGGGAAAGCGGCTCGCCAGCAATGAGGTCGTGGGCGACGCGTTGCTGTTCCAACCCGAGCTGGTGAGCGGCGGAGGCACTGCGATGGCGCTCCCAGAGGACGGCGGCAAGCACGGCGGTCAGCAGGACGACCCCCAACTGCCAGGCGGCATAACGGGAAGGGCCGGTGCGATCCAGATGCAGCAAGGCGAGCTGCAGGCCCCACACCAGGAGTGCGGTGCCCGCCAGCAGCGGCCAACTGCGGCGGTAAAGCAGCGCATGCAGGCCAGCGCTTTCCGGAGCTGACGGCTGGAAAGTGGAACTCATGCCAGCCTGCCAGTGCGCCAGCGCAGCCAGGCGCGCGCGCCGAGATTAATCACGATGATCATGGTGATCAGCGTCAGCGCTCCCGCCCAGGCCTGCGCGTGCCAACGGTCGTAGGGCGCAATGGCGTAGTTGAAGATTTGCACCGTGAGAGAAGCGACGGGGCGATCCAGCCACATCGACCAGTAGCTGTTATTGAAGGAGGTGAACAGCAGTGGCGCGGTCTCGCCGGCGACACGGGAGATGGCCAGCAGCACGCCGCCCATGATGCCGGCGCGCGCCGCGCGCAGCACCACATCCCAGAGGACGCGGAAGCGCGTCGCTCCCAGAGCCAGTGCGGCTTCGCGGTAACTGCGCGGGATCGTTTGCAGGACCTCATCGGTCGTGCGCAGCACCACGGGAAGCAGGATGATGGCCAGCGCCAGGCCGCCCGCGAGCGTCGAGAACTTGCGCATGGGCAGCACCACGAGCCCATAGATAAACAAGCCGGTCACGATGGTTGGGGTGCCGTTGAGCACGTCAGCGGAAAAGCGAACCAACTTGGTGAGGAATTCCGCGCCATGCTCGGCGACATAAATACCCGCGGCTATACCCAGGGGAACGCCAACGATGACGGCGACGAGCAGCAACTCCAGGGTGCCCACAATGGCGTTGGCCATGCCGCCGCCGGGCACATCGGGGGGTTCCGGCAGGTGCACAAAAAATCCGGGACTGATGGCGCTGACCCCTTCCTTCACCACGTAGAAGAGGATGAGGGCGAGGGGCAGCAAAACGAGCAGCGTGGCCACACCGGTCAGGCTGAGCATGACGTTGTTGCGCAGCTTGCGGATTTTGCGGTTGAGGTCGCCAGTCATCAGATCACCTTACCGATGCCGCGCGTGACGCGCCACACGAACAGCCGCGCCAGGATGTTCACCACGAGGGTGATACCAAACAGCACCAGGCCGATTTCGCGCAGGGCGGAGAGGTGCAACTGCGTCATCGCCTCGGTAAGCTCGTTAGCGATCACGCTGGAGAGGGTGTAGCCGGGGGCGAGCAACGACGCGCTCACCGTGGGGCGATTGCCGATGACCATGGTGACCGCCATGGTCTCACCGAGCGCGCGTCCCATACCCAGCATGATGCCGCCGAGAATGCCGGAGCGGGCGCTAGGCAGTACAACATCCCAAATGGCATCCCAATGAGTGGCGGAGAGGGCGTAGGCGGCTTCGCGCTGCGAGACCGGAACGGCGGCAATGACCTCGCGCGCGACGCCGACGATAAAGGGAACGGTCATGACTGCGAGGATCAAGCCCGCGGCCAGGAAGCCAACGCCGTAGGGGGCGCCCTGAAAAAAGGGCAGAAAGCCGAAATGCGCGGTGAGCCATGGTTCCAGGCTGTTCTGCAGCCAGGGGGCGAGCACAAAAATGCCCCACAAGCCATAGACCACACTCGGCACGGCGGCCAGCAACTCGATCAGGTAGCCCAAGGGAGCGCGCAGCCACAGCGGCGCCATCTCGGCCAGGAAGAGGGCCGTGCCCACGCCCAGGGGGGCGGCAATCAAAAGCGCCAGCACCGTCGTCAAAAGCGTTCCGTAGATATAAGGCCAGGCGCCAAAGTGGCCAAAAACGGGGTCCCAGGCCGAACTGCTCAGGAAGTGCCAGCCAAAGGCGACGCGTGAGGGCTGTGAGCCGCGGTAGAGCTCAACGCCAATGGCAACGATGAGCAGCGGAACCAGCGCGGCAATCAGCCGCAGGGCCCAGCTATAGACGCGATCCCCCCAATGGGCCTGCTCCACGCGGACCAGGCTGGAGGCGGTGGCAGACATAGGGTTCAATTATCGCCGTTCGGAGCAGGAAATGGGAGGGGCGGGACGCACTCCGGTGGCGCATTCATCAAACTGTCACAAAAGGGGCGGGGCAAGAATGCTGGGCGCGAATACGAGGGGCACAAAAGCGCACAGGCGGGCCGGGAAGCCCGCCTTGTGCGCCTTGGGAAACACCATGGGCAGACGGCGGCACGGGCCGCCTGGTCCACTGCATTAGGGCAGCACGTAGCGAATATCAAGCCACGCCATGCTGCTCTTGGCTTTGCTGGGGTTACCGGCCCACAATGAGCGGGTCACGTAGGAGTACTGCGTGATCATCATGACGGCGCCGTAGTTATCCGATTTCCAGAAGGTGTGATTAATGCCGAACGTACCTTCCTGGATAGCGCGGTTGGCGGCATTGGAAGCCGGTGCACCGAAGCCAATCTGGGTGGCGCCGCTGAAGCCGTAGTTGCGGGCGAAGTAGGCGCCGCCGTAATAGCCGTAAATCATGTTGGAGCCCTTGGCCCACTCGAAGCCGGCGATGCCCGAGCTGCTGTGCACGGCGGAGAGAGTGCCGTCGGCTTTGACGATCACATCCGGGCCTAATCCGAAGATGTAGCGGCCGCCGCCATCGCTGTAGTAGGTATTGAGGATGGCGTGAAAGTTCTTCACCAGCTCCAGGTTGGCATTGAGGGAAACACCGCCGCCCCAGATGGTGTTTTTAACGCCAGTGCCGGGGTTGTAGTCGCGGAAGCTGCGCCCTAAACCAACGCCTTCGACGTGGAAGGCATGGCCGCCCACTTTGGTGTCAAAGGCAAGCTTGCCAATAAAGTCAGGGGTGAGGTTGGGAGCACCGGAATTGCTGCCGTTATCGAACTGGCTGGCGTAGGGGCTGGGGCCGCTGCCGGTGGTGGGCAACACGACCGAGCCGGTGATGTACTGTTGGGGATTTTCAACCGACACCGCCGCTGTCCAGTTGTGGTTGATTTTGTCGACCACACGGAACTGCGCCTGCCGCGCCCAGGTGAGGCCCACCTGGTAATTGGTGTCCATATCCTGGGAGAAAAAGATGTCGCCGGGCATCGGCGAAATCCCGGTGCGGTTCGGGGTCATGAGGCTCCAGCTCTGACCGGCCAGCACCTGCAGGTTGCCGCGGCTGACCTGTAGCCAGTACAGGCGCATGCGGAAGGTATTGGCGTTGCTAGTCACATCGAGGTTGGCTGGTCCGGCGCCGAGGAAGTCTGCCTCGGTGTAGGCGGTGAAGTTGAAGTCGTCCTTGTGTCCGTCCACCTTGAGCGCGAGGCGAGAGTTTTGCGCGCTAAAGCGCAGCTCGCTGAGGTTTCCCGCGGTGGAGTTGGTGAAGGGAATGCCGCCGAAGTTGGTTCCGATGCCGCTGCCCACGTTGGTGGTGCGAAACACGGAGGTGAAATCCATGAAACCGCCCGGCGTAAAGGTGGTGTCGCCGATACGAACCGCGAGCGGCGAAGCGGCGTTGTTCACGCTGGGGTTGCCGCTGAGTTGGCCCTGAATGGAAGAGGAAGCGGCGGTTTTGGTTTCTTTTTTGGCCGGTTTCGGCGCTTTCGCAAATCCAACGCTGGCGAGTCCCGCGCAGAGCAATAGGCCGCCAGTGACTTGTTTGAACATTAGAAGTGAACTCCTCTGGAGTAAAGCAAACTGTAATCGCCCGGAGCCTGGCTTCGAGCGGGTTGCCTGAAACCCTGCTTCGTCAGCGCTGTTTTGCGCGTGAGCTCATCCACACCTGGAATCAAGGCAGGCTCAGTATGAGGCGCATCCACCGCCCTCAGTGATGAATGTTTGGTAACAGGATTAGAGAGCGCCCACGGGGATGGCTAAGGTTCGTAGCTGTTACCGAGTTGTCATGGATGGAGAGCGGGTTTTGTTGCATGCTCAAGCTGTGGTAAACGGAAGGCAGCGAGTCTGGCGAGGGCTGCACGCAGCTATGCATGCAAGCACACAGGCTGGCCGTGCCGCCGCGCGGAATCGATCCCCATTGCAGACGGCGGGATGCATCCCGCCCCCAAGGAAACTATGTCTCTCTTGAAGACCTCTTCGCACTGGCTGCCCAAAGCCGCAGTGCTCACCATCGCGGCTCTCGCCCTGGCTGGCTGCCACAGCGGTTCCAGCAACTCCGAATCTTCCAGCGTGACGCTGACCGGCGCGGGCAGCACGTTTGTGACCCCGCTCATGTCGAGCTGGATCAAGACTTATACCGGCAGTCACCAGAACCTGCAGGTCAACTATCAGTCGATCGGCAGCGGTGGCGGCATTCAGCAGGTGAAGAATGGCACGGTGGACTTCGGCGCCAGCGACGCGGCGCTGAGCGACGATCAGCTCAAGACCATGCCTCCGATCATTCAGGTTCCCGAGGCGGCGGGCCCGGTGTGCATTACCTACAACCTGCCCGAGTTGAAACAGCCGCTGAAGCTGAGCGGTGCGGCGCTGGCCGGGATTTACCTGGGGACGGTGAAGAACTGGAGCGATCCCGTCATCACCAAAACCAATGCCGGCGTGAAGCTGCCCAACCTGCCCATCCTGGTGGCGCATCGCTCGGATGGCAGCGGGACAACGAACATCTTCACCACCTACCTGGCCACGGTGAGCCCGGAATGGTCGAGCAAGATCGGCAAGGGCATTTCCGTGGCGTGGCCCGTGGGATTGGGCGGCAAGGGCAGCGAGGGCGTGACCAACATCGTCAAGCAGACGCACGGAACGATTGGCTACGTCGAGCTGAACTACGCGACGGAGAACCATCTCCCGGTTGTCGCCATGCAGAACCCCGCCGGTCAGTTCATTGAGCCCACGGCCGCGGCGGCGCAGGCCGCCCTGGCCGCTTATAATAGCCAGTTGGCGCAGGACGTTCGCAATCCTGTGGTGAACTCCAACCAGCCGGGCACCTACCCCATCAGCGGTCTGACTTTCCTGTTGATTCCCAAGGACGGCAATAATGTTGCCAAGCGGCAGGCGCTGAAGGATTTCGTGGAGTGGATGATCACTGATGGCCAGAGCGCGTCCACACAGCTCTCTTATGCGCAGATTCCCTCCTCCTTGGCCAGTATCGATCAGAAACTACTGCAGCAGATGACGGCCAACGGCCAGCCCCTAAAGTAACTTTCCCCAACCACACTCACTCCTTGCGCCCCACCGCTTTTGCGGTGGGGTTTTTTTGATGAGGCACGGCCTCGTCTCCTTCAGGCCGCCCGCTCCCGCTGGTCGCTGGCACGTTCTTCAGTGAGAACGCGAAGCCGCCGATGCCGGGCTCCTCTCCCGCACGAGAGTGCTGCCCTTCGGAATTTCGCGGCCCTCCACCTGCGATGTCCTCCCGCAGGGAGGACTCGGTGGCTCGCTCCTTTGGAGGTGCATTGGGGGAGGCGCCGTTACGCGCGGCACGGCCCTGCCGGGCCGCGCCGGGGGACAAAGCCCGAGGCGGAGTGCTACATTGCCAGCATGAGAACTGCCACCCTGTCGATCACAGTACTTTGCGCTGCCGTTGTTTCACTTGCGGCGCAGGCCACGCCACAACACATGAAGCCGGAACAAACTGAGGTGTGGTCTCCGGTACCGCGCGTGGTGACGCCGGGCGCCAACGACAGTGCACCGCCCTCGGACGCAATTGTGCTTTTTAACGGCAAGGACGAGGACCAGTGGGTTTCGGCGCAGGACCACACACCCGCGCGATGGATCGTGCATGACGGTATCCTGACGGTGAACAAGAAGGCCGGCAACATCGAAACGCGACGCAGGTTCAAGGATTACCAGCTTCACCTGGAGTACCGCATTCCGGCGGATATCACCGGCTCCGGGCAGGCGCGCGGCAACAGCGGACTGTTCCTTGCCTCGACCGGTCCCGGTGATCGCGGCTACGAATTGCAGATTCTCGACTCATACCACAATTCCACCTACGTCAACGGCCAAGCGGGCGCGGTCTATAAGCAATCGCCGCCATTGGTGAATGCCTGCCGCAGGCCGGGACAGTGGCAGAGCTACGACGTCATCTGGACCGCGCCCACCTTTCACAAAAGCGGCGCCCTCAAGACTCCCGCCCGCATTACCGCGTTTCAGAACGGGGTCCTGATCCAGAACGACTTCACGCTGCGGGGAGAAACCCTTTATATTGGCAAGCCGTTTTATCAGGCCTATGATCGCGCGCCCATCAAATTGCAGGCGCATGGAGACCCCAGCCAGCCGATTAGTTTCCGCAACATCTGGGTGCGGGAATTGCCTTAGTTCAAGACGCGTATTCTTTTCTCTTCAGCGCCCCCGCGGCAAACAGGTTTCAAGAACTCAGTTCGCCTGAGCACCGGCCCACGCCGCGAGATGCCTCTCAGAGTCAGGCAATCGAGCTGGCTGAGTCCGAATGTGCACGCAACGGGAGCCGGTGCGAAAACGTTCTGCAGGTTGAGCGCAAGTATTTTCCTCTCTCCTCCACACAGCTCTGTGTAAGCAACCGCTGCACGTCCCCCAGCATTTAGGGTTCAGAGGCGGGACTGTGGGGGTGCGCCCCACACAAATGGAATGTCCGCCCACTCAGGGGATTGAGACTATGAAGAACAAGAATCGTGTACTGAACACCATGGCGGCGGCGACGATTGGCCTCGGCCTATCGCTGAGCATGGCGGCGGCGCAGGAGGCCGGCGCTACGCAGACGCCAGACCAGACCACAAATGGCGCCGCCACAGCAGGTGCGACCCAGCAGCCGGGGCAGAGCGCGGCGGACAGCACGCAGCAGAGCGGCGCGCAAATGCAGGGCAGCACTGGCACCGACCAGAATTCGGCCCAGTCGGGCGCTGCTGACCAGAGCCAGAATGGGCAGGCCGCCCAGGATCAAAACGCGCAGGGCAGCTCTGATCAAAGTCAGACGGCGCAGCCGGCTGACCAGAACGCAGCGCCCAGCGCCAGCGAGCAGAACGCCACGCAGCCCGCCGAGCAGCAGGAAACCGGGACACAGGGCGCCAACGGCGCGGCCTCAACGCCATCGGCGGCTTCCAACGCCAGCGCCAGCGCGGGACAGGGCAGTGGCAGCCTGCAGGACCAGGTGTACAACGCGTTGCTGAAGGACCCCGAACTCGGCAAATACGGCATTGCCGTGGTGCAGGACGACAAGGGCAACATCATCCTGCAGGGTACGGTTCCCACCAAGGCTGACATGAAACAGGCCGCCGTGGTGGCGAAGCAGGTGCAGGGCGTGAAGAAGGTGAAGGATCGAATTGTGGTGAATCCCGCGGTTGTCCCCTTGGGCGGCACGCGCGCGGAATTGACTACAGAAGGCATGGGTTCCCCGGCGACGGCCACTGCGAGCGCCGGAGAGGGTGAGAGCACGGGCGCCAGCAGCGCTTCGGTGGCGGGACAGGCTTCAGAGAACACCACGCAGGGAGCGGCCGTGAGTTCCCAGCCAGCCGCGCAGGGCAATTCCGAAGCCTCGGCGCAGACTGAGCAAAACGAAAGCACCAGCACTGAAATGCAGGAGCAAAACGGTGCGGCGGCAGCTTCGCCGGCAGGCGCGAGCAGTTCAGACCAGACGCAACAGGCCGGGCAGCAGACGCAGGGCGCCGCTACCGGTTCCAGCAGCAGTCAGGGGCTGGACAAAAACTACGGGGTGCAGCGCGACCAGGCTGCCGGTGCGCAAGCCGGGCCGGGCGAACCGACAGTCGGCCCACAGTCGGGTTCCGCATCGCAGCAGGGTTCGGCAGCGGAGCAGAGCGAAGGCCAAACGCAACAACAAAGCGGAGCCGCGGCTAGCTCTCCGGCCTCCGATCAGACGCAACAGCAGACAGATCAGGACCAGCAACAGCAGGGTGCGGCTAGCTCTCCCGCGTCTTCACCGTCCGCGTCCAGTAGCGTGCAGACCATTCAGAACGAGTTCAATGCCGATCCCGCACTGGCGTCGGTGGTGGTAGGCTCCAGCGGCAAGACCATCACGCTGACAGGTACGGTTGCGTCCCACAAAGATCGCAAACGCGCCTATAAGATGGCCAAGAAGGCGGCGCCCGGAATGAAAGTCCACAATCACATTGTGGTCTCCAAATCGGGCAATGCCAGCGGTATGGGCACGTCGGCGCCCAGCTCCTCCCCCTCGCAGAATCAGGGAACAGACCAGGGTGGCGCCCAAAGCGGGTCGCAGACTTCGCCGGCCGGCAACAACCCGGGTTCAACGCCACAGTAAAGCACTTGCGTGACGAGAAAGGGGGCGGATTAGTTCCGCTCCCTTTTTTTTGTGGCCGGAAAATCAGTATCTAGGAACGCCGAATGAGAGCGGCAAAAAAGCCGTCGCAGCCGTCACGGCCCGGAATCGTGCGGAGATAGTCTGCCTGCGATAGATCCGCGGCATTGGAGGCGAGCACGGGTTGCAGCTTTCGCAAAAGGGGTGCGGCGGGGACGACTTCAAAGCCGGGCATATCGGCGAGAACGTTTTCAATCACCTGCTCACCTTCCTCCGGTTCCAGCGAGCAGACGCTGTAGAGGAGAATGCCGCCGGAGGCGAGAGAGGGCAGCAGGTTGCGCAGCATCTGCCGCTGCAGGGTCTGCATCCGCTGCGGGTCGGCGGGAGTGAGGCGCCAGCGAATTTCCGGATTGCGGGCCAGGGTTCCCGTGCCGGTGCAAGGGGCATCGAGCAGGATGCCGCCCCAGGCGCGGCGAAACGGGAGCGGCTGCGCCGCGTTGCCGACCAGCACGGGCGTATCGGGCAGCCGCAAAGCCATCTGTTTGGCGCGTGCACGAGAGCGCTCAAGAGCTACCACCGCCGGGGGGAAATCTGCGGGCGTTGCCGGGCAGGATGCGGTCAGCAAGAGCTTCAACAGAGAGCTCTTGCCGCCGGGGGCGGCGCAGGCGTCCAGTACGCTGGCGGGGCCTTGACCCAGTGCGGCCACGAACAGGTGCGCGATGAGTTGGGAGGCTTCATCCTGCAGCCAGGCTCTGCCATCTTGCAACAGTAGCGAGCTGGCGCCGTCACCTTGCAGCGTCAGTGCGGATTTCAGCAGGCGCCCGGGGCCGGTCTTGATGCCCTCGTCAGCGAATTTGTGTTGGAGCTGCGCGATATCCAGCCCGGCGCTGTTGGAACGCGCAACCAACGGCGGTGGTTCATTTCCGTAGGCGCAGGTGGCGGTCATGAGCTCATTGCCCATGAGTGCCTCCCAACGTTGGCACAGCCACTCGGGATGCGAACGTTGTACGTGAGCCGGCGCCTGGCGGAGCGCGACCGGTTTGCGCAGAAAGCCGCGCAGAACCGCATTCACGGTGGGGGCCGCGGCGGCGCGGCGGGTGGCCTTCACCAGCTCCACTGCGTCATTCACCAGCGCGTGAGCGGGGATGCGGTCCAGATACAAGAGCTGATACAGGCCCATGCGCAGGGCCAGCAGCGGCTCTGGATCCATCTTGGCCAAGGGACGGGAGAGGCGAGGCGCGAGAAACCAGTCGAGCACGCCGCGCCGGCGCAGCACTCCCAGGGTCAGCTCGGTAGCCAGGCGATGATCGGGATGGGAAAGGCGCTGTGCCGGATTCCCGAGCAACAGGTCGGCGGCAAAGGCGGAGCGCAGCTCCACGGCCAGCAGGATGTCAAAGGCGGTCTGGCGTGCCGGAGAGACTGGCATCAGTAGTAGTCCGCACAGCTCATGTAATAACCACAGCGATCGCAGAGCAGCTTGCAGCGCTGCTCACGCAACCGCGCCGAGCATTGGGGACAGTAGAGCAGCGCGGGGGTGGCGGGAGCTGTTTCCGCTGGGGCGGACGGAGCGCTGGCCTGCTGCGCCTGGCGCCGCTGCTGGATTTGATGCGTGCGCTGAACCTCATCACATGGCATGAGCGCATTGTCGCATGGAGTGAGGCTGAGCGCATGGCGCAGTTTCGACGTTAGCTCCCCAGCGGCTTACGCCCAAAGCGATACAGGGAAACACAGAGCACGACGAAGACCGCCACAGCAAACAGGTTGCTGTGCGCCAGCGAGCCAATGAAATGAGGACCGATGCGGAAGCGCCCTTGGGCAATTTTTCCGGTAGCTTCCATGTAGGCAATGCCGGCAGCCACCAAGCCGAAGACCGCCGCACCCGCAATCAGTCCACTGGAGTAGAGATCGCCGCTGCTGGTTTCACCCTCGGCGGTTTGCGGGCGGCCGCGCTCGGCGAGCCAGCGCACCACGCCCCCGACGAAAATTGCGGCCGTGGTTCCAATTCCCAGGTAGGAACCCACCGCAAAGGCCAGCGAGCGCACGCCGAGGAGTTCCACGGTCGCGACAATGAAGGCGCCAATGAAGATCAGCGCCCAGGGCAACTGCCGGTTCAGGAGCCCATTGATGATGGTGGCCATGAGCCGTGCCTGAGGCGCGGCCACCTGCTGTGAACCAATGCCCTGCACCCATTGAATTTCAATGGCATGAGTTTGCGGGTTGTAAAGATATTTGCCGTCGGGAATGGTGTGGGAGCCAATGACGTTCAGTTCCCAATAATTCCGTTGAGCGACGCCATGCAGGACTCCGGCGGGAAGCTGATAATTCAGGCGTTCAATACTGACGCCTGGCACGGTCGTGGGCCCTGGGCGGCTGGTGTTGAGGGACGCGATCGTCAGGTGCTGTGGAACAAAGCGGGAGTAAGCGGTGTTGAGAAAAGGAACGGTAAAACCAACGACCGTTACCGAAGCCACGACGCCGATCATGAGGCAGAGCTGCTGCTTCCAGGGGGTAGCGCCTACGAGGAATCCGGTTTTCAGATCTTGCGAGGTGGCGCCGGCATTGGCGGCCGCGATTGCGACGATGCCTCCCACGCTGATGGCCAAGGCGCCGTAGACGCCGGTGGTCCATCCCGCCGCCAGGAAAAACAGGCAGGTGATCATCAAGGTGGCTATGGTCATACCCGAAATCGGGTTTGATGACGTGCCGATGATGCCGACAATGCGGCTGGAGACGGTGACAAAAAAGAAGCCGAAGAGCACCACCAGAATCGAGCTGAGAATGTTGCTGAACCAGGCGGCATGGCTGTTGTAGCGGAAGGCCAGAATCGCCCAGGTGAAGACCGCCAGAACGGCGGAGCCAATCAGCACCAGAGTCATCGGCAGGTCGCGTTGTGTGCGCGGAAGGGTCTCATCGGTGAAGGTGGTTTTGCCGGCGCCAGCGGCGCGGGCCTTGCGGAAGTCACGCAGGCCGCTGGTGAAGGCGCTGACGATGGTAGGAATGGTGCGCAGCAGCGTCAGCAGCCCCGCCGCGGCGACGGCGCCCGCCCCAATGGGGCGGATGTAGCTGGCCCAGATATCATCGGGGCTCATTTGGGCGATCGGGACGGTCGAGGGATAAATTGGTGAGGCGAAGTGGCCCCCAAAGAACTTGATGGCTGGCGCAATGACAAGCCAGGAGAGGACGCCCCCGGCGAAGAGTGTCCCTGCCGTGCGGGGCCCAATGATGTAGCCAACACCGAGGTATTCCGGGGTGATATCCGCGCGAAAGCTGGCGCCGGGCAGCCAGCGGGGCTGATAGTCCGGGGTGCCCTTCCAAAACCCCAGCGCGTCCATCAGGAACTTATAGGCGCTGCCGATGCCCAACCCCCAGAAGACGCGGCCGGCGAAGTTGCCGCCACGCTCGCCCGCTTTCAGCACATCGGCGCAGGCGGTGCCCTCCGGGTAGACCAAATTCCCGTGCTCCTGCACGATCAAATAGCGGCGCAGCGGAATCATGAAGAGAATGCCCAGCCAGCCGCCAATCATGGCCAGGAGAAAAATGCGCGAGTACTCCAGCGGAAAGCCCAGGAAGATCAGCGCCGGCAACGTGAAGATGACGCCCGCGGCAATCGATTCTCCGGCTGAACCCGTCGTCTGGACAATGTTGTTTTCCAGAATGCTGGACTTGCCCAGGCTTTTGAAGATGCTGATGGCCAGAACGGCGATGGGAATGGAGGCGGAGACAGTGAGACCAGCGCGCAGCCCCAGGTAGGTAGATACCGCGCCAAAAAACACACCGAACAACACGCCGAGCACGACGGCGCGCAAAGTCAGTTCCGGAACCTGGGCTTCAGGAGGGATAAAGGGGCGGAACTCGCGTGCTTCGGGGTTGGGGTTAGGAGCGATGTCGTTAGAGGCCATAGCAGTCTGTCCTGTCCACCAGCTTCGAGGGCGTTCGGGGCTCCGGCGCGCCATGACGCACCCTTGGCGATACGGGTAAACGTCGAGGTTAACAATCCGGTCTGACAGGAAGTGTCAGCGCCGGGAGCGAGAAGGCACGCCAATGATTCTAAGCTTCCGTGTTGTGCTTTCCAGCGGCTTTGACGCCCGCAAGGGTAGTTGCTTCCGATCCGAATGTCGGGTTGAGCACAGCGTCGTGTGCCCGAAAATTTTTTCGCGAAGTGGCAACATTTCTTCCACAAGCTCGCATCGACTGGCCGCGTCGATCATTACAGAACGATGAAAAACCCGGTGTTTTCGCGTCTACGGCCGCTTGCACCACGGTAGCGCCATTGTGGAAAACGCGGGAAACCCGCGAAATTCGCGGCAACGCCGCCCAAAGGCCCGCACCGGACGCGCAGGACAGCTTGCAACCAATTGAAAACAAAGGCATTGGCGGGGATTGACCCGCGGCCAACATGAGGCCAGGTGACGTTGTCAATGGCAAACCGCGCAATCGGAGCTGAAAACTTTTCCACTGGATTTCCACAGGCAAGAGAAAAAAAGCCGGCCTCTCTGGCTGTAAAAAGGGACCGTTTGGCACCATGCGTGCGAGGCTGGCCAGGCGCTTCAGGCGACGAGAAATTTTTCCATGCGGCGCACCAGTGATTCGGGGATTTGAGCCTCAACTTCAACGGTTTCAGCAGCATGGCGCTCGTCCAACAGACGGCCGTACTCATGGATGAGGTGCAGCAACTTTCCAGCAGGCTGGGGAAAACGCAACCTGACCAAGCGTACAGGATCGAGCGCCAGGACGGAATCCAGTCGCTGGAGCAGGCCATCAATGCCCTCGCCAGTATGAGCGCTGACGCTCAAGCCGTTGGTGAGCTCCTGAGGAAGAGGCTGCGTCCGCGAGACTTCATCGAGCAGGTCCAGCTTGTTAAGAACCAGGAGCTGGGGGGTGGCGTTCATTTCCAGCTCCGCCAGTACCTTTTGCACTTGCCGGTGCTGTTCGAGGCGGTGCGGTGAGGTGGCATCGACCACAACCAGCAGCAGCGAGGCCTGGCGGACCTCCTCCAAGGTGGCGCGAAAGGCGTTAATCAGCCCGTGAGGGAGATTGCGGAGAAAGCCGACCGTATCTGCCAGCAACAATTTGCGGCGCGAAGGTAGTTCGATGCCGCGCACGGTGGGATCAAGGGTGGCAAACATGCGCCCGGAGGTGAGGACTTCAGCGCCGGTGAGCCGATTGAACAGGGAGCTCTTGCCAGCATTGGTGTAGCCCACCAGGGCGGCGGTGGCGAGCGGAACACTGGCCCGTTTCTGCCGTTGCTGGCCACGATGACGGCGAACGTCTTCCAGGGCCTGTTTGATGGTGCGAATGCGCCGGTAAATGCGGCGCCGGTCGGTTTCCAACTGGGTTTCGCCGGGCCCGCGTGTGCCGATCCCGCCGCCCAGCCGCGACATCGCTGAACCGCGTCCGGCGAGACGTGGCAACAGGTACTCCAATTGCGCCAACTCGACCTGAAGCTGGCCTTCGCGGGTGCGCGCGTGGCGGGCGAAGATGTCAAGGATCAGCTGGGTGCGGTCAATAACGCGGACATTGAGCTCCTGCTCCAGGTTGCGAAGCTGTGTCGGTGTGAGCTCGTGGTCGAAGATGGCGACATCGGAACGGGTAGCGGCCAGTGCCCCCGCCAACTCGGCGACCTTGCCGCGCCCAAGCAGCAGAGCCGCGCTTGGACTATCGCGCCGTTGTTGCAGAGTTCCGGCGATTTCCGCGCCGGCACTGACCGCCAGCTCCCGCAATTCAGCGAGCGACTCCTCGTGGCTGAAGCCCGTCAATGATTCCGCCCCGCCCGCGTGGGACTCCCCCGCGTGGGGATAATTCAACCCCACCAGGAAAACTCGTTCCGGACGCTCACTTCTGGGCAGGTGGTTCAATGACTCCTTTACTCCTCGGGAGTTTCCGGTTTGGGCGCCGCCGCGGGTGACGTGGGGCTGGCCGCGGAGTGGGCCGCCGCGCCGCTCTGCACTCCGGGATGATGCGAACGCTCTGTGCCGCCGCCATAAGAGCGCTGCAGGACGACCGTGGAAATAGCGTGCTTGAAAATAAGCTGTTCCTGGTTGCTGGTCTCCAGCACCAGACAATATTTATCGAAGCTGCGGATGCGCCCGGAAAGCTTCACGCCGCTCAACAGATAGAGCGTAATCGTGGTTTTCTCTTTGCGCGCATTGTTGAGAAAGGAGTCCTGAATGTTCTGAGCGGCCTTTTCCATAGTGTCTTCCTCGCCCCGTGTGTCGTTGTCCCCTTGGTGAGGAGGCCGGGGCATCACTCTGCTTTGATGCCGCAGACGGACACGTTCAGACTACGGCCTACAGCGGGAAAGGTCAAACACCACGACGGGCAAACGAAAAAGGCGCCCCGCTCGGGCGCCCTGTTCGCGCAGTGGAGGAATGCTCCCTCAGCTTGCGTTTACCGTGAAGTTCACGGTTTGGGTGCCCGTGTTGGCTGTAGGCGTGGCGCTGTCGGTAACCGTCAACGTGAAGCTGCCCGTGCCAACATCGCTGGAAGTCGGCGTACCACTGAGAATGCCTTTGCTGGCATCGAGGGTGAGCCAGCTTGGCAGCCCTGTGGCTGACCAGGTGAGCGTGCCTTGGCCATTGACGGCGGTGAGCTGTTCATAGAAGCCGGTTCCAACCGTCGCGGTGAGCGTTGCCGGCGAAGTGATGGCCAACGGACTGATCGTTATGGTGTAGGTCTGCGAGGCGGTCTGGCCGTCATTATCCGTGACCTGGATGGTGAAAGTGAAGGTCCCGGCGGCGGTCGGTATGCCACTGAGCAATCCCGCCGTGCTGAGGTTCAGTCCCGTTGGCAGCGAGCCGCTGGTGGTTGCAAACGTGAACGGCGCCGCGCCCCAGCTCGGGGTGAGGTCGACGCCGGACTGCATGTAGGAGACACCGACGCCACCGTTGGGGAGAGTCGACGGCAGCGCCAAAGGCGCAACTTTCAGACTGAAAGATTGGGTGGCGGTATCCGGCGTGGTGGCGCTGTCGGTGGCAGTGACCGAGAAATTGTAGGTGCCCGCCGTGTTTGGCGTACCGGAGAGAACGCCAGTGGAATCCAGCGTGACTCCCTGCGGGAGGCTGCCCGCGGTGACTGCATAGGAGACCGTTCCCGTGCCGTTGAGCGCCTGCAGTGTCTGGCTATAGCTCTCATTAAGGGTGGCGACTGGAAGTGCGGCCGGATTGACAAAGCCGAGAGAATCATTGACGGTCAGATTCAGGTTGACGGAAGCCTTGTTCCCCAGGGTATCGGTCACCTGGACCGTAATTGTGCCTGAACCCGCCGCGCTCACCAAGGGCGTGCCGCTCAGCGCCCCATTGGCGGCGATGGTGATACCCAGCGGCAACGATCCGCTGGCAATTGCCCAACTGTAGGGCGGCACGCCGCCGACCGCCTGAAGCTGGGCGCTGTAAGCAACATTATTGTTGGCGGCCGGGAGCGCTGAGGTAGAGATGGTCAGCGAGGGCGCCGGAAGCTCCTGGACTACCCAGAGTCCCGAATTCATGTCACTCACAACGAGGTAATTGTTGCCATTCTGGGAGTAAGCCCCAACGCCATCAACCAACGGGACCGCAGGATTGCCGCCAAGCGGATCAGCCGTCGCAGGGGGGACGAAGGCGCCGAGGATGCTTGGGGCGCCGAGGTTGGTGACGTCGGCGTCGATGACACCATCGGAATACCAGCCGATGTAGACGTGCGGGGCGGAGCTGTTACCGTTCCAGGCGAGCTGATTGGCGCTGTAATAGCCATTGGCCAGTGGCTCGGTCGAAGCCTGGCTGTCTGGGGTGTAGATTGTGCCACGCAGGCCAGTCTGGTAGGTGGCGTTGTTGGCTTGCAGCGCGAAGGTATGGGCCAGACCCCACCCGTACGAGCTGTTGAGCGGAGTGATTCCAGCGTCCGGCCCACAAACGGAACTGCTGGTGGGGTAGGTTGTGCCGGAAACGGCCGGCGCTACGCAGACCTTTTCTGTCGTCACCAGTCCGTTGGCGACAGGAAGCACCTCGTGGGTATTGCCCTCCGCGCTGACCACTGTCCCCGACGTGTTCAGGGTCGAAAGCGCCGCAGCGTAAACCAGTTGCTGGGTGACCGGGTAGGCATCGGTGTTGTTGGTAATATTGGCGGAGCCGCTCGCCAAATCCTTGGCATAGGTCAGCAACTCGGGAACATCCACCAGGACAATGCCTCCGTCCCAATATCCCAGTGCCGCCGTGGTGTCAGGTGTCGTCGTCCCCGTGTTGGCAACCAAGCTTGGCGGAATGATGTGGATGGTGTCCAGAAACTCGCGTTGATCCTGCCCCATACCCGTCCAAAGAAAGCCGGTAGGATCCTGCTGCTTGGCTGTCTCGATCCGGAAATAGGAAAGGCCCCAAATGCCGCTGCTGGTGAGGGTGTCGCCGGCATTCAACGTGAGGACGGTCAAGTCGCCGATTTGGTTGAAGTCCGGGGGAGTAAGAGTTGCCGGCAGTGGCGATGGCGCCGCATAGTTCGGCGTTGCCGCCAAAATCGTAACGCCGGCATCAGAGGCGCCGCTCGGAACGATGGCCACATCGTGAACCGGATTAGCGCTACCGGTCCAGGAAGCCACAGGCTGCGGCTGGGCGGGATTGCTGACGTCATAAAGGTAGACGCCGTTGAGGGACCCCGAGCCGCTCGTGTTGTTTGTATAGGAGACGGCATTGCAATCGGAGGCGGCGACGGCCAACAGATCTCCGCTGAATGCAGTCGAGCTCACCGTGCGGACGCGCAGACGCGCCCAGCTTTCGCCGGCCGGGGCGGGAATGGTGGCAACCACCTGCGGCGAGGAGGGGTTCTTCAGGCTGACAATTCTGATTCCCGTCGCGGGACACTCGCCGGGGACGCCCCGTGTACCCACAAAGGCGTAATCGCCGTGAACCACAACACTCGCGTTTTCGCCGGAATTAGACAGGCTATTCTGACCCACGCTGGAGAGTTGGACGGCGGGGGGCTGAACTTCCAACACGACGGTCTTGGACGCGGTTACCTGCGGGGTGGAACTGCTATCGACAGCAATAACACTAAACTCAAAGAAGCCGGGCTGTTGCGGATTGCCCTCGATCGAGCCAGTGCTGGAGAGGCTGAGACCAGGAGGAAGATTTCCGCCCTGGAGCTGAAAGGTAATCGGCGCGGTCGCAGTCACTCCAGTGGATCCGAGGTTGGTCTGCAGGTCAGTCGCGTAGGGCACACCTTGCACTGCGTTGGGCAGGTAGAGATTGGTCACCACAAAAGGGGTGCTGGTGGACGTGGCTGGTGGTGCGCTGCTGCTGCCGCCGCAACCAACCAGAATGAGACCGCCAAGGCAGAGCACCAGAACACGGCTCAGCGCCGGGCGCATGAAGGCAAAATGCATGAGTGAAACCCCGAGGAGTGAACTTTCAAGGTACCCGCAAAAGGGCGCTTCCGTCAAACCGGAGTAGCCGTTTTTGGCTTGAAGAACATCACTAGAGACTCCTGCCGGAGCGGGCCCGTTTCAGGGCTTGTTCCCGAGTGATACTCTGAAACCGGTATGGGCACTCCCGAACAAGTGAGGTTCTGCTGATGCGATGCGTGGTCACCGGCGGCGCCGGTTTTCTTGGGTCCCACTTCTGCGACCGTTTGCTGTCGGAAGGGCATGCAGTGGTCTGCGTGGACAACCTGGTCACCGGGGACGCGCAAAACATCGCTCATTTGCGCGCTCATCCCCGCTTTCAGTTCTTTCAACAGGACATCACGGCGCCATTCCGTGTGGACGGCCAGATCCAGGCGGTGTGCGATTTCGCTTCCCCGGCCAGCCCCATCGATTACGCGAGGCTCCCCATTGAAACGTTGAAGGTGGGCAGCTTCGGAGTTTACAACTGCCTGGAACTAGCGAGGGAAAAGGACGCCGATTTCCTCATCACCTCGACTTCGGAATGCTACGGCGATCCGTTAGTGCATCCGCAGCGCGAAGACTATTGGGGCAATGTCAATCCAGTCGGGCCGCGCTCCTGCTACGACGAAAGCAAGCGGTTCGCGGAAGCGCTCACCATGGCCTATCATCGCACCCATGGCCTGCGCACCCACATCGCGCGCATCTTCAATACCTATGGGCCGCGCATGCGACTCGATGATGGCCGGGTGGTGCCCACACTGATGGCGCAGGCCTTGGAAGGCGAGGAACTGACCGTTTTTGGTGATGGCAGCCAGACGCGCAGCTTCTGTTATGTTGACGACCAGATCGACGGGCTGCGGCGCCTGCTCGACTGTAAGGACCCGTACCCGATCAACATCGGCAACCCCATCGAGACCACCATCCTGGAATTTGCTGAGCGCATCCATAGATTGGTGGGGGCCAAGCGACCCATTGTCTTCCGGCCACTGCCGCAGGACGATCCCAAGCAGCGAAAGCCGGATATCACTCGGGCCAAGCAGCTGCTGGGCTGGGAGCCAAAGGTGCAGTTGGAAGAGGGACTGCGCCGCTCGCTCGACTACTTCAAAGAGAGCTTGGCCAAGTCTTCCACTAGTCCCCGCAGTTAATTCCCATGGCAGTCCGGCTTGCAGTTTTGAACCAACGCCGGCACTCTGGCGCACGGCGGCCTTCTGTGATCATTGCCGCCGCTTTGTGCACTGCGGCAATGCTGGTCTTTTTTGCGGCGCTCGGCTTTGCATATTTGGCGCGCCCGCGCGGAGCTCTGAATGCTCCTAAAATTCCGGAACTCTTCCTCATCACCAGCGTTATCTTGCTGGTGAGCAGCGCCGCGCTGCAGTGGAGCCACGCCGCACTGCGGGCTCACCGCCTTCATCGGGCACTGCTTGGATTGGGTATAGCCCTGGCGCTCGGGGTGTTGTTTTTGCTGGGACAGGCGATGGCCTGGGCGCAACTGCTGGGCAGTGGCGTCAACCTTAGGGTCTGGCCACAGAGCCGCTTTCTGTTTTTGTTCGTCGCGGCGCACGCGATCCACCTCACCGTGGGGCTGGCACTTTTGGGTTACCTGTTTAGTCTGGGGTGGCGCGGCCGCTTGCAGGCCGATCGCAGAAACTTATTTTCCGCAGTGAGCATTTTCTGGCATGGGCTGGATGCCAGCTGGGTCTTGCTGCTCGCGATTTTGTGGACGGGGCGGTGACCCCGCGGCGCACCGCGTTCTCCACCGCGAACAGGCACTCCTCACTGCTAAAATCATGGAGCAATGTCGTCGTCTCTTCTCTCCGGCCTTAATCCCCAACAACTCGAAGCAGTGCGGCATGGCGCCGGGCCGCTTTTGATTCTGGCCGGCGCGGGTAGCGGCAAGACTCGCGTCATCACCCATCGCATCGCCCACCTCATCCAGGAAGAGGGCGCCTGTTCCGGCTCCATCCTGGCCATGACCTTCACCAACAAGGCCGCTCAGGAGATGCAGGAACGCGTGGCCCACCTGCTGGGTCAGGGGGCGGGCGCGCCCTGGATTTCAACGTTTCACTCCTTCTGCGTCCGGGTCCTGAGACGCGAGTACGATTTCGTGGGCGGCAAGCGGGATTTCGTCATCTATGCCGACGACGAGCAGTTGGCGCTGGTCAAAACCATCTGCAAACAGCTTGGGCTGGAGGATAAGCAGTTCACCCCGCGCAGTGTCCTGTCGCGCATTTCCAACGCCAAAAACAAGGGGTGGGATCCCAAACGGCTGCTGGAACAATCCGCCGACCCGCGCACCGAACGTGTGGCGGTGGTTTACGAGCGCTATCAGCGCGAACTGCGCAAGGCCAACGCACTGGATTTCGACGATCTGTTGCTGGAAACCGAGCGGCTATTCCGGGAGAGCAACGAAGTGCGTGAGCGCTACAACGAGCAACTGGCTTACGTGATGGTGGACGAATACCAGGACACCAACCGTCCGCAATACGAACTGATGCGGCTGCTCACCCGGCAACGCCAGAACATTGCGGTGGTCGGCGATGAGGATCAGAGCATTTACTCCTGGCGCGGCGCCGACATCCGCAACATCCTGGACTTCGAACGCGATTTTCCCGACGCCAAGGTGATTCGACTGGAGCAGAACTACCGCTCCACGAAGAACATCCTCGAGGCCGCCTCGGCTGTCGTGGCGAACAACATTGAGCGTAAAGGCAAGACGCTGTGGACCGAGGCCGCCGCGGGGGCGAAGATTGGGCTGTATGAGGCGCCCGACGGGGAAAACGAGGCGCTGTTCGTCGCTGACAGCATTCGCAGAATCGTTCGCGAACAGGCCAAAACGCATATTGCCATCCTGTACCGCACCAATTCGCAGTCCCGCCTTTTTGAAGAAGCCCTGCGCCGCTACGGGCAGCCGTATCGTGTGGTGGGCGGTTTCAGCTTTTACGAGCGCGCCGAAATCAAGGATCTGTTGGCCTACTTGAAAGTGGCCTTGAACCCGGACGATTCCATGTCGCTGCTGCGCATTATCAACACCCCCACGCGCGGGATTGGTAAGACGACCATCGATCTGCTGGAACGCACGGCGCTGGAGCAGAATCTCTCGATCATCGGCGCCATCGACCGGCTGACCGGCGATCCCCAGCAGGAGTTGGCGCAACGGACGCGGACCGCCTTGCGTGAGTTCCGCTCGCTGGTGCACGACATGGTGGAGCTCCGCGAGGCAGGGGGCGACACCAGCGACCTGCTGAAGCTGGTGGTGGATCGTACCGGATATGTGCGCCACCTCAAAGCGGAAGACACCCCCGAGGCGCAGACCCGGGTTGAAAACATCGAAGAACTTTTCAACGCCGCCGCGGACGCCGGCGACAGAAGCGAGACCATCGCCGGCTTTCTGGATCATGCGGCGCTGGTGAGCGATCAGGATGAATACGACGCGGCCGCGGCGGTGACGCTGATGACGCTCCACTCCGCCAAAGGACTCGAGTTCCCTTACGTTTTCCTGGTCGGCATGGAAGATGGCCTGTTTCCCCACAGCCGCGCGGTGAACTCCAACCGCGAAATGGAAGAGGAACGGCGGTTGTGTTATGTGGGTATGACGCGCGCCCGCCAGCAGTTGACGCTCTCCTATGCCCGCTTCCGGCGACGCTTTGGAGCGGGAGCGCCAGAACCGACCATCTCCTCGCGCTTCCTCAGCGAAGTCCCCGCCGCGTTGCTGGAAGACCTATCACCTGCTGGGTCCAGCCAAACGATCGCGCGCCAAACCATCGCGCACGAAAGCGGGCCGGTGTACGTGCGGGAAGGCTACAACCAGGAAACGGGTGCGGGACGGCGCAGTTCCTACAACGAAGTCAACAACATCAACTCTTTTTTCCGTAAGGAAAGCGCTCCGAAGCCGGCGTCCACACGGCCGGCGGCGCCGGCTAAACCCGCTGCCCCATTTACGGTCGGGAAGACTCCCTTGCCGGTGAGCGCGCGCGGTTTGAAGCCCGGAGCAAGGGTAAGGCATGCCCGCTACGGCACGGGGACCGTGTTGCGCATTGAGGGCGAGGGTGACGAGACCAAGCTGACCGTCACTTTTCCCGGGTTTGGACTGAAGAAGATGCTGGAAAAGATGGCCGGGCTGGAGCGGCTGTAAGACGCAACGCGTTTCCGTGTGCGGTTTCCGGTTTGACGGTAGCGGGAAACATTGGGGGAAGTTGCCGTTCGATGGCCTAGCCTGTAGCGCATGGTGGTATTCACGCGTCTTATGAGAAGGAGGAAAACTGTTCTCCTTCATTCGCACTTATGAAATCTTCAACCAGACTGTTTTCCTGCCGCGCCGTTTTTGTCCTATTGATGCTGGGGGTGTTGGCGCTTGGCGTGGCCGCCCAGCAGACATTTACGT
This sequence comes from Acidobacteriota bacterium, assembly GCA_027459505.1. Classification (GTDB taxonomy): domain Bacteria; phylum Acidobacteriota; class Terriglobia; order Terriglobales; family SCQP01; genus DAIDIE01. The sequence continues at coordinate 71,930 of DAIDIE010000040.1, forward strand.
CCACCGCGGCGCCGATCCCGCAAACCCCCGCCAATCGGGCCGCCCGGAAGCTTGTTGATCAAGCCATCCAGGCGCTCGGCGGCAAAGCCTTCCTGCAATACCGTTATAAGACCAGTGTGGGACGCGCCTTTGGATTCGAAAATGGCGGGAACGTCAGCAACATTGGCGTTCCGGTCTACATCTACTCCCGTTACCCTGACGCCCGTCGTATTGAGCTCACCAAGCGGCGCGATGTGATTGATTTTTTCCTGATCCGTGGCGGTAAGGCCAGCGGCTGGGAGACCACATACCGCGGCACCGAACCCCTAAAGGCGAAGCAGGTGGCTCTCTGGCAGGATGTTCATGACCACTCGCTGCCGGTGATTTTGCGCGATTGGGTGAAGGCGCCTGGCACGCTCATGATCGAACAGGCGCCTCAGCACGAGGGGGTGACCCAGATGCTGCAGGAGGTCTACATCGGGACCAACGACGGCCACGATGCGACTATCGACTTCGCGCAAGATACCCACTTGCCGGTGAAGATCTCCTGGCGACGGGTTGACCCTGACGGGGACGGCTACCTGCGCGAGACGGAGAGCTTCGAAGACTACCAGGTGTTTGGTGGCATCAATACCCCGATGTCAGTGGAGCGGCGGGAAAACGGGGTTCGCGTGGCACAGACGTTTTTGTCGTCGGTGAATTACCAGGCACAGCCCGACACCCTTTTTGTGCAACCCACGCCGTCAACCAAGGCCGCTCCGCACAAACAGCACAAGAAATTCCACCACGCCTGAAGAGGGCCGTGGGTGGTCCGCGCTATTCGACTCCTGCCGCCGCGCGTTCCATGGCTATGGCGCGTGGGAACAGGATGTTGTTTTCCAAGTGGATGTGCTGGTGCAGGTCGGCCTCCAGTTCGGCCAGTTCCCGGTAGAGCGCGCGATAGCTGCCGCAGGCGTCCTCGGGCGGTTGATAGCCGCGCGTGGCTTCCCGAATGGCCGCTGTGTCATGTCCGGCGGCATCGTGGTCCTGCATCATCGCGGCAATTGGGCGATCAACACTGCCAAATGGGCCCGCCATCACCGGTGCTCCGGAATCGACGGCAAGCTCCATGCGCGTGATGAAGGGGAAGAGGATCATCTCCTCCTTAGCCATGTGGGTGGAAAGCTCTTGCGCCAGGGCGCTAAAGGTATCCCGGGCTTGCGCCAACTCGGGATGGCGGCTGCCGTGCACGGAACAAACTTTGGCGAACAGCGGCCCGAGCCGCCCAATCGCCTCGCGCGTGTACTGATGGTGGTTGCGCGCAATGTGTTCGGCAATGAGGCCCAGCTTTTCCTGTTTCCAGTTGCGTTCCGGTTCTGGCGCGGGTGTAGCGGCGGCATCCTGTAGCGCTTTCAGAACGTCGTCCACTTTGACATTGGCTCCGGCGCAGGCATTTTCAAGCGGCTTGTTTCCGCCGCAGCAATAGTCAATGCCCATCTTTTCAAAGACACGGGTGGCATGGGGCATTTCCAATACAAAGTCCCGGACTGTGCGGTCACCACTGAGTTGCATATTTCCTCCAGACGCTGACGATTCGCGATGTTTTCAGCTTAGAAAGCGGCGGTCTGCCCAGCGATGACTTAAGTCATCGGCGTGGATCGCCCGGAGCAGCGCTGCCGCCGGTTGTCGGCGGTGTGGTGCAGGGCCGTGGCGGTTGCTGTTCCAGGCGCGGCCTTCTAGAGGTTTGGGGGCCGGAGCGGGCGCTTCCCCGCTGCTCAGGATTCGGCTTCGGCGGCGGCCCGGAGGCCCTTTTTGCTCAGGATCGTCACCTGGCGGCCATCCACGCGGATCAGGCCTTCGGCCTGCAGCCGGCTCAGATTGCGAGACACCAGCTCGCGTACGGTCCCCAGGTGTGCGGCCATTTCCTGATTGCTGGATGGCAGTAGCAGAGTTGCAGCGTCGGGAGTGTTCTGTTGCTTTTGCGCCTCGCGCAACAGGAATGCCGCCAGGCGGTGGCGGACGGTCGTAAACGAAAGTTCTTCGATGATGCCGACCAGGCGCCGGAGGCGGCCGCCCACCATGCGCAGAACGCGGAGTGCCACCTGGGGATGAGCCAAACAGAGCCCCTGGAAATCCTCTTTGCTCAGGAACAACAGCGTCACGGCATCCAGAGCGGCAGCGGAGGCGGGGTAGGTGCCACCGTCAAAGACGGGAAGTTCGGCAACGGAGCTGCCCGGACCGTCAATGCTGAGGACGTGCTCGCGGCCACCGGCGGAGCTCTTGAAGATGCGCACGTGTCCAACTTCAACGATGTAAAGCCCAGTGCAGGGGTCCCCATCGACAAAAATGGTGTCCGCCGGGGCGAAATGGCGCACCACCACGCGACTGCGCAGATACTCCAGCTCCGGCTCGCTGAGTGAGCCAAAAAGCTGTGTTTTCTTCAGGGTCTCGGCGACATGGACAAGAGAGCTCATTAAAGTTCCATTGTAACCAGCGGCGGAAAGCCAGGCTAAGCATGCTGGGCAGCTCCTGCGCTGCACTCGCGTTTGTGCGTGTTCCTCAATCCCTACTGCCCCGGACGGTTCCGGAGTGTACCGGCGCCAGAATCTGGCCCACCATTGGGGATTAACACCTCATTGTGCGCCTCTACACCCAACTCGTTCACCATAAGGGCGGTTGGATCCCTAGTCACACTTGTCTTGGCGGGGAAGGCTTCGAGTGGCCCCGGGCGTGTAGGGACAAGCGTGGCGTTCAGGAGGTTCTATGGCGACATCTCCCTCTCCGGTTGAGCATCAGACCCACTGCCACGCCCTTTGGGAAGTGGACCGCCCGCTCTCCTCTCAAAAGGGCTGGAACGCCGGGCAAACCGGCCCAGGGCCGCGCTCGCCGCGCTTTCCCTTGCAGCTCAGCTACCGTCGTGGACTGGAGCTGCTGCAAGAGCTGCGCGCGCTTCAGTTCGACAAGGTGGTCTTCACGGGCGTTGACCCGGACCAGTTTTGCGAGCTCGAAGTGCTGGTGGGACAGGCAGCCACACTCGGGTTGCGGCCCGCCCTCGCACTGCCGCGGCTCAGCCTGACGCGGAGCGCGCTGGAACAGTTGCGCGTGGCGGGATTGGCCGAAGTGGAACTGCGTTTGGATGCGCCCACAGCCTCCCGCCATAACGCGATCACGGGACAGAGCGCATCATTTCGCCTCACGATTGCGGCGGCGAGAATGGCCAAGAGGCTGGGCTTGGCGCTGCACATTCAAAGCCTCGTCAACAGCGAAACACTGCCCTGCCTGCGCGAGACGGCGCGGTTGGCGGAGAAGCTTGGCGCTGAGGTCTGGAGTGCGGTTTACCAGGTTCCCTTGACGGCCGTCGAGGCTTGTTCGATGCTGAGCGCCAACATTGTCGAAGAGAGCTTTGCGGTTTTGGCGGAACTGGCCCGCGACTGCCGTTTTGAGTTGCGGACCCGCTATGCGCGACACTTCCGGCGTTACGAACTGCAGCAAGGGGTGGGGCATAAGAATCCAGAAGTGCTGCCGTGGCGCAACGGCCAGCCCTGGCGCGAGCCAGTTGATAGCGGGCCCTCGCTGTACGTTTCACATACCGGAGAGGTGTTTGCCGACCCGATGTTACCGATCAGTGCCGGCAACATAAACTTTTTGCCGCTGGCGCGTATTTATCAGGGCAGCGGGCTATTCGCCATTTTGCACAATCGCACCATGCTGAAGGGCAAGTGCGGAATCTGCGAATTCCGGGAGCTTTGTGGAGGTTCCCGCGCCCGGGCCTATGCCCTGACTGGCGACTGGATGGAAGCGGACCCAGCGTGCAGCTACGAACCCAAGCGCACGCGACCGCTTATGCGAGAGCACTTGCCGGCAGGGGATGGTTCTTCGAGGGACTTGCGGGTGTAGACCAGGCTTGTTTCGCCTGTGATTTCGAGCTTGAAATCCTTCGACCCGCCCCGGCTCCTCACCGGGACGGAGCTGAGCAGCGGCGGGCGCCCGGCATCGGTTCCGGGTGCCCGCCGCTGTGTGTCATTGCGGCGCCGGGCCAGTGGTGACCTGCACGAAGCGCGACAGCTTCAGCCACTTGGCATAGGCGGCCTCGACCTGCTGTGCCGTCAAGGCCAGGTAGTAACGGCCGGCAATCACCGGCTCGTCCAGTGGCAAACCGGTAATTGAGCGGCTCAGCAGCCCGCCGGCGATGCTGCCTTCACTCTGCTCGGAGAGGGGAATGGAGCGCAGAAGCTGGGTGCGAGCCTGCAGCATCTCTTGAGGGGAGACGTTGGCGGTCTGCATATCATGCAGGTCGCGCAGGATAATCTGGCGTGCTTTGGAAACATTGCCGGGATCGCAACCAAAGCTGACCGAGTAAACGCCGCGCGTCCGGCCCACATTCAGCGAGCCGCCGACGAAGTAGACCAGGCCCGCCTTCTCGCGCAGGTCGCGATAAAACCGCGTCGCATAAAAGCCGCCGCCCAGGACGTTGTTGCCCAGCTCCAGCGCGTAGTAGTCGGGGTTGAAGCGGTTCATGCGCAGCACTTCCGCCAGCACCACCTTGTCCTGCTTGCGGCTACGATCGGGTACGGTGGCCACCGAGGCGGCGTTATTGGGCTCCAGCGGATAGTCGGTGACCGGCTTCGGCCCACTCGTCTTCCAAGCGCCGAAGTATTTCTCCACCTCGCTGCGCGCGTAGGCCGGATCGATGTTGCCGATCACCACGATGGTGGTCAGGTCGGGGCGGTAGGCCTTTTGGTAAAAGTCCTTGATCTGTTGCAGGTTGAGGCTCATCACCGATTGCGGCGTGGCGTGCCGCAGCGACGGATCGGTATGCGGATACAGCGCCCCCAGCAAAGCCATCTGCGACAAAAAGCCGGGGCTCTTCAAGGTTCCCGCCACGCTGCGCGCGGTCTGCATTTGGATGATCTTGAAGGCTTGCGCGGGCAGTGCGGGATGCAGCTCGTTAGCGGCCAGCAGTTGGAGCCCGCGATCGAAGTGCGGTTTCAAGACGGTCAAGTTGAAGTCCGGTCCGGCGCCTTCGCTGGCGCCAATATCGTCGAGCGCCTTGAGGAAGGCCAGCCGGTCCAGGCTGGTGGTGCCGTAGGAGAAGAGCTGGTCCAGAACTTGCCCTTCCCCTTCCTGTCCCTTGGGCTGTTCCAGGTCGGTGTTGTAGCGCATCCGCCCGACCACAGTGACCGTGTTGCTCACCGACTCCGGAACCACAATCAGCTTCAAGCCGTTGCTCAGCCGCGAGACCGTGGGGTGAACCGTCATCTTCGGCAGCACCAGCCGTCCCACCGCCTGCTGCGCCCAAGCCGGCAAGGGTACCGGTTTGACGCTGCTGGGGGCAAACGACTCCTGGCCGCCAAAGCTCTTGTTCGAAATGGGCTTGCCCGAGGTCTGCGGCGTTAACAGTGAAGTGATGGCGTGGTCGAAATTCAGGTACTTGCGCGCCACCCGGTTCACGTCCGACGGTGTCACCCGCTCAATCGCCTGGATGTCTTCTTCCGGCGACTGCTTGCCTTCAATCGCCAGCGCCGTCGACCAGGTAAACGCCAGCCCGGAAATCGAGTTGCGGCGCTGCTCGGCGGCGGTCAGCTCCTGCCGTTTGGCGGCTTCCACCAGGCCGGCTGGCAAGCCATTCTTCAGGTCCGCGGCAATGATCGCCTTCTCTTGCTGGATCAGCTGCTCGCCCGGCCCGCCCCGGGGAAACACCCCAATCAACATGCCCAGCCCCGCTCGCGGCAAACTGGTGTTGTAGTCGAAGCCCGCCTCCAGCGCTTTACCCTGTGGCACCAGGGCGTAGAGGCTGCCGCGCTGGCTGTTGAGCACGTCTGACAGCACTTGCGCCGCGGCATAGTCCGGGCTGCGCGCTCCCGGCATGCGGAAGGTCACCGCGGTAATGCCGACCGGGAAATCCGTGGTGGTGTCCATGCGCTGCGCTTTGAAGACGCCAAAGTGAAACTTGGGGCGCGCCGGCAGCGGCTTCGCCGGAATCGGAATGAACAGTGTTTTTACCGTCGCCAGCGTATGCTGCAGATCGATGTCGCCAGCAACAACGAGAATGGCGTTGTTGGGAACGTACCAGTCGTCGTGGAACTTCGCCAGCATCGCCGCGTTGGTCTGCTCAAACGAGGGCCGCGTCCCCAAAGGCGTCCAGGCGTAGGGGGTGCCCGCAAACATCGTCTTGAGCATCTTGGTGTACAAGACGAAGAATGGATTCGACAGGTCGTTGGACACCTCCTGCTCGATTGCCCCCCGCTCCTTCGCCCAGTCCGCTTGGGTGTTCAACGCGCTGCGCATGCGAATCGAGGCCACGTGCAGGGCCACATCCACATCATCGGCGGGAACGGTGAAGAAGTACTGGGTGACCGAGTTCTGGGTGTCGGCGTCGAAGTCGCCGCCCATATCGGCGGTAAGCTCGGCGAGCTGGTCTGCACTCAGGCCGCGGCTGCCGCGGAACATCATGTGCTCTTCCGCGTGCGCCGTGCCGGGAAACGCCCCCGGCACCTCGTCCGATCCCACCTTGTAATTCATCACCATGGTGGCCACCGGCGCGAGCGGGTCGCGCACCAGCACCACATGAAGGCCGTTGGGCAGGGTCGCGCGCAAAATGTGCCGCTGCAGATGGCGACGGATGCCGTGCTGGGGATGGGGACCCACTCGCCTTTGCGCGTGCAATGCGCCGGGCAGCAAGGTGAGGCTGGTCAGAAACACAATGGGGGCAGCGGCCCTCCGCAGACGTGCAGTAACGGAATTCAAGCGCGGAAACCTCCTGGAATCGGCAGTGCTGAGGAATTCCTCATTATTTAAACACGGGGGGACAAAACGGCAAACGGGCGCTGGAAGGTAGTCCTCCAGCGCCCGTCAAGCTGGCACGCCGACGGCTCAAAACGCCCAGAACGGGCCATTGCCGGCCGGCGTGCTGGTTCCGTTGATGGCGACAAATACATTCCGCCCGAAAAAGAAGGGCAGTCCCCAGTCGAACGAGCCCGGACTGGGGCCACCCAACTCCGGCAGCGCGGCACAGGTGTTGCACAGGCTATCGGCGTTGCCGATCGTGAAATTGATGGGACCGCTGACGGTAGTTGACGGGCTTGCCCCCTGGACCGTCGCGGTGAACTGGGTTGGCGAGGCGGGACAGTAAAATCCGCTGTTGTCAGAGCAGGTCGGCATTCCAGTAGTGCTGCTGTCGAGAAAATAGAGCCCGTTGGAACCGGTATCGAGGTAGCTGTTGGAGTAGCCCTGCCCGTTGAAGTTGGTAATGAAGTTGCCGTTGCCGTCCACGGGAAACACCTGCGCCGAGCCCAGTTGATTGTTGTTTTCCGTGGAGATCCCGAAGATCATGTTGCCGCCGTCAGTGTCTTGTCCACCGCTGGTCACGCCACCCAACGAGATCAGCACTCCGTTGTTATCTTGCGGAAACAGCCACACCGGGTTTTGCACCTGATTCTGCAGTTCCACAAATGTGGAGCTGCAGCCGCTGCTGGGGCAGGTGTAATAGGAGTTGGTGACCTGCGCCAACTCAGGAGTGCAGGCCGCGCCGCAATCATGCCGCCACAAACCCACGCCGAGAATCCCGTTGGCGCCCAAGGTAGAAACTGAATTAGCGTTGGTGAGTCCGTTGCTGCAGCTTGACGGTGGCGTCTGATAATTGGAGCCACCGATGAGCTGGATGGGCACATTGGAGGCCTTTTCGCCCGCGAGCTGCACATCGGCAGTGACCACCGGCCCCCAGGTCACCGAGTCCAGAAAGGCGCTGCACTCAGCCAGCGGCGCTCCGGAGACGCTCTCACCGGGTAGCGACAAATTCACCTGGTCGGAAAACAGGCGCAGACCCACTGAGCCGGTATCGACCAGAACGTCATTAATCGTCTGACAGTTGCTGGTGCCCGACTGGCAAACCGTGACGTTGGCCAGCAAAGTATTCACGTTGTTGGCGGGACCAGGGGCGACGGTAACCGATTCAACGTTATTGCCAGTTGTGCCGCCGCCGGGAGTTGGGGTGGGGCTGCTGCTTCCTCCCCCGCCGCAGGCGGTGAGGAGCATGCTGGCGGCCAGAAACAGCACGGCCAGCGCAAGCTGTTGCCGGATGGAGAATCTCATCGCACTACCTCCCGGGAAACATTGGCGGGCATTTGGCTGACCAGGATGGCGCGTCCGAACAGGGCGCGCATATGGCCGCCGAGCTGGACCACCATGTCGCCCACCCGAATCTCCACCGGGCCGCGGCTCACTCGAGTGCGCTGCTGCATGGCCTGTTTAAAAGCGCCGAAGTAGGTGCCCAGCAGTTGTTGCAGGTTGGGATGCACTGGCCCATTCCAGGCAACGGCGAACACGTGGCCATCGGGATCGAGGTACTCGCGCACCTGCACGCCACTGGCGCTGCGCAGTTGCTGCACGCTGTAGCCTTGGCGCTGCAGACTGCGCATGGCCTTGGCGCGCATCTGTTGCTGGTCGCGGCGCACGCTGGCCGCCCCTTGTCCCAGGGTGGCCCAGGCTGGGGCGCACAAAGCGCCGGCCAGGAAAAGCACAACTGCGGTTCTCATGGGAACTCCTCCCGGCCTGCTCCGCGGCCGGCACGGCTGCTGTAGAGACTTTTCAGTATGGCAAACTCTTCCACGCAGGGCTTCGACGGTTTAGATGCGCGACTGGTTGCACAGGCTTTCCACCCCAGCGGGGCACGCAACTCGTGCGGCGTTTAGACCCTGCTGCTTGGTACGTGCGCGGCGGAATACGGGTTACTGCGGGGATTGTTCACCACGAGGCAGGAAAGCTGCCGGTGCCCCAACTCGCCGCGCCGGGTCCGGGACCACGCGCCCCGTTCCTCACCGAAGTAAATTCAGCAATTACGCTGTCGTCGTCGGGGTCGGGGTCGGGTGCGATGCGTTTGAGTGAAACTGGCTGGACTAAACGGGCCAATCCCGCATACGCCTCGACAAGCTCATCCGCACTTTGCAACCTCCCAGCACTGTTCGCTGAACACTGCCCACAGCTCACCGTGCGCCGGTCGTTGCGCCCGCCTTTTTTAGCTTCGTCTCCAGATCGGGCACATAACTCTTTTGGGCGGCGGGATCGAGTTTCCTGGCCGTGGCCAAGGCGGCATTCCAGGCCTGCAGCGCGGCCTGCTTTTGGCCTAATGCCGCCTGCACATCCCCCAGCGCGGTCTGCGCAAACAAGTCGCTGGGCGCAATGGCCACTGCCTGTTGCGCCAGCGGCAGCGCTTGTTGCGCCTGATGCTTGGCCAGCAAAGCGCTCACCGCCTCCGCGCGGCTGAGGGCCGCGGCATGTTTCAAGTCAAAGTCTCCGCGATAGACGAAGACGGCGTCTTCAATCGCCTCCGCCGGTTTGAGGCGCTGAAAGGCGCGGTAGGGGTTCAGCCTGCCGCTTGGCCATTCGCAGCCGCTCAGGTCGCCGGCGCTGATCAGCACCGCGCCGTGCACCTGGGGAGGAACGATTTCCGATCCTCCGAGCCACCAGGTGTCCAACGTCGGCAGCGCGTGGCAGCGAATGCCGTAGACGCCCGGATCAACCTCCGGACGCGCAAAGTAGGCAAACCAGCAGTCCACCCCTGGGTTGCGATCCTGCCATGCCTTGACCTGATAAAGCTGCTGCGCCCAGTCCACATTGGCGTCGCTCAGTAGGTTATGGGTGTTGGCGGGGCCTCCCCACAGTTCGTTGGCATAGGCCATGTCATGCGGATAAGCGGAGAGCGATGAAACAATGTGCGCCACGACCAGGACGGCCACGACCCAGAGCCATTTGCGGGAGCGGCGCGCCAAGGTTACGGCGCCAGCGGCGGCCAGGATGGACGCCATAACAAAGTCGGGAAGCACGTGGCGGGCGCCGATATCGATTTGCGCGGCCATGGCAATCAGGAAATAGACCGCGGCAGGCGCGATCAGGTAGAGCAGTTCGCGGCGATGGCCCAGCCAACCACGCCATGCGGCCCACACTGCTAAGGCACAGAGCGCCAGCAACCCAATCGTTTCCTTGATCAAGACCACGCTGGGGAAATACCACCAGACACCATGGGCATAGACGTGCCCGAAGATGAAGGTGGGATAGAACTGCGCCATACGCTTCACGTCGACCAGGCCCATCAGGTAGGACTCTGGCAGCAGGTGGAGGTGGGCGGCGAACATGACCACTGCCTGGTCAAAGTGATTCAGGGGAGCAACATACTGCGCCAGCGGCGTGCTCAAATGCAGGCCGGCGGGGCGGGCGGCGTAGCGGAACCCATAAAAGGCCCAAAGCACCACCGCGGCAATGGCAATCATGGCGCAGAAGGCGCCGCTTAATCGCAAGGCGCGGCGCAGCCGCTGCCCTTTTTCCGCCGCCGCCGCCTCCCAGGCAATCACTGGGATCAGCATTGGAACCAGCAGGATGCCGGAGTGTTTGGAAACGCCCAGCAGCCCGATCACGAGTCCGGCGAAGAAGAGTCGTTTTATTGTGGGCCGGCTGACGTAGCGGTAGAAGGCGTAAATCGACGCCAAAAAGAACAGGCTCACCAGCACATCGGTGGTGACCAGCCCGGAGTTGGCGAGAATATCCGGGTCAAACACCACCAGCGTAAGGGCCACCAGCGCGGTGGCGCTGTCAAACCATTCCCGGGCGGCAAAAAACACCACCAGCGACAAGGCCAACGCCACCGGCAGGACCGCCATGCGCATGCGGAACACCAGTCGCTGGCGCGCGCCATCATTGCGCGCCAGCCAATCGCGGCCGTCGAGATAGGCCTCGGCTTTGAAGTCGCGGCCCTGCAGTGGTGGCACCCAAAGCTTGGCGTGCAGCACGGGAAGCGTGGCCAGCAGCTTGATGAGCGGGGGATGCTCGGGGTTCAGCCCGTAATCCGCCGTCTTCCACATCATGTAGCCGGCGAACATGTGGTTGTCTTCATCAAAGGTCAGCGATTCGCGATGCACCATGAAGAGAACCAGCACGCTTTGCAGCGCCAGCAGCGCCAGGATGGCGCTCCAAACCCGTTTTGTGGTTATAAGTGAAGTCCCGCTCGCTCTTCGGTTCATAGGAGAGTAATCGGCGCGCTCTCAACGCTACCGGAGCCGACCGTTTCCGCGGTTCGTCTCAACGTGTTCCCTGACGGATCTGTGGCTGCAGGTCGGCTTCGATCTGCCGCGATTCTCCCGGCCGCAGCGTAAAGAAGTCCGGGGCCGCGCTTCCCAGCGCGGCTTTTGCAGTCCGCAAATCGACGAGCGCGTCCTCTGGTCCATCGTCGGCGAGGCGGAAGGTTCCGAAGTGCACGCCCAGGGCCGCCGCGGCTTGCACGTCGGACTGCAGCGCCAGCGCCTCCGGAGGCGACAGATGAACTGGCGCCATGAACCAGCGCGGCAAATAGGCGCCAATGGGAATGATGGCCAAATCGAACGGACCCAGGCGGTGGCCGATCTCGTGCCCGAACTGTCCGTAGCCGGTGTCTCCAGCGAAATAGATGGCGTGTTCGAAAGGCGGGTTGAAGTGCAGCGCATACCCACACCAGCGGGTGCGGTTGCGTCTCCAGGGTTTGCGGCCGGAAAAATGCTGTGCCGGGGTCGCGGTCACGCGCACCAGACAGCGATTACAGCCGGGCACTTCGGCCCCTTGGGCGGCCAGTTCAAAGGCCGCGCGCTCCGGTACTTCGAGCTCCTCCCACCAGTCCAGCTCGCGCGGTTGGGGCAGGCCTTCGCGGCGAAACAGTTCCGCCAGCCCACGCGGAACACAAAAGACCGGCTGATGCCGCTCGGCCAGCCGTCGCAGCGTGGGAATGTCGCAATGGTCGTAATGATCGTGGCTGAGCAGCACCAGGTCAATGGCGGGCAGGTCTTCAAAGGCGACGCCGGGCGCGTGATGCCGCCGCGGCCCGATCCAGCTCAGCGGGCTGACGCGGTAGGACCAGACCGGGTCAGTGAGAATATTCCAGTCGCCGCATTGCAGGAGGACGGTGGAGTGGTTAATGAACGTGACGCGCAGCTCCGTGCTGCGCGGCTCGGGCTTGGGTTGTTGGGGGAAGTCGATCCAGTTTGGCCAAGGGGCGGCATGGCGCGTGAAGACCCAGCGCAGAAACGGGCCTAACCCGTGTTGTGCAGCGGATTCTTTGGCGATGAAGTGATCCATGGCCCTCGCGTTGTGGCCGCCGCCGGGCGTGCCTTGATCAGGCCGCCCGGTCGCCCATTGGAAGATGCGATCTCACGTACGGCTGCTGGCGGCCAACTGCGCCAGCAGCGTTTGCGTGGACTTGCGCAGCGCTTCCACCTTGCTCTTCCAGGCGGCAAACTGCGCCGCCTCGCCTTCGCGGAGTTCGCGCGCCACCTGCACCGCCTCCTGCAGCGGCGACGGATCTTCGCTGCATCCCACGACTTGTTTCGCCGCCTGCAGCTTTTCTCCCTCACACTTTAGTTCAAGTGTTTCCAGTCCCGACAGATCCAGATAGATTTGTTGCGCGATGCGCGCGCCCTCCAGGTAAGGGCCCTTCTGCCCCTCATAATGAGGCGGCAGTCCACAGGTGCGTTGCAGCGAGTCGCTCATTTCCTGCACCCAGTCGCGCAACTCGCGCCCGAGCTGAGTAGTGTTGAGTCCGAGATCCTCGAGCTGGCTCATCAACTGCGGGATGCGGGTGGTAAGCTGCCGGGTGGTGGCGTTGGCCGGAATCTCCAGCAGGGGCGTGTTGCGCCGCAGCAGCAAGGTGACCGGACGGCGTCCGCCAGGCAGGCCCTGCGAGGAACCGGATTCGCTGCCCCACAGCACTTCAATCCATGGCTTTTTGAGCTGCAGCAAGGGCAGGAAGTTTTGTTGTACCTGCCGCACCAGATCCACCAGCAGTGCGCGTTCCCGTGCCGCTTCCTCCTGGCGCGCCTTTTTTTGCCCCACGGTGTAGGCGGCCACGGCGATCACTCCCGCAAGCACGATGGCGGCCGCAAGCAGCAGCGGCAGGGAGGCCAGCAACACTATGGAAGCGCACAGAAGCATGCGCTCCTATTCTAGACAGGAGCGGTAGGGTGTTGGCCAGTGGATCGGCAGGGAATCAATTTCAACAACATGCGGCGGAAGCGCATGGTGCAAAGCCGCATGGGGGCGTTGATTCCACCCTGGCTTGTACGGACGGGCTCCGGCCGCTGTTTCAAGGCGGCGCTACATGACCAGGCGCTTCACTTCCTGATAAATGGGCCCGCGGAAGCTCTCCAATTCGCTCTTGACCAGGTTCAAACCGTACATGCAGCGTTCAAATTCCTTTGCCAGCCGGGCGAACAGCTCTGGATAGCAGTCGTTGTCACCACGCCGCTGCTGCTGCACGTCACTGACGAACTGATAGGACTCCTTGCCGGTCTGCACGTAGGTGAAGAGGTTTTCACCCCGAAGGCGCCGGGCGCGGATTCCGTCATTGAGGCTTTCGGGAAACATTCCGGTGAAGAACAAGGCGAAGTCGGCGACATGACGCCGGATCTCGCAGGCGCGATCCAGTTCGCCGCCACTCAACGGTCCGGCCTCAAACAACATTTCTCCTACCGTCCCAAGCGGCTCGCCGGTGGTGCTGTGGACGCGGTAAAGCTGCGAGGTGCGCTTGAAGTCATCCAGCAGTGCGCTGACGTAGCCGGTAATCGCCTCGTCGCGCAGCCCCAGGGCGGAATAATTCTTTTCCACCAATTCGTGGAAGAGGTCGCGCAGACTTTCGAAAGAGAGTTGCCCCATATCCGCAGCATCTCCAATAGTTATTGCGCCGCCGCGCAACCGCCTGGCCCGCTGCGCCGCAACGCGCTTCTGGGCGGGAGCATCGCGCAAAACAAAAGGTCTGTCCAGTTCAAACTTTCTGATTGTTTGGATTCGGAAGCGCGCGGGAAAGTTTCTCTCGACGGGTTGGCACTCGCGCACTGCGAGTGCTAAACATTGGCGAGGTTTGATAGGGGCGGCAGGGCAACGCTTTTGGTGCGCTTGATCCCGTTTCGCCAGGGCGGCGCCTGACGGACGCCGCCCCGGTTGCGCTTCAGTGGGCCGAGTCTCCGTAGAGAATGCCGCGGCCGTTGGTGCCTATGTAGATGCGTCCGAAGACGCGCGGATCGCCAATGACCAGCGAACCGTTGCCGAAGCCGTGTTGCGCGTCATTGATCTGGGTCCATGTTGCCCCGCCGTCGAGCGAGCGGAAGTAGCCGGTTACGTTGTTCACCGTTCCCATGAGATAAAGAGCGGGGTAGGTCTCTCCGCTGGCGGGGGCGCCGAAGCCGGTGGAGCCGGCGGACTGGACGTTGGGGAGGACGGTGAAGCTGTTGCCTCCATCTGTGGAGTGAAACAATCCGCTACCGGAGCTCAGCCAGAGGTCGCCCTCTAATGCCGGCGTGGAGATAAGCGTTCCGTTGGCCGGGGGCGCGGCGTTGGTGAGCGCGAAGCTCGCGCCGCCATCGGTGCTGGTATAGAGCCCTGTGCTGGTCAAAATGTAGAACGTTTTGGGATTAACCCGGTCGGCAATGACATTGAGCGATGAAGAGCCGGGGGATGGCGCGCCATTGGAGCGAATCCACGTGCTGCCATTATCGGCGGTGTAGGCAACAGCGGCATCCACTGGCGCCCAGACGAAGCGCGTCCCATCGGCGGAAACGGCAATCGATCCGGCGCCTTTACTCGTTCCCGCGGGTTGGCTGGCGAAGGGTGTCCAGCTTGTGCCTCCGTTTGTCGAGTAGCCGCCAGTTTGAGACGTGTTGCCGGCATAGCCGGTTCGCGCCATGACCGCGGGCGCCTGCTGAGCAAAGTCGAGCCCTGTGGTGGTGGTGAAGACCGGGTTGCTCATCATGCCCGTCGCCGGTGATGCCGTCAAGCTGGTGTGCACAAAACCGCCGATGTCTCCCACGCCGCTCACCAGGTTCGCTCCGGAAGGAGGGCTGATCAGGCGCAAGACCGCGGTCTCTTCAATGCCGTTGGCGCCGACTGCCCAGTGCACCGTGGTTCCGGAGTCGGCATTGCTGAGGTCGGAGGTGGACCAGATAGTGGCCCCGGTACCGTAGAGGGCGTGGCCGGAGTTAAACGGGTCGATAGCCATTGCGCCAATCCACCAGCCCGGGTAATTGTTCGTACCCCCGCCAAGCTGCAGTTGGTTGATGTAGGGGGAGAGCGAGCCGTCGTAGACCGAGTTGGCGCCCACTTCCGGCTGCTCCCAGGTCGCGCCTCCGTCGGTGCTTCTCCAGATGTCGTCGTGTAACCACCAGAGGTCCATGCTGCTGGCCATGATCGTTCCCGGCCGCTCGGGGTCGACGGCTACAATTCCGAATCCGGCGTTGCCATTACTGCTGTAGGTGGGAGCGGGTGGGGTGATGTTAGTCCAAGCGCCTGCTCCAGCGGGAGCGCTGTTGGCGGGTGGCGTGTACTTGTAAATCGCGCCACTACTCATGCCGTTGGGCCCGACGTCGTCGCCGTAAGAGAGATAGAGGCTGCCGTCAGGCCCGAATACGCCATGGTTCGGATACAAGCCCGTGGGTTGGTTGGGAACCGCGCTCCAGGTGGTTCCGCCGTCGGTGCTGCGGTAGAGTCCGTAAACCGGAGTGGCTTCCGTTCCGGTATCACTGACACCGGCGTAGATGACCGGCGTCGGGGTTCCCACGCTGCCACTGCTTTGCACAAAGTCAATAAAGATGACGCCCACCCCATCATTTTTCAAGCCGGTTGTGGGACCGGTGACGGGAAAACCGCTGACCTGATTCCAGGTGAGGCCGTGATCGCCGCTCTTCCATAAGCCGTTCTGCCGCGACCCAAAGTAAACGATGCTGCCATCGTTGGGATCGACAGCGAGGCGCTCGCCCGCTTCCCGTCCATTGTCGTTGGAGCCCATTTTGAACGGCATGGGAACGGTGGTGAAGGTATTGCCCTGATCATCGGAGACGAGAATGGCGCCGTTGCCCGCCCAGGACTCGGTGTAGGTTCCCACGGCCAGATAAAGCCGGTTGGGGTCGGAGGGATCAATGCCAATGCTCTCAATGCCAATGTTGTTGGAGCTGGGCATGGGAATCCAGTCGGTGAGGGGAATCCAGCGTCCGTTGACGGTGTCCCAGCGGTAGGCGCCTCCAATATCGGTACGCGCGTACATCAGCCCCGGCTGCGCGGGGTGCGCAACGATGCCGGTAATGAAGCCGCCGGCGATAATCTGAACGTTTTTCCAGGTGTAAGCGGGTGTGCCGGGAGAGCCCGCCACCGCATAGAAGCCCGTGCTGACCTTGCTGGCCGGCCCGCCGCTCAGCTCCGCAATCGCGCGCAAGGGCGTGGTGGCGCTGACGCTGATCGCGCCGCTATAGGGCGTCGAGGCGGTAGTCGGGGCGCTGCCGTCGGTGGTGTAGTAAACCGCCGCGCCCGAGGTCGTGCTCGCTATGGTTACCGTTTGTGGGTTGCTGTAAATACCCGGCGCTGGACTGAAGGTGGGCGCCGCCGCCTGCGCCGGCGGCGTATTGGAGGGAGAGCTGGTGGCGCCCGCGCCTCCGCCGCATCCCGACATAGCACTGGTGAACAATAACGAGCAAAGCAAAATGGTTTTCATTGCGTTTCCGGTCACTCGCCTCAAAACGTTGGTCCTGTAAGGCTAGCGCGGATGCGTTGAATTGCCACGCTTGCGCAATACCCGGTTCAAGGCTGCCGCGAAGGAACGCGTTGCACAGCTTGTAAAAGGAAGAACGAAAAGCTCTCCGCGCCCCGCTTTGGCCTACACTACCTCAGAAAGTCATGACGACCCTTCGACGGCATTGGCGTTGGCTGCTGGACCACACCTTCCTTATCGGCTGGCGCGAGCGGCCCATGCCGTTCACCGAACTGTTGCTGTCATTGTTGGCCAGCCTGGGCCTTTCCGCGGTCGCGGGCTTCTTTATCGGCGTTGCGGCACTGCCAGCGGCCCGCATCTGGCGTTTGGGGTGGGACCTCGCACCGGTGATCATTGGCCGTGCTGTCGCACTGGCGGCTCTTTATGGCGCGTTGTTCTTTTTGACGGGAGGGTTGACGGGCGTTTATATCGTGCCCCACACACGCGCGCTGGCGCCGGGACCGCGGCGGCTGGTCTGGCTGGTGCTGTTTTTCTGCGCGGGCGCCTTCACCATGGCCGTTGGCCTGCCGGCCTACACCCGGATTACCCATCTGCCGATTCAGCCTGGACTCGGTCCAGCGGTCGTGGTGGCGGACGGCATCATTGTGGCGGTGCTGGCCATGGTCATCCTCCGTTTTCAGGAGATGGAGGCGGAAATGCGCCTCGGCTACCAAAGACTTCTGGAACGCGAGCAGCGCGAAGCGCATTTGCGGGAACTGGCGGCGCGCTCCGAACTTTTCGCCCTGCAAGCTCAGATCAGCCCGCACTTTTTCTTTAATACTCTCAACACCATCTCCGCGCTGATTGAGGAAGACCCCACCGTTGCCAACGACGCCCTGCAGGAACTGGCGGCCCTGTTCCGTTATTCGCTTGGCGTGTCGCGGCGCGGCCAGGTTTCGCTGCGCGAGGAGTGGGGGGCTTTACGTCAATATCTGCGCCTCCAGCAGCGGCGCATGGGAGAGCGCCTGAGCGTGCGCGAGGAGGTGGATGAGCTTGCATTGGCCGCAACGATTCCCGGGCTGCTGCTCCAACCCCTGGTGGAAAATGCGGTGGAACACGGGATTGCCCCAAGTCGCCACGGTGGCTGCCTATGGCTCATTGCACGGTTACAGAATGGAAGCCTTTATCTGGAGGTACGTGACGAGTGGGCCGGCGCGGCTCGCGCGGATCATGATCCCGGCCAGGGCTCGCCAAGCGCCGGCAACGGCGTCGCACTGTGGATGGTCAGGGTCGATTGTTGCCGGGCGAGGACCACACCAACTCAAGCTCTTTAATCGCCCGGAGGTAGAGGCGCTTTGCTGTTTGTAGGTATGCATAGGGGACCCGAGACGTTGGCCGACCCGTGCTTCTGACAACCGGATGCGAAAGATTACTCTTCAGCCGTTCCTCGTGTATGCCATTGCAAAGATTAAGCACCGCTGGATATTTCTGCTTTAGCCGCGTACTGAACTTCACTGACCCGATGCTCCCGAGTTTATAGGTTCCCAAGGTGGAATCATGTTGGTAAAGGCGGCTCAAAAGTCGATCATTGAACACGTCTGCTGCGTTTACGAACGCGGTAACGTTCGTATCAGCAAGGGCACGCATATTTACGGCGAGCTTCTCCGCATCGCTATAGGTGTTTCCAAAGACTGAGCGCCAATTCAAGACTGACGATTTCCCGAGAAAACGCTCAAAGCTCCATCGGATCCCGCACGATCTCCCAGTTACGCGTTTAAACACCCCAAGCTGCCGTAGCGCTTTTGCGCCGAAGGCGTTGATGCTTTCGCGCGGTGACGGAACCGCAGTGCCAAGGTTCGCAATCTGTACGGCAGCGACAAGGCTCACATCTGAATTTGAATCACAAAGGCCCTCATTCAGGATCCGCTGCAGCATCGCGTTGCCGTATTGCTTGGAATCGAGGGCGGCAACCAATTGACAGCGCACCCACCAGTCTGATACGTACTGCCGGGTTGCGTAATGCGCTTGGTTTTCCGTCAGCGCCCGCTCCCGGAGCAGGTGTGCACCAATGACCGCCTTCAACTCAGAACCAATCGATCGGGGCCGCCACCGTTGCTTTAGCGCTCTCGTCAGGTTGTCTGCTTCGCCCTTTCGCAGCCTGCCCTGAAGGACTCCGGCCCAACCAGCCGTGACGCTTTCGTACAGCTCTTTCCGGCCTACTCTTTTGAGAAGTTCCCGCGACACCCTATTCGGAAGAATTCTGTAGCGCGCGAAGTACCTCGCAACTGGGGCGGCTAGATCGGGGCGCGCCTGACTAATGGTTAGCATTCTCTGGTTCAAACGGCTGTGCGGAATTGCGTGCGCGAGCAGATACTTGAAACGGGTTTCATCTTCGATTTGCAAGGTGGGGGTGAGCCGCGGGCTCAGCTCAATCAACCGACGCGCCAATTGAAGCTGATCTACTTGCACACCCCGAACGGCGGCCTCGGTTGGGTGGCTGATTGACTTTAGCTCCTCGTTGACGTTCTTAATTCGATGAATTTCGATCTTAGCGGCTTGGGGGAAGAGGCCTATGTCTTTGCTGAGGTGATCGAGCCGGACCAGCATCCGGCGCAGGTCTTCCTCACGCCTGGCAAAAAGGCGAATGTCATCAACGTACCGCAGGTACACCAAACCTGCTTTGGCCCCATAATACTGATCGAAGTGTTGTAGGACCGCCTCGGATAAAAGACCTGAGCTTAGTGGGCCTTGCGGGATGCCGTGGTTCTGGTATATCCGACGGTGGTTCGCTGTCCATTTTGTGAGACAGCGGCGCAGGAAGTCACAGAAGTCCTTGTCGCAGCCCAGATCAGCAAGAAAGTGGCAGAGAACGCCGTGATCCACGCTGTCGTAGAACGCGGTGAGGTCAAAGCTGGCGCTGTACACCAGCCCCCTATTAAAGGCATTTCGAGCCGCCGTGTTGAATGCGGCGTATCCGTCGCTCCATTTTTTGTAGAACCAGCGACTCCTCCTACCGGCGTACATATGGCCGAAGACTTGTCGAAGATAGCGGCTGCGGATTCGTGGAGCTAGCCGCTCAGCCACGACGTTCACGAGGGCCTGAAAAACGACCTGATCGCGAACGCTCAAGATTGTATAAGGACGTAGAAGACCGGACTTTTTGGGCAGTAAAAGCTTACACGAGTGGTCCGGGTCGTAGAATTCGCGCCGGAGCTGTTGCCTCAGCTCCTCTAGCAGGAGGTCGTCGGCCACAGCAAATCGAGAATACATGCCGCCGCAGTAACGTTTGTAGGTTGGGTCAGGGTTGCTCCTGATCCAGCGCCAGGCCCGCGCGAGATTGTCACGATCACGAAATTCGGTGAACGCACTCAAAATATTGCCTGCCAGCACAACTGATTCAGTTTAACGCCAATGGGTATCGTGTCTGTGGTGAATGAGTCGCTTTGTGGTAGCGGTCGAGACGATTTAGGTGCGTGCAGCTCAAGAGGCAGGCACGTTCGCCGTTTCGCCTTGCGCAAGCGGCTGGGCAATAATAGGCGAGGCCGAGTGGCAGTGGGGGAGCGACAAGCGCCAACTTAAATTCTGGGCCACGTCAGTTCGATGCGATCGCGGGCATAACAGACGACCAGCGCTACTGATTTAGGGTTCATTATCTCCTCGGGCGTAACCCGGTCTTCGTTGTTGCTGGGCATCTCCAAACGCCCGACCCATTGCGGACGAGACGTCGGATGTCCCCATCGCGCCAATGATGTTCTGTTGTGGGGCACAATATTCGGCCAGGACTCGGAACTTCGTGCGGCCGGCCGATCGTGGAGAGGTATTAATGGCCAGTGACGCAAATTTTGATGCCGGTCGGCTTGGGCGTGCCGGCGGTTCGATCCCCGAGGTCAACCATGAATCGGGGGCTTTCTGGGCGAACTGCCAGGCCCTAGCTCCATGAACCCTGATGACAACCTTGGGAGCGGCCATCGCCAGTACGCCGTGTAGTCCATGGTGTTTGCCAATCAGGTGCTCAACCCGGCGGCTGGCGATTGAGTTCAGGACGCCGGCACAAACGGAGTTCGTACCTAAATATTGGGCAGCAGATCGAAGTACTCGTGGTCCTCGTTGGCGCCGCCTTCACCCTCGCCAACCTCTTTTTCCGAGGTGACGAACTCAATGCGTTCGATCCATTTCACCATCTTGTAGCCAAGCTGGTTTTCCACACGTAGCCGCAGCGGCGCACCGTAAACCAGCGGCAAAGGCTCGCCGTTCATGCGCGTGGCCAGCATGCATTCCGGTTTGAGAACGTTTGCCAGGCTTTGCGTGTCGTAGTAGAAGTCGCCAAACAATGACGGCCAGTAGGAGTAGAAGACCACCGTCTTTGCCTGCGGCAGTGGCCGCACCAGCTCGATCAGCTTGCGCATCGGAATCCCGCCCCACTGCGCTATTCCGGTCCAACCCTGGATGCAATGGTGCATGGTGATGGTTTCGACCAGGCCCAGCGCTTCAATATCCTGCAGCGAGAGTTCCACGGGTCGTTCCACCAGGCCGCCCACTTTCAGACGATAGTTGGCGAAGTGGTCCGCAGCCAGCTCGTTCCAATGCTGGTTATGGCTGGGCAGCTTTCCGTTGGGCCAGAAATACGGCGAGATGTCCTGCTCGCGATAGTGCTGGCTGGGATTGAGCCGGTTTAAGGTCAGGCGCTGCATTGGGTAAGTCACGAACTTGAGGGCGTGTTGCAGCTTGCGGGGATAGTTCCAGGAGAGGTAATGGGCGATGATCCAGTACAACACCACCAAGCCGATCCCCAGCATGCCCAGCCAGATGCCCCGGTCGCCCAGTGTGTCGGTACCCAGCACGATGTGGTTCATATTGCGCGCGAAGCCGGTCATCACCACCAGCGTCACGTGCACCACTAAAAACGCCAGAAACCCCAGCATGGTCAGGAAGTGCAGAGAGCGCGCCGATTGCCGCCCGCCAAACAGCCGTGCATACCAGGGAAAGCGGTTTACCAGTGCGGGGGACATGGCCAGTCCCGTCAAAATGGCGAGCGGGCCGAAGATGAAGACCACGGAGAAGTAGGCAATCTGCTGCAGCGCGTTGTATCCGTAATAGCCGTTGGGCTCGGGTGGCAGGTGGAAGGTCGCATAGTGCACCCACACACTCCAGGCCTGCGGCAGGACAAAACGCGAGGTGGGAACGATGCGGCGCCATTGTTCCGACCCGAAAAGCATGCTGATGAAGATGACCCCGGTCAGGATGAAGCCGTGGACATTGATGAAGTGCCAGACTCGCGCCAATCCCACCGTGTGGCTGTAGCCGGGGGTGCCAACCACCGGCGAAAGATAGCGGTTGTCGTCCTTGGCCGTCCACAGGCGGTCGCGCGGCACACGCAAGGGCGTGAAGCGAATCCATTCCGTGCCAGGCGTGCAGCCATCGTTGAAATAAAGGCGAGGATGGTCATAAAGAATCTGCAGCCCGCTGCGGATCAGCATGGTAACGAACAGGAAGTTGAAGAAATGGCTGTAGCGCACCCAGAGTGGAAATCCGTGCGGTCCGGCAAAATTGTTGGGTTCCACCTGGGGTACCTGGGGAATGTAGGGCAGCCCGCGCAACGCGTATTGCAGCCAGGCTGCCGCCACCGCCGTCCCCAGGGCGATTGCGATCCCAATCAGGATGGAGAGGCGAACCCAGAGGAAAAACCGGCGATCATCGGGATAGTAGACCTTGCGGTGGGCGGGGTCGAAAGGAATCACTTGCAAACTCCCTTTTTGCCTTATGATGCAATGCCTTTACAGGAAGGCGGGCTGATTCAAAGATGCCGGTCTTGGCTGGACGTTTGGCTGGGCCGCCGTTTCCCCGACTCAAATCAGTGCACAATCGAACGATGAACGCCTTTGAGCAGGCGCATGTGGAGCCCGTCGCGATTGTGGCGGGAGCATCTTCTGGAATCGGACGTGCGATCGCCGAGGCGCTGGTGGCGCGCGGCTGGCATGTTGCCGTGCTGGGGCGGCGGCTGGAACGCTTGCAGCAGCTGGCGGCCGCCCATCCGGGGAAGATGCACGCTTTCGCCTGCGACCTCACCGTTCCTGAACAAGTCGAGCACTGTGCCCGCACGATTGCTGCCTGGCGGCCCAGCGTGCAGGCGCTTGTCACCAGCGCTGGAGACTTCTTTGTACGCAGTATCGAATCGACTACTCCGCCGGAGTTCGAGCGTCTATGGCGGGTGAACGTCTTTTCGAAGTTTTTGCTGGTGCGCTCCTTGCTGCCGCTTTTGCAGGCTGCGGCCGGGGCGGGCGTTCCCGCCGCCATTCTCCACATCGCATCCTTGGCCGTATACCAGGATTTTGCGGACGAAAGCGCCTACGGCTCGGCCATGCACGCCATTATCGGATTGGCGCGCAGTCAGGATGTTGAGCTTCAACCGCGCGGAATACGCGTCGCAACGCTCTCTCCCGGCCTAGTGCGCACAGAACTGACCGAGCGCAGCTTTCCGGAGGAGGTATTGGCGACTGCCATGCGCCCCCAGGAAATGGCCGCGACCGCCTGCCACATGATCGAAGTGATTCGCCAGGGCGGCTACATTCCTGAGCTGTTGCACAAACGCTAGCGGCGGCAGTTTGAAAGTAAGAAGTGGGATGCGCGCTCCGGGTTTTTGCGGCATGCTGAGCTTCGCGAAAGGGAGGGTATGCCTTCAACATTTCAGCGAACTCTCGCACGACCTTTGGCTGGAGACGGCGAGCGGTGGCGTGCCGTGCTGGCGCGTGATGCGACCGCAGACGGGAGCTTCGTCTACGCGGTTCGCAGCACCAGGGTGTATTGCCGCTCGTCCTGTCCGGCACGGCGACCGCGTCCAGAGCAGGTGCGATTTTTTGCTGATGGCGATGCCGCCCGGGCTGCCGGTTACCGCCCCTGCCGGCGGTGCCGTCCGGATGAAGGCGAACCGGCGGTGCGCCAAAGTGAGTTGGTCAGCCGCATTTGCCGCTTCATTGCCGCGGCGGAGACAGCCCCGTCGCTGCGGGAATTGGCACAGCGTGCCGGGTTGAGCGCTAGTCACTTCCACCGGCTTTTCGCCGCATACACCGGAGTGACGCCACGGGCGTATTTCCACGCGGTACGGGCCAGCCGCGTTCGAAGCCAATTGCGGGATGGCCTTACGGTTACGGCGGCGGCTTATGAAGCCGGTTTCAACTCCAGCAGCCGCTTTTATGCTGCCGCGCAACGCGTTCTAGGAATGAAGCCTGGCGCGGTTCGCCATGGCGGCGCCGGCGAGGAGATTCGCTATGCCACGGCGCACTGCGATTTGGGAACGGTTCTAGCCGCCTTGAGTGAACGGGGCATCTGCGCAATCCTGCTTGGAGATAACAAGCGGCCCCTCTTGGCGGAGTTGCGCGGGCTTTTCCCAAACGCCACGCTGCATCCCGCCGGCGCCAATGGCGGGGCCGCCTTGCGAGCCGTAGTCGCTTTAGTGGATGGGCAGCCGGCTCTGTTGGGGAAGCTGCCGCTCGATATTCGCGGCACGGTTTTTCAGCTGCGCGTTTGGGAGATGTTGCGAAAAATTCCCGCCGGCGGCGTCGCCACTTATGCGGAGATCGCCAGCCAACTCGGCATGCCCCGCGCCGCGCGAGCGGTGGCGAATGCCTGCGCGGCCAATCGGCTGGCAGTCGCCATTCCCTGCCATCGCGTGTTGCGCGGCAACGGGGAACTTGGCGGCTACCGCTGGGGTCTGCAACGCAAGCGCGAATTGCTGCGGCGGGAGCGCGGGAGCACTCCGGGGAGTTAGGCTAGAGCAGCTTCTCTTTGCCCTGCTTTTCCAGTTCCTTCACTATCTTGCCGACCTTTTGCGATTGTTGCCGCGGCACGATCAGCAGTGCGTCCGCGGTTTCAACCACAACCAGGTCGTGTACCCCTACCAGCGCTACCGTCTTGTTGGGTACATTAATGTAGTTGTCAAAGGCGTCGATTTCTATGGCCTCGCCGGCCTGAATGACGCTGCCACCCTGCGGCGCGAGCTCCTCGTAGACCGCCGCCCAGCTCCCCAGATCGTTCCACCCCATGTCGGCGGCCGCCAGACAGACCAGCCCGTGAGTCTTTTCCAGAACGGCGTAATCGATAGAGATGTTTTCGCAACCCGGGTACCAGTGCTCCAGCGCGGCGGTGAATTTCGACTTGGGCGCCTCAGCAATCTTGCGCAGCCGTTCGCTGGTGTCGGGGAGGTGTTCGGCCAGCGCTTCCAGGATCGAGGAGGCGCGCCATACGAACATGCCGGCGTTCCAGTAGTAGTTTCCCGCGGCCACAAATTCCTTGGCCTGCGCCAGGTTGGGTTTTTCCGTGAACCGCCGCACGCGTTGCGCCCCCACCGGCTCGCGCCGGTGCGGCTCCTCGATGACCTCAATATAGCCATAGCCGGTCTCTGGACGACTGGGTGGAATGCCCAACACCACCAGCCGGCCGGGGCGGCGCGCTTCATGGATCGCGGCCCGGATGACGCTTTGAAAACGCTCCGGGCGGCTTATCAGGTGATCGGAGGGGAACACCCCCATCGGCACGTCGCCGCGTTGGCGAAGGATCAGTTCCGCGCCCAGCCCAATGGCGGGACCGGTGTTGCGCCCTTCCGGCTCGGCAATCACCTGCGCGGGAGGAACGCGGGGGGCCTGCCGCAAAATCGCCGAGCGCAGGTCTCGGCTGGTAATGATCCAGGTGTTTTGCGGTTCGGCCAGCGGCTCCAGCCGGGCCAGCGTCTGCTCAAGCATCGTGGTCTCCCCGACGATGTTGAGCACCTGCTTCGCCGACGAGCGGCGGCTGCGAGGCCAAAACCGGGTTCCCCGGCCGCCCGCCAGCACTACTGCGCAGAACTCTTCGCGCTTGGTCATAAGTCGGCAGAATAGCAGTTTTCCCCACTTTTGATGGAAGAATTCTGTCTGGTTATACTCACGCCCGAGCTTGCTGATTTGGCCGCTACCACCGCAACTGATCGCAAGGACAACTGATGGCATGATTCACGCGACAATAGAGATATGAGCTCTGCTGCGGCCCCTCCTCGCGATGCTGCCCCATTGCCGCCTCCTGACCCTGCACGCGCCCGTGCTTACGCCCGCATTCACTTCCGGCTGGGACTTCTGTCGACCGCTCTGGACCTTGTCATTCTGGTTCTGGCCCTGCTTTTGGGATGGAGCCTTGGGCTGGAGCGCTGGGTCCGGCTGGGTTTGGCGCTTCAATCGCCCTGGGTGGTGGTCCTGGCCTATACGGTTGCCGGAGGCATCATCCTCAAGCTGGTTGGGTTGCCGCTGTCTTTGGTGGGGCGCCAGGTCGAGATTCGTTTTGAGATGAACCGCCAGAGCTGGGGCGGGTGGCTGAAGGACGAGTTGAAGTCGATCGCGCTGGAGGCGGCCTTTGGTCTGGGTGCGGTGGAGCTCATCTATTGGCTCTTGCGAGCGCATCCGCACTATTGGTGGCTATGGGCTTGGGCGGCGTTTGCTACGTTTGTCGTCGTTATGGCTCAGCTTGCGCCTGTGGTGCTGCTTCCGCTGTTCTTTAATTTCCGGCCCCTGTCGCCGGAGGACCCGGACAAGGGGGATTTGGTCCGGCGCCTAGAGGCGCTTTGCGCCCGAGCTTCGACAAAAGTAAAAGGCGTTTTTGAGTGGGAGCTCGGCAGCAAGACGGTAAAGGCCAATGCCGCGCTCACGGGCTGGGGCGCCACCCGTCGCATTATCGTTAGCGATACCTTGCTCACCGGCTCACCCGCGGAAGAGATTGAGGCAGTTCTGGCCCATGAGCTCGGCCACCACGTGCACCGGCATATCCTGCGCGCGCTGGTGTTGCAGACGGCCATCAGCTTGCTCGGTTTTTGGCTCGCAAACGTGGTCATGCGGGCATTGGCACGTCCGCTGCACCTCAGCGGTATTGCCGATATTGCCGGGTTGCCGTTATTTATCCTCGTGGTTTCGATCCTTTCGTTACTGTTGCTCCCCTTGCTCAATGCGATTTCGCGCCATGCCGAACGCCAGGCCGACGACTACTCGTTTACAGCGATGGGAAGTGCACAACCGCTGATCGCCGGCTTGGAGCGCCTCGCCGCCAAGAACCTGGCCGAGGTCCAACCGCCGCGCTGGAAGGAAGTGTTGTTTTACTCCCACCCCTCCATCGCCACCCGTGTAGCTCGCGGCAAGGCCTGGGAGGCTGCCCACGCCAGCAGGCGGGAGGGTTGAGCCGAACCCGCTAGAAGCCTGCCTCCTTGGTTAACCGGTCCAGTTCGGCCAGCCAGAACTGCTTCTTCTCCGCCGGCATGAAGCTGGCGACAAACGAGTTCCGGATCAATCGCAACTCCTCTGCCGCGCTCAGCCCCAGCGTAGTACGACAAATGTCATACTCGGTAAGCAGGCTGGTGCCGAAGATGCCCGGATCATCGCTGGAGAGGCTCACTGGCACCGCTTGCCGGAGCAGCTTTGGTAACGGATGCCGTTCAAGAAGCTGCTCTTCAGCCCTTGGGGACTCGCCTTTCCGCAGTTCGGCCAAGGCAAGGACGCCGGTCCTGAGGTTTGAGCTCGGACAAATGTCGAGCCATGTGCTTGACCCACGTAGCTCCGCCATCAACAAGGGATCCTCTACTGCGCTCAGGCCGTGGCCTACCCGCTCTGGGCGTAGGGTGCGCAGGGCGCTCCAGAGCGCCTCCGCACCGCAGCTTTCCCCGGCATGAGCGGTCAGATGGAGACCTCCAGCCCGTGCCCGGTGAAAACACTCCTGAAACCATTCGGCCGGGCCAGCCGCCTCGTCGCCGCCGATGCCAATGCCGGCGACGCTGCCGCTTGGCTGCCGCTCCAATGCCTCGTCCACGACCCGCTCCATGGCCGCGGCGCCGAACTGCCGTACCCCGTCGAATATCCAGACCAACTCCACCCCATGACGCCGCGTACCCTCCAGCCGTGCTGCCTCCACGGCCCGCCAGACCGGCTCCACCTCCATTTGCTTCCAGTGAAGGATTCCGATGGAGAGAAACACTTCCAGCCAGACTATATGCTGGCGGGCAGCTTCGGCCATGATGCGGTCAACCACCACGGCGTAATCAGCGGGTTCGAGCAGGTGTTGGCTGGCGGTCTTGATCGCCTGGATGAAACCGGTGAAGTCGTGAAAGCTGTAAACCCGGCGGCAGTCTTCGATGGTCTTTAGCCCCTGCGGAAAATTATGCCGTTCCGAAAGTTGGAGCAGCAGCTCGGGGCCAATGCAGCCCTCCAGGTGCAGGTGCAGTTCGGCGCGCGGCATGCTGTCGAGGCAGGAGGTCATATAGGTAAGAAGTTAAAATACAGTGTGCCTCAGCTTGCGGAGCTTGCCTCGGGCTGGTGTGTCCGCGGGAACTGTCCAGAAGCTGCCGAGATCCGCTGGCCCGCTGCGCTTCATGAACCATTCCGTCCAACCTTCGCTAAGCCCGGGCTTTCGTCGCGCCTATGAGCTGGCCTTCGGTGACTGTGTTCGCACCGGAAAACCGGAGGCCGCGCCTGTTACCGACGCCGGCCCTGTGTCTACCGCTGGTTTGGCGGCATTGGCCGAGTTGCATCAGTTGGTGTTGCAATCCGCTCCACAAGCGGATCGGGAGGCGTTTGGCCGGGCAGAGCATTTTTTTTTGGAGACGGTTCGGGTGTGGGTGAATAGTGGGCACGATGATTTGGTTTGCCCAGAGGCATTACAGCGTCTGGCTGGCGGCGTGGCCCATCACTTCAACACCTTGCTGACGGTAATAGAGTCCAACTTGCACGCCATCCGCCGCTGTGAGTCGGTGGAGGACGCGTCCTCGCCGTTGCGCGCCGCCCAGGCCGCCAGTGCGCAAATGGCGGCCATTGCCCGGCAGTTGCTGGCATTCAGCGGACAACAGTTTGTTGCTCCTCAACGTGTGCTTCTCGACCGCTTCCTGGAAGAACAGGCCGCCGCGTTGCGGCGCCTGCTGGGCTCCTCGGCGCAACTCCGTATCCAAACCCTGCCCGGTGTTGAAGTGCTGGCGGATCCCAAGCAACTCGAAGAGATTGTGCGTGCTCTGGTGTTGAATGCGCGAGACGCCATGCCCTCCGGCGGCGAGGTGTCGATACGGGTCGAGGCGGGTCCCGCCGCCTCTGTCAATGTCGCTGCTGGTACGAGCGCTGCCGCCATCCAAGCCTCTAGCCAAGCCTCGGTGGCATTAGTCATCCAAGACACCGGAACTGGTTTCAGCGGCGGGTGTGCGCTTTTGTTCGAGCCGTTTTACACCACCCGGCAGGAAGCTGGGCGGATTGGACTCGGCCTCTCCGCCGTGTGGGGAGCAGTTCGCCAGTTGGGGGGACATCTGCAGTTGAGTTCCGGGGAGACTGGCGTTACGGCCCGCCTGGTCCTCCCGGTTCGGGCGGGTGCCGAACCTTCGCTTGAGGCCGTTCCGCCCGGCGGCGAGCCCTTCGCCGCCCAGCCACAGACAATTCTGCTGGTCGAAGACTACGCTCCCGGCAGGAACGCGATGCGTCAAGTCCTGGAGAGTGCTGGCTACCGGGTGTTGGAATGTGCAACGGGTCCGGAGGGGCTTCGCCTGGGTTTGCGCCCGCAGCAGGAGGTTGATCTTCTCATCACAGACATGGTGATGACCGACATCACCGGTATCGAGCTCGCCCGGAAATTGCGGGCACAGCGGCCCTCGCTGCGCGTTCTGCTGGTATCGGGACACGAGTCGGAGTGGTTTGACGAAGTGGGCCCGGAGCCGAACATGGACTTCCTGCAAAAGCCTTTTCGCCCCGACGCTCTGCTCTGCAAGGTGCGTGAGCTGCTCAGCCAACAATGACCTAAGCGGCTGTTGCTGGCCCCTGTTGCGCGGCGACATCCCTAGCAGCACACGTTTACATGCGTCGCGGAAACCCGTTTTCCCGACTCTTACAAAATATTCGTTGTTTCTTGGGCGCCGGTTAGCGATAGAATCCAATTCGCCCGCACCACAAGTCCTCTCGCCGTTGAGAGTTATGCCCTTGATTCTGCTGGTCGAAGACGCCAACTCCATTCGCTTGCTGCTGCGCCAGGTTCTGGAAAAGAACGGCTACAAGGTATTGGAAGCGGGTGACGGCGTTGAAGCGCTGGAGGCGGAGGCCAACTGCTCCGAAGCGATTGATCTGCTCCTGACGGATGTGGTGATGCCGCGACTGCCGGGGCCCGCGCTGGCGGCCAGGTTTGCTCAGTTGCGGCCACAAGCCAAGCTGATCTACATGTCCGGCTACACCGATGATCCCCTGGTGCACGCCGCCACCAAAGATGGCGTTCCTTTTCTCCAGAAACCGTTTACCCCTTCGACGCTGGTCAAGAAAGTCCGCGAAGTCCTTGCGCAGGATTGAGGCGGCACGGCCGCTTTTATTCCACCCGCTTCGGTGTCCGGCCCCACCCCAAGCCGCGCGGCTTGGGGGCCCCGGCCGAAGCTCGCGGATGGTGGCCGCGCTTTACTAGCCCGACTTCGTCACACAACGGCGCTTCAGCGATCCAGCGGCAGGCGGCTTTTCCTGTTGAGAAAAGCCGCACCCTTCTCCGTCCCAACGTCTCGCCTGGTGACGAACTCGGGCGTCGCCAGCGGTGCGGGTACCTAGTAGGCAACCCTGCACTTCGGCCTGCGATTTCGAACTCGAAAGCAGTTCGACTCGGCCCTGGCTCGTGAGGGTAGCCGCCGCACTCTGCGGACGGAAGCCGCTGCCGGTATAAAGCAACCAATTCCCGGGATGCAGCCAGTCCGCTTTGGCCTTAAAAGGCTTTGCGGCAGACCAACTGCCTCATCGCGACGGCTCATCTTAATCTCTTAGCACCAGGGAGATCGGCTATGGACAACTCCGCGGTTTTGGACACCTTGCAGGCATTGGTACAAGCGTGTCGCGACGGCCAAATCGGCTATCGCGATGCAGCCGAACATTTGAAGGCTACGCGCCTCAAGGCATTTTGCGAGGAGCAGAGCCTGGAGCGTGCGCGTTTTGCCGGCGAGTTGGAGAATGAAATGGAGCGTCTCGGCGACCGTGATCCCAATCGCGGCGGCTCCGCGGCGGGCGCGTTGCATCGCCGCTGGATTGATCTCAAAGCCAATCTGGGAGGCGGTGACGACACCCTCATGTCCGCCTGCGAAAGCGGAGAAGCCAGCGCGGTACGAAGCTATGAAGAGGCGCTGCAAAAGGAGCTGCCGTCCCCTCTCCGCGCCATCCTGGAGCGGCAATTGAGTTCAATCCGCTTAGGCTGCCAGCAGGCGAAGCGCTTGAGCGAGCTACCGGCGGCCTAGCGCCGGCTGCGGGAGGATGGCTGTTGGTTTTGGGATGATGCCCGTTGTTTGCAGCCACTTCTCCACAAGATGCGGCCAGTGAGTAATCGGCAAAGGGGTGGAGCGCAGTCCGAACGCGTGGCCGCCTTGCGCGTAAAGGTGCATCTCCGCCGGCACTCCAGCTCTCTCAAGCGCCAGGTAGTAGGTGAGCGCCTGATGGACCCCATCAATGTGGTCGTCCTCCGCTTGCAGCAGGAAGGTCGGGGGCGTGTGGCGAGTGACCTGGATATAGGGATTCAGGCGCAAGGTGTTCCCGTTCCACAGGTGCCCAGGGTAGATGGCGATGGCAAAATCCGGCCGGCAGCTTTCCCGGTCGGCGGCATCAATTGGCTGGTAGAGTCTTTTGTCAAAATGCGTGCTAATTTCCGCTACCAGGTAGCCGCCAGCGGAAAATCCCATGACTCCGGTTTTGTGCGGGTCAATGTGCCACTCCGCGGCGTGTTGACGGATAAGCCCCATCGTCCTTTGGGCGTCTTCCAGCGCGGTCTGCACCTTGGGGTGATATTCGCATCGGCAGTTCCGGTGCCAGGAGGGTCCCGAATCGGGCACGCGGTATTTCAGTAGAACGCAGGTTATGCCTTGTGAAACAAGCCAATGGCAGACCTCCGTACCCTCGAGGTCGATGGCAAGGATCTGGAAGCCGCCACCAGGAAAGACCAGGACGGCGGCCCCGGTATTAGCACCCTTGGGCGGGTAGACAGTCATTGTGGGATTCGTGACCCGACCGACCGCGGTCCATGGCCTCCCGGCCACAAGCTCTGTTTGCACAGTCCTGGCAGACTCTGCGCCCGCCGGCTTGATTGCGTCTGGAGGTGTGCCAGGCCAGATGGCGATCTGGACATGTCCGCCCGCTGATTTCCAACTCGACGTTCGCCGTTTGGAAGTCCTTGCACAAAGCGTGCCGCACGTCATGATCACTGCGATCAAGCACGTATATCGCGTCAACCCATGCCAGCTTGTAGTCATGATCCGCATTGAGTTACCGGTCAGGCTTGGCTGCGGCGAGAGTTATTTCCGCTTGCGCAGGCGCCAGGTCATGTTGCGCATGGCCATCTTCCAGGTCGCCAGATCCTTCGCCACAAACTGCTTCTTCACCAGCCCCCCATGCTGAATGGCTGCCAGCATCTGCTCGGGCGGCACGCGCCGCATGATTCCTTCCTCGATCCGCAGCAGTTCCCGCAGCTCGCCGCCGGGAGCCGCGTCCACCAAAAGGGCCATTGGGGGTGCAATGCCAGTCTGGTCATTTGGTTTCAAGAGCTCCCAGGCATGGAGGAGTTCGCGGCTTTGGTCGCTGTATAGAGGGAATCGCAGTTGCAATTCACGGCTGATTTCGTTTAATGCCTCCGGGGGGTCAACGGAGATTCCGGCAAGTGCGATGCCCAGGTCGCGAAAGCGTTCCAGCAACCTGCTGTAGTCCGCCAACTGGCGAATACAGCTCGGTCACCAAACGCCACGGAAGAACAGCGTCAGGAGGCGGGTGCCGTTCACCAGTTCGCCAACTTGCACCCTGTGCCCTTCACCATTCACAACGGCGGCTGAACGCAGCTCTCTCGCCGGACTCAGCAGAGTGTTCATGGTCATATTGTGAGTGAGTCGGCGCTCAATTTCTAGCTCGCCTGCTGCAGCGCTTGCTGAATAGCGGCATTGAGTTGGGCCTTGTACAGCCCCTGGTCGAAGCCCGCCAGCCGGAAGGAGATGTTGCCCTTGCGGTTAAGCACAATCGTGGTTGGCAGTGAGTTGACGTTCCAGTAATCGGCAAGACCCTCATCCAGCCACGTGTCCGGCGTCCAATGGTGTGCGGCCACGAAGGGCGCCACGCGATTCTGGTCGGCGTCGGTGTTCACCGCGATAAACACCACGTTGGGATTGGAAGCGTATTGCTGGCGTAGCTGCTCGATATAGGGATGCTGTATTTGGCAGGGTCCGCACCAGGTGGCCCAAAAGTCCAGCACGATCACTTTGCCGCGATCGCTCTTGAGTTGGTGCGGCGCACCCTTCAGATCCTTCAGCGTAAAGTCGAAGGCGCTATGTGCCCTCTGCTCGCCCGGGTTGATCTCGGCTCTTTGCGCGGCATCGTGAGGCGCGACGACGTCGTTGAACTTCTGCAGGATCAGGTCGCCAAAACCTGTATCCGTTCCGTGGAGCTGTTTGTAGAGCGCCTCCGCCGTGGCAATTAAGCGAGCGCGCTCCGCGATTGTCGACCCCGGCAAGGCCAGAGCCAGGGCATAGGCGTCCACTGCTTTGGGGACATCTTGTTGTTTGGTGTAAAGCTCAGCCTCGTGTTGGGCCGCTTCCTCGGTGGGGGCCAGCACCAGCGATTCAGAGAGATATTTTTGTGCGCCGAAATTGTTCCCGGCTTTCTGATCGGCCGCTCCCAGAAAGAGATCGGCGAGGGCGCGCAACCGGTTCATGTCGATATTCCAGCGCGCGCTGCCAATTTCCTCTGGAACCGGCTCTTTGGCCTTCTGCTCCACAACCTGCCGCAATTCCGCCGCGTATTGCTGCGCTTGGTGGATGCTCGCGGCGTCGTTGTCCAGTAACAGCAGGTTCAGCACGCGAATACGCGCTTTGATGCTGGAGGGATCGAGCTTCTGCAGTGTTTCACTGTATTGAAGTACCAGCGCCTCGTCATTCAGCGCAGTGGCGTCCTTGATCATGATGGGGTAAATCTCGGCGGCCACGGGCGTATGGGGATGCGCCGCCATAAACGCTTGTAGTCCACGCAGCCGCGCGCCAGGCTCTCCTTCCGCCTTGCGCATGATGTCTTGCAGTTCCAGGGCCTGCTGCTGCAAGTCGTCGGTATTGGGAGCGGGGCGGCTCTTCAACCGGGGCGCAGCCTGGGGCGTAGGGGTGGGCGCCGGGCTTGAAGGAGTGGCGCGCTGCGCCATCAGGAAAACTGGAGAGGTCAAAAACAGAACAACTAGGAGACGGACAGTATTGCGAAGCAACATGCGTATACCGGAGATTCCCTGAAGATTCGACAAAAGTCGAATATGCCTACCGTTCAAAGAGCTCGAAGATGCGCTGGAAATCTTCCAGGCTGTAGTACTCAATGGTGATCGAGCCGCGATTTTTTTTGTCTTTGATAACTACTTTGGTTCCCAAACGCCGGGCCAGCTGCTCTTCCGCCTCTCGGACATTCGGGTCGCGGGGCTTTTCCGGCTTAGGCGCGACGGCCGCGGGCGGCTGCAACGCCTGCGCCACCTTGTCTTCCACCTGGCGGACGCTCCACCCAAATTCGATGATCTGGGCGGCCATCTGGTTCTGTTTCTCCGGGTCGAGGGAAAGCAGAGCGCGGGCGTGTCCCATGCTGAGCCGGTTCTCTTCGACATGGGCCTGCACGTTGCTGGATAGCTTGAGCAGCCGCAGAAAATTGGCGACGGTGGCGCGGTCTTTACCGGTACGCTGCGCCACTTGTTCCTGCGTCAGTTGAAACCGGCTGGCAAGCTGTTGAAAGGCGCGCGCCTGCTCCATGGGGTTGAGGTCTTCGCGCTGCAGGTTCTCGATGATGGCCAATTCGAGTGCCTTCTCATCGCTGAAAGGGCGCACAATCGCGGGGATTTCTTTGAGTCCGGCGAGCTGAGCGGCGCGGAAGCGGCGCTCGCCCGCAATCAATTGGAATTTGCCCTGGTGGGGGCGGACCAGTACGGGTTGTAACACCCCCTGGGCGCGGATGCTCTGGGCAAGCTCCTCCAGCGCCGCGGGATCAAAGTGTGTGCGTGGCTGTTGCGGGTTGGCCTGGATTTCCGCCATCGTCAGCAGACGCGCCCCTTCCAGCTTGTCAGGATCGGCGGCGGGGACGGCAGCGGGAGCGGCAGCCGCTGGTGTTTTCAGGAGCGATTCAAGCCCGCGCCCCAGTGCTTTGCGCGGATTTCCGGGAGTGTTCACGTTCAATGACCTCTTGAGCGAGTTGAAGGTAGGCCTCGGCGCCGCGCGAGCGGACGTCGTAGAGCAGGACAGGTTTGCCGTAGCTGGGTGCTTCGGCCAAACGCACATTGCGGGGGATGGTGGTCTGGAAGATGCGGTCACCGAAGTAGCCGCGCAGGTTGTCGGCGACCTGGCGGCTGAGATTGGTGCGTTCGTCGAACTGGGTGAAGACCACACCCTCGACTTCAAGTCCTGGATTCCAGTTTGCTTTCACCGCCTCAACCGTTTGGATCAGCTGCGAGACCCCCTCCAGCGCGAAGTACTCGCATTGCATCGGGATCACCAGACCATCGGCGGCCACCAAAGCATTGAGCGTCAGCAAATCCAGGGCTGGCGGGCAATCCAGGACAATGAACCCAAAGGAATTCAGCACCGGCCGCAGGGCGTTCCGGATACGGAATTCCCGGTCCTGCTGCTCCAGCAACTCCAAATTAATTCCGACCAGGTCACGGCTGGCGGGCAGGACAAAGAGGCCGTCGACTTCGGTTTTCTGGCAAATCTCAACTGCGGGCCGGCCGTCCACGAGGGCCTGGTAGAGGTTGGGGTAATCCCCCTGCCGGTCCACACCAACCCCGCTGGAGGCATTGCATTGTGGGTCGCAATCGACCAGCAAGGTAGGAATATCGGCGGCCGCCAAGGAAGCTGCGAGGTTAATGGCAGTAGTCGTTTTGCCGACTCCGCCCTTCTGATTGGTAATAGCGAGGATGCGTCCCACAGGAAATCCTGACGGCGGTTGAGCCCAAGTTCTGTCGAAGTTCTTGTCGTGGCCACACGCCGGTGATCGCTATTGTGGTCACCCGTTTGTTAGCCCGGCGAGATCGGTTTGAGCGGCTTGGGAACCCAGTGTAGCAGGGGGTAGGCCGCCAAGGTAAGGGAAAAGAGGATCGGGAAGGGCAGCGGCTCGACTTTCTGGGTTTTCCAGATGCCTTGGCTGTGTTCCACGTGGAACAGGAGCTTTCGCTTCAGGCGCTTACGGCGGATCCATGGTGTTCCACGTGAAACAATCATCCACTCGGGCTTTCTCGCTTCCGCCTCCTGGGCCGTTCCACGTGGAACATCCGAGTTCCTAACGCGCCAGAAAAATGCCGCGTTCCGTGGCTCCTGGTAGCCGCTTCCAATGGAACTCCGTCCACTGACTCGCCTTTGACCACCGCTCCGCCAGCCCCTCACTTACCCAAAGCGCTAACCAGCCACCCCGCCGTGCCTGCTGCTGCAGCACTTTCAGGTTCTCTTCCATTCGCTCTAGCGCCCGGCTCGTTACCACCTCTACCCCGAGCTCCAACTCCTCAGCCCTCTGGTGAACCACCCGCCCCAAGCCATACGTGCGGCAAACCTCGCTTAAAAACGCCGCCTTTTTGGCCTTGGACTCCACCAGGGCCACGCTTAAACCAGGAAACGCCAACTGCAGCACCAAGCCCGGGAAACCCGCACCGGAACCAATATCGGCAAGACTCTGACTAGTTAACGGAAACACTCGCGAGAGGTAAAGCGACTCCCCCGTATGCCGGCGAATGAGCTCCACTGGCTCTGTGCTCCCCACCAACCGCACCCGCCGATTCCATTCCGTCAACCGGGCGAGGTAGCCTGCCAGCCGCGCCCAACCCTCTTCCTCCACGCCAACCGCATACGCCCCGAGTTCGTCCTGCAACCGCTCCTTCCACTCTGCTTCCGTCATTCGACCCTCTTCCGCTATCCATTACTGGTATCCATCACTCCTATCCATCTCTGGAACGGCTTTGCCAGTCCGCCACTACGCGTCGTACCATATTCCCATGCGTTGGTTCTTGCGGAAGCTCAGCTCGTTTTTCTGGTGGAGTTATCCCCGTATGTCGGTGGAATACGACATCATGGTCATCCTCATCCTGGCGTTTATTTTCCTGACGCCCCAGCACCTGTTCCGCGACCAGCCTCGACCTTTCCCGGCTCATCCCGCCGCTCTCACCCTGGTCACCGAGGCGCACGGCCATGTCTACGAAGTGCTCGGCGCCTCCCCCAACGCATCTCGCGCAGACTTACAAAATATCGTCTCCAAATATGCTGGTCACTCTGTGACCGTACAAAAGGTGAGAACAATTCGCGGCGATCAGCCCTCCAGCGTCATCTATAACGTGTGGACGGACTGACTATGCAAAACTGCAAATCAAGACTTTTGAGATTGGCCGCTTGGACCATCGCGTGCCTGCTGCTCGCCGCTCCTCTCCCCGGAGCTGCTAGCCCAGCTCCTTCCCTTAACTCGGTTCTTACGTCAATCGACCGCGCCGCACCTCGCATCCACTCCATCGTCGCCAGCGCCAGTTCCACCAAGTACACCAAAATCGTTGATGACTCCACCACCGAGACCGGCACCCTCTACTTCCAAAAGACCGCAAAGGGTCCTTTGCTCAATCTCGATATCACCCAGCCCGCACCCAAAGTCTTCATTTACCGCGACGAAACGGGATGGATGTATCAACCAACCATCCACCAGGTGGAGAAGTTCGATCTCTCGCAACACCGCTCCCTAGTCCAGCAGTTTTTGCTTCTCGGACTCGGAAGCGGCGGCCACGTCCTCCTGAAGTCCTTTCAGGTGCGCCTCCTCGGTCAGCCCACCCTACACGGCAAGCGCACCATTGAACTCTTGCTCACCCCAAAAGATCCCAACCTCGCCCGTAATGTCACCCATATCGAGCTCTGGTTCGATCCACAAACCTGGGTTGCCGTCCAGCAGAAGTTCGATCAGCCGTCCGGCGACTACCAAATGCTCCAGTACAGCAACCCCCGCGTGAATGCTCGAATCCCTGGGGAACGTTTTAGTACCAGGTTCTCAGGAGCGACGGTTGTAGTACCGAAGCAATAGAACGCTTCCCGGAAAGTTTTCTTCGCGCCCTGCCTGCTCCAGACAACCTTTTCCACCAAGTTCTGCACATGGGCTGTGCAAGTGCTGTGGGAAACCTGTGCCCATTGTGCAAACCTGCCCGATCATCCGCACCCATCCTGCCGCCCAGCCGGTTTTGCACTGAGCCCCATTTTGCCCTCCCCCGCACTGTGGGCCCCTCTCCCGCACTTTTCCACCAATCCGCACTCCCTACGGCTACGGATGTCTTTCTTTCTTATTTGCATATACAATGAGGCCCGTAGCAGGGTTGCTCCTCGCGTGAGTTTTTCGTCTCCGCGTTCCCCCTGCCTAAAGCGCTATGGAAATCACTGTCCGCAAGTTTGATCTCCTCAAAGAGCTCCAATTGCTGCAAGGCGTGGTGGAGCGCAAAACGACCATTCCCATCCTGGGGAACGTTCTCGCCGAAGCCGGAGATGATGGCCGCCTCCGCTTGGCGGCTACGGACCTGGAACTTGCGCTTGAAACCTCCTGTCCAGCAAAAGTGCAGCGTAGCGGCTCCTGCGCCATTCCAGCGCGCAAGTTGCTCGACTACGTCAAGCTGCTGCCTGATGCGGATATCACCATCAAGCAGCTCGAAAATCACTGGATTCAGATCCGCTGCGGCCGCGCCAACACCCGCATGGTGGGCATGTCGCGGGAAAACTTTCCCGCCCTGCCGGCCTTCCCTGCCACGCCCGCGGCCCAATTGCCGGCCGCGCAGATGGAACAGATGATCCGCCGTATCATCTTCGCCATCTCTAACGAAGAGTCCCGCTACACCCTCAATGGCGCCCTGATGGTGCTCAAGCCGGAGAGCCTCTCCCTGGTAGCCACCGACGGACATCGCCTCGCGCACATCCTCAACGACAAGGTGCAATTGCAGGGGGTTTCCACCGAACTCAAGTGCCTGGTTCCCAAGAAGGCGCTGAATGAATTGCAATCGCTTCTGGCGGAAGTCCCCGAGGCCGGCAATATTGAATTCAACCGAGACGAAACCCATTTGTTCTTCCGCGTTCCCACCGGTATGGGCAATACGCGACTGTTAACCGCGCGCCAGCTCACCGGCCAGTTCCCCAACTACGAAGCGGTTCTCCCCAAAGATAACCAGCGCCGTGTCAGCGTCCGCTCCGAAGAGGTCGGCAGCGCTATCCGCCGCGTCGCGCAGTTCGCCGATGAACGCTCTCATGCCATCCGCATGCGCCTCGAATCGGACAAAATGGTCCTCACGTCGTCTTCCAGCGACACTGGCGAATCGGATGAAGAGCTCGACACGCAATACGCTTTCGATCCCATGGTGATCGGCTTTAATTCGCAATACTTACTGGATTTCCTCAACGCCGCCAACACGGACGAAATCCTTCTCGAGTTCAAAGACGAACAATCCGCCGGCCAGCTCCGCCCCAAAAACGGCGACGATTACCAGTACCGCTATGTGGTCATGCCGATGCGCATCTGACCCGCTGGAAAAATAGTTCAAGAGAAAAGGCTCGCCACCGGTTGACCGGAGCGGGCCTTTCCTGTTGTAGTGCTCAACGGGAGAATTCCTTGTTCTTGAAGAAAGCCGCTGTTCACCTCCTCACCTTGCAGCTCCTCGCTTGCGTCGCGCTGGCTCAATCCCCCAAACACAAATCCAGCTCCGCGGTGGAGGCGGCCTTCGCCCAAGCGCGGCACAACCCTCTGGAGCTGCACCGCTTTCTGCAGCGGATGCCCAAAGGCGCCGACCTGCACAACCATCTCTCGGGCGCCATTTACGCCGAGGATTACCTGCGCTGGGCGGCCAAAGACGGCTACTGCGTCAACCTCAAGCAGGATGCCCTGGTGAGCGCGCAAGCGAGCGCATGTCCGGCGGGAGACGCAAGCGCGGCGACGGTGGAGAGCAACGATGCGGAGCGCGACCAGCTCATCGACGCGTTCTCGATGCGCAACTTTGTCCCGCACGCCAGCTTCTCCGGGCACGATCAGTTCTTCGCCACGTTTGCCCGCTTCGGCGCGATTACGGTTGCGCGCGAAGCCTCCATGCTGGCCGAAGCGCGGCGCCAGGCGGCACGCGACCACGAACAATACCTCGAGCTGATGTTGACGCCGGATCACGGCGGCGCCACCGCCCTCGGCAAGCGCGTCCCCTGGGACGGCAACTTCGCCCAAATGACCGCGAAGCTGCGCGCCGCTGGCCTCAATCAGGTACTGACGGCGGCCGAAAACGACCTCAAACACAGCGAGACGGGCGAGGCGAAAATCCTGCGCTGCGGCACTCCGCGGGCCAAACCAGCCTGCGCCGTTCAGGTGCGCTACCTGTATCAAGTGGCGCGCGGCCTTCCACCCTCGATGGTTTATGCCCAGATCCTCACCGGTTTTGAGCTCGCCCAAAAAGACCCACGCGTCGTCGGACTGAATCTCGTCATGCCGGAAGACGGTCGGCTCTCTATGACGGACTACACGCTGCACATGCGGATGCTGCAGTATCTGCACCGCCTCTATCCCAGCGTGTCGATTGCATTGCACGCCGGCGAACTTGCGCCGGGGCTGGTCCCTCCAGCGGGCTTGCGATTTCACATCAACCAGGCGGTCAACATCGCCGGCGCCAAGCGTATCGGCCACGGGGTGGACATCATGTACGAGCGCCACCCCTATCAACTCCTCCACGAAATGGCGCGCCGGCACATCATGGTGGAGATCTGCTTGTCCAGCAATGCGGACATTCTGGGCATCAGCGGCCCCACCCACCCGTTTCCGATCTACCGCCGCTACGGCGTTCCAGTGGCGCTGGGAACCGATGATGAAGGCGTCGCACGCAGCACCATGACCAACCAGTTTCAACGCGCCGTGGAGACCTATGGCCTCAACTACAATGCCCTGGTGAAGCTGGCGCGCACCAGCGTGGAACACGCATTTCTGCCGGGCGCCTCCCTCTGGCGCGCGCCGGAGGACTTCCATCCCGTGGCGGCCTGCGCGCACAGCGTACTCGGGAGTTCGCACCCGCGGGCGGCGTGCGCGGACTTCCTCAAAGGCAGTCCTAAGGCCGCCCTGGAGTGGCGCTATGAGACCGCGCGGCGCACCTTCGAAGAGGGCTTCCAAACCCCACCGCCTGGCCCTACAAACCACTGAAAACAGGGAACTTAAACCCTGCAATTTGCCCGCGCAACGTGCTATTCTAAACAGTGCCGGGTACAGCACGCCCAATAGACGGTGGCGGCAACTGTTTCTGATCTGCCGCCAGCGGTCGCAGTGCGGGCAAAGCCAGAGTAGAACCTGGTTCCGCATGCCGCACGGCACACCATGGCGTGCCGCGAGCGGCACA
Organism: Acidobacteriota bacterium; assembly: GCA_027459505.1. GTDB lineage: Bacteria > Acidobacteriota > Terriglobia > Terriglobales > SCQP01 > DAIDIE01. The sequence goes on from DAIDIE010000040.1 coordinate 112,710, forward strand.
TGGCCCGCGGTGGACCTGAGATGCAGGCCTCGCCGAAAGGATTTGCGTGAGCGCGAAAACTGAATCCAACCTCAAAGAAAAACTGCGGCAGGGCGCCGCCGCCGCGGTCGCCGAAGCGGAAGAACCAGAAGCCGCGCCGGGCGACTACACCGCACGCTCTATCAAGATCCTCGAAGGCATGGAGGCCGTTCGCAAGCGCCCCGCCATGTACATTGGCTCGACCGGCGAGCAGGGGCTGCATCACCTCGTCTATGAGGTGGTCGACAACTCGGTGGACGAGGCGCTGGCTGGCTTCGCGACACGCGTGGACGTTACCATCCACACCGACAACTCCATCACCGTCGTCGATAACGGCCGCGGCATCCCCGTGGAAGAGATGGATGTCGATGGGGAGCGCAAAAGCGCCGCCGAAGTCGTCATGACCAAGCTGCACGCCGGCGGCAAGTTCGATTCCTCCACTTACAAGGTCTCCGGCGGTCTGCATGGCGTCGGCGTCAGCTGCGTCAACGCGCTCTCGGAGACGCTCGACCTGGAAGTCTGGCGCGACGGGTTCACCTGGATGCAGAGCTTCTCGCGCGGTGTCGCGCAGGGGCCCATGCAAAAGGGCGGCAAAACCAACAAGCGCGGCACCAAGGTGACATTCAAGCCTGACGCGCAAATTTTCGATGTCACCGAATACAGCTTCGACACACTCGCGAACCGGCTGCGCGAACTCTCCTTCCTGAACAAGGGCCTGGTCATCACGCTGGCCGACCAACGCACCGACAAGAGCCACGAATTTCAATACACCGGCGGCATCGCCGAATTCGTCAAGCACCTCAATCGCGGCAAACAGGTATTGCACGACAAGCCCATCTCGATGGAGGGCTCGCGCGAGTTTCCGGGCGGCCTGCTGCAGATGGAAGTCGCGCTGCAATACAACGACTCCTACTCGGAGACGCTCTTCAGCTTCGCCAACAACATCAACACCGTCGACGGAGGCAGCCACCTCAGCGGCTTCCGCGGCGCGCTGACCCGCACCATCAACTCGGTGGGACAGAGCCTGAATTTGTTCAAGGACATGAAGGAGAACCTCACCGGCGACGACGTTCGCGAAGGACTCGTCGCGGTGGTGAGCGTGAAGCTGCCGCAGCCACAGTTTGAAGGCCAGACCAAGGGCAAGCTCAACAGTGACATCAAGGGCCAGGTCGAGGCCATGGTTAACGAGAAGCTGGCCGAATACTTCGACCACAACCCGCAGGTGGCCAAGCGCGTCATCAACAAGGCGATTGAAGCGGCCCGCGCCCGCGAGGCGGCGCGCAAGGCGCGCGACCTCACTCGCCGCAAGGGCGCACTGGATTCCGGAGGTTTGCCGGGCAAGCTCGCCGACTGTTCCGAACGCGATCCGGAGCGCTGCGAAATCTTCATCGTCGAGGGTGAAAGCGCCGGTGGCACGGCCAAGCAGGGCCGCAACCGCCGCTATCAGGCCATCCTGCCTCTCAAGGGCAAAATCCTGAACGTGGAGAAGGCGCGCTACGACAAGATGCTGTCGCACGAGGAAATTCGCGCCCTGATTACCGCGCTGGGTACCGGCATTGGGCCGGCTACCGAAGACCTCGACTACAGCAAGCTGCGTTACGCCAAGATCATCCTGATGACCGACGCCGACGTGGATGGCAGCCACATCCGAACCCTGCTGCTGACCTTCTTTTTCCGCCATATGAAGGTGCTGATCGAGCGTGGACACGTCTACATCGCGCAACCCCCGCTCTATCGCATCAAAAAGGGCAAGTCCGAGCAGTACATCAAAGACGACAAGGAATACGTGCGCGTCATGATGAAGCGCATCACCGAAGACCGCGTGGTGCGTTACGGTCCCAACAAGGCGGAACTCGAAGGCCAGGCGCTGACCCGGTTCCTGGTCAACCTCAGTGAGTACTACCAATTTCTCGACAAGGCCGACAAGAAGTTCCGCAACAACGCGGTGACCGCCGCTGTGGTCGCGGCAGGGTTGGAGAAGAAGGCCGACTTCGAGCAAAAACCCGGGTTAGAGGCGCTGCTCCCCAAACTCGCCGCGATCAAGGGCGTCTTCAACCCCGCCCTGCATCAGGATGAGGAGCACAACCTCTGGGAAATCCGCTACAAAACGGAACACCATGCCGAGCACGTGGTCAGTTGGGAAATCGCCTCCCTGCCCGAGACCCGCCAGGCGGTGGCGAAATACAAGCTGGTGCGCGAGCACAATCTTCCCCCGTTTGAAATCACTGGCGAAAGCAACGCGGCTCCAGTGGAGCGCGAAAATGGACGCGAGCTGCTCGACTACATCCTCAGTGAGAGCAAAAAGCTGTTCAGCGTGCAGCGTTACAAAGGCTTGGGCGAAATGCGCGCCGACCAGCTCTGGGATACCACCATGGATCCCGAGCGCCGCACCCTCTTGTCGGTAAAGCTGGAGGATCTGGTCGAGGCAGAAACCATCTTCACTACCCTCATGGGCGAGGACGTTGAAAGCCGCCGCAAGTTCATCATGGAAAACGCGTTGGACGTGAAAAACCTCGATATCTAAACCCGGCCTTCAGGGTTCAACGCAGGACCGAGGCAACGAATGCAACGCAGAGCGCTCCCACCAGGGAGCGCTTCTTCATAATAGAAGCGGACGGATAGAAGCGGACGGCAGCTATCCTCAACGCTTCTGCCACAACGCTTCAGCGGCGCACCCAGGAGTCCCTACTCTCCCGGCCCTAAAAATCGCTCCTCGGCGCAGGCGCGCATCCCCACGCTTGACTTTCCCCTTCCCCTCCGCTAATGTATCCCCATGGTCCGCACCTCGAGCCACATGTGTCGCTGTTGTTGTCACACCACGTGTATGTGGCCGGAGGTGGGGCGGAATCCGCGTTAGCCGATTCCTGAGATGCAAGTAGTACCCGAGATGCCCACCTCGCCGCTGGCAGGGTGGGCAGTTGTGTTTTAGAACTTCCCTACCCTACTAGCGAGCCAGGCAATAGGCGCCCAACCGAGAGCAGCCGGTGCGGTGCCCTATAAAAAGGATGGTTCGCATGAGCACAGTTCTTTCCAGCTACGCCGCCACGCAGCCGTTTCCTGGCGTCTTGCCCCGGGCCGCGGCCCCCTCCGCCACTCCACGCCGCCGCCTGACGCATCTCCAGGCCCTTGAAGCGGAAAGCATCCACATCTTCCGCGAGGTGGTCAGCGAGTTCCAGAACCCGGTGATGCTCTATTCCATCGGCAAGGACTCGTCGGTGATGCTGCGCCTGGCGCAGAAGGCGTTCTATCCCGGCAAGATTCCCTTCAAGTTGCTTCATGTGGATACCGGCTACAAGTTTCGCGAAATGATCGAGTTCCGCGATCGGTACGCCCAGGAGCTGGGGCTGGATTTGATTGTGCATCGCAATGAGGAGGCGCTGGCCGAAGGCGCCAATCCTTATAAACTCGGCACCTCCCGCTGCTGCGAGCTGCTGAAGACCAAGTCGTTGCTGGATGCGCTGCGCGAGGGCGGCTTCGACGCGGCCTTCGGCGGCGCGCGCCGCGATGAGGAGCGCTCACGCGCGAAGGAGCGCATCTACTCGGTGCGCGATCCGCGTGGTCAATGGGATCCCAAGCAGCAGCGGCCTGAACTGTGGAATCTGTTTAACAGCCGCCTCGCTCCCGGCGAGAGCATCCGTGTCTTCCCGCTCTCCAACTGGACGGAGATGGATATCTGGCAGTACATCCACGAGGAAAACATCCCCATCGTTCCCCTCTACTTCGCCAAGCCTCGTCCCATGCTGGTGCGCGGCAACCAGTTGATCTCCACCGAACAGGAGTTTGTGCCGCGCCTGCCCGGCGAAAAAGAACAGACCGTGATGTGCCGCATGCGTTCGCTGGGCTGCAGTCCCTGCACCGGCGCGATTCGCTCCACCGCCACCACTCTGCCCGCCATCATCGAGGAGTTGGTTTCCTTCCGCCGCTCCGAACGCGAAAACCGCGTCATTGACCACGACCAGGACGGCTCGATGGAGCTGAAGAAGAGGCAAGGTTACTTTTGATGCTTTCCAGTGTAATGTCCGCCGAGGAGTTCCTCAAGGCCGAACGTAATAAGGATTTGCTGCGCCTGGTCACCGCCGGCAGCGTGGACGACGGCAAGTCCACCCTGATCGGGCGGCTCCTTTACGATTCCCAGAGCGTCTACGAAGACCAGCTCGTGGCCATGAAAAAGGCCAGCGAGCGGCACTTCGGCAACTCGATGGAGCTGGCGCTGCTCACCGACGGCCTGCGCGCCGAACGCGAGCAGGGCATCACCATTGACGTCGCATACCGCTACTTCAGCACCGCGCGACGCAAGTTCATCCTCGCCGACACGCCGGGCCACGAGCAGTACACGCGCAACATGGCCACCGGCGCCTCCACCGCCGACCTCGCCATCCTGCTGGTCGACGCGCGCCGCGGCGTTCAGCCGCAATCGCGCCGCCACGCCTATATCCTTGGCATGCTCGGCATTCGCGACCTGGTGGTGGTCATCAACAAGATGGATCTGGTGGACTTCGACCAGTCCATCTATGAGCAGCTCACCAGCGAATTCAGCGCCATAGTCGAGCCTCTCGGCTTCGCCAAAGTGCAGTATGTCCCCATCAGCGCCGCCAAGGGCGACAACGTCGTCACCCGCAGCGACAAAACGCCCTGGTATGACGGCCCCAGCGTGCTGGAGTACCTGGAATCGGTGGAGGTCAAACGCGCCGAAGACGAGGCGGCCTTCCGTTTCCCGGTGCAGCGCGTCCTGCGGCCCACCCAGGAATTCCGCGGCTACAGCGGACAGATCAGCGCCGGCGCGGTGCGGGTTGGCGATCCCGTGATCGCGCTGCCCGGCTTTCGCCGCAGCACGGTGCAGTCCATCGTCACCTGGGATGGCGAACTGCAGGAGGCCTTTGCGCCCCAGTCCGTCAGCATCACCCTGGCCGACGAGATCGATATCAGCCGCGGCGACACCATTTGCGCCGAGCAGGACCTGCCCTCGGTTGCGACCCGGATGCAGGCCAACCTGATCTGGTTCTCCGATCAGCCCTCCGAGACCGGACGTCCCTACCTCATCAAGCACACCAGTCACTTGACCACCGGAACCCTGAAGCCCGTCGAGCGCCTCGACATCCAGACGCTGCAGTGGCGGACGGCGGACGGTTTTGAACTTAACGATGTTGGCGTGGTCGAGTTGGAGACTGCCCGCCCGCTTTTCTTCGATCCCTACCGCCAGAGCCGCAATGCCGGCAGTTTCATCGTTATAGATCCGGCCGGCAACAATACCGTCGGCGCGGGGATGATTCTGCACGCCATGGAGGAAGGTGACAGCGTCGCCGGCCTCACCGCCACCGCCCAGGTTTGGAACCTGAACGGACGCCAACACCGCGCCGAGCTGCTGGAGGCCACCCTGCGAGGCCGCGGCTTGGCGGTGGTCAGTCTGCTGAGCTGGGAAGAAAAGGCCGCCCACCTGCTGCTCGCCGCCGGCTTCCAGGTCGTGGTTTTGCACGCCCCCGGCGACATTGGCCGCCAGCTCAGCGGCGCCAGCGATGAAGAAGCCGTGCAGGGAGTGCTGCAGGAGCTGCAAGGGCTCGGTTAGGCAGCACCGGCAGGGCGGGCCTGGCCCCGGCTCGCGGGAGGAGCTTCCCCCCGGGTCCAACCCTTTATCGGGACTTCGTGACGAAGAGCAGACGTGAGGGCCGCGATGAAATGGTCACTCGCGTTCCCCACGCAATCCACCTTGGCATGAGTGACTCATCGGGCCGGAGCTGGACAAATGCCGACGGGCGCTTGCCAAGCAGACCACAGCGCTTGAGCGGAAAGCGCGTTCCTGCCGCCAGTCGGATGGGCATATCCAATAAGCCGTTGGCCACGTAAAGACCGATCGGCCGGCGATTCCGGCAGATCACTTCAGTGATCTGCCCCTGCCAGCTATAAGAATCATGAAGGCGGTGCTTCGACGGGGCTCCGGTCCGGCGCATGCCGGCGGCGGCGTAGCGCTCCATCACGGTGTACTGCGCCAGCTTGTCGAGCTTTGCCCAGCTCTGGTGTGCCAATGCCGTTTCGTGTTCCTTTTCCAGCGACCTCGCCAGAATGTAATCGCCGATCATCCCAATACCCTGCTCGTTGAGGGGCGAAAACTGTGCCGCACCTGCGGCGGCGGCCCAATCTCCCGCCTGATATGCGATCAGCGCCTGCCAGTAAAGCAGGTCCTGCCCAATGACGAGCTTATCCGGCCGAATGCGCAGGTAATAGCTGAATGGATCCAGAGCGAGCGCCTTCCTTGCAACGGCGAGCTCAACAGGCGACATTCGGCTTAACGGTGTTGGGGCGGGGGCAGCCGTCACCGAAGCACGCGTCAGATCGGCCAGTGCGGCCGGGAATTGCTTTTTTTCCGCCAGCGCACGCGCGCGCAAAATGCTGATGGCCTGCGGCTCGCCGGTCCGAAACTCCCCCAATTGCCGCAAAGCACCATCCGGGTCGCCGGTGTCAATCAAGCGGACGGCCTTCATCGAAGCTAACCGCACCAGCTCCCTTTTTAAGCCGCTGTTATTGGGATGTCGCTTCATTGCCGCGCTGGCCCAGGCGTTGGCCGCCTCATACTGGTGTTGGGCCTCCAACCAGCGCACCCGCCAAACGTCAAACTTGGGATCTTCTCCGAAGCTTGTGGTGGCGCTGTCGAGAATCGAAAGTACCTCTTTGCGATGAGGCATGACGCGCGTGCGCTGCAGCAGGCTGACATAAGAATTGAGCGACAGTAAGCCAGGGGAAACCGCCCTGGTAAGTAGTGAGCTCACCGCTGTCTCCTGCATAGATGGCGGCAACCCGGCCTGCTTCACCCACGCGAAGATCTCATTCCTTGATTCCCGAACCGCCAGGGCGGCAAACGCTAGTGAAACAGCGCTCTTTTGTGGAGGCGATTCAATTAATTCCCGCAGTTGACTCAGTCCGGCCGCTTGCTGCTCCGCATCCGGACTCGCAAAACGTAAAAGATCGGCTTCCACTTGCCCCGCCATCGATAAACCGGAACCTCCCGCGCGCGCGTCGTCTGCCAGCGCGGCGGACCAGTGGTTTAAGCAAGCCTCGCTGTAAGCCCGTAGCAGGTAAACTCCGCCCCACGCGGGCGCGGTTGCCACCATGCGTTCTGCCTGATGCAGCGCCCCGGTACAATCCGACCAGCGCGCCGCGCCTTGCCATCGGGCATACTGGACCTGCAACTGCTGCCACTGCGAAACGGCGCGCTGTGGCTGCTGAGCTTCCATCCGGCTGCATGTTACGAGTGGCCATACCAGTACCAGCGCAAGCCAGAACCGCGGCTGACTACCACCCCTGCGCTTATTGAGTATTGGAGTGCTTCGGTGGCGGACAGACATAAGGCGTCCCTTTCCCGTCAGTGCAGACGTACAGCTCGTAAATCAACGCATGCCCCCCAACCTCCGGATCGGGCCAGGAGCGCTGCGTCACCTGTTTTCTGGAAAACTCCCAGCCCGGACCGCTCCCATAAACAGTTCCCCCCGACACCAGTACCTTGAAGCCATCCACCGAGGTTGGCTTTAAGGGAAGCGTTCCCCATTTTAAAAGCCCGGGATGCTGCAGCAAATACACGTTTACCGGCACAGTGGAGTCCGGAGCGGCCTTGGAATAAACGTTGAGAAGCTGGGAAAACACCGCATCGGGCGCATCCGGCAGGTGCACCTCCAGAGCAAGCATCGCCAATGCTTGCTCATAGCGTCCCTCCTGAATCTCCAGTGCGACCGCCTGCCGCAAAATCCTGAGGTCGTTTGGACGCATCGCGCACGCCAAGTCTAGTAGCCCGTAACCTTGCGCTAGGCGTTGGGGGGTAGTCTGGGAGGCGGGAAAAAAGTCCGCGCGGGCAATCGCGAGCAGGAGGCCAGGCAATTGCCGCAGCGCCTCTCGTCCGGCCCCGGTCACATCAGGAGTGCTGGCGCCGCTGAGGCTCTGCTGCCATTCCCCTAGCGCCCGCAGCAGGTAGGCGCGCGCTCGATTCATTGGGGCGGGGCCGCCCAGCAGCGCCGCACCCATTTCCCCATAGTCGCGCGCGGTGGCCATCCCCGATTGGTCGATCTCCGTAAACAGGGCGTCTGCCTGCACCACTTGCCCCGTATGCAACTCCGCCACTCCCTCCGCAACTTTCAAACTAATATTGTCGGGGGCGATGCCACTGGCCCGCTGATAGGCAGCAAGAGCTTGTGCCCACTGCCCCGACTTGAATGCCGCATCGCCGCGCAGCCGCAAGGTGTCTACGTCGTAGGGCGTCCTTTGAACCTGCAGGTCCAGCTCGCGTTGCGCGTCGCTGTATTGCCCGCGCTTCAAGTCCAGCAGTGCGAGTTCCCGGTGCACGTAGGGGTCGTTTGGAAAGCGTTTTAGTTGAGCCTTCAAAACAGGTGCGGCTTCACTCACCTTCCCCTGCTCTAGCAATGCGTGTGCCAGGGAATCGCGCACCAGCGCGTTGCCGGGAGCGGCCAACAGCAAAGCCTTTGCCAAAGTCACTGCCTGCGCCCAATTCTCCTCCCGCTCCGCCGTTCGCAAACCACGCCAACTAGCGGACAAAGCCTCCGGTGAAGCCGCCGCATCTAGGTGCAACTCGATCTGATCCACCAGCGCCTTGTCCGCGGCGGACTGAAACTGCCGGTATTCCCCTTCGCGCGAAGCCGGTAGCCGGTCCAGCAACGGTGCGAGCGAGGAGCGGGCCACCAACTGGTGATGTTTTGCGTCCCAGGCGTAATGCACACTGAACTGCGCGAAATCAGGATTCAACCGGACATCTTTGGGAAGAACCGGTACCTCACCCAGCGGCAACGTGATGCGAATCGTTTGTTCGTAGGGCAACACGATCTGTGAAAGCACCAGGGGACTAACCCGGCTTGGTGTACTGCTCCCCAAATCGCCCGGTCCGCCATGCCACCATAGAGGCACCTCGACCGGGTTCTTCGTCCAGTCCACTTCTCCCGTCATCTGGCGCGAGGTTTCCAACAGCATTGGCGAGGCCAAGTCGTCGGCACCGGTTGCTTTGAAGCTCAGCAGGCTGGTGCCGCTCAAGGTGGCGCGAGCCAGCTGCTTCTTGAGTTTCTCCAAATCGTCGCCCGAGGTGTAGCGCAACTCCACCCGAGTTAAAACGCCCATCGGCCCGCCCAGCACCTCGCGAGTGTCACTGCTAATACTGCCGTCCCTGCTCAGCACCTCGTTGTTGACTTCTACGGTTCGCATCAGCGCGGTTGGTGCGGGCGGAATCTCGATGACGGCGGGGGAATGCGCTGAAACCAGAACGCCATGTTCGGTCGCGAGTGAGGTATTGACCAGTCCGAAAGGATATACCCCGGTGGTAGGATCCAACAGTACTGGTTGCGGCAAGCGCGCCTGTACGATCACGTGATTCAGTTGCGAAATACTAGGCAGGGCGGGCAAATCCTCGTCGGCATGGACAAGAACCAGTCTCCCGTCCAAGCCGGCGGCGCGCAGCATGGCCAACAACAAAACGGCCTTGTCTTTGCAATCCCCATACTGCCGTCCGAAGGTGACGGCCGCCGCGTGGGGCCGATACGCCCCCGCCCCCAGCGAAAGACTTACATAGCGGTACTGCGTACTGACATAGTTATAAAGGGTTTTTGCAACAGCTTCCGGATCCTTCAGCCCGGCGGTAAGTGTCTGCACGCGCGAACGAATGGCGCCGTCCGGCCGCGCCATCCCCTGCGCGATCTTTGCATACCAGCGCGCCACCTGTTCCCAGTCCGGCAAGGTGCTGTACTGCAACAGCGGCGGCGCGGGAGGCTGGGCTCTATCCTGGGGAGCGGGAGGCACGTTTCGCAGAATCCAGGAATATATGGTCATTCCGGCGTTGTGCCGCACGCCGGAGGTGAATTTGAAGCCAACATTTCCGCCCGCCCCCAACGGAGGCTGCGCTTTCCAAAACACCTTTCCTGGCTCCCGAAGCGCGCAACTGACGTCTTCCCGGAGAACCGGTAACGTGCTTTGAAAAACCCCTTCATCAACCAGCGGTAACCCTTCTCCGGAAATAAAGCGGTACTGCAGGTGAAGCACCAAAATGCTTCCGCTGCGCACGGCGGGCATGGGAAAGACGCGCTCCCGCAAGCTCGTGTATTCGGGAAACCGTTGTGACACGGGCGCATCCAGATCCTGCACCGTATCCTCGGCAACGGCGAGCGTGCCATCGGGGTTAACGGTTTTTGCCGCCGCCGACACAATCCGGACGCGGTCCGCGTTGTAAGGAACAACCAGATTTCCTTCGGGAATGGCATCAGGGGCGAGGATGGCCTCCACTAACGTAGTGTCTAATAAAACGGTGCCATCCGCCTGCTGCACATAGTTACGAGAGATCTGCAACAGTGCCGCGCTCTTGCCCTTCAACAGAGGGCTCTGCAGCGCGGATGCATAGGCGTTGTAATCCGGATTGGAAGCGGCGCGCGCAGTTTGGCAAAAAAACAACGCTCCGGCTACTAAAAGGGCGGATCTTAACTTGACTCGAATCACCAGTGGTTCCCTGCCGGCAAGATAGGCTCTATGCTTACGCCGCTGAGTGTAATGCAGAGTTTAAGGTTGGCGCAATTGAAAGTTGCTGACCGGCTGAAGCCAGGCGCCAGCGAGACGGGCAGCGCCAGCGGCAGACAAGCCGCGCTCGCCCTTCACGCTATCAGCATGCAGTCCCCGTAGCTGAGAAAGCGGTACTCCTTCTCCAGTGCGTGGCGGTAAGCCTGCCGCATCACTTCCGTTCCGGCAAACGCCGCCACCAGCAAGAGCAGCGTCGAGCGGGGGGCATGAAAATTGGTCAGCAGTGCGTCCACGCTGGCGATTTGCTGGCCGGGATACAAAAACAGCTGGGTCTCGCCGCTCGCCGCGCGCACTTGGCCGCCATGCTGGCGCGCGCTGGTCTCCAGCGTGCGCACCACCGTGGTTCCCACCGCGACCACGCGCCCGCCCGCCGCGCGCGTGGACTGTATGGCCGCCGCGGTCTCCTCGCTGATGCTGAAGCTTTCCGCGTGCATGACATGCTCTTCAACCACATCCACATGCATGGGCTGGAATGTGCCCAGGCCAACGTGCAACGTGACCTCCGCCGTCCGCACGCCCCGGGCGCGAAGCTGCTCGAAAATCTCCGGCGTGAAGTGCAGCCCCGCGGTGGGCGCGGCAACCGATCCCGTTGAGCGCGCAAACACCGTCTGGTAGCGTTCGCGATCTTCCAAACGGTCTGGCGCTCCGCGCTCACGATGAATATAGGGCGGCAGCGGCATGTGCCCCAGGCGGTCGAGGAGCGTCTGGAATGCTTCCTGCCCACCATTCCAGGTGAAGCGCAGCTGCCGTTCCCCAAAGGCGCCGCGGCCAATGATTTCGGCCGAGAGCTCCTCCCCAAAAGACAGCCGCTCCCCATTGGCCAGTTTGCGCCCCGGGCGGACCAGCCCCTCCCAGCAATCGTCCGCAAGCTGCCTTGTCAGCAGCACTTCAATGAGCCCATGCAGGTAGTCGCGATGCGCCGGGTTGCGCAGGGACGGGGGCGGTTGGGCGTGAACACCCTGGCGATAACCATAGAGGCGGGCGGGAAAGACCCGGCTGTTGTTCACTACCAGCAGGTCGCCCGTTTGCAGCAGGCTGGGGAGATCGCGAAACCAGCGGTCTTCCAGCCGCCCGCCGCGCCGCTCCACCAGCAACATGCGCGAGGCGTCGCGCTGCGCCGCCGGCGCCTGCGCAATGCGCTCCTCCGGCAGTTCGTAATCAAACTCCTCAACCCGCATAGATTCAGCATGACATGCTGGCCTGGGCCTCGCATTTGTGCAACCCCCATCCAGTGGCGTACCCTTAGGAGCGCAGCGCTCCGAGTGCACGCAATCCGGCCATGCAGACCGAACACGAACTTCGCCAAACCATCCTCAAGATCGGCAAGCTGCTGCACGAGCGCCAGCTCGTGGCCGCCTCCGACGGCAACATCTCGATTCGCTTGGGCGATGGCCGTATCCTGACCACCCCAACCTCCATGAGCAAGGGCATGATGGAGGCCGAAGATCTGGTCATTACCGACGCCAACGGCAAAAAGCTCAGTGGACGGCGCAACGCTTCCAGCGAGCTGGCCATGCACCTGCTGATCTATAAACTGCGCCCCGAGGTGAATGGCGTGGTCCATGCCCACCCGCCGGTATCGACCGGCTTCGCCGCCGCCGGCTTGCCGTTGAATCAGGCGCTGCTGGCGGAGGTGGTGTTGGCGCTGGGCTGCGTCCCCCTCGCTCCCTACGGCACCACGGGAACACCCGAACTGAGCGACGCCCTGCGCCCCCTCATCCCGCAATTCGACGCCATCCTCATGGCGAACCATGGTGTGGTGACCTACGCGGAAGACGTCATGCGCGCCTACTTCAAAATGGAAACTGTCGAGCACTTTGCCAAGATTGCCCTGGTCACCCACCAGCTCGGGCGTCAGGTGCTGCTGGGGCCGCAGGAAGTTGAGAAGCTGATGGAGGCACGCCGCCGCTATGAGGGCATCACGACGGCCGCCAATCCCATGGTGGGCTGTCCCGTCACTGCGCCCGCGGGGGGGGCCTCTGATGACCCAGCCGCTCAGCGCTTCTGGGTCACGGAAAAGGAGTTGGCCGAAATGGTGGAACGCGCTGTGGCCAGGCTCACCCAGCATTAACCAGTATTTGTTCTCCCGTCCGCGACAACCCCCCCCCTCCAACCCGCCGTCTAACATAGAGCGAGATTGCGCTCGATGCCGGGGCGTGCTCTCCTCCCCGGTTATGTTCCCGTTCCGAAAATACTTTGTGCCTCCCCTCGTCGCCGCCGGCATCGCCGCGATGGCTACGATTGGCTTGTTTCTGGCCCACGGAGACCGTGAAATCCCCCTGCTCGTCTTTCTGCCCGGCATCGCCCTCGTTGATTACTTGTTTGGCGCTCTGGGTGGGGTGAGCGCCGTCGCCTTCAGCGTTCTGGGAACGGTCTGGTTCCGCTCGGTCAAGTACCAGACGGGCTACATGCCACACCGGCTCTACGTCGCACCCAGACTGGAAGACGAAATCATTCTGCTCCTGGTCGGACTGTTTACCGTGTGGATCATGGAGCAACGCCGCAAAAGCGGCGAACAGGCGCAGAGCGGACAACAACAGTTCTGGCAGCTGTTGCAGACCATGCCGGATGCCGTGCTCATCTTTGACCGCGACGCCCGGCTCATCAAAGCCAATCCCGCCGCCTACAGGATGAGCGGCCGCAGCCCGGAGGAGATCCTTGGAAAGACCGCCGGGGAACTGCGCCAGCTGGTTTACACCAGCGGCAATGAGCCGGCGCACCGCACCATTGAGGACGCGCTGCAGGGCAAAACGACTTCACAAATTGAATTCGGCTTTTTCGATCGCGAAAAAAAGCGGCAGGTGAAAGCGGTCGGATCGGCAGCGCCCCTGCGTAACGCGCGCCAGCACATCACCGGCGCCATCCTGCTCATCACCGATGTCACCGACCTGCATGCGTTGCAGGGTCGCCTCTCCGATATCGAGCGCCATCAGCTGATGGGGCGCATGGCTGCCGGCATCACGCACGACTTCAATAACATCCTCGAGGTGGTCGAAAAGGCTGCCACCGTGCTCGATATGGTTGAGGAGTCCCCCGGTCCGGAGCGCCGGCGCTATGTGGAAATGATTCACCACGCCGCCATGCGCGGCGCCGAGACCATTGGCCGCCTGCGTGACTACCTGGCCGGCGGCACCGGCGAAATGACCAGCCTGAACATCAACGACGCCGTGCGCGACGCCGTCGAGCTCACGCGCCCGCTCTGGAAAGGCCGCCGCAATGTGGAAGTGATTGCCGAGTTGGGCGAGGTTCCGGAAATTCGCGGCAATATGGTCGACTTGCGCCGCGTCCTCACCAACCTGATCTTCAATGCGCTCGAAGCCATCGGCGACGCGGAGGGCACCGTCAAGGTCCATACCGAGTTCGACGCGCCTCGCGTGCGCTGCTGGGTCGAGGACAGTGGTCCGGGCATTCCGCAGGAGCAGCAGGAACAGCTTTTTATGCCGTATCACACCACAAAACCGAGCGGCACAGGCCTGGGCCTGTCCAGCGCGCAAAAGATCATTTTGGCCCACGGCGGCAACTTCACCTTCTATAGCGAGCACGGCCGCGGCACCCGCTTCAATATAGAATTGCCTGTCCAGCAAGCGAAAGCGGGCGGATCCCAGACCGTACCCACCTTCGCCAGCAATCCTTCCAATAGCGAAAGCGCCGCCTGACCCAGCCTTTGTCCCGGGCGGATCCCATCAAATGGGCTCTGCCCATTAATTGTCGCAGCAACGATTCCGTTGCGCATGCTACGCTTCAATTCATGTGGGATCGTTTCGTGCGCGCCTGTCGCAGTGAAAAAGTGGATCGCACCCCAGTCTGGTTCATGCGCCAGGCGGGGCGCTATATGCCTGAGTACCAGCAGGTACGGGCGCATCATTCCATCCTGGATATCTGTCACAACCCCGGCCTGGCCGCCGAAGTCACCATCACCGCAGCCGAACAACTGGGCGTCGACGCCGCCATCATCTTTGCCGATCTGCTGCTTCCCGCCGAACCGCTTGGCCTGAAGCTGCGCTTCGAGCAGGGCGAGGGCCCCATTGTCGAGCCCGCCATCCGCGATCGCATCGCCATTGCCTCCCTCAAAACCGAGCTCAATGGCGCTCTGGGCTATGTCTCCGAGGCCATCACCAAGGTCAAAAAGCACTTCCACAACAAGTTGCCGGTGATCGGCTTCGCGGGCGCTCCCTTCACCTTGGCCAGCTACTTGATCGAAGGCGGAAGCTCGCGCTCCTTCGCTCTGACCAAGACGTTGATGTACAACGATCCCGCGGCCTGGGCGCGGCTCATGGAAAAAATCTGCCCGGTGCTGGTCGAGTTCCTCTCCGAGCAGGTGCAGGCGGGGGCGGACGTGATTCAGCTCTTCGACAGTTGGGCGGGCGCCCTCTCCGAAGAGGATTACCGCCACCATGCCCTGCCCTACAACCAGCTCATCGTCGACGCCATTCAGGATTTGGGTGTGCCGGTAATTTATTTTTCCACCGGCACCGGCGGCTACCTGGAAACGGTGCGCGAGACCCATGCCTCCGTGATCGGTGTCGACTGGCGCGTTCGGCTCGACACGGCCCGCGCGCGCCTCTCCGTTGTCGCCTACCCGCCTCCCGCAGTGATGGGTAACCTCGATCCGCTCCGTCTGTTCGCCCCGCAGGAATCCATCAAGCGCTCCGTGGACGACATCCTGCAGCAGGGCGCCGAACGGCCCGGCCACATCTTCAATCTTGGCCATGGCATTCTGCCGGATACGCCGGTGGAAAACGTGAAGGCGATCGTGCAGTGGGTAAAAGACGGGCCGCGTTACACCGAGCAGCCGGCAAGCGGCCCGGTCAAGGCGGCGCTTTAGCCGCCTAATCACCAGGAGTTCCGCGGTTTTCGGAATCGTAGCGAGCCAGTGCAGGCCCGCCCTTCCCGGGTGCTTGAGCTCAGCCCCCGCCCGTTTGCCACACGCGTGACTGTCAACCCCAGCTTCGTGATTGTGGGCGCCGGCATTGCCGGTCTGAGTGCCGCCTGGGAGCTGGCGCGCACTGTTGATCCCACTCAAATTTTCATCCTTGAGGCCAGTGACCGCACCGGCGGCGTGCTGCAAAGCCTTCCACGCGAGGGATTCCTCCTCGAAGAAGGAGCGGACTCCTTCCTCACCGCAAAGCCGGCCGCCACGCAGCTTGCCCGGGAACTCGGATTGGGCGATCAGCTCAGCGGTTCGCGCGATCAGCAGCGCAAGACATTCATTTATCAGGCAGGCAGGATGTGGGACCTGCCCGAGGGCTGGCGCATGGTCGCCCCTGCGCGTGTTTCCCCTATTCTTGGAACCGGGCTGCTGCCCTGGAGCGAACGGCTCGCCACCGCGGCGCGGATGACGGGATTGTTCCCAACGCCTCCCCCGGCCAGCGAAGAGGAGAGTGTCGCTACTTTGGTCCGGCGCCACTGCGGAGAGGCCAGCCTGCGCCGCATTGCCGCACCGCTCTTGTCCGGCGTGTATGGCGGTGATCCCGAAAGCCTGAGTGCCACCTGGACGGTGCCGCGCCTGGCGCAGGCCGCGCAGGAGAGTAGGCTCTGGAAGCTGCTGCGCCAGCCAGTGGCTGCCGGCTCAGACTCGACCTTCACCACGTTAGGCGACGGTATGGGAAGCCTGGCGGCGGCCCTGACCTCGGCGCTGCTGGCCAAGGGCGTCAACCTGGAGCTGGGCTGTCCGGTGCAGGAGGTCGTCCCTCAACCCCAGGGTGGCTTCCGGCTCAAGCTTCCTACCGGCGGCGGTTACTCAGCGGAGTCGCTTGTCGTCGCCCTCCCCGCGCCCCGCGCGGCCTCCCTCTTTGCCGCAAGTGTTCCAACCGTTGCCCACGCCCTGCGCCAGATCCGCTACGGCTCTTCCGTCACCGTGAACCTCGCCTTCCGCCCCGCTCCGCAACTTCCTCAGGGCTTCGGCTTTTTGGTTCCGGCGACCAGGGAAAACCGCGCCCTGCGCCTGCGTGCCTGCACCTTCGCCCATCGCAAGTTCGACCACCGCGCTCCAGAGGGAGACGCGCTGCTGCGTGTCTTCTACGGAGGCATGCTCGATCCCGAAGTTCTGCGGCTACCGGATATCGAGATCGTGAATCTGGCGCGGGAAGAACTGCGGCAAACCTGCGGCATCGGCGCCACCCCCAACTTCACCACCGTGCATCGCTGGCGCGAGGCGCTGGCGCAATATGAAGTGGGACACGGCGCCCGCCTGCAAGTCATCGCCACCGCCCTGGCGCCCTTTCCCCGGCTGCGTCTCGCCGGCAATGCCTACCAGGGCATTGGCGTTCCCGACTGCATAGAAAACGGAGCCCGCGCCGCGCGCGAGCTGCTCGCGGGGTAAGCGCCGCGAAGCACGGCGGCTCGTCAACTCCCGAACAGGGACAATTGAATAGCCCCCAGGCACGCTCCCGATCGCCTTCATGACTCTATCTAGTCATAATGGAGGCATGACACGCGTGCGGATCGCAGAGCTGAAGGCAAAGCTTAGCGAACATCCGCGTGCAGTGCGTAGCGGTGAGACCCTTACGGTTCTCGACAGGGAAACCCCCATCGCTCAGATCGTGCCGGTTCACGAAAGTGGCGCACTGAAGGTCCGGCTGCCGGAGCCCGGCACACCACGCCCCAACCGAATTCGCATCGCCAAGCCAGTGCCCGCAAAAACAGACATTCTTGCCCTCCTTCTTGAAGAACGGCAGAATCAACGTTGATTGCTTACGTCGACGCGGCGCTACTGCTGCGCCATGCCTTCCGGCAACCCAACGCGTTGCCTGAGTGGCGCCTCATTGAGCGGGGCTAGGGAAGCGCCGCTATGCGAAAATAAGCCAGCAGTCCGCATCCCCCGGCCCGGGTGGCGAAACTGGCAGACGCACGGGACTTAAAATCACTTCTCGCCACTACGCACCCGAACGCATATGGAAGCGCGAACGGCAATTTACCTTTAGATTCAGTAGGTTAGCGGTCACACCACGCGCAAGGGTACGCATCGGACTTCATCTGATTGCAAATCCAAGTGACACCGCAACTGACACCAGCAGGTTCATGGTGGGGCGCAATCCGGATTTGCTCCGTCGCGGAGGTGCCAGGGAAGTTTTGTTATTCTGAGAAGTCTTCGGGCTAGGAGCCGTTGTCACACGGCTGTTACGCCTCCGGTGCGGGGCAAAGCCGACGGCCTCAACTTTCAGGCGGTTTTCGGCCAGGCTGGTGCATTGACTCGGGCCACTAGGACTGCTGCATGAGACCCTCAAAAGCATTCGACGATTTTATTGCCCTGTCGCGTGCAGTGCTGCGCCGGGATCTGACCCCACTTCGCTGATCTTATTTGGGCACTAGCAGACTTGACTCGCTCAGGGCCGGGCGTGTCCAATGAACACCATAGCTGAGCAGGATACGCTGTCGCTGACCGCATTGCTTCAGGAGATGGCGCTCTTCATGTGGAAAGGGTGGCCAAGGGATATGGAACTCTCCAGTATTGCTGACAATCTCAACTCTTTTGCTATTCGCGGAAACTGCCCGCACTGCGAATATGCAGCAGCCTTTCAGACGGTGACTTCGGTTTACCAAGGAAGGAACGGCAGGCACGATCAATGCCTCGTCGCTGCCGCGCGTTGTGCTAGCTGCAACGATTTTATCTTGGCGATACTCCGATTGGAATCCAGCGCTTCGGGCTCCAGTAAATGGGTCTACGACGCCCACCATCCTATTGGTAAGCCAAGCGACGGCGGGTACGAAGATGTACCGGAAGGGCCGAGGCTCGACTTCCAAGAGGCGCTTCGATGTCGCTGGGTGGACGCATATAACGCGACAATCGAGATGTGCAGGCGCTGCCTGGAATCAAGCTGTATAGAATTTGGAGCCGACTCAAACCTAGCCCTCAACGACATGATCAATTGGGTTCATAAGCAGGGGAAGATAACCGTTTCACTCTTTGATATGGCCCACAAGATCAAGCTTGGTGGGAACCGAGCGGCCCATCCTTCGGACAGAACTCTGACGGAAAAGGATGCGGATGCGGTGGTCGAGTTCACTCGCATGTATCTGTACCACGTTTACGTCATGCCCGCAAACATGGCCAGGTTCAATTTCGACAAACCCAACCTGAAGGAAGGCAAGACGACATGACCAATCGGGAAGCAGAGGCTCATCTGCACTATGATGACCCTATTCGCCGTCTTCCACGTCCTCGATGACACACTCGTCTTTTCCCAGAGATCCAGTCGTGCTGGGCTTCAGTACGACGTCCCACCGCTTCCGAATTGGAAACCCCCCCTCCGTGCTTGATCGCACATCAAACATTGTGTATTGAAACCCGTTGCTCCCGTAGGGGCCGCTGGTTATTTCCTTGAAGTCGCGCACGTCGAAAAGCGTCGTGACGTGCTCCAGTTTGAGAGGGTCCCAAAGAAAGACCACTGACTGACTATTCCCCTGCTTCTGATCCTCCATGTACTGGTTGGCAACAGAATCACAATCCTGAAACCAGTGCTGCTCCTCCTTTTGGCTATCGGTAGCCTTGCTCTCCGACTTGTCAATTAAGGAGCCAGCCAGAAGTAGAGCGACCAACCCTGCGGCTCCGACCAGTTCCCGAGTTCGCGCCCTGCGCGCCTGGGTATTGGCAGCCGCTGGGAGCGGAGATCCGCAAAATGTACAAAATCTCTGACCGACTTCGAAAGTAATATTGCACTTTGGGCAGTTGGCCATTTCAATTCACCTCAACAGGCACGGGCCATTCCCAAAACCAACTCGCCGAAGAAAGGCTCCGGTCCGGGAGGGAGCGTGGCCGCAAATGATGGGCAAGCGTTAGCGTCCCCGCCAAATCCAGGAGGTTCTAGCGCTACGCCTGTATTCAAAATACAATCGAAAGATCCAGCACCGTCTCCCGCGTGCGGGCCCACTCAAAACCCGCACTGAAAGGTCGCTGCTTTGGTCCGCAAAGCCTATCAACCGAACCTTCGTTTTTGCTGCCAAAACTAACCCTCCGCCCCGTTTCCGAGGACGATCGACCCCCTGCGCCAATCTGCTAAGGAACGCTGCTTCATCCTCTTGGGTTGGAGAGCAATTAGCGTCGGTATGCAACCTACCGACCAGCCCCAGCGCCCGCCCGCTCTTGAAGTCATTGGGAAGCGCGTCATAAATGGGTACCGCCGGAATCTTTGCAAGGGCCTTCAAGGTGCCAGCGGGAAGCGTGGTGGGTGTTCCTAGACACGAGCGATCGAAAGACCAAACCTGCCCCGCAAGCAATCCGGTCACAATGCGAGCGCCAACAGAACCCTTGGTAAGCCCCTCGCCCGTCACGGTAACAATATCGGTTAACTTGAAATCTGAAAGCTCCGAATTCTTTATACCGGCGTCTGATTCGTCGATCTCGGACGACGCATCTCGTCCTAGCTCGCACTGCGACGGGCGCAGGCCATCCAAATAAAAGGCGTGCCCGACCAACTCGCTTAGCGGGAGCTTGCTCGCGGGTTCTGTGGGAGCCCTCTGCACGCAGCCGGTGACGCAAGCCGCCGAAGCGACCACCACAAAAATGCCAACAATGCACACCGGTCTTTTCATGTTATCCTCGTCTCGGCTCGCCGCAAGCTCCTTTTAAATTGCGTGTTGTTGCAGAGCACGCGGCCGATGCGCTAACTCCGCTGCACGCATTATTTCACGCCCGGGTGGCGAAACTGGCAGACGCACGGGACTTAAAATCCCGAGGCCCGCGAGGGCCGTACCGGTTCGATTCCGGTCCCGGGCACCACACTCCCCCTCGTCACCTGGCAGCCAGATGTTTGGAGCCTTCGGCGGTTCCACCAGTCGCGGTGCACATCCAGGGCTAAGCTGAAAACGAGCGCTTCGGGCGTTGCGTTTATTTCGCTTATTTCGTATACTTCTTTTAGCTCGGGTGGCGGCTCCTATGCCAACTTCCACGCTTGACCCCGTTTCTCTTCCCGCCTCGCAGGAGGAACAGGTGCACGCCCTTCATGAACTGCTACGGCGCGAAGGCAGAGCTCGCCTCGTCGGCAGGGGTGGAAAGCGGGCAATCGAGTTGCCGGATGCCGTTTATGAATTGTTGCTGCGTATTTTGGATGGTCTGCAGCAGGGAAAAGCCATCTCGGTCGTTCCGGTGATGCAGGACCTGACCACGCAGCAGGCTGCGGCCCTGCTCGGGGTGTCTCGGCCCTTCTTCATCAAATTGCTCGAATCCGGCGCGCTCCCGTTCCATCTAACCGGCACACATCGCCGCGTATATCTCAAAGACCTCATGGCCTATAAAGAGCATCGCGACCGGGAGCGGCGCGAGGCCCTCAACCAGATGGCGAAAGAAGCCGAGGACCTGGAGCTGTACGATAAGGTGTTGCTGCCAGATCAATGAGTTCCGATTTTCGGGTCGTCCTCGACGCGTGTGTTTTGGTCAATGCGGCTCTACGCGATACGCTGCTACGCCTCGCGGAGCCGCCCTGTTCCCTCTATCTCCCGCGGTGGTCGAAGGACATCATGGAGGAGACCAGACGGACGCTCGAAGCCAAACTGGGACTGACGTCAGCGCAAACAGCTCATCTCCTTCAGATGCTGGAGCTTCATTTTCCGGACGCTTGGGTCGAGGGCTATGATCGATTCATCCCTGTCATGGCAAATGACCCTAAGGATCATCAAGACGAGCGAGGGCCGAGTCGAACTGCTTTCGAGTTCGAAATCGCAGGCCGAAGTCGTAGCTAAGGTCCGGGGTTGCCGTCAGGTCCCGCACCGCTGGCGACTAGTAAAGCCCGGCCACCACCCGTGAGCTTCGGCCGGACACCGAAGCGGGTGGAATAAAAGCGGCCGTGCCGCTTCTCGCCGCCGCCGTGGTCTGCGGCGCGCAAAGCCAGCAAGCGCTCTAGCGCCTTGGAACGTCGAGGCGTTAAGCCCTGACGAATTTCTGATTCATCAGTACTACCTCGATCCGCAGGCTGTCTTTGCGACCCTTCGAGAACAAGCGGAACAGCATGGCGGATGGCAACGTTGATGGGAATACACCGCAGAACCGTTCCCGCGTTCACGTCGCTACTTCGCTGCCACGTTCCAGAAACCAATTAGTGCGTCGCTCTTGTACGCGGCCCAGCCCACCCAGCCCTGCTGGATTCATGTTCTCAACTCGCGTATTCCATATCCCAACGATTGCACATAACTAAAAACTGAAGATCAGCGCCCCTGTGCCGGTGGTTTGGGTATTCACCAAGCCCACCGGCTTTTGGTAAACGGCCTGGCTTGACCAATCGCTGCGGGTCTCGAGGCGCAGCAGCAAAACGCCAAAAATCTGGTAGTCGGCCGTGAAGGTTGCCTCCCGCAGCGTTTGGACCGCCCCGGTGGTAAAGCCCTGCGGATCGGAATACCACTCCACCCGCGGGCTGAACGCCCACTTCTTGCCGGCATGCATCCGCGCATAAAGCGCCACGCCCTGCCAGCGCGCATGGGCCAAACGGTCTTCGCCCCAATCGTAGTTGCTGTTGAGATCGAGCCAGCGCAAGGGCGAGCTGCCCACAATGGTGTCCGTGACAGTGCGGAAATGAGCGCTGTCGCCGGTGGTTTCCGGTCCGGAAAGCACGTTCTGCGCAATGTTGAAATACCGGCTGGGCGCCCAGCTAACGCCCGCGGCGAAGGTCTTTCCGCGGTTGTTGTCCTTCACGTTGTTCCAGCCCTGCGCCACCATCCCAAACGCTTTCAACGACGGACTGAGCGTCGCCGTCACCCGCAGGCCGGTGTGAAAGTACGGCGCGGCCAGGCCGAACAGCAGCGAGCGGCTGTAATTCCAGTTCTTTTGCGTCTCAATCACCTCCGCCCCCAGCGGCGACTGAAACTTGCCGGCGTCGAGTTGCAGCCAGGAAGTGGGTTTGAAGCTCACATACAACGGCAGCAGCGCGCTCAGCGCCACATCGTTTCTGGTGGGATCGGAGGCGCGGATCAGCGTCAACACGTTGCCGGAGATCAGCTCAGCGTTAAAACCCCAATCCAGCGCCTTGCTGGGAATACGCTGCACCTCCAGCTCCGCCATGTTGAGGTCCAGTCCGCCGGAGCGGTCGTCGAAGTTGTAAAGCTGATTTTGCTGCGTGAGCGGCTGGTTATTGTTCCAGGAGTAATAGACATCGACCGCCCCACTCCACTGCAAGCTGTCCTGGAAGTCGCTGCTACTGTCATTTTCTGCGGCCGGGGACGTGTCAGGCGCTGCCGTGGCGGGGCTTTGGCCAACGCCGCTACGCAGTAAAAACAACAAACAGGCCACGACAACAAATATCCCGCGTTTGCTCATGGAGCGCTGCTTCGGCGGGGCGCCTCCCGTTGACAGAGGCGAGAAACTCAACCCTCTCCCGCACTTGCTTCAACCCGTCACTCGCGCCAGACCAGTCAGGCAGAGCCTATATAGAAGGATACCCCGGCTAGCTAAACGGATGTGTTCCATCCAAACTATCTATTGGCGTTGCGGCGCATTGGGGAGCTACTCTCCTAGCGGGTTCCACGTTACGGACTTTGCGGGTTCTTCCCCCACAGCTCCGGAACGGCCCGCAAGTCCGAACCCATCCTCCCAGGCCCCGCCGCCTTTCCCGCTCTCCAAGTCGAGAGAGCGCTTGAAATCAACCTCCGACAACATTGAATCCGCTCCATGCGACAACGAGCGGCAGAGGCTTCTTCTCAGGGTTTCCGGCATCCACCTTAACTGGCTCGGCGGCGCGGCGATAGGCGGTTGCCGGCGCAGCAGTCACCAAAAGAACCACTCCAACCTACGCGCGGCAACAGCCAACAGCGGCGCTCAAGGCTCGCAGCAACCCGCTCCAGCCACACCCCGCCCCCCCATTTGTTACCCAGCCTAACGTCAAGCCGGAATTGAGCCCTTCTATCGCATACATTCAAACTTTTGATTTGCCTTTGTGGAAACTCACCCCTATGCTCTAGCTCGACGGTTCACAAACGATGCGCATCCGGCCCTGACGCCGCGTGTTCCCACCTCAGCATCCGTAACCGTCGCAACGGGCCCCGTCATTGCCCCCCTTCGTTGATCCCGGCAGATCGTAATCCGTTTTGAACACGCTGTGGCGAAGCCGGAGCGGGACTATGCGTTTCGCATACGAAATGTGAACGCTACCCCGGAACGGCACGCCGGAGGGAGCTGTGGGGCATGACTGTATTCGCACAAGTCTTGTTGGAAGAACTTCTCATCAGTGGCTTTGCCGCCCTCGCCTGGATACGGGCAACGGGGGTAAAGCTCTCCGCGCCACAGCTACACGCCGTCGCGCTCTTGCGCTTGCCTGGCCGTCTGCAACGGATCAAACGTTCGCAATGGCAGTGGTTTTCCGCCGTGGCGATCATGCTGGTCTTGCGCTTGCAAGGGCAGTTGGCCCTGCCTGTTGAAGTGGTGGGCAGCCTGCAATTCGCTCTTTTTATGGCGTGGCCATCCGAACGCAAAGTGTGATCGACGCAGTAACTCAAGCACGTCCCGGCGGCTCACTCGCAGGCCGCCCACAAAGTAATAACCCGCCCCAAGGGGCAAAAGGAGATGGAAAATGGCAGCAAACCAACAGCAGGGCAGATACCTCACGCTGTTTTGGATCTCAATCACCGTTCTCTGTGCGGGCATCGCGATCTTCGCGACCGCACTCGGCAAGCTCGTACTCCTCGCCGGTCTTGCCGGCACCATCGGCAGTCTGCTCGGCTTTATCAAAATCAAACGGCTGGAAGGCGAAGCCGCTGCATTGCCCACCTCGCCGATCCTCAAGCTGGCCGGCATTCTCGTCACCTGGCTTGGTTGGCTGGTGGCGGTCGTTGGCCTCCACATCACCAGCAGTGTCGGCGGCCGCATGACGTTTGCGCTGGCAGGCATTGCCATCAGCCTTTACGGAATTATCGGCGTCCTGACCACCGCGTTCGGAAAAAAGGCGGTAGGGAGAATCTAAGCGCGTGCTGCACACCACAGCCGTCGCTAACGGGAGAAAACACATGAAACGATTTCGCAGATGCGGTGCCTTCTTTAGTCTTGCCCTGGTGCTGGCCCTCTCCTCGGGAGCGGCTTCTCCGCTCTCGGCTGCAACCATTCCGGCAGCAGATGCGCAGTTAAAGGCCGCGGTTGCCGCGGCGCCCTCCACCGCGGTACAGGCGGCCGGAGACCCCGGAGGCGCGACCACCGGAACCATCAACGACGTTCCGGTCTCCGACGCCAAAGCCGGCGTCACCGTCTCGGACGTCGCCAATCAGGTCGGCCAGAACAAAATCGCCATCAACTTCGTCTGGACGCTGATCACCGGCTTCCTCGTCATGTTCATGCAGGCCGGCTTCGCCATGGTCGAAGCGGGCCTCTGCCGGGTCAAAAACGCTAACCACACGTACATGATGAATTTCTTCGTCTATACGTGCGGTCTCTTCGCCTACTGGCTTCTCGGTTTCGCCATCCAGATGGGGGGCGCCGCCGGCAATGGCAACCTCGGTGGCCTGCAGCCGCTGGCTTCGGAACACACCGTGAAGATCTTCGGCGCCACTTGGGGTCTGTTTGGCGGCGCCGGCATGTTCCTCAGTGGGCACACCTATGATGTCGGCGTCATGGTGATCTTTCTCTTCGAGATGGTCTTCATGGATACGGCGCTGACCATCGTAACCGGGGCCTGCGCGGAGCGCTGGAAGTTTCTGGCGTTCACCGTCTCCTCGCTGTTCATGGGCGCCCTGACCTATCCGCTGTTTGGCAACTGGGCCTGGGGCGGAGGCTGGCTGGCGCAGTTAGGCGCCAACCTTGGTCTCGGCAAAGGCTACTGCGACTTCGCCGGGTCGGGAGTCGTGCACGCGGTCGGCGGCGTAAGCGCGCTGGCGGTGGCCATGATCATCGGGCCCCGCATCGGAAAATTCAACAAAGATGGGTCGGCGAACGCCATCCTGGGCCATGACATCTCCGCCGTTCTGATCGGCTGCTTCATCCTGGCCTTCGGCTGGTTCGGTTTCAATCCGGGCAGCACCTTGGGCGCCTCCGCCGCCGGCAATCTGCGCATCGGCACCATCGCCGTCGATACCATGTTGGCCGGCTGTACCGGAACAATTGGAGCCATCCTTTACATGTGGCTGATGAGAGGCAAGCCGGATGCCTCCATGAGCGGCAACGGACTGCTGGCCGGTTTGGTTGCCATTACCGCGCCCAGCGGCTTTGTCAGCCCGATAAACTCCTGCATCATCGGTCTGGTTGCCGGCTTGCTGGTCTGCTTCAGTGTCTCCTTTGTGGAAAACGTGATGAAGATCGACGACCCGGTCGGGGCTGTCTCCGTACACGGCACCTGCGGACTCTGGGGTGTCCTCTCCGTCGGACTGTTCGCGGACGGCACCAGCAACTATGGTGGGTCGTGGAATGGGGTTACGGGCAGCGTAACCGGACTGTTCTACGGCGATCCCGGGCAGTTAGTGGCGCAGCTGATCGGCATCGCCACGCTGATCGGGGTGATTTTCACCATCACCATGCTGATTAATTTGGGCATCGAGTTCTTTATTGGCCAGCGTACCTCCGCGGAAGCGGAGCTGGCCGGACTCGACATTCCGGAAATGGGGCAGCTCGGCTACCCCGAATTTGCCCTCCGTACCGAGGTCCAGGCCGCGGTGGCCTGAAGGTGCGGCTCAGGGGCGGGTCACTGGCGGCCCGCCCCTATTCTTATCTTCCGGTAAGGAGATTTATGCAGAGCCTCGAAACCAACGAAACCCATTCCACTCCGCGGCTCGAACTGACGTCATCGGCAATGACTGAGCTCGCACAACTGCCGCATCAGACACAACCGCTGTTGCTGCGCATGTTCAACGACCCGCGCCAGCTCGAGCGCGGTGAGGTCAAGACGCTGGTCCAGGACCTGCGCTCCTGCGTGAGCGCCAACCCCGCTAACTCCGGGCTTCGCGTCCTTTTGGGAATGGCGTTGTGCGTGAACTATGAGGTGAACCAGGCAATCACGGAGTTGGAAGAAGGCGTTCACCTCCAGCCCGATAGCTTCATCGCGCAACTCAAACTTGGTGAGCTTTGGATGCGCCTGCGCGTTGTCGACCGCGCCGATCAGCATACTCTCGCCGCCAGCCGTTTGGCCAGCAACCCCATCCAGGTGGACTTGGCGCGGCGCCAGGCCGCCGCCATCCGCGAACTGCGGCGCAATGGTATTGAACGCGGCGGCTTCCGCACACCGCTGACCGCGCTGCGGCGCCTCTTCCAGCGCCGCCGTCCAACCAGGGCGCTGGCGATCCCAGCCGAAGGTTGATTGATCTATGCCCGCTCCTCTGCAATTGGCGCTGTTGCTGGCTATCCTCCTGCCGGCAACCAAGCTGGCGGCTTCGCTTTGCGACCGCTACAAGATCCCGCCGATCATCGGCGAGCTGCTGGTGGGGGTCATCTTCGGCCCCGGCGCGTTGAATGCCCTGGGAATGTTCTCCTCCCACAGCGCCTCCAGCGCGCTCCTGCTGCTGGCACAGCTTGGCGGCTACGTGCTGATGTTCATGGCCGGGCTGGAGACCGACATCGAACGCATGCGCGAGGCCAGCGGCACCGCCTTTTTCGTGGCCCTCTCGGGAGTCATCTGGCCCTTTTTCCTTGGGGCAGGGGTGGCGCGCTGGTTTGGCTTGGCATGGAAGCCGGCCCTCTTTCTCGGCGGCGCGCTGACTGCGACAAGCGTTTCCATCTCCGCGCGTACTCTGATGGATGCTGGCCAGATGGCCTCCCATGAAGCCACCGTCATCTTGGGCGCGGCGGTTATTGACGACATCATGGGCATGTTCGTCCTGGCCCTGTTGGCCGCCACGGTGGTCAACGCCAAGGCGGCCAGCTTTGGCCTGGCGCCGTGGGCCAGCGCATGGCTGGAACACACTTTCCCCCTGGCGGGGCACTTTCCCCTGGCCACGCAACTGCTCACCATCAGCACAGGTGTTGGCCTGTTCTTTCTGATCGCGTACGGCGGCGCACAGCGGTGGCTGGATGCGCTCGTGCTGCAGCTGCGCAAACTTTCCGCCAACGAGGCGATTCCAAGCTGCGTGCTCGCCCTGGTTCTGCTGTACGCGATTTCCGCCGAGTGGCTGGGCAGCGTCGCCGGAATCACGGGCGCCTACCTGCTGGGTTATGTCTTTGCCGGTTCCCGCTATAAGGCCGATGTGGAGCGCAGTTTCTATGCCCTGGGGCATGCTTTTCTGATCCCCCTCTTTTTTGTGGCGGTGGGTCTCTCCAGCGACTATCGCGCCCTCTCCGGTCACTGGTGGCTGACGCTCAGCCTTCTCGCGGTTGCTGTCATCGGGAAGCTGGTGGGATGCGGATTGGCGGCGCTGGCCTCTGGGATGGACTGGGTGCGCGCCTGCCGGGTCGGTTGCGGTATGATCTCGCGCGGTGAAGTTGGCTTGATTGTGGCCGCAATCGGCGCCAGTACCGGCATCTTCACTTCCTCCGAGGTTGCAGTCATGGTAGCCGTCGTGCTCTTCACGACCCTGCTCACACCTTTCGCGTTGCGTTATGCATTTCAACTCAGGTCGCCGCAGGACCAGCAGGAAGCGCTTCCTGCCGCTGCCTTGGCCGGCGCGCTGCCGGAGAGCGAACTGGTCCTGGCCCGCGACGCGCTGTCAGCGCGGGGGGACAGGTAATTCACAAACCGCCCCGCAAGAGGAAATCCAATGGAAGTTACGGAACCGGCACAATTCCCGCGCACCCTGCTCGAACCCGGCGCAGTGCTGGGCGCCTACCGCCTGCTGCGGGAGGTGGACCGCACCCCCTTGACGACGGCATTTGAAGCGCGAGAAGAAAATAGCGGGCGCACCGTCATGGTGCGCCTCCCCGCTTTTGCCAACGCCGCTGATCCCTCTGTAGCCGCCAGGCTGCGCCGCGAAGCGGAAATCCTGAAGGCTCTGAACCACCCCGGGTTGCTGCACTTGATCAACGAGGGACCGCTGAGCCGCCCATACCTGGTTATGGAATGGTTTCCGGGCGAGTCATTGCGCCGCTTGATTGCGGCTGGCGCCCTGCCGCCGCAACGTGCCATTGCCCTTACGCTGCGCATTGCCGAACCGCTCGCCTATTTGCATAACCGCGGAATCGTGGTCCGCGACCTCAATCCGGCGCACATCCTGGTCGGTGAGCACGACACCATTAAACTGACGGAAATTGAAGCAGCGGCCAAAGCCGGGGCGCAACGGCTCACCTTCGCCAGCGTGCGGCAGTTGCTGCTTGCCACCGCCTACACCGCCCCGGAGGAATTATCCGGCGGACGCGGCGATGAGCGCTCCGACGTCTATGCGCTGGGCGCCATCCTCTATGAAATGCTGACCGCCCGCCTTCCTTTTGAACAGGCCAGCCTGGCGGAACGTGTACAACGTTCACCATCTTTTCCCAACCCCCATGCCGCCGCGCTTCCCGCGCAACTTCAGCAGGTAGTCTTGCGGGCGTTGCAGCCCGAGCCACGGCGGCGTTATGCCAGCGTCCGCGACCTGATGCACGACCTCATGCACCTCGACGAACTCACCGCTCCGGAAAGGGTCGCCCCCCGCGCGGCAAAACGTCAGCTCCATCCGCTGCTTCGCCGGGCATTACTTTACGCCGCCGCCCTGCTATTGCCGGTGCTGATCTTCCTGCTCATGCTCGCCTCGCTTCGCCGAGGATAGCCGGCCCGCGCAAGCCGCTTGGCGGTTTGCATTCGCCCCGGCGTCTCCGCACAATAAACGTTGCTGCTCCTTCTCGGTCCGGGGCGCACATTCCACAGCAACGGAGACGGCGTGCAGACTCATTTCCATCTGGCGGGCCATCCCTGGATTTTCTCCCTCGTTCTAGCCGCGATTGCCTTGCTGGCCGCGCTACTGGTCCACGGCTTTTCCACCCGTCTGCTGCGCGCCTGGGCGCGGCACCGGGGCGGCGAAACCGCCCCTCACGCCTTACGACACGTCTTCCGCCCCCTGGCTCTGCTGTTGCCCGTTCTGGCCCTGCTCAGCGTTCTGCCGCTGTTTCCTTTCCCGGCGGTGCACCTCAAATCGGCGGCTCACGGCCTGGGTGTTGCGCTCATCGCGGCCGTTGCCTGGCTCACGGTGGGAATGCTTCGTTCAACGGAGGATTTTATCCAGCATCGGCTGCGTCTTCAGGCGGCCGACAACCTGCGCGCCCGCCGCCTCGCCACCCAGATGCAGATCATGCGGCAGATCCTCTCGGTGGTGATCATTGTCGTGGCCACCGGACTCACCCTGATGACATTTCCCGCCGTCCGGCAGGTGGGCACCGGATTGTTTGCCTCCGCCGGTGTTGCCGGACTGGTGGTGGGCCTGGCCGCCCGGCCTACCCTCACCAGTCTTCTCGCCGGCGTTCAGGTGGCCCTCACCCAACCCATCCGCCTCGAAGATGTTGTCATTGTGGAAGGGGAGTGGGGTTGGATCGAAGAGATTCACACCACCTACGTCGTGGTTCGCATCTGGGACCTGCGCCGTTTGATCGTGCCGCTCACCTACTTCATCGAAAAGCCCTTTCAGAATTGGACGCGCACCTCCGCCGACCTGCTCGGCTCCGTGTACCTCTACGTGGACTACACCGTGCCGGTGGATGATATTCGCAACTACCTGACGGAAGTACTGAAAACGACTCCCTTGTGGGATGGAAAGGTGGCCAACGTGCAGATGACGGACGCTACCCGCGAAGGCGTGCAGCTCCGTGTCCTGGTGAGCGCCGCCGATTCCGGCAAAGCCTGGGATCTGCGCTGCTTCCTGCGCGAAAAAATGATCGCCTACGTGCAACAGAACTATCCGCAAGCGCTCCCCCGCGTACGCGCCGAACTGGTGAACCGCCCGCCAGCTGCCGACTTCCAGCCCGGCCACGCAACGCGGAGCATTGGCGGCGAGGCCAGCCACCCATGAGGCCCACTGCACCGCTTAACGGTTGTGCCCCGCTGGAAACGCGCGGGCTGCAAAGCCCTGCTACACTGACGCTCGGAGACGCCTGTGAAAACCACCCTCTCGCTCGATTACAACGACGCCAATCGCGCCGTGCAGGCCATCGTTGAAGAAGCCCGGCGCCGCGGCAAAGCCGTCACCGTCGCGGTTGCCGATGCCCATGGCGAGCTGCTGGCCTTTGCCCGCATGGACGGTACCGCAATCACCACCGTTCGCATCGCCTCGAATAAGGCGCGCACTTCGGCTCGCATCGGCAAACCCAGCGTTCACGTCGGAACGCAGATGCGGGGCGACGAGCCCTTCGACATCGCCTTCTATGGCGATGATCAGTTCATTGGCTGGCGCGGTGGCCTTCCCGTAGTTCAAGATGGAGCGGTGATCGGCGCGGTCGCCGTCAGCGGCCTTACCGGCGAGGAAGACGAGGAACTGGCAGCGCTCGGAATCCGGCAAATCCTCGGATAAGAACCCCCGAAAGGAGCGAGCCACCGAGTCCTCCCTGTGGGAGGAAATCGCAGGTGGAGGGCCGCGAAATCCCGAAGGGCGCCCCCCCTCGCGCGGGGGAGGAGCCCGGCCTCGGCGGCCTCACGTTCTCACTGGAGAACGCGCCAGCGACCAACGGGAGCGGGCGGCCTGAAGGAGACGAGGCCGTGCCTCTTCAGTCGCGCGCGCGAACGAGTAAGGAGTGCACCTAACGCCAATCGTCCCCGGGGGCTTTGGTCGCAAACTGGCGGTCACCAGCTACCTCGTTAGCTTCTACGCCGTCCCTTTGCGCTGCGCCGCCGGCGGCCAGATCGGGCTAGCGCCGCGCGCGTATTGCGCTGGCGCCGGTACCTCCACCCCAAGTTGCTCGGCGGCGTGCCACACCCAGCGCGGGTCATTCAAAAACGCGCGCGCCATGGCCACAAAATCCGCCTGCCCGTGCGCCAGAATGTCTTCCACCTGCTCGGCCGTATAGATCATTCCCACCGCCTCGGTGAGCAGCCCCGTCTCGCGCCGCACGCGCTCGGCGAACGGTACTTGGTATTTTTCCGCCACCGGAATGTGCACGCCGGGAACCACTCCGCCGCTGGAAACGCAAACGTAATCCAGCCCCACCGTCTTCAGCTGCGCGGCGAAGGCAACCGCTTCGTCCAGGTTGACGCCACCTTCGGCCCAGTCGGTGCCGGTAATCCGCGCTCCCAGCACAACGTGCGCGGGCAGCACATCGCGCACGCTGCGCGCCACCATCAGGGGAAAGCGCAGACGGTTATCTAACAATCCGCCAAAGTGATCGGTGCGGCGATTGGAAAGCGGCGACAGAAACTGATGAATCAGATAGCCATGCGCGCAGTGCAGCTCAATCACATCAAAGCCAACGCGCGCCGCCCGCCGCGCCGCGGTGGTAAAGGACTCACAAATACCCTCAATCTCGCTCTCGCTTAACTCGTGCGGTGTCTGCGAATGCTCGTTAAAGGGAAGCGGCGAGGGCGCGACAATCGCCCACCCGTCCTCATCCGTGCGAAGCGGCCGGCCATGCTCCACCCAGGGGCGGTGCACCGCCGCCTTGCGCCCCGCATGCGCAAGCTGAATGCCGAAACGCGTTCCGGTGGCAAAGCGCCGCGCCGCTCCCAGCGCGTGCTGCAGCGCCAGTTCGTTGGCTTGCGAGTAAAGCCCTAAATCGCCGTGGCTGATGCGCCCGCGGCGTTCCACCGCGGTTGCCTCCACCATGAACAGTCCCGCGCCGGAGTAGCCGTACTGGCAGAAATGCTGCACATGCCAGTCGCTGGCGCAGCCATCGTCGGCGCTATACATGCACATTGGCGAAACCGCGACGCGGTTTCGCAACTCCAGCGCCCCCAGGCGCAGTGGCTGAAATAAAAGACTCATGGCGGGTTCCCTCGGCGCCGGCCAGTTGGGCGCGTACCTCTGCTTTCATTGTACCCACCGTGTCGTTTGGTTTTCCCTTCGGCTATGCTTGGGGACATGAGCGTGGCTCTCGCCGCCAAGGTGCTCTCCATTCAGACCGGGCGCCCAAAGACCTATCAGCTCCCCAATGGCGGGAGTTGGCGCTCGGCTCTGGAAAAAGGCGCGGCGCTCGAGCCGGTGCGCCTCCACTCCGATCACCTGGAAGGGGACCAGGTCGCCGACACCCGCCACCATGGGGGCCCCGATAAGGCCATGCTGCTCTACCCGGCAGCGCATTATCCGCGCTGGAAAGATGAGTACGGCTGGAACTTTCCTTATGGAGGCCTCGGCGAAAACCTCACCGTCAGCGGGCTTGAAGAAGAGAGTGTCTGTATCGGCGACGTTTATCGGCTGGGCGAGGGGCATGACGCGGTCGAACTCCAGGTCACCCAGCCCCGCGAGCCCTGCAACAACCTTGACCGATACTGGAACAACCCGCAACTGGCCTCTCTCGCTCGCGAGCTGAACCGCACCGGCTGGTACGTCCGCGTCCTGCGTCCAGGAGAACTGCGCAGCGGGATGGCATTGGAGTTGCTCGATCGCCCCAACCCGGACTGGAGCATAGCCCGCGCCAGCAACGTGTTCTACCGGCGCAAAGAACTGCTGCAAACGGCGGCGGAACTGCGCGCCTGTCCCGGCCTGAGCGCACGTTGGCAGGAGCGGCTCGCCCCAAGGCCGTAAAGCTGTCCGTTGCGGCGCGATCGCGCCAGGCAAACCGAATGGAGAGTGGCTCGCCGCCCTGTCCACCTCCGCGTGCCTTTCCCCCCTCCGGCATGAGAGGATAGAAGTTCGGGCCAGCCGTGCCGGTCCGCAAATCCCTTGCAGCGTTTCACTCGTTTGCCAACCATGGAAATCACCTTCCGCGAAGCCGACCTGCCCCTGAAAAAGGAAGTCAGTTATTTGGGCCGGCTCCTCGGTCATGTGATCGAGGAGCAGGAGGGCCCGGCCAGCCTGGCCCTGGAAGAGGAGATTCGCAATCTCTGTAAAGCTGTCCGCGCCGGCGACCGCGCCAGCGAGCCGGTGCTCGCCGAGCGCCTCGCCCAGCTCTCGCCCGCCGATTCAGTGCGGATTGCCCGCGCCTTTACCCTCTATTTCCAGCTTGTCAACCTGGCTGAGCAGCGCCACCGCACCCGCCGCAAACGCGAACACGACCGCCACGGCAAAGCGCAGTTCGGCTCTATTGCGCACACGCTCGAGGTGCTGGACGTCCAGGGCATTGACGCCTTGCAGATCCGCGACCGCCTCAACGATGTATCGCTCGAACTGGTCTTGACCGCCCATCCCACCCAAGCGCTGCGCCGCACCGTGCTGCACCGCGTCGACGAGATTGGCCGCCTGTTGGAACGCATCGAAGCGCGCGACCTCACCCTGGTCGAGCAGGCGCAGTTGCGGGAAGACCTGCTCGAGCAGATTGAAGCGCTGTGGCTGACGAATCAGATCCGCTCCGAGCGCCTTTCCGTGCTCGATGAGGTGCGCAGCACCCTCTACTATTTTGAAGACGTTTTCTTTCAGGCCATTCCCCGCCTGCACCGCGAGCTGCGAGAACAGTTCCGGGCCAGCGATCCCGATGCCGATCTCCGCGATCTGCCCCCGTTTCTGACCTTTGCCTCCTGGGTCGGCGGCGACGGCGACGGCAACCCCTACGTGGACGCCACCACCGTCCTGCGCACCCTGGAACTGCATCGCCTCACCGCGCGCCGCTTTTATCAGCGGCAGCTTTCCACGCTGTTTTTTGAACTGGGCCACAACCGTGACCTGTTTCCGCAGCCCCAGACGGAAGAAGAGAAACAGGCCTACCCGGAGGCCGCGGCCTTGTGGGCGTTGATCGAGCGCTACCGCCGCATCCTCGGTCCTCCCTCGCCGCGTCTTGAGCCGGAACCGTTGCGAGAGCTGGTCATGCGTATGAGCGCGCGCATCGAGTACGGCAGCCCGCATCACTACCCGCATCCGTCGGAAATGGAGTCGGACCTGCGCGTGCTGCGCGATGCTCTGGCGCGCCCCAGCGCGCGCGGCTCCAAAGCGGCCCGCCGCGGCGCCCGCCGCGTCACCGACCTGATCAGCGCCCTGCGCACCTTCGGCTTTCACCTCGCGTCTCTGGACATCCGCAACAACTCCGACGCGCACCAGAGCGCCATCTGCGAATTCCTCGGCGGCGCCTACGCAGACCTCGGCGTCGAGCAGAAGGTCGCGGCGCTGCGCGCCCAGGCGGCGCGCGGCGCGGTCACCGGCCCCGGCGGCGGCCCAGGATCGCATCCCGTGCTCAACGTCTTCCGCGCCATTGCCGAAGGACAGCGCGACGGCTCGCCCCAGGCCATCCGCAACTACGTCATCAGCATGACCCGCGACGCCAGCGACATCTGGGAAGTGCTGGCGCTGGGCTCGCTCGCCGGTATCTGCAAAATTGACGAGCACGGCCTGCTGCAGTCCTCCATCCATCCGGTACCGCTTTTTGAGACCACCGCCGATCTGGAGGCCGCCCCTGCGGTGCTGGAAGAAATGTTTCGCGACCCGGCCTACCGCGGCTATCTCGAGCGCATGGGGAACGTGCAGCAGGTGATGGTCGGCTATTCCGACAGCAATAAAGACGGCGGCTATCTCACCTCCCACTGGCTGCTCTACCAGGGGCAACGGCAAATGGCGAAAGCGGCGGCCAAACACGGCATTCGCCTGGAGTTCTTCCACGGCCGCGGCGGCACCGTCGCGCGCGGTGGCGGCCGCGCCTATGAGGCTATCCTCGCGCTGCCCCCCGGCACGGTGGGCGGACGCCTGCGCATCACCGAGCAGGGCGAGGTCATCAGCACCAAGTACCCCGACCCCGAAATCGCGCAACGCAATCTGGAGCTGGCGGTTTCCGGAACGCTGCTGGCCACCATTGGTATCGATCCAACCCACGCCCCCACGGACGCCGGGGCACCCGCTCTGCCCAGCGCCTCCGAAACCGAAGCGCTCATCGACGAGAACGGGAATCCGCCAGACACCGGGGCGACATCGCTCGCGCAACCCTGTGCGCGCACGCGCCCGCTGCGCCCCGGCGAGCTGCCCGAACTGGAACCAGAGTGGGAGCGCGCCATGACCGAGCTCTCCAGCGACGCCCTGCGCGCCTATCAGCACATGCTGCACGGCACGCCCGACCTGCTGGAATATTTCTGGGAGGCCACTCCCATCAGCGAGCTGGGCCAGCTCAA
This sequence comes from Acidobacteriota bacterium, assembly GCA_027459505.1. Classification (GTDB taxonomy): domain Bacteria; phylum Acidobacteriota; class Terriglobia; order Terriglobales; family SCQP01; genus DAIDIE01. Next base: position 148,253 of record DAIDIE010000040.1, read on the forward strand.
TATTGGCTCGCGGCCGACTTTCCGCGGTGGCCGCCCGCAGTTTGAATCGCTGCGCGCCATCCCCTGGGTCTTTGCCTGGACCCAGAACCGCGCCCTGCTGCCCGCCTGGTATGGACTGGGCGCCGCCCTGCAGCCCCGCGTTGCAACTCCCGCGGGACAAAAGCTGCTTAGCTCCATGTACCGTTGCTGGAGCTTCTTCCGCGATCTGGTCGACAACGCCGAAATGGCGCTCGCCAAAGCCGACCTGCGCATCGCCGCTCTCTACGCCACGCTCGATTCCAACCCCGAGCGCGCCGCCCGTGTCCAGCAGCAACTCGAAGCAGAGTACGAGCGCTCGGTAAACGCGCTGCTGGCCATTACCGGGGAAAAGCATTTGCTGCAGCGCTCGCCCGTCTTGCGCCGCTCCATCCGCCTGCGCAATCCCTACGTGGATCCGCTCAGTTATCTGCAGGTGAAACTGCTGAAGTCCAAACGCGCCGGCAATCACCCCTGGGACAATGAACGCGCCCTGCTGCTCACCATTCAGGGCATTGCCGCCGGCATGCGCAACACTGGCTGAGCGTCATGGCAGTCGTTCTCACCTGTGAATCCATCAGCAAGGCCTTTGGGGCCGCACCGCTGTTCGAAAATATCTCCTTCACCGTTTCGGAAGGCGAGCGGCTCGGCCTGATTGGCCCCAACGGCGCGGGTAAATCCACCTTCCTGCAGATTCTCGCCGGGCGCCTCGCTGCCGACACCGGCCTCTGCGCCGTCCGTAAAGGAGCGCGGGCCGGCTATGTTGCCCAGGAATCCACCTTTGCCAGCGGACAAACCGTTCGCTCCGTGCTGGAATCCGCGCTCGCCGATCTGCACCTCGACGCCATGCAGATCGAGGCGCGCCTCGCCGTGGCCCTTGGCAACGCCGGGTTTGAAGATTCGGGCGCCGAGGCGGCCAGCCTCTCCGGCGGCTGGCGCAAGCGCCTGGCTATCGTCAGCGAGCTGGTTCGCGAACCCGATCTGCTGCTGCTCGACGAACCCACCAACCATCTCGACCTCGAGGGCATTCAATGGCTGGAACGGTTGCTGCTGCGCACTCCTTTCGCCAGCGTCATCGTCAGCCACGACCGCTACTTTTTGGAAAACGTCGCCACCGGGGTCGCCGAACTCAACCGCTTTTATCCGGATGGCATGTTCCGCGTGAAGGGCGGCTACAGCGACTTCCTGGAAAAGAAAGAAGAGTTTCTGGAAACGCGCGCCCGGCATCAGGAGGCACTGGAAAACCGTGTGCGTCGCGAAGTCGAGTGGCTGCGGCGGGGCGCCAAGGCGCGCACCCGCAAAGCCAAGGCCCGCATCGATGAGGCGGAGCGCAAGATCAACGAACTCTCCGCGCTGAAGTCGGTGGAGCTGGCCGCCGTCGCCGGTATCGACTTCGCCGCCACCGGACGCCGCACCCGCCAGCTCCTGCAGGCCCGTCATCTGGAGAAAAGCCTCGGTGGCCGCACCCTCTTCCGCGATCTCTCCTTCACGCTTACACCCGGCTTGCGCCTCGGCCTTGCGGGCCGCAACGGCAGCGGCAAAAGCACCCTGCTGCGGCTGTTGACCGGCGAACTGCCACCCGACGCCGGCGAAGTCATCCGTGCCGAGGGACTGCGCCTCGTCTATTTTGATCAGAACCGTGAACAGCTCGATCCCCAGGTCACGCTGCGCCGTACACTCGCCCCCCATGGCGACTCGGTCATTCACGGCGAGAGTGTGGTCCATGTTGCCGCCTGGGCGAAGCGCTTTCTCTTCCGCCCGGAACAGTTGGACATGCCCGCCGGTCAGCTCTCGGGAGGCGAACGTGCCCGCCTGCTCATCGCGCGCCTCATGCTGCAACCCGCCGACGTGCTCATGCTCGACGAGCCCACCAACGACCTTGACATCCCCACCCTCGAGGTTCTGGAAGACACGCTGAATGAGTTCGCCGGCGCGCTGGTGCTGGTCACCCACGATCGCTACCTCATGGACCGGCTTACCGCCGGTGATCACGGCGCCTTGTTGGGCCTGCAAGGAGAGGCGCGCGCCACCCTGTTTGCCAGTTATTCCCAGTGGGAGGCCGCGCAACAGGAGTTGCCCCAGCGCCCCAGGTCTCCCGAGCGCACTGCAACCCCGGCCCCCGCCGCGGAGTCGCGCAAGCCGGAGCCCCGCAAGCCCCGCCTCTCCTATATGGAAGGCCGCGAATGGGAAACCATCGAAGAACGCATCCTGGCGGCCGAGGCGGCCGCCGCTGAATGCCAAAAAGAAGTCGAGGCGGCCAGCCTGAGCGGCGATGGTTCGCGCATCCAACAGGCATACGAGGAGTTGCAAAAGGCGCAGCACTCGGTGGAAACTCTTTACGCCCGCTGGGCTGAGCTGGAAAGCAAGCGCGGCGCGGAGAATGCCGGCTGAAATCGCCGCATACAGTTCCTCCTATGGCCCAATCCGGCCCCAATCCACCCGGCGGTCATCCCAGCGATCACCTCGCCAACGAGCGCACCTTCCTGGCCTGGAACCGCACCAGCATTAGCATCGTGGTCTTTGGCTTCGTAGTCGCCAAGTTCGGCATCACCATCCGCAAGCTGCTGCAGTTTGAGCACTCGCTGCAGGCACAGGCCGGCGTAGAGCAGGGTAGCGGCCTCTCTCTCGGGCTGGGCGTCACGTTCATGATCTTCGGCATCGTGCTGGCGCTGCTGGCCTGGGTGCGCTACCACAACACCCGCCGGCGTCTGGAAAGCGGCGAATTCCGCCCCGCCGGCGGCATCATCGTGCTGGTTACCACCGTGACCGCCCTGTTTGGCGCGGTGCTGGCCGTGTACCTGATCTTCACCTCACGCCATATTTAGAGAAAAAATCCGCGCCCATGTACACTGTATGCTTGCCGTTCGCGGCTGCGGAAGTTTCGCACGCCGGAAACGCGGCGGGTAGTGCCGTTTGCGGTGCGTCAGGCGCCGCGCTGAAACACGAGGTCACGGAATGTTCAACCTGAAAGACCTGCCCATCGGGGCCGACGCCCCCAACCAGGTAAACGCCATCATTGAAATCCCCCGCGGCACGCGTACCAAGTACGAGTACGACGTTAACCTCGGCGTCTTCCGCCTGGACCGCGTGTTGTACGCTTCGATGTTTTATCCCACCGCCTACGGCTTCATTCCGGGAACCATCGCCGAGGACGGCGACCCCATGGATATCCTGGTGCTCATCTCCGAGCCGCTCGACGTAGGCGTTATGGTTGAAGCGCGGCCCATCGGTATCCTGCAGATGAAAGACGAGAAGGGTAAGGACGACAAAATCCTCTCCGTCGCCCGTCACGATCCCAGCTACCGCGAAATCAAGGAGATCGAGCAGGTCACCGAAGACGAGCTTCGCCTCATCGAGCACTTCTTCATGACCTACAAGACGCTGGAGTACAAACACGTCGAGAGCGAGGGCTGGGTACCGCGTGCCCATGCCATGGTCGCCATCCAGGAAGCCCGCAACAACTACCTGAAAAAACGCCAGGTGGAAACCACGTAGCTTTCCAGCTCCCCGGACCACGACCAGACCTGATCCAGGCGACGCAGCATCAAACCGTCAGCTTCGGCCGGACGACGAAGCAGTGGAATAAAAGCGGCCGTGCCGCCACGGCAGCTAGCCAGTGTCGCCCTTGGGCGGCTTACCTGACCGCATCGCCCCTCCGCAACATTCATCAGCACAGCACATTTGAAACAACATTTCATTCAAGCTCGCCTTGCACTCGCTGCGAGATGCTGGCATGCTGCTTGCTCATGCTGCCCGAGGCGGCAACTCGCTCCGGCCGGAGGATGGGCGCCAGAGTGATCGCGTAACCGGCGTGCTTTGAATGAATAGAAACCTTGCTCTCCCCCTTCTTCTTCTGACGGTTCTCGCCCTGGCCCTCGGATTGGCTGCACAAACTTCCCTTACCGACGACGTCCATTGGCAGGCTCGCTGTGCGGAATTGATCGCACAACCCGCGACGCCAGCGGCTCGCGTGGATGGTGTTTCCGCCGCTCGCCTGGAGGAACTGGCCCGCGAGCGCTCTCACGCCGGACAGCACTACACCGCCTGCAGCCTTTTCGTCGCCGCCGCGGTGGCGCAATCCTCGGCGGGAAATGGGGGAGAGAGTCAGACCGATCTCTCCATGGCCAAGCTGGAACAAAAGCTGGGCGCTGGCAAGAAGCTCTCCTTTTTCCAGAAGCTGAACCACACCGCCGAAGTCCTGCAAGAGGCGGAAAAACCCGCGGCCCAGGCCACGCCCGCGGAACTGGACGCGATGAACCTGCTCATTCCGGCAGCGCTCCGCCCTATCTCCGCTCCGCCCACACCGCCGCCCGCTCCCCCGCAGGCTCTGCCGGAACCGCCCGAGCCCGCGCCGCAGCCCACGGCCGGCCCGGCCATGACTCCCGCTCCAGCTCCGGCCGCCGCCCTGCCCAACCCGCCGGTCTCCCGCACGCTCGCGGCGGGCGTCAACAACTGGGGTCAGATTGAGGGCCATTATGTGTGTTACTACTTCGGTTACACCGGAGGCGCACACTACATTGGAGGCATGTTGTATCCCAACCTCGGCTTGGTTCCCGCGGGAATCGGGTTGGACATTCTACCCGGCCACGGCTACTACTCCAACAAGGGTGGCTCCGGAAAATTCGCATTCTCGCGTAAAGTTCCGGGCAAGGTGCGGCCGGAGATGCTCGGCACCATCAGCTTCGTGGCCGGATCGCTCAGGGGGCGCAAGGCGCTGCTGCAGACGCATCAGCAATTCCAACACGCCATCATCTTCCCGGCGAACTGGAAAATGGCCAACGGCAAGTCGGACGCGTTCAGTCCCTCGGACACCTGGTGCTATCAGAAACACTAGAAAAATGAGGGGCAGTCGCGCTGACCGCCCCTCATCCGGAAATCTATAGAGCTGCCGTGAAGGCTGCGTCGCAATGAGAAGCCGACGTGGGTAAAGCCGGCGTTCCCACAAGCGCTTCGGGTTAGTTCCGCCCGGGCAACACCTGGTTCCCCGCCAAAGGAGCGAGCCACCGAGTCCTCCGTGTGGGAGGAGATCGCAGGTGGAGGGCCGCGAAATTCCGAAGGTCGGCCCGCTCGCGCGGGGGAGGAGCCCGGCCTCGGCGGCTTCACGGTCTCACTGGAGAACGTGCCAGCGACCCAACGGAAAGTAATGCCAGCGGGCGGCTCAGGAGACGAGACCGTGCCTCCTCCCGTGCCAGCCGCTCCACCAATTTGAGGTTCGCCAGCACATGCTTCGCCGTGCTGCGCGGATTCATCACCACAATCCGCAGCGTTCGTTCGCCGTCAATGACCGTCGAGCTGATGTAGCCCTCGCCGCTGCCGTTCACCGCCTCTTCCAAGGCGAAATGCAAACGGCTGCTGGCCGCGGCGTTTTTGGGGCGCTGGCGCAGACGGAAACAGAAGATGTTGGCAGCCGGCTCATGCACCGGTTCCAGTACCTGTGACTGCAGGCAGTATTCGTAAGCGGCGTGGGCCGCCGCGCAGACCCCCTCCACCAGCTCGCCAAAGAAACCCTCGCCGTAGGCGCCGAGCGCCATCCAGACCTTCAAGGCCTCAAAGCGCTGTGAGCAGGCGATGGTGAAGCGGCCCACGTCCGGGTAGTCGCGCTCGACCGCGCTGAAAAGATAAGGCGCGTCCTGTTCGAACGTGCGATGCAGCAGCGCGCCATCGCGCACCAGCACGTAACCGGCGCTCAAGGGCATGAACATCATCTTGTGCGGATCGAAAGCAATTGAATCCGCACGCGCAACACCGCGCATCAGCCTCTTGTAGCGCGGGCTGAACAGGAACCCGCCGCCATGCGCCGCGTCCACATGGAACCAGGCGCCGGCCTGGCGCGCGGCCGCCCCCAACGCGACAAGGTCGTCAAAGCTGGCCGTTGGTGTCGAACCGCTGGTGCCTACCAGAATGAACTTGCGGTAACCCGCCTTCCGCGCTTTCTTCACCACCCCCGCCACCGCGCCTGCGTCGGTGCGCCGCGCCTTATCGATGGGAATAGGGAAAACCGACGCCGTGCCCAGTCCCATAATTCCCGCCGCGCGCCCAATCGAGTAATGAGTCTGCTCGCCGCAGAGCACGGCGATGTTGGCGCCGCCACGCGTCCAGGCTTTCGGATCGAGGCCCGCGCGAGCCGCGAGTAAACCGGTGAGGTTGGCAAAACTGCCGCCGGGAACGAACGTCCCCTCCGCCGTGCGCGGCAACCCAAACAGTTTCTTGAAGCGTTGCGCCAGGGAGCGGTCCAGCATGGTACCCGCCGGCGACATGCGCCACACCGCCAGGCTCTGGTTCAGCGCGGAAACCACTCCATCCACCAGCGCCGCCGCCGGCACCGGCGCCGCCACCTGCTGCGCCATGTAGCGAGGATGCGACAAGTGCAGGCTGTTTTCCGCGACCAGCTTGACCATGTCGGCAAGTTGCCGCGGCTCAAATCCGCGCTTCAACAACGCTTCCACGTTTCGAATAAAACGCGGCTCACGCACCGGGGCAGAGGTGCGCGTCAGCTCGCGCACGGAAAGCTGCGCAAGTTCTTGTGCCAGTTCGGAGAGTTGCCGGGAATCCCAGGCGGAATCAGGCGTGCGCAGAGCGCCAGCCGCGCCGCTCGGCGGGGCAAGAGAGGATTTTGTAGCCATAGTACCGGTCCAGGCCGCGAAGGTCCTGGCCTTTGCTTAGCATAGCGCGCTTCCAGTGGCGGAAGCCCGCTTCGCCCAATGGGTTATTGAACGATGTCGAGCAGCTGGTCTGGCATAACGAGTACCGCTACAGGTCTTAAGAGTGCAAAGGCGCGCCTTGGTCAAGTACGGCCGCAGTCCCTCACTCCTCGTCTCGCTGCACCGTCTCCGGAGAAAACGCGGGCAAACAGATCGCCACGTATTCGGCGCCTTCCACCCCCGGAGTGCTGTAGCGGACCCACTCCCCTTGGTGCGTGACCACCGCCTGCCCCGCGCTTACCACCAGCGCACCGCCTTCATACTCCACCCGCAGGCTGCCCTTCAATACCAGCGTGATCTCATTGAATTGCGGACGCTGTCCCGGCTCCTGCCAGCCGCTGGGGCTTTGCATTCGCGCCACGCTGATACGCGGCTCGCCGCTGTTGACGCGGCCCACGAACTCGTCAATGATTTTCGGCTTGTTACCCGCCGCCTCAATGCGCGTGGGCCGTTCAATCAGGGTGGGTGGCATGGTCGAGCTCTCCCGGGGCCTATCCTTTGCTGGCGCTGCGCGTCTGCTGTTCCGCCACAATCCGCTCCAGGCCGCCCATGTAGGGGCGCAGCACCTCGGGAATCAGCACGGAGCCGTCTTCCTGCTGGTAGTTTTCCAATACGGCAATCCACGTCCGGCCTACCGCAAGCCCGCTGCCGTTAATGGTGTGCGCCAGTGCGGTCTTTCCTTTGCTACCGCCGCGGAAACGGATGTTGGCGCGCCGCGCCTGGAAATCCAGGAAGTTGCTGCACGAGGAGATTTCACGGTAGGCGTTCTGCCCGGGCAGCCAGACCTCCAGGTCGTAGGTCTTCGATGAGCTGAAGCCCAGATCGCCGGTACACAGGCTCACCACGCGATAGGGCAGCTCCAACGCCTGCAGAATCGCCTCCGCATCGCGCGTGAGCCGCTCGTGGTCATCCAGCGACTGGCTGGGATGCGAAATTTTGACCAGTTCCACCTTCTGGAACTGATGCTGCCGGATAATGCCTCGCACATCCTTGCCATACGAACCCGCCTCGCTGCGGAAGCACGGCGTCCACGCGGTGATGTTGACCGGCAGTTGCGCCTCATCAATGACCACGTCGGCATACAGATTCGTGAGAGGCACCTCGGCGGTAGGGATCAGCCACAAATCGGTGTCTTTGCACTGGAACAAGTCAGCTGCAAACTTCGGCAGCTGCCCGGTGCCGCGCATGCTCTTGGAGTTGACCAGCGCCGGCGGCAGAATCTCCGTGTAGCCGTGTTGCCGCGTATGCAGATCCAGCATGAAGTTCGCCAGCGCGCGCTCCAGCGCCGCCCCGGCGCCGCGGTACACCGCAAAACGCGCACCGGAAATTTTCACCGCCGCTTCCAGGTCGAGAATGCCGAGCTCGACGCCCAGATCCCAGTGCGCCTTGGGTTCGAATGCGAACCCCCGCGGTTGTCCCCAGCGCCGCAGTTCGGCGTTGTCTTTCTCTGACGTTCCCACCGGCACGCTCTCCTGCGGAATGTTGGGAATCGTCAGCAGCAGCGGCTCCAGCCGCGCCTCAATTTCCTTGATCTGGCCGTCCAGCCCGGCGATCTCCTCGCCGATGGCGCGCGTCGACGCAATCAGCTCCGCTACCCGCGGACTGTCGCGCTCGGCGCCGCGCTTCAGCCTGGCCACCTCTTCCGAGGCCTGGTTGCGGTTCTGCTTGAGCGCTTCGCTGCACCGGATCAACTCCCGGCGTTCGGCATCCATTTGCCGGAACTCGCTCAGCTCGGGATTCATCCCCCGCCGCCGCATCATCGCTTCTACATCATCGAGGTGGTCGCGTACGTAAGCCAGATCGAGCATAGCTGTTTATCCAGTTGAAAAATTCCATGGCGCGCCACGCGCCATCGCCGGCGGCTTAGGACTTCTTCGCTTCCGCGCGGTGCTTCTCGCGCCGCCGCCGCGCCCAGTGCTCCTTGTTGGTCTGCCGGCTGCGGCCCAGTGCCAGTGCATCGGCCGGCACGGTCTCGGTAATCACGCTTCCGGCGGCGACATAGGCGCCGTTCTCCACCGTGACGGGCGCCACCAGCGTCGAGTTGCTGCCCACAAACACCCCATCACCAATTCGCGTGGTGTGCTTGCGGACGCCGTCGTAGTTGCAGGTAATCGTGCCCGCGCCAATGTTGGTCTGGTCGCCCACTTCGGCGTCGCCAAGGTAAGTCAAATGGCTGGCCTTCACGCCCTTGCCCAGCTTCGATTTCTTTACCTCGACGAAGTTGCCCAGCCGCGCCTCCGCGCCAATCACCGCGTGCTCGCGCACCCGTGTGAAGGGACCCAGTTCGGCGCCCTCGCGCACTTCCACCGCCTCCAGCACGGTAAAGGGCTTCAACAGCACGCCGTCGCCAATCACGCTGTCGCTGATCACGCTGTAGGAACGCACCCGGCAGTTGCGCCCAATGCGCGTTGTTCCCAGCAGTTGCACGCCGGGCTCCAGGATGGTGTCCGCCCCAACCGTGACGTCGCAGTCCACCAGAATCGTCTCTGGCGCAATGGCGGTTACCCCCGTCTCCATCAACTCGCGCAGCTTGCGCCGCCGGAACAGCAGATCGACCTGCGCCAGTTCCACTCGGTCATTGATGCCGAGAATTTCCTGCTCATCCGGCAGGCGAAAGGCCAGCACTCGCTTGCCGGCACTTGCCAGCAGCGCCACCGTGTCGGTCAGGTAGTACTCGCCGTGCGGGTTGTCGGTCCCCACGCGGTCCAGCGCCCACCACAGGTCGGCCGTGTGGAACAGGTAAAAACCGGCATTGAGCTCTTTGATCTTCTTGTGTTCCGGCGAGGCCTGCTTGTCCTCGACAATTCCGATGACCTGCTCTCCGCGCCGCAGAATGCGGCCATAAGCCCGCGGAATATCCGGCTCGGCGGTGGCCAGCACTGCCGCCACCCCCTCCTGCAGGGTATGCAATAAACCGGAGACGGTCGCGGAGGAGACCAGCGGCATGTCGCCGCACAAAATCAACGCCCGGTCGTAGCCGGCAATCAGGTCGCGTGCCACCTGCACCGCGTGCCCCGTACCTTTTTGCGGCTCCTGCAGCACCGTGCGCACCCCCAGCGGATGCACCAGCTCGCCCACCTGTTGCGTGCCGAATCCTGTAACCACCACGGTGTCCTGGGGCGCCAGCCCGGCGCCGGCCACCGCGGCGAGCACGTGCGCCAGCAGCGGCTTGCCGCCCGCCTGGTGCAGCACCTTGGGCAATTCCGATTTCAGCCGGGTTCCCCGCCCGGCGGCGAGAATAATGACCGCGGTTTTGGCCACAAAACTCCTCTGTGGAAGTAACGGTTTACGGAAGCTTCCGTTTTGGTGCGAGGCGGCGAATTCACTCCGCTTCGGAGTCCGCCGGAAGGCTCGCTCTCGGCGCGACCCGGTAAGTAGGTTCCGGTACTGCCGTTTGCACCGCTGACACGCAACTGCGCGCCGCGGGCCGTAAGGTATTTTCGCACGGACCACACCCCACCGCCGCCGCCGTGCAGCCATGACCGGCAAAAGAAAAAGCCCGGAACGCTTGCATAGCGCGTTCCGGGCTTCAGCCATGAGCCAGGCGGGGAGGTTGCGACGCGGCCATCACAAGACAGAACGGCGAAGGGGCGGGACAGCCTTCAGCGCTGTCTCTTCAAAGCGCCCCAAAAAATCCGAGGCCTGCGCTCCGCTTAGTCTTCCGGATAGAGAACCTCGGTGAACCGCGGATCGTCCATCAACAGCCGGAAGTCGTCATCCACGCGCGCCTGCATGCGGCAGCGCGGATCGAGGGCGATGGCTTCCTTCAACTGCACCAGGCAGGGCTCGATTTCGTTGCGTAGCGCGTGTAACGACGCCAATGCGAAGGCGCAATACGCCGTCTTGCCGTCCATTTTCACCGCGCGTTCCAGGTACTCCTCCGCCTGATCATAGTCGGCGTGGTTGATGAGCACGATGGCGTAGTTGTAGTACTCCTCGCCGGTCTTCAGCGCCGGCTTCTGATCCCGCAAACGGCTCTCGCAAACCCGCAAGTGCACCGCCGCCCGGTCGGCCAATTCCCGCGATGGCCCGCTGCGCACTTTTTCCAGCAGCCGCTGCGCCTTTTCAAACTGTTGTTGCGAAAAATGCTGCATCGCGGTCTCGTACTGTTCCAGAGCCGCCTTGGTCTGTGCATCCACACCGGTCAGTTGCATACCCATAATGCTGACACCTTCTTGCGGCGCGGGACGCGCGCTCCTGGTAGTGACTGATGTCCCACCAGGAGGCCATGCTTGCCCATCCTGCGACCTGCGCCGTGAGCAGTATTAAGCGGCAAAGCGCCCGTCGCCGTCAAGGCGCCGCCGCACTGCTCCCGCCCCTTGTTGCCCGCTGGCCGCACAACCCACTGCTCACTGTGCTATAACTGCCCTGACTGCAAAACGGCTGCCGCGCCACGCGGACGAAGCCCCGGGTCTCTCCTCAAGCCCTGCCCCGCTCCGTCCGATTGAATGCTTGAGGGAGCTGGGGGGGGAGTATCTTTCCCGGTATGGGTCCGGGGGTGGCCCGCTATTGGCTTCCGGGCGAGTAGCCGTACAATGAGACTGAGCTGGGTATGCCGCCCGGCCCTTCAACTGTGCCGGGCCTCCAGCCTGGACGGGCAACGGATGCGATTGTGAGCACCATTAATCGCGCAGCGCGCGAAATCAACTGCAAGCTGGTCTATTACGGCCCCGGCCTGGGCGGCAAGACCACCAATTTGCAGTACATCTTTGGACAGGTGCCGCATGAGCGCCGCAGCCAGATGATCTCGCTGGCCACGGAAGGCGACCGTACCCTGTTTTTCGACTTCCTCCCGCTGGAACTGGGTGAAGTGCGCGGCTACAAAACCCGCTTCCACATTTATACCGTTCCCGGCCAGGTCTTCTACTCCGCCAGCCGCCGTCTTATCCTGCGCAATGTGGACGGCGTGGTCTTCGTCGCCGACAGCCAAGCCGCCCGTCTTGACGCCAACCTGGAAGCGCTCGACGATCTGGAAGACAATCTGCGCGCCCAGGGCAACGATCCGGCCACCATCCCTTACGTCCTGCAGTTGAACAAGCAGGACATGCCGACCGCCATGAGTGTCGAGCAGCTCACCCAGGAGTTGAAGCGCTACAACGAGCCGGTCATCCCCGCCGTCGCCAGCACCGGGACCGGCGTTCTGGAAACCCTGCGCGAGCTCTCCCGCGGCGTGCTGCAGCATCTCGCCGGCGGCGGATAGCCACTTTTCCGGTGTCCCGCCCTCGCCTGGCCCAACACCGTTGCCGCATGTTCTCCAACCCCCTCATCACCCATGTTTGAAGCCGTTCCCACGTTGCTGGAAACTCTCCTCCTGGGACGCAGCATTGAGCGCCGGGCCACACTGGCCCGACGTGTGCCGCGCTGGCTGGTGGACCGCATTCAGGATTCCGAATTCCAGCAGACGGTGCGCCTGGTGGGCGAGCGCAGCCCCTTTTACCGGCAGCGCTTTGCCGAACTTGGCATCGATCCCCGCCTCGTCCGCCGCCCCGAAGACCTGGGCGAGTTCTACACCACCTCCGCCGACCTGCGTGCCCGCGACACGGAAGATTTCGTCTGCGGCAAACCCGAAGCCGGGTTTGAGACCACCGGAACCACCGCCAAAAACAAGCGCGTCTACTTCTCCAACGAGGAGGTGCGTGACATTGGCTTTGAAGGCGCGGTGGGCCTGTGGAACCTCGGTCTGCGCCCGGACGATCGCGTCGTCGATGCCTTCGACTACGCCTTCTGGAATGCCGGCATCACGCTGATGCACTCGCTCAACGCGATGGGCTGTTTCCACGTCATAGCCTCCAAACTGCCCCCGGCCGATTTCTACGAGCGCGTCCGCGATTACCGCTTCAATGTCATGATCGTCGACACGGCCTGGCTGGTCACGCTCACTGAAATCGCTCGCGAGCGCGGCACCTGGCCCATCAAGTTCATCCTTTCCGGCAGTGAGAACATGACGGAGCAGACGCGGGCCTGGATCGAGTCCGTCTGGCAGACCAGGGTCTACCAGGCCTATGGACAGACCGAGTCGCTCGGCGCCACCGGCATTGAATGCCCCGCGCAGAAGGGCTACCACCTCAACGAATTCAACTTCAAGTTCGAGATCCTCAACCCCAATGCCGAAGGCTTTGGCGAGCTGGTGTTCACCACCCTCACCCGCAAGGTGATGCCCTTTGTCCGCTATCGCTCCAACGACATCACCCGCATTCTCGACGAACCCTGTGGCTGCGCCTTGCGCTCCATGCGCCGCATCGACAAAATCGTCGGCCGCGGTGACGAGATTGTCTCCTGCGGCATGGGCATGATCAGCCCCTGGATTTTCGAGAAGTGGCTGGCCGGCGTTTCTGGACTGGCGGATGACTGGCAAGTCGCGGTCGTTCAGCCCGGTCCCCGCGATGTGATCGAAGTGCGCTTGGAGTTGGACGAGGCCGGCGGGCAGACGCCACAGTCCGCGGAAGCCGCCCTGCTGCGCCACCTGGAAGAAATCTTCCCTTATTACTACAAGAACTTCCGCATGGGCATGTACGACGTGCAGTTCAAGTTCCTGCCCCGCGGCACGCTGCGCCCGGCGGGCCCGCGCCGCAAACTGCGCCGCGTCGTGGATGAGCGTATTCCGGTGGCCGCCCTGCACAGCTGAGGTCTTGGCGAAGCGAGTCCGCCCCAACCCTTAGCGATACAAGTCCTTTCGATCCCCAACGCGTAATACGAGTACGACCAGACGGTCATCCTGAATCGTGCAGATGAGGCGATATCCACCCACGCGGTACTTCCAAAACTCGCCCAACTGCGTGCCACGGAGTGCCTGCCCTATGCTGCGGGGGATTGTTGAGGGTTTCCAGTCGTGACAGGAATTTGAGGATTCTTGTACGGTGCTGGGGATCCAGCTTGGAAAGCTCACGGTCCGCGGCTTCCGAAAGTTCAACCCTCCACGCCATAGCGCTTTAGGGCATCCTGAAGCGTGGTGGTCTGCTCTTCGCCCGTACGGATGCGCTCCAAAGCGCCTTCGGCGAGATAGAGATCTTCAAGATCCTGGATGTGTTCGATGATGGCTTGACGAATGGAATAGCCTTTCGTCCGGCCGGTGCGCCGTGCGAGCCGCTCCAAGCGTTCCTCGATCGACCGTGGCAACCGGATGTCCAGCATAAAACAGGGCCTTCTGTCCGCTGTTCAAGTATAGCTCCGCCTCGGTGATCGGTTGCTTCAGCGGCTCTCCCCCGACACACCCTCCTCCACCGTCACACTCTCGATCACCCCAATCACGGCGGTGTCAATGGGAGAGTCCGGACGTCCGGTGGCGCTCATTGCCGCATAACCGTCCTGCACGACCAGCACCCGCTCGCCCACCCCGGCTTGTGCCGCGTCCAGCGCCACCACCGGCTCGCCTTTGGCGCTGCCATCCAGATTCAAGGGTTGCACCAGCAGCAGCTTGCGCCCTTCATGGCTGGGGTGTTTGCGGGTGGCAACCAGATGTTCCAGCACGCGTGCAATGATCATGCCGGCTGCCCCCAGGGCGCCGCGTTGGCGTGCGGATCGAGAATGCCGACCACGGAAGCATCGGTGGGAACGCTGGCGGGCAGCCAGGGAAAGCTGGCCTCTTTGCCGCGGCAGTAGTAAACGGTCTCACCATTGCCGGCGCCGGTGGCGTCGAGGGCGACCAGTGCGCGCCCCTTCGGCGCCCCATCCGCGCCCAGCGGCTGCAATACCAGCAGGCGCTGCCCATCCAGGCTGCCGTCTTTCACGGTGGAGACCACGGTGCCGATAACGCGTGCCAGCAGCATCAGGCGCTGCCTCCGGAGGCGATCTCGGGCGTTCCCGGAATCAGTCCGCGCAGCAGAACGCTGAGTCCGGCGTCCGGCCGCGGAATCACATGCGCGGAAATCAGCCGGTTTAACCCGCGCGCCACTGCCTCGCCCGCCCCCACCGCCGCCTGCACCGCCGCGGTATCGCCGCGCACCACCACGGTGACGTGTTCGGAGCCAATCTTCTGCCAGCCCACCAGGGTCACCGGCGCCGCCTTCACCATCGCGTCCAGCGCCTCCAGCAGCGCGGTCAACCCGCGCGTTTCCAATAAACCCAGGGAATCTCCAGGCTCCAGCGAAATGGAAGGTGTGCTCATCGGGAAATTTGCACTGTGTCGATAATGCCGATCACGGCCGCATCGATGGGCCGTTCCTTGCTGTCCTGCGCCATGCGGGCCGAGCTGCCTTGCACCACCAGCACCTTTTCGCCAATCCCGGCGCCGACTGTATCGATGCCGACCAGGTAGCCCGCTTCGTCGTTGCCTTCCGGGTTGAGCAGGCGCAGCACCAGCAGTTTGGTGCCCTCCAGCCGGACGTCTTTACGGGTGGCGACCACGGTTCCGATAACGCGTGCAATCAGCATGTGCAGTCCAGTGCAGGCGCAGCCATTGTAGCTTAATTGCGCCCCCTTCAACGGCTGAAACCAAGCCAGGGTTCGTAGTTGTCACTTGCCGGTTCGGGGTGATCCGTGCTGCATTGGAAGAGATCCTGCGTCACGCGCGATCAAATCCGCGTCTCCGCAGTCGTCGCCTTCCATGCCGGTGGACGCAAGGTTTAGAACCCTTTCGACCCCGCCGTGCCAACCCCCATTTCCCGGCATAATCAACCCATGCATTACCTGCTCTTCTACGAGGTAGCTGACGACTACCTCGCGCGCCGCGCCGCATTCCGTCCCGAGCACCTGGCGAAGGCCTGGCAAGCCAGCGAGCGCGGCGAACTGGTGCTGGCCGGGGCGCTGGCCCATCCAACTGATGGCGCGGTCTTGCTCTTCACCGGCGACTCCCCGGAGGTCGCGGAAAAGTTTGCGCGCGCCGACCCCTATGTCCTCAATGGTTTGGTACGCCGCTGGTACATCCGCGAATGGCTCACCGTCGCAGGTCCTGGCGCCACCAACCCAATCTTGCCGTAACTTTTTCAAACAGCGGCAGGGCGCTGGAATCAAGAGGAGCGAGCCACCGAGTCCTCCCTGTGGGAGGAAATCGCAGGTGGAGGGCCGCGAAATTCCCCCGGAGTCCAACAAAGCGCAGTTTGCTTTGTTTGGGTGGGAGGGCGGTCCCCTCGCGCGGGAGAGGAGCCCGGCCTCGGCGGCTTCACGTTCTCACTGGAGAACGTGCCGTGTCTCCTCAAACAGCGGCAGGGCGCTGGAATCAAGCTGCGTCTGGCGCGTGTGCGACGCCAAAAACAGCCGCCCCGCGCAAAGCTCAACGGTTCACCGTCCACTCCTCCGCCGGATACCGCCAGCGCTCGACGCCTACCGGCGTCGCATTGGTCACCAGCGCCGCCGCGCAGCCCACTTCGGCGGAGAGCTCCTGCCCGTGCCATGCTCCGCCCGGGGGAAGCCGCAGCGGCTGCCGCGCATCCGCCGGGGTCTGCACTTTCAACTTCCGTAGCGGCGTGTGCAGCACGCCCTCGCCCATGGCCTTCACCCAGGCCTCTTTCATGCACCAGAGGCGGTGAAAGGCGTGGGGCTGTTCCGCTGCCGGCTGGGTTTCCAGCCAAGCCACCTCGTCGGCATGAAAAAACCGCCGCGCCAGCGGCAGCACCGCCCTGGGCCGCATCTGTTCCAGGTCGATCCCCAGTTCCAGGCCACGTCCCACCGCCAGCAGCGCCCGGTTTCCGGAGTGCGTCAGGTTGAATTCCAATCCTGAACCGGCCAGGTGCGGCTTGCCGTGCACGCCGTAAGTAAAGCGCAGCGATGCGGCCGGTGCGTTCAGATAACCACCGAGAATGTTCCGAAGCGCCGCGCGGGTGTTGAGGAACCGCAGCCGCGCCTCCGGTGTCCGGCGCCGCTCCAGCCGCTCCAGTTCCTGAACGGAAAGCAGCGGCAGCACCGCCGCTTCCGGCGTGCTCTCCTGGCCGAGATCGATCTCCCAGACGTGAACCGCCAGGGGCGCAAGTGTGGGCAGCTTCGTGGTTTTCAAACTGCGTTCTCCAGCCACCTTCCCCAAGTTTATCGGCGCCAATATCAGGCTAGCCGGCCTGGCAAAAACTGCCGCAAGAAGCGCGCCGCCAGAATGAATCCGTCCTTGCGCGCCGGCGCCAGCTCCGGCCCGTCATCGCCATGCGGCTGATCCCAGAACGGGTCTTCGTGTTCCACCGCGATGCCGCCGGCAAACCGGGCTTGTAACAGCACGTTCAGGTAACGCGGCCAGTCGATGATTCCCTGCCCCGGAATGCGGTAGCGCCACCAGCCGTCTCCCCCAATGCCCACCTGTTGCAGCACCGGCTCGATAATTTCGGTGTCTTTGGCGTGACTGGCCAGGATGCGCTCCTTGAACTCCCAGGCCGCCGCGTACGGATCAATGTATTGCCGCACCAGATGGGATGGATCGAATTCCAGCCCAAAGCGCGGGTTGCGCACTTGCTGGAAGAGCGCTTTCCATAGGCCCGGCGTGGTGCAGAAGTTGATGGGCGCGGGCCAGTTTTCCGGCCCCATGCTCATGTTCAAGCGCTCGCAGGCGGGCAGGTAGTGCTGGTTCAGCTCTGCCGCCAGCGCCTGCACCTGTTGGGTGGCGCTTGCTCCCGCCTGTCCGCCACTGAAGCAGCCCACAAAATGGCACCCCAGCTTCTGCCCCAGTTCCAGCACCCGCACGAAGTAGTTGCGAACACGAGCGCGCTCGGCGGGATCGGCCGCGAGAAAGTTCAGGTCCTTTCCCTCGTGGTCGTACATCGCCTCCAGGCTGATGATGCGTACCCCCAAACGGGTGGAGTGATCCTTGATGGCCTGGATCTGGCCCTCGTTCAGGTCCGGACGCAGGCCCTGGTTGAGTGGCGCGACAATGCCCTGATAACCCGCCTCACGCGCAAACGCCAGCCGCTGCGGCGAATACCAGCTTCGGATGGCCAACTGCGGAAAGCGCGGCGCCACCTCCGCTGCTGACGCCACTTCGTCCTCCGCACCCGGCTGGGTGCTTTGCCCAGCCGCCGGTTCAGATATCATGCCCAGCCCGGCGGCGCCCGCGGCCGATGCTGTTCTCAAAAAGTCGCGACGTGGAAGCGAGTTCTTGTTCATGCGGCCCTCGTGTGTTCCAGCTTCGTGACGAAGCGAGCTGATCTGAGCCGATGGTAACAAAACAGCACTGCCCGCCGTTGGCGTCCTTCCACCGGCCCTGCTAAAATCCAAAGCTCAGGAGTTTGTCGTGAAAACCCAAAATTTCTACCGCGTCTCGAAGCTGCCTCCCTACGTTTTCGCTCAAATCAACGAGCTGAAGGCGAAGGCGCGGGCCGCCGGGCAGGACATCGTGGACCTCGGCATGGGAAACCCAGACGGTCCTACGCCCGCCCGCGTGGTGGATAAACTCTGCGAGGCCGCTCACGACCGCCGCAATCACCGCTATTCACTCTCCAAAGGCATCCGCGGCGTCCGCCAGGCCATGGCCGAGCGCTACGAACGCAACTACGGCGTCAAACTCGACCCCGATACCGAGGTGATCACCACCATTGGCGCCAAGGACGCGGTCGCTCACCTGCTGTTCGCCATCATCGGTCCCGGCGACCAGGTCATCACGCCCACCCCCGCCTATCCCATCCACGTCTACGGCGTGTTGATGGCCGAGGGCGATATCGTACGCGTCCCGCTGCGCACCCCGGAAGAGTTTCTCGACACCGTTGAGGGACATGTCAAGCAGCCCAACTCGCCGGTGCGCGCCGTGCTGGTCTCATTCCCGCACAACCCCACCACCGCGACTGTCGATCCCGGCTTCTTTGACCGCCTGGTGCAGATGGCGCGCCAGTATGACTTCTGGGTCATCCACGACTTCGCCTACGCCGACCTCGGCTTTGATGGGTACAAGCCGCCCAGCTTTCTGCAAACCGAAGGTGCGAAAGAAGTGGGCGTC
This sequence comes from Acidobacteriota bacterium, assembly GCA_027459505.1. Taxonomy (GTDB): domain Bacteria; phylum Acidobacteriota; class Terriglobia; order Terriglobales; family SCQP01; genus DAIDIE01. The sequence continues at coordinate 166,814 of DAIDIE010000040.1, forward strand.
GAAATCTTTTCCCTCTCCAAGTCCTTTAACATGGCCGGCTGGCGGGTGGGCTTCTGCTGCGGCAACAAAACCGTCATCGGCGCCCTGGCGCGCATCAAAAGCTATCTCGATTACGGCAACTTCCAGCCCATCCAGATTGCCGCTTCCGTCGCACTGCGCGATTGCGAAAGCGCGGTCGAGGAAATTCGCAACACCTACCGCCGCCGCCGCGACATCCTCGTCGAAGGCCTGCAGCAGGCTGGCTGGAACGTGCAGCCGCCCCGCGCCAGCATGTTTGTCTGGGCGCCCATTCCCGAGCCCTTCCGCGAACTGGGGTCACTGGAGTTCTCGCGCCGCCTGCTGCTGGAAGGCAGCGTCGCGGTCTCACCCGGCATTGGTTTCGGCGACGACGGAGAGGGTTACGTCCGCTTCGGCCTGATCGAAAACGAGAGCCGGCTGCGCCAGGCGCTGCGCGGCATCAAGCGCATGACCGGCAGCCCAGCCCTGCTGACCCGCTGATCCGGCCCGCATCGATCCAGGAGGAAGCCGCACGTGCCCGTTCCTTTACGTATTGCCGTGATTTTGCTGGTGGTTGCGGCCCTCGGCTATATCTTTTTCGCCAGCTTCCACACCGCCGTTTATCACGTGGAAGTGTGCGTGCGCTATAACGGCGGCGACGCCTGCCGCGAAGCCGCCGGACGCACCCACGCCGAAGCCCTGCGTGGCGCTCACGACAACGCCTGCGCCCAACTTACCAGCGGCGTAACCGGCACCATTGGCTGTCAGAACACGCCGGCCTACAAAGTGGTAGACCTGTCGCACTAAAGCGATGGGAAAGGCTTGCCGCTCCCGCCCTCTCGCCTCCGGCTAAGGCCCCGCGCCAGCCAACCAGCGCGACGCCCAACCCCGGAACTTCGCAGCTCCTTCGGCCCGCAACATCCGTCCTGGCTGGCCTGGAAAGAGTCAATCGGGCGCCCTCTTTTGCTAAGCTGAGCCGATGCAAGTATTCTGGCGCCTGGTGCGCAGCGCCGTTTTCGGCGCCTTCCATGACAACGCGCTCGGCATTGCCAAGGCGGCCACCTACTCGTTTCTGTTCTCCTTTTTCCCCGGCCTGCTGGTGGCGGCCCACTTCCTTGCCGGCTCCCGCCTCTTGCCGCTTTTATTACGGCAAGTTGGTCCGGTGCTCTCTCGTGTGTTGCCGTTGCCCGCCTGGGTCATGGTGCAGACCGCCCTGTCCGGATTCCGCCCGGCTTCCATGCATGTCGTGCTCACCGCCGCCGTGGTCGCCATCTGGTCGGCGGCGGGCGTCATTGTTTCCTGGATGGACGGGTTTCACCGCGCCTACAACGTCGATCATTTCCCCCTCATCAAGGAACGTCTCATTGCCCTCGGCCTTTCTCTGGCCGCCATCATCCCCATCATCATCGCCACTGGCCTGGTGGCGGTAGGCCGCGTCGCGGAAATATGGGTTGGTGAGCGGCTAGGGGTCTTCCCGGTGCCGCTGGTCCACCTCTGGGACGTGACCCGCTGGGCGCTGGCCATCCTGGTGATGACCTTTATCCTCGCCTTCATCTATCACCGTGGCGTCAACCGCAAGACGCGTTTTGAAAATGTGGTTCCCGGCGCCCTTCTCGCCACCATCCTCTGGCTAATTTCGACCACAGTCTTCACCTTCTACGTCCGCCACTACGCCGAGTACAGCAGCATCTATGGCAGCCTCGCCGCCGTAATCGCCCTGATGGTCTGGATGTACATCTTCTCTGTCGCCGTCCTCGTCGGCGTGGAGTTCAACAGCGAACTTGAGCTGCACCGCTTCCCCAACCCCGCTTTGGTGCAAGTGCTACACCAGGACAAGGTCTAGCGACCCACCCAATGGACGGTTTCCACCACGGAGTGAAGCTGCGCACTTCGCATCCAGCCCATCCCTTGCGCGCCAAACGTTGCCTGCCCCTGTTAAAATAAGCATCGGAACACCTCGTCCACACTGATTTCGTCTGCTCCGGTGGCAGGCCCATCCCCCTCGGCAGCCGTGCTCTGCGAAAGAGGCCACGCCTCATGCAATCTTTCGGTAACTTCGCCATCCTGCTCGCTTTTGTCCTTTGCTGGTACGCGCTGCTGGCCGGCATAGCCGGTCAACTCTTCAGGAACGAGCGCCTCGCCGCCAGCGCGCAACGGGCCTCGCTGGCCGTCTTCCCGGCGGTTGCCGCCGCCACCCTCAGCCTGGTCGGGCTGGTGCTCCGCAACGACTTCTCCGTCTCTTATGTCGCCGAGCACAGTAACCGCGCGCTGCCCTGGTTCTATAAGGTTTCGGTGTTGTGGTCCGGACAGGAGGGCTCGCTGCTGTTCTGGAGCCTGTTGCTCTCCGGTTACGCCTTTGTCGTTCTGCTCTCCACCTCGAAAGCGCACCGGCACCTGCGTCCCACCGTCGCCATCATTTTGTCGTCCGTTCAGGCCTTTTTTTTGACCCTGAACGTCTTTGTCGCGTCGCCGTTTATCACTACCCCGGTGGGAGTGCCCGCCGACGGCAGCGGATTGAATCCTCTGCTGCAGTATTTCGAGATGGTTGTGCATCCCCCGATGCTCTATCTCGGCTACGTTGGCTTCTCCGTTCCCTTCGCCTTCGCCCTCGCCGCCCTCATCCATCGCTATCCCGGCGACCGCTGGATTCAGATCACCCGCAGGTGGGCAATGATCGCCTGGGGCTTTCTCACCGTCGGCATTGTGCTGGGCGGACACTGGGCTTACACGGTGCTCGGCTGGGGCGGCTATTGGGCCTGGGATCCGGTGGAGAACGCCGCCTTTCTGCCCTGGCTCATGGGCACCGCTTTTCTGCACTCGGTGATGATGCAGGAGAAGCGCGGCATGCTGAAGATCTGGAACGTCTGGCTGGTCTTCGCCACCTTTCTGCTTTCGATCTTCGGCACCTTCCTCACCCGCTCCGGTGTGGTCAGTTCGGTGCACGCCTTCGCGCAATCTTCCATTGGCACCTGGTTTGTCGTCTTCCTCGGTCTTGCGCTGCTGGTCTGCATAGTGGCCTTCCTGTTGAATCGCGACTTCCTGAAATCCGAAAACACGCTGGAGAGCACCCTCTCACGCGAGAGCGGATTCCTGTTCAACAACTTCGTGCTGCTGGTCGCCGTCTTCGCCATCCTGTGGGGCACGCTCTTCCCGGTGCTTTCGGAATGGATTCAGGGACAGAAGATCACCGTTGGCCGCGAGTTCTTCGACCGCATCAACGTGCCCATCTTCTTGTTCCTGCTGTTCCTGACCGGCGTGGGTCCATTGCTGGCGTGGCGCCGGACCTCGTTCAACAGCCTGCGCCGCAACTTCCTCCTTCCCGCCTGTGCCGCCGTCGCCCTCTTTGTTGCCCTGTTTGCCTTCGGCATGCGCGATCTCTACCCCATGATGGCCTTTTCGCTGGGGCTGTTCGTGGTCACCACCATTGGTTCCGAGTTCCTGCGCGGCGCGCGCGTCATCGCCGGCCGCACCGGCCGCAACCTGCTGAGCGCCATCGGCTACCTCACCATGCGCAATACCCGCCGTTATGGCGGCTACGTCATTCACCTGGGCATTGTCCTGATCGGTATTGGCCTCGCCGGCTCTGGCTTCAACAAGGATGTGGAAGCCCCCATGCCTTATCACGCCCACATGCAAATTGGGCCTTACACACTCAATTCGCTGGCGCGCAGTGAGAACGACAACGACAACTACTCCTCCGAATCGCTGATCGTCCAGGTCTTCCGCAACGGCCAGCCCTACACCACGATGTTTCCGGCGCGCCGCTTCTACAAGGCCTCCAACCAGCCCGAGTCGATGGTCGCCATTCACTCCACGCCGCTTGAAGATTTGTACCTGGTTTACGAAGGTGATGACCAGACCACGCAGCAGCCTATCCTGCGCGCTTATCTCAATCCCTTGGTGAGCTGGATCTGGTACGGCACCATCGTCGTCGCCTTTGGCATTGGCATTGCCCTCTTGCCCAGCCGCAAGGCCGATAGCAGCCCCCAAATCCGTCCGGCACTGGCCAATGAGGAGGTCGCGCTTGCCCATTAGTTCTGTACTGAAGCGGATCGGCCTGCGCCCTCCCCTGCGCGAGAAGACGCAGCTTGAGATCCCCTCCGCCGCGCCCACGCGCAGGCCGCGCGTCTCCTCAAAACGGGCGGCGTTCGTTCTGGTCCTGCTGCTGGCCAGCGGCATCGGCCTGCGCGGCGACAATAACGATGCCCGCTTTCAACGCCTGGGGCAGAAGCTGATCTGCATGTGCGGCTGCTACCAGGGACTGCTGGTCTGCAATCACGTGGGCTGCACGGTAGTCACGAAGATGCGCACGGAACTGTCGCAGCGCGTCGCCACCAAAGATCCCGACAACCTCATCCTGCAGGCGTTTATGCAGGAGTATGGTTCCAGTGTCGTCGCCGTGCCTTCTACCCACGGCTTCAATCTGCTGGCCTGGGTCATGCCCTGGGTGGCGGCGGCTTTGGGCCTCGCCTTCCTGTTGTGGGTCATCCGTTACTGGTCGCGCCATCGCGCCGCTCCCGCCGCGGGTTCCCCCGCGCCCCGCCCGGCCCAGGTCGAGGCCGTCCACAACGAAGTGGAGCGCGAATTGCAAAACCTGTTTGGCGAGTCCGGCGATCGCTCCAAAGGAGGCCGTGCGTGATTGTGCTGCTTTGTGTCCTGCTGACCCTGGCCTGCTTCTGGTGGATTTTTTTTGGACAGGAGCCGCTGCCGCACGACGACTGGCAACAGGCCAGCCTGCGCGCCTTGCGCGAACGCAAACAGGCGGTGCTGGAAAACTTGAAGGACCTGCACTTCGAGTACCTTGCCGGCAAGCTCTCCGATGAAGATTACGGCGCCACCCGCCGCGAGCTGGAAACCGAAGTCGCCAGCCTCAACACCCGCATTGACAGCGCCGCCGCCGCGCTTTCCAAGAACTGAAACAATGCCGATCACCTCTTCTTTGCGTGTCTCCCTGCTGGCCGGCCTGAGCCTGGCTCTGGCCCTCACGGCCCCGCCCCTTGCGGCCCAGGATGCGGCGTCCGCAGCTCCTGCCGCCCCTTCCGAAATCAAGGGCCTGGTCTTCAACGACACCGGCAACAAGCCAGTGGCAGGTGTGAAAGTCGAGGTGATGGCGCTCGGCCCCGGCCTGCCGGTGATTGCCAGCGCGACCACCAATGCGCAGGGGGCTTTTGACGCGCGTATTCCCGCGTCGATGTCCGCCAGCGCCGCATCGGGCATGCAGTTGCGCGCCATTTATCAACAGGCCACTTACATTCGCCCGCTGCAACCCGGGCAGGACACGGCACGCTTCGACGTCTACGACCGTTCCGGAAACGTCTCTGATTTGCAGGTCAAAGCGGAAATTGCCGTGCTGCAGCCCGAGCAGGGCCAGCTCGCCGTGGTCGATGATTACGTCGTCGAAAACAACACCCACCCGGCAAAAACGGTGTACGCTCCCGGCGGCCTGTTCCGTTTCCGTCTGCCCCAAGGCGTGAGCCCCGATGGCGCCAACGTGATTGGGCCAGGCGGCATTCCCACCCGCGAAGAGCCCCAACCTGCGGGCGGCAACATCTATCGTCTCAACTACGCCTTCCGCCCCGGCGAATCGCGTCTCCAGATCGCCTATCGTTTGCCCTATGCGCAGCTCAAGGCGGCGTTGACCGAGCAGCCGCTGCTGCCGGTTCAGGACCTGAGTATTTACGTGCCTCCCCCGATGAAGCTGCAAAGCAAGCAGCTCGCGCCGGCGGGCCAGGATCAGGGCTATGACGTCTACAGCATGCAGTCGCCACGGGGGGCGATCCGTTTCACGGTCAGCGGCAACGCACCTCTGCCGCAAGCGATGCAGGCGGCCGCGGACGGCGCAGCAGGTGATGGGGCGTCCGATAATGGCGCCAGCGCCGCCAACGGACATCTCGATAACCCCAGTGCCAGCGGCGCCGCCATGCGGATCGCGCAGCCCACTTACGTGGAAAAGCACTGGCAGATGATCCTGCTGCTGCTGGCGGTGATTGCCCTGTTCGGCTTCATGTACTTTGGGTTCGTGCCCGGCGCCCCATTGGCTGCCGATGCCGCTCCGCTCCCCGCCGCGTCGCCTGACGCCGCGCGCCGCGCCGCGAAAGGCGGCAAACAACCCGGCAACCGCTCCGCCCGCAATGGCGGTGCGGCGGCGCCCTCCAGCGCGTCCCCTTCCGATTCCAGCGTCGCCGCACAGTTGGCCACCCTCAAAGACGATCTCTTTCTTCTGGAAGTGCGCCGCCAGAGCGGCCGCATCAGCGACGAAGACTACGCCTCCGCCCGCGCCGCCTTGGAAGAGCGCATGCGCGGACTGAACTTGTAGCAGCGCAGAAAACGGCTCGCGTCCGGTGCATCGTCGCTGAAACTGCGCGAACACGAGCGCGGACGTGGTTCGACCGCCAATTCGACAATAAAAGAACTATAATTTACCGCAATACTCAACTCCTGTCCCAACGGACAGCAGCATTCCCCGGCCTGTTTGTCAGCTTCGCATCGCCTTTGTGTGACTGCCACAAATGGCGACCGCGACACTTTCCTGCTGTCGCACTAGAAATGCCACGAGTCAATTGAGAGCCATCGATGACTCCACGCGAGCCCTCGAAGGTCTATCGCAAGCAAATTCTTAAACATTAAACCCAACTTCGCGCTCGCCGGATCTCTGCGCATCAAGGCAAAAAACTTCTAAAACTTTGTTGACGAGCTTAAGGCGCCTCTGTATATTCCGTGATGCCGCTCACTATGCACTCAACCTTTTTGGCGATATGCGCATGCGCCAGGGGTGTCCTGTGTGAGGGCCGGATTCCCGGCTCGCAGGGATAGCTACATTCCTGCGGGCACCCGATCGCGCTTCGGCAATGTTCTGGCGTGGGTGCCAGCCTGCCACAGCAAAACAGAGATCCTTATTCAAATGACATTCCTTGGTGTGCGCCGCTCGTCTAACGTGCTACCCCGCCTCCTGGCGCTCCTGGTCGTTTGCCTCGCCTTCGCCTTCAGTGCGGTGGCGCAGACCGCCTCTGTTCCTCAAGTGGATCAGGCGGCGCAAAACGGCATCGACTTCGCTGTTCAGGATGCGCTCAACTTCACCAACCAGAACAACTGTATTGCCTGTCATCGCCAGGGCGGCGTCGTCTATGGCGCGGCTCAGGCCATCAGCACCGGCATCGCGCTGCCTTCCGCCACGATGACGCAGCTCGAAACGATTGCCGACAAGATCGCGCTGGACCAGTCCTCCGCCAGCAACTCCTACGGTTCCATGAACTGGCAGGCGACTAACAATCCGTATACTGCCGGAGCCTGGGTTTATTACGGCAACTTTGTTGCGGTTAAGTCGGGGTGGCAGACCTTTGCTCTGGCCAATTACGACCTCAATGTTGACTATACCCACGCCGCCAACTTGGAAAATGCGGTGCGCTGGGCCGTTAACCTGACGTCTAACGACAATGCTAGTTATATCAACTATCAATGGGGAAATCTGTCGGTTCCAGGCATCGGTCAGCGGACCCTGACCACCGCGCAAATCCCTTCCGACGGCGGTTTTCTCTCTGGGCAAATCGTACACTTCATTCCCTGCGATTACTCGAACTACCCCACCGCGTACACGGCAGTTATCCCGACCGCGCAGTTCATCGTTGGCGCACATGCCGCGCTGCAGCACCCCGACTTTGTCTCCACCGATGGCGCCAACGCCACCGCGCTCATGAACAACCTGGCAAACGCCCTGGAAGCCTTTTATCCGCGCGGCGAAGGCAACAGCGATATTGACTACACGGAATGGAGCCTGATCGGCGTCTCCGCCGCTGGCCGCAACACCGCCAACGATCCGGGCGGCAACATCATCCAGTCAATGATCAATCGCCTTTACGCCACGCAGAACAGCGATGGCGGCTGGGGCCAGCAGCCCGGATACACCTCCGATCCTTACCACACTGGGCTCGCGCTGTATGCACTTAGCACCGAGGGTCAGCGGCCGGATAAAAACCCGCAAATTCAGTCCGGCATCCAATGGCTGCTTACTAATCAAACCGCCGGTGGTTACTGGCAGTACAGCGGCCATGCCAACGACCTGCCGACCACCTTCGCCTCCATCGGGTTGGCGGCCTATGGTCCCTCGCAGTTCAGCTTCACCCTGTCGTCCAACAGCTCGATTGTCACTCCTGGCGATGCCAGCACGCAGACAGTCAATTTCAACGCCAATGTTAACAATACAGGCTACAGCAACGACACGTACCAGGTCGCGGTGTCTGGCGGTCTGCCGGGCACGCAGCTTACGGCCACGCCCTCGTCGCTCCCAGTCAACGGCGGACAATCGGGAAGTTCGGCCATCGCCGTAACGGTTCCGGCCAACCTGCCGCAAGGCGCGATCATGACCATAACGGTCAGCGTCACTGGCAACACGCCCAACGGAACGACTACCAAAAATCAGACGTTCACGATTGGCGCGGGAGCTCTGCCGGGTCCCAACGCCGCCAATACCACCACCCAATGGGTGAATCCTCCCAGCACTATTCCTGGCGGCTCCAGCGTACCCCTGAACGCGGTGGTGCATGACGCCAGCGGCAATATCGTCAATGTCGGCACCGTGAGTTTTTACGCCGGTGCGCGAGCTATCGGCGCCGCAGTTGCCAGCAATGGGCAGTTCACCGCCAACTGGTTTGTTGACAAATCCTTCCTCACTGGTCCAGTGACACTGACGGCCGTGTTCAACGGCTATGCCTCGGGAACCGGCACTGGCGACTATCGCGCCAGCTCCGCCGTTACCAACGCGACCATCACCCGTCCCACAGCGACGGTCACGCTCGGCGATCTGGTGCAAGGCTATGACGGAACGCCAAAAAGCGTTACCGTCACCACCAGCCCCTCCGGGCTGAGCACGAACGTCACCTACAACGGCTCAACGCAGCCGCCGGTGAACGTCGGTTCCTACCCGGTCACCGCCAGCATCGTCAGCGACGCCTACGACTCTGCGCCGGCCACTGGCGTTCTGCAGATCACCAAGGGAACGCCGCTAGTCAGCGTCTCGGCCAGCAACATTGTGTACGGCACCAGCAGCACCCAAATCGCCGGCACGGTGGGCGTGGCTTCTGTGGGCGCTACGGGCGCGGTAACAGTAACGCTCAATGGCGTCCAGCAGACGGCCGCCCTGAGTGCGGGCGGCGCCTTCAGTGTGGCCTTTAATACCGCCACACTGCCGGTGGCAACTTATAACGTGTCGGTGGCCTATGCCGGCGACAACAACTTCAACGCGGCCAACGGGGCGGCCAGCTTCCAGGTCACGCCCGCGCCGCTCACTATCAACGTCGCCAACGCCAGCCGCCAGTATGGTCAGGCCAACCCGGCCTTCACCGGAACGGTGGTGGGCCTGCTCAACGGCGATCAGGTCAGCGTGGCCTATTCCAGCGCCGCAACC
>DAIDIE010000010.1 GCA_027459505.1 Acidobacteriota bacterium
AAGCCCAATCCCAACCCGGTGTGGCAGTACAACCTGGAGCTGGCGCCGCTGGCTCCCGGAACCTACAGCTACCTCATCACGCTCAACGACGGCAGCACAATTCCGTTCAGCTTCACGGTCGCCCCCAAAGGCGGCAAGTAGAGCAGGGCAGAAGTTGCATTTGCAGGCGGGGCCGCTTTAGGCGGCCCCGGATTTCGACCGAAGGACAACCGGGGGGCGGCTGACCTGATGAACAGGCGGCCGCCCCTCATTATTTGCCGACCATTGCGCCTCAGATCGTTGTTGCAACGGCGAATTTGCCGCGCTGTTTCTGTTCAAAAATAGTTTGTGGTTTTGACCCGCGGCGTGCGCATTGCATGTAATATCAAGGGTCGAACTGGGCCGAGGAGCAGTTGGCCATGCCCACATACGTCGAACGCCGTACCGTCAATCTCTCCGCTTATCCCGACCTGGTTGTGGTCTACCTCGGCATGCGCGTCAACCGCCTCACCGGATTGAAAACGCTACTGGGATTTGGACCGAAGATCTCTTCCTCCGCGGCGGCGCAGCCTCCCGGGCTGTTGCATCACGAGACGCTGATCTACTCGATGTTTCCGCCGCACATCGGCATGCGCCAGTACTGGCGCGATCCCAATGCGCTATTAACCTGGAGCCGCTCCGATCCGCACCGCCAGTGGTGGCAGGACTTCCTGAAAAACTCCGGGGGAACCGGCTTCTGGCACGAGACCTACTGCCGGCGCGGCGGCATCGAGGCCATCTACGACGACATTCCGCAAGCCATCGGCCTGATGGGCTTCGCTCCGGTCATTGCCGCGCGCGGCCCCATGTTCGGCGCCGCCGCCAGGGCCCAGCTCGGTTATTTGGGAGATCCGGTCGTCAGCGAGGAAGAGCTGCACGGCCCCCAGGAGAAGAGCTGACGACAGGCGGTTGAGATCAGCTCCCTGCACAGTGCGGCGGCGGGACCTGCGGCGACAATGCAATCCCAAAAGCTGTGTACGCAGCGACCCGCGGTTCAACCTGCCGCGAGACAAGCGGATACTGACAAGTCCAACAGCTCTCCGGTGACTTTGGCGCCCCTGGGGACACTCCAACCCCATCGGCCACGGCCGGCCTTGTAGCCGTCACTCTCTTCCCGCAACTTTCTCCCGCCAGGCGTGTTTCACCAACCGTGGGATCATCCCACCCACCTTCGCGACCTTAAGGAGAAAACTTTTATGCGCCGCAATTACCTTCGCCTTTTGTGCTGCAGCATGCTGGGCGCTTCGCTGGCCCTGGTAGCTTGCGGCGGAAGCGGTTCTTCCTCAACTTCCTCTGGCGGTTCTACCCAGACCACCACCTCGAGCAACGGCAACGTGAACGTCATGCTCAGCGACGACTCCGCGCAGGACTGGGCAACGATTGGCGTTAAAGTATTGGGCATCTCGCTGACCCCGCAGGGCGGCGGCAGCGCGGTTTCTGTGTATCAGGCGGCGGAGGCCTCCGCCCCCATCGTCAACCTGGAACAGTTGGATCAGATTGGGGAAATCCTCGGCAACGCCACCGTGCCGCAGGGCGCCTACACCGGCGCGACGCTTACGGTCAGCGCCAACCCGTCAGACATTCTGCTGGTCACCTCCGCCGATCCGGAAGCCGGCTTTCCCGAGCCCGCCGGCGCCACCATTCCTGCCAATCAAATCGAGGTGCAGGGCGCGAACGGCGGATCAAGTGTGAGCCTCAACATCAAGCTGCAGTCGCCCTTGATGGTGAGCGCCAGCGGCAGCAACGCCCTCGATCTGGAATTCGATCTCGACAACCCGGCATTTCTGGTCGAGCACTATGCAGCGGGGACCAGCAGCCCGATCTGGGCGGTGAACTTCAATGGTGTTGTGCGGCATCGCCCGATCGCTAATATCGCGCATTTCATGCTGCGCGATCTCTTCGGAAGCGTGACTGCCGTGGCCGCGGACAACAGCAGCCTGACCATCTCGCGCGAGTTCCCCACGGAACCGGCGGCCTCCCCGGAAACCCCGGTCAGCACCGCGCAGTCATTGCAGATCAATGCCGACAGCACCAACGGCACCATCTTCTATGACATGGATGCCAAAACCAAAACCGTCATCAAGGATTTCTCCACCCTGGCCGCCAGCATCGTTGGCAAACAAATCCGTGTCAACGCCCGCTACCAGCCCGACGGCGCCCTGGTGGCGGTGCGCATCTGGGCAAGTACATCCTTTAATACCGTCTGGTTCAACCCGGAAGGACACGTGCTGAGCGCGAACGCCTCCACTGGCGTGCTCACCGTGCAGAACGAGGATGGGCAGCCGCAGCCGGTCACTATCGACAGCAACACCCAGTTCTTCTTCCATGACCGCGGCGGCAAGTCTCCCATTGGAACCGGCGCGGCCTTTCTGAGCAACATCGTGCGCGGCTTCAAGGTTGAGGTGAACGTCGTCGATCCGCTGGCCAATCCGCTGGTGGCCGGCACTGTCAACATCGAGCAGGCGCACTTCAGCGGCGCGATCAGCGCCGCCAGCAGCGCGGGCTTCACCTACACCCGTAATTTCGCCAACAGCTCCGACGATTACACCATCACGCTGGGCTACATCGCCAGCTCGACGGCCAACGGCACCGACGCCAGCGGCAACGCCATCAGCGGCTACAAGTGGTGGTACTTCACCTATCCCACCCAGGCGGACACCGGCGCCAACGCGGTCAGCGACTTTGTGACCGTGGCCAACGGCTCGGCCAACTTCGGAGGAACAGTTCCGCCGCAGGTGGTCTGGGGCGACAGTTACGCGGTGTGGAATGACCCGGCAAACCCCAATGGCTGGTCGGTTGCCTGGACGGTGATTCAGCCAACGCCGCTGCCCAAGGGAACGGTGTCGACGCCCTTCGCAGCGACCAGCAGCGGCGGAACCTTCGCGATGACCGTCTCCGGCGGGGTGAACCCCGTGGTAATCGACCTCAGCGCGGCCGCCAACTCCGCCACCCTGGTCTTTCAGGTGGACAAAAGTAACGGAGTGGTCACCATCAGTCAGCAGGACATCACCACCAGTTCGGGGATGAGCACGGTGAGCGCCGCGCTCGCGGCGGGCGTTCCGGTTAAGGTCTACGGCGTTCCGCAAAGTGATGGCAGCATCCGGGCTTATGTGCTGATCTACTTCACCGGCACGCTGCCGCAGTAAACAGAGCGCGCCAAAGGCGAAAACAACAGCCGCGCCACCCGGCCAAAGCCGCGTGGCGCGGTTGTGCGAACAGACAACTGCCGTAGCTGCGCCAGCGGCTAGCGAGCCATCCTGACGGGGGGCAAAACCACCTCGAAAGGCAAAATCCGCGTGAGCCTACCCGGAAAACCCGGCGAAAAGCGCCGAACCGCACGAACCACTGCGGGCTGAGCCTGTCAATTCCCCACGCCGAACCAGACGATCTTGCCCCGCTTGTTGATGTAGCCATAACCCCGCTTGGTCGTTACACGAGCCAGCCCATGGTGAAATGGTTCTGTTTGCCGATAGGTGGGCGGCACGACCATTTTCCCGCGAAGATTGATAAAGCCCCATCGTTTTCGTACCAGCACCGCCGCCAATCCATCGGTGAAGCCGTATGTGAGGTCGTATTGGGGCGTGATAACAGTACGACCCGCCAGATTAATGTAGCCCCACTTGTTTCCAAAGCGCCAACGCGAAAGCCCTTCAGCGAACTGCCCGTAGGTGGTTTCGCAATCGCCATTCCTGGGTTGGGCACGTGGCTTTACAACCATTTGTCCGCTGTGATTGATGTATTCGCAAACTCCGTGCAAGTTCACCGCCGCCAGGCCATCGCCGAAGGATTCGGCAAAGCGATAGCGAGGAGGAATCACCCAAGCGCCCGTCTTGTCGATAAACCCCCAACGGCCTTTGTCGCCGGGTTTAGCTTCCTGGACCGCGGCCAAGCCCTCGCTAAACGGGGACGCCAGCTCGAACCGAGCTGCAATGACCATCGTTCCAGTGCGATCGATGAAGCCGAAGCGCGGAATGTTGCTTCCAGCCGGAGCCTGAGCAGGCGCCAGCCCCTCGCGGAAAGTTTGGTTCTCCATTTCTTCGAAAGTATCTTCAAAAAGCGGCTTTGTAATCTTCTTCCCGGATCTATCAATCAAGCCGAATCGCGCGTCCGATTCCAGCGCCTCACCGCGCATCTGCACCCAGGCGCGGCCCTCGCTGAAAGCGTAGGCCGACGGAAACTGTGGGGAAATTACAACTCTTCCCGCCCCGTCCAGATAACCCCACAAGTTGCCTCGCTCGAACCTTGCCAGCCCCTCCGAATAATCGTCGACCGCATCAAAGCAGGTGGGAATCACGATCTTCCCGGCCGCGTCGATCATGCCGTAACGGCCATGCTCACTGATCGAAAACAACGCATTTGGCGAAGGATGGGGGAGCGGATGAGTTCTTCTCCACGCGGCAGTACACGTCTGATCCAGTGGCGCCGCCGCGAGCAGGAGGTGTCCCTGTGGGCTTACAGCGCGTCCGGAGCACCCTCCGCCATTGACGGCGTAGTAGCTGTCGCACTCACCTTCGCCAAAATCGCGCTCCTTCCACTTCAGAAATCCAAGCGGGCCATCGAACTGCCATAGCACCATATGGCGATCCGGGAACAGCAACCAGTAGGCGTATTCAACCCGCAAGAGCACAATCTGCCTGCGTTGCGCGCGCACCTTCGCGATCAGGCCATTGCGACCACGCACCTTCATATCGGCGGCGAAGCTCCGCAGCGCATGTCTGCCCAGGGAGGCGTCGTGTACATAGGTCACGATCATGTTCTGCCTCGGGTTGTCCCGCAGCCAATCGCGCAGCCACTCTACCGACAGCGCCAGGTGTTCGTACTGGCCCGCGCTTTTCAGAAATGTCTTCAGCCCGCGCACTTTTCCGTTTGAGAATTTGAGGACCAGCTCTTCCTCCACGTTCGCAGGGAAGCCCGCCTTGCGCAGGTAGACATGCAGATTGGTCTCACCCGGCTCGCCCCCACGCCATCGCTTGCCGAAGTAAACGTCATGGTAGCTGTTGATATCGGCTCGCAAAACCGTGTAGCGACTGCGCAACCTGGCAAGTGCATCTCCAGTCCTCCCCTCCACGCCGAGCATGTCCCACTGCTTTGCCACGTGAGACATTAGCGCATCCGCCAGTCCCTTAGCCAAGCCGGAGCCGGCAAGCCGGGCTTTGTCAACGGTTCCGGGAGGCAGAAGAGCCGAAACCGCGCGCGACAAATCCGCATTGTAAGTCCTCCGCCCGTTCGGCATGTTCCAGGGCAGCATGAACACGTAATAGGAGCCTGTACTCGCCGCAAGCCTGGTTCCATCGGAAAAGGAAACGCTGACTGCGACGTAAGGGTTGTCGTCGGTCTCGCTGTAAAGGAATTGGTCCTTCACCGGGCCAGTCATTTTTTCAGGATCCTGAAAGCGCTTTTTGAAAAAGCGCACTTGCGCCGGAAGTGCGGGCATGGCTCCCCGCAGTCTGCCGGGGTGCAGCTTCGAAGCCTGTTGGTGCAGCCATTGCGAGGTCACGCCCAGGTTCGACATATCGGGGTCCGGGATCAGCGGCGCGCGCAATGCGTGGACCAGGGCCATCACCAGCTTTGGATCGACGGATACGCCGTCCCGCAGATAAGTACCCTTGCTGCTCCGGATGTCAACGCTAGTATGCTGCGGCGCCCCCAATCCTCCCCAGCCGGCTTGAATTTGAATTGAGCTGACCGCCGCCTGAGCAAAGATCTTGACTGGAACGGCCAGAAGCAGTCCAGCCAGGAAAATAAGGGTTAGTGGCCAGCATACCTTGCGCATGGAAAACATTATGAGCTCACGTTCGGGACTCTGGCGGAATGTTCAGGCGAAAGTGCCTGATTTTTCGGTGTCGCCAGCCTGGATACCCTTTCGCACCTCGGCAATGGCAGGCGCAATCCTTGTCCGGGTGGGGCCCGCGGCCGCGCCAGGCAGTATGCCTTGCTGGCCTGGCTACGACGAGGAGAGATCGAGGCTCAAAACATCAACTGTGCCCCTTTTAAAAAGACGCGGTTTCGCCGGGCGTTGCGGAACATCAGGGCAAACCTTCGCACTCCTTTTGCTGAACTTCTTCCGGAAACGATCAGCGAATGCGCGGATGCCGGCGTAGCTCTGGTCTTTGTTCCCGTCATTGCGGGATGCAAGGCGTGGGGAGCGGCGCGCTGGGCTCATCCAGGAAAGGCGCTTCTTCAGCTCACTCCACCCAATGCAACGGATGATCGGTCCTGGCTCAACTTCTTTCACATAGCCGGACACATTCTGCTGCACTCCAAAAAGAAACTCTACCTGGAGCCTGGCGGCCAGCGGCAAGAGCAGGAGCGTGAAGCCACCGCGTTCGCGCGTGAAATGCTGATCTCCCGCTCCGTCTGGAAGCAGGTGAGGCAACAGCAGCCGTGGAGTGCGCAGGTTGTGAAGACATGGGCGGAAGCGCTGAACGTGCCTCCGGGCGCGTTGCTTGGCAGTTTGGAAGACGAAGGCATTGTGCGTCAGCGCGCGCTGAACACGCTGAAGAAGCGAGTCGCCGGGCGCGTAAGTGCGGTTGGCCGAGAGGAAACAAACAGTTGACCGTGAACGTACGTAGGGCGTTGCGGTTGGTGTGGCGGCGCGCTCGTCGCGGAGGGGTTATCCGTTATCAGTTGTCGGTTGACGGTGGGGAAGTGGAGTACCGTCGGGTGCTTTGCTTGATGCACGGAGGGAGTTGGAGCACGCTCCGGAATCAGTCTTTGCGAAGAGTTCCAGGGTGGCGCCGCCCACTCAACAAAAGACGTTGAGTGGGGCACCCGGTCACGTTGAAGAGTTGTCAGTTGCCGGTTGTCCCTCTCTCCTTGCATCGAGCACAACATCCGGCGCGTACTCCACTCCCCACGGACAACTGACAACCGACAACCGGCAACTCGTTCCGACAACCGGCAACTCGTCAGCGCCGCCCGGAATCTGCCGCGCCGTGCGGTGAACTGTCCACTGTAAACTGTGAACTCTTCGTATGCGGCGTTCCGCCGCGCTCACAGCTTGGGCAGGACCGGGTTGCGCGGGTCGCCTTCGCGGTAGATCTTGATGACCCGCGGCGACATGCGGTTGCGGAGTTCGTCAATGCGGCGCAGCAGCGACCCCATTTCCGGGTTGCTGGTGCGGTCCTGCAACCCCTTCTCCCAGTATTTCAGTGGGGTATGGCCGTTGCGGTCGGTGAAGGTCTGGTCCGCGTGGGCGTTCAACAGAAAGATTGCCAGACTGTTCTGGCCGTACTGGGCGGCGATCATGAGCGCCGTACTGAACCTGCCGTCGAGTTCTTCCAACGTCGTGTCCACGTCCCAGCCGCGGCTGAGGGCGTTTCTGAAGTAGTCGATATCGCCGGTGCGCGCGGCGCGCTCGACGTCCGCCGCTGGAAACGGATTGGGAGGCGGCTCGGGCGTCGCCGGTTTGTAGGGCTCGGGTATGGTTCCGTCCATGCGCGGCGTGGGGGGCGCCGGGAAGGTGCCAATCTTGTATCCCATTTCCTTTTCCCAGTGCGCCGGCCAGTCCTCATTGCTGACCCTGGGGGGATACTTCACCACATTCTCGATCTTGATGGGGGGCGTGCCCTGGCGCGCCACGCGGTTGGCGCGACAGCCGGTATACGACGGACGGTCGGTGGGAGGCGGCGTGTCCTTCTCGGCGTCCTTCTTCGCCTCTTCTTCCGCTTCCGCCCCGGTCTTCGGCGGCCCGAACTCGGCTTCGTGCTGATCGCGCTGCTGGGTCAGGTAGTCCAGCGTGCTGGTCCAGGCTTCACTCGACCGTCCTTTGGCAAACGTCGCCAGCACCATCTTCACGGCATTGCGGTCGCCGGCAATCGCGTCGTTGCAGCCCAGCAGCATCAGCAGGGAAGCGGTGGTGCGCAGGTGATGTTCGGCTTTCACCGCCAGCCACAGCGAGAAGTGCGGGTTGTCGAACCAGCGGAAAAGCGTTTCCGGGGTGATACCCGCCTTGTGGCACAGGTCCGCCAGGCACTCGCCCTGGTCCTGGGTGCGGAGCACGTGCAGGAAGCGTGCCTGATTCGGTGAGGGAGCGTAGCCGTGGGAGTCGTACATGGGGTGAGTCGCCGGTTGTCAGTTGTCGGTTGTCAGTGGTTGGCGGCGCGGTGTTCGTTTTGCGGCGTCGCTGGCCTCGGCGCGCTAGCCCCGGCAAAATAGTTGCGCTCATCTGATTGGATGGGGTTGGAAGGGGATGGGGTTCGATTGTGGGGCACTCACTTTTTTGTTACTGAATTGTTGCGGGCTGTTACGGAGGGTTGATGAGCGCCGCGTGGCGGAGCCACGCCTGAAAAAGTAGCCAGGGATGAAGTCCCTGGTTAGCAGCGGACAAAAGAGGGAGCGCGTGGTGGAGTACGGTTGGGAACCGGCTACCAGTCCCGTGGATTAGCATCCAGGCCATGGGCGGAAAATAGCGAGCGCATTTCGGCGGCAAAGTCGATACTTCGGTGATGTTCTTCCTGGTTATCGATGTAGCGCCTGACCGCAGTGATGCGGGAAGCGCTGACGCTGAAGTAGGCGTAACCTTTCTGCCACGCGAATCCGCGTAGGTGGAAGGTTTCCCGGAACCAGATGGAGGAGTGCATTTTCAGATCCTGCACCACAGCGGACAACTGAAGGCGAGGCCAGAGGCCGATAAGGATATGGACGTGATCATCGCTTCCGCCAATAGCAAGAGGGACGGCAAGCGCACGCTTGGCGGCGCCCCCCAACCAAGGGTGAAGCCGGGCACGGCGCTCGGGCGTGAGCCACGCGATG
>DAIDIE010000012.1 GCA_027459505.1 Acidobacteriota bacterium
AACAATAAAGGGTGTATTGCTGCGGAGCGAAGCGGAGCCAGCAAATACGCCGCTGGTTGAACAAGCCCGGTGAAGGAGAGCGAGAGGCTGTATGGCACTTATGTTTGGCCAGGGCGCTGAGGAGGGGCCGGAAACGAGAACTTTCGGGATGGACTTACTGCCTTTATAGGTTGTCTGGGTGACTGGCTTTGGCGGAGCGGATAGAAGAGGAGGCGGCCACGTGTAGGAGGCAGGGCTGGCGGCGCGTTTTGCCCGGCGCCAGGCTGGGTGGAGCCGTCGGCGGACAAAAGGGCGGCGAGCGCGTGGTGTGCTGAATTTTGACCCGCGCGGTTCATGCGGCGATGACGACGGTGGTTGGGGCCGGCGGGGGTCCGCGTTCGTGGTAGGGGGCAGTGAGGGTGATCAGCAAACGCAGGTGGCCACCACAATCAGGACAGCGCGCCGGGGTGGACGGCGGCGCGTCGGGTGGGCAATGGGCACCGAACTGCACCGTCAGGCCGGTGTGGAACTGGACCCGGAGGCGAGTGGCCTTGGCGGCGGGATGGCAGAAGCCGTAGTAACGGATTGAACGCAGTCCCCGGGGCAAGACGTGGCGCAGGTAGCGGCGCACGAACTCGGCGCCGGGCAGGGTCTGGAGTTCGAGGCGGTTGGCTTGCGAGCGGTTTTTCCAACGGAAGGTGAGGGCTTGATCGGTGAGGCGGACGATGCGGGCGTCGCTGATGGCGGTCCGGGCGACATAGGCGCCCAGATACTTGAGGGCCGAAGCGCCGGAACCCGCGGGTTGGATGTGCACGCCCCATTGCCTGTCCCAGACGGCGGGATCGACCTTCCAGTTCTGTGCCTGGAGCAAGCGGTAGAGGTGCTGGCGGAAGGCGTTTTGGAGGTGGGGCAGATAGACCAGGAACTCCGGGTTCTTCACGCGGACCGGACGGCCGTGCGCGTCGAGTCCGGCGGCGGGGACCAGGCAGTGAAGGTGGGGATGGAAGCCCATCTGCTGGTTCCAGGTGTGGAGCACGGCGGTGAAGCCGTGGCGGTGGGCGCGCAGGGCTTTGGCGGTCGCCAGTTTCTCGGAGAGCGCCCCGGCGGCGGCGGCGAAGAACAGGTCGTAAGCTGGCTTGGCCAGGGGGCCGAAGAAGGTGCCGCGCAGCTCGGCCGGGAGGGTGAAGGTGACCAGGAAGTAAGGGGCCTTGACCAGCTTGCACAGTTCGCGCCGCACCCATCTGGCCGTGGCGGCGCGGCCGCATTGGGGACAAGCCTTGTGGTTGCAGGAGTGATAGGCAAAGTGCTGCCGGCCGCACTGTTCGCAGGCAAAGAGCCGCCCGCCCAAGGCCGCGGTGCGGCAATGAGTGATGGCCCAGATGGCGCGGCGTTGCTCTGGGCCAAGCGGCGGCTGGGACTGGAGAAACTCCGGCAAGAACCGCCGCAATGCCTCCAGGACGGTGGCGGGCACGAACGGGGGTGCGGCTGGCGGCCCGAATTACCGCGGCAAACTCCGGCACAGATCGTCCATCAGCCGCAGGGCGTCCTGGGTGCTCTGGTGGGTCAGATGGAGATAAACCATGGTGGTGGTGATCTGTTTATGTCCGAGCAGCTTTTGGATGGTGTGCAGATGGGCGCCGGCTTCCAGGAGGTGAGTGGCAAAGGAATGACGCAACGAATGCAGCGAAGCGGCCGGAAGGTTGAGTTGTTTGCGGGCCAGGATGATGAGGCGCTGCAGCGAGGAACAGGGCATGGGTGAAGTGGCGTGCTGCATGCGAGCCGCCAGCGCCTGCGGGCTATTATCACCGCGACCGACGTTGGGGAAGATCAGGAGCCGATGGCGATGAAAGGACCAGTAAGCGCGCAGTTCATGGTACAGGGAGGTGGGCAGCGGGACGACGCGATCCCGGTGGCCCTTGGTGTCGCGAATGAAAAGCTTGTTCTCGCGGCCAACAATGTCGTGGATGGTCAGGCCCAGGCATTCGCTCAGGCGCAGGCCGCAGCAGTAAATGAGCTTGAGCGGGGTGCGGTAGCGCCGGAGGCGGATGTGGGTTAACAAATCCCGGACCTGGCTGCGGGTGAGCACGGCCGGTAGGGTATCGTGATCGCGGGTGCGAATCTGGGAGAAGACCGTCCAGGCGGCGCGCTGGAGC
This sequence comes from Acidobacteriota bacterium, assembly GCA_027459505.1. Taxonomy (GTDB): domain Bacteria; phylum Acidobacteriota; class Terriglobia; order Terriglobales; family SCQP01; genus DAIDIE01. The sequence continues at coordinate 2,133 of DAIDIE010000012.1, forward strand.
AGCTCGACGTAAAACATGCGGGCGGCGGCCACGGCTTGGCGGATGGTCTTGGGCTGCCAATGCTTCTTGAGCTTGACGAAGAGGAAGTAGTCGCGCAATTGGGCTTCGGTGAGGGTGGCGGGATCGGCGCCCAGATGCTGGTGGAGTAGGCGCATCTGCCGGTAATAAGCGTGGCGGGTCCGATTGGCATCGTAGTGCAGGGCCAGGAACTGGGCAAAGCGCGCCATGGACTCGTAAGGATGCCGATAATCCAAGGGATTGGCGTAGCCCCGATCGGCCGAACGAATCATGGAAGACGCCGAGGCCTTGGGACCCCACTTGCCGACCCGGGATTCGGGTGCAGGCGACGGAGGCCCGGCGGCCGCCGGGTGCTGGAGGTTGCGGTTGTCGGTGAGCGAGGATTTGAGGTTGTTCATAGGCCGGCAGGGTAGTATGCTTCTGCCGTGCGGCCGAAACCCGAATCCATGCCGACAGGCGTCCGAACACCGTCGCCGCGCAGCGGCTTAGTTCAACA
>DAIDIE010000023.1 GCA_027459505.1 Acidobacteriota bacterium
GGTGGAGGGCCGCGAAATTCCGAAGGGCGGCTCCCTCGCGGGGGAGAGGAGCCCGGCATCGGCGGCTTCACGTTCTCACTGGAGAACGTGCCAGCGACCAACGGGAGCGGGCGGCCTGAAGGAGACGAGGCCGTGCCTCCCAGAGCCCGTAATGCCATCCACGTCAGTGCCAGGAGCGCTCTCGCTAGAATGGGTTTATGCCCAGCTCCACCCGCCTGCACCTTGCAATAGAGCCCATTCGCGACCCCCTGCAAGTCCAGTCGCTCTCGCGCCGGCCGGTTGTGCAGCTTTCACTGCCAGCCTTGTATGAGACCCGCCTGGTGGGCTCCAGCGCCTGGGCGCCGGACGGGCGTTCCCTCGTTTACGTCAGCAACCGCGCCGGGCGCAATAACCTTTGGCGCCTGGACCTGGATGAGCAGGGAAGCCCCATGGGAGAACCACGCCAGTTGACCAGCAGTGACCAGCGTCAGGGCTCGCCAGTGTGGTCTCCCGACGGTCGTACGGTGGTATTCATCTCCGATTTTGACGGAGACGAACAGTGGGATCTGTTTGCCCTGGATGTGGCCAGTGGCGCCGTCGAAAACCTGACGGGAACACCCGACATCGCCGAGCAGTCGCCACGCTGGTCGCCAGACGGCAAGCAGTTGGTTTTCATATCCAAGCCGCGCAGTGGTTCGAGCTTTGAAATCGAACTGCTGGACTGGAAAACGCGGGAGCGGCGTCCGGTTACCAGCAACACACCAGCGGATTGGGGCAACTTTCACCCACTCTGGTCTCCGGACGGCAAAGCCCTGGTCTACCTCCGCGAACATGCGGCCGGGAAGGATTCCTACCTCATCCATTACGACTTTCAGACTGGCGCGGAACGTATTCTCACGCCCCATGAGGGGGAAAAGCTGTACGTGGCCAACGACTGGTCGCCGGATGGCAAGCGGCTGCTGATTACCTCCAATGCGCTGAACGGACACGACAATGTCGCTCTGCTGGGCGTTGAGAATGGTCGTATTGCTTGGCTCACGGAAGAGGAGTGGGAGGTTAGTGGTGATTCCTTTACCCCGGATGGCCAAGGTGTCTGCTGGAGCGCCAATGTCGATGGCCACTCCCAGATCTATGTGCAGGGGCTAGGCGGGGAGGCGAGCCAGCTGCCGCTTCCCGCCGGGATGAACTACCCAACCGGCTCTGATAGCTGCTTTCAGCCGCGCCGGGGTGGGCTGCTTTTCTATCACACCGGCCCCGCCGATGCCGGCGACCTCTGGCTCTACGATCGCCAGGAAGCGGTGCGGCTGACCTCTTCGGTGCATCCGGAACTCTCTACCCCGGCGGCGCGAGAAAGCATGGTCGAACCTTTCCTGGTGCATTTCCCCAGCCGCGATGGAAGGTGGAATCTCTCCGCCCTGCTGTACCTGCCGCACAATGTGCAACGCGATGGGAGCCACCCTGGGGTGGTTTACATCCACGGAGGACCGGCTTCACAGAGTGTGAATGGCTTCAACCGTTCGCTGCAGTATTTGGTCAATCGTGGTTACGTGGTGATCGCCCCCAATTACCGGGGTTCGACTGGCTACGGAAAGGCATTTCAGGACGCCAACTATCGCGACCTGGGTGGGGGTGACCTGGACGATGTGTGGAGCGCGGCGGAGTTTCTGTGCGCTACCGGGTACGTAAACCGGAAAAAATTGATCAGCATGGGCGGCAGCTATGGCGGCTACCTGACAATGCTGGCGGTGAGCAAAATGGCGGAGCGCTGGGCAGCGGGAGTGGCCATTGTGCCCTTTGTGAACTGGTTTACGGAACTGGAACACGAGGACCCGCTGCTGCGGCAGTATGACCTGGCCACCATGGGCGATCCGGTGGAAAACGCGGCGCTCTACCGCGATCGCTCGCCCATTTTCTTTGTCGACCAGGTGCGCTGTCCGGTGCTGTTGATTGCGGGCGCGCAAGATCCGCGCTGTCCCAAGCAGGAGGCCGAGCAGGTGGCCGCCGCCATTCGTGAACGTGGCGGAACCGCGGAGCTAAAGATATTTCTGGACGAGGGACACGGTTTCGCCAAGGTGGAAAACCAAATTGCAGCCTACCGGCAAGTGGCGGAGTTTCTGCAACGGCACGTTCCTGCCTTTTAGCATCCAGCAACAATCCTCGCGCATCAGAACAGTTAGGCAGTCGGTTGCGCCGGTAGCCCAGGTTTTCTGATGAACTTGGGGTAGCAGCCGCGGTGCTTTTGGGGTGTGCCGTCGCAAACCAGCCACCGCACGCCCCGACCCCTTTTCTTGTGCCCGTCCAACCTCGCCCGCTCGCTGGCATCGAAACCTTCACCGCAACAACTTGAGGCAAGTGCTGCTGTCGGATATGCTCCGCCGGTGACGTGCCAATCGAGGTGGCTTTATGGCTGAAGGTATTGCTGCGCCGGGCTCTCCCCCGCAATCGCAGGTTTCGCGCTCATCTCAAGATCAACAGCGTTTTGGTATTGCGGCTGGCGCAGCCGCGGCTGGCGGCCTGCTGCTCGCTGGCTTGTGGCTGCATGCGTGGCCGCGTGTGCTGCTGCTCTCCGCCGCCGGTTGTCTCGGCTTTCGCGCCTTTCGCGCCCAGCAGCGCGGCGAACCACTCCGCCTTTGGGCGCAGCGCGGTACCAACATCGAAAGTGAAGATGCGATCAGCATTCTGCGCACGCCGCAGGAACTCTACCAGAGCTGGAATGACACGGAGCTCTTGCGGCAGATCATTCCCTATTGCCGGGGTGTGGAGCGTTCCGGCCAGCGTATGCGCTTCACCATCGAGCGGCCAGTCACCGGCGCGGTCGAGATGGAATCGGAAATCACCCAGGAATTAGAAAACCGTCTGCTCGCTTGGGAGGCGGTGCCCGGGGCGGAAATCCAGAGCGCCGGAGAGGTCCGCTTTGAGCCCGATCCGAGTGGACGCGGTTCGATTGTGCGGCTGCGGCTGGCCACCGGACCTTCCGGCTGGCTGCGCGGTTTTGGGCTTTCCGCCAAACAGCAGGCCCACACCGAACTGCGCCGTTTCAAGCAGCTCATGGAGGCTGGAGAGATTGCCACAATTCAGGGGCAGCCGCATGGTCAACGTTCGGCTATGGCGCGCCTGGAACGGCTCGTGCCCGAGCCCCTGGGCTCCGACATCATGCCCGCCGAGTATGCGCGCCCGCGGCGGCGCGGTCCAGTCGGGGAGCCTTTGGAACGCGAGCGGGCGATCCGTCCGGCCCGGGAGGCAATATGAAGGCATTGTGCTGGCAAGGTAAAGAGCAGGTCGGCGTTGAAACCGTCTCCGACCCGCACATCATCAACCCGCATGACGCAGTTGTCCGCATCACCAGCACGGCGATCTGCGGCTCCGACCTGCACCTGTTTGATGGCTACATCCCCAGTATGGAACAGGGCGACATCCTGGGACATGAGTTCATGGGCGAGGTGGTCGAGATTGGATCGGCGGTGCGCAATCTGGCCGTGGGTGATCGCGTCGTCGTTCCCTTTCCCATCGCCTGCGGACACTGCTATTTCTGCGAGCACGAACTGTGGTCGTTATGCGACAACACCAACCCAAACGCCTGGATGGCGGAAAAGCTGTTTGGCTATTCGCCCGCGGGCATCTTCGGCTACTCGCACATGCTCGGCGGCTACGCTGGAGGGCAGGCGCAGTATGCGCGCGTGCCGTTCGCCGATATTGGTCCGATCAAGGTTCCAGAGCGCCTCAGCGACGAGCAGGTGTTGTTTCTCAGTGATATCTTTCCAACCGGCTATATGGCCGCGGAAAACTGCGATATCAAGCCAGGGGATACGGTGGCCGTCTGGGGTTGCGGCCCAGTGGGGCAGTTCGCCATCAAAAGCGCATTTCTGCTGGGAGCGGGCCGGGTAATCGCCATTGACCGCTTTCCGGAGCGATTACGGCTGGCCCGCGAGTCGGCTCGCGCTGAAACCATCAATTATGAGGAAGTGGATGACGTGCCCGGGCAGCTTGCGCTAATGACCGGCGGACGTGGTCCGGACGCCTGCATCGACGCGGTTGGCATGGAGGCGCACGGAACCTCGCTGTTGGCTCGCATGGACGCCGCCAAGCAAAAACTGATGCTCGAGACGGGACGCCCCAATGTCCTCCGCGAGGCCATTCGCGCCTGCCGCAAAGGCGGCGTGCTTTCCGTCGCGGGTGTTTACGGCGGCTTCCTGGATACGATCCCGTTTGGCGCCGCCTTTAACAAAGGATTGCGCATCGCGACCGGGCAATGCCATGTGCAGCGCTACCTGCGCCCGCTGCTGGATCGCGTACAACGGAACGAGATCGATCCCAGCTTCATCATTACTCACCGGCTCTCGCTCGACGAGGCGCCGCGCGCCTATGAAATCTTCCGGGATAAAAAAGAGAATTGCGTCAAGGTTGTCCTTGACCCCTGGGCGGCGCCCAAGGCGGCCTGAGGCAATGAAGTGGCTCAACGGATGGCAACTAATCTAAGGCGAGATGCGAGGGCGCACGGCGGTGAGCGGGAAATCGGCTCAAGCACGGAGCCGATCTCCCACTGAAACGGGAAGCTTGACTCGCAACTACTTGAATTTCACCGGTGGCAGCCGGTCTCCAATGCGCAAGGCACGCAACTGCCGCGCCAGCGCGGAGCGGCGGGCCAGGGCTTGTGCCTGTTTGTGCGGCTTATAGCCTAGTTGCCGCGCCATCTCCTTTACCATCGCGGTGGTGTCGGCGCTTACGCTTCCAGTGCGGTTCAATACGCGCGAAACCGTCGCGGTGGAAACTCCACAGGCGGCGGCAACATCATCGATGGTTGCCGTGGCGTGCTGGGACTCAGCCCGCAATCGATTCAGCGCGGCGGAGTTGACCTCGTTCTTTTTCGGCATGCGGTTGCCATCAAACGGGGAATTCGCGCAGGCCTGCGATTCCCGGTTGGGAAATCCACGATGCAAAAGATTTCCGGAGTGAGATACAGTCTGGCCTCCCACCCCCAGCAAGACCGGTTTGTGAACACTCCTTACCAGAAAAAACGCCGGCTGAAGGGTGTAACGGCCTCCAAAAACTGCGGACCTCAGGGTTAAGAATTTATAGCATGCCCCGGGCTTTCTGGATACCGGATATTTTTTCTTAGTAAGAGTAGTTTACAAGAGGAGTTGCCGGGTAAGCGCGGTTTAGGCCCGGTTTAGGACCAGTTTAGGAGAGTGAAATGGGGTCAACGTCAATCACCAGCGCGGTCGCTGGAAGCGCATCCATCCGCGCGTTATGGCGCAGCCGCTGCAGCACGGTGGCTAATCGTTTCCGGCTGCTCGACTTGAGCAGGAACTGAAAGCGGTGCTCGTTTTTTACCCGCGCCACCAGCGCGGGGCCAGGCCCAAGAACTTTCAGCCCCGGCGCCGTATCCTGTTCCTTCTGCAATTGCCGCCCTACCCAACTGGTCCAGCGCAGAGCCTGGTCGTAATCGGCGTGGCGTAACTGCACCGAAGCCATTGCCGCAAAGGGGGGATAGTGCATCAGACGCCGAAAGCGCGCCTCCTGCTCGTAAAACAATTGCGCTTCATTGCGCAGCGCGGCCTGCACCGCATAGTGATCGGGATGCAGTACCTGTAGGATGACCTCGCCCGGCAAATCCCCGCGCCCCGCGCGCCCCGCCACCTGTGTGAGTAACTGGAAAGTCCGTTCCGCCGCCCGGAACTCGGGGATGGTCAATCCCAGGTCCGCATTGATCACCCCGACCAGGGTAACGCCTGGCAAGTCATGCCCTTTGGCGATCATCTGCGTTCCCACCAGGATGTCCAGTTCTCCCGCCCGGAAGGCCGCCAGAACCCGGGCGAAGTGCCCACGTTGTCCTGTCGTGTCGCGGTCCAGCCGCGCAATGCGCGCGGCGGGGAACAGCAGCGCCAGCTGCTCTTCCAGCTTTTCACTGCCTGTACCCATGAAATACAGGTGCTCGCTCCCGCAGGACGGACAGGTGACCGGCACGTCGCGGCGATAGCCGCAAATATGGCAGAGCAACTCATGTTCACGCTTGTGGAAGCTGAGGCAGATCGAGCAGTCGCGGCACTCCACGCCCGCCCCGCAGGAGCGGCACAGGACAACCGGCGAATACCCGCGCCGGTTCAGCAGGATCACCGCTTGCTCCTTTTTCTCCAGCCGCTGCTGCAGCGACTGCACCAGGGCCGCGGAAAACAGCGGCTCGCTGCTCCGATCCTTCGTGTTGTGTGGCCGCGCCTGGCTTTTGAACTCCAGCCGCATGTCAACAAGCTGAACGGACGGCAGCGGGCGGCGTTCCACCCGTTGCCCTATGCTCAGCAGCCGGTATTTACCAGCGCGCGCGTTTTCAAAGCTTTCCAGCGAAGGCGTCGCCGAGCCTAGCAGCGCAACCGCGCTCTGCAGCCGCGCCCGCACCACTGCCAGATCGCGGCCATGATAACGCGGCGATTCCTGTTGTTTGTAGGCGCCATCGTGCTCTTCGTCCACGATAATCAGCCCCAGCGGCGAGAGCGGGGCGAAAACGGCGGAACGCGTTCCGATCACCACCCAGCTCTCTCCCCGCCGCGCCCGGTGCCAATGCTGCGCGCGTTCCGCGGCGCTCAGCCCGGAATGCAGGATGGAGATCTTTCCGGGAAAGGCGTCTTCAAAATCGGCGAACGCGGCCGGTGTCAAGCCAATCTCGGGCAAAAGCAGCAGGGCGCGGCGACCACGCTCCACACAGGCGGCGATGGCCTCCAGATAGACCGCGGTCTTGCCGCTGCCGGTTACCCCGTGCAGCAGGAAAGGTGCCGGAGCGGCGCCGCTTTCACTATCCAGAGCCTGAACCACCGCCTGCAACGCCTCCCGCTGCGAGGTGTTCAACTCCTTCACCCGGGGCCGCGGATGCCACTCGGGGGCGCGCAAGGGCGCCGCCTGTTGCACGATCTCAATCACTCCAGCGCGCCGCAACGTTTGCAGCGCGGCCGGGGAAACCTGGGGGCGCAGGTCCGCCGCCCGCATCTCCCCTCCATTGCGCCGCAGCAACGCCATGATCGCTTCTTGCTGAGGTGTCTGGCGGCGCTGCGGCTCGACGCCCGTGAGCCGGACGTGATCAACCGTGGGTTCGGCCGCTCCCAGGCGGGAACGCCGCTCCCGCTTTAACAGCCCCTCGCGCAGTGCGCGTCTTACCAGGCTCTCGCCAAACTCTTTGCGCGCGCGGCTCATGGGGAGTCCGTCGTGCGCGGCACTGAGGAGATCTTCGGTGCTGTTGCGAGGGGTGCCGGGAAGCGAAGGCGTGGAGTGCCGCAGCTTCTGCTCGCCTTGTGCGGTGAGGGTGAGCCATTCGCTCTCGCGCAGTTCGGTCGAGGGTGGCAAGGCGCAGCGCAGCGTCTCGCCAATCGGCGCCTGGTAGTACGCTGCCGTCCATTGCGCCAGTTGCAGCAATGCGGGGTCCAGCAGCGGCTCCTCATCCAGCACCAGCGCGATTTCCTTTAGCGCTCGTTCACCCGGCGGCTGATCAAGCGCCGCGGTCACGACTCCAATCAGGCGTTGCTTTCCCCACGGCGCCACCACGCGCATGCCGGGCTCGACCCGCATTCCACTGGGGACCAGATAAGTGAAGGTTTGATCCAAGGGCACTGGAACGGCCACTTCAACGGCGCGCGGGGAGCAAGCGGTTTCAGCTTTCGAAGTGGAGTGCACGGTACGGAGGACAGACTAGCATGCCGGGCGAGTTGCGTGCTTTGAAGCGTGTTTCCCCCGGCTGCTGCCAAGGTTTGGAGGTTCTTGCCACCGCCCTGCGAGTCGGGTTCAACGCGATCCCATCCTCTGCCGCAATTCGCGGATCTGCTGCTCGGCGATCATGCGTTCCGCCTGGGTAGGAGCGCGATGCGCGAAGTCGCTCATGTAATGAATCGCCTCCGCGTACTTGTCTTGCGCGGTAAGCACCACCGCCAGCAGTTGCTCGGCTCCCGGCAGCCGGTGAAAGCGGTCCATGCGCAGCGCCCGGCGCGCGTCCGACTCCGCTTGGGAAATGTTTTCGGCATGGTAGTCAGCGATGGCGCGGTAATACCAGAGGCGCGCTGTCCCCCCTGGATTCAGCTCCAGCGCCTGGCTGGTGATCTCGCTCAGCTTGTCCCAGTTCTGCTGGGCCACCGCCAGCATCGACAGCTTTTCGTAGGGCGGCAGAAAGCCGGGGTCGGCGGCAATCGCCGAGCGGTAGGATTCCTCCGCGTTGGCCGGATGCAGCTTCACGTCATAGTTGGCGTACTGGTACCAGGCTTCGGCGTAGTGTGGGTCGCGATGGATGGCCTCCTGCAGAAGCTGCCGCGCCTGATCGGTATCGCCTTCCGCAGCGAGACGCCGCGCCTGGTCAAAGGCGGATTGGGCGTCCGGGTGGACCAGCACATGGCTGACCGCCGCTCCGCGAACACTGGCATCGCGCGTCAGTAGAATCGTGCCAACGTTGGAGGCCTTCAAGGGTTTGGGAATACGTACCGGGCTGGCGCGGTAGCCGGTGAGGACCGGCGTGACCTCACAACCGCTGTAAGCGGTCGCGGAGCGAATCGGCGCACCCTCGGTCACATCAGGCGCCTTGGGATCGGAACGCAGCACGAACCGCCCATTCACGTCGGTGTAGGTCAACAGCCGCGGTTTGCCCTGGCAGCTCACCTCGATGCGAATGGCCGTCCACGGCAGGGAAGCGCCTAACAAGCGCACGTGACCGTAAAGATCACCAGCGGTCAGCGGGCGTGGAGGCGCCGGTTGCTGCAAAAGTTGCCCGTAGAGAGGCAGCGCCCCTGCAAGCAGTGCCGAGCAGAAAATCACCGGACCGGAAATGATGCCGCGCAATGTCACTGCCAACCCCAGCAGCACGCCAGCTGCTTCCTTCTACTGATCCCCTCTGAGTGCGTTCAGGATGTCTGCACCATAGGTCTCCACTTTCTTCGGGCCCATGCCTTTCACTTCGAGCAACTGTTCCAGCCGGGCGGGCTGGGCGGCGCAGATTTCCATCAGGGTCTGGTCATGCAGGATGTGATAGGCGGGAACCCCGCGTCTGGCCGCCAGGTTACGCCGCCACGCCTTAAGGCGTTCCAGCGCCTCTTGCGGGAGCTCCTCGCTCGCCTTCTTGAGCGCCTCACGCCTGCTATTCCTGCCGGCATCTGGGGAGCGCCGCTGAGCGCTTCCTTTCTTTGCCGTTCCCTGAACTGGCAGCGGCTCCGGCGTCACACCGCGCCGCCGCAACTTGGGGCGCCCTTCCTTCTGTTCAAACCATTCCGGAAGTCCATTACAGACATCGCAGGCGCCGCACCGCTCCCACTTGGGACTTTCCCCGAAGTGCAGGCAGATCTGCCGCTTCCGGCAGTGACCCGATTCCACGAAATTGCGGATGATGCGATAACGTTCCCAGGCGTGCTCGATTTCCGCCTGGTCCGTGAGTTGCTGAATGAAATGCGCCAGCAGTCCCGCATCCCGTAAGCGCCAAAGCAGGATGCAATCCGCCGGCAAACCGTCGCGCCCGGCGCGTCCGGCCTCCTGGTAGTACTGCTCAATCGACTTCGGGAGCGCGAGATGGATGACGGCGCGAACGGATGGTTTGTTGATGCCCAACCCAAAGGCCAGCGTGCCCACCAGCACGCGCACTTGGTCACTCATCCAGGCTTGCTGGTTCTTTTCCCGTTCCTCGCTTTCCATCTTGCCGTGGTACGGGACCGCGGCGATGCCGTAGGTCTCCAGCAGACGCACGGTCTCATCCACCATGCGAATGGTCGAGGCGTAGACGATGACGTTTTGTCCCTCAAACTGGCGCAGGCTGCGCAGCAGCAGCAGCGGCTGCTCGCGGCTGTCGGTCTGCCGCACGATGTAGCGCAGGTTCGGGCGGTCAAAACTGAAAATGAATTTGTCGGGTTCGCGCAGTTGCAGCCGCTGCAGAATGTCCTGCCGCACGCGACGTGTGGCGCTAGCGGTGAACGCGGCAATCGGCTGTGCGGGAAACTGTTCGCGCAGGCGGCTGAGCTGGTGGTATTCCGGGCGGAACTCCGGCCCCCATTCAGAGATGCAATGCGCCTCGTCGATAGCGAAAAAGCTGAGCGGCACCCGCTTCAGCCATGCAATGGTGTCCGGACGCGCCAGCCGCTCCGGCGACAGATAAAGCAGCCGGTAGGCGCCGCGGCTGGCGTTGCGCATCACTTCGCTTTGCACCGCCCCATCACAGCCGCTGTGCAGCGCGGCGGACGGTATGCCCATTTGCGTGAGGTGTGCCTGTTGGTCGCGCATTAGGGCGATCAGAGGTGAAATCACCACCGCCGTCCCTCCGTGCAGCACTGCAGGGAGTTGATAGCACAGCGATTTGCCCGCGCCGGTGGGCATCACCACGGCAACGTCGCGCCCGGCCAGAATGCTGCGGATGATCGCCTCCTGGCGTGGCCGGAACGAGCTGTAGCCCCAATACCGTTGCAGCGCTTCGAGCAGCCGTGGCGAATCTACAACACTTTGTGAGCGATTGGCCCGGGGCGCTTCGGAATCAGGCATAACGTTTCATTATGAAGCGGTTCGCGGTGGGATAATCGGTGGATGAAGCAGCCGGTCATCTTCGTATCCCACGGATCGCCTATGACCGCCCTGGAAGCGGGTGGTTATGCCCAGGCTCTACGGCGCTTTGGCGAGCGGAGCTCGCCGCGAGCACTGATTGTGATCTCCGCCCATTGGGAGACACACCAACGGGTGGGCATCGTCGCTGGATCTCATCCCGGCTTGATCTACGACTTTGGCGGCTTCCCGCCGGAGCTGTATCAGTTGACCTACCCAGCCCCCGGCGATCCCGCCCTGGCGCGCACCCTGCAGCGGCAGTTGAATGAACAGGGCTGGAAAGCGGAACTCGACGAGCATCGTGGATGGGATCACGGTTTGTGGGTGCCGTTGCGCCTGATGTTTCCATTGGCGGCGATTCCCGTCGTGCAAATGTCATTGCCGGACGCCGCCAGCCCCGAGCAGGTTCTGCGCCTGGGGCAATCCTTATCCACGGTGCGCGAGCAGGATGTTCTGGTCATCGCCAGCGGCGGTCTGGTTCACAACCTGCGACGCATGATCTTCGGAGCTATCGATGCACCTGTGGCAGATTGGGCGCGCCAATTTCAAGCCTGGGTGCTCGAGAAATTGCATGCGCGGGATATCGACTCGCTTCTGCACTATGCAAAGCTTGCGCCCCAGGCGGCGCTCGCGGTTCCCACCCCGGAGCATTTCGCTCCGCTCTTTGCCGCTCTCGGCGCGGCTGGCGCATACGAAAAGCTGGAGCTGGTGACGGACGAGATCCAGTACGGATCGATGTCGATGGTGAGCTTTGCGCTGCACTAGGGTGATCGGCGCTGGAGTGACTCCGTCAAATTAAAAAGAAAAACGGGGCTGATTGCCCCGTTTTTCTTTTCTAAAGCAAATCAGGCTATCAGCTCAACCGCACCCGGAAGGCCACGGCTTCATCGGTCGCCAGCTTCTGGCGCGGCGGCTGAATCGTGAGGCCATGAGCGTTTTGGTGCCAATGCACCTTCTCTTGCGAGCCGATCAGCTCCACGTGCGTCACTCTGGGGCCTCCCGCAAAGGCCTTCAACACCAATGCCTGCTCGGGCCAGCCCAGCGCAATGGCGTAAACGATGGTATTGGCCTTGTTCCGGGTGTAGCGCACGTCCGCGGGGCCCAGTTTTTTAACGCTGCCGCCCTGGAACGATCCCGCCTTGATCATGTTCGGCCCCTCGCCAAAGGTCTTCCAGGGCCGGGTGGCAAAGATGGCTTCGCCGTTGACTTTGAACCATTGCCCGACTTTTTCCAGAATCAGCCGTTCCTTGCGGTCAATCGTGCCGTCGGGCTTGCCGGGAATGTTCAAAATGAAGGTGCCGTTCTTGCTGACCGTGTCCGCCATCCAATGAATGACGGCGCGCGGAGGCAGGTAGCCGCCATATTCGCCGGGTTTGTTGAACAGGGCGCGATTGTAGTGCCACTCTCCAATGCAGGTTTCCGATTGCCAGGGGTGTGGCAGAATTTCGCTGGAGAGGCCACGCTCGACGTCGGCGACCACCGCCTTGGTCCACTTCGGTGGAACGTTCTTGACGTTGATGACCCCCTCCATCCTGCCGCCGTTCACGCGCAGGTTGTGGTTGTAGAAGAAGGCGCCTGCGTTCATGCCGCCCCAGCCCAGCGGAAACAGCGCGTTATCGAAATAGAGCAGGTCGGGGTTGTGCTGCTCGATGACATCGCGGGTGCGGTCGTAGAAGTTCTTGACGAAGGAAATATCGGGGAGCGCCTCAATGGGGTGCTTCACGCCATAGAGCTGCTGCGGATCCAGCCCCTCCCACCATTGCCGTTTGCCTTCGGCGGCGGTCAATTCGCCGTCATAGGGCACTCCGGCCTGGGCGCCGCTGCTGGCCGCGCCGTGGCTGGGCTGGAACCACCACCAGTTGCGGGCCTGGTGAATGGTCACCCCGAAGCGCAGATTGTGTTTGCGGGCCTCCGCCGCCCATCCGCCAATGACATCGCGGTGGGGGCCGATGTTGGCCGCATTCCAGGGATGATGCTTGGAAGCCCAGGTGTCGAAGCCGTCGTGATGATTGGCCAAGGCGACGAAGAACTTGGCGCCCGTCGAGGCGTACAAGTCCATCAGCTCGGCCGGATTCCAGTTGAGCAAGGTCCATTGCGCGCACAGGTCCTTGTAGCCAAAGCGTGACGGGGGACCATAGTGCTGCAGTTGATAGGCGTGCTGCGGTTGGCCCTCGATGTACATGTTGCGGGCGTACCAGTCGCTGTCTTCAGGCACGCACTGCGGGCTCCAGTGATTCCATATCCCGAACTTGGCGTCGCGATACCATTCCGGACATTCGTATTGCAGCAGCGACTCCCAGGTGGGCTGGTAGGGGCCCTGACCCGAAAGCCCGGCAATGGGCGATTCCATAGGAACCCCATCGTGCGAGCCGCCGGGGACCGGCAGGTCGGGAGGATTGCCCCACGAAGACGCCTTCCAGCTCTTGGGGTCGAGCCGCTCGGCGACGATCTGGCCGTTGCGCAGCGTGTAGAAAACACGCTCGCTCTCGGGCGTGGCGCAGAAGTGGGCGTAATCTTCGGTGTATTTGTTGAACCCGCTGGCGCCGGGCGAACTGGCCGCCGCGGTGGCAGGCGGCGCGGTTGCGTCTTGTGCGGACGAGGCCCACAACTTTGGCGTGGCCGTCGCCGCGGCCAGTAATTGCATGAAGTTTCTGCGTCGCATGAAGAGCGTCCTTTTGCGCAAAATCGGTACTGCCCGAATCAGGATGACCGTAGCACAAGATGAACGCCTCAGGGTGGGCTAGTGCACGAGCAGGGAGGGCAATGCTAGATCGCGCTGAAGCGCTCCGCCAGCCAGCTCGGCATCTCATGTTCCAGGCGCCAAATAACGTTCATGGGCTTTTCGCCGGAGTGTTCCTCCATGGTTACCGGCCCGACCAGTGTGAACGCTTCACCAGGATTTTGACGAAGCATGAGCTGAAAGGTCCAGTCCGTGTTGCGGTCAGCATACCTGGCGCCCGCTGGCGTGTTCGGACCGGCGGAGTTCTGTGATTGCCAATGGAACAACTTTGAGTTTATAGCGTAGTCCTTATAGCGGACCTCGGGAGCGTATCCTTCCTCCTTGTTCAAAGTGACCAGGAATATTTCCTGTTTACTCTGCTGATCGCGGATCAAGCCTTCGAAGTTGGTCCTGTTCGCCATTCCTACCGCAGCCATAAGCTCGTCGCGCAAGTAGCAACCGTAGCGCCGGAGGGGCCAGGAGACTGGCGTCTTGGAATTGGGAGGATGACTGTGAGCCGTTGATTCCAAGAGGTCCAGGAGTTGCAAAATTTCGCTGCGGACCACTTCACTGGCATGAACTCCGTCCAGCCCGGCATTTTTTGTGAGGAGGGCTGCCAGCATGCTCATCGCGCTCGCTGGGGCATCTGCGCCTGAAGCCGCCTTTCGGTATCCTTCAAGCCTGGCACAATCATTGATGTGCAGAAGGCGCCCAAGGCGTCCCGCAATGGCGCGAGCTGGTCCAGCAAGTGCGCGGCCCTGAGATGCCTCCCATAACTCGGCTAGCGAAAATCCTTTTCCGTAAAACTCGGCCGGAGACATGCCGACCCTCTGCAAAAACTCCGCCAATTCAAACCTTTGAAGCTGGCGAACCAAGGCACTGCGCCGCCATGAGTGAGTTGCGCGCTCTACTGCCCGCAGGATCTGGGCTTGAGCCTTTTTATCAAGATTGACTACGGAGCCCCCGGCCAGTCCAAAGACCGTATCCTTAGAAAGTTTCTTTTTGAGCTCGCCCAGTCCACGATTCAGCAGTCCCGCGAACGGAGCTTCCAAGTGGAACTCCTGGCGATGTTGGCCCACGAAATCCAACACCAGCGCGCGCTTTCCGGGGCCCCAGCGGAGCACACGGCCAAGCTGCTGAAGAAAAATGGTGAGGCTGGCGGTTGGCCGCAAAAAGAGCGCCACGTTCGCCTCCGGCACGTCAATGCCTTCGTTGTAGAGATCGCAGGTAAAAACTGCCTGGAGCTGCCCGTTTTGCAGGCTCGTCAAGATACGTTCACGATCCTCCTGGCTGGACTCACCGCTGACGGCGGCCGCCTCGATTCCGTTACGGTTAAAAAACTCAGCCATTTGCTGGGCATGCCGCACCGACACGCAAAAACCGAGAGCACGCATGCCATCAAGCGAAGTTCGCGATTGCAGCTCAAAGAGAACGCTCTGGGCGCGGCTCTCCCGCGCGAGTTTGGCCTCCAGTTCGCTGGTCTTGTATTCACCTCTTTGAATGCTGACGTCAGAGAGATCAAGGTCCTCACCAATGCCGAAGTAGTCGAAAGGCGCGATGACCTGTTTTTCAAGGGCATCCCAAAGTCGCAGTTCAGCAGTCGTTTCCCCGAACCATTGCCGAATGTCTTTGTGATCGGAGCGTTCGGGAGTTGCTGTCAAGCCCAATAAATCTCTGGGCTGCAGCCGCGCCAGAAGGTCTTCATATCCCAAAGCTCCAGCATGATGGGCTTCGTCGACGATCACGTGCTCCCAGTAGCTGCTGCCCAACTGCTCGGGAAGTTTTTGCGATCTCACCGAGGCGATCGTGGCAAAAAGGTGACTCAGATTCCGCGGGCGGTCTACTCCAGTCAGAAGTTCTCCGAAGTTGCCGTCGTGGAGCGCCTGCCGAAACGTATCCAATGCAGCTTGAAGCAGTTCGCGCCGGTGCGCCAGAAATAGTAGCGACGGCCTGCGCCGGAGCTGTGCGGCGGCTCGGGTGTAGTCCACTGCGGCAATGACCGTCTTGCCGGTTCCCGTTGCAGCCACGATCAGGTTTTTCGTTCGCCCTGCGGTGCGTGCCTCCTGCAGGGTAGCGAGCACCTGCTCCTGAAACGGGTAGGGGCGCAGGTCAAAGATAGTCACCCTTCGGTCGCCTGCCCTCTGCCCTCGTTCAACTGCGATCGCTTCCCGAAGGCGTTCCCGTTGCGCAGAGTCGGCAGGATCAAAAGGCTCGGCTTCTGCCGATTGCCATAGGGTTTCAAACGCGGCCGAGCATTGCCTCAGAATGTGCGGATCTTCAAACTCGGCTATTTTGACGTTCCACTCCACTCCGCTTGTCAGTGCGGGCTGGCTCATGTTGGCCGAGCCGATGAAGGCAGTACTGAAGCCGGAGTCGCGTGCGAAGATCCAGGCCTTCGCGTGAACGCGGGTAACACGCGTCTCGAAAATGATTCGCACCTGCACGTTCGCCAATTCTGCCAGTTTCACCAGCGCGGAGGCGTCCGTTGCTCCAGTGTATGTGGTCGTCAAAACGCGGATGGGGATTTGACGATCATTGAGGTCACGGAACGTTGAAGCAAGCTGTTGCCAGCCAGCCTCTTTAATGAAGCTGACCAGGAGATCAATGCGATCAGCGGAAAGCATCTCCGCCCGCAGTTCCTCAACCAATTTAGGCTGAAGTTCGGATCCCGTACTCAGGCTGGCAACTGTAATCGGCGAGAGCGGGCGTGCAAGATGCTGGCCTGGACGCTCGATCTTCCTGAGAATGGACGGCGGCAGTTCGATCTGAGCTTCCGTGACACTGTCGAGCCCGAAGCCAGCCATCGCGTTCAACAACTCATTGATCTTTTGTGCGCATTCTTCCGGGTTGGCGGTTTTCAGCCATCCTTCAATTTCATCCGCCACCACACGCGCTAACAGGCGCTTGAATTCGTGGTTCGAACCCTTGAGTTCCTTGATGCGGGCACTCAATCCGCTGAGCTGACCGAGTCTTTTCTTAAGTGCTCGCGTGATGGGAAGATGATAGAGGCCAGGTTTCAACAGGATTCCCCTATGCTGTCACCAGGCAATCCTAGGCGAACAACGCCAGGTGGTCAACGTTCATCAGGTACAGACAGTAGATCCTCGGACTTGGAGAATGGCCGTGACAGGGTTGAACAGCAGACAGCGGAGCGTCATTCGTGGGGCAATACGGCGGGGGCAGGAGGCCGTGAACTGGTACAACGCGGAGGCGTCCCGCCACGTTCCTGAAACTAACGAGATCGATCTTACCGATCTGGTCTGCGATCTCATGCATTGGGCAGCCGCCAGACAGCTCGATTTTGACGAGGTGCTCGAAACGGCGAGCATGCACCTTGATGCGGAGTTGTCGGGTGATCCAAGGTGAAAATTCCTAACGAGCCAGGGCCGAATCGAACTGCTTTCGAGTTCGAAATCGCAGGCCGAAGTGATCGCCAAGGTCCGGGGTTGCCGTTTAGGTCCTGCACCGCTGGTGACTAGTAAAGCACGGCCACTATCCGTGAGCTTCGGCCGGACCCCGAAGCGGGTGGAATAAAAGCGGCCGTGCCGCCGCAAAAGACAGCGCGGGCCGGGAGACCTACGCCTCTCCGGCCCGCCTGTTTCTTTATAGAAGCTAACTGGAAGTGCAAACCGCACCTAAGGTGCGTTCGTATCTTTACCCTCAATCCAGCCCCAGCGGCTCGACCCGCATCCGCAGTTGTGTTTGCGGCAGCGGCGGAGGTGGTGGGGGCGGTACTGGATTCTTGCGAATCTTATATCCCGGCGGCACGCGAAACAGCGCCGGATTGGGTTCTGAAGTGCTGATGTTGGTCAGTTTATAGGTGTGCGTCCCCAACCGCGGGTCGCTGTGTGTGCTGGCTACCAGCAGGTGATAGGGCTCGGAGTACCACTCCTCGGAAACCACCGTAATCGGCTTTTCATTGCCGACGACTCCCGCCGGTATCGTGTGCGTGGTTCGCGTCCCGGTGGCGGTGATGCCGTTGAAGTTGCGCGTCCCCAGCGAAACCACTTTGGTCTCCTCGCCGTTGGACATCACCACGTCTTCGTGCACCACGCGTGGCGGCGGAGCGCCGTGCGGCTCGCGCCGGATGGTTACCACCCGTTTCCCAAAACGCGCTTCGCCGCCGCCGATGCGGCGCCGGAAAAAGAATACGTTGCGCTGCGGCTGCTCGGTGGCAATCTTCTCCGCCGGGTTGAGGATAAAGATGCGATGTTGCGCCGGATCGCGCAGAATGATCGACGCCGCCTGGCCGCCGCTGTCGTCCCAGGGCCCGACGCCGCCCAGGTCGAGCACGCGCCGCGTGCGCCCCACGCTATCCCGCGCGACCTGCGCACTGCTCTTGTGCACAATGCGGTTGCCATCGGCGAGCACCTGCGTGCTCTCGGTCACCGCCACCGCGCTGTATGGCTTGTGCAACACGACCCTGTCGCCAACATCCTGCAGTTCGGAGCTTAGGATGCGAATGCCCATACCCATATCCAACTTCCTCATGTCGGGAATCTGGATGGGTCCAGGGGCGAGCAGCACCCGCGGCGGTGGTGGCGGAGCGGGAACCGTCTCCTGCGCCAGCCCCGGTGTGATCGGAAGCAGCAGCGCCAGCAGCGGTATGAACAACGGAACATAGTTTTGATGTTTCACAGGCCTTGCTCCTGAGTATGGGAATCGGATTTCGGGGAATCGAAATGAATCGCGCGGGCGAAATTATCGGCGCCGATCAGCAGTTCGGCATTATAGACAGCGCCTCGCTGACTGGCAGCGGTCATACCCGGTGACAGGTGGACGCCGAGCGCGCCCAGCGCCGTCGCGCTCAACTGCACCGGAACCACTGCCGCATCCTTCAGCGGTAACATCGGGTTGGAGTAGGGAAGGGGGATCCAGCCCTTGCGCACCAGCGCCAGCGAGTTTCGCAATGCGGCGGGAACGGTCACGTGCCCGCGATGCGTTTTTGCCAATTTCTGAAGACGATGCCCCGTAAGGTTCCGGGCGGCTGGCCTGGCCGCAATCAAGGGCTTCGCGGTTTGTGCCGTGCGGGCCGTGTGTCCCTCACCAATCGGCATGTGTTCGCTCCCCGCCGCGACCTGCACCGCGGGAATCGATTGTCCATCGGCCGAAGCCGTACGCACGCCAGTATTGCTCTGAGAATGAAACAGCAGCCAACCCGCTACGCCGCAAAGCAGCAGCGCGGCGGCCACTCCCGCCCAGCGAGGGTTCCAGCGGCGCGCGTGAAACACGGTGGATCCCTGGCGGGCCTCTTGCATTTCGCGGAACTCATCCAGCAGCCGCAGGTGCACCTGCTCCGGAGTGCTGCGCTGATCTCGCCGCCCCAACTCGCTCAGCGCCCCGGCCAGTCCCGTCTCTTCCCCGTGCTCGCTTGGAAAACGCTTTTCAAACTTCATGATTCTTTTCCTCTACGGTTCCGCTGCAAGCGCTCCTGCAACAGCTTGTGGGCGCGGTGCCGCCGGGACGCGATGGTTCCCGTCCGGCAGCGCAGAATGCGCGCCGCCTCCTGGTAGGGCATCTCCTGCAGATCGCACAGCACCACCACCTCGCGGTACTCCCAGGGCAAGGCGGCCAGCGCTCTTGACAACTGCGCCAGCTCCTGCCGGCGCGACAGTTCCTCACTGACGTTGTCAGGGCTGGGTGGCTCCCCGGCTAAGGTTCCCGGCTCTTCCCAGGAGACCTCCCTCCGCCCGCGCCGCCATTGGTCCACAAGACGATGGCGCGCCACGCCAAACAAGTAGCTCCGCAGTGATCCCCTTCCCGGCCGGAACCCTTGCGGAGAGCGCATTAGCTCCACAAACACGTCGTGGACAAGTTCCTCGGCGAGCCCATTGGGCGCTCCCATCTGCAGCGCGAAGCGATAGAGCGGCGCGTGGTGAGCACGATAAATCTCGGTAAACGCCGCCTCCTCGCCCTGCCGCAGGCGTGTGGCAAGCTCCACCTCGCCCGGAGCTGGAGCTTGCGCCAGAGAGCTGTCCACCGGGGCCGAGTGGCTTGCTTCGGCTTGGGGATCGTCCGCGCGCGGACCAGCCGAATCCGGAACGCAGCCGGATGGGGAAGCCAGTTTGAAAACCAGAGTGGGCGGCATCTCACTCCCTTCAACGTTGCATTCGCACCGGGAGGGACGTTTCTTCCCCAAAATATTACAGAGCGCACCTGGCCGGAAGCGAGTCCCATGCCGCCAGGAGAAATGCCCACGCCAACACACATACGCAAAATCTTTAGAGTCCGGCGTATGATTATGCCTGACGAGCCAGGGCTAGGCCGATATGCGGGCTGACCTGCGGGTTGGGGCATGTACTCCATCGCTCAAAATAATGCGCTGACGGCAGCGGCTCGCCTGGGTCTCTTCTGCCTGACTGTCGCCGTCCTCTCCAGCGCGCCAGCACTGGCGCAGAAGGCCCTCCCGGTTCAATTAAGAAGCGAGTCCACGCAATTGCGGTCCTTGCGCACGGATCCCTCGCAAGGGCTGTCCAATGCCATTGGGCCATCCGCAGGCGCCGGCATCATCAAACTACAGAACCTTCTCGGCAGGTTCATCGTTTCGGAAGTGAGGCGCCGGGACACCGCATCCGCCTGGCGCAGTCCTTCCGAACTTGCGGGCTTGCTGAACCGCGACCTGACGTTAGCGATCGGGGTGAGCAACATGCAACCTGGTCTGGCTGCGGGAAACGATCTCGGCGCGGTTGCTCCTATCCGCGTCGCCGGTGGCCACGGCAGTGGAGTTCTCATCGTCACCGCCGCGGTCGGCCTGCCCTGCGGAGAAACGCAAGCGCTGTATGGGTTTCGGGTCGGCGAGAACCTCCGGGCGAGTACCTCGCCTGCCCCGCGGCAGCGTCGGCAGCCACTGCCGAGGCCCGGGGTGTCTTCTACAGCCGCGTCGGACCTGATCTTTGTTCACCGGGCGCGGCGGATCGAAGGCGAGGAGGACGGCATCGAGGAGGCCGAAGTCGCCACGCTTCCACGTCATCAAGGCAGGCGGCGGCTCGCAGTGGTCTCCATGCATGCAGCCTGCACGTCCATATGGAATACGCTAACCGTGGCAGTGTTCGAAACGGGGCCGGATCCTTATCGTCCGAAGCTCATATGGAACCGGTCGTTTCTTGCGGAATCGGAAATCCCGCCGCCTTCCTTCAGCTTGAAAGCCGCGGGTGAAACCCTGGAGCTCTCTTTCATGGGGCACAACGCACTTGGGTGGATCAGGCGCCATGTCGTGCTCAACGCTGAAAACGGCAAAATCTGCCAGAGGAGCGAGCCACCGAGTCCTCCCTGCGGGAGGAGATCGCAGGTCGAGGGCCGCGAAATTCCCCCGGGGTGGGAAGGGCGGCTCCCTCGCGGGGGAGAGGAGCCCGGCATCGGCGGATTAACGTTCTCACTGGAGAACGTGCCAGCGACCCAACGGTAAGCAATGCCAGCGGGCGGCTCAGGAGACGAGGCCGTGCCTCCAGATTGCGTTTACGCGCAAAAGCTTTTCGCTGCGCGACTCGACCGGGAGGAGGTTAAGAACTTGAACGCAACTCACGGCCCTCGGGACCAACCGCCAGGCCTTAAGCCACACGCGAGAGCCGTCCGCCGCCTCGGTTGCCGCGCCAGAGCAGGACGGCGGCGCCGATCGCCGCACCGGCTGCGACCGCTAAAGCGGCCGCGGCGCGCAGCATGCCGCTTCGAACCTGCTTCTCGCGCGGCGCCATGATGGCGCTCTCCACCCAGGGCTGCGCTTCCGGGGCGCGTCCCTCTTGTAACGCCATCTGCATGACTTCGGCGATGTGCAGCGCGTGGCGATCGCTGAGTTGCTGAATCTGTTCGCGGCAACTGAAGCCGTTGGCGATGATCAGGGTGGCGGCATCGGCTTGGCGCACTTTGGGCAGCAAGGAGTGTTCGCCGACTTTGCGGGAGATATCGTACTTGTCCTCTTCAAAGCCAAACGAGCCCGCCATGCCGCAGCAGCCGGAGGGCAGCAGTTCCGCATCGAGCCCCATGCGCGCCAGCTGTTCCGCCTCCGCATCCATCTTCATGACCGCTTTGTGATGGCAGTGGCCCTGCACGATGGCGTGGTGAGAAAGGTGAGGCGGCTGGTAGTCCGCCTTGTGTTCCAGGAATTCGCTGAGCAGCAAGACCTGTTTGCCGAGCTTTTGCGCTTCCGGGCGATCGGGGTAAAGTTCGCCAAGCTCGTCGCGGAAGACGGCGGCGCAACTGGGCTCTAGAACCACGATCGGCGTGCCCGCATCGATCTCCGGACGCAGCCGCTTCATGGTGGTGTTCAAATAGCTTTTGGCGCGGTCGAGCATTCCGTAGTCATAGAGCGGGCGGCCGCAACAGAAATGTCCTGCGGGAACGCGCACGCGGTACCCGGCGTTTTCCAGCACGTCCACGGCGGCCTGCGCGGTCCAGGGCATGAAGTAGTTATTAAACGTATCGGGCCACAGAATGACTTCGGGAGCGTGGTCCGGCATGCGTTGCGGCCGCAGGCGTTGTTCGCGGCGTGCAAACCAGCTCTGGAAATTTTCCGGAGCAAAGGCGGGAATGTGACGCTCCTGCGGCATGCCCGCCATCCATTTCGCCACCGCGCTGACCCCTGGCGTCTGCGTTGCCAGGTTCACCAGGCTGGGAGCGACGGAAGCCAGCCGCGCCCAACGATCGATCCAGCCGAAAGCGTAGGCATGGCGCGGGCGCAGCCGTCCTTTCCAGTAGTGATAAAGAAACTCGGCTTTGTAGGTGGCCATATCGACATTGACCGGGCAATCGCCTTTACAGCCTTTGCAGGAGAGACACAGGTCCAGGCCTTCTTTGACCTCCTCGCTCTTCCAGCCCTGCTGGATGGGCCCTTTTTCCAGCATTTCCCAGAGCAGGTGAGCGCGGCCGCGGGTGGTATGGCGCTCCTCGCGGGTCACCATGAAGCTGGGGCACATGGTATTGTTATCCGCTTCATCGGAGTGCGTGCGCCGGCATTTCCCAATGCCGACACAGCGCAGCACCGCATGCGAAAAGGCGCCACCGTCATTGGGGTAGTTGAAAACAGTCTTGGGCTCCCAATGGGGATAGCTCCGCAGGCGCAGGTTGTCGACGACCGTATAGGGATCGACGATCTTGCCGGGGTTCATGCGATTGCGCGGATCCCAAAGCGCTTTAAACTCGCCGAAGGCGCGCACGATTTCGGGGCCGAACATGCGGGGCAGGAACTCGGCGCGTGCCTGTCCATCGCCGTGCTCGCCGGAGAGCGACCCGCCCATGGAGGAGACCAGATCGGCGGCGTCGCCGATAAACCGATGGAACTTGCGCCGCCCGCCGTTGCTGCGCAGATCGAAATCGATGCGGCAATGCAGGCAGCCCATGCCGAAGTGCCCGTAAAGGGCGGCACGGTAGTCGTATTTTTGCAACAGCTTACAGAAGGAGCGCAGGTAGTCGCCCATTTTTTCCGGAGCGACGGCGGAATCTTCCCATCCCGGCCAGGAGTCGTTCTTGCCGGGGATGAACGCGGTGGCGCCCAATCCCGATTCGCGCGCCTTCCAGACATGCTGTTCCTCTTCGCGGTCCTGGTAGAGGCGCATGTTGGGTGCATGCGGTTTCGCGCCCAGGCTGGACATCATGCGGTGCGCCTGCTCCTCGGCTGCGGCGCGTGTGTCGCCGCCGAACTCAACCAGCAGCCAGCCTTTGCCCCCGGGCAGGTACTTGAGCGATTCGCGATGCACGCCGGTCGCCTTCATGTCTTCGACCAGCATTTCGTCCATGCCTTCCAAGCCCGTCGGCTGAAAGGGAAGCACGGCGGGAACCGCATCCGCGGCCTGGTAAACATCCGGGAAGCCGAGAACGACCAGGACGCGCTCGGCGGGGTTATGCACCAGCCGCATGCGGGCTTCGAGGATGGCCACCAGCGTGCTCTCGGACCCAACCAGCGCACGGGCGAGGTTGTAACGGCCATCGGGGCCAGGCAGCAATTGATCGAGGTTATAGCCGGAGACGCGGCGCGGGATGTCCGGAAAACGCTCGTGAATGAGCCGGGCGTAGCGCTGGCGGATTTGGCGGATTCCGTTCATGATTTCCGCCTGGCGGCCACCGGCCGCAAGCCAGCGCTGCTCGGCGGCTTCATCCATCCAGCCCACGTTGAGTCGCGTGCCGTCGTAGGTGAGGATTTCTAGCTCTTCGGTGTTGTCGACCGTCTTGCCGGCCATTTGCGCGTGGATGCCGCAGGAGTTGTTGCCCAGCATGCCCCCCAGCGTGCAGTGATTGTGGGTGGCGGGATCGGGGCCAAAGGTGAGGCCATGCTGGAGGGCCTGATTGCGCAGGTCGTCCATAATGACGCCGGGCTGCACGCGCGCCCACTTCTGCCCGGCGTTGATTTCCAGCACCCGGTTCAGGTATTTCGACCAGTCGACGATGACGGCGACGTTGCAGCACTGCCCGGCAAGACTGGTGCCGCAGCCGCGCGAGAGCAGCGGAATGTCGTGTTCGCGGCAGACACTCACAGTCGCGACTACGTCATCGATGCTGCGAGGGAGAACAACGCCGATGGGAACCTGGCGGTAGTTGGAAGCGTCCGCGGCGTAAAGCGCACGCGTTCCAGAATCAAAGCGCACCTCTCCTTCCACCACGGAGCGGAGATGCTCCTCGACGTGGGCGACGGTGCGGGGGGCGAAAGACTTCGGATGCGACGGCTCGGGCTTCAGCTTACGCAGGTGCATACCTGCGCAGATGCACGCGCGCCTGCCTGAGGAGGCACGCTGGCATGTTTTCGGCGTCAGGCGGCAAGCGAGTCGATCAGGTCTTCAACGCGACGCAAAGGCGAACTATATAAAGACCACGGCGAGGCCTGGCGGATAAGGTGCACGGTTCCGTGCTGCTCGAGGACTTCGATTTCGGTCTTGGCTTCACCGTGCTTCTGGGGGGTGCGGTAAAAGCGCAGATCGAGGCGGGCTTCGCCCACCCGGATATGGCGCAGAGTGAACTCCGGCAGCCAGTCGGGCAGGTGGGGATCGTAGAACAAGGTCTTGAGCGGAGCGTAGGGGTACAGCCCCAGCATCATTTGCACTGCGACCAATATGGCGCCCGCCGACCAGGCCTGGGGCGAGCAGGAGTGGGGATAGACGGCGGGAAAGGGGTGGCGCTCGTCTTTCTGGTGGCCGCTGAAGACCTCGGGAAGCCCATCGAAGGGGAAGATGCGGGAGACTTCCAGCAGGCACTCCAGCAACTGGTGCACGCGCGGAATAACACCGTAGCGGCGCAGGCCGACCAGGATTGCGGCGTTTTCCGCAGGCCACACCGAACCGCGGTGGTAACTGTAGGGATCAAAAGCGGGGTGCAGGCTGGAGAGCGTGCGGACGCCCCATCCAGTAAACAATTCCTGGCTGAAGAGGCGCGCGACCGTATCTGGCACGTGCTCCTGGTCGAGAATGCCGGTGGCGAGCGCGTCGCCCGCATTGGAGGCAATCGAGCGCACCTGTTTACCGCGGCGGTCCAGCGCGAGGGCGAAATAGCGCTCCTTTTCCATCCAGAAGTGGTCGTTAAAGCGCTTTTTCAGGGCGCGGGCGCTGAAGAACTGGCGCGCCGCTTCGGCACGGTCGCCGGTCACCCAGAGCAGTTCGGCAAAGCGCAGCTTGGCCTCGTAGACAAAGCCCTGCTCCTCGCAAGTAGCGATGGGGTCTTTGACGATACGGCCGTCCGGGTAGACGATGGCGTCGCCGGAATCTTTCCAAGCCTGATTTTTCAGCCCTTGCGAGGAGCGGGTGCGGTATTCGTACAGGCCATCGTTATTGAGGTCGCCGTAGCGGTCCACCCAGGCCATGGCGTCGCGGATAGCTGGCAGGTGGGCGCGTGCGCGGTCGAGGTCTCCGGTCCAGTGGTAGAGCTCGGAGAGCACGATGGCGGAAAAGGGAGAGCTGGTGACCTCGCCGTAGTAGCGGCCCTGGGGAACATAATTCAAGGCGGCCGCGGGGCCAATGCGCGCCTCATGCAGCATCTTGCCGGGCTCGGCATCGCGCCAGGCATTGTCCTCATGCGATTGCCACTGCCGCATGACATGAAGAGCTCCTTCCATGATGCTGGTGGTGAACAGGCCGGCTTGCCACGCCACCGTGAGCTCATCGCGGCCGAAGATGCCGAAATATCGGGGGACACCGGCGTTGGGCACCCAGCCCCAACCCGCGGGCGAGACGGGGTGATCGGTGTCGAAGAGGCGCAGGGCAGTGAGATCGCGCTGTGCGCGGAGCAGGGAGGCCTCGAGCTGCGCGGCGGGGCGCTCCCCAGTTGCCGCATGCGCCTGCCGCTCCGATTCGAAGCCGCAGCGCTGCTCGCGCTCCTCGGGAATCTGGTAGTAGCTGAAGCACCCCGGCGGCGGATGAAGCACCCGCTCGTCAATGAAGCCGGTGGCGCGAATGCAGATGTGAACTGTCTGGTGCGGCTGAAGGGCCAACTGGATGGTCAGCGCCTTGCGATTCAGCCGGGTGCCGGGTGGCAGTCCGGAGAAGTCGAGCCGGATGCCGCGCGTGGTGCGTTTGCCCTGATGGTGCGCCTCGTAGTCCCAGCGAATCCAGGGCGACGGGCCGTTTTGTTCGATCGCCACGCGCGTTTTTCCCTTTTGCATCCGCCGGCCGCTGGAGACCTCGAACCAGTCCGCGAAATCAGCCGCATACAACAGGCGCAGACCTGTTTTGCGCCTCCGCATGCTGAAATTGGTGATCTCCACATCCTGATGGAAGCCGTCCCAAACGGCGGTGGCGAGCAGAAGCTGAATAGTGGACTCGGTTCCGCTCTGGGCTTCACGTAACTGGTCGGCGCCGAAACGGCGGTGTTTGTCAGGTGGCGCGATCAGGTAGGATAGCTGGGAGTGCTCTACCACCCGGCTGGACTCTACCAGGTAGCTGGGCGCCTGCAACTGCCATTCCAGGCGCGAGAGGAGACGCGTCTCATCCGCGTAAAACCCCTGCGCGTTGGGATCGCGAATGTTGCCGTCCCGCTCAGACCAGAAGACTGAGCGGTTGTGCCAGCAGTAGCTGGTGTTGGGGTTCACTTCGAGGCGGATGAGGTCCATGGCGGAAGAGACTGTGCCCTCTGCTCCAGAGATGCCTATTCGGGGGATAGACGTTCGCTTGCAGGCCTGAATCCGTAGGATTAGTAGTGGCGCAACGGCTCACCGGCTCGAAGCCAACAGTAAGCAAATGGTTTGTACAAGGACCTTGAAATCGGCAGTGCCGCTACGCCGTTCGAGGTAGGCCAGCGAGAGGGCGAGCTTTTGCGGCATGACCAGCTCACAGTAGGCGCGCTCGGCATCGGAGTGCTGGGCCAGAAACTCCGCTTCGTTTCGCCAGGCGAGGGTGGCCGGATCGGTCAGCCCTGGCCGCACTTGCAGGAGGCGTTGGTACTGCAGTGGGAAGCGCTCCACGTAGCCAGGCAGTTCGGGGCGGGGGCCGACAAAGCTCATGTCGCCGCGGAGGATGTTCCAAAGCTGTGGCAGCTCGTCCAACCGCCAGCGGCGCAGGCGCTTTCCGGCGGACGTGATTCGGCACTCATTGAAGCTGCTCAGCCCGGTACCGTCAGGCCGCATGGTACGGAACTTCAGGATCGTAAACGGCGTTCCGTAGCGCCCGGCCCGTTGCTGTCGAAACAGGACGGGGCGACCGGACGTAGCCCACACCCAACCCGCGAGCACCAGCAATGCCGGAGTGAGCAGAGCCAGCAAAACAACTGCGAGCACGGCTTCGAACCAACGCGGCAGACCCGCTGGCGGCGGCTCAGGGCTCAATGCGGGCTTCATCGGCGAGCATGATCGGGATGTCGTCTTCAATGCGGTAGACACGATGGCAGGTGCGGCATTTGAGCCCGCTCTGATCAGGCCGGAGATCGAGTTCGCCGTGATCGACGGGGCACACCAGGATTTTGAGCAGTTCGGGGCTAAGCGCCATGCGCCCATGGTACCGCAGTGGGACAAGGGGTGGGCGGCCTAAGGAGCGAGCCACCGAGTCCTCCCGGCGGGAGGAGACCGCAGGTGGAGGGCCGCGAAATTCCGAAGGGCGGCTCCCTCGCGGGGGAGAGGAGCCCGGCATCGGCAGCTTCACGTTCTCACTGGAGAACGTGCCAGCGACCAACGGGAGCGGGCGGCCTGAAGGAGACGAGGCCGTGCCTCAAAGGCGCGGAACGGCAGCACTAGTGCGGTTGTAACGGTGAAACCGGCTCCGATTCAGATACAATCACAGCTTGTGCCGAACCGGGGCACTATTGCCTGTGCCTCTGAGCTCGGGGCTTAGCTGTTCAGGTCCGATCGGGAGAATGCGAATGAAAAATCCTGCCTTGTTGCGCGCCGCCTTGGCGATCCTTTTTGCCGGCAGCGTTCCCCTCGCGTTGACTGCGCAGACCGCGCTCCAGCCGGCGCACATTCCCAGCATTGGGTGGGAGCGTGGCATTGGCGTCCCCCCCAGCAACCCGGGAAAGCCCAAGGTGGAGGCCAACCCACTGGTCAACGACGGCTACTACAATGGCGCGCCGGTTGGCGGCTTCGGCGCCGGCACCATTGGACGCGGTTATCGCGGTGACTTTTACCGTTATCACCTGAAAATCGGGGCCAACAAGTTTGGCGCCATCGCCAGCAACCAGTTTGCGATTTTCACCAAAACGGCGGATGGCAAGCGCTACGCACAGGCTCTGTTCGCAGGCAATCCGAAGCAGTTGAAGGCCTGGAATTGGAATTACCCGAAGGGTGGCGGCATCTATCACGCGCTGTACCCCAAGTCGTGGTTTCGCTACAAGAATCCCAAGCTGCCTATTGTGGCGACGGTGGAACAGTTTTCGCCGATTCTGCCCAATAACTACCGCGCGACCAGCTACCCCGTGGCGCTGTACAACTGGACGCTGCACAACCCTGGTAACAAGCCGGTGACGGTGGGCGTGCTGTTTTCGTGGACCAATATGGTGGGCTGGTTCCGCGATTTCAGTGCCAGACTCGACGATCACTCGATGGATGACTATAACCGGGTGCAGTCGCAGATGCTGCCGGGCGGCAAAATGATCGGCATTGTCTTTGACCGGCGCCGCACCGGCCCGGTGCGGCAGGACTGGGATGGCCAGTACGCGATTGCCACGCTGCAGCAGCCGGGTGTGCAGGTCACCACACACTCGACCTACTCGGCGGGGGGCGACGGACGCGCGATTTGGGACACCTTCTCCAGAACCGGTACCTTGACGCAGGAGCCGGCCAGCCAGGACTGGACATCGAGTGGCGGCCAAATCGCCGGCGCGCTGGCGATTACCGTGGAGTTGCAGCCAGGTCAGACGCGCGTGGTTCCCATGGTGCTCTCGTGGGACCTGCCGCTGGCGCAGTTTGGCCATGGGGCGCGCTGGTACCGCGAGTACACCCGCTATTTCGGCCGCGGCGGCACCAATGCCTGGGCCATTGCCCGCGCGGGTCTGCTGCACGACGCCGCCTGGAGCGCGGCGATTGACCGCTGGCAGCAACCTTATATTGCCGACAGCAGCACGCCCGCCTGGTATCGCGGCATGTTGTTCAACGAGATGTACTATCTGGCGGATGGCGGCACGTTGTGGACCGATGGGCAGTATCACCGCGCGCCCTACGCCAACCCGGCGCTGGACAAGTTCTCCTACATGGAGTGCTTCGACTACCCGTACTATGACACCCTGGACGTTCGCTTTTATGGGTCGATGCCACTGATTAAGTGGTGGCCGCGCCTGGACAAATCGGCGATTCGTGCCTTCGCCGACAGTGTGCCGCAGAACCTGAGCACCATCCGGCGCATTGGCTGGAACCATAAGCTGGCGACGCGCAAGAATCCCGGCGCCCTGCCCCACGATCTCGGCAGTCCGGAAGAGGCGCCGCTGGTGCAGTTCAATAACTACAACTGGCAGGACGTCAACATCTGGAAAGACCTCAACACCAAGTACGTCCTGCAGGTCTGGCGCGACTACGCCCTCACCGGCAGGACCGACCGGGCCTTCCTGCGCTACAACTGGAGGTCGGTGGTTATGGCCATGAACTACCTGAAACGTTTTGACCGGCTGCACGATGGCCTGCTGCAAAACGACGGGGTGCCGGACCAGACCTATGATGTGTGGCCTATGCGTGGCGATAGCGCCTATTGCGACAGCCTCTGGCTGGCGGCGTTGCGCGCCTCCGAGGAGATGGCGCGGACGCTGGGTTACCCAGCCCAGGCGCAGGCCTACCATGCGGCGTTCCTCAAGGGACAGAAGACCTTTGTCGCGAAGTTGTGGAACGGCAGCTATTTCGAGTTCGACACCGGCAGCCCCTACCGCAACAACGTGATGGCGGACCAGCTCTGCGGTCAGTGGTACGCGGACCTCACCGGGTTGGGTTATCTGGTGCCCAAGGCGGATGTGGACAAAGCGTTGCGCACCATTTACCGGCTCAACGTTATGGATTTCAACAATGGGCAGATGGGGGCCATCAACGGCATCGACCCCAGCGGCCAGTTGCTGTTCAGCAATGAGCAGATCCATGAGGTCTGGACCGGGGTCACCCTGGGACTGGCTTCGTTCATGCGCGCCGAAGGTATGGAGAAGCAGGCATTTCAGACCGCCTATGGCATCTACAACGTCGTGTATCACCGCGGCTACTGGTTCCGCACCCCGGAGGCCTGGGATGAGCACGGCGACTACCGGGCCGAGCTGTATATGCGCCCCGGAGCCATCTGGGCGATGGAGATGACCAAGCCCGCGGCCCAGCCGCCCGCGCGCGGCAAATGAGTGGTGGCCGGCAGTTGGCCGTGACCGGCGCCGCCAACTGCCGGAGCCTTACTGACTTGTCTGAGGCAACGGCCTGGCGCGCGCTTTCCATCCACAGGTTGCGATACAAAGCCAAGCCAGCTACGCCCGCCTTGAGGCTGACCTCTTCGCCAGCATCGGGCGCACCTTGTTCTTCCGCTTCCTCTACCCCGGACCTCTGCTATACTTGAGTTCCACGCCTGACTTCCGGCCTTGTGGTTCGATCCCTCCGTTCCTTCGTGTTCTGAGATTCTTTCCCCTCCCGTTCGTGTTGGCGTAGCGGCCATCCGCGTGTTTGCCCGCGCATGGCTTAAGCATGGAAATAAGCTCCTGCGCCTGGCTTGAACAGCACCGGGCCGCGTTGAGCTGACGGCCGTGATGATGATTACGGGCCAGGCAAGCACGGCAGCTCTCAATGTGCCAGGAAAACACTTGGCCTCAGGGAGTGCCGCGGCCCGGAAATGACATTCTCGACACAACCAACGAACCAGGAACAGCATGATGGAACGATTCAGCGAACTCACTTTAGCCGCCCCAATTCAGGAACGCCTGCAAAAGTACGGCTTTGCAACCCCTACTCCGGTACAGGCGCAAGCCATTCCCCACGCCCTGGCGGGCGTTGATGTCCTGGCGACCGCGCAAACCGGCACCGGCAAGACCCTGGCCTTTCTGCTGCCTATCCTGCAGCAACTCCACACGGAAGCGGCGGTGGCCGCCAAGGAGAGTTCGGCGGTCGTCGCGCTGGTGCTGGTTCCAACCCGTGAGCTGGCGATGCAAGTAGCCGAACAATACGACCAGTTGCGAGGCGGCCAGCCGGCCGCGGCGCTGGTGACCGGGGGACTGTCGGAAGGGCCGCAATTGCAGGCCCTCCGGGGCGTCGCGGCCTTTCAGCGCGGCTTCCGCAACCGCGTTCCACGGGGCTCCGGTTTTGGCGCGCCCGCGGTCCGGCCGCGCGCGCGTGTCGTGATTGCGACCCCGGGGCGGCTGCAGGACTTTTTGAACCGCAAACTGGTGACCTTTGAGAACCTGCGCGTGCTGGTGCTGGACGAAGCGGATCGTATGTGCGATATGGGCTTCATGCCCGCCATCCGCGCCATTGTCGCGGCGCTTCCGGCGCAGCGGCAAACGCTATGCTTCTCGGCCACCCTGGAAGAGCAGGTGGTTTCCCTGGTGGATCAGCATATGAAGGCGCCCGTGCGGGTGGCAATCGGCTCGACACTGAAACCGGCGGAAAACGTGCACATGCGCGCCATCGAAGTCACGGCTGGGGATAAGCACGAGGCGCTGATGGAACTGCTGCGGCAGGATACAGGGCGCAGCCTGATCTTTGCACGCACCAAACATGGCACCGAGCGGCTTGCGCAGCGGCTCAACGCCAGCGGCGTGGGGGCGGCCAGCATTCATGGGGACCGGTCCCAGTCGCAGCGCAGCGCCGCGCTCAGTCAATTCCAGCAGGGCCGGGTGCGGGTGCTAGTGGCCACCGACGTGGTGGCGCGCGGTATTCACGTGGAAAACATCGCTCATGTGATTAACTTCGATTTACCGGAAGCGCCCGAAGACTTTATTCATCGTATCGGGCGGACCGGCCGGGCCGGCGCCAGCGGCCTGGCCTCCAGTTTGTTTCAGCAAGGTGAACGCCAGCATCTGTCGCGCCTGGAACGCAGGCTGGGCATCCGCATGGAATGGCGGCAGACAGACGAGGCGCGCAAGACGGTGGCGCCGCCGAAACGGGAGTTTGTTTCGCGTTCCGCCAGAGCCTCCCAAGGCCGGAGTTCCCATCCGGACTCTGCCTTTGGCCGGGAACAGCGCGCAGGAAGACCACACAGGCCGCGGCGGCAAGGCGATGCCCCTCGCCAGGGATTGTCTGAGATCCGGCGCGAGGTGCAACCGCGGCGGGAGCATTGGGAGAAACAGTCTGAGCTGGCCGCCCGCGGCCTGGAGGCGCAGGCCAGTGAATTACGGCGGCAACAGGGGTTGCGAACTTCTGAACTGGCGCCTCCACAATTCCAAAAAGCGCCAAAACAGCGCTTTTGGAAGAAGAACTTCTCCAACGCCGCAGGCTCGGGACGAGAAACGCCATGGTCTGCATTGGGCGCCCGGGCTGAGGAACGGCGCGGCGGCGCGTCCAAAGGCGCCCAGCGTGGCGGAGCCGATTCCCGCACGGATGCGAGCCTTCGAGGCGAGAAGCGGGGCAATAAGCCGCTTCCGGCTGGGGAGCGCCGGAGAATTCCCGCCAGGCCGGGGAGCACGCCAAAACTTGCGGGACGCTCGCATGAACCGAGACCGGCGGCTACGCGGACGGCCGTGCCGTTCTGGGTGGCGGCAACGGAGGTTAAAAAGAAACGCAAGCCGAAGCCTCGCACCAGCGTGGAGTAGCCACTCTGGGATTAGTTTAAAAAGCCTGAATGACTAGATGAAAAGCAGCAGCTCCTGGGGAGCCGCTGCTTTTTTTATGTAGGGGTTGGGCGCGCGTTTCTGAGTGGAGGCGGTCACTGCAGGGGATATAAAAGATTTTCTTGGCGAATCGTATGTCTCTCGTGGTCTAATAGCGGCCACATACCTATATGAAATCCGTTCGCTTGCTTTGCCTGGGCTTGGGCGTGGCCGCCCTTTTCCCTTGTATTTCCCTGGCGCAACAGACTGCGGCGCCCCGCCCGGGGCAGTTGAGGAAGCAGGAAGAGGCTTGGTTTGCCTCCGGGCGGCAGTCGCACGACAGCCTCACTCCAGCACAGCATCTGATCGAGGCGCTGCAGCAGCGCGCGCGGCTGCCGTTTGTGAGGCAAAGCGCACGCGCCTTCAGCATGTTCAATAGCGCGCCGCTGCCCACTTCGGGCAACTGGACGGAACTGGGCCCGCACCCGCTCAATTCCACGGGATCAACCTACCAGGGAACTCCGCAGCAGGACTACGGCTATCTCTCCGGACGAGTCACCGCGATCGCGGTGGACCTGCAGAATGACCCCACCGGAAACACGGTTTATGTCGGGGCGGCGTTTGGCGGCGTTTGGAAGTCCACCAACGCCCTTGCCGCGAATCCGTCGTTCACGCCCATCAGCGACAACACCGAATCGCTGGCGGTTGGCGCCATCGGCTTGGATACCTCGACCAATCCCGCGACCATCTATGTCGGCACCGGCGAGCCGGAGTTCAGTGGCGACTCCTATTACGGCGTCGGCATTTTGAAAAGCAGCGACGGCGGAAACACCTGGACCCTGGCGAGTTCCGCGGACGCTGGCGCGGAAAACTTCATGGGAACTGGTTTTTCCCGCATTCTGGTGGACGCGCCGGGCGTGATTCTGGCCGCCAATTCGCAGTTTACGTGCTGCAACAGCGGCCTCAGCACCACACCTCAAGGCGGCATTTACCGCTCCAGCGATGGTGGACTTAACTGGAGCAGGGTTTATCCGGCAAACAGCCCCAATTCCATCGGAATTTCCGATCTGGTCTACGATCCGGTCAACCAGCGCTACTACGCCGCGGTGGTGGGTGGGGGAATCCTCGTTTCCACCGACCATGGGCAGACGTGGAGCGCGGTGAGCTCCCCGTTTTATAACAAACCCGCCAACACCACCGACGCGAGTGGCGTGCCTTACTTTGTGCGTGCCTCGCTGGCCACACGTGGCGGCACGCTTTACGCGCTGATCTCCGACGCTTCCGGCACACCGGCGCAACCCACGCCGTGCACGTCTTCCACGGGGAGCAATTGCGATACGGGACTGGTGCAGTCGACTGACGGAGGCAACACCTTCACGCCCATCAATCTGCCTGTGGATACAGTGGACAGCCCACCCATGCCCAACCCCCTCTTTTGTGAAGGCGCCCCGAGCGCCCCGAACTGCCAGGGTTTATATGACATCTATGTGGCGGCTCCGTCCAGTTCGAACGAGCTGGTGGTTGCCGGCCTTGACGTCTGGGACACGGCCGCGGCCAACGGCATGACCACGAGTTGGACGAACGTTACCAATGCCTACGGCAATACCGCCGGACTGGTGCACTCGGATCAGCACGCCTATGGCGTGGTCGACGCCAATACGGTTTACGTAGGTAACGATGGTGGCGTCTGGGTCCTGCACAATTTGAGCACAACCCCGAGCTGGACCAACCTCAACCAAACGCTGGGTAATATTCAATTCACCTCGGTGTCGGCCGACGCCGTCAATGCAGGCAGTTTTATCGGCGGCTCACAGGATAACGGCACTGAGGTCACCACCGGAAGTACCACCTGGACGCGCGTCTATCTCGGCGACGGCGGATACACCGGAGTGGACGCCTTATCGAACCTGGCTCTGAGCGAATACACCGGGGTAAATCTTTTCAGCTTCTCCAGTATCGGACAGGCATCGTTGGCAAACATTACCAACGACGTTGTGGATAGCACCACAATCCCCGATGCCGGGCAATTCTACCTTCCCTTTACGCTCTACCCCGCCAAGGCCAGCGTTCTGCTGGGCACCTGTCGCGTATGGATGGGCCCGGAAGCGCCCGCCAGCGCGGGAGCGGGTTGGACGCCGATCAGCCCCGACCTGACCAACGGTGGCAGCGGAACCGGGACCTGCGCCTCTAATAATGACTACATTACCGGTGTTTCTCTCGGGACAGATAGCGCCGGGACCACCTGGGTGGTGACCAGCGACGGAAACGTGGCGGTTTCACCAATCAACACGCAGGGCGCCACCTGGACCCAGGTGGAGAAATCGCCGATTCCGACGAAGGCTCTGTTGGCGGCGGTCGCGGTGGATCCCAGTAATTCCCAGACGGCCTTTGTGGGACTGCAGGGGTTTGGCACTCCTCACGTTTTTAAGACCTCGGACGGTGGCAGCTCCTGGACGAATATCACCGGCAATCTGCCGGATGCCCCGGTGAACTCGTTACTCGTGGATCCGCTGGCGACCAATACGATCTATGTAGCCACCGACGTGGGCGTGTTTGTCGCCACCGATGGCGGCATCAGCGGTGAGACCTGGCAGCAACTGGCCAGCGGTCTGCCCGATGCGCCCGTGGTTTCCCTCACGCTCACTTCCCTCTCCGGCACGCGCGAGTTGGTGGCGGCGACCCACGGCCGCGGCGCCTGGGAAGCGGCCGCGATCGCCGTGCCGTACTTCACTCTCAAGGTGACGGCGCCCAGCACGGTGGTCCCGGGGAACAGCTTGACCTTCACCTTGGGGACGCAGGCGTTTAATGGCGACAGTGCGCCGATTACCCTCACCTGTCAGACTCCCGCCGCAGGCTGCAGTTTGGCACAGACCACCTTGAATCCGGGGCAGAGCACCACCGTCTCCATTGCCGCCGCGGATGTTGTGGGAGGCACGAATACGGTCACGGTTCTCGGCACGGATGGATCCACGCAGCAACAGGCCAGCGGGTCGGTGGTGGTTCCGAACTATGGCGTGAGCTTAACGCCCGCAACACAGAGCGTCACAGCTGGCACTGGCGCCAGCCTGACTGTGAACACATCGGCGGTGACTGGGTTTACCAGTCCTATCAATTTGACCTGTACGACACCGGTCAGCGGCTGCACAGTAACTCCGGCGACGGTGAACCCAGGACAGAGCGCGACAGTCACCCTTGCCGCCTCGGCGCTGGGATCGGGCAGCACGACGATTACGGTGGTGGGCACGGTGGGAGCGCAAACGGCGACCGCAAGCGCTACCGTGACCGAGGGGGATTTCAGCGCCAGCTTTGCCAATAGCACGATCACTGTGGTTGGGGGCGGCAGCGCCACCCTGACGCTGAACACCGCCGCAGTGGGCAGTTTCAGCTCCAGCATCAACTTGAGCTGCACCACTCCGGCAAGCGGCTGTCTGGTGAGTCCTTCCAGCGTGGCGCCGGGACAAAGCGCCAGCGTGATTTTGAGCGGCGCCGGACTGGCGCTCGGCAATAACAACGTTTCCGTGGCCGCCACCTCGGGTGGCTTGACACACACCGCCAGTACGACGCTGGTCTATCAAGACTTTAGCCTGGCGTTAACGCCAGCGACAACAACCCAGGCCGCGGGTAATCCCTTGACCCTCACTGTCAGTCTGACGGGGCAGGGCGGATTCACTGGGAGGGTCAATCTCACCTGCACCCAGCCAAGTTCCAAGTGCACCATCTCGCCGGCCAGCATCACGCCGGGCACCACGGCCACCGTTACCGTTGACCCCTCGGTACTGGTGGCGGGTAGCAACACCGTGACGGTCAGCGGAACCAGCGGAACGGATACCCAGACCGCCAGCGCCAGCGCGACGATTCAGGACTTCAGCATTGCGGCGGCGAGTGGCAGTTCGACCTCGGCGACGATTTCGCCGGGGCAACAGGCCACTTACAACTTGGCCATTCAGGGGCTGAGTGGTTTCAGTGGCACTGTCTCATTCACTTGCACGAATGCGCCCGCGCTGACGACATGCACGGTGAGTCCCACCAGCGTTCCGGCGGGTTCGACCGTCGCGGATGTGACCGTGACGGTGAAGACGACGGCAAGCAGCTCCCTGTTTATGCCGCCCAGTCTGGGGAGTCCGGGTGGGCGCGTGCTGCTGTTGCTGTTTACCACATGTGGTTTGCTGTTGCTGTTGATCCGGGTGGCGCGAGCCCAGACTGGCTGGGCATGGGCGCCCACGACCGCGCTGTTGCTCATTCTGTTGGGCAGCGGAGCGTTGGCCGCCTGCGGTGGTGGAGGCAGCACCGGTGGGGGTGGGGGAGGCGGCAACCCCGGAACACCCGCGGGCACCTACACACTCACTGTGACTGCGACCTCAGGTACGGCAAGCCATCAGCAAAACCTGACGCTGACGGTGCAATAGGAACTGGATCAACGTTTGCAGTCGTGAAAGGGGCGCCTTTTTGGGAGGGCGCCCCTTTTTTTGGGGGCACAAGAAGCCGCGTTCTTGCTTGCGGAAACGGCAACTTGGGGTGAAGCGAGGCAGCGTTGGCGCGCTGAGGTGCTCTGTATTTCCAAGGCTGCTGGTCAAGTTAGGGATCAGACGGTTTAGAACCGGTACTCGACGCTGCCCAGGGAGACGGGGAAGACCGGGCGGTCCTTGAGGCCTTTCCACAGGCGTTTGGCGTGTTCCGGTTGCACCAGGCGGAGCAGCCAGGGACGGCTGCCAGCTTCCATATCGGCGCGCAGGCGCAGCGAGGCGCCGGGGCGGTTGACCACGCCATTCCCGCGATAGTGCGTGGTGATCGTTCCCTGAAAGCCGGGGGGCAAGGTGACGCTGACGCCCTGAATCTGATCGGGGCTGCCAATGCGCGTCCAGTCCAGCTTGAGCGGTACACCGAGTTCCTGACGCGTTTCGCATTCGAACGCCACTTCGGCGCCGGTGGTGAGCTGGTCGCCCTCCAGAAAAATATGGAAGACGCCGGGGGGAACGTTGTGCGGAATGCTGAGTTGGGTGCGATAGCTCCACCGGTCACGCTTTTCCGGTTCCACCATGTGGACATTGCGCCAGCCGATGGAATGGGTGTTGTTGACCAAGGCGGCCATGCGTTCATACGTGACAAACGGCTGATAGGGCAGCGGTTCGGGGCTGTGCCGCGAGGCCAGCAACGCAACATAGGTCTGGTGGTCGCTGGCGCATTCCAGCTCCGAGGGCTCGTAAAGAAAAGGCTCGCCGGTGAGGGCAACCTCGTAAGCACTGGAGGCCATGTGCGCGTAAGGCTGAGCGTTTTCGGACGCGGCTGTCAGGCGGCGCTTGCGCCAGAGCGAGGGCCACGCAATAAGCTGACCGGGGCAGCTAAAGAGCTGTACCAGGGCTTCGCAGCGGGTGGGGCAATGCGTCCAGGCGCGCACGTAAATATGCTGCCGCTGAGCACGTGAGATGCGCACTGCGGGGTCAACCCCCCGCGTGCCAGGGTCACTTAAACGGTAGCGGCTGGGGTCCTCGCCAAAGGGCAATGGAATGATATCCGGGCAGCTCTGTGGAATTCCGGTGAAGGGCAGCCGTTCCTCGCGCCAGCCCAGATTGGGGCGCAAGAACAACTCGGGAAGACCGAGCTTGGGCGTGAAGCGCGGTTCATGGGACGCACTCTCTGCCACCCGCCCCACCGGGGGCGCCCAGTGGCGCGAGTCGCTGATGGTGAGGAGTTTGCCCGCCAGCCGGTTGGCAGTATTGGGGCGTTCCTCGTCGTGGAACGCAGGGCTGAAGACCAGACTCATAGATCCCTTTCAAGAGGGGCGGGTTCTCGCCTGGGAGCGGCGTGGTTGCGGTGGCGGGCAACCTCGTCCGACCTCAGCATTCCCTGGGGAACCCGCTTGTCCCCTCTTCAACCCAGTAAGCGCAGGCGGAGGGGAAAAGGGCTCATAAAACCGTTAAAAAAAATGGGGACTCCCGCTGCCCCGCCAGAACGCTTGTGCGGCGGGGATAAATAGCCGTTGCGCTTTCCTCTGGAACGTCTATAATGCGGTCATCCTGAGTCATTAACTGAATGGACGCGCAACGGCGCCGCGGGCGAGTGCCAGCGATTGAGTGCCAGCGAGTGAGTGCCCGCGAGTGAGTGAAAGAGTGCTCATGGGCCCCGGCCCTGGACCCGTGTGTTGGCCAGGCGGGCGGAAGGCGAACGAATGGCGGATGCCTGCGAACCCGAGTTGACCTATTTACTGGGCCGCCTCCAGGAAGGCGGACCAGAAGTGGAGCAACTGTTTCCTCTGGTTTACCAGGAACTGCGCCGCCTCGCGGCCTACTATATGTCTGCGGAGCGTCAGGGACACACCCTGCAACCTACCGCTCTGGTCCACGAGGCGTACGTGCGACTGGCGGGAGGGGCGCGCGAGAGCGCGGCTGAAACGCCGGCCTCGAGCTGGCACGATCGCAACCACTTCTTTTGCGCGGCGGCCCAGACCATGCGGCGCATCCTGGTGGATCACGCTCGCGGGCGGCGCGCGGAAAAGCGCGGTGGCTTGGCGGTGCGCATTCCGCTCGAAGACCTGAGCCTGTTCGCGCCAGGCCATGATGAGAACCTGCTGTTGCTGGATCGCGCCCTGGAAAAGCTTGCCGCCTGTGACGCGCGCCAGTGCCGTATCGTCGAACTGCGCTTTTTCTGCGGCTTGAGCGTGGAGGAGACGGCCGAGGTTCTGCGCCTGTCGCCTGCCACCGTAAAGCGCGAGTTCAGCATGGCGCGTGCCTGGCTGCACCGGCAACTCAGTTCCGGACCTTTCGAGCAGGCGGCGGCCAACGCATGACGCCGGAACGCTGGACGCAGCTCAAGGAGCTGTTTGACAACGCGCTGCAGCAGACGCCGGCGGAACGCGCGGCGCTGCTGGCCGTACTCCAACAGGATGATCCCGAGCTGTCGCGCGAGCTGAGCGAGTTGCTGGCGCATCACGCGGCTTCGGAGGGATTTCTGGAGCAGGATGCGAGTGCGCCGCCGCCCCCGGTCAACGTTGCTGCCACCGCGCCTGTTTTGCTGCAGGGCCAACTGGTTGCGGCCCGTTATCGCATTCACCGCTTTTTGGGGCAGGGCGGCATGGGGCAGGTTTATGCCGCCTTTGATACCGCGCTCCAGGAAGACATCGCTCTCAAAGTGATTACGCCGGGCAAACTGGCCACCCCGGTCGCACGCGCGCGCTTCACGCGGGAAGTGCAATTGGCGCGCAGGGTGACGCACCCCAGCGTCTGCCGTGTTTATGACATCGCGCGGCATCCGGGCGAGTCCGCCGGCGATAACGAAGAGACCTTCACATGCTTGACCATGGAGTTACTGCAGGGCGAGACGCTGTCCAAGCGGCTGCGCTCGGGGCGTCCCATGGAGTTGGCGGAAGCGGCGGCAATTGCCCGCGATCTCTGTTTGGGACTGCAGGCGGCCCATGATGTGGGCATCCTGCATCGCGACCTCAAGAGCGGCAATATCATGCTGGTCGGCCAAGGCAAGCAGTCTCGGGCGGTGATCACCGATTTCGGCTTGGCGCGCGTCCTCAGCCCGGAACAGGACAAGCAGCAGGCTTTCGCCACTCAGTCGCTGGAGCTGATGGGAACACCGGCCTATATGGCGCCGGAGCAGATTGAGCGGGGGCCGCTTTCGCCCGCGACTGATATCTACGCGCTCGGCGTGATCCTCTACGAACTCAGTTGCGGCTGCCTGCCCTTTCAGGATGAGTCGGTGTGGATCTCCGCGCTGCGCCGCCTGACGGAAGATCCCGCGCCTCCCCGGCAGTACGCCCCCAACCTGCCCCAGACCTGGAACGACGCGGTTCTGCATTGCCTGAAGCGCGATGCGGCGGAACGCCCCGCATCGGCGCTGGCGGTGCTGGCCGAGTTGGGAGAGCCAGGAGCGGACAATCCGGAGTTGCACGCGGCGCGGCAAGCTTTCATTGAGCACGACACGGCGCGCAAAATGCGCGAGCGCAAGCGGCGCTGGCTGGTTGGCGTGGCGGCAATGGCCGCCGCGGCGCTGCTGACCGCCTCCGCGGGGCTGTTGTGGCGTTATCACCGCAACACGGAACTTCAACTGCCCACGCAAAAACGGCTCGCCATCCTGCCGTTCACCACCACCAGCCAAAATGCCAGTGACCAGGCCTTCTGCGAGGGCTTGACCAGTTCGCTGCATGAACAGTTGACGCGTGCCGAGGGGGTGGACCACTCGATTTGGGTGTTGCCGCAGCACGCGCTCAAGCCGGGACACAAGCAAAGCGATCTGGCGCGCGCGCAGGGCGTGAACCTGCTGCTCACCGGAAACCTGATCCGCTTCCCAGGGCTGGTGCGGTTGCATCTGGCGCTGGAGAATGCCAGGACCCAGGAAGTGGTGCGCAGCGGCGATGTCACGGTCTCCAACGATCAGCTGCGCCAGTTGCAAACCCGCTCACTGACCCAGGCAGCC
Source organism: Acidobacteriota bacterium (assembly GCA_027459505.1). GTDB lineage: Bacteria > Acidobacteriota > Terriglobia > Terriglobales > SCQP01 > DAIDIE01. The sequence continues at coordinate 40,757 of DAIDIE010000023.1, forward strand.
AATCTGCTGGGGCTTTCGTTGCCGGCAATCGCCCTCAACAGTCCAGGTTCCACTCTCGAACCCGGCGCCTACGAATATTACGAAGAGGCGGAAGGTTACCTGCAGCGCGCGCAGCCGGCCGACCTCAAGCGCGCCATCACCCTGTTTCAAAGTGCGCTCGCCAAAGATGCCCATTTTGCCAGTGCCTATGCCGGATTGTCGCTGGCCTACAGCCGCTTGGATCAGTACACCAACGATCCCGCGCTGGTGAAGTCGGCGGCGGACGCCGCCCAGCAAGCCCAGCAGTGGGGCGGCGATTCCGGAGAGGTGTACGCGGCGCAAGGGAACGTGGCGCTGGACCAGAGCGACTATACGAGCGCGATTGAGTATTTCAAGAAGGCCCTGCAGCTCAGTCCCGATCTTAACGACCTACGGCAAGCCTTGGCGTTGGCCTACGACAAATCCGGGGACGCCCTGGATGCGGAGGCGACCCTTAAAGAGGGCCTGCAGCAGAGGCCCGAGGACTGGTACGCCTACACCGAGATGGGCGTCTTCTACTTTCACCACGCCAAATACGCCGATGCTCTCAAGATGTTTCAGGCGGCCGGCCAGCTTGCCCCTGACAATCCCGAGCCGCCGGCGAATATGGGTGCAATGTATCTGGCTCAGGGTGATTTCCATGATGCCGAAACGGCATTTCGGCAGTCCTTGGAGTTGCAACCTGGGATCGTTCCTTACAACGACCTTGGAACAGCATATTTCTTCGAACACCACTACCGCAGAGCGGAACACAATTACCGAAAGGCCCTCGCCATTGATCCCGGCGATCCTGGTGAGTGGCGCAACCTTGGTGACGCACTGCTGGCATTGCGCCGGGATGCAGAGGCCAGAAACGCCTATGCTCAGGCGGCCCACCTGGGCGAGGTTTCGACGAAGTACCGCACCGATTTCACTTTTCGCGCGCACGTTGCCGTGGACTGGGCTAAGGCGGGGCAGATGGCGCGGGCGCGGCAGGAGATTGTTAAGGCTTTACAGGAAAAGTTGCAGACGCCCAGCGTGTTTTACAACGCGGCTCTGGTCTACGCCATGGCCGGAGATAAAACCAAAGCTTTTTTGTATCTGCATCGCGCCCTGGCCGGTGGTTATTCACAAACCGTTGTCAAGGGCGCTCCGGAGTTGGAGACGTTGCGTTCGGACCGTCGCTACAAAAAGCTTGCCCATATGTACCCGGGCATTAGTTGAAAGACAAAGCTATGCCAACAACAACGATCAATATTCAATATGACAACAGCGGAAGCAGATGGGTGGTTTCACCCAAAGAGGTTACCGTTCCTTCCGGAAGCGCACTGCAGTGGTCGGCGGGCAATGGCCCCAGTGCGCAACCGGTGTTCTCCGTTGATTTTGATGCGCATCCCGGAAGCCCTTTGGACCACGGACAAATGCATTACAGTGGGAATTTGGGCGGGTCGTCTCCAGTGGCCCAAGTCACCGCCGCTGGCACCAATCCTCCCACCCATTACACATACAATGTGACAATCGACGGCGAAAGGGTCGATCCGACCATCATCGTGTACCCATAGTCCCTGCGCCGCTCGATTGGCTAGCGCCGGTGTAAGGGAATGACCTGGTGCAATGGTTGCCCCTTAGCGTACACCGGTCGCGCGTGGTCGGCGATCATCAGGATGAAGACCAGCGGCAAATAAATGACCGACGCTTTCAGCAGACGGAGCGCGCTGCCACGGTCGTGGCGGCGCGCGGCCTGAACGCTGTACGCCAGGTATCCCACTCCCAGCAGCAACGCTCCCACCGCATACACCGGGCCGGCAATACCCACCAGCGTGGGGATCAGGCTCACCGGCAGCAGCGCCAGCGCGTAAAGAATCATCTGACGGCCGGTTTCCGCGCCGTTGGGGTCCACCACCGGCAGCATGCGGATACCGGCGCGTTCGTAGTCTTCCTGGTATAAACGCGCAATCGCCAGGAAGTGGGGAAACTGCCAGAGGAACTGAATACCAAACAGCACCCAGGCGCCAGCATCGAGGTGGTTGCGCGCCGCCGCCCAGCCCATGAGCAGCGGGCTGGCGCCGGGAAAGGCCCCAATGACCGTGCTGAGTGGCGAACGGTACTTCAGCGGCGTGTACGCCAACAGATAAACCAGCGAAGTGGCCACGCCCAGCCAACCGGTGAGGTGGTTCGTCTCCTTGAAGAGAAGCCAAAGGCCCGCGCTCACCATTAGCAGCCCGAACATGAGGGCGGGTGGCGTCAGCATGCGTCCCGAGGGCAGCGGGCGGATCGCGGCGCGGCGCATGAGCCCGTCAGCTTCGCGTTCCCAGACTTGGTTGAGGGCGGCCGTTCCTCCGGCGAGCACGCCAATGCCAATCGTCAATGAAACAACATAGGCGGCGCCGTGCGGCTGCGCTCCGGCGGCGAAGTAGGCGGCCAGCGCGGTAAGAATGACCAGCAATGTGACACGCGGCTTGGTCAAATCCCAGCACGCGACGATCTGGTTGGCGCGGCGGTTCAGCCCGCCACGTCCCGGTGGTATGGGAGCGGGCCCATACGATGGGCGTATGGGGGTAACGCCGCTGGGGTGAGAAGACGCTGACATGGGGACTTTTCCTATTTTCGCATGTTCGCGGACGCGGCAGGCGGTGAAACGCGGATAGGGAAGTTTAAGCACTCTCCAAACGTGCCCAACGGAAGCGCGTGCCCGGGCCCGATCGGTAGTCGCCGGGCAGGCCGCTAGCGGCGGACTTCCAGGTACAACAACACCAGCAAGGGGATCGCGCTCCAAATGATTTCGTTGACGAAGCGCTTCCAGGTAGGAATGCCGCGGCGCAACTCCACCACACGCCAAACCAGGACGCCGGCGACGCCTAGTGTACAAAGGTGCAGCGTCGCTTCATACAGGCGAGAAGTCATGGCCGGGGGAATGGGATGCACCTCATTCCATTATAGTAGCCAGCTTCTCCACCGCGCCGCGCCGTTTGCCACTTGAGCTGGATATCGACGCCATTGCTTGGCATGCCCTCGGTAAGGGGCTCTAAAATACATAGTGGTACTGATCTCATCCAGCGCCGGGCCGTCCGCCGGGCCGTCCGCCGAGTCGTCAAGCCGCTGTTGAGATGGGGCGCCACCCCCACGGGGAACTTATTTCGGGACAATTCATGACAGCGACACTGACCTCCAGCCAGAGCGCGGTTGCCTCCGGCAAGCAGCGCATTTTCAACTTCGGCGCCGGTCCGGCCATGCTGCCGGAACCGGTAATGCAGCGCATTCAGGAGGAGTTTTTAAATTTCCAGGGTATTGGCGCCTCGGTGGTGGAGATCAGTCATCGTTCCAAAGAGTTTGAAGCGGTGGTGGACCGCGCCATCGCCTCCTTTCGCGAACTGACCGGGGTGGGAGACGATTACGCGGTATTGTTCGTCACCGGTGGTGCGCGCCTGCAGTTTTCCGCCGTTCCCATGAATCTGATCGGCCGAAGCGCGGCGCGCAAAGCGCTTTACGTCGAGTCTGGCGTCTTTTCCGCGCTGGCGGCCAAGGATGCCGCGCCTTATGGCGACGTCGAAGTGATTGCCAGCAGCAAAGCGCAAGGCTTTGACCGTATCCCGGAAATCGATCCGGAGCGCCTGGCCGAAGATGCCGCCTATCTGCACATCACCACCAATAACACCGTCTACGGCACACGCTGGAACCGTTTGCCGCAGACGGGCAAGCTGGTGCTGGTGGGCGATATGACCTCCGAGATTCTTTCCCGCACGATTGATTTCCAGCGCTTTGGCCTCTTCTACGCCGGTCTGCAGAAAAATCTTGGGGTTTCAGGCGTGGCGCTAGTCGCGGTCCGAAAAGATCTACTCGGCAGCGCGCTGCCCTGCACGCCTCCCGTACTGAACTATGCGCTGCTGGACAAGTCCAAGTCGATGGTGAACACTCCCAGCACATTTGCGATTTACGTGACCGGGCTGGTGCTGGAGTGGATGAAGGAAAAGGGCGGAGTGGCGGCGGTTGAAAAGGAAAACAACCAGAAGGCCGAACTGCTCTACGCCGCGATTGACGGCTCCAGCGGCTTTTACCGCCCGGTGGCGCAGCCCGCGGACCGCTCGACCATGAACGTGACCTTCAAGCTGCCCTCGGAAGAGCTCACGGATCAGTTCATCAAGGGCGCCGCCAAACAGGGGCTGAAGTTCCTGAAAGGCTACCGCGATGTAGGCGGCATTCGCGCATCGATTTACAACGCCATGCCGCTGGTTGGAGTAGAAGCCCTGGTGGGATATATGCGGGAGTTTGTGCGCAGCAACGGGTAAAGGGGGCGCTTCCTGGCCCGCGCTATGTTGAGCAGAGCCCGCATGGGGAATTTCCCAGTGCGGGCTCTCATGCTTTCCCCCTACAGTTTCGCTTCGACGTGCGAGGGTTCCGCAGGCTGCGCGCCCGAGGCGAAGCCCAGGGCGCGCATGACATCAGGGGTGGTGATGATGCCCACCAACTCGCGCGAGTCCAGGCGGCTGACCACGGCCAGGGCGGGATGGCCTTGGCCCAGTAATTGGAGTGATTGATAGAGCGACTGATCGGGGTAGACCAGGATTTCCGCATCCCACTCCGACAGTTCCCCCATGGTGACCTCTTCGCGATGCGAGGCGATGGCTTCGGTGATGCGAGCGGCGGCGACGGTGCCAGCGAAGCGGTCGCGGTCCATCACGGGGAAGACCGGCTGGGTGGAGTCCTGAACGCGGGCGGCGACGTCGCGCACGCTCTCCTGGGCACTGAAGGCGATAAAACTGCCTGGTACGGCGTCGGCGTTGGTGAGTTGCCGCAGCACCCCCTCGCTGCGGTGCGTGGGGAGCACAATGCCGTCCTGGCGGGCCAGCGCCTCGTAAATGCCCTCATGCTGCATGCGCACGGCGATCACGTAAGCGGTCATGTTGGCCACCATCAGCGGCAGGATGAGGTTGTAATCCAGCGTGACCTCGAAAATCATGAAGATCGAGGTCATGGGCGTGCGGTTGATTCCGGCGAACATCGTGCCCATGCCGATCAGGGCGTAAGCGCCAACGCTGCTGAGCTGTGAGGCGGGAAACAGCGTATGAGCGATGGCCCCGACGCTGCCGCCGACCATGGCCCCCATGTAGAGCGATGGCGCAAAGACGCCGCCGGCGTTTCCAGTGGCGTAGCAGACGCCGGTGGCGACGATCTTGAAGAGCGCCAGCCAGAGCATCACACCCAGCAGCATGTGTCCGTCCAGAACTGTGTTCACAGTGTCATAGCCGACGCTGAGAATCTGGGGAAAGGCCAGGGCCATCACCCCGACCACAAACGCCCCGCTGACCGGCAGCCAACGGCGGAGGATGGGCCGCGTGCGCAGCAGCCGCGCGCGGCCGCGCAGCAAGCCCTCAGTGAAAGCGACCGATAGCACGCCTCCCACCACGCCCAGCACGGCGAAAATGATCAGCTCCGAAGGGCCGCCGGTTTCAAAGGTGGGCACATGAAATAAGGGGCCCGGTCCCAGAAACCAGCGCGAAACAATCACCGCGACCACCGCCGCCACCACCGTGGAGCCGAGTAGCGGAGTATTGAGGTCGCCGACAATTTCTTCCAACGTGAACAGGACGGCGGTGATGGGAGCGTTAAAAACGGCGGCCAAGCCGGCGGCAGCGCCAATCGGCACGAGTTGTTGCAGGCGCTCTTTCGGCTGTGATGTCAGACGTCCGATCAGCGAGGCGATGCCTGCGCCAATGTGCAGCGCCGGGCCTTCCGGGCCCATAGACTGGCCCGAGCCAATGCCGATGCCAGAAGCAAAAAACTTGCCGAGCGTGCTGCGCAGCGGGATGTATCCATCGCGCGCGACCACGGCGATTTTGGTATGCGCCACCCCGCTGCCCCGGGCCTCCGGCAGCAGGTTCAGGATGAGCGCCGCCACCACACCGCCAGCGGTGACAATCGCCACCACCCGCCAGTCCCGATGGCTGAACAAGTTCACCCGCGCGAACAGATGGTGGAATAGGTATTCCAGGAAGATGTGGTACAGGACGGCGGTAAAGCCGGCCAGCGCGCCGGTTCCAATGGAGATAACCAGAAAGGCGCGCCGTTGGTGAAGATTGAGGAATTGGCGCAGGCGGACCAGGCTAATTTCCGGTCTTCGTGGTCTTGACATCAGCGGGCGCCGCTCCTCAGACGGGCATGTTCCTTGTAAATGCAGCGGTTGGCGACAACGCGTAATCCGGCCTCGCGGGCCTTAGCTTCGGCTGCCGGATGGGAAATGCCTTCCTGAAGCCAGACGGCTTTGGCATGGACGGCAATGGCTTCATCGACCACTGGCGGCACCGCTTCCGGGCGCCGGAAGACGTTCACCACATCGATAGGCATAGGTATGTCACTCAGGCGGACGTACGCTTTCTCGCCCAGCACTTCGGTTTCCCTGGGGTGCACGGGGATGATGCGGTAACCCTGCCGCTGCATGTATTGGCTGACGCCAAAGGCCGGGCGGGAAACATCGCTGGAAAGGCCAACCACGGCGATCGTCTTCGCCTCCAGCAGGATTTGTGCGGCCTCGTCCATTCATCAATGATAAGGCGCGCGGGCGGTTGAACGGAAATGGAGGGCGAAATTGCGATGGAAACGCGGCCGCTTCCTTCTGGTAGAGCGCGGAGCCCCGAAGGCCATCGAGCCCCGGCCGGACCCCGAAGCGGGCGGAATAAAAGCGGCCGTGCCGCCGGGGGCTGAAGGGTCGTCGCCTCCCTAGCGCTGCAGCGGCAAAGGCCGGTCCAGTTCGCGGTCGGCGCGTAGCCAGAAGCGGCGGAAGGTGGGGTACTGATCGGGGCTGATCTGCAGCGCCTGCTGTACCACGTTGGTGTCAATGCGGAGCCAGCCGCGCTGGCACTGGCTACGGATCTGGATCGCGCCAAAGGGCGCGCTTTCACTCCAGCTATTGGCCGCGGCGCAATGTGCGGCGCCCACCTGGAAAAGCAGCGTCTGCTCCGATTGCCAACGCAGATCCAGAAATTTCGCCTGATCGCGCAGCCGCTCGCTGGCCAGGTTGGAGGCGTACTGGCGGCGAATCCAAGCCGCGGTCATGGCGGCCCCGTGAGCGGGAATAAAAGCGCGGAAGCCCAGATGAACAGTGTTGCCGCCGTCGCTCAGACCGTAGCGGAGAGCGAGGACGCGGGCTTGGGGGAAGTAGTAGTCCAGCCACTGCCGGAACTCATTGCGGCGCCCCTGGGGAGAAGCGTACTGTTCGCGCATGCCGGGCGCATCGGCGCCACGGACGATAATGGCCCCCACCGCCAGCCAGCCCCCGTGGCGGCGGTAAAGGCGCACCGTCCGTTGCGTGTCGTTGTCGCGCGGCGTTGCAAATGGAATCTGGCGCAAACTCGTGCTGGGAGCGGCGATGATCAGCGCCATGGCGCCCTGGTCGGAGGACGGCAATTCCCCGAAATGCAGTTCGGGGGCGGTGGTGTCCAGCCATGTGTTCCAGAGCGGCAGATAAACCACCGCGTGATCAAACGCTGCCAGGGTGGCGGCGCCGTTGAGTACCTGTCCCATGCGGCGCGTGCGCACGAGGGCCACTTCAGCGGGTATGCCTTCCGCCCGCAGCCAAGTCGAAAATAGCAGAGCGCCATCCTTGCAGTCGCCGCGCTGCGCCTGCAGCACGCTTTGCACCTGGCGGGGCACATAGGCGTGCACCGCGTCTTCATCGCCCAGGTAAGAAAGATGCTGGGAGAGATAGTTCCACACCGCCCGGACGGTGTCGCGCTGATTGCGGCGGGGCGGCACCAGTGTCAGGAACTCGTGACGCAATGCCGGCGTCAACTGGGAACGCCGCTGCAGCCAGCCTTCGTACCAGTGCGCCAGTTTCGGCCAGGTGTTGAAACTGGAGACCTGCACGTACGGAGATTGGTCGGTGATGGAAGGACCGTTGCTGTCAACGAAACAGGGCTGATAGGGGCCACCCTCCCAGGTCCAGATGTAGGCCCCGTCTTTGGCGCGCCGCGCTTGCGGGGGCGCCAGGCGGCTCTGCGTGACCGCTAAGGGGCGCGAGGAGCGCAGGACATAGCGAACGCGCAGCACCGGATAGGTGCCACGAAACGCGTACAGATCGCCCAGGTAGTGGTTGCCCAGCACCGCCCAACTGGTGGGATGAACCGGGGTCAACACATAAATCACTTCAATCAGATCACCCGGCCGCAACTGCGGGAAACGCAGACGGCGGGAGCGGTTGCCAGTCGACTCCGGGTTGGAGTCGCCATCGTCGCTGCCGTTCTGTATGCTGCCGTCCAGGTGGTGCACCTGCAGACGCCAGAGGTGAAACTCGGTGCGCGACGCGTCGTACCAGATATCGTCTACGCCAAACAGGTTGGCGCCGGCCTGGTTCTGAATCCGGAAAACGCGCTGAATGACCTGGTAGGAGAGTCCGTTATTGCCGATGCGCTCACTGCGCAGGCGATAGAGTTCGACAACCGGCTGCTGCGACAACGCATCCGGCACGGCGGGGACGTTCCGTAAATCGAGTAGCTCAGGCGTTGTAGCTTGCACCTGGGCATCCATTTGTGCCTGCAGGATCGTGGCTGGGCGCAGTTGGCGTGCCGGGAGGTGGCTGCTGGCATCGACATCGCCCGGGTTGGATGTGGCGGTTGCAGGCGCGGCGGCTTGCAGCGGCGCAGCCAGCAACAGTGCGGCCAACAGCCACTGCAGCGGACGCGGATTGCGATAAAAGTTGTACAGAACCGGCCCCCACACCGGTCTTCCCCTTGCGGCAGGAGTCAACCAGAGCTGTTTTGGATAGGCCTAGTGTGCCGTTGCGATGAAGTACATCGAATCAGGTGTTTTGCTTAGGCGGGTGGATAGGTGGGCTGAGGGGTAGTACAGGTGGGGCAAAGGCTTGTCGGTCGCCGCTGGTGCGTGGGGGTGGCCTAGAAGTGATTGAGCAGGTCGGCAAAGCGCTCCAGTTGCAAAAACGTCGGAGCTTCGCGCACTCCCTCCAGCAGCGGCTCGTGTTCCAGTATCCAGGTGTGCGGGTGGGGGATAAACACCGTGCCCAGACCGGCCTCAAACGCGGGGTTGATATCGGACTTGGGGCTGTTGCCGACCATCCAGAGAAACTCACCCGCGGCAAATTCCCGTTGCGCCTCCCGGTAGACCTGCGCCGTCTTTTCCGGCAGCACCTTTTCCGCCACAAAGTACTGGCGCAGACCGGAGCGGCGGATTTTGCTGCTCTGTTCGGCGTAGTCGCCCTTGGTGAACATGACCAGGCGGCAGCGGCTCGAAAGCCGCTCCAGGGTATCGACCACGCCCGGGAGCAGGTCGATCGGTTCATGCATGATGGCCATGGCCAGCGAGAAAATCTCCTCCAACTGCGCATCACTGGGTGGCTCTTCCGCCATTTCCTGAAAGGCGGTGAGCAGGGCGGAGGCGAAGCTGGCCGTGCCATAGCCCTGGGCGAGAATGGCCTCGCGTTCGATCACGTTCAGACGGCCGCGAATCTCCGCCGCCGGGAGCCGGGAATGGTTGAGCGCGGACATGAAATGGGCAATCACGCGCTCGAAGTAGATGTTGTTTTCCCAGAGCGTGTCGTCGGCATCGATGAGCAGAACGGGTTTGGCCACCTGATCATTTTATGGGGATGCGGGCTGACGGGCGCCCTATTCGCCCGGCGCCGGGATCGGCCGCCGTCTTTCTGCCGCTTCCCAGAGAAAAAACAGCAGAATCCCGCAAACCACCAGAACCAGAGCGGTGAGCAGGCTGGCGCGGCTGGCGCCCAGCAGGATCAGCAGCCATCCTGACAGCGCAAGGAGGGTGGTGGCGGGGAACAGCGGCGTGCGAAAGGGCAGGCGCAGTCCGCTGCGGCGCAAAGCGAACTGGGCGGCGATCTGTGGCAGGAACTTCATCAGAATCTGCAGCACGACCAGATATTCAATAATGCGACTGAGCGGGAACAGGCACGCGCCCATGGCGAGTACCGCGGTCAGCGTCACGGCGGCGGCGGGAAACTGGCGGCGATGCACGCGTGCGAACAATGCAAAGAAATTGCCGTCCTGCGCGGCCGCGAAAGGGACGCGGGAATAGCCCAGCATGCCGGCAAATAATGAAGCGATGCCCACGATAAGAATGAGCACCGTGGCGGCGTCGGCCCATCCTGACCCCGCCGCGGCGGTCAGAACGCGCGTGATGATGGCGTGGGAGCGCAGAATGCTGGACATGGGCAAGGCCATCACCACCACTGTCGTCAGCCCCCAGTAAAGCAGCGCAACCGCCCCAATCGACCACAACGTGGCGCGCGGAATGACGCGCTCCGGCCGGCGCACTTCGCTGGCGAAGTAGTTCACCGTCCAGTACCCTGCGTAGTCGTACATGGCGAAACGGGTCGCCTTGCTGAGTCCTTCCAGGGCGGCGGCGCCATGGGGCCACTGCGCCCAGTGCAGCAGTGGCGCCACGCGATACAGCGCCAGGTGGGTGCTGGTCGCACTAAACAGCAGCGCGATGACCGCGACCAGGCAGCCGCCCATCAGAAACGAAAGCCCGCGCGTCCGGGCCAGGTTGCGATAGAGAAGGAGCAGACACAGGGCCAGCATCCCCATCGCCAGCACGGGCAGGCTCCGTGCCGGAAGCGAAAACAGACTGCGCGTATAGGCCGCCAGCCCCACCGCGCCGGCCGCCAGCGACAACGGTGCGGTGAGCAGTATCTGCCAAACGAACAGAAAGACCACGCAGCGGCCCGTGCGGCTGGCGCCGAAGGCGGTCTGCAGGTACGCATACGGGCCGCCCGCCTTGGGCAGGGCTGAACCTAGCTCCGCCCAGATCAGTCCATCGCAGCTCGCCAGCAGGGCCCCGAGCACCCAGCCAGCCAGCGCGGGGGCGCCGTTCATGGTGGCCAGCAGCAGCGGCAGGGTGATAAACGGGCCAATGCCGACCATGTGCAGCACGTTCAAGGTGGCGGCGTGGACCCCGCCAACGTTGCGGGGCAGGTCACCTGCTGAGGTGGGCGGGTTGGTCAGGGATTTTTGCACCGTCAGACTAACCTAGCAGACGCCGCCTTGCGCAAGCACGACGGCATCCATGAAATGCCTCATAATGATGGGGCTATTCAGGACGGCTTAGAAGCGCATGACGCGGGGCCTCGCATGGGCCAAGCGGGAACTTCTTATGGGAACAACCGATTCAGCACTTGTTGCAGCCGGAAACAACAACAGGCGCCTTTCGTCCGCCGGTCGTATTGCCGGCATCTTTTACGCTCCCGGCGCGGTGTTCGAGGATATTGGCCGCGAGCCGCACATGTTTTTGTGCATGGGGCTGGAAGCGCTGCTGGCGTTCCTCGGCGGCTGGGTAGTTCTCAACCGGGTGGGGGTGAACGCCATCCTGCAGCAGAACATTGCGCAGTCTGGCCGGCCGGCGCCGCCACCCCAGGCGATGGCGGCAGCAGCGATGGGCATTCGGGTGAGCTTTCTGCTGGCGCCGCTCGGGGTTGTGCTGATGCTGCTGGTTTTAGCGGGGCTGTTTCTGGGTTGCGTCAATTTCATTCTCGGCCAGGAACTGCGTTACAAGACCATGCTGGCGGTGACTGCTCACGCTTGGCTGCCACTGCTGGCGCTTGCCAACGTGCTGGCAATGATCGCGATTCTGTTGAGCGCGCATCCGCACCAATTCGCCATCCTGAATCCGCTGGCCACCAATATCTCGTTTTTCTTCGATCCGGCCACCACCCCCAAGGTGCTCTACGTGGCGGGTCAGCAGTTCGACGTCCTGGTGTTGTGGGCGTTGGGGCTACTGGCCTTAGGGATTCACAAAGTGGGTCAGAATGTGAAACTCGGTTCCGCGCTCGGCCTGGTGGGTGGGATGTGGGGACTCTGGTTACTCGTGCGGGTGGCCATTGCCGCCCTAATGTAAGCGTGTAAATGGCTGTCCAAAAGGCCAGTTGGTGAATCAAGGTGGTCACGCGAAGGCGCTCTGCCGGCAAATGGTTTGTGGCGGCCGGCATGGTAGAGTGGCGCGAGCTGGTTCCCACCGGGGCGCTGGCAAGCAGAGCGCACCGCTTGTGCGCCTGGAATTCAGTCGAGAAAGATGGAAGTCCGGAAAGTTCCTCTACCGCATGGCAAGTCCAACTCCTCAACCCATTTTGACCGGACCGCTGCGTGACGAGACGCTCGTGCTGCGGTTGGAACGTCTGCTTGCGTTAGCCTTGGGCGCCACGCAGGCGAGCGCCGGTTGGTTGGGACTGGGTGCGGGGCATTGGGCGCGTGTAGTTTCCGTGCAGTGCGATTTGCAGCAGGCCGAGCCTTGGCCCTTTGAAAGCCTGCAACAACTGCTTGCCGTTTCTCCGGTTGCGGGGAGCGATTGGGAGCAGCACCCGCTTTTGCGCGGCGCCGGCATTGCGGTGCAGGCGCTGGCGGCGGCGCCCATCGGCAACGCCGAAACCGGCCAGATCCACGGCAGCCTGGTCCTGCTTTTCACACAGACGGAGCCGTTCAGCAACCGGCAGCTCCACGCCTTACGCTGCGCCGCGCTGGAAGTGTCATCGTTGCTGGCGCCGGCCGGAATAGACGCGGCGCAGGGCTCCGGCACGCTGTCGCATGCGGCCGACGAACTGCGCGCCGCCGAGCTACGCTACCGCCTGCTTTTCGAGCGCAACCTGGCCGGCGTGTTCCGCAGCACGGTTTCCGGTAAGCTGCTGGACTGCAATGCCGCCTTCGCGCAGATTTTCGGCTACGAATCCCGCGAACAGGTACTGCGGCAGGCGGCGCAGGATTTCTATCGTTCTCCGGAACATCGCAGCTTGGCGATTGAGTACCTGCTGCGCCACCGCGTGCTGCTGGACTTCGAGGACTGCCTGCGCCGGCGCGACGGATCGCCGGTATGGATTCTGGAAAACGAGATGTTGGTCGAGGAGCCGGGAGTGGGCGAGCCGGTCATCCTGGGCACCCTGATTGACATCTCCGAACGCAAGCGCGCCGAGCATGAATTGCGTTGCGAGCGCGATCTGATTTCCGCCGTGGTGGACAATACCGGATTCCTCGTGGTGGTGCTCGACGCGGCGGGGCGGATGACGCGCTTCAATCGCGGCTGTGAGGCCAGCAGTGGCTTCGCCAGCGAGGAGATGGTGGGACGTTCCTTTGCCGCACTGTGCTCCGATCCGGCGCGCGCAGCACGCTTCTTGCGCCACCTGCGCGCCAGCCGCGTCCCCCAGAGCATTGAGCTGCCATGGCGTCACCGTAGTGGGGAAACACGGCGCATCTCCTGGTCGTTTCAGTGGCTGGCCAATACCCATGGAGAGCTGGAACACACGGTCGCCACCGGTATCGACATCACCGAACAGCGCAGTCTTGAAGAGCAGTTGCGGCAATCGCAAAAAATGGACGCCATTGGGCGCCTGGCGGGCGGTATCGCGCACGATTTCAACAACATCCTTACCGTCATCAGCGGACATTGCGATCTGTTGATGCGCGAGGATACTGATCAGGACAACGCCCTGTCGCGGCTGCAGAAAATCAAGATGGCCGCTAATACGGCCGCGGCTCTGACCGGACAACTGCTGGCCTTCAGCCGTTCGCAGGTGCTGGAGCCGGTCCTGCTGGATTTGAACGGTGTGGTGCGCGAGGCGGTCGAAATGCTGACGCCCCTGTTGGGATCGGCCGTGTCTCTGTGCTGTGACTTGGCCGGCCAACTCGGCGCGGTGCGCGCCGACCGGGTCCAGATCGAGCAGGTGCTGCTGAACCTGGCGGTCAACGCGCGCGACGCGATGCCCCAGGGAGGCAAGCTTACCTTCCGCACGGAAAATGTAGAGCTGGACGATTTCTACCACCGCCAGTTTCCTGGCGCTCCGCCCGGCCCCTACGTGCTGCTAACCGTAAAAGATGAGGGCGTGGGCATGGACGCGGCTACCCGGCAACGCGTCTTCGAACCGTTTTTCACGACCAAGGAGCAGGGCCGCGGTACCGGTTTGGGGTTGGCCACCGTTTACGGCATCGTGCGGCAGAGTGGAGGCCATTTGCGTGTGGAGAGCACGCCGGGCGAGGGCAGCACCTTTTTCGTTTATTTGCCGCACTCACGCGAGGATGATCCCATGCCAGCGGAGGCGGTCTCCTCTGCGGGCGCCGAGCCGCGCGGCCATGAGTCCATTCTGTTGGTCGAAGATGAGCACACGGTGCGCGCGCTGGCGCGGGAATTATTGCAGTCTCGCGGGTATGCCGTTTGGGAGGCGAGTTCGGCCGACGAGGCGCTGGCCCAGGCCGAAGAGATCGAAAACCTGGATCTGTTGTTGACCGATTTCATGCTACCCGGCCTTAACGGCGAGCAACTTGCCGAAGAAATGCGGCGCCGCCATCCCGGCCTCAAAGTGCTTTTCATGTCCGGCTACACCGGAAAATTCAGCGCTCCAGCGCTGGAGCGGCTTCCGCCGGAAAGCTGGGTGCAAAAACCGTTTGACGCCCTGAGCTTGACCACTGCGGTGCGGGAGCGTTTGCACAAGAGCTAGTCCAGCCGAGCCAGGTGCCGATTCGAACTGATTTCGAGTTCGAGATCGCAGGCCGAAGTGACACCACAGGTCCGGGTTGCCGCTTAGATCCCGCACCGCTGGCGACGCCCGAGTTGGTCACCAGGCGAGTCGTTGGGGCGGAGAAGAGTGCGGCTTTTCTCAACAGGAAAAGCCGCATGCCGCCAAAATGGCGCCAATGTAGACCGCAGAAGCCCCGTTCTTTGACGAATTCGGGCCAGTGAAGCGCGGCTATCCATCCGTCAGCTTCGGCCGGGCGACGAAGCAGTGGAATAAAAGCGGCCGTGCCGCGCCTCACTCGACCGCGAGTGAAGAGAAAAAAATTCGAGGGCACAGCCGCTTTTTGCCTCCAACCGCCTTCTCGTTTTTGTTCGCTCAGCGCATAACCTCCCTGATTTCCTCAGGTTACAAGGTGGAGAGCAAATTGCACACTACATCAGCTTGGCTCCGTAGCGATGGCCGGGCAGAGGATTGATTCCATTTCGTAAAGCGAGGAGGCTTACGTGCGAACTGTTCGCAATTATGTTTTGCTGATCCTGGTCGGTTTGTTCTGGTGTGCTGGTTCTCTGCGGGCGCAGGATCCGGGGACCTACACTTTTTTCGGGGGCGCACTGCTGGGTTCTCCCAGCGGCTTTGCCGTCGGCGCAGGCTTGGGATTCGACCTTACCCACAACGTGACGTTTGAGCCCACGGTGGCCTTGGGTCGCACCGGCAATGACAACATGTTCAGCCTGGATGGAAGCTTTCTCTACAACTTCCACCTCTCGGACACGGGCATTGTTCCCTATGTCCTGGGCGGAGTCGGCTTGGCGCAATTCGGCAATGAGACGCACGGCTCGCCGATTCTCGGCTTTGGCGCGCGCTTCCCCTTGCACAATGGCTGGCAGCTTCGCCCCGAGGTGCGCTTTGCCGACCACGGCCTGGCGCGCTTCACCTTTGGCCTATCTCACTCGTTTTAACCCGCTGGGAGAAAACGTGCGCAGCAATAAAAAAGGGCGGACCGCGTTGGTCCGCCCTAAGCGTTTCGCTGATGTTTCCGCTTGAACGCGCTCTGTTCTAACGCTTCACCGTGGCCCGGCCTTTGGTCATGGTGATCAGGAACGGGTCTCTGCTGAGCGTGGTCAACACGCCACCTACGCTGACCGTGGCGCCCGCCGGGAATTTATGCGGTACGCCGAGGTGGACGGCGATTTCCGGAGTGTTGCTTTTCTGCGCATCCGGGGTAACCGCGACCTCCACGACCTGCGGTGTGGATTTCACGACAACTCCTTGGAAGCCCAGCGCCTGGCCCCTCAATGCGCGCCAGGAGCGGGCGGAAAGGCTGGGGTCCAGCAGACGGCGCTTCATTTCGAAGAAGGGCGCATCGGTAATGGGGAGCGACTCGATCTTCTTCAATTGGGCCTGGTACTGCGCATTGGCTGCGGCCTGTTCCTGGGCGGCCTGCTGGTTTGCCTGCGCCTGAGCAATCTCCTGCGCCGATTGAATATGGAAGTTCGCGGGAGGCGTGGGGCTGCTCTGGGCTTGTTGAACTACCTGCTGCAGGCCATCCATGCTGCCATGGTAGGACTTGTAGAGCGCATCCAGGTACTGACTGAAGGGGGCGGCTTGGGGCGCCAAGGCGGTGGCGTGGGCCAACGACCATATGGCGGAATTGAAATGCGGCGGTTGCGTTTCGGCCTGCGCGATGCCCAGCCAGTAAAACACCAGGGCGTCTTTCGGATTCATGCTGGCAGCCTGTTGCAGCGAGGCAATGGCGGCGGAGTACTGCTTCCGTTGTAGGGCGACAAAACCCTGGGCGCGGTCAAAGGTGTACTGCGACTGCTGTTTCTGTTGCTGGAACAGGGCGGCGGACTCGCCTTGGGGGACCGCCAACTGGGCTAGGGCGGCACTCCCGCACTGTGCACTCTGCTGCAGCTGATTCAGTTGCAGCTGAAATTGCGGAGTATTGGGTTGCGCGATGGTCGGCATCAGGTAAGCGACAGTGGCGTAAGCCGTGGCCAGGCTGGGCGCGTCGGCATCGGGAGAATGCAGAATCTGCTGCGCGGTGCTCAGCGCCGCGCGGGGATTGGTGCGAGCTTGCGCCGACATCAGCAGCAAGCGCGCGGTAGTGGCCCAATCCGAGTTGGGGTAGTTCTGCAAAAAGCTGTTCAGATCGGCAATCTGTTGCGCGCCTACGGCTTTGGTGGCAGCGACGTAGGCCTTGTACTCGGGAAGGCCGGCTTTCCATTTCCGTTGGGCGGGCGGTACGGTAGGCGCCGGTTTGCGGCAGTTGATCGGGGCGGTGGCGGCCGCGTTGGGGACTGCCGCAGCCGAGGCGCTCGGCGTTCCTGGCTGCGCCTGGGCGGGTGCGGCAGTCGAGCCGGCCGGTGAAGTCGCCTGAGGAGCGGGCTGGCCGCCCTGATTGGCTTGCCCGGCATTCGCCTGTGCGGAAGCCGAGGCGCTGGCCGGAGCGGTGCTGGTCTGTGCCCACACGGGCAAGGCCGTCATCATTAAACAGATCGCGAAACGCTTCATGAATCGTTCTCCTCAGTGCCGCTGAGCGGCTTAATTCGATTGCCGTAACACAGAAACTTGCCGGGGTTCTATGCCCCCGTTCCCCTCCGTCTGGCACGTGCCCCCGCAGCGGCGCGGCGAACCGCGCGGCGGCGGCCTGAGCTATGCGGCGGGTCTGCGATCGCCATCGGAACGCAGGTGAGATGATGTTGCAAAGGGGCGGGCCCCCGCAGCATCGTACTTGGATGCATGGCGCAGTGCCAACAGATGGACGCCTTCCTGGCGGCCGTCCGGCTGACACTCCGCTGGGCCTTTCCCTCGGGCCAACACATCCTAATTAAGGTCCACTTCCCGCTTAACCGGCAGTGGAAGTGCCTAGAGCTGGAACTATGGCAGAAAATCGACTCGAAGAGCAAGTTTTCCCCTCGCCTCCCCAACAAGCCGCCCCGCTTCGCGACCAGGTGGCGATCATTACTGGCGCCAGTCACGGTATAGGAGAGGCGGTGGCCCGCCGCTTGGCCGCTCTCGGCAGCCATGTCGTTCTCGCCGCCCGAAGCGCCAACCGTTTGCAGCGCCTCGCCGGCGAATTGCAGGTCAACGGCGTGCAGGCGTTGGCGATCCCTACCGACCTGCGCCAGCCCGCCGCCATTGACCAGTTGGTTCAGAGCTGTATGCACCAGTTCCAGCGCATCGACATGCTGGTCAATAACGCCGGCCTAGGCGCCTTCCGAACGCCCTTGCACGAGACCCCGGTCGAGACCTGGGATGCCGTGATGGACACCAATCTGCGCGCCGTCTATTTGGCTATGCGCGCGGTCGTTCCGATCATGATTCAGCGCTGCTCTGGTCATATCATCAATATCTCTTCGCTTGCCGCCCACAACCCGGTGCCCTTTGCGGCTGCTTACGCCGCGTCGAAATGGGCCCTGAACGGCTTGTCCGTTTCCGCCGCCGAGGAACTGCGCTCCTACGGCATTCGCGTCAGTCTCGTCTGCCCAGGATCGGTCGATACCGAACTGGTTCCCGATCAACACAAGGATCGCGCCAAAATGCTCCGCCCCGATGACATCGCGCATGCGGTAGTCATGCTGGTAACGCAACGGCCCGGCAGTTTCATCAGCGAGGTTTTATTGCGTCCTACCCAGAAGCCTTGAAAGGCGACCAGTGTCACAGTGGACGCACATAGGCCGGTGTGCGTCACACTAAAACCGCCGCTCTGGCATAATGGCGGGCACATGGCGATGGAGAAATCTGGCATGAAGGCGCCGCTGCTGCTGGCGTTCGATGGGGGCGGCAGCAAGACCGAGTGCTTGCTGGCGCGCAGCTTGCGCCGCGAGTCAAGCCCGCGCGTGCTGGGACGCGGCACCGGCAGCGGCAGTAGTCTGCTGCATGGCGGCGTGGACCAGATCCGGGCGGTGTTGCGCCACTGTGTGCAGGAAGCGTTCGCAGCGGCCGCGCTGCCCGTTAACCTCGGCCAGGTGTCTGCCGTCTGTGCCGGCTTCGCTTCCGCCGGTCAGCCCTCCACCCAGGCTCAATTTGCCGCGATACTATCTGAACTGTTTCCCAATGCGCGCTGCCAGGTGTTGATGGACCTGGAGATTGCCTGGCAGGGAGCGGGCGGAGGCGCGCCGGGTGTGGTTCTGGTGGGAGGCACCGGGTCAGCCGCCTTTGGTCGCAGTGCTGACGGCCAGACCGTCCGCTGTGGAGGCTGGGGCCCGGAAATCAGCGATGAGGGCAGTGGTACCTGGATCGGCCGCGAGGCGGTGCGCCTGATGTTTCTTGCCAGGGACGGCCGGCGGCCAGCCACCGCCTTGCGCCAGCACGTGCTGCGGCAATTGCAGTGCGCCAATGAAGATCAGGTTTTGGAGTTAATTCGTACCGGCAAGCGCCCACGCTGGTCCGAGTTGCTCCCCGCAGTTTCCGCTGCCGCGCAGGAGCGTGACCGGCAGGCTGAGCAGTTGTTGCTGAGAGCGGGCAAGGAGCTGGCCTGGCTGGCGCATGGCGCACTCAACCAACTGCGGCTGACCGCTCCAGCCGTCTGGTTCACTGGGGGCGTACTGACCAATGTCGCCCTCGTGCGGCAGGGGCTGGTAGAGGAACTGATGCGCTTACAGCCCTCGGCTCAGGTGCTGCCCGCCGCTCACAAGCCAGTGGAAGGCGCGCTGGTGCTGGCCAGCCAGGCCTTTGAGCGGAGTGCCGTCCGCCTACTTTAGAAATTCCAGCAGCAGAGCCCACGCCTGGCGCGCCGATTCGGCGTGATAGCTGGGGCGCTGGTCGCAGAAGAAGGCGTGCCCGGCCTCGGAAAACTCCGCCGCTACGTGCGGCCGCTTGGCGGCGTAGAGCGCATCGGAAATGGCGCGGCGGACTTCCGGGCCAATGTGATTGTCCTGTCCTCCCCAGACCAGCAACTGAGGCGCATGCAATTGCGCCGCGCGCGGCAGCAGTTCCGGAACCATACCACCCCCGTAGAAGGAAGCTGCCCGATAAAACGGCAGGCGCGAGTTGGCGATGAACGCCACCCGTCCCCCCATACAAAACCCAACGCAGGAGAGCATTCCGGGCTTAAGTCCGGGCAGACTGTTCAGGTAGTCAAAAGCCGCCTCGGCGTCCGCTTCCAGCTCCTCGGTAGTGAGTTTTTTCAGCTCCCCCATCGCCTTCGGCAAGTCGTTGTAGGCAACAGTGCAATCGTCCCCGGAGCGATGAAACAGTTCTGGCGCAAGAGCCAGGTATCCCAGTGAAGCGAACCGGTTCGCCACGTCTCGTATGTGGTCGTTGACACCGAAGGCCTCCTGAAAGATCACAATGCCTGGGCACTGGGCATTGCCTTCAGGACGAGCGAAGTAGCCCTTCATGGAGGAGCCGTCTCTCACCTTCAACTCCACCGTGTTGTGAACAAGCTTGCTTTCTGACATAAAGTGCTTTCCTTTCAGGGGGCAGTTGGAGTTGAGTTGCGGGTTCGTCAGTGCAATCCAAGGCGCGCCAGCACCACAGTGAGCACAATCACGCCAAAGACCACGCTTGTCACCATCACGAAGCGCCAGTCCCGGTCCACCCAGAAGGCGTAGGCGGAGGCAACCACACGGCTGACGGGGGTCAGGATCAAAATGACGGTGGCCACCAGCATCAACGCTTCCGGATCTAAAGCGCGCAGCGCGGGCCAAAACACACCCCAGTGGTAGTAGTGTTGCACAGCGGCGCGGGTGAGTTGCACCTGTTTGGGATGCTGCAGCGCGCGGACAATGCCGAAGGCAAACAGTGCGCAACTGACCAGCATGCCGCCAATCAGTACCCGGTAAACGGCCGCATAAACGTTCTGCTCGCTGGATTCGGTGCGATTGGCTCCCGCGGCTGTGCCGCGCTCCAGGCGGCTGCATTCGTTCTGTTCGTTGTCCATGTCCTTATCCCACCCCAAGGCTCGGCAAGTGCATTCCGAAGCGAAGCAGGAGCGCTTTGGCCACCATGCCGTAGGCGATATAGACCATCAGGGCGATAAAAATCGTTTTCAGCGCCGCACTGTGCAGCCGGTTCATGAGCATTGTGCCCAGCGTGGCGCCCAAGGTGGTTCCCAACGCAACCGGCGCAACCACCGGAAACTGAATGAGTCCGGCTAGAAAAAACAGGATTGAGCCGACCGCCGCCGTGACGCCAATCATCAGTTTACTGGTGGCCACTGCGGCTTTCATGGGCACGTTCATGGAGTTGTTCATGGCAGAGACCTTCAGCAGTCCGCCGCCTATTCCCAGCAGGCCGGAGGAGACGCCGGCCACCCAGGAAACCAGTACGCCATGCCAGGTGCCGTTGACCACGTATTCGACTTCGCGCCCCGCGGCGGCATCATGGTAGCTGCCGCGCAGGTCAAAATAGCGGGATAAAGCGTCGGGCTGGGCGAGGGCGAAGTCGTTGTTGCGAATGCGTAGATCATCCCGCTGCCGCGTGCGCAGCGCGGAGAGCGCCAGCCAGGCGATCATGGCGGCGAAGACCAGCAGCATGATCCAGTCTTGCAGGTAGAGCGCCAGAACGCTGCCGCAGAGCGCGCCGGCGGTGGTGGCCATCTCCAGGAACATGCCCAACCGCAAGTTGGTGATGTGCTGGTCCACATAGGAGGAGCCACCAGCGTTGGAAGTGGCGATGACGGAGACCAGGCTGGCGGCCACGGCGACCTTCATCGGCAGGTGCAGCAGCAATACCATCGTCGGTACGATGAGAATGCCGCCGCCCACCCCCAGCAGAGCGCCGAGCAGGCCGGCGCAAACGGAGGCGGCAAACAGCACCAGCAGAAAATGGGTGGAATAAGCGATTGGCAATTCGTCCCCGGCGACTCCTTGTCTTATTGTAGAACTGGCCCCTGCTGGCCGCTGCGGGGATTTGCCGGAGTCCGCAGCTTGGGGAAGGCGGCCGCAGTCAAAGCCTGGAACTGAAGGAGGAACCGTTGCCGAACGTTGCGCCCACTCCCGGCCGGCGGCCGCGCTTGCGGCTTTTCGGTATTCGCATTCAGCTTCATCCCACCTGGTTCATCATTCTTGCGCTGCTGTTCTTTACCCTGGGCAGCTATTTCCGCAGTGCGCAACCGGGTTGGAACGAATGGCTGGTTTGGGCATGCGGATTGCTAACGACCCTGCTGTTTTTCGCCTCTGTCATTGCGCACGAGCTCTCGCACAGTCTGGTTGCGCGCTGGCGAGGGCTGCCGGTGAAGGCCATTACGCTGTTTGTGTTCGGGGGCGTCAGCCAGATCACGCGCGAGCCCGAAAAACCGGGTGTGGAATTGATGGTGGCCGCCGCGGGACCGCTTTCCAGCCTGCTGATTGGGGGTGTGCTGTACGGGCTGGGTCGGATGGGCAACGTCCACAACCCGCTGTTTGCCATCATGCTATGGCTGGGCTCGATGAACGTCCTGCTCGGAGTCTTCAACCTGGTGCCGGGCTTTCCGCTGGATGGCGGCCGCGTCCTCCGCGGCCTGCTTTGGCTCTGGTTGGGCGATTTCCTGCAGGCTACCCGCTGGGCGGTGCGCACCGGGCAATTGGTGGCCGTGGGCTTCATCTTGTGGGGACTCTATGAGTTCTTCACCTCCCCGGCCAACTCGCTATCCGGCCTCTGGATTGGCTTCATCGGCTGGTTCCTGCTCAACGCCGCGGAACAGACCTGGAAAGAAACCGAGTTGACCCGCGCGCTGCATGGCTACCGGGTAGCCGATTTGACCAACCCGTTCTATTCCTGGATTCCTCCCCAGGCCAGCCTGGAGGAATATTTTTCGCGCGTTTCCGAACAGCATGACTACCGCCCGACGCTGGTGATCGATGGCGAGCGCCTGGTCGGCGAGATTGTCCCTGCGGACTTGCGTGATATCCCTCGCGAGAAGTGGGAGCAGACACCGGTTGCGCAAGCCATGCGCGGCCGTGAGCGGATGGTTACCCTTCCGGCCGACGCCACCCTGGTAAGGGCGGTACAGGTCATGGGACAGGCGGAACTGAACCAAGTGGCAGTCCTGCAAGGGGAAACCCTGCGCGGCGTCCTGCGCCAGGAGCGCATCATGCAACTGCTGCAGGATGAATTAAGCAAGCATTAAGACACCCGAAGTGTGCCGCGATTTAGAAAGACTTTACTCCCGCTACGTTCAACTCTGCTTGCATTGCATGCCCGGTTTGCTAAACTCTGGCCAAGTTCCGCCGATAGGCTGCCGTAGGAGAATGGCATGTCTCGTAATTTAGTGCCGCCCCAGTCAAGTACTCGCCGGGCTGGTTTTTCACTGCTGGAAACGATGATCGCCATGGTGGTGCTGGTGCTGGCTTTGTTGCCCTTGGCCGAGACGCTGACCAGAACCATGAGCAGCAACCTCCACCAGACCCAGCGCGAGGATGCCATGTACCTCTCCCAGCAGCAGGCCGAGCAGATCTTGCAGCAGTTGCAACAACTGAAGACGCCCTGCAGCGGCAATTGTCCCTCGTTCACCGATATCAACAGCAAGACGGTGCAGACCAACGACGGCGGAGCCACCCTGACGTCGGCGGGCGATATTGACTGGGCGACCTGCAATGTCACCGGTTACAACGAAGTCGCTGACGGCTACCAAACCGGCACCCCCTTCCACGTTTGCTGGAACATCACCACAACCAGCGGCACCAACGCCGTTCACCTGATCACCGTGGCGACGCGCCTAAACGATACCAGTCAGGCCTTTTATCCGGCGGAGGTGCACGTTGCAACCCCGTAAGCAATCCGGTTTCAGTCTGCTGGAAATGATGATCGCGTTGATCGTGCTGCTGGTGATCAGCGCCGTGACCTTTGAAGTCTTCGGCCGCTACGAGCAGCGCTATGGCGTGGAACTGGAATCGGCCAACCTGAATGCCCAGGGCGTCATTGCCATGGACCAGATGCTGCACGAGCTCCGCATGGCCGGTTACCCAAGCGCCAGTAAGTTGATGTATGGGAGCGCCTACAACGGCACTGCCGATAATCTGGTGGCGCAAGCGCCCTTCGAGAGCATTTCTGCCACGTCGCTGACCATGGATGCCGCGCTGGGCAATACCGGGACCACCACCATCGGTGTCACCGGCCCGGTGGTGGATCAGGTGATCTATACCCTGAACGGCAGCCAGTTGCAGCGCACTTATGCGCCGCGCTCCTCAACCGGCCCGATTGGGACACAAACCACCACCACACTGGCGAGTCACGTCAAAAGCCTTCACTTCAACTACTACGATTCCACCGGAGCGGTTACCGCCACTCCCGCCAACGTGGCCGAGGTTCAGGTCCAAATGGTGCTGGAGACCACGGCCAAGGATCTGAAAACTAATCTGCCCATGGATATTAGTCTGCAGGGAACGGCCTATGTGCGCAATTAAACGTAAGAATCGCGGCGCCGCGTTGTTGCTCGCTTTGATGATTACCATCGCGGTGGGCCTTCTGGCGGCCGCCTTGACGATGGGCTATCAGGAGCAGGTTCCGTTTTCCCGGGTGGTAAACATTCGCATGGACAATATCACAACCGCGCAAGGTGGCGCCGAACTGGGACGGGCCGCGTTGCGCAGCGCCACCTCAAGTGTGGTGACGACCATCAATGGCGATCCCACCGCGGTGGTGTATCTCGTCAACTACGATAACGGCGGCAGCCTGGGCGACCCGACTTCTTCTAGCGACCCCTATTTCGACAGCAGCTATTCCAGCGTGACTGACCCATTCACCGGACAGGCGGGCGCCTCCCCTGGCTACAGCTCCAGTAAAACCAGCATCGTCGCCGCCAGCTCGATTGCCGCCGATTTGTCGCAGTTTAAGTGGGTGCGCATTTCCCTTGAAACCGAGCTCCGCGTGGGCCAGGCGGTGACTGCCAATTCTTCGCTGGAAAATACGGTGCTGGACTACAGCCCCTTCTATGGCCGCTTTCCTCAAGGCACCACGGGAGTCACGGGCGTGCCCGTCTATCTCGTGGTCGCGCGCTCAGTGGAAGGCGGCAATCAACGCACTACCATGATTGAGGCCGCGCAACCCAGCCTGGGGCTGGACTTGCCCTCGGCGATGACCATGCTGGGAAACAACCCAGTCTACCTGTCTCCCGATTCCAACGGTTGGAGCATTTGCGGCGCCGACGCCGGCTCTCCTCAACAACCCATGCTGCCGGCCATTGGTGTGCAGGGCCCCAATTCGGTCACCTACGTCGAGAACAATATCAAAGCGCAGCGGCTGGACTCCACTCATTACACCGGTTCCAGCACTCCAGGCGGAACTTCCAACGCGACCAGTTGCAAGGACGGCACCGTGGCGGAAGCCGCGCCGCCTTCCACCCCGCGAATCGAACTGGCCCGCCTGCTCCGGCGCAATGCAAATGGTCTGGGACATTTGCTGAACGTGGGCTTTCAGTCCAGTTCCACCACCAGCACCAGTCCAGCCATTATTGACATCAACAGTTACCTCAATACCAACTTCAATACCGTTTCCGGGCTCAAGCAAATCGTTACTGACATGAGTTCCATCGCGGATAACGTCTACACCTCCAGCACCGCGCCCACTGCGGGGCCTGCGGCGGGGGACATCACCGTGGTGCAGGGCGATTACGCGTTGACGAAATCCAACTACTCGGGTTCCGGCATTTTGGTCGTCACAGGAACATTGTCGATCGGCTCCAACTTCAGTTGGAACGGGCTCATCATGGTGATTGGTACGGGCTCCATTCAGTATGTCAATAACGGCGGTGGCAGCCCCAACATCAATGGCGCTCTGCTGTTTGGAAACGTCTGCGGCAACACTTCCTCGCCCGCTGCCGACCTGAGCAACTGCACCACTATGGGGACCAGTTCCTTCGCCAATTTCAGCGGTGGCGGCAATGGCGACATCCAGTACAACAGCTCCGACATCAATGATGTCTACCAGAACCACAGCTACCTCGAGCTGTCGTACTCCGAGACCACCGACTAAACGTGTAGCCGACCTGGACGGCCGCTGGAATGCGGCCTGTTCGCCTCCGTATTTGTTCGATCAGTCACGCTCGTTCAGTGCAGCTCACTCAACCCCGTCACCCCGCCAGCTGACCTGCGCCTTCCTTGAGAGCCCCGCCCGAACGTTAGTCCATTAGCGCGATTCTGCTGCCTTCCCTGGTCGTCATCATCGTTCCCGTCTGGCAACCTTTCCCGCTTCGATCCTCCTACCTGCGGTTGTCTGCCCAAGCTCTGGCCCACCGTTTGCACAACTGTTTCTGTAAGTCGCCTCCGAATCGAAGTTTTTGCTAGTGATTCAGTGAAACGATAAGCGGGCGATAATTTTCGGCTGGACACTTTTGGGCACTTTCGGTAGTGTAACGCCATTGTTTGTACCTCTGGGGCAGGTGCCGGTCTGTACTGCAGTTCAGGCCTGGGCGGTTTTAGGACGGAAATATGAAAACGGTCTCTTCACGGTTGGCACGCTCGCGAGGCGCGGCTCTGCTCTTGGCGCTGATGATTTCTATTGCCGTGGGCTTGCTTGCGGCCGCCCTGATCACCGGCTTCTGGGAAACCATCAACTTCAGCAAAGTCGTTAACGAGCACATGGACTCGCTGACATCGGCGGAAACCGGCGGCGATCTGGGCCGCGCCCTCCTGCGTACCGCTAGCTCCAGCATCATCACCACCATCAATGGAAATCTCGGGACCGCGGTTTACCTGGTCAACTACGACAATGGCGGCAGTGTTGGGAATCCAACCACCCAGGGCGATCCCTACTACGACACCTCATACTACAAGGCGAATGACCCGCTCAATCCTTCCAAAGAGTTCAGCGATCCAAACAACTCCACCAGTGATGCCGGTTTCACCACGGCCGACATCGTCGACGAAACTGGCCTACAGACGGGATCGAGCACCAGCACCACCCTGTCCAGTGAGCTTCCCGGGCTGAAGTGGGTACGCATTTCGCTCGAAACCGAGGTGCGGATCGGCCAGGCGCTGAGTACGCAAACCGGAGCGGAGACGGTGGAAATCGACTATTCCAAACTAAATGGCCGTTATCCGGTGGGCTACGGTGGCTCTAGTGGAGTTCCCGTCTATCAGGTGGTCGCCTACGCCAACGAGAACGGACAGGTGCGTCGGATTACCGAGGAGGTGGTCCAGGCGTTGCCCACCTATACCGCGCCGGCGGCAGTGACCATGCTGGGGCCCAACCCCTATTACGCCGATCCCCATTCCAACAACTGGAACATTTGTGGCCTCGACGCCGCCGGAACGGGCGCGCCGCTGCCGTCAGTGGGAACAATCGATACCAGCAGCGCCAGTTGCTTCGCGTCAGAAGCGTTTCGACCCGATGATACCCACTATACCGGCGCGTCGACTCCTGGCGGGACCACCAACAGCAGCAGCTGTTCTGGTTCCGGCCTAGCGGCGGATGCACGACCGCTCCCCAATTTCTATCTCGCCCGCCTTCTCAAGGAACGCCACGTTCAGTTGCCGGTCGAACTGCGGGCCGTCGGGTTTGGAAATGGCAACTCCCCGCATGCCACGCCTTCGCCCACGCCCTCGCCCAGCCCGACCCCGTCGCCTACTCCGACCCCAACTCCGTCTCCCAGCCCCACCCCAACGGCCACCGCGACCGCCACCCCATCGTGCAGCGTTGCACCCACCGTGGCGCCCTATAGTTCCACCAATCCCACCGGTCCAGCCGTAGAAAATGTGTCCAGCTCGTTGTCGACTGACAACTTTTCGACAGTCCCAGACCTGATCAATTTTGTCAGTTCGACAGAAGCCACAGCGGACGGTGTCTATACCAGCGCAACCGCCCCAACCACCCTCAGCGGCGGCATCTACGTGGTTCAGGGCGACTATACCCTGCCTTCATCAGGCTCCGGCATGCTGGTGGTTACCGGCAACCTTTCGGTGCCCAACAATTTTCAGTTCAGTGGTCTGATCATGCTGATTGGGACGGGGCAGCTGGTGTTATCCCATGGCAGCGGCGGCGGCGCACCAAAATTCAATGGTGCGTTGTTTTTGGCCAATATTTGCGCCAACACCTCTTCGCCGGCGGCGGACCTCAGCAATTGCACGACCTTTGGACAAACGAAGCTGGACACCGGCAACGGCGGCGGCAATGGCGGCATGCAGTACGACAGCAAGGCCATCAACTCGGTCTTCCAGAACCATCTCTACGCCATTCTGTCGTTCAATGAAGAGGATCAATAGCCAGAATCGAGCCGCTCTACCAGTGGCCGTCGAGAGCTGCAGGCCGCATATGGCTGCCGGCGTTTTCCCGCTAAACTGATGCTTTGCAGCTTCAGGAGGAACGGGTGCGCTCATCGCGACTGCTGCCGGTTTGTGCGGTGCTTTTCATGCTGTTTGGAATGGGCGCTTCCGCCCGCCTGCGGGCGCAACTTCCTGGCACGCCCGCCCACGCTTATACCATCCAGTACGAACTCGATCTCACCCACCCGGTGAATCACCTGGCGGGGGTGCGAATTCATGTCTCTCAACTGGGTGCGGCGGCGCTGGATTTCGAGATGCCCGCCTGGTATCCCGGCCGCTACAGCATCTTCAACTACGCGGTGAACGTGCAAAACGTGCATGCCTATTGCGGCGCCTCGACAACCGCGCGCCCGGTCCGTATTCTCCGCACCGGCCCTTCCAGTTGGCGTGTTCCCACTTTGAGTTGTCCGGAAATCACCCTGGCTTATCAGGTCTACGGAAACAACCTCTCCGGCTCGTTCTCCCAAATCGACGGCACGCACGCGAACATCAACGGCGGCCCGGTCCTGATGTACCTGCGTGGCCATAAGCCCGATCCCGTTAGCCTTACCGTGCAGGCCCCCTCCGGCTGGCAGGTGATCAGCTCGCTGGGCGCTCTCAATCAAACCACCATCACCGCCCCAAACTACGACGTTCTGATCGACGCGCCCATCGAGGCGGCGCCCGATTTCACTGTGGACCGCTTTCAGGATGCCGGTCGCACCTACCGCGTAGTCATCCACAGCTATGCCGCCGAAGGCCGCAACCGCACCGCCTTGCTCTCCGATCTGCAGCGCATCGTGCACGCGGAAAACAGTATCTGGGGTCCGCCAGCCGACCTTTCCCGCTACACCTTCTTTTTTCACTTCGATCCGCAGGCGGTGAGCGACGGTATGGAGCACCTCTACGGTACCCAAATCATCGTGCCCTACGCATTGGCTTCTCCCGAGGGCTTGCGTTACGCCTGGGAAGACGCCGCTCACGAGTTTTTTCATCAATGGAATGTCAAGCGCCTGCGGCCAGTCGAACTGGGGCCCTGGGATTACCAGAATCCCGACCCGACGCGATCCCTATGGATCGCCGAGGGCTTGACGCAATACTATGGCGACATCACGCCGGAGCGCGCCGGCATTGAAAGTGCCAGCCTCTACCTCCGCGATCTCGCCGATTCGATTTCATCTTTCCGGCAACAGGCGGGACGCTTCAACATGAGCGCCGCCGATGCCTCCTTGACCGCCTGGTTCCACGATCGCACTCCCTTCATCCAGCAGACCAACCGTGCGCTCAACACCATCTCGTATTACCAGAAGGGAGAGCTGTTGGGGCTACTGCTGGATTTGCGGCTCCGGGAACAGAGCGACGGGCGCACTACCCTTGACGACGTCATGCGGGCAATGTGGAAGCGCTACTACCTGGGGCCAACCACCACGTACTACCTGCAGGGACACGGATATACCGAGCAGGGCTTCCGGCAAGTGCTCGACGAAGTCTCGGGACATTCCTACGCGGCTTTCTTCCGGGATTACGTGGACGGGACCAAGCCCCTGCCGATGACCAGCGTTCTGCATGCCGCTGGATTACGCCTGAGCTGCGCGGTTCCGGCCCACGCGTATCCGCAATGGGGCATGTTGCTGCGCGGAAATGTGGTGGGACCGGTATTCCCTGGGGGGCCTGCCGACGGCGGCGGTCTGGGGCGTGGGGACGTCATTGAAAAAATTGGCGGCAAACGCGTCAACAGCGCGAACATTATGCGGGTGCTGCGGGCGCAACCGGCCAGACGCGCAGTCGCGGTCGCGGTGCTGCGCCATGAACATCAGGCGCAGGCCAGCGTCACTCCTGCTCCTCCAGCGGCGACCGCGTGTGGCATTGAAGCTGACCCGGCCGCCACTCCCGCACAAGCACAACTGCGCCAAAGCTGGCTCACCAGCAATTGAACTGGTTCTGAGAACTGTTACCGGACTGTAACGCGGTGAGCGTGTGGCGAGGGCTATGATGGAAGGGCGTACGTACCGCCTTGTCCGCTTGCTTTCAGCCGGCAGCGTGAAGCCGGTAGCGCCGCCTCAGGTTCACCACTTCCGCGGCTGTCAGGGCTGGCGCCTCCCGCCAGCTCTGTCCTGAGCGCCGCAACGGAGCTGCAAACGTCGCTGGCGCGTTTTCTGCTGTTCTCAAACCTATGCCGCCCCTGTCCTTGGATAATCCCGCCTACTACCTCAATCGCCTGGGCTCCTGGCTGGCCTTCAACACGCGGGTGCTGCAGGAGGCGGTGCGCACCGATCACCCCCTGTTGGAGAGGCTCAAGTTCCTCGCCATCAGCGCCAGCAATCTCGACGAGTTTTTCGAAATTCAGGTTGCCTCGTTGCTGCAGCGCATCGAAGACGGTCCCTCCGAGCTCAGCCTTGACGGTCTGCTGCCGGGCGAGGAACGCGACCTGGTAGCGCGCGAAACCCACGCCTTTGTCGCCGCACAGTACAGTTGCTGGAATCACCAGTTGCGGCCGGAATTGGCCGCTGAAGGCATTCGCATTCACGAACTGCGTTCGCTGGGCCCGGCCGAACTGGAGCAGGTGGCGGCCTATTGCCGCCGCGAACTCGATCCGCTGCTGACGCCCATTACCATTGACCCGGCACATCCGTTCCCGCATGTCATCAATAAGGCGCTCTGTCTGGCGCTGCTGTTGCGGCGCAAACGGCGCAGTTCCCCGGTTTATTTAGGCGTGGTTACCGTGCCGCGCATTCTGCCGCGCCTCGTGCGGCTCTCCTTCCGCCCCCACACCGCCGACTACCTTTCCCTCGCCGAACTGGTGGAGTTTCACGCCGCCGGCATGTACCGCGGCTTCGAAATTCTATCCAGCGCCGCCTTTCGCGTCACCCGCAACAGCAATCTGTATCTTCAGGAAGAGGAGTCGCGCAACCTGCTGGAGACCGTGCGCGACGAGTTGCACCATCGCCGCCGCGGCAACGCCGTGCGTTTGGAGATCGATTCCGATGCCGATCCGGAAATCATTGAACGGCTGCGCAGCAACTTCCAGTTGGACGAGTGGCAGATTTTCCGCACTCCCGGGCCGGTGAACCTGTCGCGCCTGATGGCCCTCTACGACGAAAATCACCGCCCGGAACTCAAGTTCCGCCCGTTTGTGCCGCGCCCTCTCAAACTGCGGGTGAAGTCACAGAACCTGTTTGACGAACTGCGTCAGCGCGACATCCTGTTGCACCATCCGTTTGATTCCTATCAGCCGGTGGTGGATTTCATTCGTACCGCCGCCGATGATCCCAACGTCCTCTCGATCAAGCAGACCTTGTACCGCACCAGCGCCGATTCGCCGATCGTGGACGCCCTCATGGACGCGGCCCAGGCCGGCAAGCAGGTTTCCGTCGTGGTGGAGCTGAAGGCGCGCTTCGACGAAACCTCCAACATCAACTGGGCGCGCCACATGGAAGACGCCGGAGTACAGGTCTTTCACGGTGTGGTCGGGTTGAAGACGCACTGCAAGCTGGCGCTGCTGGTGCGGCGCGACCTCGATGGCATCACACGCCAGTATGCTCATCTTGGAACGGGAAACTACAACCCTTCCACGGCGCGCTTTTACACCGACCTAAGCCTGCTCACCTCCAATGCGCAGATGACGACCGCCGTGCAGGATGTGTTCGGCTACCTTACGGCCCATGCCGAATATCCGGGGTATGAGCCCTTGCTGGTCGCGCCGCAGTACCTGGCCGCCTCCGTTCTCGATATGATCGCGCGTGAGGCGGGGCATGCCCGGGCGGGCCGTCCCGCGCGTATCATCGCCAAGGTCAACGGCCTGCTCGATCAGAAGACCATCGCCGCGCTCTACGGCGCTTCGCAGGCCGGAGTTGATATCGAGCTCTTCGTGCGCGGTATGTGTGCCTTGCGTCCTGGAGTGCGCGGGGTCAGCGGCCGTATACGGGTGCGCTCCGTGGTCGGCCGCTTTCTGGAGCACAGCCGCATTTTTATGTTTGCCAATGGTGGCGCCGAAGAGATTTATCTGGGCAGCGCCGACCTGATGCCGCGCAATCTTTACGAGCGCGTCGAGGTGGTCTTTCCCGTGCGTTCGCCGTCGCTTCGGGAACGCCTGCGGGACGAGATTGTCGCCGCCTATCTGGCTGACACGACGGCCTCCCGCATTCTGCAGCCCAACGGAACCTATCTTCCGGCGGCCGAACTGGTGCCGGCGGCCCGCCGCCTGAAGAAGTTCAGTGCCCAGCAGTTTTTCATCATGGTGGCGGAAGGCAAAGCCGGTGTGGAGGATATTCCGGCCCCCTTGCGCAGCCGCCCCGCCGCGCGGCCCCGTAAGAGCACGACGCGAAGCAGGCGATAATGAAAAGCGATGCTCCTGTACTTCTTGCGCCATGCCAGTGCCGGCCTGCCCCGCAAAGATCCAGTCAAAGACCTCACCCGCGGCTTGGACGAAGCCGGTATTGAACAGGCGCGCAGCATCGGTCGCATGCTGGCCAGCTTGCGCCTGCAAATGGATGTGATCATTTCCAGCCCTCTGAAGCGTTCCGCGCAGACTGCGGCCCTGGTCGCCAATGAGCTGGGGCATGAGGGCAAGCTGCTGATGGATAAGGGATTGGCGCCGCAGGCCGCCTGGCAGGACTTCCGCGATTTGCTGCTGCGCTATGAGGAGAGTGAGGCGATTTTGCTGGTGGGTCACAAGCCCAACCTCTCGCACTTCCTCGAACGCGTCATCGCCCGCGACGCGGAGCGCGCCTCGGTGGAGCTCAAAAAGGGCGCGCTGGCGCGCGTGGAACTCACCGCCAAGCGCGGTACTTTACAGTGGTTGATTACCCCGCGCCTGTTTCGCGCGCTTCAGGAGACCACCGCCTCCAGTTCTTCACCGAAAAAACTGCGGAAGTAGTCGCGCTCTTTTTCCAGTGCCCAAAGCTCCAGTTCCGCTCCGCTACGCTGCCGCAAGCCCAGCCGCAGAATGAGCTTGCCATCGCGGCGGCGAACCCCGACCGAGCGCACCAGGGCATTGCGGCTCTGGTTTAAGGCTTTGGCGAGCCGCAGCAGCAGGACGGCCGCCGGCAGCCGCCGCCGCTCCGCCGCCGGCAGCGCCCGCACAATGCGATCCACCTGTGCGGGCCGCGTGCGCCCCTGATAACGGACAATGGCGGCAATCAGCCGTCGCTGCGCCACGCTGTAGCCGAAAAGCTCGCTGTGCGCCACGATGTAATAGGCGTGGCGGTGCCGTCCGGAACGGTTCACGTAGGCGCCCACCTCGTGCAGCATGGCCGCCGCGCTGAGCCAGTCCTGGTAATCGGGCGGCAACTGATGCAGCGGCTTTAATGCCCGGAAGAGTTCCTGCGCCAGCCGTTGGACGCACTCCGCGTGCGCCAGCTCCACTCCATAGCGTTCACACATGCCGCGCACCGCGTCCCGGCGGTCGGAAGCCACCATCTGTCCGGCCCCGGTCTGGCTATCAAATTCGGCCGCCATCTGCGCCAGCAGCCCGTCGCGGAGGCCCAAGGGGGAATAGCGGAATGATGGCAGCTCGCAGGCTTCCATCAGTTCGGAAAAGACCACCGCGCCGGCCACAATAATTTCCGCTCGCCGCGGCCCCAGCCCGGCCAGGGCGGCGCGCTCTCGCAAACTCATGCCGCTGAGCCGTTCCGTCAGCCCGTGAACGCGCAACCGCGTAGCCGTGTCACCCAGTTCGCCACGCTTTTGCGCCAGGCTGGCCAGCGCCGCCGCCGACCCGGAGGTGGCCAGCATGCGCCGCACACCGCGCTGGCGGATGTAGCTCGCGCTCTTCTGTAATTCCTCCCGGACGTATTCGCGTAACCGGGTGACCTCTTTCCGGCGGGCGGGATCGTGCTGCAGAAATTCCTGCGTCAGCCGCACCGCCCCCAGCGGCAGGCTCACCATGTGCTGAATGTGGCCACGCTCGGTTACGGTCAGTTCGCAACTGCCGCCACCCAGATCTACCAGCAGATGCGGCGCCGTACCCACCTGGCGGTCCGACACCAGGCCCAGGTGAATCAACCGCCCTTCCTCCAGGCCGGAGATGATCTCCACATTCCAGCCGGTCGCCGCCCGCACCCAGTTCAGAAACTCTTCCTGATTGCTGGCGTCGCGCAGCGCGCTGGTGGCCACCACCCGCACCGTGGTCACGCCCTGGCGCTGCGTATTGCGGTGAAAGCGCCGCAACACCTTAATGGTGTGTGCCATGGTTTCGGGCAGCAAATGACCCTTCTGGAATACCTTTTCGCCCAGACGGGTCACTTCGCGATCTTCATGAATCACGGTGAGGCGATGTCCCCGTACGCGGGCAATCTTGAGGCGAACAGAGTTGGAACCAATATCGACGGCGGCGAAAGTCGGCATAGGGTTCGATCGGCGCTACCGGCGCCGCCTCTTTCGAGAATACGGCAAGTGCGCTGTCGCGCTGAGAGAAGTCAGGAGAAGTTCCGCTTCGAGGAGGGTGCTTCTATGCGGAGCGAGGTGGCTCGTTCCCAGGGGAAGGGAACGGTTACACCTGACCGGATAACCACAACTGCGCCAGCTCCAGATCGGAGGGAGTGGTGATTTTGAAATTGCGCGGCGAGCCGGGGACCACCATCACCTCGAATCCGCAGTGCTCCATGATCGCCGCCTCGTCGGTTCCTTTGAACCCCTCCTGGCGGGCGGCCTCAAACGCCTTCCGCAGACGGTCATAGCGGAAAACCTGCGGTGTTTGCGCCAGTGCAATGCGCTCGCGCGGCAGGGTGCCGACAATGCGCCGCACTTCGCCGCCAACCTGCTCGACCTGCTTCACGGTGTCCACGGCGGGCAGCGCCACGATTGCGGCGCCATGCTGGCGGGCGGCTTCAGCGGCCCGCTCAATTGTCGCAACGTCGATGAATGGCCGCACTGCGTCATGAACGCCCACCAGTTCCGTCTCAGCTGGCAAGCTCTGCAGCGCGTTCCAGACCGATTCCTGACGCGTCAGACCCCCTTCCACCACGCGCACCGGATGCCGGAAGCTTTCCGCCGCCACCCGCGCCGAAACGCGTTCGTTATCTTCCGGGCGTACGGCTACCAGTATTTCTCGTGTGGATGGCGCCTGATCGAACTTGCGCAGTGTGTGAATTAGAATCGGGGCGCCACCTATTTCCAGCAACTGCTTGCGATCGATGCCGCTGGTCGTGGAGCCCATGCGTGTGCTCAGGCCCGCGGCCGGAATAATGACCGCCATGCTGCCCTGTGTCGAAGTGGAGGAACCCGGTTTCATGACTCTGGAGTCGGCGCCGAGAACTGCGCCAATCTGCCTGAGAGTAGCGCGAATCAACCACCCGGAGCCAGTGCCCAAGCGGGTACCCCCAAGCCGGAGCAGCCGCCTGGCCGCGGCCTGTTTAATGCGGAGGTGGAGCGCTGGTGTTCTCGGCGGTCTCTTCGGCGCGCTCGCGGCCCGGTACACGGCTGGCTACCCGCTCGTCATGCTTGCCGAAGATCATTTTGCCGGCCGTGGTCTGCAGCACGGAAGTGACGGTGACATCCACTGTGCGCGAGATGTAGCGACGCGCATTGTCGACGACCACCATCGTCCCGTCATCCAGATAGGCAACGCCCTGGTTGGGCTCCTTGCCTTCTTTGAGGATGAAAACCCGCATCAGCTCGCCCGGCAACACCACCGGTTTTACCGCGTTGGCGAGTTCGTTCACGTTCAAGACTTGTACCTGCTGAACGGCTGCCAGCTTGCTCAGGTTGAAGTCGTTGGTGACGATCTTGCATTCGTAAAGTTTGGCCAACTCCAACAGTTTGTGGTCAACTTCGCGAGCCTGAGGCACATCATCTTCGATGATGCGTATCTCCAGCCCGGGCTGCTTTTGCATGCGCTGCAACAGGTCGAGACCGCGGCGGCCGCGATTGCGCTTGAACGGGTCGGCGGAATCGGCCACTTGCTGCAACTCCCGCAATACGAACTGAGGGACGAGCAGCGCCCCTTCCAGAAAACCCGTGGCTGCCACGTCGGCGATGCGGCCATCGATGATGCTGCTGGTGTCAAGCAGCTTGGCCGAGCGGCGGGTGCGCTCGCCGCCAAACAACCCTCCGAGCGCGGCCAGATTGAGCAGGTCGCCTTTCGCGGCGCCTACGATCAGCCCCACGTAGGCCATCACGAACAACACCAGTATCCGCAAAAAGCCCGTCGTAGCCGGCGCAAAGCCTGCACTTTGGATGACCAGCGAAACCAGATACGCACCGGAGATTCCTAGAATGGAACCGATCGCTGCGCCGATCAGCTTCTTAAGGCTGGCCTGGTTCAGACGCATTTCAAACAGGATGATCGCGCCCGCCAGGCATCCACCCAGAAGGGCAGCATCAATGCTGCTAAACCCAAATGGACGTAGATGATAGGAGAGGCTCGCCACTACGGCGATCAGCAAAAGGCGGATCAGGAGAATGTCGCTGATGAATCTGCGCTCGCTCATGAAGGAGGCCTGAAACTGGAGCGCCGTATTATGAAGGAAGGGCTAGGAGGACGCACTACAGTTCCACCATTCATTATAGCGCCCCCTCCCAAGCGCGTTGCTCTTTGGAGCCCGGCAGCGCATCGCAAATGGAGGTGTTTTGCCCCGCTGCACTGCCTTCGGTTGCGGCCTGCCTTCAAGTGGTCTAATATGAGTGCACGGGCGACCGCTACTGGTCGGCTTGGCCGTGAGCATTG
This sequence comes from Acidobacteriota bacterium, assembly GCA_027459505.1. GTDB lineage: Bacteria > Acidobacteriota > Terriglobia > Terriglobales > SCQP01 > DAIDIE01. Next base: position 77,043 of record DAIDIE010000023.1, read on the forward strand.
GGCTCACGATATGGGTGGGCGAAAGCCCACTTTTTTGTTGCGACCGGTTTTGGTCGGTCCTGGCGGTTATGGCTCAGGCGAGATCCAATTCGGCGGCCATCGGAGACGGGCCACGCGAGCATCAGGCTCGTCCCGCCGACCGGCTGGCGCGTCTCCGCGAATTGGCGGAAGGCGTCGTCTCCGGCGCGGGAATGGAACTCGTCGAGCTGGAGTTTGGCGGCAGCGGGCACAACCGCGTTCTGCGCGTCTTTATCGATAGAGAAGGGGGCATCACCCATTCTGATTGCGAATTGATCAGTAGGCAGTTGAGCGCCTTGCTGGATGCGGGAGCGGCCGTTCCGGGAGAGAGCTCCTACGTGCTGGAGGTGTCCTCTCCGGGTTTGGACCGGCGTTTGTCCAAACCAGAGCATTTCCAGCGCTTTGCCGGACAACATATACGGGTACTGCTGCGCGACGGGCTCCAGCGGGATTCAACAAAAGCGCCACGACGCAAGCTCACCGGCATCCTGGAACAGTTGGAGGGCGAAAGCATCGTGCTACGGCCGGATCCCGGACAGGTGCCCAATGCCGGCGGTCCATCGCAAACTCCCAGCCTCCGTATCCGGCTGGACAATATCGAGCGCGCCAACCTCATCCCGCAGTGGGATTGAGGGTTTACCGAAGAGCGCCGCAACCGTGCGCGGTTCGCCGGCAATAGCAGTCTTTGCGTGAGTTTCCCTGGCCCAGGGGCAAGAAGCCCCGGCCCAGTTCAGGTTTGAATATGGCAAGTGCACTGTATCAGCAGGTTGAGCAGCTTAGTCGCGACAAGGGCATTGATCCCCAGGTGGTGGTCAGCGCCATTGAAGACGCCATTCTGGTGGCGACGCGCAAGTACTACAAGACGCAGGAAGAGCTGCGCTCGCAAATGGATATCGAGACGGGCGAGATTAGTGTCTACGCCATTAAGACCGTTGTTGATGAAGTGGTGGATCCTGTGCGGGAGATTTCGCTGGCCGATGCCGCCAGCATCGAACCGGCTGCCGAGGTGGGCGGAGAAATCCGGATCAAAAAGCCCACGGACGTGCTGGGCCGCATCGCCGCGCAGACGGCCAAGCAGGTGATCTTTCAGAAGGTGCGCGAAGCCGAGCGCGATACCGTCTACAACGAGTATGCCGACAAGGTGGGCGAGGTGGTCAACGCCCTGGTGAAGCGTACGGAAGGTTCCGATGTAATCCTGGACCTGGGCCGCGCCGAAGCCCGCTTGCCCCGCCGCGAGCAGTCGCGCTTGGAGTCGTTTGCCCCCGGGGAACGTATCCGGGTGGTCATTAAGAACGTGGATAAAGCGGTCAAAGGGCCGCAGGTCGTCGTCTCCCGTGCCGAACCCGTTCTGGTGCAGCGGCTGTTTGAAGGCGAGGTTCCGGAAATCTATGACGGCACGGTGGTGATTAAAGGCGTGGCGCGCGAGCCTGGCGAGCGCACCAAGATCGCCGTGTATTCGCGCGATAAAGATGTCGACTGCGTCGGTGCCTGCGTAGGCATGAAGGGCATGCGCGTGCAGAGTATCATTCGTGAATTGCGCGGCGAAAAAATCGATATCATCGAGTACGACGAAGACCCGGTGCAGTACGCCGCCAATGCCCTGAGCCCGGCCAAGATCAGCCGCGTGACAATCCTGGACTCCGAGACCAAGCACCTGGAAGTGGTGGTGGACGATACCCAGCTTTCCCTCGCCATTGGCAAGAAGGGGCAGAATGTGCGCCTGGCCGCCAAGTTGCTGGGTTGGAAGGTAGACATCAAGAGTGAGGAAGAGAAGCGGCGGGAAGTGGAAGAACAGATGACGGCGCTGGTGGGCGATGGTGGCGCTACCGAAACGCCCCTCGCCGAATTGAGCGGCCTCACCGAAAAGGTGGTGAGCGCGCTCAGCGCCGCTGGTGTCACCACCGTGGAGCAGTTGGGGGGCATGACCCCGGAGCAGTTACAGGATATTCCCGGCATTGGGCCCAAGTCGGTGGAACAGATCTTTGTCGCGGTGAATCAATTCTTTGGGGCCAACGTGGATGAGGCGGTAGTCGCTCATGCGCAGGGCGCCCCCGACGAAGACGAGTTGGTGCGCTCTGACGAAGAGCAGACCGCCGGCACCGAAGGGCTGGCCAACGAGGCTGGCGCGGGCGAAATTCCGCAGCACATTGTCCCGGAAACCGAGTTGGAAAAAACCGGACAGGACTTGGAAGCGGAGTTGGAGCGGGGCATTGAAAACGCCCCCTCCGCCGACCAGGGCGAAGTGCCGCAGCGGCAGGATACCCCGGCGGAGCCCCCGCGAGAGCCTTCGGAGTAATACACTAAGAGATGGTGCATGCGCTGGAACAAGAAGCGCTCCCAGCTAGAGTGGTGAGCGTTTCGCCGGGGCGGCTTTTTCGCCAAGGCGGCAGAGCTGCTGGGACGCCGCGGGGCAATGCGATTGTCCGCCGGAAAACGGCGGTTCCAGACGGAGTGTAAGGACGAAGTAAACGCGAATGGCAAAAACGAGAATTAACGATCTGGCCCGCGAGTTGGAAGTAAAGTCGCGCGTCATTCTGGACGCCCTGCTAGCGGTCGGATTCACCGAGCATAAGACCCACTCCAGTGCGGTGGAGAACGAGGTCGCCGATAAAGTGCGGCGTTACCTGCGCGGCGAAGCTGTGCCTGCTGACGGCCAGCCCGCTGCCGCTCCCGTCGAGAGCGCGCCTTCCGCCGAAACGCCTACTCCGGAACCCGCCGATGCCACCCCGCAAGCGCCGGCCGTAAGCGGCAAGACGGCCTCTGCCGCCAAAAAGTCAGAAGCAAAGACCGAGGCGAAAGTGGAATCGCGTGAACTGCCGCGTCCTACTTTGCGCACCTCACCCACGCCGGCGGCTCCGGCCAGCTCTGGCCCCAAAATGCCGGTCGCTCCTCCGCGTCCGGTATATCAGCCTCCCGCTCCCAAGGCGCCCGCTGTCGCTACGCCTTCGCCGGCTCCCCCTGCGGCCAGGCCGGCGGCTCCGCAGCAGCCCTCGGCGGCCGCCACTCCAGCCGCGCCAGCGCCCCGCCCCTCGATTAAGCCTGCCGCGCCCCTAACGCCCCCTGCGCCACCGGCGCCCAGCGCGCCCCGCGTTCCATCGCTCAATATCGCCACTGGCGCCCCCGGCTCCGAGTCCGGTGCGCCGCAACGCCGTGTGATTGTTCCCGTGGCGCCCCAGCGTCCGGTTTACCAGGCGCCGGCCCAGCCCGTACGTCCCACTGCCGGACAACCCATTGCCGGTCGCCCCGCCCCGGGCCGTCCCATTTATCAGCGACCCGGCGCCCCTGCGCGACCTGGCGCTCCCGGCGCCGGCCGCCCAGTCCCCGGAATGCCGGAAGGCCGCCGGCCCATGCACCCCACCCGTCCCGGCGTCAGCCGTCCTGGCCCGACTCCGCCCCGCGGTGCACAGCATGGCCGCCGCGAGCCCCGCGTCAAGGAAGGGCCGCTGCGCTATGTGCCTGACACCAATGTGCCCTCCGGGCCGTTGCCCATTACCCGCTCCATCACCATTACCGAGGGAGTGACGGTAAAGGACCTCTCCGAGGCATTGCAGGTACGCGCCAAGGACGTCATCCGCAAGCTGCTCGATCGCGGATTGATGGTCACCGTCAATCAGTCGCTCGATTCCGAGATTGCCACCCAGATCGCTCGTGAATTTGGCGCCGAGGCCAAGACCGTCTCCTTTGAAGAAGAGGCGCTCAAGGGCGTCGACCAGTTGGTTACCGAAGATCCAAGCAAATTGGAGCCGCGCGCCCCGGTGGTCACCATCATGGGCCACGTCGACCACGGTAAGACTTCGCTGCTGGACGCCATTCGTGTCACCAACGTGGCCGGCGGCGAGGCGGGCGGTATCACGCAGCACATTGGCGCCTACAAGGTCGAGGTGAGCGATCCCAATTCGCCCGCGCATGGACGCCAGATCGTCTTCATCGATACCCCAGGCCACGCCGCCTTCACCCGCATGCGTGCCCGTGGCGCCCGCGTCACCGATATTGTTGTCCTGGTGGTCTCCGCCGATGACGGCGTCATGCCACAAACCCTGGAGGCGATCGACCACGCTCGCGCCGCCAATGTGCCCATTATTGTGGCGGTGAACAAGATCGATAAACCCGACGCCCAGCCGGACCGGGTCAAGAAACAGCTCACCGAACACGGCCTCATGCCAGAGGCTTGGGGTGGGCAGACGGTCACGGTGGATGTCTCCGCCAAGGCCAAGATCAATCTCAACCTGCTGCTGGAAATGATCCTGCTGGTCGCCGATCTGCAGGATCTCAAGGCTTCCTCCGAAGGGCCCGGGCAGGGAACCGTATTGGAAGCCGAACTGGACCGCGGTCGCGGCCCGGTTGCTCGTCTGCTGGTGCAGAGCGGTACGCTCAAGGTGAGCGATACCGTCATTGTCGGCTCAGTACTGGGCCGCGTTCGCGCTATGTTCGATGATCGTGGCCGTTCCGTTGCCGAAGCGGGGCCCTCCACGCCAGTCGAATTGTTGGGATTGGAATCGCTGCCCGAGGCCGGTGATCGCCTCGTGGTGGTCAATGATCGCTACAAGGCTAAGCAGATGGCCCTGTACCGCGAAGAGAAATTGCGCGAGCAGGCACTGGCCAAGTCGGCCCGGCTCAACCTCGAATCGCTCAGCCAGCAGATGGCCAGCGGCGAAGTCAAGGAGCTGCCGCTGATCATCAAGGCCGACGTGCAGGGTTCCGCCGAGGTGCTCGTCGATACCCTCAGCAAGCTGTCCACCGACAAAGTGCGCGTGCGCGTCATTCACTCCGGTGTGGGCGCCATCAATGAAAACGATATTCTGCTGGCCTCCGCCTCCAACGCCATCATCATCGGCTTCAATGTGCGGCCGGAACGCAAGGGCGTGGAGTTAGCCGAGCAGGAGAAAGTCGATATCCGCCTGCACTCGATCATCTACGAGCTGAGCGACGAGATCCGGAAGGCCATGCACGGACTGCTGGAACCGGTGCTGAAAGAGACCGTGATCGGGCGCGCCGAAGTGCGCGAAACCTTCCGCGCTCCCAAAGTGGGCGCTATCGCCGGCTGCTACGTCCGCGAAGGCAAACTGGTGCGCGATGCCCAGGTGCGGGTGGTGCGCGACGGAGCGGTGATTTATACCAGCCGCATCGGTTCTCTGCGCCGCTTCAAGGAAGATGCCACCGAGGTGCGCGCTTCCCTGGAATGCGGCGTGGTGGTGAACAACTTCAGCGATATCAAGCCGGGCGATCAACTGGAAGTCTTCAGCATCGAGAAGGTCGCTCCCGCCATGGTTTAGGATCTGCCGTTCGCCCCTCGGGAGGTGGATTTGCCTGTCGGCATTGTCGAGTTCGACATCCATCTTCCCGGCGCGCATTCGCTCAAAGACCGCCGCATGGTGGTGCGCAGCCTCAAAGACCGGCTGCGGCACAGCTTCAACATCTCCATTTGCGAATTGGATGATGAGGTGGTCTGGCAGCGGGCCCGCATTGGCGTGGCCGCCATCAGCCGCGACCGCTCCTACCTCGCCGGCCTGCTGCAAAAGGCCGCCGATCAGGCCCTGGAGATCCTGCGCGGCGAAGAGGTGGACGTGGGTCCCATTGAAATCTTGGATTGAATCGCGCAGCAGGAGTAAACTGACTGTTTTATGGCGCAGCATCGACCCGAACGTATGAGCGAAATGATCCGCGAGGAGCTCACCGATCTGATCTCGGGTGAGTTGCGCGATCCGCGTGTGGGGCTGGCTCAGGTCACCGAGGTCAAGATGGCGCCCGATATGCGCGTGGCGCACGTTTTCTTTAGCGTGATGGGCGACCAGCAGGACGAGCAAAATACGCTCAAAGGGCTGATGGCTGCCAAGGGCTATTTGCGGACCGAACTGGCTAGCCGCTTGCAGACCCGCCAGGTTCCCGAACTGCGTTTCGAGCTGGACCGCTCCGAAGAGCTCACCAAACGCCTGGACACCCTCTTGACGCGTGCCCAAAAGCGTTCCGCCAGCGCCGGCCGCAAGGCGACTCCACCGCCGGACGAAGATCCCGCAGCGAGCCCCAAGCGATGAACGCGGCAGAGATCGCCTCGGCTCTTCAGGCGCGCGAACGATGGCTGTTGACTTCCCACGCCCGTCCGGATGGCGATGCCATGGGCTCCTTGCTGGCCCTCCGCCTGGCTCTGTCCGCCTTGGGCAAGAAGGCCGACGTACTGCTGCGCGAAAGCGTTCCCCAGGTGTACGGCTATCTTCCCGGCGCCTCCACGGTCACCTCTTGCGCGCAGCTCACCCCGGAACTGGCGGCGGCATACGATGGAGTGGTCCTGCTGGAGTGTGGCGGCTTCGCACGCACCCATATCGGCGGCGTTGAGCGGCTTTTCAGCATCAACATCGATCACCACGTCAGCGCAAATTGTTTTGCCTCGGTCAACTGGATCGACCCTCAGGCTTGCGCCACCGCCGAGATGGTCTACCGCGTCATTCACGCCCTGGGCACTCCGGTCACAGCCGATATCGCCACCTGCGTCTATACCGGCATCGTCGCCGATACGGGCTGTTTCGTTTTTTCCAATACCACACCGCGCACCTTGGAAGTCGCCGCCGAGTTGGCCCGGCTGGGCGCCCAGCCACACTCCATTGCCGCCTCCATCTACCTGGGTTGTGCCGAGGCCAAAATGCGCGTTCTGGGCGCCGCTCTCGCCAACCTGAAAGTCGAGCCCCCTTTGGCCTGGATGTATGTGGCTGAAGGCGATTTCGCCGCCACCGGGGCGTTGGAGGAAGATGCCGAGGGCCTGGTCAACTATGCTTTGGGCATTCGCGGCGTGGAACTGGCGGCGTTCTTTCGCCCCGCCGCCGACGGTGGCACGCGCGTGAGCCTGCGCTCAAAAACCGATCTCAGCATCTGCGGCTTGGCCGAGTCTTTTGGCGGCGGGGGGCACCACCAGGCCAGCGGCTGCCGTATCGATGCCCCTTTAGAGCAGGCCCTGCAACAGGTCTTGCCCCGCCTACGTGCCCTGGCCTGCAGCGGAAGCCACAACGGCAGGCACTGAGCGAGCTAGGGCCGAGTCGAACTGCTTTCGAGTTCGAGATCGCAGGCCGAAGCCGCAGCGAAGGTCCGGGGTTGCCGTTTAGGTCCCGCACCGCTGGCGACTAGGGAAGCGCGGCCACCATCCGTCAGCTTCGGCCAGACGACGAAGCAGTGGAATAAAGGCGGCCGCGCCGCAGCCCTCCGCCGATGGGCTGAAGTCTTGAAATGCTGGTTTGATTCCGGCGCCGGTTCTATACTGACTGCGTCATGACCAACCGCCGCTCATTCCTCCGTCAGGCTGCCGCGGGCATTATCGGGCTCGGCGCCACACAAGAACTGTTCGCCTCCCCGGCCGCCGCTGCGGACGCGCCCGCCTGGTCTGGTCCCATTGGACTGGAACTCTATACCGTTCGCCACCAGTTGGCTCGCAATCCGCTGGCAACCTTGCGCGCCGTGGCCGCCGCGGGCTACCAGTTGGTGGAGGGCGATATTGTCAATGTGCCCGCCGCCTTTCCCGATTACCTTCGGCAGTCGGGCTTGAAGATGATCAGTACCCTGGTCATGCAGCCCGAGCCGGGCTCCGTTGCACAATGGCAGCCGCTCATTGAAAAAGCCGCGCGCCATCACCTGCAATACTTCGTCACCATGAATGTGGGCGTGCACGACGCGGAAGGCTGGAAGCGCATCTCCGATTCCTATAACCAGGCCGGCAAGCTGGCTCATCAGCATGGCATGACCTTCTGCTACCACAATCACATCACCGAATTCATTCCCACACAGGGGACCACCGGATACGCGGTGATGCAGAAGAACACCGATCCCAACCTGGTGAAATTCGAAATGGACGTCTTCTGGATGACCTATGCGCGGCAGGATCCCATTGCATGGTTCAAACGCGCGCCCGGACGCTACCCGCTTCTGCATATCAAGGACATGAAAAAACAGGTGCCCGCCGCCTACAACCCCCAGAAGTTCCCCCAAGGTTTCAACCCGTTCACGGAGGTGGGTCGCGGCCGCATTGATTGGGCGTCCATCTTTGATCACGCCAAGCTGGCGGGAACCCAAAACATTTTTGTCGAGCAGGACCAGACCGGTTCTCTCACGCCCGAACAGGCCATCCGCATCAGCTATAACTACCTGCGTCACTTGAAACTGCCTCAGCAAGCCGAGCTGCCAATGCGGCGTATCCGGCCGATTCACGGCTGCTGATTGCGCCAGGAGCGAGCCACCGAGTCCTCCCTGCGGGAGGAGATCCCGCCCAGCAACGGCAGACTACGCCGTTGCTGGGGCCCGTCGCAGGTGGAGGGCCGCGAAATTCCGAAGGGCGGCTCCCTCGCGGGGGAGAGGAGCCCGGCATCGGCGGCTTCACGTTCTCACTGGAGAACGTGCCAGCGACCCAACGGAAAGCAATGCCAGCGGGCGGCTCAGGAGACGAGGCCGTGCCTCCTCGGTGCTCGGCGAAGATGTCACCGGTTGGCAACTGCTGCCGGTCGATGCGCCGGATTTTGAAAGCAGCGCTATGCGAGCCTGTGAACTCGTTGCCAGGCGCGACCCGCGTATTGGCAAGGTAACAAAAACCAGTAGGCTGCTTGCCTGAATCGCCTGTCCCGTGGCCGGGGGATCAAGGCGCCGGGAATCCATTTACTTGGCGGGCAGCCGAGGCGCTGGGGCGGATGCAATCGGTTGATCGTTTACCATGACAATCCGGTGATCGATGCTGAGCAGCTTCCATCCCAACAAACGGAGTTTGGCCCGGGTAAAGTCGCGGCGCGGCAACCAGAACGGACCGATGTGCTGGTAGTCGCGCACGAAATGGACCTCCTCAACCCAGAAGGAGGGATTTTTCGCCGGAGCTCCGGAGATCCGCACGATGCCGAAATCCGGCTCATTGATCCACATGCGGCCGCTGAACAGGTACTTGCCCTTGCGTAGCGGTGTGGCCTGCACCACATAACAGCGATAAGCCCCCAATTGCTGAACCCCCCAAAGTTCGAATCGGTAGTTTTGCGGGGTGATGGAGCTTTGTCTGTGGCGCTTGCCCGATGCCGTTTTTTGCTGGCTTTCCACCAGCCGGTTCAACACCAGATGGCGCACCACTGCGGAACCTCTCTGCGAGACGGTTTGGAATTGTTTGTGGTCCGGCGCCTGAAACTGCAGCCGCACCACCTCGCTGGCGTAGACTTTGCCGCCCGGATTCGCCGCTGCAAGCGTCTGCAGTTCCGTAAAGCGTTGCAGCAGGTGATCACGCGTTTCGCTATGCGCCACCAGTTGCTGAAATATGCTTGCGCCGTTGAGCCCTGGTGGCGGAGGCGCCAGGGGCGGCTCTGTTCCTGGAGTGGGCAGCGGAGTGCTATCGACGGTGAGCGTTGCCTCGGCCGCTGCGCGATGCTTTGCCGGGCTACGGCCTGGAGCTTGGGCGAAACAGGCGACTACAAAAGGCCCCGCCAGCATGAACACTACGCCATAGGATCGGAGGCGCTTTGGGAAGGGAACCATTCTGTCTCAATTAAACCAGAGGCGCGGAGAGCGTTGCAGGTTGCCATAGGAGCGAGCCACCGAGTCCTCCCTGCGGGAGGAGATCCCGCCCAGCAACGGCAGACTACGCCGTTGCTGGGGCCCGTCGCAGGTGGAGGGCCGCGAAATTCCGAAGGGCGGCTCCCTCGCGGGGGGGAGGAGCCTGGCATCGGCGGCTTCACGTTCTCACTGGAGAACGTGCCAGCGACCAACGGGAGCGGGCGGCCTGAAGGAGACGAGGCCGTGCCTCTGGACCAAAGCGGATTCGCTCCGCAGCTCTACGCGCCCCAAAGGCCGCGCAGCCGCTCATAGCCGCTGCGGCTGACCGGTATCCGGCGCCCGTCCTGCAGCAGAAGTACGTAGCGTTCCCGCCCCATTGGCTCCAGCCGGCTGATCGCCGACAGGCTCACGATCCAGCCGCGGTGCACCCGGACGAAACTGGCTGGGTCGAGTCCCGCCTCCAGGCTGCCAATCGTTTGCTTCTTTAGCAAGCATTTTTCCGCCGTGTGCAGCGCCACGTAATCGTCCTGAGCTTCCACTGCAATGAGTTGCTCAAGCGGAATCAGGGCAATGCGTCCCCCATCTTTGACCACCAGGCGCGTCAGTGGCTGGGTGCGCGCCTGGCGCGCCAGCTCGGCCGGCGCCGGCGCCGCTGAAGCCGCTGCCGTGGGCGTCTGCGCCTCGTCTTGCCCGGCGTTTTCCGCGCTCAGACGATGCAGCCGCAATTGCTGGCAAGCACGCTTCCATGCGGTCAGAAAACGTTCCTGGCTGAACGGCTTCAAAAGGTAATCAACCGCGTTGGCGTCAAAGGCACGCAAAGCGTATTGATCGTAGGCGGTGGTAAAAATCACGACTGGCAGGCGGGCTTCTTCCGGCGTGTCGAGCAGTTCCAGGACCTCAAAGCCGTTGAGCTTGGGCATTTGCACGTCGAGAAAGATCACATCCGGCCTGTCGTCATTAATGCATTTGACGGCGCTGAATCCATCCCCACTCTCGCCAATGATTTCCGCCTCCGGAATCTTGGCGAGAAACTCACGCAAAAGCTGTCGGGCGAGTTCTTCGTCGTCGGCAATGTGAATCCTTATCGGCATGTTCTTCAAGCGCTTGGATATAGCTTAATGCCGCTCCTGGCGCGGCCGCCCTATCGTTTCAACTATGGGTTCAATCTGATCGCGGGAAGTTCCAGTTGAACGGTGAAGCGCTCGGCGCCTCGTTGCAGGCGCAGCCCCGCCCTCTCTCCTCGCCCTTCCCGGTCAAGGGCGGCCAGCCGCTGCCGCACGTTCTGCAGGCCGTGGCCACTGGCGGCGGGCGTGGGCGAGTCTGGGTCGAAATCGTTGATCAGTTCCAGCAGCAGATGTCCCTCAACGCTGCGCGCGCGCAGCAGCAAGTCTCCCGGCCGGGTCAGGCCGGCAATGCCGTGCTTGATCGCGTTCTCCACGAGAGGTTGCAGCAAGAGCGCTGGCATTGCCAGATCCAATGCCTCTTCGGCCACTTCCTCCCGATAGCGGAGCCGCTCGCCAAAGCGAACCGCCTCAACCGCCAGATAGGCGCGCACCACCGCCAGTTCTTCACGCAATGAGGTGCGTTCCCGCTGCCCCTGCCCCAGCGTCAGGCGGTAGAGCTCGGAAAGATGCAGACACATTTGCCGGGCGCGGACGGCATCCACGCCGGCCAGCGTGCTGATGGAATGCAGGCTGTTGAACAAAAAATGCGGGTTTACCTGGGCGCGCAAGGCGCGCAGTTCCGCCTCGCGCGCCTGCAGCCGGGCTTCCGCCAGCGCCCGCTCCGCCTCTCGCGCCGCCCGCCAGGATTGCAGCAGGTATGCAATCGCAACCGACAGCGTCCAAAAACCCAGCGCCAGTGGCGTAAGAGTTCGGTTGAGGCTCGCTATGCTGACGGTGCTCCCCGTCCCGGCAAAGTGCAGGAGCAGTTGTGCCGTAAGCCAACTCCAAGCCAGGGAAAACAACAGCGCCGCCTGACTCTGTACCCATAGCGCGCGAATGATGGCGCCCTCGCGCAGCGGAAAGGCACGGCAGATCCAGCGAACATTCGTGCAGAGCAGCGCAAACACAACCGCCATAAGAGCTCCCGCGCTGTATGCTTCCACGGGATGGGCGGGGTGCAGCGGACGCAGCAAGCCGATCCAGGCCAGATCCAGAATTTCAGCAATGAATCCTATCGTAGCCAGGCGCGGTAGGACTTTCGCAGCTCTGGAAAATAGCCATTTGTCCCGCCAAGGGCCCCCAAGCGGCCTGCGTCCGCTGACGCTCTTGGCCCAGGACTCGGCGGAGTGTTCGGCCGGCTCCGGAATGATGGGGAATGCGAGTGACATAGCTGCTCCTGATAGCGCCGTAGGCGCTAGTTACGCACTGCCACCTGGCCGAACGCCGCCGTGCCGCGTACCAAAAGTTGCACATCGTTTTCCGAAAAGGGCGTCACCGGAGGAATGGTTTCATCCTGGAAATTCCCGAACACCCCCACGCCTTGCACATGCACCTTCCAGGTCGAGGGAATATAAATCTGTACCTCGCCGAAGACCGCGTTGGCATCCAGTTGCAGCCGCGCTCCGGGAGGTTGTGGGGCGGTTCGCAGGTCCAGTTTGCAGGCGCCAAAAAAGGCCGCCACCCGCCCCCCCTGCAGCCCTGGCGCGACGACGCGGCGCTTGTTCTCGCTAAAGTAGGCTTCCATGTTGAGCCAGCCGCTGCCGTTAAGATCGGCACTTGCGGCGCCACTGTCGTTGCCGCTCTCGGTGGCCGCGGACGGAAAAGAGCTCGTCGGAGCGGGGTAGGGAACCGGCCCCTGCCCCCATCCGGCTTTCCACTGCGCCCAGCCGGCACGCTGCTGTGCGCGCCAGGCGCGCCTCTGTTGCCGCCACGCGTGGCGATCCTGCCAGCTACCCATGCGGCCGCCCATGCAACAGCCACTTCTGCGCCCACCGTATCCCATCGCTTCGATGATGAGCATGACCCCGGCGCCAATGAGCAGCAACGGCCAAAAGCGCCACACGTTTTGCCAGTAACCCAGGCCCTGCATCATCAGCGCGCCACCCACCGCGGTGATCATGGCCCCCGCGGTGAGCTCGTGGGGTGTGCCCCGGCTCATCTTCATCAGCCCTACCCACACAATCAGCGCCCATGGCCACAGCCGCAGGTAGCGCCACGGTACAGCGACCAGCCCCAGCGAGTGGAAAAGGAACATCGCCCCCAGCGTGATAACCAGCAGTCCGGGAATAAACGCCTGCCAGGGCGGCCCGCCTCTTTGGCCTTGCGTTTGAACCGGGCCTGGATTGGAAACCGGTGTCTCTGTGTTGCTCATGGTCACTCCTCGTGGGCCGTTCGGGGTGAATACCCCTGCCCATTTCCAGTCAACCGCATCGCTATCCATGGCGCATCCGCAAATCGGCGAATGCCGCTTCCCGGTCGGCAAGCAACGCAAAGCCAGCCGCCTGCGCCCCCGCCCCACCCGTTTGGGGGTGTTGACACTGCCTCCTGCCCTTCGCACACTGGGTTACGCCTTAAGCCGCCTCCCATTCCGGCAAAGAAGCTGGCGCAAAAAACTATGGGTAAACGAATTGCCTTTTGTGCTGACGGAACCTGGGATTCCCCTGCGGTGTCAGACCCCAGCAATGTCTACCGTCTCTACAAGTCGTTGGCCAGCGGCGCCGATCAGTTTCCGTTGTATGACGATGGTGTCGGCGCCGATGGAACGCCCTTGGATCGTGTCGCGGGCGGCGCGCTCGGGCTGGGACTGTTCCAGAAGGTTAAAGACGGTTACGCGCAAATCGCACACCTCTATGAGCGCGGCGACGAACTTTTCATTTTCGGTTTCAGCCGCGGCGCCTACACGGCCCGCAGTCTTGCCGGCATGATCGCTGTATGCGGCTTGCCACAAGTCTCGCTCGATCCCACTGACACCACCTTCGTTGACACCGCCTTCGAAGCCTATCGCAATCCGTTGCTTCGGCAGTTGCTGCTGGATTCCCTGGCGCATTATCAGCTCTTCGACGCGAAGATCACGATGCTGGGCGTTTGGGATACCGTGGGCTCGTTAGGCATTCCCGCCATCTTCGGCGGCGTTGACCCAGTGCTGTGCGGTTTCCTTGATACGTCGCTGCACCCCGATGTCCTGAATGCTTTTCATGCGCTTTCTGTCGACGAGCGACGGGTGGAGTTTCCGGCAACCCTGTGGACCTCCAGGCCCGCCCCTGGCCAGATCTTGGAACAGGTCTGGTTTGCCGGAGTTCATTGCGACGTCGGCGGTGGCTATCCACGTCCCGGACTAGCCGACATCCCGCTGCAATGGATGCTGGCCAAGGCGAAAAAACTGGGCCTGCGCTGCGCGGATAGCGCGCCCCAAATCATGGTGGGGCCGCAGTTCGCCCTCGATGCGGCCCACGAATCCTGGAATCTTTTCTGGGGCTTTCCCCGCCATCGCGAGATTCCCGCTGACGCCTGTCTCTCCGATAGCCTGGCCATCCGGCTGCAGTACCTTCCCTCCTACCGTCCTGCCAACTTGAAGCTGGACGGCAACGGCGATCCTGCTTCTGGCTACAGTTTGGTTGACGTGGTGGGCCCGCTGGCACAGGCCGCCGGCCGCTGAGCACATGCCCAGAGCCTGTGCGCTAGGAGCGAGCCACCGAGTCTTCCCTGCGGGAGGATATCCCGTCCAGCAACGGCAGACAACGCCGTTGCTGGGGCCCGTCGCAGGTGGAGGGCCGCGAAATTCCGAAGGGCGTCCCCCTCGCGCGGGAGAGGAGCCCGGCATCGGCGGCCTCACGGTCTCACTGGAGAACGTGCCAGCGACCCAGCGGAAAGCAATGCCAGCGGGCGGCTCAGGAGACGAGGCCGTGCCTCGTTGCCGCCTGCGCGCGCCACAACTTGTTATCCTGTGGCTGATGAGCGCGCCACTCTCCCCCACTTCCCCTGCCGCCTCCTCCGCTTTCGCCTGTACCTCGATGACCGGTTTCGGTCAGGGCCGCGGCGAAATTGCGGGCCGCTGCTTCCAGTTGCGGCTGCGCTCGGTCAATCACCGCTTCCTCGACATTCATTACCGTCTGCCGGAGGAGGTCGAGCCGTTTACCGCCGCCATGGAGAAGTTGCTCAAGCAGCACCTGCATCGCGGACACGTGGACGTCACCTTTTTATGGGAGAAGGGCGGTACGGCCTCAGGCGTTCGCATCGACACCGCATTGGCTCGTTCCTACCTTGAAGCTTACAACGCTCTCAGCCGCGATTTACAGGGACCCTCGGCAAAAATTCCCGCGCCCGCCGCAATGGAGCTGTTGCGCCTGCCTGGAGTGGTGAGCCCGAACGGGGAATTCGCCGGCGACGATGAACAAGCCCAGCGTCAGTTTGAGCAGGCCCTGTTGCCCGCTTTGGAGAGCGCTCTTGGCCAGCTCACGGAAATGCGCCTGCGCGAGGGCGCCGAGTTGCTGCGCGATATACGCGGCCGCCTGCAAATGCTTGCCTCCGGCGCCGAGGAGATTGCCAGCCTGCGGGAGCAGATTCGTCAGGCGCTGTTTGACAAACTCCGGAAGAGACTTGACGAACTGCTGGCCGGCGCAGTGCCCCAGGAGCGGCTGGCGCAGGAGGCGGCGCTACTGGCCGACCGCAGTGACATCAGTGAAGAGATCACTCGCCTGCGCACCCATCTGGGGCAGTTTGGCGAGATCCTGCGCCAGGGCGGCGAAACCGGCAAGCGCTTGGACTTCCTGCTGCAGGAGATCAATCGCGAGGTCAACACCCTGCTTTCCAAAACCGGCAGCATCGCCGGTGAGGGGCTACGCCTTTCCGAACTCGGGGTCAACATGAAAGCCGAACTGGAGAAAATCCGTGAACAGGTGCAAAACCTGGAATAGCGGCAGGTGCGTGGCCGCCGGCCCCCCTGCGAAGGCGCGCCGATTATTTGTTTCCACAAATATCGTAACCACTGCATTCGCTCCGGCGTCCTGATCTAATTGTGTTGTCCGAGGCTTACACCATGATCCCATCTCACTCGATCCCGAACCCCTCGCGTTGTTGGCGAGGCCGCTGGTCATCCGCGGCTCTCATCCCCGTCGTACTATTTGCCGTCCTTGCTCTCCCCGCCGCGGCGCAGGCGCCTCACTTGTTTCCCGCGCCGGCCGGCGCCTACCACTTTGATCCCATGCATACCGCCGTGCACTTCAGCGTGCGGCATATGGGGATCTCCACCGTTCACGGCCGCTTTACCAAGGTGCAGGGGCAGGTGACCTATGATCCCCAGGACCCATCCCGCTCCAGCGTGCAGGCCACCATCGAGACTGCCTCGGTGAGTACCGGCGTTCAGTTCCGCGATAACGACCTGCGCAGTCCGCATTTTCTCGATGTCGCGAAGTACCCCACCATGACCTTCACCTCGACCAAGGTGGAGAGCGCCGGGCCGGGCCGCCTCAAAGTCACTGGAAACCTCACTTTGCACGGAGTGACAAAACCAGTCGTTTTGAACGTAGAGGGCCCCACCCAGGCGCTCCGTGACCCCCGCGGAAACATCCATATGGGCGCCACCGCGACCACAACGCTGAATCGCGACGATTTCGGCGTGAGTAGCCTCCCGGGCATCGTTGGGACTACTCTGAACATTGAAATCGATATGGAACTGGTTCAGCCATCACCGGCTGCAACTGCAACCCGGCCTCATACCGCTCACTGAACCGAAAGCCCACGCAACAAGAAAAAGGAGAAGACAAGGCGATGAAAGCACACTCGCGGACGTTTACGCTGCGCAAGCTGCCGTTGTTTCTGGTGCCCGTTCTGGCGCTTGCGCAGGTTCCCCACCGGCCGGCGACCCACAAAAGCGCGAGCCGTTCCAGCAAGCCTGCCGCACATGCCCGTGCCGCGGCTGGCGCGCAGTCGCTGACTTCGCCCGCGGTGACACGCCGCGTGAATGAGCTGATGAGCAAGCTCACCTTTTCCCAGAAAGTTCAACTGCTCTCCGGCTACGAGAGCATGTTCACCCATCCCATTCCGGCCCAGGACCTGCCCGCCATCAAGATGAGCGACGCCTCGGTTGGCGTGCGGGTTTGGGGGCCCTCGACCGCCTATCCGGCTTCGGTGGCGCTGGCCGCGACCTGGGACCCGGCCTTGGCTTACCGCGCGGGCCGTTCCGTCGGGCGCGACGCGCGCGCGCGCGGCGTGAACATTGTGCTGGGTCCTGGCATGGACCTCACCCGCGAGCCACAATGTGGACGCAATTTCGAGTACCTCGGCGAAGATCCCACTCTGGCGGGCCGCATGGCCGTGGCCTGGGTCCGCGGCATTCAATCCCAGGGCGTCGCCGCCTGCTCCAAGCATTACGCCGGCAATGAACAAGAAACCAACCGCATGACGGTGAACACCATCATCGGCAAACGCGCTCTGGAAGAGCTCTACCTGGCGCCCTTCCGCGACGTCATTGAGGAGGGGCACTCCATGACGATCATGCCGGCCTATAACAAGCTCAACGGCCTCTATTGCACCGCCAGCCCCTATCTGTTGGACACCATGTTGCGCCAGCATTGGGGCTTCGAGGGCGTGGCCATGTCCGATTGGGGCGCGGTGCACGATACACTCGGCCCCCTCAATGCCGGACTCGATTTGGAAATGCCTGGCGACCGCTACTTCAATCGCAAGGCCATCGATCCGCTGCTCTCCAGCGGCGATCTCACCGTCGATACCATTGATCAGCACGTTCGCCGCTTGTTGCGCGTGATGGTGGCCATGGGGTGGCTGGATCGCCCGCAGAAGATCGCCTCGATTCCGCTCAATGATCCCACCAGCGCCGCCACTGCTCTGCAGGAGGAGCGCGAGGCCATAGTCCTGCTCAAGAACAAGAATGGCGTCCTGCCCCTGAATCGCTCTCGCCTGCACACCATCGTGGTGGTCGGCCCCAATGCCACCCCCGCCATTACCGGCGGTGGCGGAAGCTCCTTCACCACCCCCATCGTGAAGCCCGTCAGCATGCTGCAGGCGATTCGCCGCGCCGCCGGAGCGGGGGTGAAGGTTATTGATCTGCCTTATCCGCTGTCGCTCACTCCGCCGCATATGTGGCCTCCCTCGCCCAACCAGGCGCCCGCCACGCTGCCGCCGTTTACCAGCCAGCAGACTGCGGAGATCCGCAATGCCGATGCCGTCATCGCCTGTGTGGGTCCGCGCGAGAGCGAAGGAGTGGATCGCCCCTTCAACATGCCCGGCCAGCAAAACCAATATCTGCACGAAGTGGGCAGCCTCAATCCGCGCACGATTGTGGTTGTCAATGCGGGCTCCAACGTCGGCATGAGCCCCTGGATCCACCAGGTTTCCGGCCTGCTCTATGCCTGGTACCCCGGCGAGAATGGCAACACCGCGGTTGCTGATGCGCTGTTTGGCCGTTTAAACCCCAGTGGCAAACTTCCCGACAGTTTCGAGAAGCACTGGAAAGACGCCGCCGCCTACGGCAACTACCCTGGCAAGAACGATACGGTCAACTTCAAAGAAGGGATCTACATGGGCTATCGCTGGTTCGACTCCAAGCACATTGCCCCACGTTTTCCCTTTGGCTTCGGCCTCAGCTATACCACCTTCGCCATTCGGCACATGAGCGTGGCTGATCACGGTCAGGGCGCCGGACGTGTCATTGATGTGAACGCTGATGTCACCAACACCGGCAAGCGCGCTGGCGCTGAGGTGGTGCAACTCTACGTACGCCCGCTGAACAGCTCCGTGGAACGCACCTTCCAGCAATTGCGCGACTTTGCCCGGGTGCAGTTGGCCCCCGGCCAGACCCGCCGTGTGCACCTCAGGCTTCCCTGGCAGGCATTCGCCTATTACAACACTGGCCACAGCGACTGGGAGGTTCCCGCCGGCAGCTACACCCTGGCGCTGGGAAGTTCCAGCCGCGACATTGCGGCAACCAAGAACGTGAGCTGGACCAGCACCCTGAAGCAGCCGGAATTCCGTCCGCAATTCGCCGAACACGCCACGGTGACGCCTCCGCCCTCCGCGCTGCTGCGCTCCGCCCTGCACGGCGCTTGGCGCATTACGCAAACGACGGTTGGCAATCAAACCTCGAGCACCTGCAACTTTGATTTGGACGGCAACAATTTGAGTGGAAGCTGCACTGGCCCCACCGGCCAGAAGCAGAGCATCAAGGGTACCGCCAGCGGCGACACGGCAACCTGGGTGGCGCACGTGCACTTTGGCCGCCGTGACCTGCTCCTGCTCTACAAGGCGCAGGCGCAATCGGCCAACAGCATGAAAGGCACACTCCAGATCCCCGCCTACGACGTGAAGGGAACCTTCACCGGCAGCCGGCAGTAGCTTTGCCCTCATCTGCAATGGAGCACTGTGCTCTCCCTTGTTCGGCATGGAGAGCACAGTGCCACTCGCTCGATCCGCATCGGTCCACTTGGGTTACACTAGCCGCGACACGGGTTTTTACTTGGGCTTGGACTGCGGTGGCGCTTGATCCGCTGCATTGCATGCTCCAGATACATTCATTCCCATGAATCTCTGGCATTTTTCGGCGCCCCGTGGGCTGCGCCTTCTTCTTTGCGCCCTCTGGACTGCTTCCGTAGTCGCTCTTGGCGCCACGCAATGGAGCTACAGCCTTCCCTTAGAGAGCCATTTCGTCGAATATGCCCTGGTTGGGGTCTGCACACTTTATCTCTTCGTCTTTCCTCGCTGGCTGGACTTCTTTGGCATGCTCGCTCTGGCGGTTAGCCTGCTCGCCTTTGACCATCTGGGGCGGGGTTTTCCCCTGCATTTCGACGGCTGCGTCTCAATGGTGGGGGTCGGTGCGCTGCTGCTGCTCGGTAAGCGCGCCTTCTGGGATGAGGTGCCTGCGGCGCGTTGCGGTCTTACGTTCACGATCTGCTACCTGGGCACTAGCTTGCTGTCGCCCTGGCTGCTGGAGGGGCTGATCCGCCTCAACCCCACCCTGCTTGACCTCTATCTGTACTCTTTCGAGAGCAGCTTGCATGTTCAGGTTAGCTATTTGGCCGCCCAGTTCATGCACAGCTCGCGCTGGATCTTTTTGCCTGCCTACCTCTGCTACTTGGCTATTGGTTTCCCTTTGGCATTGTGTTTTGGGGGGCAATTGGCGCGATTGCGGGAAAAAGCTGCCCCACTCATGCTTCCCTACCTGCTGGCTGCTCCTGTCGGGCTGTTCTTATTTAACTGGATTCCCGCCATTGGGCCCCGCCGGCTCTTTCCCCAGCTCTTCCCCTATCACCCATTTCCCACGGCCTACTCCCGCCACCTTGTCGTAGGTCCAATCCTCGCCACTGGAGCCCCGCCTAATTCCATCCCCTCCCTCCACCTCACCTGGGCGCTGTTGGCTTGGTGGACAAGCCGTGGCTTGCACTGGAGTATTCGGGCCGTCCTTTTGTTCTTCTTGCTAATGACCGCTCTAGCTACCATGGGGACTGGGGAGCACTACCTCGTGGATCTGGTCGTCGCCCTCCCGTTTAGCGTGTTTTTGGAGGCTCTCTGCGCCTACGATCGGCTCCCAATGCCTAACACCCGGCGCGCCAGCCTTATTCTTTATGGCGGAGGGGGGCTGCTGTTGTGGTTTTCCCTTTTGCGTTACCTTCCGAGCGTGTTTTGGATTTCCCCCTTTATTCCATGGGCGCTTGTAGCGCTTACGATTGGCACCTCATTCTGGTTGGAGCGCCTGCTCCCGCCCCCGGGCGCTCGTGCCCAAACCGCGGTGGCAATCTCGGAGATCCTCGCGGTTGAGCAGCCGGATTGATCCCAATTTGCTCCCCCAACCCCTTCCCAGACAGTGGCGTTGGTGACGAAAAACGTCCATCCAAACGACAGCAAGTGTAGACTGTCCCCTTGCTTTAAGCCGAAGTTCATGAGAATATGCTGTGGCGCAAGAGAAAACATCTGAAAACACAGGGCTTTTGCCAAGCTTGGTTCCTGCCGTAGGGAAAGGCAGCTCAATTGCAAATTGTGGAGCGCGTGATGCGATCGGCCGCGCTCAGGGGTGCAGCAAGCTCCGAAACGGCGAGGCAGCACCAAACGGATTAGAAAAGAGGAGATTCCCAATGCGTTCCAAGCGCTCGCAAGGTTTTTCGTTGATCGAAATGCTGATCGTCGTGGTGGTCATCCTGATCATTGTCGCTATCGCTATCCCGAAGCTGCTCGCCGTGCGCATGACAGCCAATCAGACCGCCGCCGCCGCCAACATGCGCAGCATTGACACTGCCGCAACCGGCTACGCTTCCCAGTACACTTCTGTTGGTTATCCCGCCGCGCTGGCCGATTTGGGCGGTGCCGATCCCTGCACCCCCAGCTCTACCACCGCCTGTCTGGTGGACAACACTCTGGCAAGCGGTTCCAAGCAGGGCTACACCTTTACCTATGCCCAGGTCAGCAGTGGCACCGATTTCACTCTTTCTGGAGCCCCAACCAACGTCAATACCACCGGCCGCCGCTACTACTACAGTGATTCGACCAACGAAATTCACTACAACGATGGCAGCGCGGCTACGGCTGCCAGTCCTGTGATTGGCAGTTAATTCGTCCAATGGTAGGCTTTGGCGACGAGAGCATGGCCTTCGTCGCCAAAGCTGTTTACAGCGCTATGTGCGAAACGCGATCGAGGTCACTTCAAGGCTTTTCTCTATTGGAGCTGTTGATTGCACTGGCAATTATTCTGCTTATTGTTGCCATAGCGATCCCCAAATTCCTCGCGGTTCATAGCGCCGCCTTGGCGGCGGCAGCAGCATCCAATCTGCGCAGCCTTGATCACTCTCTGATCGCCTATTCCACTACCTACCCTGAAGTGGGATTGCCCAGCACTCTTGCCAAGCTCGGCGGCGCCGACCCTTGTACCCCTTCCAGTGCTACTGCTTGTCTGATCAGTGATGCTCTTGCGCAGTCGAGCACGACGCCATATGAGCAGTACCTGTTTACGTACTCCGTCACTGCGGCGGGAGGCGTCAATGTCAGTGATACTGTCAGCGCGGATCCGGTCAACGGCACAGTGCCGCGTCATTTCTTCCTTGATAATGAAGGCGATATTCATTACAAGGATGGAGGTGCGGCCAGCGCTAGCGATTCGCTGCTCGGAAATTAAGTTGCTTTCCCCATGAACGTAGTCGAAGCCGAAGGTCTGAAAAAGCACTACCACCGGCGCAAGGGGCTGCACAGGAACCGCCAGCTCGCCCTCCATGGCCTTGATCTACAGGTGGGCGAAGGCGAGATTTTTGGCCTCCTGGGGCACAACGGCGCCGGCAAAACCACTACCATAAAGTGCCTGTTGGGCCTTATGCGCCCCTCTGCCGGCCGGGTCCGTTTGCTGGGTGCCGAGATGCCCGCAAGCAGGGTCCTGAAAAGCGTTGGTTACCTGCCAGAGTCTCCGTATTTTTATCAATATTTGACTTGTCGTGAACTGGTGACGTTCTACGCCGCGCTGGCGGGAGTCCCCGCTTCTCAACGCTCGGAGCGCGTCAATTCCTCGCTGCTTCGCACCGGCATGCTTGCTGCCGCTGACATGCCCTTGCGGAAGTGTTCTAAAGGCATGTTGCAGCGGGTTGGACTGGCACAAGCCATCGTTCATGGTCCGCAACTTCTCATCCTCGATGAGCCGATGAGCGGCCTGGACCCACTTGGCCGGCGCGAAGTCCGCGAACTCATCCTGGAACTGCGCCGCGAGGGCGCCACCATTTTATTTTCCACCCACATCCTCAGCGATGCCGAACAGCTTTGTGACCGCGTCGCCATCCTGCGCCAGGGCAGCCTCGCCGCCGCGGGCAGGATGGACGAGATCCTGCAGGTGAGCCAATCCCAGTTTGAACTTACCTGGCGGCAGGAAGGCTCCAGCCCTCCCTTGCTGAGTGGCGCACGCCAGTTGGCCGCTTCCCAATTCCAGGTGCAGGTCGCGGCCAGCCAGCTCTGGCAGGCGCTGCACGTTTTGCAAGGCGCGGAACTGATTTCCGTTCAGCCCCTGCGGCGCAGTTTGGAAGAAGTGTTTGTCGCATCCACGGCCAGCCCTACTTCTGCCAGCCAGCTTCAGGAGGCCCCACAATGAAGGCGATCAGCATTATTGGCGGTAATACCTTCAAGGAGGCGGTTCGAGATCGCGTTTTTCTTGGCCTGTTGCTGTTCGCTGTTTTCGTCAGTGGCATCACCCTGCTGGCCGGGCAAATGTCTTTTGGCATCGATTCCGGCGTTCTGATCAACAGCAGCCTGCTGGCAATGACCTTGATCGGCGTCGGGGTCGCCGTTTTCTTCGGCGCGCAACTGGTGTTGAAGGAAATCGAGCGCCGTACGATTTATACCCTGCTCGCCCACCCTGTCGCGCGCAGCGAGTTTGTGCTGGGCAAGTATGTCGGGCTCCTGCTCACTCTTGGGCTCAATTGCTTTTTCATGGCTTTGCTGCTTTGGGCGGCTCTCAGCCTGCAAATACGAGGCTTCCATCCCGGCGAATGGGTAGTGCTGACGGCGATCTACTTTCTTTTTCTTGAACTCAGCCTTCTCACCGCCTGGACGCTGCTGTTTTCCAGCTTTGCCACTCCGGTGATGGCCGTCGTCTTTTCTCTGGCCATCTTTGCGGTGGGCTCGTTCACCGAGGACCTGCGGGCGTTGGCACGAGCCGGTCATGCCGGCCTTCCGCGGACGCTGGCCCTGGCCACCTGTTATTTGCTGCCAGACTTTTCTGTCTTCAATATCAGCTCCCGCGCCGCGCACTTCATCACCGTGCCCGCCCGGATGATTTGGCTCAATTCCGCCTACGCCCTGCTCTACTCCGGGTTTTTATTGCTGATGACGATTGTGGTTTTGGAACACCGGGAGTTTTAAATGAGCCCTGTTGCGCGACGCCATTGGCTGCTGGCTCTCCTCCTGGCGGCCTTCGGGTTTTTGCCACTCAATTATCTTGTGCGCAATCAACTGCGCGGCTATGACCTGGCGCCGGGCGGCCCGCAAGGAAATTGGCTGGTGCCCAGCTACTCCGCGACCCATATCATGAGTCTCGGGTTCGATGGCTTCGCAGCGGATGTCTACTGGACCGAGGCGATTCAGTATTTCGGCACTTTCAAACTGGCTCACGCCCAAAACTTCCCTCAACTGGTCTCTCTTCTGCGCCTGGCGCAGCGGCTTGATCCCGATCTGTCCGCCGTTCCTGAATACGGCGCTCTGCTTCTTTGCGATCAGCCGCCATTGGGCGCGGGTCATCCGCGGGCCGCCGTGGAGCTGTTGCAGGCCGCCCTCCGGCGCCATCCCACCCGCTGGCGCTTGTATTACAATCTCGGTTTCGTCTACGCTCTCAACCTGCATGATCCCGGCGATGCCGCCCAGGCTTTCCTGCGCGGGGCGCAGTTGCCCGGCGCTCATCCCATCATGAAAACGATGGCGGCACTTTATGCCGCCAAGGCCAGCCAGAATGAGCTGGCCTGGAATCTGTGGATGTCGATCTACAAGACCTCTCCCGACCAGGGCCTGCGCAACTCGGCTCTCGATCATCTGCAAAGTATGGTCGCCCAGCGCCAAATCCGCCGCCTCCAACAGCGTACCTGTCAGCTGATCAGAAAGGGCGAGTGGGTGTCGTGGCGCGGTCTGGTTTCCGCCCGGCTCACCACCGGAGTGATCCTGGATCCGCAGCGCCGCCCCTACCGCTTGCATCCGGATGGCAGCGTGACGCTTTCCCCACAGACCCACTTTTACTCTTTCCAACAGCCTCCGCCCTTGTCATGCCGATGAGAATCTTCGCTGCGCCCTCCGAACAGCGCCCGCAGGTACCCCTGCCGCCTGTCCGTCGGTTGCAATTAAGCACGGGGTTCATCACAGCCGCGCTTGCCCTGACGGCGTTTTCGCTCTTTATTCGTTCGGCAACGAATTTCGCTGCTTATGACGATCTGCTCATCTTTTACGGCAACCCCTATGTGCAGCACCTGCACTACTGGCGGCAGTTGTTTATGCAGGACTACTGGAGGCCGGTTGCCCATGGGGGTCTCTACCGCCCCTTGACGCTGCTCAGTTTCAATCTGCTCTGGCATCTCCGGCCGCGTGACCCCTTTTGTCAACATGTTGCGAACCTCTTACTATATGCGGCCATCACAGCGTTGTTGTATTTATGGCTGCGGCGCTTGCTTCCGGAACGCGCCGCCGTCGCCGGGGCGCTTTGGTTTGCCGCCACGCCTCTGCACGTCGAGGTCGCGGCAACTATTGTTGGCCGCGAGGACTTGCTGGCCACGTTTTTCTTCCTCGTAGTGCTGGTGCTGTTTACCTATGGGCGAGAATGGCGCAGTGGATGGCAAGCGCTGGCTTTGCTCGCTATCATGCTGGCCAGTCTGGGCGCGCTGCTTTCAAAAGAAAGCGCCATCGTTCTGCTCCCCATGCTCCTGGTCTTATGCGCGGTCAACTATTGCCAAGGCGCCGTCCGCCCGGGGCGCTTTGAGCTGACCGCCTGTGCCCTCTCCCTGTTGGCGACCCTGCTCTATCTTGCCGCCCGGCTCGCGGTCGTCGGCCTGCTTACGCATAAGCCGGCTTTTTACAGCAACCCCTTGGCCTATCAGCCTGCCGGCTGGCGCATGCTGAGTGCTCTGGCGGTCAGCGGGGTTGCCCTGAAGGCCTTGCTTTGGCCGGTGCGCTTGCCGCCCGATTACTCGTTTAATCAGATCCCCATGGTCACCCACTGGAGTGATTGGCGCCCGTGGTTAGTGTTGCTTGTCCTCTCCGTGTTTGCCCTGTTGTGCTACCGCGGTCGCCATCAGCCGGCACTGCTCATCGGCGCGGCGCTGCTCTTCGGTGCGTATGCGCCGGTCTCCAATCTGCTGTTTCCGATCGGCACCATTTTTGGCAATCGCCTGCTGTTTTTACCGTCCCTGGGTTTTGCCCTTCTGGTTGCTTTTGCCTTCAGCCGCTTGCCTGTCATCCCCCGCCGCCTCGTCGCCGTGCTGGCCTTGCTCGGCTTGGTTTTCTTGGCTCGCCTGGACTGGCATGAATGCGATTACTGGAATGACAACGCCCTGCTGTTTCCCATGGCCGCCCAGCGCGCCCCCAATTCGGCGGTGGCGCAAGCCTATTGCGGCATCGCGCTCATCGACAGCGGTCATATGCATACCGCGCTGGCCCACTATCAGCGTGCCCTCTCCATCGCTCCCGCCTACCCACTCGCGCTGGAGGGTAAAGGTGAAATTCTGCTGGTGCTCGGACAGACCAATTCGGCCAGGCCGTTGTTGCGGCAGGCCCTTCTTCTGCAGCCTTCCCCCAACTTCCTTCATGAGGATGTGTTGGCCGAGGCGCGGGGGGGCGATCCCGCTTTTGCCTGGCGCCAACTGCCGCGCGTCCAGCCGCTGCCGGCCGGCTTTCTCTCCTGGATGAAGCTGGTTCTGACAAACCCCCGCAAACCGCTGCCGCCTCCCCCCCCAGGCCTCCGCCATGGGACCGGCGCTCATGTAAAATGACCAGAGATTCCGCTCCGTGGACTTCATGGCATGCCGCAATTTAGTGTCAAAATCCTCAATGATCAGGGCCAAACTCTGGAGCAATTGGAAGATGCTCCCTCCGAGCAGGAACTCCGCGAGCGCTTCCAGCGCCAGGGGCTGCTGGTTACCTCCGTCAGCCCCCGGATTTCTTTTTCCCGATCACGCAAGCGGGGCGTCAAACGCGACGCCTTCCTGGTTTTCAATCAACAGTTTGTGACCCTGATCCGCGCCGGGTTGCCCATTCTTTCCGCCCTGGAGTTGTTACAGAAGCGATCTCGTGACCAGCGTCTGTCCGCGCTGTTGGCCGCCGTCTCCGAGCGCGTGCGGGGGGGCGCTATTCTGTCCGCCGCTTTCCGGCAAGAACCTTCTGTCCCAGAAGTCTATGCCACAGTCCTCAGCGCCGGCGAGCGCAGTGGCAACCTCGATGAGGTCCTTACCCGCTACATTCACTATCAGCGGGTGGCGCAATCCATCCGCAAAAAGCTGCTCAGCTCGTTGGCCTACCCCACCCTGCTGGTGGTTATGGTGGTTGTGGTGTTAACGTTCTTGATCACTTTTGTGGTTCCGCGCTTTGGTGCCCTGTACGGATCTTTAAACGCACAACTCCCTTCCATTACTGTTTTCATGCTCCACCTCGGCCTGGGTGCCAAGCATTACTTCCCAATCCTGCTGCTGGCCCTGGTGGCTTTCGTTATATTTGCGCGCTCGGCTTTGCGTCAACCCGGCCCCCGAGCTTTTAGCGAACGCCTCCTGCTCCATCTGCCGCTGGTTGGCGAGTTATGGTGGAAATATCAAGTGGCGCTGCTCAGCCGCACCCTGAGCACCCTGCTTCAGGGCGGTGTTCCCCTCGTGCAGGCGCTGCAAACTTCCTCTACCGCGCTGTCCAGTGTTCATCTCCAGAAGGCGCTGATGATGTCGGCCAGTGACGTCCGGGAAGGCCGTGGGTTGGCGCTCAGCCTGGCCGCACATCAGGTAATGCCAAGCTTGGCTATTGAAATGATTGAAGTGGGCGAGGGAAGCGGCGCCTTGCCGCCTATGCTCGCCAGCGTTGCTGAGTTTTACGATGAGGACATTACCACCGCGCTGACGGCCATTCTTTCCTTGATCGAACCCCTCATCCTTATTGTTGTCGGCGTCGTTGTGGCCGTGGTGCTCATTTCTTTGTACATGCCCATTTTTTCTCTCGGCCAGAGTATTCATTAGCCCTGGCGTCGGTTTAATTTTCGGTACGGCCCGCCACAAAAGCGGCCGCAATGCGGCTGCTTTCGCGAAAGGGAACTCTGCCTGCCCGCTGAAATATTCCTGAGCCGCGCAACAGCGTTATCTCACTGCAGCCGCGCATCCCTATGCACCCATCACCACAGTGGTTGATTTGGTTTGGTTGGAAACGCCCCTTTCTACGTGCTCAGCTCATCAGCTTGGCGGTAGCTGGACTGCTGGCCACCATTTGCCCGAACTTGGGTGAAAGATTCTTTGCCCGTTTTCAGTCGCGCTGTTCGCGACTGGCTTCCCGGCCCTGGTTTTGCCCCAGCTTGCTGTTTTGCTCGACACTGCTAGTGGCTCTTCTGTTTGGGTTGCGGCGGCAACCCGTTCCAGCCGTTCATGATGAGTTTAGTTACCTGCTCGCGGGCCGCACCTTTTACGCCCGCCATCTGGCCAACCCTGCGCCTCCGGCTTGGCCCAGCTTGCAGACCTTCCACGAGATCCTCTCTCCTGCTTACCAATCCAAGTACCCGCCGATGCAAGGCGTTTTCTTGGCCCTCGGCTTGGTTTTTGGCCGCGCTATCGTTGGTGTATGGATTTCGGCTGCTTTAGCCGTGTGCTCTCTCTACTGGATGCTGGCCGGCTGGATTTCCCGTTCTTCGGCTTTTGCCATGGCCGTGCTTGTGTTGGCGGTCACGGCTAACAGTTACTGGGCACAGAGTTTTTGGGGAGGCATGCTCGCCTTCGCTGGGGGGAGTCTGGTTTATGGGGCGCTGCCGCGCATCTTGCAGGAAAAACCATGGTTTGGCTGGCCGATGTTGAGCGCTGGTTTGCTCCTGTTGGCCAATTCCAGACCCTACGAAGGGCTATTAGTGAGTCTTCCCGTGCTGTTTCGCCTCGCCTGGGCCGCACTGCACGGTAAGTTCAGCCCCGCCGCCTCTCAGGTCGCGAAAGCCCATCGCGCACCTTTCGTTAGCGCCCTGACGCTGCTGGCGGCCGGCTTTGCCTGGATGGGCTTCTATAACTTCACTGTCACGGGCTCCCCTTGGCAGATGCCCTACATGCTTTATACCCGCCAGTTCGATCCCTCCCCGATTTTTCGCTTTCAAACACCTCGCCCGTTCCCTGCCTATCTGATTCCCGCAATGGCTGAGTTCTATCATGGGGTGGAGCACGCCACCTACTTGGAACAGATGGTGTCGTTTCACGCCTGTGAAACCAATGCCTTTCTTTTGCTCAGTTTGGGACGATTGTTGCTGGGCCCGGCCCTGTTGCTTCTGGTGTTGCTCAGCCCGCTTGGTGCTCCTACTCGCAAAACCAGAATCCTGGGTTGCGCGTTGGCCCTCTTTGTGGTCTGGTTTGCGGCGGGCGGAAGTTGGTGGTTTCAATTTCAGACCGGTCTTGAGGTCTGGATTTCGGTGCTGGTTCTGATCGCGGCGCTTCTTTGCTGGACCGCACCTGAGCTGCTGATTCCTGTTGCCGGCTCGTTGGCTGTGCTGGCCGGAGTGTACCTTTCTATTTGGCAGTTTCCGCACTATGCCGCTCCAATGGCGGCTCCTTTCCTGCTCCTCTGTGCGGCGGGACTGCGTGTCTGGTGGCGATCTCCCTGGGGACGGCCGGTGCTGCGTTGGATGGGCCTGGGAATGCTCGTGAGCCTGGGTGTCGCTCTCGCCATCACTCCTCGGCCTCGATCACCAGTGGCTCTGTTTGGGCGGCGGCGCGCTCGCATCGCTCGCCTTCTGGCCCAGCAACCTCGCAAGCAATTGGTCTTCGTCAGCTATGGTCCCTTTCACAACCTGAACACCGAATGGGTGTTTAACCGTCCCGCTCCGGCGAGCGCTCAGGTCGTTTGGGCACATAAGCTGGACACGCAGCGCAACCGGCAACTCGTAGCTGCTTACCCTGACCGGCAGGTTTGGTTGCTCTGCGCAGATTTCAACCCTCCGGCGCTGCGCCCCTATCCGGCCTCCTGCCATTACCCGTCGCTCTTGGCGCCCAGCTGCCCTTGGGCGAAGGACTTTCCGATCAATCGCCTGTGGCAGGCGTCCTCCTTCGCCCCTCGCAGCCCCTAAATGCCGTACACTCGCGCCGGGGCCCCGGCGAATCCGCAGTTTGGCTTTCGTGGGGTGGCTCGTGCGGGAGAGATGCCCGGCATCCGCGGCTTCACAGCCTCACTGCAGAACCGGCCAGCAACCCGCCAGCAAGCTATGCCGGCGGGCGGCTCAAGAGACGAGGCCATGCCTTTGGCGCGCGCGCGCAGCCCCCCTCCCCGTTTTCGCAACTCCCGCGCAGTGTTAGAATAACCGTACTCTCGTCTGCAGTTTGCGAGTGGCAGATCCCGGCCTTTCCCAAGCGCCGGGGCGGGGTATCGTTTCCGATTTCCGCCGCTTGCCGTGCGACGCGAGCGCCACGAGCGCAGTTCCCACGCATGACTTCCCGCATCTCGAATCCAGTCGCCGGTCCGGCTTCCGCCGCCCCCAGTCCGGCCGCTCCCCCCTTTGCCGTCAGCGACGAGCTGGGCCGCGCCCAGGATCTGGCCCGTCGCTATCATTGCCCCTTCATCGACCTGCGCGACCAGCGCATCGATCCGGAACTGTTCCGCCGCGTCCCGGTGGAACTCATGTTCCGCTACAACTTCGTGCCGCTGCACGGCGATGAGGAAAGCGTCACCATCGCCCTCGCCGATCCCAGCATGCTCATGATGGTGGACGAGATCGGGCTGCTGCTCAACCGCCGCATCGAGATGCAGGTGGCCACCCTCGGCCAGATCTCCGACATCCTCAAGAAAAATGAGCAGTCGCAGCGCGTCCTCGACGAGGCCACCGAGGGCTTCACGCTCGATGTCATTCGCGAAGATGAGAGTGGCGACGAGACCATCTCCATCGAGAAGCTCACCGGCGACCGCGACATCAGCCCCATCATCAAGCTGGTCGACACCACGCTGTTTACCGCCCTGGAGCGCCGCGCCAGCGACATCCACATCGAAACCGGCGACGCCGAAGTCATGGTCAAGTACCGCATTGACGGGGTGCTGCACCAGGCCATGGCGCCCATCGCGCGCGAATTTCATTCGCCCATCATCTCCCGCATCAAGGTGATGAGCGAGTTGGATATCTCCGAACGCCGCGTGCCCCAGGACGGCCGTTTCCGCGTGCGCTATAAAGGGCGTTCCATCGACTTCCGCGTCTCCATCATGCCCAGCATCCACGGCGAGGATGCCGTGTTGCGCGTGCTCGACAAGGAGGCGATGAGCGAGAAGTTTCACAAGCTCACCCTCGACGTCGTCGGCTTCGATGAAGACGACCTGCGCAAATTTCGCCGCTACATCCACGAGCCCTACGGCATGGTGCTGGTCACCGGTCCCACCGGCAGCGGGAAGACCACCACCCTCTACGCCGGCCTCAACGAGATCCGCACCGACGAGGACAAAATCATCACCATCGAGGATCCGGTGGAGTACCAGCTCCGCGGCATCACGCAGATCCCGGTGAACGAGAAAAAGGGCCTCACCTTTGCCCGCGGCCTGCGCTCCATCCTGCGCCACGATCCCGACAAGATCATGGTGGGCGAAATCCGCGACGCCGAAACCGCCCAGATCGCCATCAACGCCGCCCTCACCGGTCACCTGGTTTTCACCACGGTGCACGCCAACAACGTCGTCGACGTGATTGGGCGCTTTCTCAATATCGGCGTCGAAGCCTACAACTTCGTTTCCTCGCTGAACTGCATTCTGGCGCAGCGCCTGGTGCGCATGATCTGCACCTCCTGCAAGCACCCGGTCAGCTACCCGGCGGAATTTCTGGAAACTTCCGGCATCCGCCCCGAAGCGCTCGACTTTGAGTTCTACGAGGGCGCCGGTTGTCTGGAGTGCGCCGGCACGGGTTATCGCGGACGCACCGCTATCCACGAGCTGCTGGAGATGACCGACGCCGTCCGCGAACTCATTCTGGCCAAGCGCCCCAGTTCGGAAATCCGCCGCATGGCGCGCGAGCAGGGCATGAAGTTTTTGCGCGAGTCCGCCCTGGACCGGGTGCGCGCCGGAGTGACGACGCTGCGCGAGATCAACAAGGTCACCTTTATCGAACTGGCACGTTAAACCACCATGTCCCTGCAAAGCGCCTTCAGCAGCCTGATTAACTCGCCTCCGCCGCAGGTTGCGGTCGAGGTCAGCTCCGGCTTTGTCGCCGCCGCCCGCGTGGGCAAAGCCGGCGAGCCGCTCAACTGCCTGCGCCCACTGCCAAGCGGGGCACTGAGCCCCTCGCCCGCGCAGCCCAATGTGCTGGATGCGGAAGCCCTCACCACCGCCCTCCGCGCCGCCCTGGAAATGGTGGGCGGCGCCGGCAAAGAAGTTTGCTGTCTGGTGCCGGACGTGACCGCGCGTCTCGTGCTGCTGGATTTTGAGACCATTCCCCCCAAGCGCGATGACCTGCTGGCGCTGGTGCGCTTCCGGCTGCGCAAGACCCTGCCCTTTGACGCGGACGGCGCCGCTGTCAGCGCCCAGGTCTTCAGCAATGGCGTCACACGCCGCGTGCTGGCCACGGTCGCCGACCGGCAGCGCCTGGACGAGTACGAGGACTGCCTGGAGCGCGCCGGCGCCCGCGCCGCCCTGCTCTGGCCCGCCGCGCTCGGTTACCTGCGCTGGATGGATACCGCGATGACGCCCCACCTGCTGTTGCGCGCCGCTGCCGAGAGCCTGACCTCCGTGATCGCCGATCAGCATCAGGTGTCGTTTTATCGCGCCTTTTCGCATTCCTCCACGCACGCTCTGCGGCTGGAGGATCTGTTTCCCTCGGTGGCCTTCTACCAGGACCTGCTGACCGGAAATGATGGCTGGAGTGCCTCCGGGCAGGCCACCATCGTCTGCTGCGGACTTGCGCCGCAATTGTTGCAGGAGCTGCGCCAGGAATGCGACTGGGCGCAGATTGAAGACGCCGCCGCCTTGCTCCCCGCCAGCCGCGGCGATGCCGACCGGCTGTTGGGTGTTCGCGGCGCCCTGCTGCCGCTGCGGCAAATCGCGCATGGAGGGCTGAGCGCGTGAACCTGCAACTCAATCTCGCCCGCCGTCCCGCCGAAAACCGCCGCCGCGTCTGGGTCGTCTGGGGCGGTCTCTTTGCGATTTCCTTTGCCTGCTTTCTGGTCTTCCTGCTGGCATCCCTCGCTGACTGGAACAGCACCGCGCGCGTGCGCCGTCAGATCACCGTGCTCGACCACAGCCTGAATCCCTTACGGAAACAGGAGCGCGAGCTCTATGGCCGCCTCAGCCGCCCCAGCGTCAAAGACGAGATGCAGCGTTCCGCGTACATCAACAGCCTCATTGACCAGAAGGCGGTTTCCTGGACACTGCTCTTTGAACGTTTGGAGGCGCTGCTTCCCCAGCGTGTGCAACTGGTCGAGCTGCGTCCCGGCCGTCAGCGCCGCGAGTCGGCGGTGCAGATCACCGTGGCCGCTCCCGACGTGACCGACGCCATTGCCTTCATCCGCCAGCTCGAGGGGGCTCATGATTTCAGTGACCCACAGGTACTAGACGTGCGGCACCGCTCGGCGCAGCAGGGTAATGGGGTGTTGATGAGCGTGCGGACTTCCTATCACCCGCCCTTGGCTTCGCCCACCTACTGGGGGCAGCCGCAGTCGGCCGAAAGCGGCCTGGCGGCATCACCCACCCTCGCCGCCAACCACTTCACTCAGGGCAGCGGGAGCGCCGCCAACCGGAGGCAGCCATGAACCTGAGCGACACACGCGATCTCCGTCACGTCCTGCGTGGCTGCGCCCTGTTGTTCTGCGCCCTGGACGTCTTTCTGATCGTCTGGCTGCTTTCCCCCTGGGCGCCTTCGCGCGCGCGCGCCGAGCAGCGCCTCCGCGATCGCCAGCAGGAATTCACCCGCCTGCAAAACGAGGTCAGCGGCCTGCACCGCTTCGACCACGACCTGCTCCTCAGCCATAAGCAGATGGCCGAATTGTTTTCCCAGGGAATGCCGCCCGCCGATAAGGCGTATTCAACGATCCTGCTGGAGTTGCAGCGCATCTCCTCCGACACCGGCGCCCAGGCGTCGGCGGTGAACTTTCATCCCAAGCACAAAGCCGTCAACGGCCTGCTTCAGGTGCAGGTGAATGCCAGCTTGTCAGGGAATTATTCCCAGGTGGTTCACTTCATCAACGAGCTGGAGCGTTCGCCACTGTTTCTCATCATCAATTCCGTGTCGCTCTCCCCCACCCAGAGGCAGGGTGCGGCAGGCGCATTGCGCCTGAACATTGGGCTGGAATCGTTTGTGCAAGCGCCCCCGGGCGCAGCCACTTCTAAACCCACGGCCACGGCTACCACCGCGAATGCGGGCGCTGCGGAGGCTCTGTGAATACCAGGACTTCTCCCAAGCAAATCGCTATTCTCGCGGCCCTGGGCGCCGTTGCCGCGCTGGCGCTTTGGCACGCCTTTTCCGGTCATTCGGTGAACAACCTGCGCCAGGCGGCGGGCATTCGCGTGAACGCGCATGGCAATCTGGAGAACCAGGATCCGGCATTGCGACTCGACCTGTTGAAACGACTGCGCGATGTGCGCTATCACGGCAGTCTGCGGGATCTGTTCCATCCCGGCGTCACCCTAAGCGCCAGCGCCAACCCCGCCGGCCGCATGCCGGCGAAGCCGCGGCGCATTGTTCCTCTGCCCCCGGTTCAGATGGGTCCCCCGCCGCCGCCCCCGATACCGCTCAAGTTCTACGGTTACGCCAAGGGCGCCGATGTGCCACAAAGTGTGTTCCTGCAGATGGGCGATGACTTTTACGTGGTGCGCGCCGGGCAGGTGATCCAGAACCGGTATCAAATTCTGAGCATCAGCCGGACGGCGGTGCAGGTGAAAGACCTGCAATCGCAACAGACGCAGCAGCTACCGCTGCTGAACGGCTAAACGCCGCGGCCGGCGTCGCCGCGCTGGTAGACAGCAGATTGTTAAAATAGCGGCACTGAAGAAGCAGCTTATGGCAGTACCTCCCATCAAACGGCGCCGTTCTCAGGGCTACGCGCTGATGATCATCTTTCTGATGTTGGCGCTGATTTCCATCTATTTCGCGGAAGCGGCGCCCAATTGGAAAGTCAAGATCCAGCGTGAGCGCGAGGTGCGCTCCATCGACTACGCCAAGCAGTACGCCATGGGGGTGCGCCGCTACTATCACAAGTTTGGTTCCTACCCGCCCAACCTTTCCCGTTTGAAAGAAACCAACGGGCAGCACTACCTGCGGCGCGCCTGGAAAGACCCGCTCACCAAGAGTGGGCGCTGGTATTTCCTGACCCCAGCCGACGTGCTGGCCAACAGCATCGTGCCCACGCCCGCGAACGCCAATGCCAATGGAGCCAACACGGGTGGACAAAATGGCGGAAACCCCAGCAGTGGTTCCGGCAACACCGGAGCTGGCAACTCACCCGCTGTCGCCCTGGGGGGTATGTTCAGCGGCGGCGTCTCTCAACCGCCGTCCAGTAGCGACAACGCGGATGGTTCGGGCAGCGGCTCGGGCGCTGACCAAACCGGCGATGGTGCGAGTGACGATTCCGATTCGACCGATTCGCTGAATGCCAAGCTCAAAAAGAGTCCCGCCTGCAGAGCTGGCGATAGTGGTGGCGGATCGATGGACGACAGCAGCGACAGTGACAACTCGTCGCCGTCCCCCGCCCCCTCCGGTCCCGCTCCTGGCGGTCCGCAGTTTGGCGGGGCGGGAATCGCCGGTGTCTCCAGCCGGAGTGATCGCCCGGGTATTCACGAATTCGCGGGCAAAGATCGCCCCTGCGAATGGAAATTCATGTACGACCCACGGCTGGACGTGGCGGCGGGCGGCGCCCCCGGTGCCCCCGGCGCGCCCGGAACACCTGGCGGCGCGCCGACCGGTCCTACCGGACCGACTGGTCCCACCGGACCAACTGGTCCCACCGGACCGACCGGTCCTATGGGCGGCGGTCCGGGCGGAGCCTAACAGCAGCAAAAACGGGGATGCGAGCACGGCCGGAATGCGGACCGGTCATCAATACTCTAGGAGCGAGCCGCCGAGTCCTCCCTGCGGGAGGAGATCGCAGGTGGAGGGCCGCGAAATTCCGAAGGGCGGCCCCCCGCGCGCGGGAGAGGAGCCCGGCATCGGCGGCTTAACGTTCTCACTGGAGAACGTGCCAGCGACCAACGGGAGCGGGCGGCCTGAAGGAGACGAGGCCGTGCCTCCATCCCCGTTGGCGTGTTTTTGACGTCTCTTCTCTATTGCAGCTATTGCAGCCCCGCTACTGTACATAGAGCGGCTGTGACAGCGTGATGGTCATGGCCGTTCCGGGCTTCAGGTCCACGGCGGCGCCATGTTGTGAAGCCAGCACCACTCCCAGGCCGGCGCCCACAGCCGCGCCAATCCCCGCGCCCTTGCCGCCTCCGGCAATCGCGCCAATGATCGAACCCACCGCTCCGCCGGCGGCCACATCGCCCACCGTCTGCCGTGTGCGCGAACGTTGCACGCCGCCTTCCGTGTTCGTGCTCGTACTGCCTTCCGTCGCGCTCGCGATCGCCCCGGTCACGCCGCTACTGCCGTTTTGAACCCGTCCCAGTTGCGCCGTCAGGCTGGCGGTGTGTCCGTCGGGCAACACCAATTGCTGGAAGCGCAACTGCAGGCGCCCCGAACCCGTGAGCTTGCCCGCCCGCTGCACCGACGCCACCTCACCCCGCACCAGGCTGCCGTCGGGGATCAGGATGCGTCCTTGCGCGTCGCGGACCGGGCTGACCACGGTCGCCGAAAACGGATCGCCCGCTTTGCTGGAGCGTGTGCTCAGCGTGGTGTTCAAATGCAGCTGCAGCACCGTGCCGCTGGGCACCGTCCCGGTGGCGTGTTGCACCTGGCTTTCGGATTGAACGTTGCCGTAGGTTGTGCTTTGCGGCTGTCCCAGCGGCGTCTGCACCGGGAAGGTGGCGTTACGGTTGCTTACCGGCTGGGTCGCGTTGATATTGCTGTTGAACTGGCGCCCGTGATATCCGTCGTCGTAGCCGCGCTCGTAGCCGTAGCGGAAGTTGTAACGGTAATCCTCCAGTGACAGCGGGCCGGCCTGTTGATACCCGTAAGAGCCCTGGCTGAATGTCGAGTGGCTCTGGTAATCGTAGGGGTTGCTCGCTTTGAAGTCGGATTGCCCTGCCTCGAATCCGTAGCGGTATCCCAGACTGCGCACGCTGTTTTGCTCGGCGACGGTATTGCTGGTGTTGACCGTGTTCTGCGTGGCCGGAGGGCTGGGTACCGAACTCACCTGCGCCGCCAATACGGGAGGAGCGGCGCAGAGGGCTCCACCCAGAAAGAATGGCAACATACCTTGAAACGTCCGCATGCGATCTCCTCCGTGATGGATTTTGGGGCTTTGAAGTCTATACAAAGAGAAGAAGGAGTCTGGGGCGAAACCAGTTGCTTGGAACGTGAGTGGACGTGATGGAGCGCTCGGTTTGACTTGCCCAGGCTTTATCCGGAGGCACCCTAGGAGCGAGCCACCGAGTCCTTCCTGCGGGAGGAGATCCCGCCCAGCAACGGCAGACTGCGCCGTTGCTGGGGCCCGTCGCAGGTGGAGGGCCGCGGGCGGGCCCCTCGCGTGGGAGAGGAGCCCGGCATCGGCGGCTTCACGTTCTCACCGGAGAACGTGCCAGCGGCCCAACGGAAAGCAATGCCGGCGGGCGGCTCAGGAGACGAGGCCGTGCCTCTTGGTTTTCTATTCCTGTGTTTCTTCCTGCTGCCGCAGCGTGCGGCGCAACTCCCGCGCCACGCCCATGAGCAGTTGAATGTCGCCGGGCTCCAGGTTCCAGCGCAGCAGCACCCTGCGCAGGCGGCGGCTTTGGCTTCGCCGGTGCAGCGGTTGTAAAACGCCCAATTGCTCCAGCAGCGGCAGAAAGGTCTCCACCAGCCGCTCGCGTTCCGCCAATGGAGCGCTTCCCGCGGGGGCAGGCGCGGTTACGCCCGGCGTGCTGCCCGCAATGGAATCGCGGGCGCCTGCCGCTGCCAGGCTCAGCTCGTAGCAGCAGATTGCCACCGCCTGGCCGAGATTCATCGAGGGCGCCGTCTCCAGCGTGGGAATACGCGCCAGCGCCGTGCAGTAGCTCAGGTCTTCGCTGCTCAGGCCCGTCTTTTCCGAGCCAAATAAGAGCGCGGTGCGGCCCTGCGGCCAGCTCCGGCTCAGGGTGGGCCAATCCTGCAGCGGCAATGCCGGGGTGCGGTTTGTTCCCGCCGTGGTGCCCACCACATGCCGGAAGCCCGCAACCGCCGCCGCCAGCGTGTCATGACAGGTGGCGTTTTGCAGGAGAACCGCCCCGGCGCGTGCTGAGCGCGCCTCCCGGAAGGCTTTGTCGTAGGGGTCAACCAGCGCCAGGTCGCGGAACCCGAAGTTCGCCATGGCCCGGGCCGCCGCGCCCATGTTCAAGGGATTGCGCGGCCGCACCAGCACCACCCGTATATCGCTGGGGCGCCAGGCAGGCTGGCTGCCCGATTGCCCGGCGGTGCTGGCCGGATGCCCGGATGCTGTCGTCTCGTGGACAGAACGGCTGGATTGCTGTGTGGACACGTTTTTTGACTTTTTCTGAATCTTTGTTCTCTGGTAGTGCTCTAAATATCCTAGCCGGGCACGCTCTGGCAAACCAGTTGAGCGCTTGGGTCGCAAGCTGAATACGGCTTTG
Source organism: Acidobacteriota bacterium (assembly GCA_027459505.1). GTDB lineage: Bacteria > Acidobacteriota > Terriglobia > Terriglobales > SCQP01 > DAIDIE01. The sequence continues at coordinate 114,836 of DAIDIE010000023.1, forward strand.
CAGGCCCCTTTTCAGGCCATCGAAGAGTCCAAAGCCAACCCGCGCCGCCATGCGGCCAGTTCTGAACCGGCCAAACCCCCCCGGAGCGGTTTTCCTGGGGATCTCAGGAGAAACAATGAACAAGCTGTATTTGCGTACCGCGTTTAGCCTTGCCTTTCTGAGCGGGGCTGCCTTGGCCGCTTCGGCCACCACGCTCACCGGCCGCGTCTCCGACACCATGTGCGGCAAACAGCACATGATGGCTGGCAACGGCGCCGCCTGCGCCCGTGGCTGTGTGAAGAAGGGCTCCGGCTGGGCTCTGGTTTCCGGCAACAAGGTTTATGCCCTCAAGTCCCACAAGAAAGCCGTCCTCGCCACTTTGAACAAAGAAGCGGACAAGAACGTCACCGTCAGCGGTTCCGTCAAGGGCAACACCGTCTGGGTGAGCAGCGTAAAGCCCGCCAAGTAACCATGCTCCGAGGGGCCGCGGCTTCGGGAGCGGCTTCGGGAGCGAATGCAATCGCGCTAAAGCATCGGCGCGCTCAGCCTTCACTCCCGCAGCCGAAGGAGCGAGCCACCGAGTCCTCCCTGCGGGAGGAGATCGCAGTTGGGGGGCCGCGAAATTCCGAAGGGCGGCTCCCTCGCGGGGGAGAGGAGCCCGGCATCGGCGGCTTCACGTTCTCACTGGAGAACGTGCCAGTGACCCAACGGAAAGCAATGCCAGCGGGCGGCTCAGGAGACGAGGCCGTGCCTCATCCCTTGCCGCTCCCACGACTGCGGTCTCATCGTCGCAGTCTCGCGCCGTTCCGCACCCGCTCCGCCGCGGCCAGTTCTGTGTAGAGTTTCCAGTAGCCCTCCACCATGCGCCGGTAATTGAAGCGCCGCTCCGCGACGCGGCGGCATTCTGTCCGGTCAATCTGGCCCAGCCGTTTCCATCCCTCCCAAAGCTCATCCAGGTCCGCGCCCAGCCAGCCGGTGCGCCCCTCCTCAACGATTTCCGGCAACGCGCCGCGCCGCAGGGCCAGTACCGGCGTTGCGCTGGCCGCCGCCTCCATGGCCACCAGCGAACTGGTCTCGTCCACCAGCGATGGAATCACCACCGCGGCGGCGTTGGCCAGCAATTCACGCTTTTCCGCGAGTGTGGGCGCCTCGCGCCACATCACCGCCGCACCCAGCGCGGGAGCGATCCGGGTGGCGAAGTAGTTCTGGTGATAGGGCAGCGGATAAACGCAGCCGGCCAGCACCAAACGTCTCCCACAGCGCCGGGCAAACTCGATGGCGAGGTGCGCCCCCTTCTCCTCGCACACCCGCCCCAGATAAAGCAGGTATCCGCCATCACCGGCGCCGGCAATAAACTGCTCCACCGGAATCCCGTTCTCGACAACGCCCATGAGTCTGTCTTGCAAGCCGGGGTCGCGCTCGTACTGTTCGTGTTGGGTGCGGCTGACGCACTGCAGACGCACGTTTCCGGGCAGGTGATCGAAGAAGTCCGCCGGGTACAGGCTGCGCGCCAGGTGGACGGTAAACAGCACGGGGATAGGCGCAATGGCTTCCGCCCACGGCCGCGGGTCGGCGCCCTGGTTGTGCACCAGACTCCAGGACTCGCGCCGGGTCAACGCAAGAATCCGGCGGCATTGCTCCCGCTGCAAGGTTTCAAGCCGCGCATCGCCGCTCACCAGCGCCGCGATATCTCCGGCGACCGTGCTTCCTTGGCGGGCGAGCGTTGTTGCACGGAAGCTGGATTCTCCCGCCGCGGCCGCGCGTTCCTGCAAGCCGCGCAGCAGCCAGTAGAGCACCTGCTCGCTTCCGCCCGCCGCGGCTTCCGTCACCGGCAAGAGCGGATAGGCGGTGTAGAGGATCTTCATCGCGGTCGCGTCCAATTCCGGCGTGCGGCATGTTGGACGGAAAGTCATCAGGTCCCCACCGGCAACGCCGCGAGAAAGTTGGTAAACAGTTGGGAGAGCCGCGCCGGTGCGATGGGCCAGCCCCAGCTTTGCCAGACCGCCGGGCCCTCCGCGGCGGGTCTGGAATAATCATGCAACTGCAAGGGGCGCACCCACTCCGGCTGCAGGGGAAAGTGCTTGAGCGTTTCCCACTGCGAGCGGTAGCACTCCAGCGCCGTGCGTTTTTTCTGTAACGCCTCGGGCGCGGGCCAAATGGGGTGCGCGGCGGCGGGATCGGCAAATTCGAGATAGCGCAGCCCGCCGTCCGCCGCCATGCGATAGAGCGGATACTCCCAGAACCGTACCTTCTGCTTGAGACGGTTATGCAGCGCTGTTGCCAGCACGTTGCAGGCATCATGATCGGGATGGCCGTTTTCATAGGCCGGCGCCAGAACGTGGGCCGGCCGGTACTTTCGCACCAGGGTGAGTAAGAAATCCAGGGCCGGGTTTAGTTGATTGGCGAGATCCTGATCGCGAAAGCTGGCCTGGTACACATCCTGCGCCGCTAACCCCAGCATGGACGTGGCGGCAAGCAATTCCTCGTGCCGTCGTTTGCGGTAACTCGTGTCAGTCCAGGCGGCTTCTCCAAGCGGCGCCGCCGGGATAGCCGTCGCGTCGAGCGGGACGCCATCGGTGAGGACCGCGACCGCAACTCTTTCCCTGGGCGAGTCGTTCTGCAGGCGGCTGGCGAGCAGAGCGCCCAGCCCCGCCGTTTCGTCATCGGGATGAGCGGCCAGCAGAAGCAGCGGGTCGCTCAGCAGTGCGGAAGGGATTTGCAACGCCTCGGCCATTCCAGCTTAGATGGCGAAGAGGGCGGGCGTGCCGCATCGCGGCAGGGCGGCGGGGTGGGCGCATGTGCCGCGGCGCGGCGGCGGCGCGCAGGCACGAGGAGCCAAGCGCGCGTTCCTGGGCCCCTTTTCCCCACCCCCATTGGTGGACTTCTTCTACTCTCACCATCCCTGAGGTGAGCTGCGGAATTCTGAGGAGCACAGCGGTTCGGGTCCTGCTCAAGGCGTTGCGCCGCAATTGAGGCACTCTATGAATTTGCAGCCGTCAAAATGGGGCGCACTGGCCCTGCTTGTGAGCTTTCTGGCCCTCAGTGCGGGTTGTGGCAGTTCCAGCGGCACACCCACCAATCCGACTCCGAAGCAGGCCATCTCGATTGCCATCACGCCCGCCCAGGCTACCGTGATCCTGGGGCAGACGCAGCAGTTCACCGCCAGCCTGAAAAACGCCGGCAACACCAACGTGACCTGGGCGGTGAATCAGGTGGTGGGCGGCGGCGCCGATACCGGCACGATCGACAAGAACGGCCTCTACACCGCTCCCAGCGTGTTGCCCAATCCGGCGACGGTAACCGTCAGCGTGACCAGCGTGGAGGACACCAGCAAATCGGCTCAGGCCACCGTGACCTTGCAGGCGCCGGTAGCGGTCAGCGTGAGTCCCACCCAGGCGACGGTGCGGCTGGGGCGCAGCGTGCAGTTCAGCGCCAGCGTGCAAAATGATGCCCAGAACGCGGGCGTGACCTGGGCGGTGAATCAGGTGGCGGGTGGGAACGCCAACGTGGGCACGATTGACAATACCGGGCTCTACACCGCGCCGGGCGTGATGCCCAGCGCAACGGTGGTAACGATCACCGCCACCAGCGTGACCGACGCAACCAAATCCGCAAATGCCCAGGTGACGTTGCAGCCCGATGTCAGCGTCGCGGTCGTGCCCGCGACGGCAACCGTGGCCACCGGGGGCAAGCAGGCTTTCCAAGCGACCGTCACGGGAGACAGCAACATCGCCGTGACCTGGCAGGTCAATCAGGTGGCCGGCGGCAACGACACAGTCGGCACCATCGACAGCAGTGGCAACTACACCGCGCCCAGCGCCTTGCCCAACCCGGCAACCGTGACTGTCACAGCCGTGAGTCAGGCGGACCCCACCGCCAGCGGCAGCGCACAGGTTACCTTGGAGGTGGTCAACGTCAACCTGGAACTGGCGCCCACAGCCGCCAGTTTGCAACTGGCCAAGGCGGCAACCGCGACTGACAGCGTGAATGTAACTGCCCCGGACGGGTTTACCGGCAGCATTCAACTGGCGGTCACCGGACTGCCCGCAAACGTGAGCGGCAGTTGGGACAACAGCACGCTGACCGGCAGCGGAACGGCCACCCTCACTTTGACCAGCGCCAGCTTCAGCCTGGCGCAGACACTTCCCATCACCATCAGCGCCAGCAGCAAAGACAGCAACGGGAATACGCAGCATCAGACCGCGACCGTCAATCTCACCATCACTGGTTGGCAAGGCCAGGTGCATACCCTGGCGGGCCAGCCCGGCGGGGTGGGGTTCGAAGATGGTTCCGGCACGGTCGACGAACTCGAAGCGCACGGCATTACCGCCGCCAACGGCCAGCTGTTCTTTGTGGATGGGCGCGGCAAGGCGCTGCGCAGCCTCGACTTGGGCAGCGATACGGTCAGCACCCTGGTCGGCGGTCCCTTCTCCTATGCTGTGCCCTTCGGCTCCGCGGTAGCCTATGACGCCAGCCGCGCCACCTGGTACATTGCCGACACCGACTTGAGTTCGATCCTCGCCTATCAGCCCGGCGCCGGCAACACCTTCATCTTCGCCGGTACCGGACACAGCGGCAGCGCGGATGGAACGCTGACCAGCGCCAGCTTCAATCAGCCGCACGGGCTGGCGCTCAGCGCCGACGACAACACGTTGTACGTCGCCGATTCCGGCAACGGCACCATTCGCAAAATCGATCTGGTGGCGGGCATGGTCAGCACGGTCGCCGGGCAGGCCGGGCACCAGAGCAGCATCGATGGTGTGGGAACCAGCGCCGGCCTGGATTGGCCCTGGGGACTGGACATCGATCCAAGCGGGCAAAACATTTACTTCACCGAGCATTGGGCGCTGCGCATCCGGCGTTTCAGCCTGCTGGACGGCACGGTGACCACGTTGACCGGAGGCCCGGGCGCCGGCCCCGGCATGCTGGATGGGCCGCCGGGCACGGCCACCTTCAGAATCCTGCGCGGCTTGCGCGTCGATCCCCATCCCGGAGCGAACCTGCTGTACTTCGGGGATGGCAATCTGATCCGCGCCCTCACACTCACCGCAACGCCTACCGTGGTCACCCTCTCCGGACAGTGGAACTCCGGCGATGCCGACGGCTACGGATGGAAGCCGTCGTTCTTTACCCCACGCGACCTGGTGGCGGTGCCCGATTTTATTGGGGCGGGATCGACCAGCCTGTTTATCGCCGACACCGATAACGGACTGGTGCGGGAGCTCGACATTCCTGACATCAGCGCCATCACCTCCGCGGCCGCGCCGGATGAAGGCACCCTGGATCTGCAGGTAAAGACGATTGATGGCCAGAAGCCTCATTTCGGCCTGGTCGATGGCGCCGGAACGGGCGCGGATTTCACCACCCCTTCCACCGCCTTGTTTGACTTGCCACAGGGCATTACCACCGATGGAACCGTCGCCTACATTGCCGACAGCTCCAACGACGCCATTCGCAAACTCGATCTCAGCACCGGTACGGTCACCACAATTGCCGGCGGACATGCCGGCTCGAGCGATGGGGTGGGCTCAGCGGCCAACTTCTACTTCCCGGACGGAGTCGAGCTGGACGCGCCGCGCAACCTGCTCTACATTGCCGACACCGCCAACTCACGCATTCGCGTTATGGATCTCACCACCGGCATGGTCACCACCATTGCCGGTTCCAGCACGACCGGCTGGCAGGACGGCGTGGGTTCCAACGCGCACTTCAACCACCCCTACGGCATGGCCATCACCAAAGACGGCTCTACGCTGTACATCGCCGACGTGGGCGACAACGCGATCCGTGTGCTCAACACGGCAACGGACGCGGTCACCACCATCGCCGGTCCGGCTTATGGCTGGCACGATGGGGTGGGGGCGAAGGCGCAGTTTTTCGATCCTACCGGCCTGGCGCTGACCCCCGACGAGAGCACGCTCTATATCACCGACTTCAATAACCACCTGATCCGCAAACTCGACATTGCCAGTGCGACGGTCACCACCATCGCCGGCCAGCCCAACGTCTGCGGTTACCACGACGGTATCGGGACCGCCGCGACTCTCTGTTCGCCCGCCATGCTGGCCACCGACGGGCGCAGCCTGTTTTGGGGCGATTCGCTGACTGGGCAATTGCGCGTGATGAACCTGAGCAGCGGGCAGGTAACGACCCTGACCGCCAATCCGGGCATCCTGCACCTGCAGGACGGCTCGCTGCGGGAAGTGCCGGGAGGCATCCGCTCCACCGTGCAGTGCAATGAGCCCTTCGGGGTGGCGCTGGCCCCCGACGACAGCTTCCTGCTGATCACCGATATGCATGGCAACACGGTCCGTATCCTGCAGTAGGGTGGCTGCAGGCGGAAAGCGGCAGCCCTATAAACAGGAGGAGCGAGTCACCGAGTCCTCCTTCGCCGCGCGCCAGTGCTCCCGGCGAAGCCCCGTGGGCATTGAGGGTCTGGCTTCGTGGGGCGGCTCGCGCGGGAGGGGCGCCCGCCGTCGGCGGCTTGGCGGCCCCACTGGAGGACGTGCCAGCGGCCCAACGGAAAGCAATGCCGGCGGGCGGCTCAGCAGGCGAGGCCGTGCCTTTCTGGGGCGAGAGCCTATAATGAAGGGGCTGTCTGGAAGGCAATAGATCCCGTGAACCGCCGCTATTTTTTGAATTCACTCCTGGCGCTGCCCCCGGCGCTGGCTCTGCAGAAGACCAAGCCCAGCGATGACCTTTACACCGCATTGGGACATGCGCTGGATGAGCCTTCCGGCATCATCTCCCCGGAATCGATTCGCGCCTTCAAGGTCAACCAGCTCGGCTATCTGCCGCGGGCGCGCAAGCTTGCCATGTTCAGCGCCTCGCGGCCAGGGCGCGACTTCCATGTCTATCACGCGGGAACCAGCACCATTGCCTTTTCCGGCACGTTGAGCGAGGCGCGCTTCGACGCCGATTCGGGCGATCACGTGCAGGCGGCGGATTTCACCTCGCTGCGGCAGCCCGGCCGCTACGAGCTGGGCGGACCCGGCCTGCAGCGCAGTCAGAGCTTCGAAATCGGCAACGAAATCTACCGCCACGCCTATCTGCTGGCGGCGCGCTTCTATTACGGGCAGCGCTGCGGGACGGCAGTCGATCTGGCGCCGCTGTTTCCGCAATACAAACACCACGTCTGCCACCTCAAGGCCGGCTATGATCCCTCCTCGGGCAGGAGCGGCGAACTGCACAACCGGGGTGGCTGGCACGACGCCGGCGATTACGGGCGCTATGCCGCCAACGGCGGGCTCAGCACCGCCTCGCTCTTGTGGGCCTATGAACTGTTCGCGCCGGCGGTGGGCGCCATCAGCCTGCACATTCCCGAGTCGGGCAATGGAATCTCCGACCTGCTGAATGAAGCGCGCTGGAATCTGAACTGGATGATGACGCTGCAGGATGCGGATGGGGGCGTCTGGCACAAGCAGACCAGCACGCATTTCGCTCCGTTTGTCATGCCGGAAAACGATCGCCTGGCAAGCTTCGTGATTGGAACCGGTCAGTCACCCTACAAGTGTTCGGCTGCGACTGGCAATCTTGCCGCGGTTGCCGCCATTGCCGCACGCCTTTTCGAGCCCCACCACCCGGCCTACGCCCGCGAATGTCTGCGGGCGGCGCGCAAGGCGTGGGCGTGGTTGAGTAAGAATCCCGATTCCTTGTTCCTGCGCAACCCCGCCGGCATCTGGACTGGCGCCTATGGAGACCCCAGCGCCGGCGACGAGCGCTTCTGGGCCGCCGCGGAATTGTTCCGCACCACCGGCGAGGAAGAGTTCCACAATTACTTCCTGGAGAACTATGCTCACTACCTCCAGCCGGAGTTGAGCGCGCCCAATTGGGGACAGGAAAGCGCTATGGGATTGTGGACTTACGCGCTGGCGCCCGCCCGCCGCGGACGCGTGGTGCTGAGGAAAGACGAGCGCGCCCTGCAGGCGATTCGCGACGCCAGCCTGCGTTCCGCTGACGCGCTGGTGCGCCGCGCCGAAGGCAACGGATACCGCACCACCATGCGCGCCTCCGATTACGTCTGGGGCTCCAACAGCGTCGTTGGCAACTACGGCGTGCAACTTTTAATCGCCAGCCATCTGCAGCCCAAGCCGGAGTATGTCGACACCGCGCTGGAGAACCTGCATTACCTGCTGGGCCGCAACCCTCTCTCGCTGAGTTACGTTACGCAAGTCGGCTCCCATGCGGTGCGGCGTCCGCATCACCGCCCGAGCGCCAGTGATGGCGTTGAGGCGCCCTGGCCGGGCATGCTCTCCGGCGGCCCCAACCGCCACCGCCAGGACGCGGCCATGCGCAAGTACATTGCGGAAGACCATCCGCCGATGAAGAACTACATCGACAACGCGGCCGCTTATTCGTGCAACGAGGTGGCCATCAACTGGAATGCCCCACTGGTCTTCCTGCTGGCCGGCGCCTGCGCCGCGAAGGAGTGAAGCGGGCTGCCGGCGAGCAGCTGGCGCCTGGCAGCGGACAGTTGGGAACCAGTTGTCGGTTGCCAGTTGTCAGTTGCCAGTTGCCAGTTGCCGGTTGTCAGTTGTCCCTCTCTCCTTGCGTCGAGCACAGCATCCGGCGCGTACTCCACTCCCCAGGGACTACGGACAACTGACAACTGACAACGGGCAACTCCTCAGCCGGATGCCCCACTCAACGTATTTTGTTGAGTGGGCGGCGCAGAGGTTTGAGGCGCCGCGGAGTGAGTGCACATGGTCTGCCGCTGCAGCCTCGCGTTGCAGGGCCGCTCACCCCGCCCGTCTGTGTGGTACTACGGCGACGCAAGCTGCGGTAGGTCCTCGCAATGACGGCTGGACTACAGCGCCGTTACGGCTCCGGACACCTGCACTTTATAACCTGCAGTTGCTATCGGCGCCCACCCCTTGTTGGCCACCGCGGAAAGACGCCAAGTGTTTCTTGGCGTCCTCGAGCTTATCCGCCAGCGGTATATCTTTGCGATCGCCGGCTATGTCGTCATGCCAGAGCACTTTCATCTCCTGATGAGCGAGCCGGAGCAGGGAAACCCGTCTATTGTAATGAAGGCATTGAAGCAGACCGTGGCCCGCCGCGTGCTTTCGGAGCGGCCGGCGCCGTTGCACGGCCTGGCTTCGGAACAGCATTTTTGGCAGAAGCGTTTTTACGACTTCAACGTTTGGAGCGGGCGCAAGCGAATCGAGAAGCTGCGCTACATGCACCGCTACCCAGTAGCGCGCGGCCTCGCTGAATCACCTGAACAGTGGCTCTGGAGCAGTTTTCGCGCCTACGCGTATGGCGAGTCCGGAATCGTGCAAGTCCAAGCGGTAGTAGATGGTATGGCGATGCCCACTCAACAAGAGGCGTTGAGTGGACCCGGTCAAGCTGCCATGGAAAGGACTAGCTCCGCTCAGATAGTCCGGGAGAGAGTTGGAGCACGCTCTGGGATGAGTTCTAGCGAATAGTTTCAGTGCGACGATGCCCACTCAACAAAAGACGTTGAGTGGGCACCCGGTCACGTGGAAAAGTTGTCAGTTGTCAGTTGTGGGTTGTCCCTCTCTCCTTGCATCGAGCACAACATCCGACGCGTACTCCACTCCCCACGGACAACGGACAACCGACAACCGGCAACTCGTTCCGACAACCGGCAACTCGTAAGCGCCGCCTGAAACCCGCCGCGCCGTACGGTGAACTGTGAACTGTAAACTGTGAACTCTTCGAATGCGTTCACAGCTTTGGCAGGACCGGGTTGCGCGGGTCGCCTTCGCGGTAGATCTTGATGACCCGCGGCGACATGCGGTTGCGGAGTTCGTCAATGCGGCGCAGCAGCGAGCCCATCTCCGGGTTGCTGGTGCGGTCCTGCAACCCCTTCTCCCAGTATTTCAGTGGCGTATGGCCGTTGCGGTCGGTGAAGGTCTGGTCCGCGTGGGCGTTCAACAAAAAGATTGCCAGACTGTTCTGGCCGTACTGGGCGGCGATCATGAGTGCCGTACTGAACCTGCCGTCGAGTTCTTCCAGGGTGGTATCCACGTCCCAGCCGCGGCTGAGAGCGTTTCTGAAGTAGTCGATATCACCGGTGCGCGCGGCGCGCTCGACGTCCGCCGCGGGAAACGGATTCGGCGGCGGCTCGGGCGTGGCCGGTTTGTAGGGCTCTGGTATGGTTCCGTCCATGCGCGGCGTGGGAGGCGCCGGGAAGGTGCCAATCTTGTATCCCATCTCCTTTTCCCAGTGCGCTGGCCAGTCCTCATTGCTGACCTTGGGGGGATACTTCACCACATTCTCGATCTTGATGGGAGGCGTGCCCTGGCGCGCCACGCGGTTGGCGCGGCAGCCGGTATACGACGGCCGGTCGGTGGGAGGCGGCGTGTCGTTCTCGGCGTCCTTCTTTGCCTCCTCTTCCGCTTCCGCCCCGGTCTTCGGCGGCCCGAACTCTGCCTCGTGCTGATCGCGCTGCTGGGTCAGGTAGTCCACCGTGCTGGTCCAGGCTTCACTCGACCGCCCTTTGGCAAACGTCGCCAGCACCATCTTCACGGCATTGCGGTCGCCGGCAATGGCGTCGTTGCAGCCCAGCAGCATCAGCAGGGAAGCGGTGGTGCGCAGGTGATGTTCGGCTTTCACCGCCAGCCACAGCGAGAAGTGCGGGTTGTCGAACCAGCGGAAAAGGGTTTCCGGGGTGATACCCGCCTTGTGGCACAAGTCTGCCAGGCACTCGCCCTGGTCCTGGGTGCGGAGTACGTGCAGGAAGCGTGCCTGATTCGGTGAGGGAGCGTAGCCGTGGGAGTCGTACATGGGGTGAGTTGCCGGTTGTGAGTTGTCAGTTGTCAGTGGTTGGCGGCGCGGTGATCGTTATGCGGCGTCGCTGGCCTCGGCGCGCTAGTCCCGGCAAAATAGTTGCGCTCTTCTGGTTGGATGGGGTTGGAAGGGCATGGGGTTCGATCGAGGGGCACTCACTTTTTTGTTACTAAATTGTTGCGGGTTGTTACGGAGGGTGTGAGGAAGGGCGCGTGGCGGAGCCAGGTTTGGGAGCATAACCAGCGATGAAGACCCTGGTTAGCGGCCGGGCGGAGGGAGTCTTCAACTTCTGGTTGGCGGTAGTTCTTTGGGAGGGTTCGATCCGAGTATCGGGCGCGAGCCGGCTGACGCCGGGGCCCCGTCCTGCCTGCAATGGAAGTGGGCTTTTGCGTTGTGGCGGGACGGGGCGTGGAGGCTGCGCGGCTTTTCTTGTTTTGTTTTTTTTGCCTGCGGCTAACCCCGGATACGGCGGCGCGGCGCCGCCTATCCGGGGCTAATCTTTGCCCGGCGCCTGACGGTGTCTCTTGGTTTGACACGATCGCAGGCGCGCTGGCAGGGACGCAGTACCGCGTGGATTAGCAGTCTTGGTGTGAGTTGATCCGCTGGGCAGTGTGAGCAGAGATGGGCCTCTGGGCAGCCATAGCAGGCGGGACGGGGCTCCGGCGCCAGCCAGTCCCAAGTGTCGAAACAAGGCTAACGGGCAGCAACATAGGCCGAGGCGCGTATGCCGCCTAACCCTCTGCGTATCTTTGCTGCACTGTATCCTGGCGTGGCTCCGCCACGCGAGTGTATTGTTTGCGGGCTAACCAGCGGTTGCACCGCTGGCTACTTTCCAGAGCGTCCCGCGGGCGAGATGCGGGACGCGGGATGCGGGACGGGTCTCAGGCAAAGAGGGCGCAGTTGTCGTGAGGGCGGCGTTGGGGATCGCTGTATCGCGATGGGGTGCCGCTGGGGGGTGAGACAGGGGATTTGGGGTGGTTGGGTGTGTTGTTTCTCCTTTTCTGTTGGGGTGCGGTGGATTTTGGGGGCGCTATCCGCCATGGAGCGCGGTTTGCCGTTGTCTCATTCAGAGACTTCGGTCACTGGCTGGAGCCAACTCCGTGCTTTCGTCGCTGGTGACCGGGGTTGGGCTGGAGGGCGGCGGCTCGGTCTCGTGGACGGAGTTTCGTGACCGGTTGCCGGTTTCTGAAGTCAGAGGCGCATCTGGCTCTGGCGTTGTTGTGGCCTGTTCGGGCTGGAGTTGGGTGGGTTCAACGGGCTGGGCTTCGGTTTTGAGTTGGACCTCGGTTTTGGGTTGGGCCTGGATGTTGGCCTGGCATCCGGCTTGGCTTCCAGGTTCGCATCCGGTTTCATCAGCAGGTTCCAGCGAGGCTTCGTGCTCAGTTTGGCTTCTGGATTGGCATCTGGATTCACAACCGGCGTCCCAAGCGGTTTCGCAACCCGCTTCTGAAGCGGCTTCGCAACCCCCTTCAGAAGTGGCTTCGCATTTGGGGTGGCTTGCGGCTTTGGCCGCAGCGTGGCATTCGGCCTGCGCTTGGGCACCGGCTTGGGCTTGGGCTTTGGACTGAAGCTGCTCCTGAAGCCGGGCTTCGCTTTTGCCCGCTTGGTTCTGTTGCTGGTTGGATTCTTCTTTCTCCTGGGCGCGCTGCTGTTGCAGTTCTTCTTGTTCCAGTTGGAGTTGTTGTTGGTAGTCCACGGGCTGAGCGTTGACGGCGGCCTGGTCGCTGTACTTGACGATGCGGGCCGCGGGGTGGTTGGGGAATCCGGCGGCGGCGACGAAGCGCATCATGCCGCGGTCGTTGTAGAGCATGGAAGAGCTGGAAAGCCGGAAAAGGATGGTTGGCTGGATTTCGCGCATAAAACGCATAGCCTCGTGAGCGAGCCACTTATTGAAGTCGGGCATGGCGATCCAGCGGTAGTAGCTGGCGCGGGCGATGTCCGCCTGGTCGCAGATCTGGGTGATGCTGGGGAATTTTCCGTTGACCAATTGGGGACAGCGGAGGGCTTCCACGAGTCGAAGCTGGGCGGGCGTGGGGATGAAGAGGCCGCCGGTGCCGCCGGGCTCGGCGTGCGGGATGTCTTGCTCCGGGGCCGTTGACCCTGGAACGCCCGGCGCCTTATTCCCTTTTCGCGACGAGGCACCCAGTAATTCGGCAAAGCGTGGGTTTTTCGCCAATATATTGCAGGTGGCTGGATGGGAGTCGAGCATCTCCGCGATGCCGGCTTTTTCTTCCGGGGTGAGCAA
>DAIDIE010000029.1 GCA_027459505.1 Acidobacteriota bacterium
CGCATCGGGGCATGCGCCCCGATGCGGGGTTTCTAAGGGCCGGCGAACCGGGCATACGCTCGCTGCGCGAGCTATGCCCGGCTAGGGTTGCTGGCATCCCGCGGAGCGGGATGCCCCGGAGAGCTGCGGATTACGCTTCGCTTGCGCTCGCTCTACGGGGCTCTTGTTTTGCGCCCTTACCAGCGACATTGTCGCTGGCTACTATCCCGGGGCGTGGCTCCGCCACGCGGCGGGTGGAGGCATTCGTTGCGAGCCCAGGCAGTGCGGCGGGCTGGCTGGCGCCGGGGCTCGGTCCTGGTGGGGGATAGGAGTGTTGGCCTTGCTCGCATCGGGGCATGCGCCCCGATGCGGGGTTTCTGGGGGCGGGCGAACCGGGCATACGCTCGCTGCGCGAGCTATGCCCGGCTAGGGTTGCTGGCATCCCGCGGAGCGGGATGCCTCGGAGAGCGGCGGGGCTGAGGATCTGACCTTGAGGGCGGGCGTGATCGGCCGACGTAGGGCGGAGGAGGACAACGCACCAGCGCGCGAGGCGGAATATTTGGGCACGCATTCGGGACGCGGGCGAATTGGGCATATGCTCGCTTGATTCTATGCTTCTCAGGTGAAGATGATCTGGCCGCCGGCGGCTTTTTCGTAGAACTGGCCTACCGAGATCACGCCGTCGAGTCCGGGCCAGAAGTCCTCCTTTTTCAAATGAAACATGTCCACACTGGCTTTGCAGGCATAGAGCTCGCCGCCGGAGTCATGAATCATGGCGAGAAACTCGTCGACTGGAGGGATATCCAGCTTCTCCATCTCCTTTTTCATCATGCGGGTGGCAAACGACGACATGCCCGGCAGGGCGCCGACCAGGGTGGGCATGTGCATGGCGGGGTTGCCCACCGTCGCCACCTTGAGGCGCTGCATGCGGTTCTTGATAATCGCGTCCAGCCCGAAGAAGGTGAAAAAGAGAGACGCTTCCATGCCCTCCATGCGGGCGCCATTGGCCATGATCAGGCCGGGATAAACGCCTTCCAGCGAGCCGTGGGACACAATGATCGAAACCTTTTCGATTGCTTCAGTTGCCATAACGTTCCTCCCCAGGAATGCGGCACACAGCCGCGTGTTCTTCCACTCGCTTCAGCGGCACGGCCGCTTTTATTCCATCCGCGTCGGTGTCCGGCCTCACCCCAACCCGCGCGGCGCGGCTCGGGGACCCCGGCCCCCACCCCAAGCCGCGCGGCGCGGCTCGGGGACCCCGGGCCGAAGCTCACGGATGGTGGCCGCGCTTTACTAGCCCAAGTTCGTCACAACACGGGGCTTCTGCGATCGAGCGGCCTGCGGCTTTTCCTGTTGAGAAAAGCCGCACTCTTCTCCGTCCCAACGACTCGCCTGGTAATGAACCCGGGCATCGCCAGCGGTGCGGGACCTAAACGGCAACCCCGGACCGTCGCTACGACTTCGGCCTGCGATTTCTGAACTCGAAAGCAGTTCGACTCGGCCCTGGCTCGTGTTGAGCCCTGACCCGTTTGGGGGCTGGGCGGAGGCACGGCCTCAGTTCCCGAGCCGCACGGCCGGCAATTCGCGGGCTCTCGACTGGCGATCTCCGCTGGCAATCTCCGCTGCCGCTCCTTGCTGGCGCTGCCTTCCAGCGATCTCCATTGGCGCTGTCGATTGGCGCTGTCTTGCGGCGCTGTCTTCCTGCGATCTCGACCGGCTATCTCGACCGGCGATCTCGGTCGGCTATTTCGATCACGGCCGGCGCTCTCGGTCGGCGATTTCAACCGGCGCCGCCTTCCGGAGCTGTCTTCCGGAGCTCTCCGGATATCTCCTTGCAACGCCCGCGCCGGGGGCGCGCTCCAGACGCTCCCATTCAGATACAGCCTTTCGGTTTGGGTAAGCCGGCGATGCGCGCGGCCTTCTTTGCCGGGCCTTTCGGGAAGAGCTTGTACAGCGTTTTCGTGTCCACGCCACTTTCGCGGGTCAGGCGGCGGATGGAGGGGGCATCGCCCTCCTTATGGAAGACCGCGCGCATGTAAGTGATGACCGCCCAGTGCTGAGGGGTGAGTTCATCCAATCCCTCCTGGGTGGCTAACTCGCAGGCGATGGCCTCATTCCAGTCGTTGCAGTTGGCAAGGTTGCCGTCATTGTCGAGGGTGAGGGTCTTACCGGCCAGGCAAATGGTTTCCATAAGTCACCTCGGGGTTATAGATGGGGAAGGGTTGATGGCGGGATCAGGGGCGGCGTGGGCGCCCACCACTTTCAGGAATTCCACCAAAATGGCAATGCCGCGGCGCGCTGGGGAGGAGGCCAGGTCGCGGGCCAGCGCGGGAACGGACTTGTTGACGTTCATGGTGGCCTGCACGCGGCCAAAGCCGTGAACGATTTCTTCCAACGCGCGCAGCACCTCTGGTCTGGTCAGTTCGCGCAACAGGCCGACCAGTTGTGGAACGCTGCTTTCCAGCTGCTCCCAGTCGCCGGAGGAGTGGGAGCGCAGCAGGGCGTCGGCGACGCGCGCGCCGGCGCGCAGCGCGTCAAAGTAGCCGCGCTGCTGCGCCGCCTGGGTAAGTTCGATAAGGCGCTGGAAGGCGTCTCGCATGACCGGCTGCGCGTCGGCAACGAAGTCGGCGGCGCTGCGTAACTGCAGAACCGCTTCGCGCAGCAGCGAAGCGTTTGCCAGCACGGCGCCGAGCAGGGCGGCGACTTCCGCGGCGTTGCCATTGGCGTCAGAAAGTTCCTGGCCGGGAGACCGCGGAAGATCTTTCACCACCTGCGCGAGGCGGCCGGCGAGATCGCTGGCGCTCTCGCGCTGACGGCGCAGATGGGCCAGCTCGTCAATGATGAAGTCGAGCTTGCGCTCCAGGAGCGCCATGCGATCGGTTTCCAGCACCATATGTTTCATCACGCTGCCACCTTTCCCGCCATGAGCATTTCATTGGCGATGGGTAACTCCACGCCGCGCAGGAGGAGGTTCCAGTAGACCCAGCGGAACATCAGCTTGCCGTAATGGTTGAGCGGGCTTTCCCGCAACAGGGCGAAGGGGCCGAGGCCGGGGAGCGGGAAGGTTCCCGGCAGGGGCTCGGTTTCGTAATTGAAGTCAATCAGCATGCCCTTGCCGAATCCGGACTCGATAAAGCAGTTGGCGTGGCCGTCGAAGCGGGCGCGGGGAGGGCGGCCCTCGATGTGTTCGAGGATGTTGGCGAGCAGGATCTCCGACTGGAAATGCACCACGGAGCCGGCCTTGGAGGCGGGCAGGTTGGAGGCATCGCCGATGACGAAGACGTCTTCCAGGCCTTCCGCCAGGAGCGTTTCCTTGTTGGTGAGGACGAAGTTGAGTTCGTTGCCAATGCCGCTGCGCGCGATCCAGGGGTCGCCCATGTTGGTGGGGACCGAGACCAGGAGATCGTAGGGGACCTCGGTGTCGTCCCAAGCGACGAGCTTTTTCTCGCGGCTGTCGACCCGGGCCAGGCCGAAGTCGGGGGTGACACTGATGCCCTTGTCGCGCAGCATGTCGCCGAGGATGCGGTTGGAGGTGGGGCGGGTGAAGGCGCCGGAAAGCGGGGTGGCAAGGTGGAGATCGACTTTGCCGCGCATGCCACGCTCGGTGAAGTAGGCGTCGGCGAGGAAAAGGAACTCGAGAGGGGCGACGGGGCACTTGATGGGCATTTCCGTGATGCTGACCACCAGCCGTCCGCCTTGCCATCCTTTTAGAAACTGCGCCAGGCGCTCGGCGCCCGTGGGGGTATAAAAGTCGAATTTGTTTTGGCCCCACTCGTCATCGAGGAGGCCTTCGGTTTGTTCGGGGTGAATGCCGGCGCCGGTGGCAATCAGCAGGCAGTCGTAGCGGAGCTGCTCACCGCTGGCCAGGACCACGGTTTTGATATCAGCATTCAGGTGCTCAATGCTGGAGCGGATGAGGCGCACGCCCTGCGGCAGGTATTGCTGGCGGGGGCGCACCAGGTCGCGCATGCGGTAGGCGCCGAAAGGGACAAGCAGGAAGCCGGGCTGGTAATAGTGTTCGCCGGTGGCGTCGACCACGGTAAGACGCCAGGTATTGAGGTCAAGGGCGTGGGCCAGCTTGTTGGCCATCATGGTGCCGCCAGTTCCTCCGCCAAGAATGAGCATGTGTCGCATAGGCTCTCTCCCCCCGCGGACAGCGGCGGCGCTGAGCTTGTTGCAAGTCTGAGAAGCAACACCGCTGTCCGCTAAGGACGTTGCATGGGGAGGGCCAAACGGCGGGATGTGTGTTTTGAAGGGGTTAGCGGAGGGAAGGGGCGAGGCGTTGCAACGGCGCGTTGCAACGTGGTGTTGCGGAGGCCGAGGCCGGGCCAGTTGCCATTTTTGTCAGTTGCCGGGTCAGTTGTCAGTTGTCGGTTGTCAGTT
Organism: Acidobacteriota bacterium; assembly: GCA_027459505.1. Classification (GTDB taxonomy): domain Bacteria; phylum Acidobacteriota; class Terriglobia; order Terriglobales; family SCQP01; genus DAIDIE01. The sequence goes on from DAIDIE010000029.1 coordinate 4,363, forward strand.
GTCGGTGGGGCGTTGCTTGGGGTTGGCGGCGCGGTTGACCTTTGGCGCTGCCCACTCAACAAAAAACGTTGAGTGGGGCAACCGAGTGTGGCGCGCACGATTGGGGTAGGGAAGTTAGCGGTCCAGGCGGAGTTCGCGCATGCGGCGCCAGAGGGTGGCGCGGCTGATGCCCAAGGCCTGGGCGGCTTTGGCGCGTTGCCAGTGGTACTGGTCAAGCACTGAGCGGAGGTGAGCCTGCTCGACCATATCAATATGGAAAGCACTACGGGGCTCACTACGGGGCTCACTATGGGGATCAATATGGGGATCACAATAGGACCCACTAGGGGACCCAATCGGGGGCTCAATAAGGGGCTTTACGGCGGCGGGAATTGCCGCGGGCGGTGAGGGCTGTTTGATTTCGGCGGGCAGGTCTTCCGGAAGAATGGTTTCCATGCGGGCCACCGCCACGGCGTACTCGATGACATTGGCTAATTGGCGGACGTTGCCTGGCCAGGTGTAGTCAAGCAGCACGCGCATGGCTTGAGGCGAGAGGCGCCGCACCAGTCCATGTTGCGCAGCGGTACGGCTCAAAAGCGTCTGGGAGAGTGGGGGGATGTCTTCTCTGCGGTCGCGCAGGGGCGGGACCTCGATGGGGACAACGCAGAGGCGGTAATAGAGGTCTTCGCGCATGCGGCCCTGGCGCAGGGCGGCGCGCAAGTCCACATTGGTGGCGGCGATGATGCGGGCGTGGGTGGCGCGGGAGACGCTCTCGCCGACGCGCTGGTATTGGCGGTCCTGCAGGACGCGCAGGAGCTTGACCTGCAGGGAGGGCGGCAGGTCTCCAATCTCGTCGAGGAAGATGGTGCCGTGGGAGGCGAGTTCAAAGCGGCCCACACGGTCGCGAATGGCGCCGGTGAAGGCGCCGCGGACGTGTCCGAAGAGTTCGGCTTCGAGCAACTCCGCCGGCAGGGCGCCACAGTTGACCGCCACGAAGGGGCCGCCGCTGCGCACTGAGTTCTGGTGAATGGCGCGGGCGACCACTTCTTTTCCAGTGCCGGTTTCGCCGCTGATCAGCACGGTGGCCTCGCTCTGCTGCAGGGTTTCGACCATGCGGAAGACGCGTTGCATGGCGGGCGAGCAGGCAATGGCGCCGGAGAAATAGACGGGGACGTTGGGGCAGGCCGGCTCCTCATCCGCGGGCCGGAGCAGGATCAGGTAGCGAACGTTGGGATCGCAGACGGCGGAATCATCCGGGAGCAGCGGTGCGGTGGTGACCGAGACCAGGCGCGGGGTGGAGTCACGGAAACTCAGGGTGGCGCGCCAGCCTTCACGCATTTGACCCTGGAGCAGGGCCTGGCGCAGCGGTCCGCTGGCGCCAAACAGATCCATGCCGAGGAGCTCTTCAACGGGACGGCCGGCGAGAGCGCGGGCAGCGCCTTCGCCGAGGAAGCGGTCGAGCAGATGAGAGGCGTGGACAACGATAAAGGAAGCGTCCAGGCAAACGATCGCCCGGCCCACCGAAGCCAGAGCGCGGGTGATGCCGTGCAGGCCGGCCTGGGTGAGGGCGCCCACATCCTCCAACGATGTGTGCGGGGCGGAGGCGGTGTTCATGGGTGCAGGCCCTCTAAGTCCACAGTACGCGCAGTGAGGGGCGGGCGGAAGCGACGCGCATCACAGAAGAGTCGGATGGGGACCAGAGATCGGATGGGGACCAGAGAACTGCTTGGAAGAGGGGGTTTTGGGGTGAGTGATGGGGATCGAACCCACGACCACTGGAGCCACAATCCAGCGCTCTACCAGCTGAGCTACACTCACCGCAACGGAGGACAAATCACTACGTCTTGCGTCCATGGGGAATGGGCCGCAATGCTACGGACGCCCGTGATTTGAAAGCTATTGTAGCACGGGGAAGGGGAGTTGTCGGTTGTCAGTTGTCAGTTGTCAGTTGCGGAGTGGCGGTTGGTTTGGCGGCGCGCACGATTCGGGCGTGGGAGGGCGCCGGACACGTCTACCGGACGCGTGGACCGGACATGTGGACGGTTTATGGTGCGCCGGACAGGTGGACAGTTAACAGTGCACAGTTCACCCTAGGGCTGGGTGGGCTGCGGCTTGGGGTGCTTGCCTCGGCGGTGGGCCGCTCAACGGTTGACCGTTGCCGGTTGTCAGTTGTCAGTTGCGGAGTGGCGGTTGCCGGTTGACGGTTCTCAGTTGCCGGTTCAGTTGCCGGTTCAGTTGCCGGTGATGGTTTCCTGGTTATTTACGTGGAAGTTGGTCCAGTGATCGTGTTCGACCAGGTCGCGCACCAGGCGGGTGGAGAGTCCTTTATTTTCCGGACGCTTCACCGAGCCGGTCAAGGTGATGACCTGGCCCTGAATGCTGGCGTGAATGGACTCGCTGGCGAAGCGCTGGCTGTGCAGCAGTTTGTTGATATCGTTCTGCACCTGCGCGACCGGCGCCGGTCCCTTGGGACGCTTGGGCTGGAGATGCTTCACGGCGGCGTGCTTTGCCGCGAGGCGCTTGCCGGCGGTATGGCGCACGACCGCGTGCTTCACGGGACGCAGCGCCGCTTTGTGCACAACCTTCTTCGGCGTGGGCGTGGCAGTGTTGCTGGTGCTGGAAGCGCTGACAATTGTGCTGAAGCTGAGGGCGGCCGCGATGGCGATGCCGCAGAAGGAAAGGGAACGCAGGGGCTGCATCAAGCGAAAAACTCCGAAGGCGGTATAGCCGCCTCTGTACCACACGCTTCGATTTCCGGCTGAAGCGCCTGGCTGGGAACTCCCATCAGAGTACCATCCCGGATCGCGGCTGCGGCGATTGGCCGCTAAAATTATTAGTGGTGGCTGGTGGTGTGCCGCGTTGAGCGGGTGGATGCGATTTCCGCAAGGAGCTGGGACTTGGTAAACGACTACGATCTCCTGATTGTTGGGGCGGGTCCGACGGGGCTGGCATGCGCGATTGCCGGCGGCCGGGCGGGGCTGAAGTGCGTGGTGCTGGAAAAGGGCTGCCTGGTTAACTCGATCTACAACTATCCGACGAACATGGTGTTTTTCACCACCACGGAGCTGCTGGAGATCGGCAACGTGCCCATGACTTCCGCCTCGATCAAGCCCACACGGCTGGAGGCGATGGAGTACTACCGCAAGGTGGCCTCGCATTTCGAGTTGAACGTGCACACCTACGAGCGGGTAGACAGCGTGGAGCGGTTGGAAGACGGCTTCCGGGTGCGGTCGACCAAGATGGGGGGAGCGCCGCAGGAATACCGCGCACAGTTTGTGGTGCTGGCCACCGGGTATTACGACATTCCCAATCAGCTGGGGGTTCCGGGCGAGGAACTGCCGCACGTATTTCATTACTACAAGGAAGCGCACCCGTTCGCCGGGCACAAGGTGGTGGTGCTGGGGGGCAAGAATTCGTCGGTGGACGCGGCGCTAGACCTGTGGCGGCATGGAGCGGACGTTACCCTGGTCTATCGCGGCAAGGAGCTTTCGCCCAGCATTAAATATTGGGTGCGTCCGGATATTGAGAACCGCATCAAGGCGGGTGAGATCAAGGCACTGTTCCAAACCACCGTGCTCGCCATCGAGAGCAACCAGGTGCTGGTGAGGAACATTGCAAGCGGCGCCGAATCGGAGCTGCGCGCCGATTTCGTCTTCGCCCTGATCGGTTACCGCCCGGACTTCGAGTTCCTGCGCAGCGCGGGGGTGGAGTACGACCCCAAGAGCGGACGTCCCCTGATCAACCTGGAGACGTTTGAAACCAATGTCCCGGGACTGTACCTGGGAGGGGTTGTGGTCGCCGGGCCCTATACGGGAGAGATCTTCATCGAGAATGGCCGGTTTCATGGGCAGGTGATTGTGGATGATGTGGTGAGGAAGAAAGTTGACAGTTGACGGTTGACGGTTGTCCGTGGGGCTTGGAGTACGGCGGCGGACAGTTAACAGTTGTCAGTTGACAGTTTTCCGTGGGGCTGGGAGTACGTTGGCTTGGTTGCTCGAGTCGGCGGGGGGCGGACGGCGGACGGCGGACAGTTCACAGTTAACAGTTGACCGTGGGGATTGGAGTACGTTGGCTTGGTTACTTGCCTTAGCGGTCGCCCACTCAACTAAAAACGTTGAGTGGGGCACCCGGCGGGCGCCAACTCAACCAAAAACGTTGAGTTGGACATCCGGAACGTTCAACGCGAAAGACGGTTGAGTGGACCCGGAACACTCAACGAAGGACGTTGAGTGGGGCATTCGGGGGAACGAACATTGGCGCGGAGAGTTTAAGGCGGAACATGCGGGCGGTTCAGATCCAATTGGGGCTTGGCGGACGGGCGGTTGCCGTGATCGCGGCATTGCTCGCCGCGGAGCGGATTAGCGCCGCGGAGCGGATTTCATTCGACCCGCTTTGGACCAGGTTGGGGCTGCGGGTGGAGTGGCGGAGCGGTTTTGTGGATTGCGAGGGCGTGCGGGCGCTGCAGTTGCAGTTGCAGGTTTCCGGCGCAGCGTTGCGGATGGAGCAGTTACGCACGGCGATCGCGGCGAGTGCTCTTCGTCCAGAGGCGCACCGGCTGGCGCTGGAGGCGTTGGAGCGGCTGCTGGATGCGGCAAACGGCCGGGGTTTGCCGGTGGAAGCAGCGCAGGATCAAAGTGGCGCCGTGCCGCTGCTGAGTGCGCGGCATGTGGTTGAGATTGTAAGTCTGGCAACGCTGCTGGGCGGCTATGCCGCGGTGCGTTGGGAAAGGATCCAGGTCAGCGCCAGTGTGGACGCGGAGCAGGCGCTGGCGTTGCGTTTACTGCAGGGCAGGGAAGTGACGCTCTGCGCGGAGGCCGCGATGAGCGCCAGCGTGGCGGCAATAATCAGCGCCGTGCCGGCGCAGGCGGAAGCGGCGCCACATGCGGTGAGCACGGAACACCGCGGCGGGGCGTCGGGCTGGACAGGGGTGGGTTCGCGGAGTGGGGGAGAAAGCGCGCCGCTGGAAATCGTGCTGGGCGGCGCGGGATGGGGCAGCGATGCGGAGCAGCCGCGGGCGCTCGCGGCAGTGGTCTGCGGCGAGGTGGCGAGCGAGGCGCGGGAAGCCGAGCAGGTGCTGGTGCTGGAGGCGAATGTCGACGACATGAATCCGCAGTGGTTTGGCGCGTTGATGGAGCAGGCGCTGGAAATGGGCGCGCTGGACGTCTACGCCAATCCGGTGCACATGAAGAAGAACCGTCCCGGATTGCAGTTGACGCTGCTGGTGTCTCCGGAGCAGGAGAGGCGCTTCACCGAACTGCTTTTGCGGGAGACAACCAGCATTGGAGTGCGGCGGCGGCTGGAGCAGCGTATCGTGTTGCAGCGGCGCTTTGAATGCGTGGAGACGCCCTATGGGGTGATCCACATGAAGGTGGCGGAGCGCGGCGGCGAGGTCTGGAACGCGGCGCCGGAATATGAGGATTGCCGGGCGGCGGCGCGCGCGCATGGGGTGGCGGTCAAAGAGGTTTACCAAAGCGCGCTGGCGGCGTACCGGGCGGCCCATTCCAACGCCGCTCGCAGCCTCTTGTGAAATGCCATACTGAAAAGACGCACCGGGGACAACCCGGTGGATCGCGGCAGAAAGCACAGCAATGAGTGAATTTTTCCTCACCACACCGCTTTACTATGTGAACGCGCGTCCGCACCTGGGACACGCGTACTCGACGATTGTGGCCGACACGGTGACGCGTTTTCAGCGCCAGATGGGCGAGCAGGCGTCGTTTCTGACCGGCACCGACGAGCATGGGCAGAAGCTGCAGCGGGCCGCCGAGGCGGCGGGGATCTCGCCACAGCAGTTTACCGACGAGTACGCGGAGCGTTTCCGGCAGGAGTGGGACCGGCTGGGGCTGGAGTACTCCTATTTCATCCGCACCACCGAGGCGCGGCACGCGGCGGCGGTGCTGGAGATGTTCCAGCGGGTGAAGAAGGCGGGCTACATCTATAAAGGCAGCTACCAGGGCGCCTACTGCGTGTTTGACGAGCTGTACGTGAATGAGGCGGCTCCGGGGGCGCCGTGTCCGGAGTGCGGGCGTCCGACGGAGCTGGTGACGGAGGAGAACTACTACTTCAAACTGTCGGCGTTTCAGGACAAGCTGCTGGCGCTTTATGAAGAGCAACCGGACTTCATCCGGCCGGAGACGCGGCGCAACGAGGTGATCTCGTTTGTGCAGAACGGGCTAAAAGACCTCTCCATCAGCCGCACGTCGATTCATTGGGGCATTCCGGTTCCGGGCGATGAGAAGCACGTGCTCTATGTGTGGTTTGACGCGCTGAGCGGTTACCTGAGCGGCATCGGGTTTGGCTCGAACAACGCGGAAGACCGACAACGTTATGAGCGGCTGTGGCCGGCCTGGCATCTGGTGGGCAAAGAGATTGTGCGTTTCCACGCGGTGTACTGGCCGGCGTTTCTGATGGCGGCGGGGCTGCCGCTGCCGCGCGGCATTATTGCTCACGGCTGGCTGTTGTTTGAAGAAGAGAAGATGTCGAAGTCGCGCGGCAACGTGGTGCGGGCGGAGCCGATCCGGCAGGTGCTGGGGGCGGATGGGCTGCGCTACTTCCTGCTGCGTGAAATCAGCTTTGGCAATGATGGCAGCTTCTCCTACGACTCCCTGGTGGGGCGATATAACAGCGATCTGGCCAACGACTGGGGCAACCTGGCGTCGCGGACGCTGAACATGATTTCGCGGTACTTTGGCGGCAAGATTCCTTACGCCGCGACGCCCGCGGGGTGGACGGCGGCCGACCAGGAGGTGATCCGGCTGGCCAACGCGGCGCGCGAAGGTTTGATCGAGGGCTTCCGGCAGTATCAGTTTTCGCGCGGCCTGGAGGCGGTGTGGCAGCTGATTGGGGGCGTGAACAAATACATTGTGGAGAGTGAGCCGTGGGCGCTGGCCGACAAGAGTGACGGCGATTCGCGCAGCCGTCTGGCGACGGTGCTGCACTTCTCCGCCGAGGCGCTGCGCTACACGGCGGTGCTGCTGCATGCCGTGCTGCCGGAGAGCACGCGCAAGTTATGGCGGCAACTGGGATTCAGCGGCGAGCCCGATCTGCCGCTGACCACGCTGAGCTGGGGACAAATCCCCGTAGACCAACCGATCGGCGGGCTGGAGCCGATCTTCCCGAGACTGGAGAAAAACGCGACGGTGGAAAAGTTGAGAGAACTGGAACAACAGCAGAACGAGAATGCGGCGGCTAGCCCGGCGGCGACAGGTCCGGCGGCTAGCGCAGGAACAGCCAGCCCAGCGGCTCCCGTGCCGGGAGGGGCGCCCGCGGCTCATGCCGCGGTAAGCGCGCCCGCGGGCGAGGAGAGCGCCAAGATTGCCATCGACGATTTCGCGAAGGTCGATTTGCGGGTGGGCGAGGTGAAGACCGCCGAGCGGGTGAAAGGGGCGGACAAACTGTTGCGGCTCACCGTGGATATCGGCACGGAAGTGCGGCAGATCGTTGCGGGCATTGCCGAGGCCTATGATCCGGAGACGCTGCCGGGGCGCAAGGTGGTGATCGTGGCGAATCTGTTGCCGCGCAAGCTGCGCGGGCTGGAATCCAATGGGATGGTAGTGGCGGCGTCGGTCGGGGAGAAGGGCAAGCCGGTGCTGGTCAGCGTTCCCGACGATACGCCGAACGGAGCGCGGCTGCGGTAAGGGGCCGTTGTCAGTTGTCAGTTGTCAGTTGCCGGTGATCAGTAATCAGTTGTCGGTTGGAGTCGCTGGTGCGGCTGGCTTGGGCGGGAAGGACGCGCCCTGGGCTGGAGCTGACGGGCGTGGTCAGCCGGGCGTTCCATCATTGCGGGACGGAAGCATAGCGCTCATGCATCGTTCATTACTCTCATGCTGATTGATTCTCATTGTCATCCGGACAGCGACGATTTCGATGCTGACCGCGAGCAGGTGTTGGCGCGGGCGCGAGAGGCGGGGGTCACCGAACTGGTTGCGATTGGCGGGGGGGCGGAGCCGGGAACCCTCGATGTGGGATTGCGTCTGGCGGAGGGCCGTCCGGGCGTCTGGTGCACGGTCGGCATTCATCCTCATGAGGCGCAACGGGCCAGTGCGGCGAGTTATGAAGAGATGCGGCGGTTGGCTGCGCACCCGAAGGTGATCGCGGTGGGTGAGATTGGGCTGGACTACTACTACGATCACTCTCCGCGGGAGGCACAGCGGGAGACCTTCCGGCGGCAGATCGAATTGGCCATGGAGCTGGAGCTGCCCATCTCGATCCATTGCCGTGACGCCTGGGAAGACTGCATGGCGGAGTTGCGCCATGCCGGGCCGCGGTTGCGGGGCGTGTTCCACTGTTTTACCGGCACGCCGGCGCAGGCGGAAGCGGCGGTGGGGATTGGCTTTTACCTGTCTTTCTCCGGAATGCTGACGTTTCCCAAAGCGGAGGCGATCCGGGCGGCGGCGCAGGCGGCGCCGGCGGAGCGGATCTTGGTGGAGACGGACTCGCCCTATCTGGCACCGGTTCCCTATCGCGGCAAGCGCAACGAGCCAGCCTGGGTGGTTGCGGTGGCGGCCAAAATGGGCGAATTGCGCGGCTGGGAGGCGCAGGAAGTGGCCGAGCGCACAAGCGCGAACTTCCGCGCGCTGTTCCGGCGGACGGTGGCGTAGCGGCTAACCAAATTCAATTCCAACCCGCTGCGCGCGGGGCGGGCAGAGCCGTCTGCACTCCGCTTTTCATGGTTCAATGAATAGAAGAGTGCGGCGGGGTTTCCGGCGTGCTCGTGGAGAAAGCGGGGCGGGATCGTAACGACCATGGCGACCAAAGAAAACTCATTCGACATTGTGAGCGAGGTCAACCTGCAGGAGGCTTCGAATGCGGTGCAGCAGGCGCTAAAAGAGGTAGGGACGCGCTATGACCTGAAGGATTCGCACAGCAGCATTGAACTCCAGGAGAAAGAGCACAAGCTGCTGCTGGCCAGCGCCGACGAGTACAAGCTGAAGGCGGTGACGGAAATCCTGGTGCAGAAGCTGGTCAAGCGCGGGGTGCCGGTGCGCTCGCTTTCCTACGGCAAGATCGAATCCGCCTCGGGCGGGAGCGTGCGCCAGGAGGTGACGATTCAGCAGGGCATCAACAGCGACAAGGCGCGCGAGATCGTCAAGGTGATCAAGGATTCGAAGAAAAAGGTGCAGGCTGCCATTCAGGGGGATACGGTGCGTATCTCCGGCAAGGATCGCGATGAACTGCAGGCGGTGATCGCACTGCTGCGCGGGCACGATTTTGGCATTGACATGCAGTTCACCAACTATCGCAGCTCGTAATTCCATGGCGCTGACACCCACGCAAAGCGGATTGCCGGAGAGCGAGACAGCTTTCAGCCTGGAGGCGATGCTGGAGCTGGTGCGGGAGCCGTTGCAGGCCGCAGAAGCCTGTTTCATGGAGAACACGCGGGCGCCGTTGAACGTGTTGCAGGACATCAGCCGGCACCTGCGGCTGAGCGGGGGTAAGCGCATCCGGCCCGCGCTGGTGCTGCTGATGGCGGGCGCCTGCGAGGCGGAGCATGACGGGCTGGTGCCGTTGGCCGCAGTGGTGGAGATGGTGCATTCGGCGACGCTGGTGCACGACGACATCATTGACGGCGCGGAGACGCGCCGGGGACAGCCGTCGGCGAATACGCGCTGGGGAAATTCGCGTTGCGTGCTGGCGGGCGATTGGCTTTACATGCAGGCCTTCCGGGTGGCGCTGGCGCAGCGCGACCTGGAGGTGCTGGACGCGCTGATCGCGCTGACGCAACGCATGGTGGAGGGCGAGCTGCAGCAGCTGGAGATGGTGGGGCGGGTCGTCGGGCCGGCCGAACACGTGGAGTTGATGGCGCGCAAGACCGCCGACCTGTTCGCGTTTTCCTGCGGGGTTGGGCCGCTGCTGGCGCGCAAGGAGCGGGAGGTGCGCCAGGCGGCGGAGCGCTATGGCTACCACCTGGGGATGGCGTTCCAGATGGTGGACGATCTGCTGGACTTCACCTCGACGGCGGAGCGGCTGGGCAAGCCGGTGGGCAATGATCTGCGCGAGGGGAAAATGACCCTGCCCGCCCTTTATGCCTATGAGCGCGCCAGCGCGGACGAGCGGCGGCGTTTCGTGCAGGTCATGGAAGAGGGCGAGTACCGCGCGGTGGAGTTTGGCGAGATCCGCGCGATTCTGGAGCGCCACAACGCTTTGGAGCGGGCGCGCCAGGAGGCGGAACACCACGCCCGCCTGGCGGAGCGCTGTCTGGAATCCTTAACGGCGAGCCGGCAGCGCGCGGCGCTGGCTCATCTGCCGCAACTGCTGCTCGCGCGTCAGTATTAAAGTAAGAATATGCCGGTGGCACCCGTCGAAATCGAGATCAAGCTTCCCGCGCGCAATGCGCAAGCGGTGATTGGGGAACTGCCCCGCCGCGGCTTTCAGCTTCACCGCTCGCGGCGGTTGGAAGTGAACTGGATGTTCGACGACGACAATGCCCGCATTCGCACGGGCGGCTGTCTGTTGCGGCTGCGGCACTCGGGCGAGGACTGGTTCGTGACGGCCAAAGGCCCCGCCTGCACGGGCAAGTACAAGGCGCGGGAAGAGCGGGAAACCCAGGTGGCGGATGGGGAAGCCTTCCGGGCAATCCTGAACCTGGTGGGGTTGCGCGAACGCTTCGTCTATGAACGCTACCGCACCACCTGGGAACGCGATGGAGGCGAACTGGCGTTGGACGAGACGCCGCTGGGGGACTTCTGGGAGTTGGAGGGGCGGGAGGAATGGATTGACGAGGTGGCGCGGGAGTTGGGCTGCACGCCCGCGGATTACCTTACCGCTTCTTATGCGCGTCTGTTCCGGGAACACGTGGCGGCCAACGGCCTGACGATCGACGCGTTTACCTTTGAGGCATTCGGCGCGCAGGCGCACAGGTAAAACGCGGGCTGGCGGGGATGCAGTTCCGGCGGCGGCGGGGTCCGGGCGATTGCTACCAATCACGGGCTACCAAGATTGACTGGCTACCAGGATTGACTGGCTACCAACATTCGCTGCCAACGTTCGTCACTACCTACATTTATTTATCTGGGACGAGCATGTGGGACCACGGTTGGCTGAACGCCATCTCACAGGCAGCGGTTCCGCGTGCAGGAGATTCGCGACATGAATCCATTACGGAATTGGAGGCTGGCGCTTGCAGTTTGCGGCATTGTGCTGGGAATGAGTGGGGCCTTGCTGGGGCAGAATTATGGGTCCGGGGGCGAGAGTTACTACCACCCCGGCTGGAACCTGTTTTCGCCACAGCAGGATGTGCAGGTGGGGCAGCAGGCCGAACAGCAGGAGATGCGCAAGCTCTCCATCAACCATGATGCCGTCGCGAACCGCTACATTACGGCGCTGGGCGGCAAACTGGCCCGGCATTTTCCCAGCAATGCGCCGCGGTTCCCATTCCGTTTCCACGTGGTGAATTCCAAAGAGATCAACGCCTTCGCGTTGCCGGGAGGAGCGGTGTTCATCAACAGCGGCGCGGTGTGCGCGGCCAGCAACGAGGCGCAACTGGCGGGAGTGATGGGACATGAGATGTCGCACGTGGAGTTGCGCCACTCGACCTCGGAAGCGTCCAAACAGCAGGCGGCCTCGATTCCGCTGGGCATTCTCGGCGCGCTGATGGGCAATGGGATGGCCGGACAGCTTGCGCGGGCGGGAACGCAATTCGCCGCCCAGGCGTACTTTCTGCATTATTCGCGGGGGATGGAGAGCCAGGCGGACGCGCTGGGAGCGCAGGTGATGGACAAGTCGGGTTATAACCCTGTGTACATGGCGCAGTTTTTCGACAAATTGAAGCGGCAGGGAGGGCAGGGCAGCATTCAGTTTCTCTCCGATCACCCCGATCCCGGCAATCGCGAGGCGGCGATTGAGCGCGAGATTCCCACGCTGGGCTCGCATCCACCGTATGTCAATGACAGCCGCGAGTTCCACGTTGTGCGGCAGCGGCTGTGCGGGGCTGCTGGCAGCGGTCCGGGGGCGGCGGCTGGCCAGCGTCTAAGCGGCAGCCAGTACGCGTCGCCATCGGCAAGGGTCGCAGGCTGGCAGAGTGTCGCGTTCCAGAATTTACAGCTTGCTTACCCGCGAGGATGGAGCTTGCGAGGACAGCGGACCTCGGAGCTGGCCTTAACGCCGGGCAATGGAATTTCCAATGCGGGTGGCCAGCCGACGATTGTGCGCGGGGTGATCGTAAGCAGCTACCAGCCACCCCACGCCGCGAATGTGGACCAGGCGACGGCGGACCTGATCGCGCAACTGCGGCAAGCAAATCCGGAGCTGCGCGAGAGCTATGAGCGCCACCAGAGCGTCACGGTGGATGGCGTGACCGGGGACGCGGCGATTCTTACCAACCGGAATGCCGAAAACCAGCCTGAGGTGGACCGGCTGGTCAGTTTTCCGCGCAATGACGGCAGCATTTTGTACCTGATCTTTATCGCCCCGCAGACGGAATTTGGCGGCTATGAGGGGGTGTTCAACCATATGCTGTACTCGCTGCGCGTGGGCGGCTGAAGGCGGGAAGCGCTTAGGCAGCTAGTGCCGGGCGGACCGGAGCGCCAAGCGGCGTGAGGCTTCCCCGCGTCAGCTTGCTGGGCCCGTTTTCCGGCGGTTTGTTAAAATAAGGCCTACTCCTTTATGCCTTCCTGTCCCCGTCGCAACTGTGTTCCGGTGAATGTTGGTGGTGTGTGGCTGGGTGCCGGTCATCCCGTGGTCGTCCAGTCGATGACCAATACCGACACCGCCGACGTAAACGCGACCATCGCGCAAGTGCTGCATCTGGCGCGCGCCGGCTCGGAACTGGTGCGGGTGACGGTCAATACCGATGCCGCGGCACGCGCCGTGCCGGCCATCGTGGAAGGGGTGGGGCGGGCCGGGTTCACTACTCCCATCGTTGGCGATTTTCACTACAACGGGCATCTGCTTCTCAAGAAATATCCCGCGTGCGCGCAAGCGCTGTCCAAGTACCGTATTAACCCCGGCAACGTCAGCATCGGGCGCAAAGACGACGACAACTTTCGGGCCATGGTCGAGGTTGCGGCCGAACAGAACAAGCCGGTGCGGATTGGTGTGAACTGGGGTTCGCTCGACCAGGTGCTTTTGACGCGGCTGATGGATGAAAACGCGCGGGCGGAGCAGCCGCGCGAAACGCGTGAAGTGATGCTGGAAGCGATTGTGCAATCGGCGCTGCTCTCCGCCGCCGCCGCCGAACGCTACGGGTTGCGGCGCGAGCAGATTATTTTGAGCGCCAAGGTTTCGGGCGTGCAGGACCTGATCGCCGTCTACCGCGCGCTGGGAAAGAGTCCTTATGCCTTGCATCTCGGCTTGACGGAAGCGGGTTTGGGCATGAAGGGGACGGTGGCCAGCACGGCCGCCTTGGCGGTGCTGTTGCAGGAAGGCATTGGCGACACCATTCGCGTCTCTTTGACACCGACGCCGGGCGGGGATCGCGCGGAAGAAGTGCGGATCGCGCAGCAAATCCTGCAGTCGCTGGAACTGCGCAGCTTTACGCCCCAGGTAACTGCGTGCCCAGGCTGCGGCCGAACCACCAGCACCTTCTTTCAGGAGATGGCGCAACAGATCGAAGGGCACATCCGCGAGCGCATGCCAGCCTGGCGCAGTCAATACAGCGGGGTGGAAGAGCTGAAAGTAGCAGTGATGGGCTGTGTGGTCAACGGTCCCGGGGAGAGCCGCCACGCCAATATCGGGATCTCTCTGCCGGGGACGTTTGAAGAGCCCAAGGCGCCGGTCTTCATCGATGGCCGCCTGTTCCGTACCTTGCACGGTGAAGGGCTGGTGCAGGAGTTCATCGCGCTACTGGAGAACTACGTCGCCAGCCATTACGTGCGCAGTGAAGAGGTTGCGGGGACGCTGAGCTATTGAGTGTCGCATATTATACTGAAGGCTCAAAGAGTCCGGCCTGACGCCAGAAGGCAGCCAGCAGTGTTGGCCGGCGGCGCATACGCCGGAGGGAGCGGATCGCGACGGTCCTGGGCTGGGCGAGGCTGCGGGGCAGAAGTTCGGGATCTCGTGTTGCTTGCGGTGGCCCCAGCTGTATTCGGACGGGTTCAGCTCGGGAGCGTAGGCGGGCAGGAACTGAAGTTCGATGCGCCCGTTCTGGCTGGCGGCGAACTCACGCACGACGCGGCTGCGATGGACCCGCAGACCGTCCCAGATCACCATGAGATCGCCCGAGAACTTGGCGCAGCAGATGCTGCAAGAACTTGATGGCCTGCGGCGCTCGCACCGCTCCGGCGAACAACCGGAAATAGAACCGGAACCAGGTGATGCCAGCTATCGCGCTCAGCGTCATCCAGCCGAAGTGGCCTGCAGCAGCGGCGTCTGCCCGCTGCGGCGCCCAGGTGCGGCAGCGGTGTGGGCGCTCGGTCAGTCGGCTCACGTCGATGAAAACAATGGTTTGGCCCTGCGCGGCAGCTTTTTTTTAGGGTCGGCCACACCTTGCGCTGCCAGCGCCGGATGGCCGCCTCGTCGCGCTCGGCCCAGCGCCCCGCTGGGCGCTGGCAGCTGCAGCCGAATTCGCGCAGGATTTTCCAGACGTGGCCGGAGTGGTAGCGCACTCCGCAGTCGCGCTCGATCAGATCGGCCAAGAATGCCAAACTGCCTCGCTTTGTTGGCTTCTAGCCTGTGTTGGGGTTGGGCCTCGGCCCCGCCGGACTCGCCAGTTGTGCTCTTGGAGACCGCTTCAAGCGCTACGCTGCGGCCGCAGCACATTTGTCGAGTGATGTAAATCTCAGGTATACTCTAACCGAACGTTGGCCTTAGGGCAGGACTTATCCGGTCTTGCCGCCGCTGGGAGGTGTCAATCGGTGCGGACTACACTGCTGCGGTTACGCGTAACGCTACCATTCCGCCTTTGCCTCTGCGTTATACTCTTCGGACGGGCTCTCTTTGGCCAAACTTTCGCCGCTGGCGTTGTAACCCTTGTTAGCGGTACAGGAAGTGCGCCGTCGGCAATCACATCCGACAACTCCGGCGATCTTTACTTTGCTACTTATGACGTGCGCACCGCTTCCCATGATTTGCTCTACGAGGCGAATGAATCGACCGGAGAGATGACATTAATCGGCGGCGGAGGGGCTGTGGCACCGAGCGCGACGCCGACCAATGCCCTGAGCGTTAGCTTTCAAGGAATTGGTGGATTGGCGCTGGACGGGGCCGGGAATCTGTACTTAACAGAGGGCGCTGATCTGGACAAGCTCGACCTCGCCACCGGTGATGTTGTTGTCGTCAACAACCAACTCTTTGGGTCGGCTCTATCCTTTTCTGGAGGGAATCTCTACTTCGCAACTCAGGATTCCACCGGAAATCACATCGATCAAGTTCCGGTGGATCAGCCGACCCAAGTGACCGTTTTGTCGAGCGGGGGCGCCGACAGTTGCCCCACATTCGGACCGATACGGGGCATTGCGGCGTACGACGCGGGCGGCGGGAGTGTCGATCTTTTTATCGCCGATACCAGTAACCATATTATCCAACTCCTGCAGTACCCTGGCGGCCAGGAATCGATCATCGCTGGCGGTGGCACCGCTGTGCCAAGCTCCATACCTGACGGCGCCACGCAGGTGCTGTTAAAGGCGGCGAGCGGGCTCTCCGTCTCAGGGCCGTGGGGCAGCAACAACGATATCTATATTGACATCACCGACGACTATGGTCTTGTCGAACGCGTCAGGTACAACGAAGGGGACATCCGCGTTATCGCGGGCGGCGGCACGGAGGACCCATCCCAGACTCCCATCGCCCCTTTGGACGCGCTCTTCTGGCTGCCAGGGCCCATCGTTTCGGATGGTTCGGCCCTTTTTGTTGCTGACGATCAGGCTTACAAGATTTACCGTGTCAGTTTCGTAGGCCTTGGCGTAAGCCTTTCTCCCTCCTCGCTTAGCTTCCCCGGCGAGCCCGTGGGCGGATCAGCAACTTCGCAAAATGTCAATCTGACCGTTTTTGGCGACGAGCCCTTGGCCATTTCCAGCATCAAGGCGAGTTCGGGCTTTGAAAGCAGCACTACGTGCCAGAGCCCGGTGCCGGCCGGGTCTCAGTGTTCCGTCGCCCTATCGTTTGCGCCCATCTCGGCGGGCAATCAAGCCGGCGTGCTTACGATCACGGATAACGCTCCTGACAGTCCTCAATCGGTGATATTGAGCGGGACCGGTCAGGACTTCTCCTTGCTCGCGGCCACCAGCGCCGCGAGCGTCACTGCGGGGCAGACCGCCAGCTACACGCTGGTCCTTCAAAGCGTGGGCGGGTTCAATCAAACCGTTAGCCTGAGCTGCAGTGGGGCGCCGGCGAAGTCCGCTTGCGGGGTGCCGGCGTCGGTAGCGATGCCGGGCAATGTAAGTGTCCCGTTCGCCGTTTCGGTGGTCACAACCGCGAGCACATCGGCAACGCCGCTGGCTCCGGGGAGCGGGCCGGATTCACCCTCGTCCGAAAATACGTTGTGGTTGCTGACCGCCGCCCTCGTGGCGTCGATCCTCATTTTGATGACGGCAACGCGGCGCTTGCGCATCGCTTCTATCGCCATTCTCGCCGCCTCTTTTCTCGGCTGCGGGGGCGGGACAACTGTTAGCGGCACAAGCGTTAGCGGCACACCGCCGGGTGCCTACACGCTGACCGTGACCGCCGTCTATTCGAGCGGGCAGACAACGCTGACCCACAGCACGACGTTAACCCTAAACGTCAAATGAGATTTAGGTGTGTTGGTCCGGTCTCGGGCGGCTGGTTTCATAGCTCTACGCTATGTGGCGGGTAGCTGCCGCGTGAAGGACGCGACGGGCCGTGACATCGCCATGAGCAGCTTCCGGTTCGAGGGAGTTCAAGTAGAGTCGAGAGTGGGGGGAGAGCCCTTGGGCGTGATGTTGAAAATAGGACGGATTGAAGTAGCCGCTGAGGAAATGCCGGAAGGAGAGCGCCTCGATGCTTGTTCCTGCTTGCTGGGCGAGCTGTGAGATCTGCCGGATGTTGTCTGGAGCCGAGAGCGCACGAAAGAAGGCGGTGCGGGCGCGTCCGTCGCTGTCTCTTGCACGGTTGTTCCCTTCCCAAAATGGGACGTCGGGTTCGTTTTTGCCCATACCAGTAGGCTGGAGCTGGGCCGGATAGCCGGCCGGGTGCGCCGTCACCGCCTTTGCCCCAGCGCTTTAGTCGAGTTCCACGTTCTCCTCTGGCCAGCATACCTCTTCTGGCCATCCCCAGTTAGTTCGCCAGCGTCGAACGCAGCGTATGTGTGGTATCTACGGTGCGGCGGGCAAAGATGTGCAGGCGTTGCGGCTGCGTCCGGTAGGGCGGCGACTGAAGCATCGCGGGCCGGACGAAACGGGTAGTTATGTCGGCCGGAACGTGATGCTGGGCAACGAACGCCTCAGCATTGTGGACATTGCCGGTGGGCAGCAGCCGGTGCGCAATGAGACCGAAGAGGTCATCGCAGTCCTTAACGGAGAAATCTATAACTACTCTGAACTGCGCCAAGGTCTTGCGGCGCGTGGTCATGAGCTGCGCAGCCAGACGGATACGGAAGTATTAGTCCACCTCTATGAAGAGGAGGGGGAGCGGTTTGTGCAACGGCTGGAGGGCATGTTTGCCCTGGCGCTTTGGGACGAGCGCAGCCAGAGTTTGCTGTTGGCGCGGGATCGTTGTGGGGTGAAGCCGCTCTATTACTGTCAGCAGCCGGAGCGCATGCTGTTTGCCTCCGAACTCGGCGCCTTGATGGCGGAGCCCAGTGTGAGTTCGGAAGCGGATCTGAGCGCGCTGGACCTTTATCTGCAGTTGAACTACATTCCAGCCCCCTGGTCGGCTTATCGCGAGGTGCGGAAGCTGCCGGCCGGTCATCTGCTGCGATGGCGCCGGGGGGAAACGCGTCTGATGCGCTACTGGCTGCTGCCGACGCGCGGTGGGGAGACGCCGGCGATTCCGGCGGCGATGCCGGAGCGGGCCCAGGTGCTGGAACAGAAATTGCGTGCGGCGGTGCGCAGCCGCTTGACGGGGGACGTGCGGATTGGCTTGTTTCTGAGCGGGGGACTGGACTCGGCCACGGTGTTGTCGTTTATGGCGGAGTTGCAGAGCCGTCCGGTGGCGACGTTTTCCGCCGGTTTTGCCGAGAGCGCCTATTCCGAGTTGCCGCAGGCGCGTCTGCTGGCCAGGCGATTCGGCGCCGAACACCACGAAATGTTATTGGGGGCGGAAGCGGTCTACCAGCTTCCCGCTTTGCTGGAACACTTTCACGAACCGTTTGGGGATTCTTCCGCGCTCCCCACCTATTACGTTTCCAAGCTGGCGGCGCGGAATGTGAAGGTGGTGCTGGGAGGAGATGGGGGCGACGAGTTGCTGGCTGGCTATCCCAGCTATCAGGCGTTGGCGCTGTGGAGGGGTATGGAGCGGGTGATGGGGCGGCACGCCGGAAGCGCGTTGCGGCGGGTCAGCGAGATGGCCGCGCACCTGCCGGTGAGCGATGGCAAGCTGCCCTGGGAATACCGTCTGAAGAAGTTTCGCGCCGGCGTGGATTGTCCGGCGGAGCAGCGCGCGCTGGCCTGGCGGGGGATCTTTGGAGACGAGCAGCGGCGGCAACTGTGGCAGGCCGAGCCGGAAAACGCTCTTTCCCGGTTAGTGAGTGATCACCTCAATAACTGCGACGATACGCATTGGCTTGGGCAGGCGCAGTTTTTGGATTTCTCGCTGTACCTGGCTGACGATATTTTGGTGAAGCTGGACCGCATGAGCATGGCGCACGGGCTGGAGGCGCGCGAGCCGTTGTTGTGCAGTGATCTGGTGGAGTATTGTTTCGCCTTACCGCCGGAGGACAAGCTGCGGCGCTGGCAACGCAAGTATCTGCTGCGGCAGGTGCAACGGCAGAGGCTGCCGGCGGCGATCCTGCACGCCCCCAAGCGGGGGTTCAGTATTCCTTTGGCGAGTTGGCTGCGCGGGCCATTGCGGCGCTTGAGTGAGGAGTGGCTGCTGGATGCGCCGCCGGTGCTGTATGAGTGGCTGCGGCGGGAAGCGGTTGCGGAACTCCTGTCCCGGCATCAGCGGCGCGAAGAGAATCTGGGGCGGCAGATATGGAATCTGCTGGCGCTGGTGCACTGGCTGAAGGCGCGCGAACAGCGCAATTGCCAGTGGCGCGCGGCGGAAGCTGCCTGAGGGAGCTGGGCGGGCAGACATCACAAGGCGTGCAACGAGAGGCGGGCGACCGTAACAATGCGGCTCTGCGGCAACTCGCCAGGGGCGCCGAGCAACGTGGGTTCCAGGCTGCCGCTGCATGGTTTGCCGCAGCCCGCGCGGACTTTGGGTGCAAAGCCATGTTGCCGGACGGTTTTTTTTCCTGGTTCGCATCAGAGCGTAAGTGTCTGTCCAGCAATGCCGTCTGGCGGCGGAGCGTTGCGCGGGCAGGCGGCACGCTGCCATGCATCTGGGCTACATTTTTTCCCGCTACCCGCTGGTGAGTGAGACCTTCATCCTGCGCGAAATGGACGAGTTGCAGCGGCGCGGACATTGCTTGAGCATTGCGCCGTTGTACCGGCAGCCGGGAGGGAACGGGCATCCGCGGGGGCGTGGGTTAGAGGCGGCGATCGAGTTTCCCCCCTGGGTATCGGCGGGGCTGGCGCGCCGCTATTTTGGCGAGCGGCGGGTACGCGCCTGTCTGCGCGAGGCGCGCGCGCTGTGCCGGGGGGATGGCCGCTTGTGGCTGGGGGCGGTGGCGGCCTCTGGCGCCGCGTTGGCCATTGCGCAGCGCTTTGAACGCGTTGGTGTGGAACATGTGCATGCGCATTACGCCACGCATCCAGCCCTGGTTGCCTGGATCGTGCACCAGCTGACCGGCATTCCCTTCAGTTTTACCGCTCATGCTCACGATCTTTACGTGCATCCCGCCGGCCTAGCGGAGAAGGCGGGAGCGGCGAGCTTTGTCGTCACCATTAGCGAGTTCAACCGGCGCTGGATTTTGGAGCGGTCGCCGCAGCTGCCACCCGGGAAGGTGCATGTGGTGCATTGCGGAGTGGAGTTGGAGCGCTACGCCGGGCTGCGCGGCGCGCCAGCATTGAACGAAACAGGGGAAGAGTTTGATACCAGTACGCTGCGCGATCGCCGGTTGCGTCTGCTGACGGTGGCGTCGCTGCAGCCCTATAAGGGGCACCGTGTGTTGCTGGCCGCCTGCCGGCTGCTGCAAGCGGAAGCGGGTTGTGAGCCGCACTGCCGCTGGGTAGGGGATGGGGAACTGCGGCGGTCCCTGCAGCGCGCCATTGCGGAGGCTGGGTTGGGGCAGCGCATTGAATTGTTGGGGGCGCTCAACGAGGAGCAGGTGCTGGAGCAGTTGCGGTGGGCCGACGTGTTCGTGCTGCCGAGCGTGCGGCAGCGTTCGGGAAAGATGGAAGGCATTCCGGTGGCGCTGATGGAGGCGATGGCGGCGGGTTTGCCGGTGATTGCAAGCCAGCTTTCCGGGGTTGGCGAGCTGGTTTCGGCCTGGCAGGGCAGAGCCGCTGGGGTGTTGACGCCACCGGGGGATGCGCGGGCGTTAGCGGAGGCGATCAGCGGCATGCGCGAGCGGGGGTGGCGGGCGGCGCTGGGGGCCGCCGGGCAGCGGCGGGTGGCGGACGGTTTCTCGCTGCAGAGCGAGGTGCAGCGGCTGGAGGGGCTGTTTTTGGCTCAGGCAGGGCAGCCACGGGGGCAAGCGGCGGGGATGGGAGGCGGGGCAAGGAGTGAAGACAGGCGGCTATGAACGCACTGGCAAGCACATTTTGGGACGCTTCGATCGGCGTCGTCGTTGGGTGGGCAGTGCTGCTGTTTTTTGGCGGCGTTTTGTTTCTGACCTGGATTGGTTATCCGCTGCTGTTGGCGTTATGGGCATGGGTGAAGCCGCCAGCGGAAACCGGGAAAGAGGCGAGGTCGCCGGCAGCGCTGCCGCGGTTGACGCTGATTGTGGCGGCGCACAACGAGGCGAGCAGCATTGCGGCGCGCCTGGAGAACGCTCTGCAACTGCGCTACCCGGCGGAGCGATGGGAAATTGTCGTCGCCGAGGACGGGTCCAATGACGCGACCGCGGAAATTGTGCGGAGCGTGATTACGGCCCAGCCGGCGAGCGGGACCCCGCGCGTGCGGCTGTTTAGCTGGCCGGAACGGTTGGGCAAGGCCGAGGCCCTAAACCGCGCGGTGGCGCTTAGCGTTGGCGAGGTGTTGGTGTTTTCCGACGCCAACAATCTCTATCAGGCCGACGTACTGCTCAAGCTGGTGGAACAACTGAAGAACCCGCGGGTGGGAGGGGTTTTTGGGCAGAAGACGGTGGCGGAGCGGGCCGGGGTGGGAGCTGGCGAAAGCGTGTACTGGCGCTATCAGCGCTGGGTGCTGCGCCAGGAGCACCGCACCGGCGCGCTGGTGAGCGGGCCGGGAGAGATCTTTGCCATGCGGCGCAGGGCGTTCCGTCCGTTGCCCTCGAACTGTCTGGTGAACGACGATTTATATCTTTTGCTGGAACTGTTGTGCCAAGGCTATCAGACCGGTTTTGCGGAAGGGGCCTTGTCGTGGGAGCTTCCCTCCAGCGACGGGATGGAAGAGGGCAAGCGGCGCGTGCGGATGACGATTGGGCGGCTGAACGCGCTGCGGCTGCTGTGGCCGCAATTACGGCAAACCAGTTTGGGGGTGCAGTGGAAGCTGCTCTGCCACGAAGTGTTGCGGGTGTTTTCCTGGCTGTGTATGGGAGCGGTGTTGGTGAGCGGCGCGGGCTTGTTATGGGTGCTGCCAGATGGTGCGGCGGAACGTTGGTGGCTGTGGGCCTTGTTGCTGGGACAGCTGGTCTTTTACCTGCTGGCGGGGGGAGCAGCACTGCTGCGGCGTCTGGCGCCGCAACGTTGCTGGGGGCCGCTGGAGGCGCCGTACTTTTTTTGTCTGGCGCAGAACAGTTGCCGGAAAGGCTTTTGGCAGGTGCTGCGGGCCCACTGGAGCAGCGGCAACAGTGATCCGCGTTGGCACCGGGTGCGGCGCGCGACTCCGGCGAAGGCGGTACTGGAGAACGGGAACGGTTTCGGGCTGGGCGCGACGGCGCTGGCCGAGGCCGGGGCGAGTGGCGCGGAGAGCAACGCGAGCGTGCTGCCGGAGGGCGGCGCGCCGAG
Organism: Acidobacteriota bacterium; assembly: GCA_027459505.1. Taxonomy (GTDB): domain Bacteria; phylum Acidobacteriota; class Terriglobia; order Terriglobales; family SCQP01; genus DAIDIE01. Next base: position 26,409 of record DAIDIE010000029.1, read on the forward strand.
GTTGGAGACTGGCGAGATCAGTCCCAACCTGATCGTGGGTGGTGTGGCCTGGGCCTATGGATCGTTCGCGCTTGGCAAGGTGCTGGTGCTGGGCTCGGTTGTGTTGCTGGCGCGGCTGCTGACGCCCAGTGATTTCGGTGTGGTCACGCTGGCGATGACCACGATGGCGTTTCTGGAAATTCTGGGTTCCCTGGGCCTGCACTCGGCGTTGATTTACCGTCAGCAGTCGGTGGAGCGTGCCGCCCAAACGTGTTTTGAGGCGGGGTTGATCTCCGCGCTGGGGCAGTCGGCGATTGCCTGGTGGGGCGCGCCCTGGCTGGCACAGTTTTTCCACGAGCCACGCGAGGTGGCGCTGCTGCGGGCGCTGATTCCGCTGCTGTGGTTCAACTGGCTTTACAGCACCCATGACACGCTGCTGCGGCGGCGGCTCTCATTTCAGAAGAAGATCATTCCCGACCTGGGTCAGGCCTTTAGCAAGGCGGTGGCCAGCATTGTGTTCGCCCTGCTGCATTTCGGGGCCTGGAGTCTGGTGTGGGGGACGCTGGTGGGGGCGGCTTTCAATACGGCGTTGCTGTGGAAAGTGACCGGATGGCGGCCAGCGCGGCTGTTTTCGCAGAGTCGCGGGGGCGCGGTGTTCCGGCAGATGTTTCAGTATGCCCGCCACGTGTACCTGATGGACGTGAGTGGGACGGTGCTGGCCAATTTTGATTTTCTGGCGGTGGGCCGCATCTTAGGCGCCTCCCTGCTGGGGTTTTACACGATTGCGTTCCGGCTGCCGGACGTGTTGCTGATGAGTTTGCTGAACGTCCTGACGCGGGTGATGTTTCCCGCCTTGAGCCGCTTGCAGGACAACCGCGAGGCGCTGCAGGCGGCGTTGCTGCAGACGATTCGCTATTCGGCGGTATTTGCCGTCAACGTGGCGCTGGCCATCGCGCTCCTGGCGCGCGGGTTGATGCTCACCCTCTATGGACCGCGGTGGCTGCCCAGTGTTCCGGTGATGCGGGTGCTGGCCCTCTATGCCGGATTGCGGTGCCTGACGCATCACCTGGGAGACGCTTACAAGGCGACGGGGCGGCCGCATGTGCTGAGCATGCTCACCGTGGCCTGGTGGGCGCTGCTGCCGGCGGCGCTCATTCTGGGGGCACATTGGGGCGGCATTGTGGGAGTGGCCTGGGCGCAACTGGTAGTGCGTTTGTTCATGACGCTGGTCCACCTCTATTTGGCGGTGCGCCTGCTGAAGATACCGTTTTACAAGTTATGGGCGGCGTTTACTCCAAGTCTGGAGACGGCGGCGGTATTGGCGCTCACGTTGTGGAGCATGCAGCATGTCGCACCGGCTTTGACGCCAGATCTGCATCTAGCGCTGAGCATGTTCTGTGGCGCGGGGGTGTTTCTGGTATGGACGCAACTTCGCTACCCGGCGTTATGGCTGGATGCGCGAGCCATGTTGCGCAAGCGTCCGGCGGCACGAGCGGGAGAGGCGGTGCTCAAGCCCAGCGCGGCGGGAATTCGGGAGGCCTCCTGATGAGCGGAATGCAAACGCGACCGGTGCTGGCAAGTGGGGCCGCAGCTGCCGCGGCGACCGGCGGCGCGGGGGCGCAACAATCGCTCCACGTGGTGTGGGGCGGGGAAGCGCTGGAGGGGGCGGAGGGGCGGTGGCGGGAATTGTTTGCCAGCGCGCATGGCAACAACCCGTTTCTCAGTTGGGAATGGCAGGCGACCTGGTGGCGGACGCAAGAACAGCAGCGCGGCTGGCGGCCAGCGACGCTGCCTTACCTGATTCTGGAGCGCTTTGCGGACCGGCGATGGGCAGGGTTGCTGGCGCTGCAGTGGCGCACGGGAATGCCGGGGCGCTGGGAGATGCTGGGGCAGGAGAATGGGGGGGATGAGCTGGACCTGCTGGTGCACCCGCAGGCGGACGCGGGGACGGCGGCACGGCTTTTGCGGGAGTGGCGCCGGCAGTGGCGCTTGCGCCCGGCCTTTTGTCATTTTCTGGCGCGCTTGCGCGGGGTGCGCGCCGGGGGTGCGCTGGATACGGGCCTGGGTGAGATGGCAGGAAGGGGTGGGCTGCAATTGAGGCGGCGAAGTTGCGATTCGTTGCCGCTGCTGCGCCTGCCAGCCAGCTTTGAGGAGTACCTGGCGCAACGGAGCTCGAACTTCCGCGGTGAAACGCGCCGGCGGCGGCGGGCGCTGTGGCGGGCATTTCCGCAAGCCGAGTTCCGGGTCATTGAGCCGGGAGTCGACATGGCCTCCGCGCTGGAGAGCCTTTTCGAACTGCACAACCTGCGGCGGCGGCAAAAGGGAGGGCGGGGACTGTTTGAGGAGGCGAGGCAGAGATTGTTTCACCTGCAGCTTTGCGAGAGCAGCCGCTCGCCAGTGCTGCCACGCGTTTACCTGCTCGAAAATGAAGGGCAGGCCCTGGCGGCGCTTTATGGGTTTCAGGTTGGAGGACGCTTTGCGTTTTATCAGAGCGGGATGGATCCGGCGGTAGCGGAGCACAGTCCGGGTGGGGTGCTGATGGGGCTGATCGTGGAAGACTGCATCCGGCGGGGATTGACGGAATTCGACTACCTGCGTGGCGAGGAGGCTTACAAATCGCGCTGGACCGGGGAGGTCCGGAGCACGGTGGATTGGCAACTGACGCGGGGGTGGGCTGGGACGCTGTATCGCGGAGCGCAGCAGACGAGGCGTTTGGCTACGCGGTGGAAACCATCCTGGGCAGGTCACTCCGGGGCGAACCACACTCCGGCGCCGGGGCTTGAACAAGGGTCAAAACAGACCTCGGCGGATGGTCCACTGACCAGACGCGAGGAGGAGGCGACATGAGGCCGGCCGGCTGGATCAAGAAGCGGCTGGCGGCGCCACTTGCCGGAGCGCTTCCGGGAGGGTTATGGCGGCGTGCTCTTTCCTCTACGGACACGGACCGGGTGCTGGCTACCATCGTGGCTCTTCACCGCGTCAGCCCGCGGGTGGAAGACGAGCTGAGTGTCACGCCCCGGCAGTTGAAAGCCCTCTGCGAATACTGGCGGAGGGAGTACCGTGTGGTTTCCCTGGGACAGCTGCTGCAGATGTTGTCCACTGGCCCCGGCGCCGGTATTAGCGAGCGTCCGCGCCTGGTGATTACCTTTGACGATGGTTATGCCGACAACGCCGAAGTTGCCGCGCCGATCCTGAAAGCCGCTGGTTTGACGGCAACGTTCTTTCTGGCCAGTGGCTTCGTCGGCACGCAGCGGCGCTTTGCCTGGGACGTTCCGTTAAGCTTTGTGCCGGCAATCATGAGTTGGGCACAGGCGCGGGAGCTGGTCCAGGCCGGATTTAGCGTAGGTTCGCATACGCGCAACCACGTGCGCGTATCCCAGTGCTCCACCGGTGAACTCTCCGCGGAGCTGGTCTATTCGCGAATGGAGATTGAAGACCGCGTAGGGCAGCCGGTACTGGATTTCGCTTACCCGTTTGGGGCGGCCAGCGACTGTCTCGCGGAGCAGCGGGCCACGATTGCGGCCGCCGGCTACCGGAGCTGTTTGAGTTGTCATGGCGGGGCGGTCTTCGCCGGGGATGATGCGTACTGGCTGGAGCGTATCGCGATCAGCCCGCGTTATCACGCCACTCCGGGTGCGTGGGAGAGGCAGCGCCTTTTGACGATCAGGAGAAGCGTGGATGCGCGTGAGGGTGTGCAGCCGCGGACTGCGGCCAGTCCCAGCGCGCCGGACAAGGCGAAGGTGCATTGAAGCGGGTTTGTTCCGGTCAGGTCTTCCGCGGCGTTTCGTGGGCGCGCGCTGAACCATCGTTTTCGCCCCGGCGCCCAAGGCGGCCGCGGCCCGGCATGGTGGCTTCATTCCAGGATCAACACTCTAAAAGCAAGCCGCAGGCCTATGAGCGTGGGCTGTGCAGTGGCGGCCGTGAGTCAGGAACCGCTTTCACTGGACGGAGCGACCTTGACAATCTTCCCTTTTCTGAAGGTCACATCCAGGGGCTGGTGGTCGCCGGGGAAATAGTAGGTTCGGGAGCTGCCGTTGTCGTCTTCGAGCTGCGCGGTGCCGCCGGAGAGATTGGCCTGCATGATGGTCATACCTGGTAGCAGTTGGTGCAGGTTGACCTCCTGCCAGACCTTCGGACCCCAGAAGGCAAAAAGCTTGTGTGGGTCGTCGAGAAAGAACTCGCTATCGACGAGCATGTGGGCATTGCCACCCTGGGCATCGGAGCTGCCAATGAGGACGGCCCTTTCGGTAGCTCCGTCTTTATAAGTCAGGAAAATCGCGTGTCCGCCTGCCCAGGGTTGCAGCAGACGTCCAGAGACATTGATGGGCTGCAACGGTGGCAGCAGGCGTGCTCCAGTTTTAACGGCGCGTCCTGCCCGGACCGGATAGGACCAGTAGCCGTAGCCGACCTTAATCCAAAGGGTTTTCCCGACCAGGGTCTTGGCGCTGTAGTAGTCGTAGACGTAGCTGCTACGGATGAACACGGAATCGTCGGCGCTGAGCGCCGGCTCGGTGGGGGCGGCCGCGGGCCGTGAATCGAGATAGCGCTGCCGCATCACCCACGCAACGCGAATCCCGACGAGCAGCACGCCCAGGGCGGTAAACACCTGCAATTTGCGCCAGTCCATACGGTGCCATTAGAGCACGATCGTCGCGCGCGCGGGAAGAGGGAGGAGCTTGCGGTGAGCGCCGGCGGCGCGCGGCGGCGAGATCTGGCGTCAAGGTGATTGAGCTGTCTGGTCCGAGTTCAAGGGTTCACGAGGTCAGGGGTTCAATTGTTTGCGGCCCGTGCGAGGTGCTAAACTCAAGACTGCCTACCGTGAGCGGGAGTAGTTCAGCGGTAGAACGCAAGCTTCCCAAGCTTGATGTCGCGGGTTCGATCCCCGTCTCCCGCTCCAAGCCTTTCTGTTTAGCCCATTATCCGCATCGTCCCAAACGCGTCCAAACCGCCTCAGTGCGCCAATGGGAGCGCCGCTCGTTAGGGTCTTGCACCGCGTCACGTTGCGCCTTGGGCTCGCCGGCGGTCACGCGCTTAAACCCTTCAACCACGACCGCAGCCACGGCAGCCGGGCGGGAACGAGCTATATATCGACCGCCATCTTCCCAATAGCGCTATAAAGGAGGTATGGAATTGATTCACATCGATCCGGCGGTGCGGCCGGAGACGGCGGCGTTGCGCCTGAGCGAGCGGGACAATATAGCGATTGCGCGTGCGGCGCTGCCGGAGGGGCAGGAGGTTGAACTTGACGGCCAGCATCTACGGACGCGGCAGGCCATTGCCGCCGGACACAAGCTGGCGATTCGGCCCATTGCGGCCGGTGAGGCGGTGCTGCGCTATGGTCAGCCGATTGGGCGTGCCCGGAGGGCCATTGCTCCGGGCGAGCATGTGCATAGCCACAACCTGGAGTTTGCCGAGTTGCAAGTGAATGCGGGGCTTGCCGATGCGCGCCTGACGGGGGTGGGCGCATCGCGGCCGGCACAGGCCACCTTCGACGGCTATGCTCGCGATGATGGCCGGGTGGGAACGCGCAATTACGTTGCGGTGGCCGCGGCGAGCAACTGCGCCGCGCATGTGGTGCAAATGCTGGAGGAGGAGTTTCGCGGGCTGGCGTTGCCCGAGGGGGTGGATGGCGTGGTCGCCTTCCCGCATGGGGAAGGGTGCGGCCACAGCGAGGGTCCCGATACGGCGCAACTGCGCCGGACGCTGTCGGGGGTGATCAATCATCCTAACGTCGGTGCCGCGCTGCTGATTGGTTTGGGCTGCGAAGTCAACCAGATTGACGCCTATTTTCCGCCGGGCACGCGCCGCACGGATCATGTGGTGGGCATGACCGTGCAGGAGAGCGGAGGCACGCGGGCTTCCGTGCAGGAGGGCGTCAAGCACGTCCACCAACTGCTGGAGCGCGCCGCGGCGGAGAAGCGCAGCCGGCAGAGCGCGGCGCATATCGTGCTTGGGCTGAACTGCGGCGGCTCGGACTCGTTCTCCGGCGTCAGCGCCAATCCCGCGCTGGGAATTTGTTCCGATCTATTGGTCGAGCAGGGCGGCACGGCGGTGCTGGCCGAGACGACGGAGATCGTTGGCGCGGAACACCTGCTGCTGCTGCGCGCCCAGTCGCCGCAGGTGGCCGAGCAGTTACGCGGGGTTGTGAACCGCTACAAGGATTACCTGCGGCAATTTGGCGCCAGCTTTGACGACAATCCCTCGCCGGGAAACAAGGCTGGTGGCATCACCACCATTTTGGAAAAGTCGCTGGGCGCGGTGGCGAAGGGTGGAAGCTCACCGCTGGTTGACGTGGTGGATTACGCGGCGCCGGTGCGGGCGCACGGGTTTGTCTTCATGAACACGCCTGGATACGATCCGGTATCGCTGACCGGTCTGGCGGCGGGAGGCGTGAATGTCATTGCGTTTACCACGGGGCGGGGAAGCGGCATTGGGTTCCCAACCATCCCCGTGCTGAAAATTGCCAGCAATTCCCGCGTCTTTCAATCCATGCGCGACAACATCGATGTGAACGCCGGCAAGGTGATTGATGGGGAGAGCACGCTGGAGGAGATGGGCCGAGAGATCTTCGAAGCGATGCTGGAGACCGCCTCGGGACGCCACACCGCCAGCGAACGGCTGGGGCATCGCGAGTTCGTGCCCTGGCGGATTGGGCCGGTGTTATAGCTCATACCATTAATAGTCGCTTGGCGGCGGAGCGCGGAATGACGCCGGAGAGCAGCAACGGGCAACGCCGCGCTCGGCGTGGGGATCCGGAGGAATAAACCGCGCGGCAGCGGTCTTGCCGCCGCCGTAACTCACCTTCTACCGCGGCGAATCCGGTTCGAGGATAGGTGAGGCGCGACTTCAGCCACTCCAGCAAGGGGCGCAACCGCAGCGCCAGAATCAGGTATAGGCTCGCCAGCACCATCAGAAGGGTGAAGGCACGGTCGATCTACGCTCGCCGCAAGATCTGAGCCGCCATTTTCGGGATGAAGTGGTCAGAACCGCCGAGGTTCAGTATGCCGCCCAATGATGTGAGCCGTCTGCGTCCCATGATGGAGTACGCGGAGATGGTGGTTACCGTTTTTTACCGGTGGAGTCGGGGGTCAAGATGGCGTCTGGGGGGAGTTCGCCGGCGAGGTAGCGGAAGATATGGTCATGGCAGATGAAGCCGTCTTCAAGCAGTTCGGGGAGTGCCGCCAGGCGCGTAACGCCCTCCCAGGAACTGTGGAGCTCCCCTTCCGCCTCGACTTCATAAACGGACATCATCGACGGCAGGTAATGATCGTCGTTCTTGCGGTAGACAAAGCGGAAGCCTGTAACCCTTAGGCCCGTCTCCTCCTGAACCTCCCGGACCAGGGTTTTCTCCGCCGGTTCCCAAGGGGGCCACGACATTCCCCCCGGCAAGCACAGGCCGTGACCATCATTGCGCTCCATAATGACAAACTGATCGCCCCTGCGGATGATGGCGACGGCGCTTCGTAGCCTTCCCAGCACGGGAAACCAGCCATAGAGCGTGACGCACACCTTGGATATCCAGTAGAAGACATTGCCGCGTTTTGCGGGGTCGAGCTTGGTGCGTGGACTCATGAAGACGACTGGGAACCAGATGTGGGTTGAAGAGAAACCTGTTCGCCGGGTTGGAGATAGCTTTTGCGCCGGAACCAGTCCTCTAAGGCGTCGCGCAGTTCCGGCAGGGGGACCTGGAAGCTGGCCTCCAACAGACCCTCTTCGACCGGGAGCAGTTCGTCAAAGCGGGTCTCGCCGGTGAAGGAGCGCATGGCGAAGTTATCGAGGTATTTAAGCGGGCAGGCCCGTTCTCCCTCGGCGCTCTGCAAGACGACGCGAATTTTTCGAGCGAACATTCCCTTGCAATGGCTCCAGGGTCAGCCCAGTTTTGCCTTGAGCAGGTCGTTGACCAGGGCGGGGTTGGCCTGTCCTTTGGTCGCCTTCATGACCTGGCCGACGAAGAAGGCGAACAGAGGGGTTTTGCCGCCGCGGTACTGCTCCAGTTGTTTGGGGTTGGCGGCCATGATCTCGTCAATGATCTTCTCCAGGGCGGCGGGATCGCTGACCTGTTGCAGGCCCATGCTGGCGACCAGGGAGCGGGGCGGCTCGCCGCTCTCGGCCATTTTGGCGAAAACGTCCTTGGCCATCTTGCCGGAGATGGCGCCCTCGTCGATCAGCGCGGCCAACTCGGCAATCTGGTTGGGGCGCACCTTGGTGTCGGCCAGGGTGGTGTTGGTGGCTTTCATGTGGGCGGTGAGGTCGCCCATGATCCAATTGGCTACGGCCTTGGGATTTTTAGAGCCTTTGGCGGCAGCTTCGAAATAATCCGCCAGCTCCTGGCTGACGGTAAGCACGTCGGCGTCGTAGGCAGTCAGGCCGTATTCGTTCATCAGCCGATTCCGCTTCTGCCGTGGCAGTTCCGGCAGGGTGGCGGCCAGCTCATCGCGCCAGGCGGAGGAGACGATCAAGGGCGCCAGATCGGGCTCGGGGAAGTAGCGGTAGTCGTGGGCCTGCTCTTTGGAGCGCATGGGGAAGGTCTTGCCTTCCGAGACGTTGAAGAGACGAGTCTCCTGGACGACCCTTCCGCCGCTCTCCAGAACTCCAATCTGCCGCTCGATTTCATACTCCAGCGCGCGCTGCAGGTAACGGAAGGAGTTGAGGTTTTTGATTTCGGCTTTGGTGCCGAACTTCTCCGCGCCGCGCAGGCGGACGCTGACGTTGGCGTCGCAACGCAAGCTGCCCTCCTCCATGTTGCAGTCGGAGACGCCGAGGTAGAGCATGATCTCTTTCAGACGGGTGAGATATTCATAGGCTTCTTCCGGGGAACGCATATCCGGTTCGGAGACGATCTCGACCAAGGGCACCCCGGCGCGGTTTAAATCCACGTAGGAGAACTGATGGGAGTCGGCAAAGCCCTCGTGCATGTTCTTGCCGGCGTCCTCTTCCATATGCAGGCGGGTGATGCCGATCTTGTGCGTGCCACCGTTTTTGGCGTCAACTTCCAACCAGCCGTGTTCGGCAATAGGCTTATCGTACTGACTGATCTGGTAGCCCTTGGGCAGGTCGGGATAGAAGTAATTTTTGCGAGCAAACACCGAGCGCTCGTTGATTTGGCAATTCAGCGCCAGCGAGGCGCGAACCGCTTTGACCACGGCTTCGCGATTGAGAACCGGCAGCGCGCCGGGCAGTCCCAGACAAACCGGACAGGTCTGGCTATTGGCGGGGGCGCCAAAACGGGTCGAGCAGCCACAAAAAATCTTGGTGGCGGTATTGAGCTGAACGTGGACTTCAAGGCCAATGACCGGCTCGTATTTCTCAGCGGCCGCAGTCAAGGAGGTTTGCGCAATAGTGGTCGACATGTTGGAACCGAGGCGGAAGGACCGGTGGAGCGCGGTCCGATCGCGGGAAGTTCTAGTTTAATCCACCCGGTGGGGAGCTAGCTGGCACCCGGGAATGTTCGGGGACGGCTAAAAAGTATTGCGCAGCAACCAAAACCCGGTCCACTCCGTTCTGAACCAAGGTATGTGTCGCGTTTGCCCTTCCACCAGTGCTGGCATCCGATGGGCGCTCTGTTTCGCCGGCGCCCTGGTTGCGCTGACGACGGCAGGTTGTGGTCACCCGGCTGGACTTCCGGGAGCGCAACTTGCGTTGCGGCGCCTGCAGCGGGGTGAGTTTCCTACCGTGCCTTTACGATGGCAAAAAGCGCATCGGGAGTCAGTGGCGGAGAACTCGCCGTCCGCTACGTCCATGCCGCATGTGCAACAGGTTGCAGACGAGACGCCGGCAGGCAGCGACGCAGCCGCCATTTCCCCGAGCGAGGCCGGGCAAAACCGGCCAGCGCGGGGTGACGCTGCCCGGACGGTACGCAGCCCGGGCCTGACCGCCCCCTCCCGTCGTTTTGCCCGGCATTACCATCCGCGTTCGGGCGATGCCGTAACCTTCTCGGTTGTGCGGCGCGAGCCGGACTTCCGCGTGACCTATACCGCGCCGGTGGTGGCGAGCCGTAACAGCGGCCGCCGCCGCCCCGATGGGCACGTCATCTACGTGCAGAACTGAGGGCCGTAGCGCCTGTGCGCGGGCGGCGGTATTCACTCTCCGCCGGTGCGCGTTTCGCCCGAAGCGGTCAAGAACCCAACCCGCAGCCCAGCTTTGTTGAGGACGCGCGCGATCAGGCGTTGCGCCTCCGCAATGAGCTCGCCTACTCCAAACAACCGGGCGCATAAAGCGACCAGCAGCGTCCAGAACAGCGAGCCCAGCACAAACAGGGCTATTTCCTTGCGCCAGTGATAATGTGCCGGCTCAACGCGACGCAGTACAGAAGCCACAATTCCGCCGGGTAAGGCGGCGCAGAGCACGAGTTTGGGCAAAGCGCGCCAGCGGCGCGGTTTGAACGCCAACCATTGCTTGCGCTTCAGCAGCACCGCCAACACGACGGTCTGCGTCACGATTCCGGTATCGGAGGCGATGACCAGCCCGGTAACGCCCCACTGATGGGCGCACCAGACATAGAAGGGAATCATCAAGAGCGTGATCAGAGTGCCGGCCACCATGGGCGTCAGGGTGTCCTGGGTAGCGTAAAAGGCGCGAGCGTACAAACCCTGCACGCTCCAGAACACGAGGGAGAGCATGAAGATAGCGAAATACAGTGCGGTGGCATGGGCCTGGGCGGCGCCGAAGCGGCCACGTTCATAAACCAGCCGCACCACTGGGAGGGCTAGCGCCGCCAGCCAACTGGTGGCCAGCAGGGCGCCCGTTGCCGTGCGGAACACGGAACGGTCAACCGTTTCTCGAAACTGGTCCCACTTTTGCTCCGCCACCAGCCAGGTGTAAAACGGCATACTGGCCTGCCCGACGGCTTGCCCAAGAACGGCAATGGGAACGCGGGTCAGTTTCTTGGCAAAGTTGAGTTGCGCGATGGCTCCGGGAAAGGCGGCGCCCAGGTGGCGGATGATCCAGTCATCAGCCGTTACCAGGCTCACCCCGATCATGAGCGGCAAGGTCAGGTGCAGCCATTTGCGAAAGGCGGGATCGCCCCAGGCGAAATTGGGGCGGTAGCGCAATCCGGAACGCGCGGCCGCCCAAATGGGGGCGAGAAAGGGCCCCACCAGGGCGCCAGCCAGAGCGCCCACGGCCATGCCGGCAATTCCCAGCCAATGGCCGAAAACAACGCCCCCGGCGATCATGCAGAGGTTATAGATAAGCGGCGTCAGCGCCGGAATCAGGAATGAGCCGCGCGCATACAGTACCGCCATGGCCAGGCTGCCGACACAAAAAAACAACTGCGCGGGTAGCAGCACGCGCGTCATCCAGACGCAGGAGGCAAGTTGAGCGGCCGTGAACTGGGGCACATACCAGCGCAATACGGCCGGCGTCCATAGCTCGCCAGCGGCCACGCCCACAATGAGCAACACGGATAGGAACGTCGCCACAGTGGAAAAGACACGGTACCCCTCCTGCTCTTCCTTGGCGACAATGTAATCGCTGAAAAGGGTGATGAACGTAATCGAGAGCGCGCCGCCAGCAACCAGATAGTTCAACCAGTCGGGAATGGTGAAGGCGGTAACGAAGGCGTCCGTGGCGCGCCCGGCGCCAAAGGCGTAAGCCACGTAGGCATCGCGGAAATAGCCGACGAAGCGCGAAGCCAGGACCGCGGCCATCATCAGCAGCGCGGTGCCGCCGAGGGTGGGGCGGCGGTGCGGTGTGGAGGTGGAAGCGGTGGGGGAAGACGGCGGCTGCGGCATGCTGTGGCAATGTTAGCAGCAGCCGCCCGCGGCCTCGCAGGGGAGATGGCCGCACTGCAGGAGCGGATCGCGAGCAGGTTCGCTGATCCGCAAGCGCACTCAGGCGGGGCTTACGTTCATCTTGTACACCGCTTGGCGCACGCGCTCTTGCCCAATCGTCGTATCGGCCGGTCCATCGTAGACAAAGCCCTGCTTTTCATACCAGCGCCGCGCCGCCGTGAGCCCTTCATGCACGGCCACCCAGAGAATTGGAATCCCGGCTTCGCGGGCCGCTCCCACCACCGCCGCCAGCAAATGCTGGCCGTAGCCTTTGCTTTGCGTCTCGGGCAGCAGGTAAAGGCTGCGCAAAACCGCGCCCGGAGGATCGTCAGCCGGCGTGCCCAGAGACATCATCGCGAATCCCACCGGCCGTTGCCCTTCCAGCGCAAGGAATCCACGCACTTCGGGACGGGCATGCAACTTGCGGAGCCAGTCGGCGTTGTAGGCGCGGCGCAAATGCTCATCGCGTGAAGCGGGCGGGATCAGGCCCTGATAGGTGGCAATCCAGGCATCGCGCGCCAGTTGCTCGATGGCGGCGCTGTCCTCGGCAGTACTGGGGCGGATGGTGACCGCGGCGTTCTCGGTTGTCATCCCTTCCAGCATACCTCGCCCGGCGAATGTCAGTGTCGCAGTAAAGCAGCAGGAGCGGCGCAGCCGAATGTGCGCTGGAGCACAAATCAGGCGGCGCGGGGGACGCCTGAGCTTTCGGCAACTGGGCTGGCCGTGAGCTTGCTGAGCCCTTCCAGGGTGAGCCACACCCCAGCCCCATAAACAAGGTGAGCGCCCAGGGCTTTTGCGTGCAGGCTGGTGGGGTACTCACGCGGATGTTTCGCGAAGCCCAGCTTGTAGAGCATCCAGAGATCGCCGAAGGCCCACAAGGCGGCTCCCAAGGGTTGGCCAGCAAAGGCATCGAGGGGAACAGGGGTCAAGCGGCTTAACCCGGCAATGGCGCCCCAGGTGATGCCGTATCCCCAGTGCACAGCGTTGCCGCCGGAGAGCAACAACTCGCGCGAGGGCTGCTTGATCCCAGCGGTTTTGATAACTTTCTCGGCGACCTTGGCGGTGGTGGGAAGGCCGCTCTGCCCTGAGGAGGGCTGAGGCTTGAAGAGCCGTTTCACGAGACCAAAGTAGCCGTTCATGAGCAGAGTCCCTGCAATTCCGGCCAGCAGTCCAGTTGCCAGATTCGCCTGCCAATTCGCCGCTGCTTGTTGCGCCATTGTCTCGCTCCTGAGTTGTATCGCGAAGTGAGAGCCCTGGCAAACGCGTGCCGTTGCATCTGAGTTGGCGGTGGAGAGCGATCTCCAGGGTGGGCTGCGCGCGGTGGCGTGGTCTGTTGCCGCCGGTAGGGATGCTAAGGGGCTGGCGCGGGAGGGCACTAAACTAGAGAAAGAGTCCCCGCATCGAAAGAGTCCCCGCATCAAGCGACAAGGAACCCCGCCAATGGAAGTGAACGCCAGCAATGCCCTTGCTCAATGCCAGAGTGCATATCTGAAGAGCGCCGCTCACCAGCCCGTGCACTGGTTTGCGTGGGGCGAGCAGGCATTTGCCGCCGCCCGCCAGGAAGACAAGCCGATTCTGCTGGATGTGGGCGCCGTCTGGTGCCACTGGTGTCACGTGATGGACCGGGAGAGCTACGAAGATGCGGCGCTGGCGGAGGTGATTAACCGGCACTTTGTCGCGGTGAAGGTGGACCGGGATGAGCGGCCCGATGTGGACAGCCGCTACCAGGCGGCGGTGAGCGCTTTGTCGGGGCAAGGCGGTTGGCCCTTAACGGTGTTTCTAACGCCACAGGGCGAGCCGTTTTACGGCGGCACGTATTTTCCGCCGCACGACGGCATGGGCAGACCAAGCTTCCGCCGGGTTCTGGAGAGCGTGGCGCAGGCTTACCGGGAGCAGCACGAGAAGGTATTGGAAACCGCGGCCAAGCTGATGCAGGTGCTGCAATCGGCGGAAGACCACACGGAAGAGGGAGGCGCGGCGCCGCACAGTTTACCGGACGATGTTCTCGACAGCGCGGTCAAGATGTTTGACTTTCGCCATGGCGGATTTGGCAGCGCTCCCAAGTTTCCGCATCCCGCCATCCTCGATCTCATGCTGGACCGCTATGCGCACGGCAACGATCAGACGCTGGGCAGCATGGCGACGGCAACGCTGGAAAAAATGGCACAGGGAGGCGTTTACGACCAACTCGGGGGAGGTTTCCACCGTTACAGCGTTGATGAGCGCTGGTGCGTTCCGCACTTCGAGAAGATGTCGTACGACAACTCCGAGCTGCTGAAGAACTACGTTCACGGCTGGCAGGTGACGGGCGCGAAGCTGGCCTGGGACACCAGCATAGATATTGTGCGTTGGGTGGATGGATGGATGACGGACCGCGCCGACGGTGGTTTTTTCGCCAGTCAGGACGCCGATGTTTCCCTGGACGATGATGGCGACTACTTCACCTGGACGCGGGCCGAGGCGGAAGCGGTGCTCACCGGCGAGCAGTTCCGTCTGGTCAGCGAGTATTTCGATATCGGCGAAACCGGCGAGATGCACCACAATCACGCCAGGAACGTTTTATGGATTGGCGCCTCATTAGAGCAGGTGGCGCGGCGGATTGGAATTCCAGTGGAGGGGGCGGCTGAACTTCTGGGTGACGCGAAGCGCCGCATGTATGAGGCACGTTGCCGCCGCCCCACACCCTATATCGATCAAACCCTTTACACCAGTTGGAACGCGATGTTCGTCAGCGCCTACCTGCAGGCGGCCACTGCGATGGCGGCTCATGCGCAGGGCCAGGACCGGGTCCGGCTGAATGAAGCGCGGCGTTTTGCGCTGCGCACGCTGGACCGTTTCCTCGACCGCATGGCCGAAGGGAAGGGGATTACGCATGCCCCCTTCAGAGGTGGTGATGGGGTAACCGATTCGGAAGGACTTTTCCCGCTTGATGACCAGGTATTCACCGCCTTGGCCTGCCTGGACGCCTTTGAGGCAACCGCCGATGCTGGTTATTACGCGAAGGCGGTGGAACTCTGTGAAGTTTGCCTGCACAGGTATTGGGACGAGAGGCAGGGCGGGTTTTATGATCTGCCCAGGGAACCAGAGGAGGGCGATTCGGACCGACGGCGCCCTGGAGTATTGAGCGTGCCCCGCAAGCCTCTGCAGGACTCGCCCACGCCGTCGGGTAATGGATCGGCACTGATCCTGTCACAGCGTCTCTACGCTCTCTCACACGACGAGCGCCTTGCCGGAATCTCCGATCATTTGCTGCGCGTTTTCGGCAAACGGGTCAGCGAGTATGGTTTGTCTGCGGCAAGCTTTGCCATTGGCGCACAGCTACGGCTGCAACCCCCGCTGCAGATCCTGATCATTGGGAATGATCTGCCGCACACCAACGAGCTGGAGCGCGCTGCGCGCCGGCCGTTCCGGTTAGGCAAGGCGGTGTTCCGCTTTGTTCCGGGAGCGGCGACAGAGGCACTGCCCCAGTTGCTGCAACAGACGCTCGACGGTTTTCCGGCGCATCTGGCGCCGGCTGCTCTGGTCTGCGAAGGGTACACGTGCCGTGCGCCGGTACAGGACCCGGAGCAGTTAACTCGTCTGCTCCATGAAGTGATCTGACGAGAGGCACGGCCTCGTCTCCTGAGCCGCCCGCCGGCATTGCTCTCCGTTGGGTCGCTGGCACGTTCTCCAGTGAGAACGTGAAGCCGCCGATGCCGGGCTCCTCTCCCGCGCGGGGGGCCGCCCTTCGGAATTTCGCGGCCCTCCACTGGCGATCTCCTCCGGCGATCTCTCCCGCCGGGAGGACTCGGTGGCTCGCTCCTGTAGATGTCTCGTGCCGGCCGCAATACATTAAATTTGCCTGAACCTGGACCTTCAGGCAGCTTCTGTTCCGCGGTTTCGATCAGGCGAGGCCAATTCGCCGCGGGAGCTTAAAGTGAGGGCGTTCAGTTCGTCGAGCGCCTCGATGGCGTGCTGCACCATCCGCACATGACGCGGGGTTCGTGCTAAAGCCAGCAGGCTGTCCAGTGTGGCCTGCACGCTGTCCAGCCGTTCACGGATCTTTTCGTCCCGGGTTTGTGTGAGTCCCATAAGCCTGTATAGGCGGAATTCAAAGTGCAATCAAGAGCGGCCGGGCAGGTGCTTGACGGATGCGTGTTGAACCGCCAAACTGTGCCATAACTCTGCTTGCAGTCTCGCTGGCCAAATCCAGCTTGCCAAAGTGGAGGAGTGTGGTGGCACACTGGACAGCGAAGAATGCCCTTTCGACTCATGCTGGTTGACGATGATGCCGCGGTGCTGGATGTGGTGCAATCCATTGTGCAGGACCTGGACTGCGAGATCCTCGCCTACACCGATAGCCGCGAGGCGGCGGAGAGCATCAGCCGGCAGAAGCTGCACGCCGCCTTTGTGGACCTGCGCATGCCGCACATCGACGGATTGGAACTGACGCGGCGGATCCGCCGCTCGCCCTCCAACAGCAAGATTCCGGTGGTCATGATCACAGGGCAGGGGGACGCCAACACGCTGCGCGAAGGCTTCGCCGCCGGCGTCAGCTTTTTTCTCAACAAACCCATCAGCCGGGTGCGTGTGCGTGGATTGGTGAACGCGCTGCTGACCTCCATGTTGAGCGAGCAGATCGGCTATACGCGTCTGCCATTCTGCGCTGTCGTGGAATGCAGCGTGAATGAAAAGAAGTTTCCGGCCGTGAGTGTTGATCTGAGTCGCAGTGGCATGTTGCTGGAGCGTGCCACCGGATTGCAACAGGGGGCGACGCTGCAAATGGAGTTTGAGCTGCCCAACACTGGCCAAGTGCTCAAAATCCGGGCTCGCGTAGTACGGGTGGCCAACCCTGATCGCGTTGGGGTGGAATTCATGTCGCTGTCGTCCAAAGACCGTGATTTGCTGTACAACTACATCCGGCAGCGCATGAAAGTACAGGCCTAGTGGGAGCTATTCCACTGTCCGATGCGCGTTCGAGGCTGAGCGCGCGACCAGCAATCCCAAGAGCAGCACCGGCAATAGGCCCAATGCCGGCACCCAGACAAAACGCAGGGCGTTTTTAGCCGCCAGCAGTGGTGTCAGCAGAGGCACTAGAACGCTGCCAAACAGCGATAGGGTGAGCGCGGCGCCAAAGACGGTGCCGGTTTCATTGGGAAAACAATCCCCGGCAAAGCCCAGCATGATCGGAAAGATTGGCGCCATCCCGATGCCGATGGCAAAGACGCCCCAGAAGACGGCGCCGTAGCTTTGGGCGAAGCGGGTAAAGGCGCAACCTGCCAGAGCAAGCGGGACTACCAGCAGAAAGAGTGTGCGGGGCGAGAGCCGGCGTAGCAGGGCGGCGGCGCCCCAACGGCCAATCGCAAAGCTCAGGCCAAAGCTGGTCAGGACCCAATCAGCGCGTGCGAGGGTGGTGTGCAGGGCATTCTGGGCGATTTTTCCCGACCAGATCAGCATTGTGGTTTCGATTCCGGCTTCGAAGAACATGAGCAGGCCGAAAACCCAAACCAGCGGATGCCGCAACACCCCGAGGAGTTCACTGAGCGGGGTTTCGGCGCGTCCGCCCGGGGGGAAGCGCAGCAACCCCAAAACCACCGCCAAAACTAATCCGGCGGCTGCCAAAATCAGCAAAAACAGGCCGATTTGGCGAGCGCTGCCCAGCAGCGAAAGCAGGGCGGGGGCCAGCAGCGCGCCGAGGCCGAAATAGCCGCCCACTTTACTGATCATTTGTGCCCGGCCGCCGCTGCCGCCCAAATGCGCCGCCAAAGCGTTGCCGCCGGTATTGAGGACCCCTCCGGCCATGCCGTACAACAGAGCCGAGATCAGCAGGGATGCAAAGCCGTGCACCAGCGCTAGTCCGGCCAGGGCGGCGCTGGCGGCCAGGACCGAGCCGCTCAAAAGCAAACGGAAACCCAACCGGTCGAGCAACGGTCCCACCAGCACGGTCGAGATCAAAATTCCTAGCGGCGGAACCACTCCAAGTATGGCGGCGCGTTGCAGGTCGAGGTGGAGAGCGGGCAGGAGTGCTCCCATGAGGATGGCCAACACGCCATAAACGGTCATGGTGGAGTAGGCCACAAACCGCAGGCTGGCGCCGGGCGCCAAGTTTGCGGATCCAGAAGCGGAAGGATTGGTGAAGGGCGGAGCAGGGGATGGGGACATGGAGGCTGCGGCCGTGAGGCAAGAATTCATTCTCGCATGCCGACCGCGTGCGCCGGGTCGCTTTGTCTGCCAACGAAAGTGGTACGATGACGCAGAAGCGCACTGCCCTCCGGCTGCGGCGTGGACCGGCGGGCGGGCGGATTGCATCGTGCACACTGTTCGGGGCTTGAGAGCGGCCCCTGGTGGGCCACTTTCCGGCCGTGGGTCGCGGCACCTGCAGGCGTGCTCTGCCCTTGACACGACCTTCGTCCGGCGTCTCAATCGAGACCAGGCCATCCTTCTCTGTGCCGGAAGGAGAGCGGTTATGAAGGCCTACGAAAGCGCATTCCTGCGCAACCTTGTGGTCGCCGGACATGGCGGCTGCGGAAAAACCACTTTAACTGCCACCGCTCTGTTCAACGCTGGCGCGCTTGCGCGCCCTGCCAGCGTTGAAGAGGGCAACACCCCTACCGATTTCGACGAGGAAGAAATCCACCGGCGCTTCAGCATCAGCGCCGCCGTCGCGTTTGCCGAATGGAATCAGCACAAGCTCAACTTTATTGATTCGCCCGGGCTGAATATGTTCATCCACGAAGCCGCTTTGGCCATGGCGGCGGCCGAAGCGGTGTTGCTGGTCGTGGATGCCGCCGCGGGTGTGGAAGTGCAGACCGAAAAGGTTTGGGAGTTTGCCGCGGAACGCAATCTGCCAGTCCTGATTGCCGTGAATCGCCTGGATCGCGATCGCGCCGATGCGGAAACGGTGCTGACCGAACTGAAAGAGCGTTTTGGACGCGGCATTGTTGCCGCGCAACTGCCTCTCGGCTCGGCGGCCGATTTTAATGGCGTCATCGACCTGGTCACCATGAAAGCCCGCCAGGGAGAAGGAAAGACCCGCGAAGCGGACATTCCTTCCGCACATGCCGAAGCCGCAAAAACCGCTCACGAGGCGCTGGTGGAACTCGTCGCCGAAGGCGATGACGCATTGATGGAAGAGTTTTTTGATCGCGGGACCATCGGCATTGAGCACCTGGAGAGTGGATTGCGCAGCGCTACCGGGCAGCGCCGGCTTTTTCCTGTGTTTTTTACCTCCAGTGCGGAGAACATCGCGATCGACGCGCTGCTGGATGGATTGGTCAAATTCGCGCCCTCTCCCCTGGACGCCGGAGCGGTCCGCGGCGCGTCGCAGCCAGACGGCGAACTGACCGTCGAACGGCCGGTCGATGATCATCAGCCGCTATCGCTGTATGTGTTTAAGACCATCGCCGATCCCTTCGCTGGGCGCGTCAGCCTGTTCAAAGTGAAAACTGGATGCGTCAAAAATGACGCCATGGTGATCAACTTCAACAAGCAAGCCCCGGAAAAGCTGGCCCATCTGAGTGTTATGCAGGGCAAACAGGCGGTGGCGGTGACCGAGCTTCACGCCGGCGATATTGGCGGGGTGGCGAAATTGAAGGACACGGTGACGGGTGAGACGCTGGGGGACAAGAGCGCTGCAATTTTCTATAGCCGCCCGCGAGTTCCGGAGGCGGCCATTCAGTTCGCCATTGAAGCCAAGTCGCGCGGCGATGAGGACAAGCTGGGGGCGGCGCTGCACAAAATGCTGGAAGAAGATCTGGCCCTCAGTTTCAACCGCGACGCGCAGACGCGCGAGTTCTTGTTGGGAGGCACGGGCCAGCAGCACGTCGAGATCGCGGTGGCCAAGCTGAAAAACCGCCATCACGTCGAAGTCGCGCTGAAAGCGCCGAAGGTGGCTTATCGCGAAACCATTGTGGGCAAAGCCGATGTCCAGGGACGCTACAAGAAACAGACCGGGGGGCATGGGCAATTTGGCGACTGCAAGATCCGTATGGAGCCGCTGCCGCGGGGCGCCGGTTTCGAATTTGTGAACGAGGTATTTGGCGGCGCCATTCCCAAAAACTTCATTCCCGCGGTGGAAAAAGGCATTCAGGAGGCGGCGCAGCGCGGCTACCTGGCAGGCTATCCCGTGGTCGACTTCCGTGTGATCCTTTACGACGGTTCCTACCACGACGTCGATTCCAGTGAAATGGCTTTCAAGGTGGCTGGTTCGCTGGCTTTCAAGAACGCCATGGAACAGGCGCGCCCTACGCTTTTAGAACCCGTCATGAGGGTCGAGGTGCAGGCTCCGGCGGAGTTTGCCGGCGACCTGATCGGGGACCTGAACGGGCGACGTGGCCGGATCGAGGGCCTGGACGCACGCGAACACACCGAGGTCATTCGCGCCTTGGTCCCTTTGGCCGAAATGCTCAACTATCAGTCGGATCTGACCTCGAAGACACAAGGGCGGGGAACGTTCCACATGGAGTTTTCCCATTACGATGTGGTGCCCCAACAGGCAGCCGCAAAGATTGTGGCCAGTGCCAAAATCGATCACTCCGAAATGGCTGCCGAGGCATCCTGAGGAGAATGCACGGAGGCTGAAACCGGCAACACGGAACCCGCTTTGGCGGGTTCCGTGCATTTCCGGGCAGCAATATTCCGGGTGACCCGCCGCTGGTGCACGGGCAGAGCTTGCCGGCGCTGGCCCCGCTTGATGTGAACGATTGGACTGCTAGTTCCACTTCAACGGTCAAGCCATCTCGCCGAGCATTCCTTCTCCACTCTTGAGGCATCCAACCGCGTCAAGGAGATCCAAAAGGCTGTCGAGGGTTGGTTGGGAGGGGTGTGCCGAATAGCCTGAGGCGGTACAACCGTTCCGCTGCGGGTTATGGGCTCGCAAGAGAGGACGTTATGAGCATGAAAAGCGACCCGATCATGATGCCGGTGCGAGATGATTCGGAGCTGATCCGCACAGGACACGACATCGGCTGGCAGTTGGGGCTGCTGGTTCGAAACGTGCGCCACATCGGAAAGCATTCCCAAAACCTGGGTGGGGGAGTGCAGGCGGTTTTCGCGGAACTCCGGACTCCGGAGGGCCGGCGGCGCCATCTTTATACGCTCATGGGAGTAGCCGCCGCCGCCGGGCTTGTTGCCGGATTGCTGCTGGGAAAGGCGGACTGAGCCGCAACGGAACACTGCGAGGAGACCTGCAATGGCTACATCATCTTCTTCACCCCGCGAGTTGGAGGCCCAACTCGGGTACGACCGGCAGCGCGTGGGCACCACGCTTGATGAACTGCGCATGCGGCTGCGCAACAGCACCAATGTGCGACTGCAGATGCGACGTCACCCGGATGCGATGGTCGGAGGGGCGGCGCTGGCCGGTCTGGTCATGGGGCGTCTGTTGCGCCGGTTCTTTTAGCACTGACAGCTGGTGCCGAGAACGCCGCGATGCTGCGGGGAGCGGAGCGACGTGCCTTTGCAGCCGGGCGCCCTCGCCGTGGCTTGCGCCGCACTGCGCCACCCGCATCGAGCAGCAGCGACAGCGCGGGCACTGGATCGAGTAGCCCTTCACGCCGCCGCCTCCACGGAAAGCCCACGAAGTAGGCTCCCGTGTCCGGCGCTCGCGCGCCGCTAGCGCCTCTTTGAGGAGAACCTCTAGTGTAATTGCCGAGGGACCTGCGCTCTTCCGCCGCGTCGGCGCGGAGTTGGGAGTGAAGTTCGGACGGCAGCGTCATCGAGACGTGGATCTTTTACTCGTATCGTGTTCGGCTATAATTGGGATTATTGGGAACGTTGGGAATAAAGTCGCCAGAAATTATTACGCGGTGTTTAAACTTGGCAACAGTGAACCAGTCGAAGCCAAAACAGCGCGGGAAGCCGGTTACCGGCTCCGTCAACGAAGAAAACATTGAGCAGTTCCGCGCAATGGCGGCTCAGGCCACTGCAGGTCGCGACGGCTCGTTCGCGAGCGAAATCATCAACCTGATCGTCGAAGGCTGCGCGGGGCTCGGCCTCGACTGGAATGACTACAAGCGCCAGCTCCCCGGCTACGAGTCAGCCATGAAAGTCCGGCGGCTTCGCGCTGCGGCGTCCGAGTGGAACCGGTCGGCGCTGGGCGCCGATCTTGAGTCCTTCGCCGCAGGCCTTGCGGCACTGAGCCCGGAACAGCGGAGCCAGGTCCTTAAGAAAGCGGAGGCTCTCCACCAGGAACAACACCCACCCAAAAGCAGGGCAGGGTAATCCAGTTTCCGCCTGACGGCGAGGAGCTCGCTTAGCTTCGACCACCGGCGCCTGAGAGGAGCAACAGCAATGGCCTTTCAGAAACAGTTCAAAATCGACGAAATCACGTTCGTCGTAACGCTCGAAATAAATGAAGACGGGTACGAGGTCTGCGTGGAACGCTTTCGGGGCAACGGCGACGCGGTACGGCTAAGGAGCCACTACAGCTCGCAGCCGGCCGTGCCGGAACAGGAAGCCCGCGACGCGGCCGACGCGATCGCGGCCTCGGTCGTCGGCTCTACGCTCTATCCGGCCGTCCGATCCGCAGACTGGGTTAGCACCTCAAGACAAAAGGAGAATCGGAATGGAAACAAAAGCTAAAGCCAAAGCCGCCCTTCATGACGTGGATTTTTCAAACGCGCCCTCCCTCTACGTCAACTGGAGCCAGATTCTCTTGGGGCCGTGGGACGCCAGGATGCTACTTGGTGAATTCGTTCCTAGTTCCAGCGAAACCGCCGCCATTCTTCCCCGCGTGTCGGTCACAATGGCGCTTCCGCACCTCAAAGCGTTTGTAGAGGCCGCTACTGCGGCAATCGAGCGCCACGAGAAGGACCACGGCAAGATTCCGGTCTCTCCGGCCGAAAAGGACGCCAAAAAGTGAGCTTCAAAACAAAGGACCGCCACGGGAACACGGTGGTCCTAACGTCCATCGCGTGGGAGCACATCCGGACCGGTCATCCCGAGATGGAGAACCTACACCGGCAGGTTCGTGAGACAATAGAATCTCCCTATGGGTACCGAAAGAGCACCACGCACGGAAATCGCTACGTGTGGGAATCCCGCCAGCCCGTTTCGACATCTGAAATTAAGGTAGTGAGAGTGGTGGTTTCGTACAAAAGCCCCAATATTACCCAGGGAGGCACCTCGGGAAGCGTCACCACGGCGTACATTGACGATGACGCCTACAATTCCAAGGTTGGGCCTCTCACCCGGGTGACACCGTGAAGCTCTCATACGACCACGAAAACGACGTGCTGTACTTGACGTTCGACTCGTCAAAGGAGCCGTGCCGCTACATCGAGATCGGCCAGGGAGATCTCGTCCGAATCGGCCGCGAGAGTGGTGAGGTCCACGGTGTCACGATCCTGTCGTTCAAGGAACGCGAGGGCTCGATCGAGATCCCGACCGCCCAGTCTGCCCTCGAAGCCACACTAAACGCCGCGCCCGCGTACGGGTCACTCCACGCCTGTCGCCCAGTTACAAAGCGCTAGGCGCGCCCCTTCGGGTCCACCAGTAGGGCCCCCACGACCGCCAGCGTGCTGCCAAGCACCTCCAGAATGGGGTGGTTCCGCGCCATCCCGCGGATAGCCGCCGCCACCTGCGGATTACTGGCCAGGCTCGCCGCGAGCGTTCCGACCGCCGCCAGAATTCCGGCCGCGGCTTTCACCGTCGCCGTTCGTTTTGGGTTCACGAATTCCTCCCTCATAGCAAAGAGAGCCGGCGGCGCCGGCTCTCTGACTTTCGCCAGCCGCGCTCAGTTGGCTATTTGGTAGCTGAAGCAGGCCGGGTTTGTCGTGGGCGCCGAGCCGACGGTGATCGTGAAGCTCGTTCCCGCCGCCCGATGAAAGGCCGCATACTGGTTTGCGATATGGAACCAGTCCGCGTGCGGCCCGCCCTGAGCGAAGAGCTGGACCTGCTATGGAGCATCGATCAGTCCTGTTTTCAAGCTGAGATCGCCTATTCGCGCCAGGAACTAGCGGCTTTTATGGCGATCCGCGATGCGGTCACGCTGGTTGCTGAAGCTGGGGGCGTGTCCGACGCCGCCGAAGCGGCGGGCTCGCGTTTTCCTACGGCGGCGGCGCCGCTTCCCCATACCGCATCCGGGCGGGTCAACATTCCGGCCCAGGTTCTGGGCTTCATCATCTTTGAAGGGCCACGCAGTGGTCGTGGTCATGTCACCACTATTGACGTCCTCGCTCATGGGCGCGGCCGCGGCGTTGGGTTGGCGCTGATGCACGCCTGTGAGCGCATCCTGCGCGAGCGCGGGGCTCACTTCATCGTGCTGGAAGCGGCAGTTAACAACGCTCCTGCGCTGCGCTTTTATCAGAAGCTGGGCTACACCATCCTGCGCGAATTACCGCACTACTACCCTGGCGGGCTGAATGGGCTCCTGCTGCGCAAGCCGCTCTAGACGCCGGCGCAGAGGCTCTGCTGGCCGGCGTTGTGGAACGGCCCTCTGGCGGACCGGAAAACAGAAGCCGTTCCGTTTCCTTGCCGGAGAGCATAAAAGCAGTACTGCTATATATCTATCGTGGAACGCGGGAGAGGGCTTGAACCACAAAACGAAGGGAAAACAACGACAAAAACCTCCTGGTGCAGGGCTTCCAATGTGCTACGTTGTGCATCGTAGTGCGCTATAGCACTATGCTATGGACGTTGCACCCTGCTTCCGGAGGAAAGATGAAGCGACTCTATCTACATCTACTGTTCGCTCTGTCGGCCTTGCTGCTGTTGCCCGTGCGGTCGTTCGCCCAAATGCAGGTATACGGCGCCTGGCTCTGCTCCAATGACTACTGCACCTGGGGTACGGTGCGAAACATGACTGATTTCGACAACGCCAATCACTGGCTGATTGATCGCGGTGATGGGTCTCCTTCGGTCAATCTGGTGGTGCTGGCCTTTGTCGATCCTTTGAAACTCATGAACCTGACCACCGATTCCGGCGACAGCAATGGCATTCCGGTGGGGATGAATTCTCAGGTAGTCAGCTATTTCAACTCCCATAACGTGCGCGTGATGCTGGCGATTGGGGGCGCCACCTATACCTCCAACTGGGATAGCGCCTTGTCCACGAATCCTACCCAACTTGGACTCAATGCCGCCGCGGCGGCGAAGAGTCTGGGCGTGGGAATAGAAATCGATTACGAAAACACATCCAGCCCGAACCTGAACGGGCTGCAGGCGTTTGTGAGCGCCTATCGGTCGCAGATTCCGTACGACGCAACGGGAAGCAATCCGGCGGCGCGGCTAACCATTGATCTGGGCGCAGGAGACCGCTATCTGACCATCCTGGCGAAGTACGCCGGGCAAAACTGGCTGACGACTTCCAACCCGGTGCTGGACTACGCCAACGCCATGGTTCCCAATAAGCAGCCGACGACCTCAGACGCGGAGACCGACTGGTCGCAGCACATCGACGGCTACAATGGGGTTCCGCCCTTGGCGCCGGCCAAATTGACGGGCTCGCTGTACATCGTGACCGGGCAAAGTCCGGCACCGGAGTGCAACGATTTCAGTGCCTCGCTGGAAGATTCCACTGGAAGCTTTGTGCAGAGCGTGGCGCCGGCCGGTGCTGGGACAACGGTGGGCATGCTGGGCTACATGTTTTGGGCGGCGGAGTGTCCCGCGGCGCACAAGATTTGTACCACGCCGCCGAATACCTGCGAGGGAGGGGTTGGCGTGGGCTCCAGCACCTATGCCATCCCTTACCCCATGCCCGCGCTGCGCCAGCAGTAGGCGATCAGCAATGCCAGAGGGCGGCTTGCGCCGCCCTCTTCTTTCTATCGGGCGGCCGCCGTCCTGCGCAATGCGAGGTGGTAGATGTGGCGGTAGGCCAGTTCATTGCGCAGCACCGCCTGCACGTAAGCGCGCGTCTGTTGAAACGGGATCGACTCGGTGAATTCGGCCGGGCTGGTGAAGTTGTTTTGCGCTAGCCACTGCTGCACGCGGTTGCCGCCGGCGTTGTAACCGGCAACGGCGTATTCGGGCGCGCGCGGGAACTGCACCATCAGGCTTTGCAACTCCGCCACCCCGAGCGGAATATTCATCTCCGGCCGCCTTAAGTCAGCGACTGAAACCCGTCGTACGTCGATAACGCGGCGGTGAAACTGCGCCGTGCCCAACAGCAACTGCATCAGGCCGATAGCGTGTGCCCGGGAAATTTCGGTCCGGTTGAAGAGCGATTCCTGGCGTATGAGGCCGCCAATTAGGGCGGGATCAACGTCATTCTGTTGCGCCGCTCGCTCAATCAATTGGCGATAGGGAAAGGGATAGAGCAGGCGCCAGTCCCGGGTGGAGAGCGCAGAGTAGGGGAGACGCAGAAAATCGGGAACAGCACGCTCCATGAGCACAGCGCTCTCCGGGTAATTGCCCAAGGCGCGCTCCAATTCCGCCAGCGGGCGGGCCTCGGTCAGGCTGAGGCGATAGGGAAGCTGGCGCAATAATGGGAGCAGCACCACGCGGCCCTGTTGCCGCAAATAAGCGCTGGCGAACAGCCGAGCCCGGCTCAGCGTGGGGGCAAAACGCGCTGGCAACGGACGGCCGTGACTGGGCCCCGGGGCGGCGCGGAGACCCGCGGCGAAAGCCGGCAAGGTTTTCACGGCTGGGAGCCCATGCTGCAGGCGCGAGCGCGCCGCCAACTCGCCGAAGTAGGAGCCCGGGAACAAACGGGCCGCGGCTGACCAGCATTGAGCCGCCAAGTCATGTTCTCCGTGTCCATAGGCCCAAAGGCCACGCCAAAACAGGGCGTCGGGAACCGCTCCTCCATTTGGGTGATCGCTGATGTAGCGCTCCATGCGTGTCGGCGCGTCGGGCTGGTCGAGACGGTAGCTGAACCAGGCGGCACGCCATTCCGCAGTCGCGCCGGCGCTGGTGTCTGGAAACCAATCCGCCATTCGGTCAAAGTGCGCCTGAGCAAGCAGCAAGTCATTTTGCAGGAGGGCGTTGTCGGCCGCCTCCAATAAGCCATCCAGAAGCCAGCGGCTGTGCGGAGCCGTTTCCTGTAAGCGAACCAGGGAGCGCTGTACCTGTCCGAGATCGTTCAGGCGGCGGGCAATCCGCACCTGCAACTCCAAGGCCTGGGCGCGCTCTCCGCGCGTAAGCTCGTTGGCCGCCAGCAGCGCCTTCAGGCGAGCCGCTGGTTGGGCGCCGCCACCGGCGAGGAATTCCGCCCGCGCCTGCGCCAGGGTCAGCATGGCCTGTTCACCCGGCCAGAGTTGCGCGGCACGGTCAAAGCTGGCAGCGGCGTCGGCGTAGCGGCCGGCGCGCATAAACCCTTCCGCACGCTCTCGCCACTGCGTGCCGCTGGCTTGGGATAACGGATCGCTTCCAGTGAGTACGGTGATCCAGCGCTGTGCATCCGGAGCGCCCCAGGACGCGGGAAACTCCCAGAACAGGCGCCGGTAGTACTGCAGAGCAAGTTGCTTTTGGCCCAACTGCCGCTCGGCTTCCGCAGCCATAAAAAGCGGTTCTGGACCGCTGATTCCGTTGCGATGCAGCGCGCTCAGCTCAACAGCCCAGTTCTTATTTGCCTGGGCGGCGCGGGCCAGCGTCCAAATGGCGCTGGTGATAAAAGGGCTTTCGGGATAACGTCGGCCGAATGCGGTCAGCGTTTGTTCGGCCTCGGTCGTGTCGTGTGCCGCAAACTGCGCTTGTCCTAGCGTCCATGTGGCCGCGTCCGCGAGTGAGGCGCAGCGGCGCGCCGTATGCAACTCGCCGGCTATCGCACTCAGCCAACCGGGGGCATGGCTGACCCGCCGTGTCTCGCCTACCGCGAGAACGAAATTGGCGAGACACTTGCGGGTGGGATTGTGGTCGTGTTTGGCGGAGGCCTGCAGCTGTGCCTTCGCCTGGGAAGAGCCGTTCTTGATCCAGGCACGCGCATCCGTGCGCGTCCAGGCAGGTGCGGAAGCGGCAATGGCGGGTGTGCAGGGACAAGTCGACCAGACCAGGATCAGGGCCGAACACAAAACGAAAGGGGTGGACAAAGCATGACGGCGAAGCACTGGATTCATGGTAGCGCGTTCCGGCATGAACCCCAAAAGGAGTGCTTGCTCGGCGGCTCGCGAACGGTAACGGGCCACTCCAGCCCAGGCACGCAAGCCGCTCCCGCGGGTGCCTGTCCCGGGGCGCCGCAAGCAGCATCTCGGCGGCGCTTGGCGTCTAATCGTCGGGCGGCCGGCGCTTGAGCTGCGGGGCGCACCGCTCGGTCCGGCTGATTCTGTTGGCCACGATCACCATGCGCTTCGTCATTTTTGGACTCTCGTTGAGCTCATCCTGGGGCAATGGGCATGCCACCACCCACCGCGCCCTGCTGCCGGCCCTGGCGGCGCGCGGGCATCGCATCGTCTTCTATGAAAAAGATGTGGACTACTACGCCCGCCGGCGCGATTTCGACCAAGTGTCTTACGCGGAGCTGCGCCTCTATCGCGCCTGGGAGGATATACGCCAACAAGCATTGGAGGAGGCTGCGAACGCCGACGTGGTTATCACCACATCTTTTTGTCCGTCGGGGTCGCGAATCCAGGAGGAATTGCTGTTGTTGCGTGAACGCCAGGGTGCGGCGGCCGGATTCCTCAACGCCTTTTACGATTTGGACACGCCGGTGACCATCGAAGGGCTGTCGGCGCGCAGCCCGGCCGTGCTCGACTACCTGCTGCCGCAGCACATCCCCCGCTTTGATCTCTATTTGAGCTTTACGGGCGGTCCCTTTCTGGAGAAAGTACGGCAACGCTGGGGAGCGCGGCGTGTGGCGCCGCTTTACCTTTGCATCGATCCGGAGGCTTACCACACGGTTCAGCCCAGCCAGGAGTTCTACGCCGATCTCAGCTATCTCGGAACATATTCGCCAGACCGGCAGGAACGGCTGCAAGAATTTTTGTTGGGGCCGGCGGCTCTGCTGCCTGATCTGCGGTTTACGATCGCTGGATCCATGTATCCGCCAGACCTCTCGTGGCCGGATAACCTGCGGCGCTTTGATCACCTGAGCCCCACGCAACATCCGGCCTTTTATTGTTCTTCACGCTTTACTTTAAACATTACGCGCTCGCCGATGATCCGGGCGGGCTGGTCCCCGCAGGGGAGGTTGTTTGAAGCGGCACTTTGCGGTACGCCGATCGTCACCGATGGGTGGCCGGGGCTGGAGCAGTTCTTTGTTCCGGGACAAGAGATCGTTGTTGCCAGCAGCCATGAAGACGTGGTGCACTGCCTGCGCGAGATGACCGAGAGCAAGAGACGGGAGATGGCCAGGCGAGCCCGCCAAAAGGTGATCGAACGGCACACTGGCACGCAGCGGGCGCGAGAACTGGAGGCGCTGGTGACGCAAACGGCCGCTGCACTGGCCAGCTAAACTCATCGGAGAACGACTCCACTGGCTGGCAATCTTCCGTACGCTGCTTTGACTCGATGCGTCGCTGGTGCTAAGGGGCGAACTATCCACCATAAGGCGAGCGCTAGGGTGAAAGGGCATGGGGCAGTCGCAAGCGTTGGCCGCGCTGGTAGCGTTGGCAGCCGCTGGTTTTGCGCCCCCCTCCCCTTGCAATGGACCCCGTTTGCAGTAGGATAAAGGCAAGCCGGGTGGGAGAGTTTATGTTTTCAGGCACGCTTCGCTTCGCGGTCTGCCTTGCCCTGTCCGCTTTTTGCCTTTCGTGGCTGTGCGCACAATCGCCAGCCCCGCCTGCCGTCTTTCACGCCCAAACCACGTTGATTCAGGTTCCGGTATCGGTGCATGCGAAAAACGGGAGGACCGTACGCGGACTGCGAGCCGCCGATTTTCATGTGACTGTCGATGGGCGTCCGGTCAAGCTGGCGGCCGTGGACTTCGTGCAAAGTAGCGCTTCTGCCGACCCGCCTAGATTACCCGCGGGTTTTCATACCAATCTCTCCGCTGGGGCAGCGGCTGGCGATCATGTCATTTTGTTATTCGACTTTATGAATCTGGGCATGTCCCAGACGGGTGACGCGCTGTACGTGCAGCGTGCACTGCTGCGCCTGGTGAATTCGAGGCTGCCCCGCGACCAGGCCATCGCGATTTACGGGTTCATGCCATCGCTGACGCTCTTGCAACCGTTCACGACTGACCATGCCCTCATCTCCAGTCGCATAAAGGAATTAACGGAATGGTTGCTGCACCCGAACGTATTTTCCGTCGCCAACGATATGCGATCTCCAGTGCGCTCCAGTGTTGTACTGGGCGGAACGCCCAACACCCACTTCCTTAGTAGTGATGACGACGAGTGGCTGACCCACGGCTATTCCGAATATGACGTTTATCTGAACGAACGCGACAGCACGTCACGCATGCAGGGGATCGAGACCCTGATCGCTCTGAAATCGCTGGCGCGGTTGTTTCGCGATGTGCCGGGTCATAAGACGGTGATCTGGTTGACCGGAAATTTGCGGCCCTTGGGATTATCGCTGCGGTTGCTGCAGCCACCCCCCCCGGCGTACCTGATGGCCTTACCGGTTGCCAAGATGATTGCGGCGGAGAATAGTCCTCTGGCCAACAATCCAGCGCAGGGGCCGCATGCGCTGCCCTCTCCCGACTCGCCGAAGACCAGCCGTATGGAGCAGGTGATCGCCATGCTCAACGACGCCGACGTGAGTCTCTATCCGATGGACCTGCGGGGAGTGCAGGCCCCGGCGCCGGAAAAAATGGCGGTGAGTACCGTACGGGAAATGGTGAAAAGCAGCGCCAAGATGGCCAGTCTGAATGTGATGCAGATGATGGGGGATCGAACCGGTGGCGCCGCTTTGGTCGACAACGACTTTGGTCCCGAGACGATGCGCGCCATCCGTGACTGGTCGTCCTATTACATTTTGAGCTTTCCGCCTCCCGGCGGGAATCACGCAAAGAAGCCCAAACGGCACTCCATCCGGGTGAAAGTGGCGGCGAAAGATGTCCGGGTGCTGGCTCGCCACGAATATATCTACCGTCCAGAAACATACCTGCGAGATGACAAGACAGTAGCCAAAGACCTGAACTGGTCAGTTCAGACGCCAGTGGAAATCAACGCAATTCCTCTGGCGGTAACGACTGGTCAGGCTGAGGCGCCGCATGAGGCGACTTTGGGCAAGGCGAAGGCGATGCTGAGCGACGTACCCTTTCAACTCCTGATTCCCCCTGATGCGCTTCTTCATGAGGGGCCAAACGGCGCCATCGTTGATTTCTCTATTCAGGTCGTTTTACTGAACGCAAACCCTCTGTTGCCCAGCGAAGCCTACCGGCCTACACGATTCAAATTCCCCTTGAACTCCAGGCAGCTTGCGGTGTTTCGTAGTCAGGACGTGGCTTACAAGGGAAAATTTCAGGGAGTTCCGGGTCAGGAATATTTTGCCCGTATTGCCGTGCGGGATAACCTCACCGGCAAAATGGGGACCATCTCACAACGCGTTCGCATTTCCGGCTCGCAGCCAATGCGTAACCCGCTCCCGCAAAAGGTACTGCGCGATCAACCGGGGGATTGAAGGGCTTTGGCCACCGGCAGGCGTCGAACTTCAGATCAATTTGCGTTGCAGGGCGTGCATGACCGCCTCCAGGCGGTTATGGGTGCGCAGTTTGCGATTGACGTGATGCAGGTGATTGCGCAGCGTCTGTAGACTGATGTTCAGCGAACCGGCAATGTGCTCGGCGGTTTTGCCCTCCGCGAATAGCCGCAAAATGTGGCGTTCACGTTGCGAAAGGGGCGACACGGGCGCTGGCTTGATCACAGGCAGGTGAGCTAACGGTTGCTCCAAGTTCCCGAGTTGCTGGGATAGTTCAAACATCTTGCGTGTCAGCTCTTCCGTCCGCTTCTGTTCACTAATATCGCGCGCCAGGTGGATGACCAGCGTGGATGCGTTGCGTTTATTTCTGCTGACCAGGGTGGATATATTCACCCAGCGTCGCTGGCCGGAGCGGGTCATGACGTTCATGTCGAAGTTGGGGATGGGCGTTTGCTGCCCGGCGCATTCCAGCACGCTGCAACCCTGATGGCAGACACGCGTTCCCAGCGTACCGGTCCCGCGTAGAACTTGCGCACAGCTTTTTCCGATGACCTGGTCCGCGCGATAGCCAAACAGCTGTTCTGCCGCCTTATTCCAGGAGCGGATCTCGCCCTGCTCGGAGAGGGCAAAGGCCGCGTCGGCGGTAGCATCCAGCAGCGCAAAGAGTTCGCGGTCAAGCATGGCGGCAGGGCGCCAGTTGATCGGGGGGCGTCCTCGACAGCCAGCATGACGCGAGGGCAGGGTACTTTGGAACGACTTATGTCACAAGGGCGAGGCTGGGTGGGAGGAAAGGAGCGGCACGGCCGCTTATATTCCACCCGCTTCGGTGTCCGGCCGAAGCTCACGGATGGTGGCCGCGCTTTACTAGTCGCCAGCGGTGCGGGACCTAGTAGGCAACCCCGCACTTCGGCCTGCGATCTCGAACTCGAAAGCAGTTCGACTCGGCACTGGCTCGTGAGGAGAGGGATCCCAGCGCCAGCCTCGGCGGGGAAAACTAATTCCAGACCGATTCGTCGCTACGCCAGTTCTCCGCCACCCGGGCGGAGAACTGTTTGGGGGGCTCGGGTGGCCAGGCAATGCTTAACAGGAAGGCGCTTTCCTCCAGGGCCTCGACGCGATGAGACAAGCGCGGATCCAACGCCAGGAGTTGGCCCACCTGCAGATCAAAGCTCTCACCGCTGAGCTGGACACGGAGGCTCCCTTGAATGCACTGGATGAACAGCGTTCCGCGGGTGCTGTGGGGGTGCAGGCATTCGCCTTTCCGCATCAAGGTCAGGACGAGCCGCAGGTCGTCATGTTTGAGCAGGGTCTTCGCGTTACGGCCATACTGCCAGGCAGGTTCGCGTCGCAGGCCCGCAATTTCCTCCTGCAAATCCAGAAGCATGAGGGAGGCCGTATTGGAGACCGGAATGCGTTGCGGGTGCCAGTGCTGAACTTGCGTCCCGGGTGACGGGAGCGTGCTCGGCGGCTGAAGAGTGGGAAATGGAAACAGGTTGGCATGTGCGCTCATGGCGAAATCTCTCCTTTCATTCAAGAAACCGGATAGCGGGAGGCCGTACTAAGCCAGGTGGAGTTGCGGCTCAGTACCGCACTGGGGGCACCCCTTCATGGCCTGTGTCAAATCTTCCAGAACCCGATGGGCTTCAATTCCTTTGCTGGCGGCGGCGTTCTGAATGCGGCTGGCGAGCAGTTGCTGGTCGCCGTCGGTGAGCAGCTTATCCGCCATAGGAAGCAGCAGGAAGTCTTCTTTCCAGATGTGCTCCGCGTAGGCTTCCGCAATGATATGTAAATATTCACGCAGAGTGTGTGTGACGCCGGCTGGGTTATTGGAATAAAGTTCAACTGCGCGCGCCAGATGGGTGACAAGGATATTAAGGCGGTGGGTTTCGTTCTCCAGCGCGCTGATCGGGCAACCCCCGGAGGGAACGCCGCGCGCGCGTAACAGGTTCAGCAGCCACTCTTCCTGTTCACGATGGTAGTCATGGTCGTAAACCTGCAGGAAGGCGACTACGCTTTGCAGGGCGGAAGCCGGCAGGAGTGTCCCGTTGTCCAACATTTCGGCAAACACCTCACAGGCCTTGGCCACGCGGCCAATGGTTTGGTGCTGATGCTCCAGTTCAGTTGTTGCTCTCATCGCTTTACCCCCGATGTTCGACTTCTATTGCAGCGCCAAGCGGGTGGCGGCGCAATCCGCCATGTGTACCAGTGCATGGCAGTTTTGTACCGGAAGCAAAGAGGCCGTCTGGGGTTTGCCGGAGCGGGGTTAATCGCCGGTGCGTTTGACGAGTTTTATCCTGACGCCATCGCCAGCTTCAGCGGGAGGGTGGACGATGACCGCGTTTGGTGTTTGCCGAATGATACAGCTCAGGCGGCTTGCGCCAGCGGAGTTGAAATCGGTTCGGAGGAGAGCGTTATCAGTTCGTTGCGCAGTTGCATGCGCGCACAACCCAGGTGACGTTGGCAGACGGCAAGATCCAACCCGAGCCATTGGCTGATCTGCAGCAAGGGTGTCTGGTGAACTTCATAAAGAATGTAGACCAGCCGCCGCAATGGGTTCAGTGTGCGCAGTGCGGCCTGCCACTCGCCGGCCTGGAAGCTATCGTCAACCACCCCGGGCGCCGGTTCGCAGCAGCATCGCTGTTTCGGGCTCTTGATTTGCGGCAGCAAGAGATCGACAAAGGTGGTGTAGACGAGTGGCGCCAGCGTTGAGACGGGCTGCTTCGGAGTTTGGAAGTAAAGTACCCGGAGCACACGAACGATGGCCATCATCGTCAGCAGTTGAGCGGCCTTGGAATCCCCCAGTACCCAATAGGCGGTTTGCTGGAGCCGCTGCTGGTAGGCTGCGCAGAGAGCTCGTGCATATTCGGACTGGCCCAGGAGCAAACGTTCGGCAAAGAAAACGAGATGCATGCTTCCCCCTGCCCAAGAACCAGAATGGTACTGCACTGGGCGTGCGGCAGTGAGCGTCGTCATGTGCGGCAAACGGATGTGCGGCGCTCACGCTGTGGACGTGACGTGTGAATCTGGCGTGGCGAATACAACGAAAAAGGGGACGGCGCCCGGTCGCGCCGCCCCCGCCAGTACCCTTTGACTCTAGTGAGTCAGGGACGAGAACGGAATGGTGATGCTGGACAGCGCCGTGTTGCCGCTCGGTGCTCCCACACTGAGGTATGAGGAATTTGTGCCGATCGCGTTCCAGACCTTGATCTCAATGGTTCCATTGTTCATGTTCTGGAAGGCGGCAGGACTGTTTTCCAGACCAGCGGACTGGGAATACAACTGCCAGCCGCTGAGGTTGTCGGTTGGCGAAGTAGTGATAGGTTTCGATGCCGGTAGGAGGCAGGAACGGCAGAATGCCCGGGTACTCATAAGCGGTGGTAAAGCCGCTGCCGCTCAATACCTTCATGGCGCCGCGCGGGCTGGCATAGGTGTAGCTGGTATGGATCGAGGTGCCCGACAACGCCGTGTACTGATGAGGGTAAAGCGCCATCAGGGTGCCCGTTTGCGTGCCCTCCATGGCCTGCGTGGTCACGGCAAACTTGGTGGAGAGCTGCGAGGTCGACTGGTTGTAGCTCCAGGTCACCTTGGTATTGGTGGGGAAGGAGAAGGCGTAACTGGCGTAAGTGCTCAGCGCCGCCTGGCTCGGCAGGATGGCGAGTGAGAAGTAGTTGTGTCCGGAGGGCAAATTGCAGGTCAGGGTTGCCGGCCCGATGCCGCTCCAGGTGCCGCCGCTGGGGCAGAACAAGCCGTAGTTGCTGCTGCCAATGCTGACGCCAAGAACGTTGCCGTTGTTGGCGAAGACGGTGGGTGTGCCGGAAAACGAAACCTGGGGCAGGCTGCCGTTGGTGTACATGTAGACGAAAGGCATGCCGCGGCCGAGCCGCAGAGTCATCGGACCCCAGCTGAAGTCGACGGTCCAGTCGGAGAAAGCGGAAACTTTCACGGTCGAGGCGCTTAATCCCACCACGCCCAGCGTGAGGTCGTTCTGGAAAGGCTTGTTGAACCACGATCCGTTATTGTTGACACCGTTGAAGTAGCCCAGTTCCAGACCGTTGCCATTGGTCTGCACCGAAAGCGGTTCGGGAAACATGTAATAGGGACCGCCGTTGGAGGTGACTACGCCCAACGGGTTCCAGTTCTTCGCGGTCCAAAATTTATGGGTGGCCACCGGGCCGCTATAGCTGACGTAGACATTGGACTGGGGGGCGCTGTCTCCAGAGGGCAGGGCAGTGGTATAGCTGCCCGCGCCGACTGAAACCGTTTGAGCGGAAAGCACTGCGCAAGAGACGGTGGGAAGCAAGGCAATCAGACCTCGCCGCAGGCTTCCTCGAACGACTCTTAGAATGCTCACTTGTTCCTCTCTCTCCTTTTCCCCTCGCGAGCCGGGAAACTTCGATAAACCGGCATCGCGTCGGCGCCTAAGGGAATTGGCTAGATCGATACGAAAGGCGTAGACGTTTGGCGAATGTAGTCGCGAACGGTGAGCGCTTCAACGTAATGGCTCGTAAACTTTACGGCAGTTGGGGTAAAGACCTGCTGTGTCAAGCACTTGCGAGAGGGATGCGGGGTAAACAGGGGCTGCTTACCTAGCCCGTAACGCCGTAGAGGACGGACCTCGACGCGGCTGGCAGCAACCTCCACGCCCGGAAAAGCGATGCTGTGCTGGCCGCTGCAGCAAACCCTTGCCTTCGGCCAGCATCGCAATCTGAGGAGGGTCCTATGGAACTGGAATTGAGGTGCAATGTCGGCGGGAATGAGCGGACGGCCCGTCTAGCGGGAGGGATTGCGGCAGGCGTTTTGGCGGCCACGCTGCCACTGCCAGGCGTGCTGCGTTGGATCATGGCAGTGGCAGCGGGCGTCAGCATTGCCACTGGGGCAACCCAATACTGTCCCTTGAACCAAGCTTTGGGCCGGAATAGCTGTCGCCGCAAGAAGGTGTTGCGGTTCGCCGCCTGATTCCGCAACATGCACCGGAAAGAGGGCGGCCTGGCATCAACCTTGGCCGCCCTTTGGCATTGCGGCCAGGTTAGGGCAGCCGCCAGATGTTCAAAACCCCACTTTGATCGAGGTCATTGGCGTTGCCCACCGGAAGCACAATCATGCCCGGAGCGACGATGGGGCTGTTCCAGTGGCCATGGCCGCAAGGCAGGCTGCCCAGCAGTTTGCCAGTCTGAGGCTGGAACACGCGCAATGCGCCTCTGGGGTCATAAACGTATAGAAGACCTCCCGCGATAACCGGGCTGGTGCCTCCCTGCTGCACGCGCCAGCGGGAAGTCAACTTTCCCTGCGAAAAAGTCCACGCCTCGGTCGCGTTCTGGTCGGCGGCAATCAGCCAAGTGGCGCCCTGGTGACGCCAGACCACCGGGGCGGTAAACAGCATGTTGTGAGAGGGAGTCGGCACGCGCTGCAGCGCGCCTCCACGATGAGGCGCGGTGCCCTGAATTTGTTTGAGCTGGAGAAGGCGGATGAAGCCATCCTTGCCGCCTTGGGCAAGGTATCCGTTGCCGAGCAGCGCCGGTGATGTCGAGCCGACGTCGAGATCGCGCTTGTTGAGTTCGGCGGTGTTGGCCGGGGTGTAGTTGGCCAGCAGGCGAGTGGCATCGGGAGACAGTTGCAGCACCGCATCCCCCCAGTTGTTCTTCCCGTTCCAGGGACCGTTGCCGGTGGCCACGAAGATGTTGCCCGCCGGATCGAGAACCGCGCCTGCACGCCCCCAAATGGCGGAATCGCTGGCGGCACAGCTTTTCGGGTCCATTAACTGTTGGCGATCGCTGCAGAGGGAGTTCCAGACATGCAGCAGGCGTCCACTGCCCGCGTCCAGGATGGCCACATGCCCCTGATAAGGAGGGCGGTCGCCGATGTAACCCGCCGTGACTACGATGACATGGCCTTGATTGATGGTCAGCGGCGACGCGATCTTTTCGCGTAAGGGCAGTCTGGTGACCGCGGTGCGCCACAGCGCGTGACCATCGGAGACCGCAAGCTTTTGAACTTGTCCGTCGGGAGAGGCGGCATAGATCGCTTGCCGGCTGGGATCGGCCGCCGGCGTGGCATTGGTAATCTGCCGCGTGCCCGCCCATGTTTTGAAGCCTGGCGGCGTGTATTCCCACAGCAATGCGCCGTTGCGGGCGTCAATCGCGATCGTTTTTCCAAATGTGGTCGTGACGAACAGGGCATCATGCGTGCCGCCTTTGACGCTGACGCCGTGAAGGTAGATCGCGGAGGCGTCTACCGTTCCATCCAGCTTGATCTGCTGCAGTTTCAGTTTAGAGAGATTGGCGGCGGTGATCCCAGTGGTCTGTTGCAGCACACCAGTGCGCTGGGCATTCACGTTGAAGGTCGGCCAATCGTAGGGCTGCGGCTTTTGTGCCGTGCAGGAAACCGACCCTGCCGCGATGAGCGCAAGGGCAAGGGTTGGAATGCAAAGAGAACGCATGAGAAAGGCTCCTTGACGGCACGCTCAATGGAAGGCAGGCTTGCTAGCGCCGCGACTGCCCGAGCGGCCATTGTTCTCAGTTTATCGCGCACCCCGGGCAGTGCCGCTACATCTCGCACTCGGCTATGAGCGGCGGGTTCACAGGCCGCCTGAGTTGATGCCATATCTGCTGACCTGGTGTGTGGAGCGTGGCTAGCGGGCAACACGCAAGCGAGGTGGCTCTTCAGTCACGGTGACGTTTTGGCGCAGTGACCTGCGCGCTTGGCTTAGTTCCAGCGCCAACAAGCTTCCCAGCACTCCGGCGTCTTTCGAGCCGCGATGGGCGCGAGCGGTCAACCAGCGTGCTCGCGCGCACTGTTTGCAGAGATTGCCGCAACGGTAGCTGGGAAAATTTAAGGATATGCTTGCAATGGACGATATGACCATTGACAGGACTCAGTTGTGTGTGGCGATAATGTTCGCTGATTTCCCGCCAAAAGAACGGCGCTCACCTGGGCTGGCTCAGCATTTGAGCCGGACGAGGGTGGATTGCGGACTTCCCTAGAGCTGCAGCCGGTCCAGCCGTGCTGCGGCAATGGGCGTCTGTAAGCCACACTGTTAGCCGGAGTGCGCGCGGTTTAAGGTGTTCACCATTGTTAGTTTGAGAAAAGGACTTTTTATGCGAAATCGCTGGTTTGGAATGGTCGCATTTGGGCTGCTGCTGCCGGCTGTTGGAATGGCGCAATACCAGCCCAATAGCCGGTACGGATCGCGGCGGCCGTCTCCGCGGCAGGAGATGGTCGAGCAGGCCTACCAGATCGCCTTTGGGCGCTATGCCACGCCGGCGGAACTGCAGTTCTGGGTGTCGCGTCCGGCCAATGATCCGCGCCTGGCGAACGTGAATACACTGGTGGCGGCGCACCTGGCCTGGCTGCGTACCGCACCGTCCGAGCAGAATGCGACAGCGCAGCGCGCTTTGCATGCGGCGCTCAACGGAGTTGCGGGCATCGATTCACCGGCGGTGATTCATAACGCTGTTGTCGATATGCTGGCCGGCCGCAACGGTGGGGGCTATCGGGGCCTGGTGAGTTATCTGGAGCAGCCGCAGGTGCGGCAGTGGTACGTCGGCTTAGCGCAGAGCGCGAACGGCGGTCAGCCCGCGCCCAGCACGGCGCGCAATGA
Organism: Acidobacteriota bacterium; assembly: GCA_027459505.1. Lineage (GTDB taxonomy): Bacteria > Acidobacteriota > Terriglobia > Terriglobales > SCQP01 > DAIDIE01. Next base: position 65,196 of record DAIDIE010000029.1, read on the forward strand.
GATGGTGGAGCAGGCTTACCAGATCGCCTTTGGCCGTAATCCCACGCCGGCGGAACTGCAGTTCTGGGTGTCGCGTCCGGCCAATGATCCGCGCCTGGCGAACGTGAATACACTGGTGGCGGCGCACCTGGCCTGGCTGCGCACCGCACCGTCCGAGCAGAATGCGACAGCGCAGCGCGCCTTGCATGCGGCGCTCAACGGAGTTGCGGGCATCGATTCGCCGGCGGTGATTCATAACGCGGTAGGCGATATGCTGGCAGGCCGCAACGGTGGGGGCTATCGGGGCCTGGTGAGTTATCTGGAGCAGCCGCAGGTGCGGCAGTGGTATATCAGCTTTGCGCAGCGCTCCAGTGGCGGCGGCCAGACCGCTCCTAGCACGGCGCGCAATCAGATGGTCGAGCAGGCTTACCAGATCGCTTTTGGCCGTAATCCCACGCCGGCGGAACTGCAGTTCTGGGTGTCGCGTCCGGCCAACGATCCCCGTATGGCCAACGTGAACACTCTGGTAGCGGCGCACCTGGCCTGGTTGCGTGGCGCGCCCACCGAGCAGAATGCGACAGCGGAGCGCGCTTTGCACGCGGCGCTCAACGGAGTTGCGGGCATCGATTCGCCGGCGGTGATTCATAACGCGGTAGGCGATATGCTGGCCGGCCGCAACGGTGGGGGCTATCGGGGCCTGGTGAGTTATCTGGAGCAGCCGCAGGTGCGGCAGTGGTATATCAGCTTTGCGCAGCGCTCCAGTGGCGGCGGCCAGACCGCTCCTAGCACGGCGCGCAATCAGATGGTGGAGCAGGCCTATGAGATCGCCTTTGGGCGCAATCCCACCCCGGCGGAGCTGCAGTTCTGGGTGTCGCGTCCGGCCAACGATCCCCGTATGGCCAACGTGAACACTCTGGTAGCGGCGCACCTGGCCTGGTTGCGTGGCGCGCCCGCCGAGCAGAATGCGACAGCGCAGCGCGCTTTGCACGCGGCGCTCAACGGAGTTGCGGGCATCGATTCGCCGGCGGTGATTCATAACGCTGTGGTCGACATGCTGGCGGGACGCAATGGAGGGGGCTATCGCGGCCTGGTCAGCTATCTGGAGCAGCCGCAGGTGCGGCAGTGGTATATCGGCCTTGCGCAGCGCAATGCTGGTGGTGGTCCATCCAACGCCGGCGTTAACAAACAGCAGATGATTGTGGGCGCCTACCAGACCGCCTTTGGCCGTAATCCTACCGCCGCGGAACTGCAGTACTGGCTGCGGCAACCCGTCCAGAGCGAGAGCGCGCTGGTGGCTTTCAATCTGAACTGGCTGAAAAATGCGGGAGAGGAGCAGCGCGCCACCGCGCAACGCGCCCTGCATGCCGCGCTGGGTAATGTGGGTGGCATCGATCAGGACGGGGTGATCAACAACGCCATTGTTGACATGATGGCGGGCCGCAACGGCGGCGGTTACCATGGACTCCTTACCTATCTGCAACAGCCGCAGGTGCGGCAGTGGTACACGAACTTTTCGCGGCAGACCTCGCAAAACAACATTACCAACGCCTATCTTCTGGCTTTTGGACGTTATCCCACGCAGAGTGAGATGAACTTCTGGCTGCAGATGGCCTCGCGCAATGACCCGCGGCTGGCCAACGTGGACTCGCTGGTGGCGGCGCATCTGGCGTGGTTACGGGGCGCCCAGGCCGAACAGCACGCCACCGCGCAACGCGCGTTGCACGCGGCGCTGCCCGGCGTCCCCGGCATTGACCAGCCGGCGGTGATTAGCAACGCCGTAACCGACATGATGGCGGGCCGCAACGGCGGCGGCTATCAAGGCCTGTTCACCTACCTGCAGCAGCCTCAGGTGCATCAGTGGTATGTCAACCTGGCACAGCGCTCGCAGCCTCCCGCACCCGCACCTCCGGCGCCGCGCGATGCCCGGCATGGCTGGAACCCGCTGGCGCAACAATTCGAGCAGTGCTTTGGCGCGGTCGGACCGGGTTGCGAGGGCGTCAGCTCGGGACCCTACCTGACACCGGCACGCCACAACCCGGATGGCTCGACCACGTTGTACGTTTCCGTGGGCAGCATCATGCATGACAACTGCTGTTTGCGGAACGGCCCCAGCGCGGTCTGGTGTGGCTCGCACGAGGATCAAAACGTTGGCCGCGTTCTTTCGGACGAGACCATCCATCGCGGCGGACACTGCGCCATGGAGTGGTCCAAGGCGGTGTACAACAGCCGTGACCATCGCTACTGGATCGTCACGTTCCCGGCGTACACGCCGCAGCACCCTGGCGACGACCTCACCCGCGTGCCCAACCGTCCCGCTACGATTCACTTCTGGAGCATCTTTCCGATCGCTTACACCGGTGGGGAGACGGTGGCCAGCCGGCGCTTGATGGCCCCCTCGGGAACCGCACTCGACTGGGATGACGTGGCGTTTTGCGCCAGCGGTCAGTTCCGGGAGCGGCACTGGGCTGGCCCGGGTTCGTGGGGCATTTGTAAGTAAACGACGTATATAAACGGCGGCAGCGGCGATCAGCCAGCTGTTGCGCTCACTTGATAACAACCCCAGGCGCCGCCGGTCTTCGACCGGCGGCGCTTTTCTGTCTGGCTACAAGGCGGGACGGGGCGCGGAGGCTGCGCAGCTTTTGTTTATTCAATTCCGGCTGCCGGCTAACCCGGCATACGCTCGCAAAGCCTCGCTATGCCGGGCTAGTCTTGCCCGGCGCCGGACAGTGTCGCGGTGGTTGGCTTGCTGGCAGGCGCGCTGGCTGGGACGGAGTAACGCGCGGGTTGGCGGATTGGCAGACATTGGAGATAGGAGTCAGGGGTAGGGTGGTGGCGGAATTCTATGGTCCACAGGTTGCGGTGCGTGACGGTTTACCATCGTTTTCCGTTCACACTGAACTGTGCACAGTTCATCGTGAGGCGTTGCGGTTGGTCCGCGGCGCGGTTGACCTTGGCGGTTTTCCCACTCAACAAAAAACGTTGAGTGGGGCCCCCGGCAGCGATTAGGGGGACGGGCGGGTCAGTCTGCGTTTATCCCGTCTGTTCCGCTTAACTGGTGATCAGGCGGCGGCGAATTACGCATAGCTTGCGCTCGCTATATGGGATCGTTTACCGCGCGGCTTACCAGCGACGTTGTCGCTGGCCACTATCCGGGGCGTGGCTCCGCCACGCGGTTTGTGGAGGCATGAAACGGTAACGGCAGCGCGGCAGGCCGGTTGGCGCCGGGGCCGCGTCCCGTCTGGGGCGGGACGGGCTTTCGGCTGCAAGGCGGGACGGGGCGCGGAGGCTGCGCAGCTTTTGTTTATTCAATTCCGGCTGCTGGCTAACCCGGCATACGCTCGCAAAGCCTCGCTATGCCGGGCTAGTCTTGCCCGACGCCGGACAGTGTCGCTGTGGTTGGCTTTCTGGCAGGCGCGCTGGCTGGGACGGAGTAACGCGCGGGTTGGCGGATTGACAGACGGGTACGGACCGGGCGCATACCTGAGCCGGGGGGAGATTCCTGACACTGAGCCGGGGGAGGGGAGGCGGGGTCGGGGGTGAAGGGCTGCGTTTGGCAGAAAAAAAGCGGCCGGCGGGAGGGTGCTCCCGGCGGCCGCTCTGTTGCATGCGAGCAATTTTGCCTGCGGGCTCCGTTGCCCGTGGTGAGCTGTGTTGCTTGTGGGCGGGATGGGTTGGATGTAACATCTTAGCCGTTTCGGTTTTGCTGAAACGGCTAAGATGCTACGGGTCAGGGATCAAAGGTCAGAGATCAGTGTCAGGGATCAGGGCTCCTGAACTAACTGGAACATCTGGGCTCCGGTTTGGTTACAGGTCCACTGGTCGAGCTGCACTCCGTTTTGGGTCGAGGCGCCAGGGGTATCCAGGCAGAGGCCGCTGTAGCGGTTCACGAACTGGAAGCTGCCTCCTACCTGCTGTGGCGCCCACTGCTGGTTGCTGCCGCCGCCATACGACCAGAGCTGGATGCCGGTGCCGCTGGAACCGGACCAGCCAGTGTCATCCCAAACTAAACCGGCGTTGCGGCTGATCACTTTGTAGTAGCCGCTGTCGGTGGGCTGGAACTGCCACTCCTGGTTGTACTGATCGGTGCCGCACTGCCACTGCTGCACCTTCGTGCCGTTGGATGTGCCCCAAGCGTCGTCATCTACGCAGGAGCCGCTGTTCTGGTTGATCACCTGGTACCAGGCGTTGGGGTTGATCGACCCGGCGCCGCCCTGCCATTTGCGGATGCGGACGTAATCGATCTTCATTTCCGCCGGCCAGGGAGTGCTCGCGTCCGGGCCAGGCGAGGGCCAGTTGCCGCCTACCGCGAGGTTGAGCAGCAGGAAGAAGTTGCCGTTATCGAATTCCCATGTGCCGCCGCTACTGCTTGGTGTGAGAGTCACAAAAGGATGGGTGTAATCATCCACAAAGAACTGCACCGTCTGCGGATACCAGTTCACGCCGTAGATATGGTAAGCGCTGTTGATGGGAGAGGAGACCCCGGTCTGGTTACCGGTGTTAAAGCCGTTGGCGCCGTGTAATGAGCTCTGGATGGTGCTGTTGCCCATCTGCGGGACGTTTTCCATCATGTCAATCTCGCCGCAGGCGGGCCAACTGGTGCCGGTCATGATGGAGTTGCCCAACATCCAGAAGGCGGGCCACAATCCGTCTCCGTAGGGAACAATCATGCGGCCTTCGATCAAGCCGTACTGGGTGGAAATATTAGGGTAGGAACGCAGGCGGGCGGAGGTGTAGGTGCTGCCCACCGGGAAGGCCTTGATCACCAGGTTGCCGTTGCCGTCCTGATAGGCGTTGGGATTGCTGGAACTGCAGGGATAGTTGTTGTCGCCGTAAGGGCAGTAGTACTCCAGCTCACTGTTGCCCCAGCCGTTGTTGTTGCCGGTCTCCATGAACCAGTTGTAGGTGTTGGGCGAGCCGTAGCCGCCGTTGAACTCATCGTTCCAGGTCATGTTGTAGACTTGGGCCCGAGCTTGCTGTTTGCCCACCAGAAAAATCGCGACCAGCACGGCCAGGGTGGCCATGCATCTGTACGACCATCGATTTGCCCCTCGACAGGACTGCTTACCAGCCACGAATCGATTGCAGCGCATAACGCGTTCGCTCCTCTGGATACCGCTTGATGTCTGATCGGTGTCGCCCGCTGCGTCATCCAGCGCGACTTGCCGTGCCACACCGCACAGTCAGGGGTCATTCTGCAAGCGCTTGCACCGGGGTTCAACTATACGGAGGTATAGCTGTCCTTTGTTGTTGGGGTTGAGCATGGGGGCGGAAAGCGGGGGTTGGGAATGGGGTTTTGCCGGGAGTCGGTTGGGGGACAGGGGATGTGGGGTTAAGGTCTTCCCAAAGGGTGGACAGTCTACGGTGCACAGCTCACCGTAGGGTTGGGTGGAGGGAGGCTTTGGGTGCTTGCCTTGACTGTTTCCCGCTCTACAAAAAACGTTGAGTGGCGCACCCGGGGCACTGCGGTAAGAGCGCGGCGCAGTTCACTGCTGTGGATGAAGTACGGATGAAAACGCTGGGTGGAAAGCTTCTGGAACGTTGCAGTGACGGCGCTGACTGACTGTGCTTTAATGTCCTGCATGAGTCAGGTACGGATTCTTTATCGCCCTGGTCTGGCGGTGCTGACGGCGGCTGCATTGGCGGCTGCGCTGAGCGCCCAGACTCCTTCTTCCCCTGCCGCGTCCGGCGCTGCCATGGCAGCGCATCCGGTGGCGGCGGCCGCGCCCACGCTGCCCGCCAGCACGGTGCTGGCAACCGTTGGCGCGCACAAAATTACGGAAGGCGAGATGGACGCACTCATCAGCACCATTCCGCCACAATTCCGTTCGCGTTTGACGACCCACAAACGGCAGTTCGTGGACAGCTACGCGCACCTGATCGCCGTCGCCCAGGCTGCCCATGCCCAAGGGTTGGATCAGACGCCCAAGTTCCGCGCCCAACTGCGCTTGCAGAAGCTGCGTGCCGAAGCCCAGGCATATCAGCAATGGGTTGCGAGCAACACCAATCCCTCCCCCGCGGACATTTCGCAGTACTACAAACAGCACCAGCCGGAGTTCCAACAAGCGCAGGTGCGTCATATTCTGATTACCAGCCAGCAATCGGTAGTCAACAAGAGAAAGCTGACTAACGCGCAAGCCAAGGCCAAAGCCGAGGCGCTCTACGCGCAATTGCAGAAGGGCGCGGATTTTGCCACCCTGGCCAAACAGAACTCCGACGATCCCCAATCGAAGATCAAAGGGGGCGATCTGGGTTACCTGGGCCACAATTTCACCACACCGGTTTTTGACCACAAGATTTGGACCACGCCGGTGGGGAAGATCACCCCTCCATTCCAGACGCCGTTCGGATGGCACATCCTGCAGGTGCAGGATGTGCGGGAAGAGCCCTTGGCGCAGGCGACTCCGGTCATTGAACAGAAGCTCAAAGGAAAGATGATCCAGGCGCGGATGCAGCAGACCGCCACCGCCGCCCACATTGTCTTCAATGACGCGGTGCTGCCGCCGCCTCCTGCGCCGCCCGCTGTGCCGGCGGCTGCCGCAGGGCCGCAGGCGCCGGCTTCCGGACAGAGAACACCGGCCAGGAAAGCTGCCGGCAAATGAAGGTGACGCGGCTCACTTAAAAACGTGATGCTGTTGTTTTTCGAAGGCCGCCAACGCTGGCGGCCTTCTGTATTTTCTGCGCTTTCTCACCCACAGTTGTGTGTCCTGCCACAGTCGCAGGCGGGGCTTTCCGCACAGTCCTGCCCGTCATTTTCCGCATGTTCAAGGGTTGTCCCTCGCTCGGCTATTCCTCCTCGCTCCGCTTTGGAGAGCGGCGCCAGGGTTCGGGCGCGAAGCTGTGCGCGTGAGAGGGCGGCGCCGGAAAGGCTTCGTTGCGGCGGCAAAACGCCGCCGTGGAAGCCTGCTGCGCCTTCTGGCCTTTAGCGTGCAGGCGTGAGGGCCTGGAGGATGGGGCCTATGCTGGAAGTCCGGATCCATGGCCGCGGCGGGCAGGGAGTGGTGACGGCGGCGGAAATGCTTTCCGTAGCTGCGTTTCTGGGCGGCAAGCACGCCCAGGCGTTTCCCACGTTTGGTTCTGAGCGCATGGGGGCGCCGGTAACGGCCTTCTGCCGCATGCATTCCGAGGCCATCCGCTCGCGCGAGCCGGTGGCGGAGCCGGATGTGCTCATCATTCAGGATCCCACGCTCCTGCATCATGTGGCGGTGTTTGACGGGCTGCGCGACGACGGCTTCGTCATCATCAATTCGATTCGCTCTTTTGAGGAGTTGGGGCTGGGCGAGTACCTGGGGAAGCTGCCGGCCGGGCACTGCATCACCGTGCCGGCCTCGCAACTGGCGCTGGAGCGGGTCGGGCGTCCGCTGCCCAATGCCGCCTTGCTGGGGGCGTTTGCCGCCCTGACCGGCGAGGTCTCGATCAACACCATCGAAAAAGCGATTCTGCAGCGCTTCAGCAAGAAGGTTGGCGAAGGCAATGCGGCCGCCGCGCGCGCGGCCTACGAACTGGTGCTGCAGCAAGGTATTCCGAGCTCACCGAAGCCGGCCCCGCTTCCGGCAAAACCGTTGCCGGCAACGGCGCAGCAGTCTGGTTCCACTGCGCACAACGGCGAGTTAAGCCCGACTCGCCTGCAGTTGGAGACCTCACGCGCCGTTGCCGAAACGGTGGCCCTGTGCCGTCCCGAGGTGGTTTGCGCGTATCCGATCACGCCGCAAACCCACATTGTGGAGGGGCTGGCCGAGCTGGTAAAGACGGGAAAGCTGAGCAATTGCGAGTTCATCAACGTGGAGTCGGAATTTGCCGCCTTGTCGGTGGCGATCGGGGCTTCGGCGGCGGGGGCGCGCGCCTACACGGCGACCGCCAGCCAAGGTTTGTTGTTCATGGCGGAAGCGGTTTACAACGCATCAGGGCTGGGCTTGCCGGTCGTGATGACGATTGGGAACCGGGCCATTGGCGCCCCCATCAACATCTGGAACGATCACTCCGACTCCATGGCGTTAAGAGACGCGGGCTGGATTCAACTGCACGCCGCGACCGCGCAGGAGGCCGCCGACCTGCATGTATTCGCTTTTCGCCTAGCGGAGGATTTGTCCTGCCCGGTGATGGTCTGTGTGGACGGTTTTGTGCTCACCCACGCCTACGAGGCGGTGGACTTGCCCACCCAGAAACAAGTGGACGCCTTCCTGCCGCCATTCCATCCCCGCCAGGTACTGGATCCGGCGAATCCGTTCAGCATCGGCGCCATGGTTGGGCCCGAGGCGTTCACCGAGGTGCGCTATCTGCAACATAAGACCATGCTGCAGGCGCTGGAACGTATTCCCGAGCTGAGCAACCAGTTCCTGCGCTACTTCGGACGCGAGTGCGGCGGGCTGGTGCGCAAGTACCACAGTGACGATGCGCAGGTGGTTGTGGTGGCGCTGGGGACGGTGACCGGGACGCTGGAGGATGTGGTTGACGAACTGCGGGAAGAGGGCGTCTCCATCGGCCTGCTCAATATTTGCTGCTATCGTCCGTTTCCGTATGAGGAGGCGCGCGCCGCCCTGCGATCGGCGCGGCGGGTGGTGGTGATCGAGAAGAGCTTCGACACCGGCGGAGGTGGTCCGGTCTCCGGCGACCTGAAGGCCGCGCTGGCGAATACCGCCGTTCAGGTGATCAGTGTGATCACCGGCCTGGGCGGCAGGCCGGTTCGCAAGGCGCCGTTGCGCGAACTGTTGCGCGGATCGGAAGAGGACCGTATGGAGCCGCTGATCTTTCTGGATTTGAAGCGCCAGGGAATTGCCCAGGAGCTGGAGGCATTGGAACCAGCGGCGGCGGGGCCGCGGGCGCAAGCGGAGCGGAAGCAAGTGGCGCGATAGAAAGCGGGAGGTTCGCTGTGTCCACATCCAGTACAAAGTTCTATCAGACCGGCACGTTCACCGCGGGAAACCGCTTGCTGCCGATCATTGGCGCCAGCGTGCAATCGCAGGTTGGGCGCGGCAACGTTCTTACCTGTGGCCACCGCGCCTGCCGCGGTTGCGGGGAGGCGCTGGGTGCGCGCTACGCACTTGACGCCGCCTTACGGGCCGCCCGCGGGCAGGTCATTGTCTCCACCGCGACCGGTTGCCTGGAAGTTTTCTCCACCCCGTTTCCCGAATCCGCGTGGCAGATTGCCTGGATGCATTCACTGTTTGGCAACGCGGCGGCGGTGGCTACCGGCATTGCCGCCGCCAACCGGGTAAAGAACCGGCCGCAGGTTCGTGTTCTGGCGCAAGGCGGGGACGGCGGCACAACCGATATTGGCCTGGGCTGCCTGTCGGGGATGTTTGAGCGCAATGATGACGTGCTCTACCTGTGCTACGACAATGAGGCCTACATGAACACCGGCATACAGCGCTCCAGCGCTACGCCGGCAGCGGCGCGCACGGCCACCACGCCTGCCATGGGCGCGCAACCCGGCAACGAGTTTGACCGCGGCAAGAGCGTTCCGCTCATCGCGATGGCGCACCGCATTCCTTATGTCGCCACCGCTTCGATTGCCGAACTCCGCGATCTGGAACGCAAGGTGACGAAGGCCATGGGCATTCATGGCGCCCGTTACATTCACATTCATGTGCCGTGTCCGCTGGGTTGGGGAACGGAATCAAATCAGACGATTCAGGTGGCGCGGCTGGCGGTGCAGAGCGGCCTGTTTCCGCTGTTCGAAGCGGAACATGGCAAGGTCGTGAGCTCTTTACCCATCCGGCGGCAGGTGCCGGTGGCGGAGTATCTGCGGCTGCAAAAGCGCTTCGCGCATTTGTTTACGGCTGGCGCCGATCCCGACACGCTGGCGCACATTCAGCGCATCGCCGACCACAACATAGAAGAATTCGGGCTCCTGGAGGCGCAGGGAGAGGGCGAGTCCAACTGAGCCGCCGGATCCAAACGGGAATATCTATGTCGAAACCCTATGCCATTACGCTCGATCCGGCTTCCAGTTTGGTTAACCGCACGGGAAGCTGGCGGAATGAGCGGCCGGTTTACCGCGACCTGTTGCCGCCCTGTAATCAAGCCTGTCCGGCGGGAGAAAACGTGCAGGAATGGCTGTACTTCGCCGAGGAGGGGCGCTATCGGGAAGCCTGGCAAGCGTTGGTGCGGAACAATCCCTTGCCGGCGGTGATGGGGCGCGCCTGTTACCACCCGTGTGAAGACGTCTGTAACCGAGGCAAGCTGGACAGCAGCGTGGGCATCCACGCGGTCGAGCGCTTTCTCGGCGATTTCGCGCTGCAAAAAGGCTGGGAACTGCCCACACCCGCTGCTGCGAGCGGGCGGCGGGTGCTGGTGGTGGGCTCGGGACCGTCCGGGCTATCCGCGGCGTACCAGCTCGCGCTCCTGGGCCACGACGTTTCCATTTATGAAGCGGAGAACAAGCCGGGTGGCATGATGCGCTACGGGATTCCCGCCTACCGCCTGCCGCGTGGCGTGCTGGACGCGGAAATGCAACGCATTTTCCGGATGGGGGTGAAACTCGCGCTCGATCAGCGAGTAACGGATTTGGCCGAGACGATGGCGCGCGAGAACTTTGACGCGGTGTTTCTCGCCACCGGCGCGCATCTGGCCAAGCGGGCCTATCTGCCCGCCGCCGACGCGTCACGCGTGCTGGACGCGCTGCAGTTGTTGCGGGAAGTGGAGGCGGGCGCGCCGCCGCAACTGGGGCGCCAGGTGGTGGTCTACGGCGGCGGCAACACCGCCCTGGACGCGGCGCGCACCGCGCGCCGCCTGGGCGCCACGGACGCACTCATCGTATACCGCCGCACCCGGGAAAAGATGCCGGCCCACGCCGCGGAACTGCAGGAGGCGCTGGAGGAGGGTATTCGCGTACGCTGGTTGACCACCATCAAAACCAGCGCGCAAAACAGCATTCAGGTGGAAAAGATGCGGCTCGACGAGAGTGGCTTTCCGCAGCCCACCGGAGAGTTCGAGACGCTGCCCGCCGACGCCGTGGTGCTGGCCATCGGGCAGGACGCCGATCTTGGCTTTCTGCAGAATCTCAGCGGCCTGGAAATTGCCGACGGCGTCTTGAAAGTCGACCAACACATGATGACGGGATGCGCCGGGGTGTTCGCGGGCGGCGACATGGTTCCCGCCGATCGCACCATCACCACCGCGGTCGGACATGGCAAGAAGGCGGCCCGGAACATTGACGCCTACCTGCGCGGGGCCGATTACGTAGCGGCGGATAAACATCCGCTGGCGGAGTTCCAGCGGCTCAACACCTGGTACTACAGCGACGCGCCGCGCGCATTGCAGCCCACTCTGGAGGCTATCCGTCGGACTTCCACCTTTAACGAAGTGGTGCAGGGGCTGGACGAAAACAACGCTCTTTATGAAGCGCGGCGCTGTCTCTCCTGCGGCAATTGCTTTGAGTGCGATAACTGTTACAGTCTCTGCCCGGATAACGCCATCGTGAAGCTGGGGGCGGGGAACCGCTTCTCCATTAACTACGATTACTGCAAGGGCTGCGGTGTTTGTGCGGAGGAGTGCCCCTGCGGAGCCATTGACATGGTTGCGGAAGTAACCTGAGTGGATGAGAAGACATACCCGCCTGGAACAAGCCGTCGCTACTGGCGACGGCTTTTTTGTTTTGCTCGATGGAGAGTGGATGAGCAGTCATTTGAACGGGGCGAAGCAACTGTCTCATGCCGTCAGGCATAGCTCTTAAGTAGGCGCCACAGAGAGAGCGGTGGTGGAACCGGCCATTATTCGGGAACGAATCTTGGGAACGATCATCGGGAACCATCATCGGAAACCGAACCACTTAGGGGATCACTATGGAAAAAAGACTTCTACTGCAAACCCTCGCGGCGGCAACGCTGGGCGTGGGATTGTCGATGAGCGCGGTTGCGCAGCCATCGACTTCCGGGCAAAACAGTTCAACCACGCAGAACAGCAACACCACTCAACAGAGCGGGACCAGCGGCGCGAGCAACAGCAGCCAGCCGGCGACGAGCCCCTCCGCGAGTTCCTCGACTTCTTCGAGCACGAATCCGGCCACGAGTCCGGCGAGCAGCGCGACGCAGAGTTCGCAAAGCGGCAGCGCGAGCGGCAGCCCCGCCGGGCAAGCCTCCACCAGCCAGACCCCGGATCAAAGCGCGGCGCAATCCGGTCAGACGCAGCAGGATCAGACTCAGCAATCGCAGAACGCGTCCCAGAGCGCCTCCTCCTCACCCGCGGGTTCCGGATCGAGCGCGACAACGGTCCAGAACATTCAGAACCAGATCAGCAACAACACCAATCTCTCCCAAGTCAGCGTTACCAACAGCGGTAACACCATCGTGTTGAACGGCACCGTGCCCACGGAAGCCGATAAGCAGCAGGCCGAGCAAATGGCGCAGAGCGCCGCCAATGGCGCCACGGTGCAGGACAACATTACGGTAGCCAACAGCCAGTCCAGCGCTTCGCAGCCGGCCGCGCAGAGCACGCAGAGCACGACCAGCAACAACTCCGCGACCTATCCCTGCAACGGAAACACGGCCGGGAGCAATACGGCCACTGGCGCGGTAACGCCCGGAACCAGCCAAAGCGCGGGAACGCAGCCGATGAGCACCCAGACGGTGCAGACCATTCAGAATCAGCTTACGCAGGTGAACAACCTCAACACGGTGCAGGTTTATAACAGCGGCAATACCATCGTGCTGAGCGGGACGGTGCCCACGGAAGCGGACAAGCAGCAGGCGGAGCAGATCGCGCAGAGCGCGGCCAACGGCGCCACAGTTCAGGACAACATCACCGTGAATTCCTCGGCCAGCGGCAGTGCGACCGCCAATCCCGCGTCGCAATCGCAGTCGCAGGCCACGCAGGATAACGATGAGAATCAGACCGGTCCGGGGAATTCCTCCGAGGCTCCCGGTCATGAACGCCAGGATCAGTATGGCCGCGGCCATCACGGCCATCATGGACACCACGGTGTTTATCAGCAGGGTGGCGCTGATCAGGGCATGGGTTCTTCCAGCAGCAACCCGGCCAGCAACAGCTCTTCGACCAATAGCTCGACGAATGGGTCGATTAGCAATGGATCTTCCAGTAATGGAACCAGCAACAGCACCAGTGGGACTTCAGCCACCACGCCCGCGTCCAGCTCAACGCAGTCAACGCAATAAGACCGCGACTCAATCCCAAAACTAAAAAGGGCAGCCTCGGGGCTGCCCTTTTTGTTGGTTTTATTGCTTGCAGGTTGCGTTGCCGGCTTTGCTGCTTGCGGGGTGAATCGCAAACGGTAGGTTCCAAGGAGGGAGGCGAGCGCAACAGATTATCGCAGCCACTCCTCCAGCTCGACGGCGCGGCTGGTTTTCTCATCGCGGTACTTCACAATCACCGGGGTGTAGAGAGACAGTCCCCATTCCGGGCCGCGTCCACGGGTAACGGCGCGCGAGCCTGGGACGACTACCGCGCCGGCTGGAATGCGCAGCGGCTGCTCGGCGGTGCCGCGGTGAACCGTCTCGTTGATCAAGTCGTAGACCGGGGTGGAACGGGTGAGGATGGTGCCGGAGGCGAGGACGGCGCCGCGGCCTACCTGCGTGCCTTCGTAGATGCCGCAGTTGCCACCCACCATCACCTCGTCTTCGATGATCACGGGGCTGGCGTTGACCGGCTCCAGCACGCCGCCAATCTGAGCCGCCGCGCTGAGATGAACGCGGGCGCCGACCTGGGCGCAGGAGCCGACCAGGGCGTGGGAGTCAATCAGCGTGCCCTCGCCAACCCATGCGCCAATGTTGACGTACATGGGGGGCATGCAAATGACGCCCGGGGCGAGGTAACTGCCGTCGCGGATGCTGGAGCCGCCGGGAACGATGCGGACCTTATCGGTCATCGCCCAGGGGTGGGCGGGGATGGTGTCCTTGTCAAAAAAGCGCAGGTGGGCGCCGGGCTCCGACATTTCCACCAGATCGCCGAGGCGGAAGCCGAGCAGGATGCCGCGTTTCACCCAGGCGTTGGTCTGCCAGCCATCCGCCGCGGGTTCGGCGGCCCGTACCTGCCCGTGGTTGAGGGCGCGCTTGAGGCGCGCAAAGGCGTCGCGCGCGGCGACTCGTACAGGCGCCAGATCCCCCAGCCCGGCATAATGATCGATCTCGCGCTCCAGTTGCTGCAGTGAGGCGGCGCCGCTTTTATCAAGTGTCGTTTGCGTCATGGCGCTTGATCCTAGTGAATCGAATGCTGTGCCAGTCCAACGGCCTGCATTACGCTCTGCAGTTTCTGCCGGCTGGTCTCGCGCAGCGGGACCAAGGGAAGACGGTAGACTTCCTGGCACATGCCCATGGCCGCCAGGGCCGCCTTGACCGGAATCGGGTTGGATTCAATAAAGTTCACTTCCAGCAGCGGCAAATAGTGATAGTGGAGCTTGCGCGCGGCGGCGAAGTCGCCGTTCAGGGCGGCGCGCACCATCTGCGCCATGACTCCCGGAATTTGATTGGAGGCGACACTGACCAGCCCTTGTCCGCCCAGGGCGATAATGGGAAGCGCCATGGCGTCATCGCCGGAGAGTACGGCGAAGTGCGCGGGCACGTTCGCAATCACGTCCCCAACCTGATTGATATTTCCCGAGGCTTCCTTGACGCCCACGATGTTGGAGATCGAGGCGAGGCGCGCAATGGTGGCGGGCTCAACGTTTCCCGACGTGCGTCCCGGAACGTTGTACAACACGACAGGAAGGCCGACTGCGCCGGCAATGGCGGCGTAATGCTGGAACAGCCCCTCCTGGGTGGGCTTGTTGTAATAGGGATTAACGGATAAGAGGCCATCGACGTGGAGCTTCTCTAACTCGCGCGCCAGTTCGATGACGGCGCGGGTGTTGTTGCCGCCGGCGCCGGCCAGCACCGGCACCCGGCGTTGGCCGGGGCGGCGAGCCTCTTCCAGGACAATGGCGACCAGCCGCAGGTGTTCCTCGCGGCTGAGGGTCACCGACTCTCCAGTGGTACCGCCGGGGACCAGGAAGTCGATCCCCTCGTCGATCTGAAACCGCACCAGCTTGCGCAGCGCCTCCTCGTCCAACGTCTGATCGCGCCGGAAGGGGGTGACCAAAGCTGTGCCGCAGCCGCGGAACAGGGGGGGTGATCCACTCATCGGGAACTCTCCATAATTGAATCAAATACTTCGGAAAACTCGTGCAGGCCGGTGCGTCCCCGCAACCATGCGGCGGCGCGCAGCGCGCCTTCGGCGAACCCGCGGCGCGAGCGCGCGGTGTGGGTGAGAGTTATGGTGTCGGCTTCGCTGTCAAAACCCACCGTGTGCGTGCCCGGAATGGCGCCGGCGCGAATGCTAGCCACCGAGACTGGCGGCTGATTTTCTTCGAGAATGCGCCGCAGTTGGCCGGCGGTACCCGAGGGGGCGTCTTTCTTGTGACGGTGGTGGGCCTCATAGATATAGCGGTCGTATTCGCCGGGAATCTGCCGCGCGGCAGCGCGCACCACGCGGTAAAAGGCGTTGACGCCCACCGAGAAGTTGGCGCCGTAAACGGCACCCACCATGGACTCGGCGACCATCGCGCGCGCGCGCTCCAAGTGCTCATACCAGCCGGTGGTGCCGATGACGATGGGAATGCCGGCCAGCATGGCGCGCTCCAGATTATCCATGGCGGCGCTGGGCACGCTGAAGTCGATGGCGACCAGCCCTGGCGTCCAGCCCTGATTCCAGTCCCGCGGGCCATGAACAATGCGCGCCACGCGGTGGCCTTGCTCCTGTGCCAGCGCCTCCACCAGGCGGTTCATCTTGCCATAGCCAATCAGTAATAAATCCATAGCCCTAGCTCACTCTTGGGGTGTCCCGCGGCACGGCAGGAAGGGTTGGCGCACCCGGCGCACCCGCCGCTCAAGGGCAACTCCCGTCACTGACTGCATCCCGGCCTGTAATGCTGAAGACGTTCAGTTGAATTTTAGCAGTTTCGCCCTGTTACACGGGGGTTCAAGGAAGCGGTCGCTGGCGATGGTTCGAATGGGTGGGATGGTTCGCTTCAGCCACGGCAGAGGAAACTCCGATTGCCGGTTCCAGGCTGCGTCATCCGCTTGCGTTTTGCGTTGCCGGCGAGTGCCGCTAACCGGCGAAATGCGGGGAGGGGCGGACGTTGCTGCGGATGTAGTCCACGATCTCCTGCAGGCGCGATCCCGGCGGGAAGATGCAGCCGACGCCGGCGGCTTGCAGTTGGGCGGCATCCGCGGCGGGAATAATGCCTCCCACAACGACCAGCACGCCGTCCATGGCGTTTGCCTTGAGCAGCTCCAGGACGCGTGGGACGACGGCATTATGCGCGCCGCTCAATATCGAGAGGCCGATGCAGTCCACATCTTCCTGCAAGGCGGCCTGCACAATCATTTCCGGAGTCTGGCGCAAGCCAGTGTAGATGACTTCCATGCCGGCGTCACGCAGGGCGGTGGCCACCACCTTGGCGCCGCGATCATGCCCGTCGAGCCCCGGTTTGGCGACCAGAACGCGAATGGGGCGCTGAGGCTGGGAAGTTGCCATGAGCAGAAGTATAGAACTGGCGCCGTAGCTATGGCGAGTCGCGCGGCCACGCCATGCACCCGGAGCTGACGTAACATGAACGTGGGCCAAGCCCCGCTATGGAGCACTACCTCACCCTGCATCTGCTCGGCGCCGTCCTGCTGATTTTGGCCAACGGCTTTTTCGTGAATGCCGAGTTTACGCTGGTTACGTTGCGGCAAACCCGCGTCCGCCAACTGGTAGAGCAAAACGTGACCGGCGCGCGCGCGGTGGCTTACCTGCAGAAGAACGTGGACACGCTGCTGTCGGCGACCCAGTTGGGTGTGACCCTGGCCGCGCTGGGGCTTGGCTGGGCGGCCGAGCCGATCTTTCTCCACATTGCAGAGCCGCTGCTGCACCATTTTTCGCTGGGCCGCCACGCCTATGCCCTGCTGCGCGGCGGAGCGGTGGCGCTGGGTTTTCTGCTGGTGACCTTTGTCGATGTCGTGCTGGGCGAGGTGGTGCCGAAGAGCCTGGCGCTGCGCTATCCCGAGCGGCTGGCGTTGGCGGCAGCCGTACCTATGGAGGCCTTTGCCAATCTAACCGCCCCGTTTTTGCGCATCATATCCGGCTCCTCGCGGCGGGTGTTAAGGCTGTTTGGGGTGCACGCGGCGGGACTCTCCGAGCGCGGCCATTCACGTGAAGAAATCAGCATGCTGCTGAGCGCGAGCCTGCGCATGGGCCAACTGGCCCCCTTCCAGGAAAAGATCATGCAGCGCGTGCTGGACTTGCACGAAGTGCCGGCGCGCGAGATCATGACTCCGCGCCACAGCGTGATTGCGCTGCCGGTGGACACCAGCCTGGAACAGGCTTTGCAGTTCATCGCCCAGCATCCGCGCTCCCGGATACCGGTCTACGAGCAGGATTTGGATCACCTGGTGGGATCGCTTTACGCCAAGGACCTGGTGCGCATTCTCAGCCAGGCACGCTTCCGTCAGGCGCTGCTGCAGCGCAACCTGCGTCCGCTGCTGCGCCGCCTGCCGGTGCTTCCCGAGAGTAAACCGGTCGACCAGCTGTTGCTGGAGTTTCAACTCGGACGGGCGCACCTCGCCGCCCTGGTGGATGAGTTTGGAACCTTTACCGGGGTAGTCACCATTGAAGACGTGCTGGAACAGATTGTCGGCGAAGTGCAGGATGAGTACGACCTGGTGACCGCTCCCCTGCAACGCGTGCTGGCGGGTGAACCCGCCGAAATCGACGGACTCACTCCCATCCGCGACTTGGAAGCGCTCTACGGCGTCGATTTTCCCCGCGACGACACTTACGAGACGCTGGCGGGATTTCTATTGCTGCAACTCGGGCACCTGCCCAAAACTGGGGAGCAAGTGGAGCTGCCCCCGTTGCGTTTTACCATTGTGGATATGCAGGAGAACCGCGTCGGACGTGTGCGGGTTGAGCGCCGCTCGTGAGGGGCATGGCGAAAGCTGTTTGGCGGAAGCGCGCGCTGGTGGCGCTGGCGGCGGTGGCCTTTTGCGGCGGTTGGGGAAGCACTCCTCTCCGCGGCCAGCCGCCGGGCTTGCATACGCCGCGGCGCTTGCATACGCCGCGGCGCCGGCGGCAAACCAAAATGCCCGCGGCCGATGCTTCCCAGCGTCTGCGCAATGCGGCGCTGAACAGCTTTTACAACCTGGACTATCCCCGGGCGATTCAAGCCTTCCAGCAGCTCACCCGTTTGCAGCCGCAAAACCCGGCTGCCTGGAATGAACTGGGCAATGCCTTGCTTTACCAGGAGATGTACCGGGTGGGCGCGCTACAAAGCCAGTTGTACAGCCATGGCGATCCCTTTCTAGTCACCCCGATGCCAGCGCCAAGCCGCAAAGCGGTACAACGGTTTTTGAATGTCGAGCAGCAGGCCATGCGTCTGGCGCTCCAGCAGATCGGGTCGAATGCGGAGAATGCCGCCGCCCATTACGCGCTTGCCGTAGCCCTGGCCCAGGTAGGAACGTTGCAGTTCACCCTCACCAAGCAGTACCTGCCCGCCCTGCGTTCGGCGCTGGCGGCGCGCGAGGAAGCCAAAAAAGCCGAACAGTTGCGGCCGGGCTGGCTGCCACCGCTGATCATCCTGGGGGCGCACAACTACATCGCCGGCAGCTTGCCCTGGACGGTAAAAATTTTGGCGGCGGTCACGGGAACCGGCGGAGACAAGAAGAAGGGTATTGCGCAGATTGAAGCCGTCGCGCGCGGCCCAGGTTTTACGGCCGTGGATGCGCAGGTGCTGCTGGTGGTCATTGATCGCCGCGAGGGCTGGAACAATCAGGCGGTTCCCTTGCTGCATGCGCTGCATGCGCGTTTTCCGCGTAACGTGCTGTTTGCCGTGGAAGAAGCCGAGGCCAGCGAAGCGGCGGGCTGGCACGACCAGGCGTTGGCTGAGTACCGCGCCGTTTTGGCGGGGGCGGCGCGGCATCGGCCCGGCTATCAGCGGGCTCCCTTGGCCAAGGTGTGGTACGACATCGGGACCATAGACCGGCTCTATTCCCGCTACAGCGCCGCGCTAGCGGATTTTCAACGCGCCGCTGGGGCGCCGCGCGCCACTTTGGCTTATCGCCAGACCGCCACGCTGGCGGCCGGGCAAATGGAAGATTTGTTGGGCAACCGCGCCGCGGCGCTCAACGATTACAAGCGCTGCATGGCGCTGGCGCCGGATGCTGGTCCGGCAAAAGAGGCCAGGAAATATCTCCATAAGCCCTACCGGACGAAGTAGCGGGGCGGGGAACTGGCGGGGCTCAATAGGGGCCATGCGGCGTGGAACTGCCGCCCAGCAGGGCAAGCAGCTACACTCAAAACGGAGGCTAGGATGAAAGTCGCAATTCAGGGCGAGCGCGGATCGTTCAGCGAGGAGGCGGCGCTACAACTGCTGCCCGGTTCGATGCCGGTTTCCTGCGGCAATTTTGCCGAGGTTTTTGACCTGCTGGAGAACCGCCAGGTGGAGCGTGCCGTGATTCCCATTGAAAACACGCTGGCGGGTTCGGTGACGGAAAACTACGACCTGCTGCGCGAACGCCAGGCCTTCATCCTCGCCGAGACGCGGCTGCGCATTGAGCACAACCTGATCGTGCATCCCGATTGTCAGCCGGCGCGTATCAAAGAGGTGATCTCGCATCCGGTCGCCCTGCAGCAGTGCCGCCGCTTTCTCAAACGTCATCCCAATTGGCGGGTAAGCGCCTTTTATGACACCGCCGGGTCGGTCAAACACATCATGGAGCAGGGCTTAACCGAGGTCGCTGGCATCGCCGGACAGCGCGCCGTCAAGGCCTATGGGGCGCGGCTGCTGCACAGCGCGGTTGAAGATAATAAGAAAAACTTCACCCGTTTCTTCCTGATCGCGCGCAGCGCGCGCTATTCCCCGCATGCCAACAAGATTTCGCTCTGGTTCAGCACTCGCAACCAGCCGGGCGCATTGTTTAAATGCCTGAGCGTGTTTGCCCTGCGCGATATCAGCCTGACGCGGATTGAATCGCGCCCGGTGCCCGGCCAGCCGTGGGAGTACAGCTTCTACCTGGATTTTTTGGGCAGCTTGCGTGATCAGACCACCCGGAACGCCCTGCGGCATCTGGAGGAGGTGACAGACGCAGTCAAGGTGCTGGGCTGCTATCCGGAAGCCGAGCAGGACCGATCCAAGCGCCCGCAGAGGCGACGATCTTAGCTGTGCATTGTCAAGTTGACTTGAAGGGAATATAATCAACCTTTGGCAGGAGAATCGATGGCCACCAACACTCCTCTCCCGGATTTTCCCCTTACCTTACCGGCGCTTCCGGTGCGCGACACGGTACTGTTTCCCCATGCCGTGCTCCCATTGACGGTGGGGCGAGCTTCGTCGATCAATCTGGTCAACTCGCTGGGGGATGAAAAGCTGATCCTGGTCATCGCGCAGCAGGATGCGCACGTGGACGCTCCCCAGCCAGCCGACATGCACCAGATCGGCACTGTGGCTTTGGTGCACAAAGTCGTGCGCATGCCCAACCAGAGCCTGTTCATCTTTACCGAAGGGGTGACCCGGGCACGCGTGCGTAACTGGGTCCAGTTGGAACCGTTTCTCAAGGCGGAAGTGGAGAAGGTGGAAGAAACTCCCATGCCCGCCGGTCCGGAGCTGGAAGCGTTGCAACGCAACGTGGTGAGCCTGTTCCAGCAGGTGGTCAGCCTGTCGCCGACGCTTTCGGACGAGTTGCAGACACTGGTGCTGAGCATTGAAGAGCCCAGCCGCCTGGCCGATTTCGTTGCTTCCTCCATACCCTCGCTGAATACCCGCGAACGGCAACAGCTTTTGGAAACGCCGGATGTGAAGAACCGTCTGGAAACCGTCAACCGGCAATTGACGCGCGAGTTGGAGGTGCAGCAGCTTCGCTCCAAGATCCAGACCGAAGTTCAGGACCAGGTGCAGCAGTCGCAACGCGAGTACTATCTGCGCGAGCAGCTCAAGGCCATTCAGAAGGAGTTGGGCGAGGGCGACGAGAACCAGCGCGAATCCGAGGACCTGCGCAAGAAGATTGAAGAAGCCAGCATGCCCGACGAGGTCAAAGCCGAGGCGCTGAAGGAATTGCAGCGCCTGGCGCGCATGTCGCCCGCGGCCGCCGACTATTCCGTTACCCGCAACTATATCGAGTGGCTGGCGGTTCTACCCTGGAAGAAGAGCTCGGCGCACGAAATCGATATTCCCAAGGCCACCGAAGTTCTCAACGAGGATCATTACGATCTGGAGAAGGTGAAAGATCGCATTCTCGACTACCTGGCGGTGCGGCGGCTCAACCCTACGATGAAGGGGCCCATCCTGTGCTTCGTTGGTCCTCCTGGAGTGGGCAAGACGTCGCTGGGGCGCTCCATCGCGCGTTCTCTGGGGCGCAAGTTTTTCCGTCTGTCATTGGGCGGCGTGCACGACGAAGCCGAAATCCGCGGCCACCGCCGCACGTATATTGGCGCCCTGCCGGGTCAGATTATCCAGGGGCTGCGCCGCGCCGGCACCAACGACCCGGTGTTTATGCTTGACGAGGTCGATAAGATCGGCCGCGATTTCCGCGGCGACCCCTCCTCGGCGCTGCTGGAGGTGCTCGACCCGGAGCAGAACAGCACCTTCCGCGATAACTATCTCGACGTGCCCTTCGATCTTTCCAAGGTGCTGTTCATTACGACTGCCAACATGCTGGACACGATTCCCGAGCCCTTGCGGGACCGCATGGAGATTATCGAGCTGAGCGGCTACACCGAGGAAGAGAAGCTGCACATCGCCTTTCGCTATCTCATTCCCAAACAGTGCGAGGAAAACGGGGTGGCGCGCGACCGCATGGAGTTTGAACGCGCGGCGGTGCAGGATGTGGTGCGCCATTACACCAGGGAAGCGGGGGTGCGCAGCCTGGAGCGGCAGATTGGCACCCTGGTGCGCAAGTATGCCCGTCAGATCGCCGAAGGCAAGGACAGCGACAAGATCACCATCACGCCGGCGGTGGTCCGCGAATTCCTCGGCGGCCCCAAGGTCCGCATGGATACGGAAATCGCCGAGCGGACGCGCCGCCCCGGAGTGGCCGTGGGCCTGGCCTGGACGCCGACCGGCGGGGACGTGCTGTTCATTGAAGCCAACCAGATGCGCGGCGGGAAGGGCGCTTTTACCATGACCGGCCACCTCGGGCAGGTCATGCAGGAGTCCATGCAGGCGGCACTCACCTGGGTGCGCTCGCACGCGCCGGAATTGGGGATCAACGAAGCATACTTCAAAGAACACGACCTCCACATTCACGTCCCGGCGGGCGCCATTCCTAAGGACGGCCCCTCGGCGGGCATCACCATGGCCACCGCGCTGGCCTCGCTGCTCACCGACCGGCCCGTGCATCCGCGCCTAGCCATGACCGGTGAGCTGACCCTTTCCGGAGATGTGCTGCCCATCGGAGGCGTTAAGGAGAAGGTCCTCGCCGCCAAGCGGGTGGGTGTGACCACGGTGCTGTTGCCCGCCGAGAACCGCTTAAATGTGGAAGAGGACCTTAAGCCCGAACAGCTTGACGGCATCCAGTTGCATTACGTGCGCACCATGGAAGAGGTCCTGAAGCTGGCGCTGCCCGAATCGAAAACCGAAGCCACCGCCGATCAGCAGGAACGCGAGGCCGTGCTGCAGAAAAGCTGAACAACGGCGGCAAATCGCAGAGCAAATGAAAAAGGCAGGCGTTCAAGCCTGCCTTTTTCATTCACAGCCACGCGGTTCGCGCGCTAGGCCTCTTCGATCCGCACCGTGCCTTCGCTCTTGCCCGACT
This sequence comes from Acidobacteriota bacterium, assembly GCA_027459505.1. Classification (GTDB taxonomy): domain Bacteria; phylum Acidobacteriota; class Terriglobia; order Terriglobales; family SCQP01; genus DAIDIE01. The sequence goes on from DAIDIE010000029.1 coordinate 87,890, forward strand.
GCAATTGATTGAGCACATAAGGCAGAATGCCGCCGTCGCGGTAGTAGGCCAGTTCCATGGGGGTATCGATCCGGACCAGGGTCTTGAAACGCTTGGTCCCCGCCGGACCTGTGGCGCTGACTTCCAACTCCTGACCTGGCTGGAGCTGGTCCAGGCCGGCAATGTCGTAGTTCTCCTCGCCGGTCAGTCCCAGGGTCTCCGCCGATTCTCCTTCGCGGAACTGCAGCGGGAGAATCCCCATACCCACCAGGTTGCTGCGGTGGATGCGTTCGAAACTGCGCGCGATCACCGCCTGGATGCCGAGCAGCCGCGGCCCTTTGGCCGCCCAGTCGCGGCTGGAGCCGGAACCGTATTCGACGCCGGCAATGATCAGACAGGGAACCCCCTGTGCCTGGTACTTCATGGAAGCGTCGTAGATGCTCATCTGCTCAGCCCCCTGCGCTCCCTCACCGGGCAGGTAGCGCGTGACGCCCCCTTCCGTGCCAGGCGCCAACAGGTTGCGCAGACGGATATTTGCAAACGTTCCCCGCACCATCACTTCGTGGTTGCCGCGGCGCGCCCCGTAGGAGTTGAAGTCGGCCGGTTGCACACCATGAGCCATCAGGTATTGTCCCGCCGGAGTTTTCACCCCAATGCTGCCGGCCGGCGAAATGTGGTCGGTGGTCACGCTGTCGCCCAACAGGGCTAAAACGCGTGCGCCGCGAATTTGTTTGGGGGCGGCGGCATTGCCCTCAAAGAACGGCGGCTTCTTGATGTACGTGGAGTCTGATTCCCAATGGAACAGGTCACCGGTACTGGCGGGCAGCGACTTCCAGGTCTCATCGCCGGCGAAGACGTCGCTGTATTCCTTCGCGAACATTTCCGGGGTGACAAACTTGTCGACCGCCTGCGCCACCTCTTCGGTGCTCGGCCAGATGTCCTTGAGGTAGACCGGTTTGCCGTTACGATCCTCACCCAGCGGCTCGCTGGTGAGATCCAGGTTCATGTCGCCGGCCAGGGCATAGGCCACCACCAAGGGCGGCGAAGCCAGGTAGTTGGCGCGCACCTGGGGATGAATGCGGCCTTCGAAGTTGCGGTTGCCGCTCAACACTGCGGCGGCGACGAGCCGGCCATCGTTGATGGCCTTGGCGACCGAGTCTGGCAGCGGCCCGCTATTGCCAATGCAGGTGGTGCAGCCGTAGCCGACCAGGTTGAAGCCCAATTGCTCCAGCGGCTGCATCAGGCCAGCCTGCTTGAGGTAGTCGGTGACCACCTTGGAGCCGGGGGCCAGAGAGGTCTTCACCCACGGTTTGCGCGCCAGTCCACGCTCGACGGCGCGTTTGGCCAGCAGGCCGGCGCCGATCAGCACCGATGGGTTGGAAGTGTTGGTGCAACTGGTGATTGCGGCAATCACCACCGAACCGTGGCGCAGCCGCCCTTTCTGCCCATCGAAGTCGACTTCCACTTCGCTGGCGAGTTCCTGTGCCGCCTCGGGCTTGTTGCCGTTGCCGGACTGCTTGCCCTGCAGCATGGAAGGCACCGCGGCGGCGAACTTCTGCTTGGCTTCGTTCAGTCCCACGCGGTCCTGCGGCCGCTTAGGCCCGGCAAGACTGGGCTGCACGCTCGCCAGATCGATTTCGAGCACGTCACTGTAGCTCTCTTCTGTGGTCTGGGAACCAAACATGCCCTGCTCTTTGGCGTAGCGCTCGACCAGCTCGACGCGCTCTGGGTCGCGGTGCGTGAAGCGCAGGTAACGCAAGGTCGCTTCGTCAATCGGCGAGATGGCGACCGTGGCGCCGTATTCCGGAGACATGTTGCCCAGGGTGGCGCGGTCGGCAACCGACAGATTGGCGACCCCCGCACCAAAAAACTCCACGAACTTTCCGACCACACCCTTTTTGCGCAGGGCTTCGGTGACGGTGAGCACAAGATCGGTGGCGGTGGTGCCCGGCTGCAGGTGATTATGCAAACGCACGCCCAGCACCTCGGGTAACAGCATCGAGATGGGCTGGCCGAGCATGGCGGCCTCGGCTTCAATCCCGCCCACGCCCCATCCCAAAACGCCCAGCCCATTCACCATGGGGGTATGCGAGTCGGTGCCCACCAGCGTATCGGGATAGGCCAGCAGGCGGCCATTCACTTTGGCGCGGACCACCACGCGCGCCAGATACTCCAGGTTGACCTGGTGAACGATGCCGGTATCGGGAGGGACAACGCGGAAATTATGGAGGGCCTGTTGTCCCCAGCGCAGAAACACGTAACGTTCGCGGTTGCGTTCGGCTTCCAGCTTGGCGTTGATGGCAAACGAGTCCGGGCGGGCAAAGCTGTCGACTTGGACGGAGTGGTCGACCACCAACTCCACCGGCTGCAGTGGGTTGATGGCTGCGGGCTGTCCGCCGCGTTGGCGCATGGCTTCACGCATGGCGGCCAGATCGGCGACTGCGGGAACGCCAGTGAAGTCCTGCAACAGCACGCGCGCCGGCACGAAAGAGATCTCGTAGTTGTTGTTTTTTCTGGGATCCCAGGCCGCCAGGCGGGCAATGTCATCGGCCTTGACGAAGCGCCCATCTTCCTGGCGCAGCAGGTTTTCCAGCAGGACCTTCATGGAGTAGGGCAGGCGGGAAACCTTACCGACACCAGCCTTTTCCAGTACATCCAGCCGGTAGAACTCGGGCCCCGAGCCTGTCCCCAGCGGCTTGCGGGCGCCAAAACTGTTCAACATACCTGCTCCTTTTTTGCGGAATTACCCCGGCAGAGCTGGAAAAACAGCCAAGCCGGAACTAATATTATGGCCCGGAGCGTGATCTGAATGGCAGCTTTCTGCATCCTCGCGGACGGGGACCAGGCCGGCGCGCGTGCCGGAGCAAAAAAGCACTCATGAACGGTAAGGTTTTTTCAAGAGCAGCCGAAGAAAATAGTGAGGCTGGCCAGGTGGTCGGCCGGTCCATTGCCGTGAGCCGGGCAGCGTTGTCCACGGGCGGCAGCACAGTGGAGGAGCTATGAATCGGGCGCGTCTGTGTGAAATCATGTCCGCCGAGGCGGGCATTTCAAAAACCGCGGCGGAACGGGCGCTGAATGCGGCCCTGCACGCCATGTGCACGGAGCTGTTGAGTGGCGGGCGCATTACTCTGGCGGGCTTTGGCTCGTTCCGGGTCACGCACCGGCAAGGGCGTACGGGGCGTAATCCGCTGACTGGCTCGGCGATTCCCATTGCCCCCTGCTCTACGGTGAAATTCCTGGTCAGCGAGGAGCTGAAGGCCGATTTGAACCAGAACACGGCGGTTTCGGCTGCCGCCTCGGGCGCTGGCGCCAACAGCCACTCGGCTGAGCTCTAGTCCGCGGCGCGCCAACCCGTGCATGCCCGCGCTCGCTCTAATGGAGCAGAGCCAGCGAGGTGCAACATGGCAGAGCAGCAGCGCAAGCCCGGCAAGGCTCCGGCGGATTCCTCCACGCCGCCGCCGCCAGTTTCCTCGGAAGAGGATGCCTACGATCAGGTTCTGGAAGACTCATTTCCCGCTAGTGATCCACCCGCGGGTCCCACCCACATCGGTCCAAGCCGCCGTCCTGGTCAGGGCGGCAACAAGTCCGGCCAAGCCGCATAGAAAGTGTTGGGCTGGCGAGTCTGCCCGTCCCGCCGGATTTTCACGGCCTTACTCACCTATCAGAACGGAAACAGAATCCCCTTCTCCTTGAGCGCAGCCAGCCGCGCCGGGGAAGTACCGAAACGCGGCCGTGCAGCCTCACCCATCAGAACCTCCAAAAAGAGAAACCCTTATCCGCGCCCGATGCAAACAGGGTGCGGACAAGGGTTTCGAAATAGGTGAGGCCGTCTCCGGTGTTGCCGGACAAGGCAAATCTTCGGGGCTGGGGCCGGCTGCTCCTAGCGCAGGCCCGCCGCGGCCGCCTGCGGAGGCCACAAATGGCGCGGCAGCTTGGAACAGATCTGCTGCAGCGTGAACGAGCCATTGGGGCCGGTCAGCGCTTCGACCACGTTGTTCTTGTCGACCATCACCAGGTTATCCAGCAGGATGCTGGGCACCGGGCGCTTGCCGTTGCTCACCGTGCGGGAGGCGCCGGAAGTGCGCCCGCGCGCCAGGGCGATGGCGGCATCAACGGCTCGCTGCACGACCGGGCCCACTGGCTTATAGATGGTCATGCTCTGCGTGCCGCGCAGGATGCGGATCACCGCGTTCAAATCGGCGTTCTGGCCGGTAACTACCACCGGGGTGGTCAGTTTCGCCTCCGAAATGGCCTGCAGCGCGCCTTCCGCGAGAATGTCGGCGGAGCACAGAACCGCCGCCGGATTGGGAACCTGCTTCAACGCTTCGCCCATCAACTGCCAGGCGCGGCTGGAACGCCAGCTCTCAGTCCAGTTTTCAAACGCCACCTCCACCTGACCGGACTGCACGGCTGGCCCCAGAACACGCTTGCGCGCCTCACGCAGCAGCACCGCGTTGTGATCATTTTGATCGCCATCGATGGCGATGTACTGGCCGCGTGGCGCATGCTGCAAGGCGTAGCGCGCGATCATCTCGCCGATCTTGGCGGTGTCATAGGCGATGTAGAGTGGCAGGTCGCAGTTGAGGATCATGCGGTCGTAAGCGATGACCGGAATCTTGCGGGTATTCCCCATTTCCACAATCGGGGCGGCGGCGGCGGCGTCCTGCGGGATCACCAGCACAACCTGCGCGCCCTCTTTCATCATTTTTTCGCACTGCTGCACCTGGCGCGCCGGACCGCTGCTGGCGTTTTCGAAGAGCAGCGTGGTCCCGGCCTTGCTGAAGCGCTCGCGAAACTCGTCCACGTCCCGCTGCCACCGGGGATCGATCAGGGAATGCACCGAGAGACCGATCTTCACTCCCGCTGCTGTTGGGTTATACATTGTGCCGCATCCTCCTGCCACCGCGTGGCGATTCTCCTCGTCGTCAGTTGACGGCCCCTGCCCTCAGACCTTCAACTGGAAACCTAGTCACTGTAAAACAGATCGGCAGCAAAGCTCAATGTCTCCAGTGACATGGGATGGGGTATAGTCCAACGGTGGCCCAACAACTCCACTCCGGACAGCGGCACCCGGCCCCTACCCTGAGCCCTCAGCTTCGGCATAAGATTGCTCGCCGCCTGTTGCCTTACCTGTTTTTTCTTTACATTGTCGCTTTCCTGGACCGCGCCAACGTTTCCTACGCCGCACTGGAACTGGCGCACAGGCCGGGCTTTTCGCCGGAGGTTCTGGGCATCGGCATGGGGATTTTTTTCTGGGGCTACTTCATCCTCGAAATCCCTAGTGCCCTCATGGTTGAGCGCTGGAGCGCGCGGGGCTGGCTGTCACGTCTGATGATTACCTGGGGCTTGGTGGCCATGGCGACCGCCTGGGTGCATACTCCTCATCAGTTTTACTTGTTGCGCTTCCTGTTGGGTTTGGCTGAGGCGGGATTTTTCCCCGGCATCCTGGTTTACCTGGGGCACTGGTTCACCAAAGAAGACAAGGCCAAAGCGGCGGGAACCTTTCTGGCCTCCGTCCCCTGCGCATTCGTGATCGGCGGGCCACTCTCCAGCCTCATCTTGCGCATTCACTGGCTGGGTTGGCAAAGCTGGCGCTGGCTGTTCATCCTGGAGGGCGTGCCGGCGGTGCTGCTGGGTCTGGTCAATCTGTGGTACCTGCCAGACTCGCCGTCTGAAGCCAAGTGGTTGCGGCCCGAGGAGGCCGAAGAGGTCAAAGCGGCGTTGCAGGCGGAAAACACCGTCCGGGTCAGCACCCTGCCATGGTGGAAATACCTGGTTCACCCGTTAGTGGCGCGGCTGATGTTGGCGTATTTCCTGAGCGTGTGCGCCTCCTACGGTTTCGGACTTTGGCTGCCCACAATGATTCACCAGCATCTGCCACGGCAGTCCTCACGATCGGCGCTGTTGTCTTCACTCCCTTACATCTTTGCCATGGGGGCGCTGCTGTTTGCCGGCTGGAGTTCGGACCGGCAACAGGAGCGTCGCTGGCACACCGCGGTGCCGATGTTCATCACCAGCGCGGGATTCCTGATCACGGTGGCATGGGGCGCCTCCAGCTTGTTGTGGGCGCTGACCGGTTTTTGTGTGACCGGGATCGGCGTCTATGCTTCCATGCCGCCGTTGTGGGCTCTGCCCGCGGAGGCGCTGACCGGGCCCGCGGCGGCAGTGGCGCTGGGCATGATCAACTCGGTGGGCAATCTGGGCGGCTACGCCGGCCCCTCCATCATGGGAGTGCTGCGCGCGCGCTGGAACAGCTTTGAAGCTGGGTTGATTACGCTGGCTGTGTTTTCAATTTCCGCTGGCCTGATCGTGCTCAGTGTTCCGCGTCGCGAGCCAGACGTCTCAGCGCGCCAGCGGTAATATGAACCGTTCCTTGCCGATCGTGAAGCTGGCCCGCGCGGGACTAACCCCCGCCGGCAGCGCATGCAGAATGACAAATCCGGCCAGGGTTCCGCCCGGCGGAATCTGCGCGGGGCCGAGGTGGCGGCGCAGCAGTTGTTTGAGTTGCTTCTTGTGCCGCTCCAGCCCGCGCAACTCGCTCAGTTCTCCACTGGGGCCATAAGGGTCCATCGCCCGCCACACCACCGAGCCCACCGGTGCGTACACTGGAACGTCATTGCCTCCCGGCCTGTTGTTCATGCCGAAGCCAAAGCCCACGCCAGTCCCCGGGGTGGTGACGAGGCGAACGTCGGCCAACGCATGGCGCTGCCCTTTGTTGTCGTGAAGTTGCACGGTGGCGGGATTGAAGTTGACGGGATCAACGCCGCGATTGGTAATGATCAGCAGCAGTTTGAGATATTCACCCCAGGGCAGGATGCTGGCGCTGGCGGCCGCCGGGTTGCCGGTGAGCAGCGAGAAGCGCTGATGGTCCAGCTTGATACCCGGGCAGGCGCTCCATTGCACGCAGCGATGGACCGGCTGTTCAGGCCGCGGTGGAGTGTCGCCGGCTGCCGCGCTGGAACCTGGTCCCGGCTGCGCCGCACGCGCCATGGTGAACCCAAACCCGCAAAGGGCGAGGACCGTCAACTGCCGTCCAAATCCCCATTTCAAGCCCATAGAGTGCTCCGCCTCAATTGCTCCTATCAGACTAGCAGCTCATGGGAGAGCGTCCGCGGTTATGTGGCGGTGGCGGCGGCCAGGGCCTGCCGTTTGCCCTGCGCTGCTTCCAGAATGGCGCGCAGGATGTCTGGCGGCGCCGGAGGACACCCGTTCACCACCCGATCCACGGGCAACACGCGGGAAACTCCTCCCCGCGTGGCGTAACTCTCGCCAAAAATGCCACCGCAGGCGGCGCAATCGCCAAGTGCGACGACCAGCTTGGGGTGGGGAACAGCCTCATAGGCGCGCAGCAGCGCTTCTTCCATATTGACCGAAACCGGGCCGGTGACCAGCAGAAGATCGGCATGGCGGGGGCTGGCGACGAACTTGATCCCGGCGCCTTCCAGGTTGTAATAGGGGTTGTTGAGGGCGTGAAGCTCCAACTCGCAACCGTTGCACGATCCGGCGTCCACTTGGCGAATGCAGAGCGCGCGGCCCAATACCGCCCAGATCCGCTGCTGCAGGTTCGCGGCTTGTTCCGTCTCGATCCGGGGAAGCGGCTCGCTGCAGATGCCGGTGCGCAAAATGCGTGTGAGTACGTCAAACATGCGGTCCTCTACGCTTCAAAGAATCTGTTGCTACCCGTCCTGCCCGCTGTAGGCGAGATTGAAGGATTTATTGATCAAAGGAAAGTCGGGAACGATGTTGCCCAGGATGGCGTATTCGAGCAGCGGCCAGTTCTGCCACGACGGATCATGGACATGGCAATGGCGGATCGATTGGCTGGGCCCCGCCTGCAGAGCCACCATGACCGGGCCGCGCCAGCCTTCGATGATTCCAGTGGCAAGCGCACCACTGGGCGCCACTCGCGGCGCGCTGTGGATATCTCCGCTGGGCAGTTGTTCCAGCAGGCGCTGGCAGAGGCGCATCGCTTCCAGGCACTCCTGGAACCGCACAACGACCCGCGCCGCGACATCGCCCGCGTCCTGGGTCACGATTTTAGTGCGCATGCGGTCATAAGGGGCGATTGCGTAGTCCACCCGCAGGTCCAGCGGGATCGCGGAGGCGCGCGCCGCCAGTCCCAAGGCTCCCAGCCGGCGGGCGGTGGCAGTGCTTAGGACACCGGCGCCACGGAAGCGGTCCTGTAAACCGGCATGCTCGTCATAGATGGAGCGCATTTGTTCAAGCTCGGTGTCCAGATGTGAGTAGAACCGCGGCAAGTCAGTCGCCCACTTCGGGTCGAGATCGCATTCGACTCCGCCGGGCTGCACAAAGTTAAACAGATAGCGTGCGCCCAATGCTGCCTGATTGAGGCGCAAGAGATCTTCTTTGAGTCTGGAGAACTGCGTCAGGCCAACCGCGAACCCGGCATCATTCCCGAGTGCGCCCAGGTCGCCGAGGTGATTGGCCAGGCGTTCATGTTCCAGTGCCAGCGCGCGCAACCAAAGAGCCCGCGGGGGGACGACGGTGGCGGAGAGCGCCTCCAGCGCGGCGCAATAGGCCCAGGCATAAGCCACGCTGGAATCGCCACACAAGCGCGCGGCCAGGCGGTGGCCTGCTGCGAGCGACAGCGTCTGGAAGCGCTTAGCGGCGCCCTTGTGGGTATAGCCCAGCCGCTCTTCCAGGCGCAGCACCTTCTCCCCCACCACGGAAAAGCGGAAATGACCCGGCTCAATGATGCCGGCGTGAATGGGTCCGACCGCAATTTCGTGAACCCCCTCGCCCTCGACGGAAACGAACGGATAAGGTTCGGGGGTGGGCGGAAAACTCGTCTGCAGGCGGTTTTCGCCGCGCAAGGGGAAAAACTCGCGCGGCCAACCAAAATGGCGGAGCCAGCCGCGCTCGTCGTCCTGATCGCTGGCCACTCCGAGCAGATCATGCAGGGCACGTTCCATCCGCACCGCACAGGGAAACAGACGGGCGAGGGAGGGAAACCGCTCATCCCCGTTTCGCAGGCAAAGGCGCGCCACCAACAGTCCCTGAGCGGTCAGATAGGAGGCGTAAACAAGGAAGCCTTGTCCGCCATCGCGCTCATCATGGCCCCAAAGCGCCAGCAGCATGCCTTCCGCTGCACGGAGCGCTTCCGCGACGCGCAGCCACTGCTCCCGGCTGGTCTCGATCAGGCGGCAGGGAACATTGGAAGGCAGGGCGCCGGCGTTGGCGAACGCGCCGCTGAAGTCCGGGGTTGCATTGAATTCAGCCATGGTGTTCATTGCCTTAGCCGATCAGGCGCGCCGCCGCGCGGAACCAGTGCGCCAGCGCCGGCGGGATATACAAACCCAGCAGTAGCACCAGGCCGAGATGAATGAAAACCGGCAGCAGCGCCGGAGAATGTGGCAGCCGTTTGGCATTGGTTTCGCCAAACACCATGGGCTGAGCACGGCGAAAAATGGCGGCAAAAGCGATCCCCAGGGTTAATAGCAGCACGGGCGTTGCCCAGGGGTGCAAGCGCATCGCGGTGGTCAGGATCAGGAACTCACTGGCAAACACGCCAAACGGTGGAAGCCCCAGAATGGCCAGCGAACCGAGCAACAGGCCCCAGCCAATAGTCGGACTGACGGTCATCAAACCGCGAATGTCATCCATTTGCTGGGTGCCGGCTTTTTGCGAAGCGTGCCCGGCGCTGAAGAAGATGGAAGACTTGGTCAGCGAGTGCACCGTCATATGCAACAGTGCGGCGAAATTGGCCACCGCTCCGCCGATGCCGAAGGCAAACGTAATAATCCCCATGTGCTCGATGGAGGAATAGGCGAACAGCCGCTTGATATCCCGTTGGCGCCACAGGAAAAAGGCGGCCAGCAGCGCGCTGAATAGGCCAAAGGCCATCAGGATGTGGCTGGGCAGGGCGGCGCCGATGGCGCCCGCCACCAGAACCTTAAAGCGAATGACGGCATACAGGGCCACGTTCAGCAGCAAGCCGGAGAGCACCGCCGACACTGGCGTGGGGCCTTCGGCGTGGGCGTCGGGAAGCCAGTTGTGCAGCGGCGCCAGGCCCACTTTGGTTCCGTAGCCGACCAGCAGAAAAACGAATGCCAGGCCCAGCACGCGTGGCTCAAGGTGATTTTTCACCGCGTCCAAATGCGTCCAGAGCAGCGCGGTGGTGCCTTGGTTACCGAGCTGCTTGCCGGCGGCGAAGTACAGCAGAATGGTCCCAAACAACGCCTGCGCAATGCCTACGCCGCAGAGGATGAAGTATTTCCAGGCGGCTTCCAGGCTGGCCCGCGTGCGGTAGAGCGAGACCAGCAGCACGGTGGACAGGGTTGCCGCTTCCATGGCGACCCACAGCAGGCCAATGTTATTGGTCAGCAGCGCCATCAACATGGCCCCCATGAAGAGCTGATACATGCTGTGGTACAGGCGCAGACGGCGCCGTGAAACCCGCCCGTGGTGCTGTTCAATGCGCATGTAGGGACGCGAAAACAACGCGGTGGTGAATCCGACAAACGCGGTGAGAGCGACCAGGAAAACGTTAAACGAGTCGACGAAGAACTGCTCGTGACCGGTGATGACCGGACCGTGCCGGATTACCCGGACCACCAGCGCCGCCGCGGCCAGCAAGGTGGCGAAGCTGAAAGCGGTGTTCACGGTGGCCGCGCGCCGCCGCGCGCCCAGGACCGCGAGCACGGCCGCGCCCGCCACCGGCAGCGTCAGCACGAGTAAGACCTCGATGACCAATCAGTCCTCCTTCAGCGCTTCCAGATGGTGCAGGTCGAGGCTGTCGAACTGCTCCCGGATCTGGAAAAAGAAGATGCCCAAAATAAAGACCCCCACCAGCACGTCCAGCGCAATGCCCAACTCGATGATCATGGGCATGCCATAAGTGGTGCTGGTCGCGGCAAAAAACAGGCCATTCTCCATGGCCAGAAAGCCGATCACCTGGGTGATGGCTTTGCGCCGGGTGATCATCATCAAAAACGAAAGCAGGATCACGGCCAGCGCGATACCCAGGGTGTGCCGGGTGATGGTGGTGGCCAGGACGCTGACCGGCTGCGCCAATCCAAATGCAAAGATGACCAGGACCAGCCCCGCCAGCATGACCGCTGGAATATTCACCAGCGTTTCGGTATCCCACTGCGCGCCCAGCCGGTTAATCAAGTAATGCAAGATCAGCGGCAGCACGATCACCTTGAGCAATAAGGTGAGAGCCGCCGAGTAGTACATCTCCACACGGCCGGAACTGTGAGCCACCAGAAGCGTGGAGACAAACAGAACCATTCCTTGCCAGGCCAGCAGCGTGACCAGCCGTTGCGTGCGGCGCCGCGACAGCATCGCAAAGGAAATCAACAGCAGGCAGGCCGCCAATATATTCAGCGCGGTGTCGGTGCCGGGAAAAGGACGTTCCAGGGTGCGCATAGTGAACGCCCTGGCGGAGCCAACCGTGAAGGAGTGCAACAGAGGAGACATTCAGGCCGCCCCCAGCAGCAGGTGGACCAGCAGGCCCAAGACGGCGAGTAGAAATGCCATAGCCAGAAATTCGGGAGCGCGAAAGACGCGCAACTTGGCGGAGAGGGTCTCGATGGTGACCAGAACGCCGCCGGCCAGCAGTAACTTGCAAACGAGGGCGGCGAGTGATACCGGCAAAACCCAAAGTCCGTGCTGTGTTGAGCTGGCAATTCCCCAGGGGAGGAAAAGCGCAAAGCCGATGCAGACGTAGTTGTAAAGCTTGAGGCTGGAGGCCCACTCCGCCAGGGCAAGATGGCGCGCCGAATACTCCAGCAGCATCGCTTCGTGCACCATCGTCAACTCGAGGTGCGTTGCGGGATTATCAATGGGAATGCGGGCGTTTTCCGCCAACAGCACCATCACAAAGGCAATGGCGGAAAACAGCACACTCGGGTCGAGCAGGGAAGGATGCCGGGTGTAGCGTTCGACCAGGTTGGGAAACGCCGTGCTGCCGAAAAGCAGGAAGGCGTTAAAGAACACCATCAGCAGGGCTGGTTCGGCGAGAAACCCGATCATCATCTCGCGGCGCGCGCCCAGTGTTCCAAAAGCCGTCCCAATGTCCATGGCGGCGAGGGAGAGGAAGACGCGTGCCGTGGCGAAGGCGCCAATCAGCGCGATGGCGTCGACGACGCGCGCGAAGGGGAGATCGGTGAGCAGGGAGGGGATGATCGCCGCGGCCAGCACCATGGTGCCAAACAACACGTAGGGCGTGGCGCGAAACAGGGGTGAGGCGTTATCCGCCAGCACCACCTCCTTGGCGAACAGTTTGCGCAGCATGCGATAGGGCTGCGTCAGCGGCGGAGCGCTGCGATTCTGCAGCCAGGCGCGGCACTGCGCGATCCACCCGGCAAACAGCGGCGCCAAAGCCAGTGCCAGGATGATCTGCGCCAGTTGTCGCAAGAGTGCGGCCGGCGTCATAGCACAAACACCAAAAGCAGTAGCAGTGTGGCAAAGCTGAACAGCAGGTAAATGGACAGCCGTCCGCTCTGCAACACCCCGACGGCATCGGCCAGCCAATCGACGGCGCGTCCCAACGGCGCGTAGAACAAACGCCAGAGCCGGTCTTCAATGACGACTTCGTAGCGCGGCGCCGGATCTTCGGGCGCGGGCAGATGCCGCCGCATGCGGAAGAAGGGGCCAAAAATATGTCGAATGGGCTGGCCAAAGCCCTCCGCGCTGTCCTGCATGCGAGGCGTTTGCCACCGATAACCGCAATCCCAGGCGGCGGCGCGGCGCAGACGGCCATGGGCCAGCAGGCGCACCAGCAAAAATGTCACACCGAAAATGGCCAGTATCCCGACAAACAACACCAGACCGTTGTAGGCCGCCTGTTGCGCGGCCACGGGTGCGATCCAGCCGAATGCGCCATCCAAGGAGACGGAGGCGCCCACCAGTCCGGCGGTTACCGGCGCGGCCAACCGGAGCGCCAGTTGCGGCATGATGCCAATCAGCAGGCAAGCCAGTCCCAGCCAGCCTAAGCCAGCCCGTTCGACCCAGTTGGCGTCGTGGGCTTCCAGCAGCGAGCTTTCCCGGGGCTGGCCGAGAAAGACGATGCCGTAAAACTTCACCATCACATAGGCTGCCAGCGCCAGTGTCAGCGCGAGAACGGCTGCGCCTAGTGGCACCAGCATGTTGATGAAGGCGTGCGGCAGGCTCGCCGTGAACAGAAACGACTGGAGCAGCAGCCACTCCGAGACGAATCCGTTGAGCGGGGGAAGCCCGGCAATCGCGAGTGTGCCCAGCAGCGCCAGTCCGGCCACCCAGGGCATGCGCCCGATAAGCCCCCCCAGCTTGCCCAGGCTGCGTTGCCGCGTTGCGTGCATGACCGAACCGGTGGCGAGAAAGAGCAGGCTCTTGAATAAAGCATGGTTGAGGGTGTGAATCAGGGCGGCGGTAAGGGCCAGGGCCGCCAGTAAGGGCATGTTGCTGGATGCAAACAGCAGCGCCAGACCCAGCGCGCTAAAAACAATGCCCATGTTTTCAATGGAGGAATAAGCGAGCAGGCGCTTCATGTCGGTCTGCACGCCGGCGAAGATAGCGCCGTAGAGGGCGGAAAACAGTCCCACCGCCAACATCGCCAGGCCCCACTGCCAGAACCGGCCCTGCAACAGATCAAATGTCACCCGCACCATGCCATAAGCGGCGGTGCTCAGCATCAAGCCGCTCATCATCGCCGAAACCGGCGAGGGGGCGGCGGGATGGGCTTCCGGCAGCCAAACGTGGAAGGGGACCAGGCCGGCTTTGGCGCCAAATCCGGCCAGGGCCAGCACAAACGTCCAACTCGCCGCCGCCGGCGCCAGCCGGGCGGCGCGCATGGCGTCAAAGGTGAACTGCCAGTGCCCACCATGCAACAGCCCAAAACAGAAAAGAATGCATAGCGCGCCCAGGTGCGCCATGAGGAGATAAAGGAATCCAGCTTTGCGAATCTCGCCGCGGCGGTGCTGCGTCACCACCAGGAAAAACGAGCTCAGCGCCATCGTCTCCCAGGCCACCATGAACAAGTAGGCGTCATTGGCCAGCATGACCAAGCCCATGCTGGCGAGAAACACGTGGTAGTGCAGACCCATCAGGCCGGGCGCGGTGCCTTCGCCGGCGCGGAAGTAACCCGCCGAAAAGCTGGATATACCGGCTCCCACTAATCCCAAAACCAGCAAAAAGAAGGCGCTCAACGTATCCAGACGGACATGGAAGGGAAGGTCGGGCAGGCCCAACGGCAGAATCAGGACCTCGGGCGTTTGGGAGCGCAGCAGAAAACCCAGCGCCAGAACGGCGAGCCCCAGGCAGGCCAGCGCGCCCACGGCAAACAGCGTGCGCGCCACCAGCCGGATGCTGTTGGGACGGGCCAGTCCGGCAACCCCAAGGGCGAGAATAGCCAGCACCCAGGTGAGCGCCATGCGCAGTGGCAAGGTGGTTGTGGCCGCCGTGGCCAGAGCGTTAGCGGTGTTCAAGCTGAACTCCGGCCGCGCTCCTGGCGGCCATCGGCTGTGGTGCTGACCACAAATGCCCCAGCGGCAGCAGAAGCGCTCCGATCAACAGCAGCTTCTTGCCATTGCGAGCGCCGTTGGCGACCACATCTTCCAGGTGGTCCAGCAGTTCCAAAGATTCCTTCAGATGGCTCTGGAAGTAGCGCCGCATCAGCACCAGCACGCGGATAATCATCGGGTCGCGCACCGAATAAAACACCTGGTTGCCGGCTTTGCGGTTCACCACGATTTGCTTGGCGCGCAGAACCGCCAGGTGCTGGGAGACATTGGCCTGCTCCATGACCAGCTTTTCAATAAGCTCCCCCGCGGAAAGCTCACCATTTTCGAGCAGTTCAATGATTGCAATCCGCGTAGGATGGGCGAGCGCCTGAAAAATACCGGCTTTAAAGCGGCGCAAGGCATCCGCCAAGTCTGCTGCGTTGTAAGGCATAAGAATATTCGATGTTTCGAATATTGAAAGGTGATTGTCGCACAGCGGGCTGGCTCCGGGCAACTCAGAAATGTTTTATGCGGTAGTGCAGGCGGCAAAGCACTGTCCGGACGAGCAGGTCGGAGTCGAAATAAGTTCGAGTTCCCAATCGCAGCTCGAATTGACAGCAAAGGTCTTCGGGGTTGCCTTTTAGCTCCCGCCCCGCTTGCGGCTAGAAATGCAATCCCCATGCGTGAGCTTCGGCCGGGGATCCCGCGTGGCGCGCAGTGTGGGGTGGGGCCGGACCGCGAAGCGGGTGGAATTCAAGCGACCCTGTCCGCCATGCTCACTTTCGAAGTTGGAGAAGCTGCGTGCGCCAGAAGCGGAACGCGGCGGGGCTGGCCAGTGGCATGGGACCGGCATGCGCGCCGAGCCGCATGGTGAGCGGCTGTGCCCTGAACGCCGGCCAGTGGGCCAGTTGCGGGCCATTGGGATCACCGCGTTTAGCGAAATTGGTCCAGTATGTGGACATTTCCCGCGCCACCCGCGCGTCGGCCGCCGTCCACGGCCGATGCACCCGGGCAAGGTTGTTAAACGCGTAAGGCAGTTCGGAGGAGTGGTAGGCGCCGTAGTTGGGATGCTTGGGCCACGGCATGACGTGCGTGAAGCAGTAGGTGTAGACCTGGGGACTCCAATGCCGCTGCCGCCGCGCCCAGAGATAAAGCGATACGCGCGCCCGCTCGCGCAGCAGCTTCAGTTGTTCACGCGACGCCTGGCGGTCATTGTGCGCCGGGTAAAGCCGGGCGCATTCGGCCGCACGGTCACCGCAGGCGCGGCGCAGTGTTGCGCGGTAGCTCGACAGATTACGGGGCGCCGGGTCGTTGCTGTAATCCCCTATGCCCATATCGTCGGCCACCATTCCGTTGATGACGGCAACTTGCCGTGCCGGCCGCCAACCGGAACGGGTCACCCAGCCGTCACGAGTGGGGGTCCAACGAAAACGTCCGGCGCAGCTCTCGATGCTGGAAGCGGGCAGAGCGCGCAGAGCCGCTAAGGTATGTACGCCGCAGGCGCTCATGACGTGCGCGCCCTGCTGTTCCGATTGCGCCAGACTCGGGCGCCGGTTCAAGAAGGGAAGCACTCCCGGCCCGCTCATGATAATGGCGCGCTGGAATAATCCCTGGGCGCGCGGCGATTGCATGAGCAGGCCAACGCTGAAGGCGCCGGCCGATTGTCCGAAAATGGTTACCTGTCGCGGATTGCCGCCAAAGTTGCCAATGTTGTCATGCACCCAGCGCAGGGCGGCGATCTGGTCCAGCAGCGCATAGTTGCCCGAACTGTGGCGAGGGGAAGTGTTGGTCAGCGCCCGCGCCGCCAAAAACCCAAACGGTCCCACCCGGTAATTCACGCTTACCAGCACCACTCCTTTGCGCGCCAGTGCGGCGCCATTGTAAACCGTGACGTTGGCGCCACCCGAGGTGAAGCCTCCGCCATAAATCCAGACCATCACCGGACGTGGCGCCTGGCGAGAACTCGCTGCCGGCGCCCAGACATTCAGGTAAAGACAGTCTTCACTGGACGGCAGAGAATTCAGGAACGAGGAAGACCATGGTCCCAGGCGGTGCGGGGAAGGGGGCTGCATGCAAGGCGAGGCGAAGTGCAGCGCCGGGCGCACTCCATGCCAGGCTTTGGGCGGTTGCGGCGCGCGCCAGCGCAGCGGGCCTACGGGTGGGGCGGCGAACGGGACACCTTTGAAAACGCGAACCGCCGCGCTGCCCTTGTTGCCCGTCAGCAAGCGGCCTTGCACTCTGCCGTAAGCGGTCGCCACGATGACGGGGGTAGGCGCCGCGGCCATGCCGGGCGCGGTGGCGGAGGCAATGATGGACATCAATCCAAGTGCGACGGGGGCAAAGGCAACCAGGACTCGGTTCATGTGCATACGCTAGCCGAGTTCGTGCTGCTTGAAAAGCGGCCATGCAAGCCGTTGGAGCGGGCGCGGCGCGCAGGGAGCACAAGCCTGGCTATTCAGCGCGCCGTCCAGCCGCCGTCGACCAACAACACATCGCCGGTAATCAGCGACGCCGCCGGCGAGCAGAGAAACACCACTGCTCCCGCCACCTCCATAGGAACGCCAATACGGTGCAGGCCGGCAATGCGCTCTTCCACCTCGGCTTTAAACTGCGGATCTTTGAGCCACTTCTCGGTACCCGGAGTGGCAATGAAGGTCGGCGCCACCGCGTTGACCCGGATTCCGTACTGCCCCCACTCCACGGCCAGACAACGCGTGAGGTGGGCGATGGCCGCTTTGGTCATGCAGTAAATTGACTCGCTGGGCAGCGCCACCGCCCCGGCTTGCGATCCGAGGTTGACAATGCAGCCCGAGCGCTGCCGCATCATCTGGCGTCCAGCCGCCTGCGCGGCAAAAAACGTTCCTTTCAGGTTGACGGCTAGGGTGGCGTCGAAATCCGCTTCGGTCACCTCTTCGGCCGGGTTGGGCGCTCCAATACCGGCGTTATTGATCAGAATGTCGATGCGGCCGAACTCGGCGACCGTGGCCTCGACCGCCTTCCGGACTTGTCCCAGATCGAGCAAGTCCATGGCCAAGGGGAGGGCGCGCCGTCCCTGTGCCCGGATTTGCTTCGCCACTTCCGGCTCCGGGCTGAGGCGGCGCAGCCCCAGGGCCACATCCGCGCCGGCATGTGCCAGCGCCAGTGCGATCGCGCTGCCAAGGCCGCGCGCCGCGCCCGTCACCAGGGCAATTTTTCCGCTGAGATCAAAGCTGGGAAACTCCTGCATGCCTTTGAGCCTAGCAGGCCCGGTTCCGGGGCGGCTAGAATGATTGCAGAGAGGTGTTTTATGACCAGCAAGCGGCTGAATGCCGGTAAGCTGGTGCGGCAACTGGCCCGCGAGCGTATCGGCGCGCCTCCCGGCACCCGCACCATTCCCAACAAGAAGAAACAAGCCTCAGTCAAGCATCCGAAAAGGGAGCTGAATCGATGGAACGATTCCAGCTCCCTTCGCTTTTTGCCGGCCGCTCTCTCAGACGCGCTTGCTGCCGTCGCCTCGGACCGCCAACCTACGCTGGCTGGAGTTCGGTAGCCAACGTGCAAGAGCTGAGTTCCTTGCCTGGATCTCGCTGCGCTGCCGCGCGGCCATCTTGCCGCTTCCTCCTCTGCCGCGCTATGCTCAAAACGTGCGCATGCTGCTGACAAGAATGCTGGCCTTCCTGCTGGTACTTCTGATCCTCTGTATCTGCGTGGCTCCGGCTGTGAACCTCCCCTGGTCATTATCAGCTCGGGATTTGGCAGCCGCATCAATGCTCCTGCTGATGGCCGCCATCGTTGTTGCGCTGCATTTCGAGCACTCATCGCCGCGTCCAGGGCGGCAGCATTTCTCCATTCTCCAAATACCTGCTGAATGCTGGCGCGTCCGTCCTCTGCCTTCGCTTCTCTGTGTTCAGCGCTGCTGAGCTTGCGCCAATCCGCCGTCGATTGGTTTTGCCGTGCCCGGATGCTTGCGGGTGGCAAGGCCAGTAACGGATGACTGCCGTGCGGGTGTGGGCACCCGCTGGCGTGCAACGCAAAGCTGAGAAGCATGGGTGAAGCGGTTCCCAATTCGGAAAGAGTCGATCAGTTCCTCTTGCAGCACGTCGACACCGTGCCGCACCTGGAAGCTCTGCTGCTTCTTTGGAACAGCCGCCCCCGCGCCTGGAACGTGGAGGATATGGCGGCCGCCTTGTTCCTGCGTAGCGAAGCCACCGCCGAGATACTTGCGCGACTGGTCCAACTCGGACTGGTGGTGGAGGCGGGAAATAGCCCGGACTTTTGCTACAACCCCGATTCCCCCGAACGCGACCTGCTGATGCGGGATGTAGAGTTGTCGTACCGCCGCGAACTGGTGCGAATCTCCAAAATGATTCACAATAAGAGCTCGGCGCTCAACCAATTTGCGCGCGCATTCGATTTACGGAAGCCGAAAAGTTGATATGGCGGAACTTGTTTATCTGCTTGGGTTTCTGGTTTCCTTCGCGTGCAGCGCGCTGCTTTTTCGCGGTTATCTGCAGACCAGGCAACGCCTGCAACTTTGGTGCGGGTTGTGTTTTTTCGGGCTGGGAATCTCTAACGTTCTGGTGTTTTCCGATCCCCTGGTCCGCACCAATCTCTATCCGGCACGGTTGGTAACGGCGGTCATTGCCATGGCCTTCATGGTCTTCGGCCTGATCTGGGAGGCGGAGTAAACCGATGATGGCGGGATTTTTGCTCGGCCTGATCGTGGCGTTTTCGTTTACCGCCGCACTTTTCTTTTTGAAATTCTGGCGGCGCACCCGGGAATTTCTTTTTTTGGCTTTTGCCATCGCCTTTTTCGTGGAAGGCTGCAACCGCCTGATGTTCCTGCGCGTTTCCTCTCCCAGCGACGCCAGCCCGTCCATTTACATCGTGAGGCTGCTGGCGTTTCTGCTCATTCTGACCGCCATTATCAAGAAAAATACCGGCGCCTCGCGGCAATAGCCGCTCTGCCGGAGGGGATGGCGCCGGGGGCGGCGCAGCACGGTCATTACTCCCGAATGCGGCGGCGCGGGACCTTGGCGCGGGGCTTCAGGTGCTTTTTGGAACTTGGCTTGGCGGGACGTTTGGCCGTGTCTGGGGTTGAGGGACTCGCGCTTGCCTTTGCGTCACGGTTTTTGGCCGCGGGCGCCAGCGCGTTGCGCAGCTTGTTGAGCTCTGGCGGGGTGAGGCCGCGGACCTGTCCGGGTTTGAGCGAGCCGATCTCCAGGGTGCCAATCTTCACCCGCTTGAGTTTTTCCACGGGGTGGCCAATGCGCGCGAACATGCGCCGTATCTGGTTCTGGCGTCCTTCAATGAGGATCACTTCCAGCCAGGGGTTTTCCTCGGAAGGATTATGCAGCCCATGCTTGCGCAGTTCCGGCGCTTGCGCGGAGAGGAAGCGGATGCGGGCGGGGGCGGTTCGGCGTCCGTCCAGGTAAACGCCCTGGCGGAGCTTCTCCACATCCTCTGCCGCCGGGCGGCCGCTCACCTTAACCCAGTAGGTCTTGGGGAATTCGGAGCTGGCGTGCAAAATCCGATGCGCCAGATCGCCATCGTTGGTGAGCAGTAACAAGCCCTCGGAGTGGTAGTCAAGCCGTCCCACCGGGTACAGCCGTTCACTAATGCCGCGGCCGGATTTGGGGGCGATGTAATCCTTCACCGTCGGACGGCCTTCCGGATCGCTCAGGGTTGAAACCACCGCACGCGGCTTGTAGAAAAGGAAATATAGCGGCTGCTCCGCCTTGAGCCGTTTGCCATCCACGAAAATGTGGTCAACTTCCGGATCGGCCTTGGCGCCCAGCTCGGAAACCACCTGACCATTGACCGTGACCCGGCCAGTCGTGATCAATTCCTCAGCCTTGCGCCGCGAGCTGACTCCGGCGTGGGCGATGATTTTTTGCAGGCGTTCCATGTTCTTCTATCGTACAGGAGGCGCAGGGGAGGAGCGCCCAGCGCAAGCTGATCATTGCAGAGCGGCCCCGGAGAGCGGCCCAGACTTTTAAAGCAAAACCGGCGGACGTTGCGGGGCTTGCAATCAGCTCAGCCGCGCAATGAATCCGTTGAGTCGCTTTAGTCGCTGGGGCCTTCCTCTTCTCCCTCCACGTCTTCGCTGGCCGGCAGCGTGGAAGCTTCCGGGTCGGGCGCTTGCTCAGCCGGTTGCGACTCCTGAACTTGCACCGGCTCGTTGGCACTTGCTGGCTCGCCGCTACTCTCGGCAGTTCGCGAGGGTGGCTCGGGCACCTCTTCCGCGCCGGCCAAAAGCGGTGCGGTCTCTCCACTTTCCAGTTCCACGCCTTCCAGCCCAGCGCGCGTCATCTCTTCAAACTCCTTGAGCGTCGGCAGTTCGCCTATGCCGTGCAGCCCAAAACGAATCAGGAAATCGCGCGTGGTTTTGTAAAGAATAGGCTTGCCGACCACTTCTTTGCGTCCGGAGGTGGTGATCAGCTTTTTTTCCAGCAGCGTGTTGATCACTCCGCCAGGGTCAACACCGCGAATCTCTTTGATTTCCGGCACGGTGATCGGCTGGCGATAGGCGATGACCGCCAGTGTCTCCAGTGCGGGCAGGGAGAGCTTCACCGGGGGTTTGAGGCTCTTGATGAACTTGCGTACCGCTTCGTGGTGCTGCGGCTTGCTAGCCATGCGGTATCCGCCTGCCACCGCCTTAACCTCAATGCCGTGCTGATCGCCGGCAAAGCGCTGCTGCAGGATTTCCACCGCGCTTTCCGCCTCGCTCTTGCTGATGCCCAGCACCGCGGAGATCTGCGCCAGCGTAGCCGGCTCCTCGGCGGCGTAAATGATCGCCTCCAGCGCGGAGAGCAGTTCCTGCGAGTGTCCCTCCTCGCTGGCGGCCTCCTCTTGCCTCTGATCACCGGTCAGTTCCGCGGCAGTCATAGCCGCCGGCGCCATGCCGGCCGGGGCTTCTTCATCAGCTTCGGCGCTTAACTCATTGCCGGCAACCGGGACGCTCTCTTCGCGGTCTGGTTCGCCCTGATGGCTGCCGCTGCCCGTGCCGGAGGTCTCAGGCCTCTCAGCGATCATCTCGTCGGTGGTGGCTTTGGGATCTAATGAGTCTGTCATTTGTAGTCGGGCTCACCTGAAATCGGCTTTTCCGCAAAAACGGTATCGAAGAACGGATGTTTCTTGACCAGGATGTCGCCAAAGGTGCGCTCCTGGCGTAGCACCACCGCATGCTGCTTCACCAGTTCCAGGACGGCAAGAAAGGTGGCCAGCAGGACGCGGCGGGTGGTGGCGCTCTCAAAAATTTTACGCACATTCACCGGCTCATCCGAGTAGGCCAGCAGCTTGCGGATGTGCTCAATCATGTCGGCGACGCTGACGTCCTCGCGGCCGATATCATAGGTGGGCCGCTCCCGCAGACGCTGCAATACTTGTTGGAAAGCCTGCACCAGGTCGTAGACGCCCACCGCCAGTTCGGGATTGGTCTGTTCATCCCCGGCAAAATCGTGGAGACCGGGGCGGCACCAACTGGCGTCCTCAAGCTGCTGCTTCTGGTGCAGCATGCCCGCCGCTTTCTTGAACTTTTCATACTCCAGCAGCCGCTGCACCAGCTCCTCGCGCGGATCCATGGGCGTTTCGCCGGGCAGCACCGGGTCGGGAGGCAACAGCATCTTGCTCTTGATCTGGATCAGGGTGGCCGCCATCAGCAAAAACTCCGCTGCCACCTCCACATCCAAGTCTTTGAGGGTGTCCAGCGCGGTCAGGTATTGCGCGGTAATCTCGGAAATGGGGATGTCGTAAATGTCGATATCCTGCTTGCGAATCAGGTCCAGCAGGAGGTCCAGGGGGCCTTCGTAAATCTGCGCAATGTGAATGCTGTAGGCAGACTGGGACGGGGGCGTAGCGGACGCAGCGCCGCCACTACGCTTGGCGGGGCGCTCGGCGCCGCTGGGCGTCGAGGACTGAGCTGCCGTAGTCGCAGCGGCTCTCTCGGGTTTAGGGTCTTCCGACATCAACACTCCGGGGGCCGGGGGAGCGGCCCGTAAAGACCTGTTATCGTACCATTGGCCTCGGCGGGCAGCTAGCAGGTGTTTTCCCGGGGCAAGCCGCTTCCGGGCATCGAAAAGGTTTGGCTTGTAACCCTGTCTGCTTTGAGAGCGTTTTCAAGGGCAGGATGAGCAGCGGGGCACAAATTTGTTGGCCGTTGGGGAGCATGCCGGGGACCTCATCGGCGGCGCGTTCAAGACGCGACCTGGAAGGGCGCCAGGCGCAGCGCAGATGCCGAGAACGGGAAGGCACCACCTTAATGGACGAAAATGGCGCCACTGAGCAAGTCTCTTCAGCCTTGAATCATGCGGCGACGGCTGCGCTCGATCAGCAACGGCAAGCGCGGGAACAGGCCCGGGAACAGGCCAAAGATGAGGTTCAAAAGCGCGACCTGGAACTGGTACAGCGCGTCCAGCATGGCGATCAGACGGCTTTTGAGCAGCTCTACTATCAATACCAGGGGCCGGTAGGACGCATGGTGGCCCACATGGTGCGGGATCCGGAGCAAGTTTCCGATCTGTTGCAGGAGATCTTCGCCAAAGCCTATTTCGCCCTGCCCAAGCTGGACGCCGAGACCCCTTTTCGGCCGTGGCTGTTCCGGCTCGCCAGCAATCACACGATTGACTACTTGCGGCGGCAAAAGCGGCGGCCGCAGGTTGCCGACCCAGGTCCGGAGCAGGAATGGGACCTGCCAGACCAGTCCCATCCCGACGCTCTACATCGGGTACTGACGCGCGATCTTGCACGTAAGCTGCTGAATTCTTTGAAGCCTCGGGATAGAATGCTGCTGGTTTTGCAGGAGTTTCAGGAATTGAGCCTGGAAGAGATTGGGCAGATCATGGGCATGCGGTTACCGGCGGTGAAGGTCGGGCTGTTTCGCGCCCGCAAGCGCCTGCAGGAGCATTACCGGGACTTGCCCGCAAAGCATGTGGGACGGAGGAGCCGATGACGCAACAATGTGAGCTTTTCCGCAAATGGGTGGACGCCTTCAACGGCGAAATGGAGATGCCTGAAGCGCTGCGCAGCCATGCTGCTGCCTGCCCGCCTTGCCGCGAGTACGTGGAACTGCAACGCTTTGCCAAACAAGTGGTGCAAAGTGCGGAAGTGAGCCTTCCCCAGGTGCCAGTGAGCGCGGTTTGGGCGCGCATCCGCCGTGAACGGGAACTGGGATGGGAGCCGATGCTGTGGAACAGTTTTCGCCGTCTGGTGCCCATCTTTACCGCCGTGACCGCGCTGCTGCTGATCGCCGGTGGGGTGGCGCTACGCTCGACCGCGAACCAGCCTACCGTCTATGAACAGGCATGGCGTGGCGCGCAGCCAGGTACGGTCGCCGCCGTGGCGGCGCCGGATAGCGGCGCCCAGACCATTGGAGACTTGCTGGTGAGCAGGTGAGGAGAGGGTTCGTCGGAAGAACCCAATTGATTTTATGAATCGTCACAGCACAGGAATTCTCGTTCTGGTCTTCGTCCTGGGCCTCTTTGCCGGGGCAGGCGGAGGCATGCTGCTGGCGCCTCACGTTCATCACCGGCCGAGCATGCAGGATATTCACCGCCGGTTTGTCAGGAAAATGCAAAAACGTCTGGACTTGACCCCACAGCAAACCCAGGCCTTTGACGCCATTTCCACCGAGTTGATGCACCGCTTCGAGGCTCTGCATCAGCAGATCCAGCCGCAGGTGGCCCAAATCCGGCACGAGGAAGGGGCCAAGTTCCGCGCCGTGCTCAATCCCGAGCAGCAGAAAAAGTTCGATGCCTGGGTGGCCCGGCAGGAGGCCAGGCACCACCATCCGCCTCCGCCGCCTGCCGGTCACTAGATCTGCCCGCCCCCGCCACCGCGGCGCGTCATGCAACGCGGTCGCCCCGCCACGCAGCTGTCCCGTAAGGGGCTAAACGTTTATAATCAGAAATTCTGGAAGCTCAACTCCTTCCGTTAAGGCAGGAGTTTCGGAATTTTGGGGCGGTGCCGCGCACTGCCTGGAGATAAAGTCGAATGCTCAACATGTTTCAGCAGCGCGAACAGACCGTCCGGTGGATCTTCGCCGGTGTGCTGTTCCTTGTCTCGATCGGCATGGTGATTACCTTTGTTCCCGGCGGCTTATTCGAGGGCGGGGGCAACCAGTCCGATTTCGAAGCGGCTCGCGTTGACGGACACACCATCAGCGTGCAGCAGTGGCAGACCGCGCTGCAGCAGCAGATCCAGAATTCACAGATCCCGCAATCGTTGGCGGAGCAGATTTACGGGAAGAGCATTCTCAACAGTCTGATTGCCCATCAGGCTCTGGTCGATGAAGCGCACCGCCAGGGCATTCGCGCCACCCGTAAAGAGATCGCCGACGCCATCTATCACATTGCCCCCAACCAGCTCTACCCGGGCGGCAAGTTCGTCGGCCCCCAGGCCTACGCCTCCTTCGTCGACCAATACTTCCATACCAGCGTGGAAGGCTTCGAAAAAGAAGTCGGCGACGAATTGACGGTGCAGAAACTGCAACTGCTGCTTTCCAAGAGCGTGCAGGTCACTGATGCGCAGGTGCGGACGGAGTTCAACCGGCGCAACGAAACCGCCACCTTCGATTACGTGGTCCTGGATCCCACGCAAATCGCCAAGACGATTACCCCCACTTCACAACAGTTGCAGACCTTCTACAACCAGCATCTGGCTAACTACATGGCGCCCGAGCAGCGCCAGTTGGACGTGCTGGTGGCCTCTCCGGCGCAGCTTGCGGCGCAGATTCAGATTCCGGATTCGAAGGTGCAAGAGTACTACCAGCAGAACCTCGGGCAATACAAGTTTCCGGAGCGGGTGAAAGTCTCCCATATCCTCATCAAGCCGGCCAGCAAGGCCGCCGCCGACATGGCCGCCGCCAAGCAGAAGGCCGAGATGGTACTGAAAAAGGTGCAAGCGGGTGGCAATTTCGCCGCCCTTGCCAAACAGTACTCCCAGGACCCTGGCAGCGCCGATGGCGGCGGAGAACTCGGCTGGATTCAGCGTGGCCAGACGGTGCCGCAATTTGAACAAACCGCCTTCAGCCTCAAGCCCGGCCAGATCAGCGGGTTGGTGCAGACCACCTATGGCTTCCACATCATCAAAGTGGAAGATCACCAGCAGGCGCACACCGAGCCGCTCAGTCAGGTGCACGACCAGATCGTGCAGCAGTTGAAGCAGCAGAAATCGCTCGATCAGGCGCAAACCGCGATCGACAAAGCAGGCGATGAAGACCGTTCCATGCCCCTGTCGCAGATCGCTCAGCAACTGCACCTGCAATACGTGCAGACTCCCCTCATCTCCCGCAATGACCCGGTCGCTGGCATTGGCACCGACGCGCAGTTTACCAGCGCCGCATTTGGCACTGGGTTGAACGATGTGACCCCGGTGGTGACGCTGCAGCAAGGTGGGTTTGCGATTGCGCGCGTTAAGCAGATTCAGCCTCCGCGGCAGCAACCCTTCACCGCCGTGCAGGCCCAAGTGGAGCAGGACTACCGTGCCGCGCAGAGCAAAATCTTGGCGCAGCAGCAGGCACAGCAACTGGCCAGTCTGGCGCGGAGCAAAGGGCTCAAGGCGGCGGCCGCCTCCATGCATCTGACCGTGAAAACCAGTCCGGCGCTGACCAGCGATGCCAGCCTGGGGAATCTTGGCGGCATTCATCCTATCGCCGCAACGCTCTTCAAACTCAAGCCCGGCCAGGTCGGCCCCGCCGCCACCATTGGCGGCGACAACATCGTCTATTCGCTGGATAGCATCGCTTTGCCCAGCGACGCCCAATTTCAGCAGCAGCAGAACGACATCCGCTCCGCGCTTCTCTCCCAACGGCAGCAGGACGCCTTCAATACTTTCCAGGCCGCTGTGACCGCGCGTTTGCAAAAGGAAGGCAAGATCAAGATCAACGAGAAGGCGATTGCACGCGCCATGGGTAACGGACCCGAAGGCGCCTAGCAATCGGCAGGGTAGCCTCTTTTACGGGAACCGGGCGCTCCGGTTCCCGTTTTTGTTTTTTGGGGGGCTACCAGCGCCGGCGCACCAGTTGCGCGAACGACGCTCCGCTGGGCGCCGCGAACACGCACAACTCGCTTTCCAGTCCAATCTTCACGCCGCGCACCAGTACCTGTTCGTCCACTCGTGGCGAAAGGAGTTTGGCCGCTTGCAGCCGGCGCAAAAGCGGCGCAATGTTTTCGGCGCGCATGATGATCTCGGCCTGCACCAGCGGACGTGTGGCGCTGGCGCCATCGGCATAGAGCAGGGTTACCGCCGCCTTCTCGCACAAATGAGGCTCGATGTTGCCGGGGCAGCAAGCCAGTTCCTTCAGGGTGCGCTGCACTTCGCCGGCCCCCAGTACGATTGCTACCCAGCGCAGGTCGACTTCACTGTGGCGCGCGGCAGGTTCGCACCAGACGTTCCAGGGTGCGAGTTGCTGGACCAGCGGATCCAGTGAGCAACCCGGGCGGGGGGCGAAGCGGAGGGATTCAATCCCGGTGGGGCCCGGCGCGACCATAGTCTTCGCGCGAGTGTTCGCGCGAGTGTTCGCGCGGCGAGCAGGGCTGGGTGTGCGGCGAGCGGGGACGAGAAGTTGTTGACAGTGAGCTTCAGAAAGAGCAGTTGCCACGCGCAATCTCCGGTTCAGGGCGGGCAAAAAAAATCCCGCCGGAATAGGCGGGTGCTGTCTTTCTAGCTGTCCGCCTTTAGCACTTTTTTTAACGTGGTTGCAAGTAGCTGGTCCGGTGCTCCGGCGCCTAAATCACTCCACGGTTGGTTTCCCAACTGCCCTGAGGCTACGGCAGGTTGAGGCCACCTGTCAATAGGGAGAAGGTCGCGCTACAATCCTCGGCAATCCTGTCCTCCATACTGGGAACATGTCCGGCAAACAACAGCTCCTGAAGTCACTGCGGCGTCAAGTGAGGCGGCTGGAGCAGCGCAGTGATATTGGGGCCGATACAGGAGAACTGGCGCCGGTATGGCGTGAAGCAACGCCGTTGCCGCCGATGGGCGTGCTCTCGCCCGCGGCAATTGGGGCCGAAGCGCTGCAAAACGAAGCGGGACTGTGCTTCCGGCTGCTGCGCCGCTATCCACTCAAGCACCGCTACGGCAACATGCCCTTGGACGAACTCACCGCGCCCGTGTCCGCGGAGGCCTGGCAGGCGCTCTGGCGAGAGGCCGGCGGCGCTGACGTGGATGCGCCTGCTACCATCGCCGCCAATGTTCCCGGTACATGGCTGTTTCTCGATTGCGAAACCATGGTCGCCGAAGATGCCACGGGGCGGCGTTCCAATTGGCCGTTTCTGGTGGGGCTCTTGCAAATGGATGCTGACGCGGTCACCGTGGAACAGTTTGCCGTGACCGAGCCGGAGGGAGAGGCGGCGCTCCTGCTGGCCTTGCGCCGCTCCATCGAGAAGCGTAGTGCTGCTGGCGCCGCGCTGCTGGTCACCTTCAATGGGCGCACCTTTGACGAGCCGCTGTTGCGGCGGCGCTGGGAATGCCGCTTTCCTTGCTCCGAGCCTTGGCCAGCGCTGCCGCACCTCGACCTGCTTGCTCCCAGCCGGGCTCTGTGGCGCTTGACCGAACGTGACTGCCGCCTGCGTTACCTGGAGTGGAGGGTGCTGGGTGTGGAACGCGAAGCGGACCTGAGTGGAGAATTGGAAAACCACGTCCACATTGAGCCGGCCTCCTCGCCCGAGCTGCTGGCCGATCGGCTGACCAGTTGGCCCATCTTTCACCACAATGCCAGTGATCTGCTTGGGCTGGCTGGCCTCACCCGGCGGGCGTTGGCGCTGCTGCACGAGCCAGAGCGTTTGCGTCGCGGCGAGGCACTGTACAGCCTGGCGAGGCGCGAGCAGCAGCGCGGCGGCGAGCGCGCCGGTGAACTCCTCATGGCGGCTCTGCGCAAGCCCATCTCCGAGGTGCTGGAGGTTGAGGCGCGCGCCTCTCTAGCGCGGCACTTGGCCCAAGCCAGACAGACAGGGGAGGCGATTGCGCTCTGGCAGGACCTGGCGGGCTTCCGCAACAGCCGCCAACTGGAAGCCCTGGAGCGGCTGGCCAAATGGCATGAACATCACAGCAAGGACCTGGACCAGGCGCTGCTCGCGGTTGAGCGCGGCCTAACGCTCCTTCCAGGAAAACCGGAAGCGCGTGAGAAATGGGAGCAGCGCCGGCAACGCCTGCTGCGTAAAAAGCAGCCAGGCGGCAAGCGCAAGAAAAGATGAGCTGAAAGGGCGCGGTCCCAAATTGAAACCGGAGCGGGATCTATTTTCAAATCGTTACGACAGCTCCGGGCAGTGGCTAGTTGGGGCGTTCCGCGGGTGTCGGCTTCCTCCATTCGAATCCCCAGCTCCTTGACGAACCTCGCCGTGTTAACATATAACTTAACGAGCATCATCATGGGCGTGAACGGATGTCCACGATCGTGTACCGGGGTGCCCAATTCGCGATCGTATTTGCCATGGACGCGAGTGGCAAGCGTCCGGCGGCGGAATTCATCGCTGCTCAAACAGTGGAGGACCAAGCAAAATTATGGGCTCTGTTGAAACGCTTTGCCGAGCATGGGCCTATTCATAACCCAGAAAAAAGATGGGAAATCTTGAAGAAGGACTTTTCGAATTCAAGTCTTTTCAGTTGCGAATGCCGTTCGCCTACGCCGAGACGGAGCGGGGCGTAATCTACGTGACGCATGGATTTCGAAAAAAGAAAAATCGCACTCCTAAAGAGGAGATTCAGCGAGCCAGGCGAATTCTTCAGGAATACGAGGCAACGCTAAAGAGGGGGAACAAGAATGGATAACGGTTTTGACGCGCTGATGAGGAAGCCTGATTTTCGGAAGGCTCTGGCGGTGGAAAGCCTCATCCTCGACGCCTCCGAAGCTATCGCAAAGCTGATGGAAGATCGGAACGTTAGCAAGGCTGAGCTCGCCCGCAGGATGCATAAATCCAGAGCCTGGATTACACAACTAATGAGCGGCCGGAACAACATGACTATCCGAACGCTCGCAGAGGTTGCTTACGAGCTTGACGCGGTGATCCACCTGGAGGGCAGAAGAATTTGCAAGTAGCTCGAATCCATTTTGGGGTGAGATCCGAACCGGGACTGGGTCGAAAGACGTGGCGCGAGGCAAAGCTTTGTTTGACGTACCGGAGCTTGCGGCATGAACGAGATTGTTATTCGTCAATCCGCGGCGCAGACAAAGCTGGCGTCCAATGTGCATCGAAACGCCGCAATTAAGGCTATTCGGCTGAGCAGTTCGGAGCTTCGATCAGATTTGTCTTCGCAGAGGATCAGGTCGCCCCTCACCGTAAGCTACAAAATCGACAGCAAGAGCATTGCGCCCGCCGAGGATGAATTGCGCTTTCAGGTGGAATGTTCCATGACCGCTTCGGAAGGCAAGGCGGAGGACGCTACTCCTCAGATTGTGGTCAGAAGCTCATTTCTGGTGGACTACCATCTTCGCGAGGGTGCGCAATTGGAAGAAGCGGAAATTAGCGCTTTCGCACAGGGAAACGCAATTTTCAACGTTTGGCCCTATTTTCGAGAGTACTTGCAATCGACTCTCCAACGAATGGGGTTGCCCCCCATGGCGGCTCCCTTTTTGCGTGTCATTTCGGAGCCAACCCAAGGCGAACTCAACGCAAAGAGCAAATCCTCGAAGTCTGAGTCCAAACCAAAGCCGGTCAGAAGGCCTGCAAGACGTATCTAATCGAGCTCTCAGCTCATGCAGTGCCGACCTTCAACCAAGCGGCGAATGGAACCCGCTCCCACCCTCTGCTACCTTGAGCCCACAAGCCACCCCGCCCCCTTCCTGGGAATCGCATTGCATGATCAGTCCGCAAGCGATCCGTGTGAAGGCGTACAACCAGGGAGGCGCACCATGGCGGAAAAGGTAAAGAGGCTGGGGCTGCAGCGGGACTACAAGAAATTCCTCTACTTCATTGACGGGCAGGGCAGCGTCTGCCGCAAGCCCAAAAGTGGACAGGGCGAAAATGAAGTGCTGGTGGAGCACGCCGTGGATCGCGACAACCGCTTTCTGTACTTCCTCGACAAAGATGGTGACGTCGCCCGTTCGGAACGGGCCAGCGGCCGCCGCCGCGCCGCAGCCTGAGACACGCAGCCGCGCCGGCTCTGGACATCATCCAAGCATCAGGCAAGGCGGGTATTGCCTCGGCCGGGCTCCTCGTGGGTAGAACCGCCGGGTCTTGCCGCTAAGCGGGCGGCGGCCAGCAAAGGAGCCGGGGCGGAATGCGTCGCCATCTCGCCGCCATCTCGCAGCCATCGGGGAATCCCATTTGTATATTTTTCGCAAAACTGGAGCTCGCCTCTCCGCCGGTGCGTTGGTGGATGCGATTGAGCGGCTATGGCGCGAGGCTGGCGGTTACGAGCGCAATATGCGCCTGTTGCTGACCTGCAGCGCGCTGGAGTGCGGCCTCTCCGATTTCTGGGGCGCCGGGGATGACGATCTCAGCGACGATCCCGCCGACGCGCGCGCGTTGCTTGCCGAGTTGCTGGTGGAATCGGCCGGATTGCTGTTGGGTATCGAAGGCGCCTGCGCGCGCTGGACTCAGCGCTGGCAGGCGCTGCGGCATCGGCTGCGTTCATCCGGGAAGGGAACCGATGCGGCGCCCGGTGCGAGGCCAGGGGATGCCGATAAGGAATCAACGACTGGCCATCAGCGGAATGGCGCGCGGCCAGCATGCGCTCCGGAGCAATGGGACGGCTACCCGCAGTTTCATGATTTTGCTGATCATGCCCTCAGGAATCACCCCGCCACCTCTGACGACAACATCGACAGGCTGTTGCTGGACGTAGCGCATCCCGAGGGGTTTCGCTTTTATGCCTTACGCCCCGAGGCTTATGCCGAGCCAGCACGCCGCTGGGCGGCGGTTCATGGGCAGCGCGCCGGGTGTGCCTGGGTCATCGGATTGCGCACCATCGGCAGCACGCTCGGGGCG
Organism: Acidobacteriota bacterium; assembly: GCA_027459505.1. Classification (GTDB taxonomy): domain Bacteria; phylum Acidobacteriota; class Terriglobia; order Terriglobales; family SCQP01; genus DAIDIE01. The sequence goes on from DAIDIE010000029.1 coordinate 119,217, forward strand.
GTGGTGACCGCCGTACTGCGGCAGTGCGGCATCACGGCACAACTATTGACCCTGCGGCCACGCGGTTCACCCTTTGACCGCCATTATGCTGTCAGCGGGCGTGTCAACCAGCGGCTACGCGCTTCCGGAGCACGCTTTCTGATTGCTGACGAGGGGCCGGGTCTGAGCGGCTCCTCCTTCGGCGGCGCCGTACGCTGGCTGGAGGGGCTTGGGATTGCCTCCGCATCGATTGCCCTGATGCCCAGTTGGGATCCGCCCGCCGAGCGGCTTTCCCATACCGTGGTCGCGGCGCGCTGGGCCGGCTTTGAAAAGTTTGCCGCTACCCCCCCGCAACCGCCTGTGGCGGGAGCACTCGATCTCAGCGCCGGACAGTGGCGCGCGGCCTTTCCCCCCGCTCTCCCAGTGCCGGTGTGGGCACAGCAGGAGCGCGCCAAATTCCTCGATCCTTCCGGGCAGGTGCTGTTCAAATATGCCGGGCTGGGGGACTACGGGCGGGAGGCGTTCCAGCGCTCGCGGTTGCTCGCCAGAGCCGGCGTTACCGTCGCGGCAGCCTACGAAGGCGATGGCTGGCTGCGGATGCCGCGCCTTCAGGCGCAACCCCTCCTGCGCCAGGATTTTCAGAGTGCCGCCTGGGCGGAGTGGGCCGGCAACTATCTCGCCTTCCGAAGCTGTGAACTGCGCCTGCGGGAGTCGCTCAGCGAGCCTGCGCCAGAACTGCGTCTCATGGCGGAGACCAATGTGCGCCTGCTGACCGGGCACGAGTGGCGCCGTGCCGCGGAGATGCTGCCGGGGCCAGTGACCTTGGTCGATGGCCGCATGCTCCCCCAGGAGTTTGCCTGGCACCAGGGCCGCTGCCTCAAATTTGACGCCATCGACCACTGCGATGACCACTTCTTCCCCGGCCCGTCCGACCCTGCCTGGGACCTGGCCATGGTGCGTATCGAATTGGGTCACCCTGTCGCCGAGGCCGTGATGGCGCAATACGTACGCCGGAGCGGCGATATCGGAGTCCACCAGCGGCTTCCCTGGTACCTGGTCGCCTATGCCGCCTTCCGCTGCGCCTCGGCCGAGTTCGCCCAGGAACTGGTGGGCGAACCCGATCAGCAATGGTTCCTGGCCATCAAGCGGCGAACCCTGCGGCAGCTTCATTCCCTTGCCGAAATTCCCTCCGCCACAGTCGAGGCAGAGGCGGCCTGAGCGGGCTGCCCGCTTCAGGTCAAGCCGCATCTTAAGCATTTTCATTGCATATATTTGCAAGCGTTAGTTGAAGGTTTTTGTTTGGTTTTTGTTTTCAGGCTGATCCAGGCAAATGGATCTGCCGGCGGCTTGACACCGGCAGTGGGCTGGCCTACAGTTTTGAGGCGAAGAAAAAGCGAAAATCAGGCAGGAGCGCGCCGCCCCCGTGAAACAACGTGAACAACTGGAATCCATGCTCACTCAGCGGGGCTGGGCCGGCACCCTCCCATCCAACCGCACGCAAGACGGAGCACAGGCAGGCGATTGGCGGCAGTTTTTAGTCACCGGCCTTCCCCCGGGACAAATAGTGGAGCTGACGCCCCGGCGCCCGGCGGATGCCCAGCGCCAGGAACCACTGCGCAGCAGCGGGCTCATCAGCTTTGCCTGCCGCATGGCTTCGCTGGCCGCTGCCGCGGCGCAGCAGGCTGGCGCGGAGCAGTTGCCGGTGGCCTGGCTGGATCCCTTCCGGCAATGGGATCCGGCATCCGCCGCCACCGCGGGAGTGGAGCTGGATAAGGTGCTTTGGGTTCGTTTTCCACAGGCTATCGATGGGAGAGCAAGTCTTGCTGAATCAATGAAATTCAATGCCACACATCGAGAAACGCTGCAAGTGCGGTTGGCGGCCGGCAAGGCTCTGCCGCAGGCCATGGCGAAAGCGGCGAGCGGCCATCGCCGCCTCCTTGCGCGGACGCAGACAACTGACCCCCTCATCGCCATTTTCGAATGCGCGCATCTGGTGTTGCAGGCGGGCCTATTCCGGTTGACCATTTTGGATCTCAGCGGCTTTGCGCCAGCGGCCTTGAGCGGCGTACCACGCTCGGCCTGGTTCCGGTTGTTGCGCGCCGTCGAGCGCAACCGTAGCGGAAGCTGCCTGGTGCTGGCGCCCTGCCATGTCATGGGCAATTGCGCTGCCTGGGTATTGGAGATCGAACGCCAGGCGGTGCATTGGGGTGGTCCGGAAGGGGCCGCTCTGTTGGGAACAGTGCAATCCCTGGGCGCGGTAGAGAGCCATGGGCTTGCCGAGCCGCAATCGCGCTCTGCCATCGGCGGCGTCAGCGCGTTTTGCTGGGAAAGCAATTTACGCCAGGCGAGCTAGTGCACGATCCGGCGGCGCCCCAGGCTTTGGCGTTTGGGTGCCCCAAAATCATTTCACTCCTGATCGCTCCCGATTTTTATGAGTGCACAAGCCGCAATGCTTTGTGTTTGGGTGCCGCGCTGGCCGCTGCAGGCGCTTGCGGCCTATGCGGAACTCACGCCGCAGGGTGCCCCCGAGCCACTTCGCCGCCTCGATACCCAACTCGATAGACAAATAGAACCGCGGGCGGTCATTGAGACGGCCGATCCGGCGCCCCTCGTGGTGGTGGCGAATGAGGCGGCCGAGCGGTTTGGGGTAGTGGCGGGCCTGACTTCGGTGCAGGCGGAGGCGCGTTGTCCGCAGTTGCAATTGCACTGGCGTTCGCAGCCGGCCGAGTATGCACTCGAGCAGCGCATCAGCGCGCTGGCGGAGCAGACCACCCCCCGGCGGCAACCGTTGGCGCCAGGGTGGTGGCTGCTGGACTTGAACGGTCTGGAGCGGCTGCGCGGAAGTGCGCTGAAGATTGCCGGGGAATGGCGCGAACAAATGCAAGCGCTGGGCGTGGCGGCGACGCTCGGGCTGGCTGTTGAGCCCGTGGTGGCCGCCTTGGCCGCGCTGGCTTGCCCGCGTGCGGGGCTATGCCTTGTTTCTCCTGGCGAAGAGCGGGTGCGCATGGCGGACTGGCCCTTGCGCTTATTGCAGCAATTGCCGGCCGATTTGCGAATGGGCGGCGTGCAGCCAGCAATGGGGCGCGGAAAAGCGCGGTCCGCCAGCGGCAACGAGGATTTGCCGGCCGTTTTAGGTGTCCTGCGGCGCTGGGGCTTAGAGCGGCTGGGCCAATTGGGCGCATTGCCGGCCGTGGGTCTGGCGGAACGTTTGGGGCCGTTGGGCTTGCGCCTGCGTGCCCTGGCGCGCGGTGAGGATTGCGGGCTGCTCCTGCTGCCGCGTTTACGCCCGGAACCGCCGCACTGCGTGCTGGAGTTCGATCCCGCGGAGGAAAACTACGAGGCTCTGCTGGCGCGTCTGGAAGAGGTTCTGCTGGCGGCCTGGCGCGAACTGGAACGGCGTGAACGGGTGCTGGAGAGTATGTCGCTGCAGTTGCTTTCCGTCCCTTCGCCGGACTGGCTGGCCGAGTCGGGGCTGGATATGGAGGAGCAGAGCCGTCTGCAGGGGACGCGTAAACGTTATGAGCACCGCTGGCTGACTCCGCCGCGGCGCATGCGCGACCTGATGGCGCAATTGCGGCTGCAAATTCAGGGTAATCCTCCGGTGGGCGCCGTGGCGCGGCTGGAGTTTGGCTACAGCGTGGGAGCGCCGCGCAAGATACAGCCGCGGCTCTTTGAGCAGGCGGCCCCGGACGCCGATAAGCTGCCTCGCGTTCTGGCGCGGCTGGCGAGCCGTCTGGGTGATGAGAAGGGAGACTGCATTGGAGTGGCCAGTACAACCAATAGTCACCAGCCACATACCTATCGCTTTACCGGCTGGCGCGATCTCGGCACGGGAGAGCGGCGCGCGCCGGTTGGGGGTGCTCAGCACGAAACTACGGAAGTTCCGGGCGGAGGCGGCCTGGTATTGCGGACGGTCACGCCGGGGTGGCGTCTGCGCATTCTCGAGCAACACTATCGCCGCTCCGGACTTGGTTTTGCAGATCGCTCCACGTCAATGCGGGCCGAGGTGGGCGGGGCGCGCTTGCGGCCGGGCATGGAAATGGCAATTGCCTCCGGACCCGAGCAGGGGCGGCGCCTGGGAGTGGTGCGCCATTGCGCCGGCCCCTGGCGCAGCTCCGGACAGTGGTGGGACCAGGCCGCCTGGGCTTGCGATGAATGGGATGTGGAGTTTGACACGGGCCTGCTCGCCCTTTTGCGCTGGCAAGGCGAGTGGGTCTTGACCGGCGCCTACGATTAATACTTCCCATGCCCTTCGTGGAACTCCATTGCCGCTCCGCTTTCAGCTTCTTGCAGGGCGCCTCCTTGCCGGAAGAAATTGCCGCCCGCGCCGCGGAGTTGGAAATGCCGGCTTTGGCCCTGGCCGACGCCGACGGGGTGCACGCGGCGCCGCGGCTTTTCCGGGCGGCGCAAAAGGCCGGCCTGCGGCCCATTGTGGGCAGCGAAATCAGCATGGAAGACGGCAGCCGCCTGCCGCTGCTGGTGGAGAACCGCAGCGGCTATCGCAACTTGTGCCGCTTGATCACCCGCATGAACCTGCGCGCGCCCAAGGGCGAGGGCCGCGTGTGCTGGAGCGAGTTGCCCGCTTACGCCAGCGGACTGGTGGCGCTGACTGGAGATGATAGCGGCCCGCTGGCCTTCGCGCTGCGGCGCGGCGCGGACGATTTCAGTGCGCCGCGGCTTTTGCAATACCTGCGGAACACGTTTGGCGCGGACAACGTCTTTGTGGAGTTGAACCGCCATTTGCAGCGCAACCAGCGCGACTGGCAGCGCAGTGCGGTGGAGCTGGCGGAGCGTTTCCATCTTCCGCTGCTGGCCAGCAACGCGCCCCGTTATGTGCAGCCCGCCGCCCGTGCGCTGCTGGATGTGTTCACCTGCCTGCGCGAGCATACGCGCCTGGAGTTGGCCGGACGCCTGCTGGCCGCCAACAGCGAACGCTATTTGAAGAGTGAGCGGGAGATGTGCGAGCTGTTTTTCGATCAGCGCGCCGCGGTGGAACGCAGCGGCGAATTGGCCGAGCGGTTGCGCTTCACCCTGCACGACCTGGGCTACGAGTTTCCTCTGGCGACGGCGCCGCCGGGGGAGACCATGGCCAGTTGGCTGCGCCGCCTGGTGCTGGCTGGGGCGGAGGAGCGTTATCGCCCGCAACGCGAACGCAGCCTCGACTTCTGGCGGCGCGTTGAGACGCAACTGGAGCGGGAATTGCGGCTGATTGAAAAGCTGCGTCTGGAGGGCTACTTCCTCATTGTCTGGGACATTGTGCGTTACTGCCGCGAGCACGACATCCTCGCCCAGGGACGCGGGTCGGCCGCCAACAGCGCTGTCTGCTACAGCCTGGGCATTACCGCCGTCGATCCCATCGGAATGGAACTATTGTTTGAGCGCTTTCTTTCCGAAGAGCGCGGCGAGTGGCCCGATATTGATATTGATTTGCCCAGCGGCGAGCGCCGCGAGCAGGTTATCCAGTATGTTTACCAGCGCTATGGCTACCAGCGGAGCGCGGAGAGCAGCGGCAGCGGCGCGGCCATGACCGCCAACGTGATTACCTACCGGGCACGCAGCGCCGCCCGCGAAGTGGGAAAAGTCCTGGGCTTTCCCGATGCCATGGTGGCGCGCTTGGCGCAGAGCGCCGGCATTTTAGCCTGGGGTGGCGCGGGGGCGGAACGTTCCGAGGAGATGTTGCGGCAAAGTGGCGTGGACCCGCGTCATCCGCGCATCCGCCAGTTCCTTCAGCTTTGCGTGCGGATGCAGGATTTGCCTCGCCATCTGGGCCAGCACTCCGGCGGCATGGTGCTGTGTCAGGGACCGCTGGATGAAATTGTGCCGCTGGAGAACGCCAGCATGCCCGGCCGGGTGGTGGTGCAGTGGGATAAGGACGACTGCGCGGCGCTGGGCTTGATCAAGGTGGACCTGTTGGGGTTGGGCATGATGGCGGCCTTACAGGATTCCATTCGCCTGGTCGAACGGCATGGCGCGGCGGTGGCGCGTTGCGGCAGCGCGGCGCGCAGCTTCGATCTGGCGCATTTACCGCCCGACGATCCGGATGTCTATCGCATGCTGTGCGAGGCGGACAGCATTGGCGTGTTCCAGGTCGAGAGCCGGGCGCAGATGGCCACCCTGCCGCGCTTGCGGCCGCAACGCTTTTACGATCTGGTCATCCAGGTCGCGTTGATTCGTCCTGGGCCGATTGTGGGCAACATGGTGCACCCCTACCTGCGGCGCCGCAATGGTAAGGAGCCGGTGCGCTATGCGCATCCCGCACTGGAGCCCATTTTACGGCGCACCCTGGGGGTGCCGCTGTTTCAGGAGCAACTGCTGCGCATGGCGATGGTGATGGCGGGCTTCAGCGGCGGCGAGGCGGAGGAGTTGCGCCGGGCGCTCGGCTTCAAGCGCGCCGAGGCCGCCATGAGCGAGGTGGAGCTCAAGCTGCGGCGCGGCATGGCGCAGCAGGGGATTGAAGGCGCGGTCGCCGAAGAGGTCATCGACGCGATTACCTCCTTTGCGCTGTACGGTTTTCCGGAATCGCACTCGGCCAGCTTCGCGCTGCTGGTTTATGCCAGCGCGTATTTAAAGGAGCATTTTCCCGCGGTGTTTTATACCGCCCTGCTGAACAATCAGCCGATGGGCTTCTACCATCCGGCAACCCTGGTGAAGGATGCGCAGCGGCATGGGGTGCGCGTGCTGCCGGTCAGCGTGCAGGAGTCGGATTGGGATTGCCGCGTGCTTCCCGCAAAGGCCGGCGAAGCGGCGGCCATTCGTCTCGGTTTGCGCTACACGGCGGGCCTGCGCGCCGGAATTGGACAGCAGTTGCAGCGCGAGCGGGAGCGCGGCGGCGGCTTCCGTTCCCTCGAAGACCTGCGGCGGCGCAGCCAGCTCAATCAGACGGAGATCACCACGCTGGGGGAAATTGGCGCGCTGAATTGTTTCAGCGGAAGCGATGGAACCGCGCTGCGGCGCCGCGAGGCGCTATGGCAGGTGCAACGAGCCTGGCGCGGCGCCGGCCCCTTATGGGAGCAGGAGTGCGCGGAGGGCGGCGGGGAGTTTGCGCCGGAGCGGAGCTCACCGCTGCGCGATATGTCTCTGGAAGAGCGCGTGGTCGCCGATTTCCGCGGAACCGGGTTGACCGTCGGTCCGCATCCCATGGCCCTGCGGCGGGGCGAATTGTCGCGCTTGGGCATTCGCACGGCGGCGCAACTTCGCCACCTGCCTAACAACAGCAAGGTGGAAGTGGCGGGGGTGGTGATCGCGCGCCAGCGGCCGGCCACGGCGCAGGGACTGTTGTTTTTGAGTCTGGAGGACGAAACCGGAATCAGCAACATCATTGTCCCGCAGCCCGTTCTGGACCGCTTCCAGATGCTGCTGGTCGCTGCGCCCCAACTGTGCATTCGCGGCACGGTGCAGAGTGCCGAGGGAGTGGTGAACGTGCGAGCCGGACAGGTCAGGGCGCTTCCCGGCGCCGTCGATGAGGTGTTGGAGGTTTCCCACGATTTTCACTAGCGAATGCCACCCCGCCGGAATCCACTTTGCCATTTGGATCATGGCTGCCCTGGCCGTTTCCTGAGAACGCCGCTTCCAAACCGCAACGTTCCACAGTGGACTGGCAATAGTAATCCGGCAACTTCTTCCTCCCCCCACCCATTTGGGTAGGTCCAATGCCCTCCCGCACTGGTGTGCGCCTGAAGTTTGTGTCTAACATTGACCTCAGCGTCAGGCCACACGGAATCGACCGAGGCCACCATGGAAAACTCTAAACGCCGCACGCGCCGGCCAGTCCCCATCCCATTTCCGGGTGACAAGCGGACACTCCTGCGCTACACCAAGATGGTTTTGGAGGAGCAGGGAATTGATCTCAGCCCCGATGATCTGAAGTCCCTGGAAGCTTCCATCCTCCACGGCGAACTCGGCCGTTACCCGCCTTCCCCCCTGTTCACCGCCCGCCACAATGCGGAAGGTTACGTCTGGCAGGCGCTGCATTGCGGGTCTCGTGAGGAAGCGCGCAGATCGATCTTGCGCGCGCTGGAACTCGATCCGGAAAACCCGGACGCGCAAATCATTCTTTCCGATATTGACGGATTACGCGGAGAGCAGCGGCTGGCCGTGCTGCGGCGCGCCGCCGCCTGCGGTGAGCATCGCCTGGGCGACGCTTTCATACGCCAGAACGTGGGCCGCTTCTGGTCGCTGATAGAGACGCGCCCCTATATGCGCGCCTTGGGCGCCTTGGCCTTCCAGTTGCGCGATCAAAAGCAGTTTGCCGAATCCAGCGCGATCTTTGGGCGCATGATCGAGCTGAACCCCGCCGATAGTCAGGGCATCCGCTACCCGTTGCTGGGTGTGTATTTAAGGGCCGACAAGCTGGATCACGCCGCACGTCTGCTGCAGTTCTTTCATACGGACGCCAACCCCAGCATGGTCTGGGGGCGCACGCTGCTGCTGCTCCTGCAGGGTGATGAGAATGGCGCCAAAGCCGAGTTGGCCAAAGCGCGCCAACTCAACAAGTACGTCGAGCTCGGCTTTTTATGCATTCTGGACATCCCTAAGGGATTGGCGGAAGACCCCGCCCCAGGATCGATTGTTGAGGCCTTTTACGTTATGGACAGTGTGGGCGTGGCCTGGGAGGAACATGCCGAAGCCTTTCGCTGGTTCAAGGAACAGGTCGGCAGCGCCAACGTAAAACGCCTGCTCAAGACCGAATTGGCCCCCGGCGAAAGGGCGCAATAATCAACCGCAACAACTCCTCTCCCGCGATTTCTTTCTCCCGGTTCCTCTCCCCCAACTCCCATCCCCAGCGACGGCTCCCACGCTGCCTGTTAAAATTGTTCTTTCACCGGAGGGTTTTGTGAGCGCCAAGCTACTTGATGGCACCAAGGTTGGTGCGCAGATTCGTTCCGAGGTCGCCTTGCGAGTTCGGGATCTGCAACAGCGGCACGGCTACGCGCCCACGCTGGTGGTCATCCTCATTGGCGACAATCCCGCCTCGCAGGTGTACGTGCGCAGCAAGATCAAAGCCTGCGAAGAACTGGGGATCCGTTCCGAGAAGCTGACGCCCCCGGCTTCGATCACTACTGGGGAGCTTTTGGCGCTGGTGGCCGAGCTGAATGCGCGTTCCGACGTGGACGGCATTCTCATCCAGCTTCCCTTACCGAAGCAGGTGGATACCAAGCGGGTGCTGATGGCGGTGGACCCCTCCAAGGACGTTGACGGCTTTCACCCGGTGAACGTTGGCAACCTGGTGAGTAACAATCCTGGCTTGCTGCCCTGCACACCCGCCGGCGTGATAGAGATACTCAAGCGCAGCGATATTCCAGTGTCCGGCAAGGAAGCGGTGATCGTTGGCCGCAGTGACATTGTCGGCAAGCCGGTGGCGCTGCTGCTGCTGCATCAGAATGCCACGGTCACCATCGCGCATTCGCGCACTCCCGATCTGCCCGCGGTGTGCCGTCGCGCCGACATCCTGGTGGCGGCGATTGGCCGGCCGGGGATGATCAGCAAAGAGCATATCCGCCCCGGGGCTGTAGTGATCGATGTTGGCATAAATCGCCTCACCGAGCGCGCCGAGGTGGAGCGCTTCTTCCCGGGCGACGCCAAGCGGCTGGCGGACTTTGAAAAGCGTGGCTCAACCCTGGTCGGCGACGTCGATCCGGTGGCGGCGATGGAACTGGCTTCTGCGTTCACGCCGGTGCCTGGGGGCGTTGGCCCGTTGACGATTGCCATGTTGATGTCCAACACGGTCGCGGCGGCGGAAAAGCGCATCCAAACCGAGGTTGAAGTAGGAAGTTAATCAGGAGCCATGGCGGCATTTTGTGACTGCCGGCAATGAGGTGTTTACGGCACCGGCAATACTGGGTTTGGGCTAGCGCGCTGAATCGCCAGGAGAACGGCCATGTTGCGGATCGCATTGACCGGCGGCTTGTGTTCGGGGAAGAGCACCGTCAGCGCCATGTTTGCCGAACTGGGTGTGCCCACCATCAATGCCGATCAGATTGGGCACCACTTGTTGCGCGCGGGTTCCCCATGGGTCAGCCGCGTTGTAGACGAATTCGGCGCCGGCGTGCTGGCGTCCGACGGCTCCATTGATCGCAAGAAACTCGCAGCCCTGGTCTTCGCCGGCACTCCCGAATCAGAGCGGCGCCGCCGCCGTTTAAACGCCCTGCTGCATCCGCCGATTATGGAAGAGGTCGACCGCCGGATTAGCGAACTGCACGGCAAAACCCGCCATCCGTTCGTCATTATCGAGGCCGCCCTCTTCGTCGAAGAGAAGCTACACCACCGCTTTGACCGCTTGGCTGTGGTCACCTGCAACCCGGAGCAACAGGTGCTGCGTTTCCAGGGGCGCACCGGCGGCAGCCGGGAGGAGGCGGAAAGCCGGTTGAAGGTGCAGCTCCCGGAAGAGGCCAAGGCGCGCCTCGCCGATTACGTCATCAACAACTCCGGCAACCTGGAAGACACCCGTCATCAGGTGGAAAACCTCAACGCCATGCTGCACGCGGAAACCACCTCGGAAGCTGCCGGCTGAATTCCGGCCATGCTGCAGGGTTCCGGCAGCGGGCCTGCGCGGCCTGTTGCCTAGCGTCCATGCGGCTGTTTTGATGCCTCCTAGCGACGCAGTTCAATCTTATTGAATTCCGGAATGGCATCGCGCAATGACGCTGGCAGATGAGAAGGGATGGGTGTGTTCGGACGAGTGAGCGCGTAAAGGTGCTCAGCCGCGCGTTTGATCGAGTCGGGCTTGTTGAACTGAGGCTTGTAGTCTTGTACCTCATCAACTGTTTCTCCCAGAAGAGCGGCCACCCAAGTCTCGACATTGCGCGCAGGCACCAGCAACAGGAGGTGTTCTGGCGGCACGATGTTGCCCAATAGTTGTTGTTTTCGTTGGGTAGCGCCCAGACGGTCGGCGTCAATCATGACGATCGCCAGCGAGCTTACTCCACGGCCCAACGAAGATGCTGACTCCTGAAGAAGCACGGGAAATCGCTCCCGTACGTACTGCTCACCGCTGCCACTGCCCCTCGGTAATGGCTCATAGCGGGGTGGGTGGTCCAGCCCAAGACAGCTCAAATACGTTCGGATGAATTTCTGCTGCGCCCGGTCCTCGACCAGGACCAGAATGTTCGTTGGCCTCCGGCCGCTAGGCATCTTCCCATCCGGCGGCGACAATTTGACCAGCGGTCATGCCGTCCGTATCGGGGAAAGGCTTGACCCGGGTGGGGCCGCCATCATCGCGGGTGAGTACCACCGCGCCGCGAGCCGCAAGCTGGTTGAGCACCTCAGGATGGTGGGAGGCGATGATGAGCTGAGCCCCGGTCTCCTCGGCTTTATCAATGGCCCGTAGCAGCCAGGGCTGTATCTCTCTCAAGGCGATAAAGTTTTCGGGCTCGTCCAACAATAGCCCCGGACCCGAGACCAGTTGGGTGTGGAGCAGGAGGTACAGCCCGATTAAGCAGCGCTGCCCGTCGGAAAGCTCAGTCAGGGCGAGTTCAAGAGTGGGGCTGTTGGAAACATGGAATGATGCGATCACCTCACGATATTCACGCCCAGCGGCCTTTGCGCTCAGACCACGGAAGCCAGGAACCGCCTCACGAAGGTCATCGATCGCGGCGTTAACAGCCTCACCGTCCTCCAACACCAGATGGCGATACCAGCTAGCGAGGTCGTCGAGGCGACGGGAGGGGAAGCGCACCTCAGTCTTGGACCGCTCTGATATTTCCCAAGGATCAATCTGAACTGGGCGGAGCCGCTCAATCCAGTCCTTGAATTTAGTAAGCTTCGTGTTGTCTTGGCGCGGCGATACAATCCCTAATCCGGATGTCTTCCCTTCAAACGGAAACGAAACTCTTGGCCCTGGATTGTGAGAATCGTTGTAATCGTTATAGAGGTGAACCTGACCGCTGGACAACTCGAACAGGGTTTGGCCATCCAACAGCAGCCGCTCGCTTCTGACCTTGGCGGCCTGTCTTCGGGAGCCCTCCTCCACGACCAACTGATACTTATAAATCGCTTGGCCGTCCTCTGCATCGATTTCGAACCGCTGAACTTGCGCCTGCTGCCATCGGGTCTTTGAGTCGCCAAGGAACAGTTCATCCGTGGGCTTTTGATCGGAAATGAATGCGCGCAGCACGTCGATGACATCGAATAGAGTGGATTTTCCGGTGCCGTTACCGCCCACCAGCAACTGCAATGGTTCCAGCCTGATTTCAAAGTTAACCAGGCACCGGAAATTGTCGGCGTAAAGACGGCTAATGCGCATATCCGCATTATAGGTCCGAGCGGCGCCGGGGGGTGCCTAGCGGAACAGGAGGTGCCAGGTCCGGCGCCCATCTGAGCAATTCGGACCGGCCGACCGCAGAGTAGCACCAGGCGGCCGCCGGGAAGATGATCTCTCGCGGGATCTCAGGCGGCGGAAATCATCTTTGGGCCACCGAAGGAAACGGCGGCTGGCAGGCGCACCGTTCCCCTCCACCTGTGCGAACCTAAGAACATGCATGGGCCCAAGGCTCCTGCTCCCATCCGCTTTTTAGGAGTGTGACTGCATGACCCTGTCTCGTTTCCAGCGCTGTCGCTCCCGCATTCTGACTTTTGCTGTGGCCCTCGGTTTCGCGGCCACCTTTGCCGCTTCCGCTGTGCGCGCCGCGGCGCCGGCAAAAGCCGGCGCTCGCCATGCCCCCGCCGGCTATCGCCTGCTCAAAGAGATTCCGCTGCATAGCTCCGGCTGGTGGGATTACCTCACCATCGACCAGGCGCGCCAGCGATTGTTCATCGCCCACGGCGATCATGTGGTCGTTTGGGACATTAAAGCCATGAAGCGGCTTACCAGCATTCCCAAGACCCAGGGTGTGCACGGTATCGCCCTGGCGCCTAAACTGCATCGCGGATTCATCAGCGATGGTCAAGCCAACCAGGTCACCGTCTTCAACCTGGACACACTCAAGGTCATCAAGACCGTTCCGGTCACCGGCAAGAATCCTGATGCCATTGTGTTTGATCCCGCTTCCAACCGTGTATTCACACTCAATGGCCGTACCGGCAACTCCACCGTCATTGACGCCAAACAGTTGAAGGTGATTGGCACCATTAGCTTGGGGGGCAAGCCCGAGTTTGCCACGGCTGACGGCAAAGGCTTTCTCTTCAACAACCTGGAAGACAAGAGCGAACTGCTCAAAATCGATACGCGCAAGCTTCGGATTGTGAACCGCTGGCCGCTGGCTCCCTGCGAGCATCCCTCCGGCATGGCCATCGATCGCGCCAATGAGCGCGTCTTTTCTGGTTGCCATAACCAGCTTATGGCGATGGTTGATGGCAACAGCGGTAAAGTGCTGAGCACGGTCCCCATCGGAGAGGGCGTGGATGCAAACCGCTACTTTTCTCGCCGCCATCTGGCCTTCAGTTCCAACGGGCAAGGAACATTGACGGTCGCCAGAGTCCTTGGTTCTGGCATGAAGTTGCTGGGTGACGTGAAGACCATGCAAGGGGCGCGCACCATGGCGCTGGATCGCCGCACGGGCCGCATCTTCCTGGTCACGGCGCAGTTTGGGCCGCCCCCTGCGCCGACGCCTGCCCACCCGCATCCGTGGCCGGTGATGAAACCCAACTCCTTCACCCTGCTGGTGGTGGGCCGCAAGTAGGCGAAGCGGATTGAAAACGAGACCGGGCGCCTGCGGCCCGGTCTTGCTGTTTTTATGAGCTGTATTCGCTCTACAATGGCATTGCCAAGGTGGAGCGGGAATCAGACGATGGTGAGCGCAAAAATCCTCGTTGTGGACGATGAGCAGGGCATCAGAGACTCGCTCTGCGGTGTTTTGGCCGACGAAGGCTACCGCGTCGCCGCGGTGGCCAGCGGAGAGGAGGCCTTGCGCCATTGCAGCCTGGAAGTCGTCGAACTGGTACTGCTCGACATCTGGCTTCCTGATATCGACGGTCTGGAGGTGCTGCGGCAGGTGCGGCAACTGCCGGCGCCTCCGGCGGTGATCATGATCAGCGGGCACGGAACTATTGAGTCCGCCGTCCGGGCCACCAAGGCCGGCGCCTTCGACTTCCTGGAAAAGCCCTTAAGCATCGACAAGACTTTGCTGGCCGTTCGCAACGCCCTGGAGCAGCAACGGCTGCGCGTTCAGAACCAGGAATTGCGCCAGCAGTCGCGGACGGAACTGGTGGGTACCAGTGTTCCCATGCGCGCGCTGCGCCAGCAAATCGGCATTATGGCGCCCACTAACGGACGCGTGCTGATCTTTGGCGAAAGCGGAACCGGCAAGGAATTGGTGGCCCGCGCCATTCATGCCCAAAGCGAACGCGCTACTCAGGCGTTTGTGGAGCTGAATTGTGCCGCCATTCCCGAAGAATTGATTGAGAGTGAGCTGTTCGGACACATCAAAGGCGCCTTTGCCGGAGCGTCCGACGCCAAGCTTGGCCGCTTCAGCCGCGCCGATGGCGGGACGCTCTTCCTCGATGAGGTCGGGGACATGAGCCTCAAAACCCAGTCGAAGGTGCTGCGCGTTTTAGATGAGGGGCGCTTTACGGTCGTTGGTTCCAATGAGCCGGTCAGCGTCGATGTGCGCATCGTGGCGGCAACCAACAAGAATCTGGATGAGGAAATCGCCAAGGGCAATTTCCGCGAAGACCTCTTTTACCGCCTCAATGTCATTCCCTTTTACGTGCCGCCGCTGCGCGAGCGCAAGGAAGATATTCCGCTGCTCGCCTTGCACTTTCTGCGCGAGTTCGCCGCCGCCTACGGGCGTAAATGTGACGAGATCCATCCCGAGGCGATTGAGGCGCTGCAGGCGTATAACTGGCCGGGCAACGTGCGCGAGCTGCGCAATGTCATGGAGCGGGTGGTGATCATGAGTCCGGGCGCCCGGATTGTAGAAAAGCGTCACCTGCCGGCAGGCATCTTCCGCTCCCACAAGCCGTTGGAGCAGAGCAGCTTCAACTCCCTGCACGAGGCGCGCTCGGCCTACGAAAAGGACTACATCCTCAAGAAACTGAACGAACACGGCGGCAACGTCAGCCGGACCGCTGAGGCTCTGGGTCTGGAACGCAGCCACCTCTATCGCAAAATGCGCAGCCTCGGAATTCTCGACCGTGAGGAGAGCGAAGATGTTCCCTCAGAGGCGCCACGCCGCTGAAGCCAGGCGCTTCATCTGATCGTCTCAATGGACAACATCGAACAGTTGCTCGTCAGTCTGCGCGATCCGTCCAACCCGGGTTACCGCCGCGCCGTTGCCCATGCGCTCACGTTGGCCGAACAGGGTGGCGCGGCCGGCGAGCAGCTCGCCCAGGCGGTGTTTCCGCTTGGTGGGCACGCGCTGACCATCGGCTTTACTGGCGCCCTGGGCAGCGGTAAGAGCACGCTGGTGGATCAAGTGGCCGCCGAGTTCCGCTGCCGGGGCAAGCGAGTCGCCATTATCGCCGTTGATCCCAGCAGTCCCTTCAGCCATGGCGCGATCCTCGGCGACCGCATTCGCATGCAGCGCCACAGCGGAGATGACGGCGTCTTTATTCGCAGCATGGCCGGACGCGGCGCCGCTGGCGGGCTTGCCCCCAGGTTGCTGGAGGCCATCGCGGTTTTCGATGCCGCCGCCTGGGATGTGGTTCTCGTCGAAACCGTCGGGGTAGGCCAGGGCGACACGCTGGTGGCCAGCGTGGTTGATCTGACCGCGGTGGTCCTGGTTCCTGGTTTGGGAGATGAAATTCAGACCATGAAATCGGGGCTGCTCGAAGTTGCCGACCTGTTTGTGTTGAACAAGGCCGACTTGGGAGTCGAGCGGCTGCATACGGAGGTTACCTCCATGCTGGAACTCAGCACCAGCTTGCATACGGACTCGGCCGTCGTCCCTGTGCTCAGAACCATTGCACTCACCGGGGAAGGCGTTCCACTCCTTGTGGAAGCAATTGACACCCAACGCGTTAGCCAACTCGCCTCTGGTCAGTGGCAGCGACGCCAGCAACGGCAATGGCGGCAGCGGCTCAGCAGCCGCATGCGGGAGTGGCTTTGGGAGCAGCAACTGGCTCCCTTCCTTGCTGCGGAAGAGGAAACCATGGATCAACTGGCGTCGGCCATCGCGCGGCGCTCTCTGGCTCCCGAACTGGCGATGGAGCAACTCCGTAACTTGTGGCGGCGCCGGGAAGTCTAGCTAGCAGAAGAGGCGACCGTCACTCCATGTGCTTGCCTCGTAGGCCGCGTGTCTTTAAAATAGAGCTAGGCGTTAAGTGCTTTCCCATCAAAGAATTGGAGAGCCGCCTGCAAAAACGAGCCAATGCCAGAGGGCCATTTCAATCCGGTACCCCAATCATCTCTGACGCCGCGTCAGGACGAAGTCTTGCGCGCGGTGGTGGGAGCATATCTGAGCACCGGCGAGCCAGTCGCCTCGCGTACCTTGGCCCAGCAGCGCAGTGATGGGCTGAGTCCGGCCACTATCCGGAACATTCTCGCGGCGCTGGAGGACCAGGGACTACTGCACCAGCCGCATACCTCTGCTGGGCGTGTTCCCACTCTGCTTGCACTCCGTATGTACGCGCAGGCGCTCTCCGTCCAGCCACGCCATTTATCCGCCGAGGACGCTGAGCGGCTGCACCGCGCCCTGGACGGCGTCAATGAAGGTCCCGATCTGTTGGCGCGGGCCTGCCAGTTCCTCTCCGACGTGACCCAGCAGATGGGTCTGGTGCTGGTGGCGCCTTGGACTGATGCCGGTTTGAAGCATTTGCGCTTTATCCGCCTCACCGGCCGGCGCGTGCTCGCCGTTTTGATCGCCGGCGATGGCCAGGTGCGCGAACGCGTGGCGCGCTTGCCGGAAGACTATTCGCAGGATGAGCTGGACGCCGCCGCCCGTTATTTCAATGCCGCTTTCCCAGGCTGGACCTTGCAGCGCATCCGCCGCGAGCTGATCCGCCGCATCGATGAGGATCGCGCCGCCTACGATGAGCTGCTCAAGCGTGTGCTGGTGCTTTACCACTGTGGCGTCCTGGAGATGCAGGACAGGGGCGAGGTCTACCTGGAAGGCACCTCACATCTGTTGAGCGTGCTGCGCGACCATGAGCGGATGGCGGGCATCTTATCCGCGTTAACCACGCGGGAAAAACTGCTCGGCCTGCTCTCGGGCATCCTGGAGGCGAACCAGCGCGATTCCTCCGCGGTGCGCATTGAAGTGGGATTGGAGCAGCAGAATCTGCCGGAATTTGCCCTGATAGCCGCCCCCTACATCGCCAGCGATCTGCGTGGCGGCACCATCGCCATTCTGGGTGCCACGCGTATGGAATACGAACGGGCGGTCAGCGCCGTTTGCAGCGTCCGCGACGTGTTCCAGCGGGTGCTCTCGCAGGAGTTGGACTGAGCCTGCGTTCTCCACGGACGCGCGGCCCGCGCCAGGGGGGCATCGGGAAGAAACTTGAGGAATGTCGATTATGAGTGAGACGACAGAGACCAAAGAAGGCCGGCTTGAGGCTCAAGCCGGAAATCCGGCCGGTGAGCAGGAAGAGCTGAATCCGGCTGAAGTGCTGCAGCAGCGCCATGAGGAAGAAGTCCGCCGGCTCAAGTCCGAGCGCGACCAGATGGGCGATCAATTGCTGCGCGCCATGGCGGACTTTGACAATTTCCGCAAGCGTACCCAAAAAGAATTGGGCGAGCAGCGTATTCTGGGCGCCCTGGATGCGTTGCAACTGTTTCTGCCCATTGCTGACGGGTTCGAACGCGCCCTGCAGGCGGGCGGCTCTCCGGAGACCTTCCGTAAAGGCATGGAGCTGATCTATCGCCAAATGCAGGACGCGATGCGCCGCGTAGGTTTGGAAGCCGTTCCGGCGGCGGGTGAACCGTTCGATCCGCACGTGCACGAAGCCGTCGAAATGGTCGAGACCGAGGACGTCCCGCACCACCACGTCGTTGAGGAACTGCAGCGCGGCTACCGGTATAAAGAGAAGCTGCTGCGTCCTGCCATGGTGCGCGTGGCGCAGAACGAAAAGCAGAAAAGCGATTGAACCAACAATTAGGACGGAAGGCCAGGGAGCCCTTGCTAGGGCTGCCGCTAGCTCCCTCCGATGCCGGGGCTTTAGCCCCACTCCCTGGTAGATGTTAGGCGCTGATGCCCGGTGCTTTACAAGCGTGTGAGTTGTCTTCCGCGTATTCTGAGCTGGCCAGCATGGCGCGTTGCAGGTAAGTATTATGCCTATGACAGAGAAGCGGGATTATTACGAGGTACTCGGAGTGGCTCGCGACGCCTCCGATGGAGACATCAAGAGCTCGTATCGCAAGCTAGCCATGAAGTACCATCCCGACCGCAACGCGGAAGCGGAGGCGGAGGAGCGCTTCAAGGAGGCCTCGGAGGCTTACAGCGTACTAGCCGACGCGCAGAAGCGCGCGCAATACGACCGCTTTGGCCATGCCGCCTTTGGTGGCGGCGGTAACGGTTCCGGCGCTGGCTTTGATCCCTCGGTCTTCACCGATTTCAGCGACATCTTTGGCGACATCTTCGGTTTCGGGGACCTGTTCGGCGGGGGCGGCCGGCGCGGCAACCGGCCGCAGCGTGGCAGCGACCTCCGGTACGACCTGGAAATCACCTTCGAGGAGTCGTTGAAAGGGGTCGAGAAGACCCTCAAGTTCAGCCGCTTAGAAGAGTGTGGCGATTGCAAAGGGCACGGCGGGCGCAACGGCGCGCAGCCGTCTACCTGCCAGGCCTGCGGCGGCCGCGGCCAGGTGCGCTTCCAGCAGGGATTTTTCAGTGTGGCTCGCACATGCAGCGCCTGCATGGGCGCTGGGCGCGTCAATCGTGATCCTTGTCCGCGTTGTAAAGGGAAGGGCCGGGCCGAGCAACAGGTCACCAGGGCGGTGCCCGTTCCCGCCGGTGTTGACGATGGCAACCAGTTGCGCATCTCCGGTGAAGGAGAGGCGGGTACGCTGGGCGGAAGTCGTGGCGACCTCTTTGTTGTTTTGCACATCAAGCCCGACCCGATCTTCGAACGTCGCGACCAGGACTTGTTTTGCAGCGTGCCTCTTTCCTTCCCGCAGGCGGCGCTGGGCTGTGATCTGGTCATCCCGACGCCCTGGGGAGAAGAGAAGGTGAGTGTTCCCGCCGGCATTCAGAGTGGAGCGGAGCTGCCGGTTTTGCGCGGCAAGGGCGTGCCGCGCGTCAATGGCCGCGGCCGCGGCGATCTGCACATGGTCGCCCATGTCGAGACCCCGCAGAAGCTCACCCGCGAGCAGCGCCAGTTGTTTGAGCAACTCCGCGACCTCATGCCCCACAACAATCAGCCTCGCGACCGCGGCTTGCTGGACAAGGTAAAGGACTTTTTTGCCTAGGCGGCATCCATGAGCCGGCGCCGCTTCTTCGCTTCCGCGCGGTCAGGTCAGCAAGCCTGGATTCGCGGACCCGAGGTACACCATCTTCGCTCGGTGCTGCGCGTCGCTCCCGGCCAGCAATACGAACTGGCGGTGGACGGGGACGTTTTTCTGGCCACCGTCGATGCGGTCGATGGCCAGGCGATTCGATTTGCGCTGGGCGAGCCCGTGCCCGCACGGGAACGGACAATATCGATAAGGCTGTGCCCGTCGATTTTCAAGTTCGACCGGTTTGAATGGCTGCTGGAAAAAGCCACGGAACTGGGCGTTACCGAAATTCAGCCGCTGATTACCAGGCGCACGGAAGCACACCTTGCCGCCGCCGCGATCAAACGGACCGAGCGCTGGCGCAAGCTGCTATTGCAGGCTGCGCAGCAATCCCGCCAGGCCGCTGCGCCCGCCTTACTGGATCCGCAAACATGGAAACAGTTCCTGGCCGCGCAACCGGAGCAGAATACCGGCCGGGTCCGCCTTTTCTTGAGCGAGTTCTCCGGGGCGCCTCTGCTGCGCGATGTGGTGAGTCCTGTGGAAGCGAACCAGTGGGAGCTCATTGCCGGCCCCGAGGGTGGGTGGACTGAGGATGAAGCGGCTGCCGCCAGTCAGGCCGGTCTCCTGCCCGTCTCGCTCGGTCCGCACATCCTGCGCGCTGAAACCGCCGGCATTGCCGCACTAGCCGCCCTGAATTGTCTGCTCTCCTGACCCGCCGCTTTTGCTGACGTCCTCCCTCAAGACGCAAAAGCCCGGGAACAAGTGTTCCCGGGCTTTGCTATTCTGATTGGCGCAGGTTCGGTGTATGGACCGGCGTTTAAAGCGTGTTCATTGCCGCGAGGAAGTCGCCGTTGCTCTTGGCTTTGAGCAGCTTGTCGCGCAGCAACTCCATCGATTCCGTTACCGACAGCGGATTAAGCACCTTGCGCAGCACCCAAATGCGATTGAGTTCGTCTTTGGGGATGAGCAACTCTTCCTTTCGGGTACCGGAGCGCTGGATGTCGATAGCGGGGAAGACTCGTTTGTCGACCAGCTTGCGATCGAGAATGATTTCCATGTTGCCGGTGCCCTTGAACTCTTCGAAGATCACGTCGTCCATACGGCTGCCGGTTTCAATCAACGCGGTCGCGATAATGGTCAGCGAACCGCCTTCCTCGATGTTGCGGGCGGCGCCGAAAAAGCGCTTGGGCCGCTGCAGTGCGTTGGAGTCCACGCCGCCGCTCAGCACCTTGCCCGAGGGCGGAACCACGGTGTTGTAGGCGCGCGCCAGACGCGTGATCGAATCCAGCAGGATGACGACATCGCGTTTGTGTTCGACCAAGCGCTTGGCCTTTTCGATCACCATTTCGGCCACCTGCACGTGCCGCGAGGCGGGTTCATCAAAGGTAGAGCTGATCACCTCGCCCTTCACCGTGCGTTGCATGTCGGTCACTTCTTCCGGCCGCTCGTCAATGAGCAGCACAATCAGCACGACCTCGGGATGGTTCGTGGTGATGGAATTGGCGATGGCCTGCAGCAGCATGGTCTTGCCGGTGCGAGGCGGGGCCACAATCAGTCCGCGCTGCCCCTTGCCGATCGGCGTCAGCAGGTCCATGATGCGGCCGGAAATATTTTCGCGTGTGGTCTCCTGCTTGATGCGCTCGTTAGGGTAGAGCGGTGTCAGGTTGTCGAACAGGATCTTGTTACGCGCTTCTTCCGGCCCCTCGAAGTTGATGGCCTCGATCTTGACCAGGGCGAAATACTTTTCGCCTTCGTGCGGCGGCCGCACCTGGCCGGAGATGGTGTCTCCCGTCCGCAGGTCGAAGCGGCGGATCTGCGATGGCGAAACGTAGATGTCGTCCGGGCCGGGCAGGTAGTTGTAATCCGGAGAGCGCAGGAAGCCATAGCCGTCGGGCAGGATTTCCAGCACGCCCTCGGCAAAGATGTGGCCTTCTTTTTCGCTCTGTGCCTGCAGAATCTTGAAGATGAGATCCTGCTTTCGCATGCCGCTGGCGCCTGGCAGCTCCAGGGTGCGGGCAATGCGGGTGAGTTCGGTGATGTTCTTTTCCTTCAGTTCAGCGATGGTCATGCGGATATATCGGGGAGGAGGGAGATTCGAGAATGTTCAAACGCCGGGAACCCGGCGGGCGGGAGTTTTAACGTACAAGCCTTCTACGGTAAAAAGATGTTCCGGAGAAACGGGAAGTAATGCTTTCAAGCCCGTTCGGAGTGGTAGAAGCCACAGCATAACACAAATCAACTACTCGCGTGCAAGTCCTTTTGGCGGCTCGCGTTAGAGGCCGTACCGGCCGCAGGGGTGTTCCAGCCGCTCCATTATCCGGAGGTAACCCCGCCGCGTGGATCGGGCGTAACGCTTAGTCCAGGTCGAAATCCCGCAGCGGTTTGTCCGGCGCGGGCTCATTGCGGGCGCGCCGCAGCCCTTCTTCAAACTTTTCCCGCAGCAACTCTTCCCGGCGCTTCTGGGCAGCCACCGACTTCTGGAAGAGCTCGTGCCGCTGCGCCTCTCTCTCTTTCAACTGCCGGGCCGCTTCCCCCAGGTCCAGATCCACTTTGGGCCGGCTGCGTGGCTGGTGGTCAATGATTGCGCCGCTCTCGGCGTCCACATGGAGTGTAGAGCCGCAATCCGGGCATTCGATTTTTAGGACGCCTTTCACGCTGATCTGCCTTTCTGGGCCTCCGCCGCCCCGGCTTCGCGGCCAATGCGCTGCGCGAGCTGATTCAACGTGATTGCCAGCAGGGAATTGGCGCGCGGCCGCTTTCCGCCACGCTCGTCAGGAACCATTTCGATAGGGAGCGTGTCTCCGGGCTCGACCGGCCCATTGCCTTGGTGAGCCGAACCGCTGCCCTGATCCCCGGAGCCCGATTCCAGTGCCGCCGGTTCAAGACTTCGAACCCGTAGCCGCAGCACGCGCACCGCGTTGGCTTCGAGAACTTCGAACTCCAGCCCCTGCGTCTGAAGCTTCTCGCCGCGCTGAGGGATCGCCCCGGTCGTTTCCGCCAGGAAACCTCCCACCGTAGTGGCTTCGCGGCTTTCGATATGAGTATTCATCAGTTCGTTGAGGGTGTCCAGATCGAGCGTGCCATCCACCACAAACTGTCGTGGCGACTCTTCGATCCATTCCGGCGTAGGGTGGCCGGCCTCTTCGGGCATCTCGCCCACAATCTCCTCGACCAGATCGTCCATGGTAACCACGCCGGCAACGCTGCCGTACTCGTTAATCACCACCGCGAGCTGCATGCCCTCCTGCTGCAATTCGCGCATGAGATCCGCGGTACTCTTGCTTTCCGGTACAAACAGTACCGGCCGCGTCAGCGAGCGTACCGTCTGGCTGGCAAGTTCTGTGTCGGGCACGTGCAGCAGTTCGTGCACGGTCACCACTCCCGCGACATGGTCAATGTCTTTCTCATAAACCGGCAAACGTTCCACATGCTTGTTCTTGGATAAGCCTCTGAGCATCGCTTTCAGCTCCGCCAGCGACGAGTCGGCGGAGATGGCGATGACATCCGGGCGGGGCACCATTACCTCGCGCACCCGCTTGTCGCCAAACTCCAGAGCCGATTGCACCAGCTCGCGATCGCTTTCTTCAATGATGCCCTCTTCGGCGCCCGCTTCCACCAACGCTTCTATCTCCGACTCGCGCTGCTGCTCAGGATCGGGTTCAACCGCATGCTCGTTGAGCGAGGCGAGCGAAAGTAGAAAACGGGTGATCACCACCGCGGGCATGATGATCAACACCGCCACGCGCAGCAGTGGCAACAAGCGCTGCAGCCAGGTCCCCGATGTCCGCACCATCAATCCGCTTGGAATGACCTGCCCGCAAAAGACGATGAGCGCTCCCAACAGCACGAGAGCCACGGCCCAGTCCGCAAGCTGTGCCTGACCCGCCAGTAACAGCAGGGTTCCGGAGATGCCCATCGTAATCAGGCTGCCCCCTACCCAAAGTTGAGAGGCCAGCGCAATCTGTTCGTCAGGCACCCGGATACGTTTCTGCACCTGCTCGGCAAAGTGCTCCAGCGCCTCCTGGGCTTGCCGGTCCAGAAGACGGCCACGCTCGCGGTAAAGCTGGTCCACGTAAGAGAACAGCGTGTAAAGCAGCGCGGCGCAGATAAAAACAACGAGGATCATCGTCCCCTCCCCACGCCAGTGCTCTTGATTGCCTTCTTCCCGCGCGACTTTGGTGCGGGAGCTGCCGTGGTCCGGTGAGCCGCCGCCTGTCGCACCCCACCCGTTTGGGGGGCCTTGGCGGCCCGCTTCGGATGGGGAGCCCCTTTTGCGGCTGTTACAGAGGATCGCGGTGAAGCCGTGGATGGTCCCGTCCCCTTTACCCGCGCCCGGCTTCGGCGCTTCGCTTCGTTCCTGGATTTGGGCGTGCCTTCAGCCGAGCGTTCGCGTGGAGCGCGTTTGGCGGCCGGTGAACGCCTCTGCGTTCGTCCAATCAGGCCGCAAGGCAGACCCAATTGCCGGCGCAGCGTCTCTTCCAGGCGGTGCATCTCCCCCCGGTCGGTCTCGTGGTCCATGCCGTTCAAATGCAGCAGTCCGTGCAGGATCAGCACGCGCACTTCCGTTTCAACCGAATGACCCAGCCGCTCGGCCTGCAGCTCCGCTGTGTCCAGCGAAACAATCAGATCGCCAAGATAATCCGGGGAAAAGTCCTCGTCGAATTCACCTGAGGCAGGGAACTGTTCCCAAGCCGCCGGGAATGACAGCACGTCCGTCGGCGCGTCCTTCCCACGGTATTGCAGGTTCAGGGAACGAACGCTGGCGTCGTCAGTCAGGCAGACATTCACCCGCCGCTCAATGGCGGCTAACTCCTGCGCCTGGCGCAGAAACTGGCGCAGTGGGGCGAGTGAAAGCTTGCGGCGAGAATGCTGCAACAGAATCATCGCCGCACACCCGCTCGCTCCGCGGAGCCATGGCGGATTGCCATGCGCCATCCGGTAGAGTGGTGCTGAAAGACTTGGTATTCGGGTTCTGGGGGCTCGTCCATGGTCGATGGCGGCGTCGCTTGAGACTGCGCCTGCTGCTTTGGTCTATGCTTCGATCGCTGCTTCGATCCTGCCACGATCCTGCCACGATCCTGCAACGATCGATCGTTGCAGGATCGTGGCACCAATCGCTACCTTTTCACTATATCCGGTTCCCGGAATTGCCTGGGCTGGTTACCGCCACCGGAGCGGCCAACTCGGCCTCCCTTTGGACCACAGCCGGCTGAGCGCCTCCCGCCGTGACCACCACATCGCCTTCTTCGGGAAGCAATGGTAGTTGCAGGTTCCTTTGTTCGCGATGTTCGTCGTAGGCGCGTACAATCTGCTGCACCAGGTTGTGCCGCACCACGTCATGGTCGTCGAAGTAGATCATCGCGATTCCGTTCACCCGCGCCAGCACGTCGATGGCTTGCAGCAATCCGCTGGGCTTGCCTTGCGGCAGATCGATCTGCGTAATATCGCCGGTAATCACCACTTTGGAGTTGAACCCCATACGCGTGAGGAACATCTTCATCTGCTCCTGGGTGGTGTTCTGGGCCTCGTCGAGGATGATGAAGGCGTCATTGAGCGTGCGTCCGCGCATGAACGCAATGGGCGCGATTTCGATGGTGTTGCGCTCCAATAAACGCTCCACCTTCTCGGAGTCGAGCAGGTCATAGAGTGCGTCGTAAAGCGGACGCAGGAACGGGTCCACTTTTTCCTGCAGAGTTCCCGGCAAAAAGCCGAGCTTTTCGCCCGCTTCCACCGCCGGACGCGCCAGCACGATGCGGTTTACCTCTTTGTTGAGCAGGGCGGAGACGGCCATGGCAACGGCCAGGTATGTCTTGCCGGTGCCCGCGGGCCCGATCCCAAACACCATGTCATTGCGGCCGATCGCGTCCAGATAGCGGCGCTGATTAGCGGTCTTGGGCTGCAGAACCTTTTTTCCGAACGAGCGCTGTTTTCCGCTCTGCGCCAGCCCGTGCAGCGCAACGTTGGGATCGTCCACTACAACTTGCAGTAAGGAGCGCAGATCGCCGTTCTGGAACTGGTGGCCCTCGCGGCGCAGGCGCTCGTAGTCGACCACAATGCTTTCCATGCGCGCGACACTGCTTTCCGGCCCCTCCACTTCAATCGCGTCGGAAGCCAACGAGATACGGAGTTGCAGCCCCTTTTCCAGAAGACGCAGGTTTTCGTCCAGGGTGCCGAAGAGCGACTCGACGCCGCCGCTGAGCTCAATGCTTTTTTTCATAGAACGCCGCTGCGGCTCCGCTGATGGAGTCCATGGCATGCCTCCTCCTGAGGGCAAATCAAATTGTTGTGGGGATGGGTACGGCGAGGACGAGCGTGGCGGCCAGGCACCAAGCTTGTATGGCCATCTTGGTAGCCATCCTGGTAGCAATGATCCCGGTGCTGATCGTCCCCTGAAACGGCTGTCAAAAGTACCATTGAGTCCACTCCCTGTCCGCCTGACAGGGAATTGCAAGGCAGCGTACTACGCGTCTGGCTCCGGGTCAATGCCCTTCAACAGGAAAAGCGCATTCCGGCCTCCCAAAGACGTTTTCCCCTGCCTTTCCTATACTTTAGATGCGTACAGCGGATCCGGGTGGCAGGTCGCGGCGCGATTTTCTCTGCCAACTCTGGGCGGGGGGCAAACAGGACGCGCCCCAGGGCCCGCTTCTCGATACAGGAATTGTTGGCTGGCAACTTAACATCGCGTTTTTCCGGTCTCGGCAGTCATCCCCAACCCAGCCTTGGCGTTGCGGCGCAACTTCATGTACAATAGGGATTTACCAGCAAGGGAGTTTTGGGTCCCAGCGACCCCAGACACAACATGGCAAATCATCCGTCAGCACTGAAGCGCGTCCGTCAGACCCGTACCCGTACCGCCCGCAACCGTTCCAACACCAGCCGGCTGCGCACCGCCATCAAGAAGTTCCGCGCCGTTCTGGCCGAAGGCGATAAGAGCACGGCAGACCAGCTCCTGGTCCCCACCCTGGTCACCATCGACAAGTCGATCCAGAAGGGTGTGCTGCACCACAACGCCGCCGACCGCTACAAGTCGAGCCTCACGCTGGCCTATAACCAGCTCAAGGCCAAGGCCTAAAGTCCAGGCACACAGACAGCTTTTGAAAGCCGGGGCAGGATGCCAGTCCTGCTCCGGCTTTCTATTTGGCGGCGCGTTTCAGCCGCTCCCCGGCGCCGCGCCACTGAAAGTGTTCGCTCACTACCTGGTTTCCAGGATTGACTAGGGCGTTCAGCGCCATCCCCGGTCCCCGCTCCACGTTGTAGAAGCGCAGGTCCGTGAGGATCACTTCCTGGTTCAGTCCGTTGGGTGTTGGCTGCGCCAGAACTTCAATCCAGGGAAAACGCGAGAAGTTCAAGAACACCTTTGCCGGGTGCGTCTGCTCCACCGCTCGAATGGCATTGCTCATGGGAGCGCGCGGGAGCTCCTGCTCGGGAGCATCGGGATCCCGGGCTTCGGTGTGGGCGTCTTCGGTAAAGAGCCAATCGTTGTGCGACGTTTCCACAATGGCGCCCCAGCGCCAGGGGCTGCCGAAAGTGGGCATTGCCGCCGCCACCAATGGCGCTTCGCCGCCATAAAGCCGGCCCTCGATGCCGGTCAACGCCCGTGCATGCCCATAGGCGCGCAATCCCCACCAGCCGCAGACCGCGAGCAATCCCAGTAGCGCGCTGGTCTGATAACGCGGCTTGGCCAGCCCGCTGCTGACCTCCCGCGCCAATAGCCCAAACAGCATGGGCAGCAGCAGGAAGGCAAACAGGATCAGCCACAGCCAGGGATCGATGATCGGGCTGATGTCCCAGGCATACCAGTGAGTGTTCAGCGGATAGAGAATGCGTATTCCGTAACTGTTGGTCAAATCCAGCAGGAGATGCGATCCCACCCCCACCAAGCCTACCGCCAGCAGCGTTCCCCACCCCGGAACTATAGTGCTGGAGTCCCGGCGTGCGCGCCGCCGTGTTGCCCAGCGCAAGACGAAGGCAATAGCGATGGTCCAGACGGGGAGGAAAATCAGCGAGTGGGTAAGCGCTCGATGCCGCGCCAGGTAGGCAATGCCGCGCAGGCCGCCAATGATGTCCAGGTCGGGAGCATTGGCGGCGAAGATCAGGGCGGTGGTCGCGTAAGCCGTGCGCTTTTTGAAGAAGGCGCGCGAAAGCGCAATGCCCACCAGCGTGTGCGTCAGGTTATCCAATAGCCGCGCTCCTGATTTTGAGTATAGAAGCCAAGCTGGGCCGCTGACTTCGCCTCAGCGCCCAAGCCCCTTTTTGCCCAACCCAAGCAGCAGCAGAACGATTGCGGCAAGCTGTGCGAAAAGCCAGGCAAACAGTACATCCGGGCCCGTCCACGGCGACATTTGTGCCGCTTTGGTCTGTACCTCGGTTTCCGGCATGTTGTCGCCCTCCGGAATCTTCGGATATTTGCTCAGCCCAACAGCCGCTTCACCGTTTCACTGACCAGTTTTCCGTCTACGCGCTGGTTGGCGGCCTGAAACTTCGCCATGCTCGCCTTCATCACCGTTCCCATATCCTTGGCGGAACTGGCGCCCGTTTCCTGAATCGCGGCGCGCACCGTTGCTTCCACCTCGCCGGCGCTGAGCGCCTGCGGCAGATAGGCATTGATGATGGTGATTTCCTTGCGTTCCTTATCGGCCAGTTCCTGGCGTCCGCCCTGTTGAAACTGCGTCACCGCGTCTTCGCGCTGCTTGATCTGGGTGGCGAGCACCTGCATGACCTCGGGATCGGTGAGCGGCTGGCGCTTGTCGATTTCCCGGTTCTTGATGGCACTTTTGATCATGCGCAAGGTCGACAGCCGCAGTTCGTCTTTGGCTTTCATCGCGGCTGTCATGTCTTTAGTAATCTGTTCGAGGATGGGCATGGCCTACTCCTTCTTGGATGATTCGTTTGGGCGACTGTCTGCTGGCTTCACCTGAAGCGCGTCTTCCCCTCTCCTGCTCAGACGATCAGTGGTCAACAGCCGTAACCTGCTTGTTCGCGGCCTGCATGGCTCGTTGCCGCAATACTTCCAGCGGCAGCTTGCCCGTATACAGCGACATGCCAAGCACGCTGTTGCAGCGCAACGCCTCCAGAGCGTCAATCTCTTCCAGGGAAGAGATACCCCCGGCCACCGTCAACCCGGCGTTGGTGGCGGCGCGTACCTCGCGCACACGGTCCAGCGGAATCCCTTGCATGAGCCCCTCGGTATCGACGTTGGTGAAGAGAAACTCCGCCGTGTAGGGTTCCATCAAGCGGACGGCTTCCACGCTGGTTAGAGGCAACAGCTTCCGCCAGCCGCCCACCGCCACCTGCCCGTTACGGGCGTCCACGCCCAGCATGATATGCTCGCGCCGCAGCGCCTGCAAAGATTCCAGGAACGCAAAGTCCGGTTTACCGTCGCGAAACGCCGCGCTGGCAACGATGACCTGTTCGGCTCCCCAATCCAGCACCTGCCGCGCGCGTTCCACCGAGCGGATGCCGCCGCCAACGCGCACGCGGTACCCCGCCCGGCAGCAGCGCTCCACCAGCGCGCCGTTGTTGCCCTCGCCCTTGGCGGCGTCCAGATCGATGATCTGCAGAACCGGAAAGCCGCGAAACAGCTCCAGCATTTCCTGGAGATCGCGCTCCAGCGCCTTCTGTTCGCCCTGAATGAGCTGCACCACCGTGCCGCCCTGGAAGTCGATTGCGGGAATGATCATGGAAGTCCGCTACCAGCGCATGCGCATGGGAATGCCCCGGCCGGCAAGTTCCTGCTTTAAATCGCGAATGCCGATCTCGCCAAAGTGAAAAATAGAAGCGGCCAGCGCCGCGTCGGCGCGCCCTTCCTGGAAAACATGAACAAAATCGCCGGGCTTACCCCCGCCGCCCGAGGCAATTACCGGTATCTGGACCGCCTGGCTGACCGCTGCGGTGAGCTCGCAATCAAAGCCGCTCTTGGTCCCGTCACGATCCATGCTGGTCAACAGGATCTCGCCCGCTCCGCGCTGCTCGGCCTCCCGCGCCCACTCGACCGCGTCTTTTCCGGTCGGGGTGCGGCCGCCGTGAATGAACACTTCCCATCCGCCCCCCGCTCTCCGTCGAGCGTCGATGGCCGCCAATACCGCCTGCGAACCGAAGGCGCCCGCCAGTTCCGTAATCAGTGCCGGGTTTTGCACCGCGGCCGTGTTCACGCTGACCTTGTCAGCCCCGGCCTGCAGGATCTCGCCCGCATCCTCCAGTTTCCGCACACCGCCGCCAACGCTGAAGGGGATGAACAACTCGCGCGCCACGCGCCGCACTGTCTCAATTAAAATCGGCCGCGCCTCGTGTGACGCGGAGATATCCAGCAGCACCAGTTCGTCCGCGCCGGATTGGTTGTAGGCCGCGGCCAGTTCCGCCGGATCGCCGCTGTCGCGCAGCGCCACAAAGTTCACGCCCTTGACGACCCGCCCCTGGTGGACATCGAGGCAGGGAATAATACGGCGTGCCGGCGTGCGCTGGATCGCCGCTGGAGGCCGCACCGCCACCGGCGCCACGCGCGGCAGCGTGACAAAGTTGGTCAGCACCGCCAGACCGGCCTTGCCGGATTTTTCCGGGTGAAACTGCACCGCGTAGACGTTGTCGCGCTCGGCCACTGCCGCAAACGGCTCGGGATAGTGACCGGCATAAGTCGTTTCTTCTCCTACGGGCGCGTGGTAGGAGTGGGTGAAATAAAAGGCGGGGCTAGATCCCAACCCGGCCAGCATCCGCGATGGGCGCAGTCCCACCACCGGGCTCCAGCCCACGTGCGGCACCTTCACCCCGGGCTGAAAGCGGCGCACCTGTCCGCGCCACACCCCAAGGCCGGCAACGCCGGGCGCCTCCTCGCTGCCTTCGAAAAGCGCCTGCAAACCCACGCAAATGCCGAGAAAGGGTTTCCCCTGCGCAATGGCCTCCAGGACCGGCTGCCGCAGCCCGCGCCGGTCGAGCGCCTCCAGCATCGAGCCAAAGTGCCCAACCCCGGGCAGGATGACCTTGTCCGCTTTCCGCACCACCTCCGCATCGGCGGTAAGCTCGTGCCGTGCCCCGAGATAACTCAAGGCTTTGCTGACCGAAGCGGCGTTGCCCGCCCCGTAATCGATCAGCGCGATCATGAAGTCGCGTTTTTCTGTGTGCTCACCCATGCCTGGCAGCTTTCTTAAAGCAGTCCTTTCGTGCTCGGCAAAACATCCTTCATGCGCTCATCCCGCGAACAGGCGTTCCGGAGCGCACGCGCGAAGGCTTTGAAAATGGCCTCGATCTTGTGGTGATTGCTGCGTCCGTAGACTGTCTTGACATGCACGTTGGCGCGCGCCCCCATGGCAAAGCCGTCAAAAAAGTCATGCACCAGTTCGGTCTGCAGGTCGCCTACCCTGACTGTGCGGACTTTGGTCTCCGTGACCGCGTGCGGACGCCCGCTGAGGTCGACCGCCGCCAAACCGAGCGTTTCGTCCATCGGCATCAGAAAGTACCCGGCGCGATTGATCCCCTTGCGGTCTCCCAGCGCCTGGTCAAAAGCGTTGCCCAACGCGATGCCGGTGTCTTCAACCGTGTGGTGCTGGTCGACATCCAAGTCCCCCACCACTTTAAGGGTCAGGTCAAAACCGCCATGCCGGGTGAATAACTCCAGCATGTGATCGAAAAAGCGGATCCCGGTGGAGATCTGGTAGGCGCCGGCGCCATCCACGGTGAGTTCCAGATCGATCTGCGTTTCGCGTGTGTGGCGCCGCAGACTGGCCTGCCGGATGGCGCCTGGGCTGCGCGTCCCAGCTCTGCCAACGCTCACCGCGCCTTTGCCGTTCCCCGGTTTTGTCCGCCGGGCCGCCGCACCGGAAACAGCCGGCTTCTTACCGTTATTGGTCATATTTTTGCGGC
Organism: Acidobacteriota bacterium; assembly: GCA_027459505.1. Lineage (GTDB taxonomy): Bacteria > Acidobacteriota > Terriglobia > Terriglobales > SCQP01 > DAIDIE01. The sequence goes on from DAIDIE010000029.1 coordinate 150,352, forward strand.
GCTCCTTTCCAGCGAAATCTCTCCTGCCAGCACGGCCTGCGCTACTTGCGCCACGTTTTCGCGAACGGCGAGGCTGCCGTTCTTCTCAAATAGTTGCCGCATGACCTGGAAGCTCAAATGATCCGAGGGCAACACTCCCAGGAAGGCCACTCCGGCGGAGCGGGCGCAACGCGCGTCATCGACGGTGTCGCCGATATAAGCCGCCATCCGGGCCGGCGCGAACTGTTGCCCCAGACAGAGCAGACCTTCCGGATCGGGTTTGCCGCGCTCGACGTCTTCCATGGCCAGCAGCTTCTCGAAATACCCGGTCACCGCGAAGCGGCGCAGCACAAATTCGGCGTCCTCGCGCGGCCGTCCCGTATAGATGGCCAGCCGGTAATACTGCTGAAGCTGTTCCAACAACGCGGTGGGCAACAGCCAGCGCTCGCACTGGATGAGTCCGTTCCCGTTGTCGCCGCGATACACCTGGTTGAAGGCCGCCACGATCTGCGCATAGGGAAACTCCTTGCCGCGGCGCCGCAAGATCTCTTGCGTGAGGTCCCAGTCGTTGTTGAATCCGCCCTGATTTTTGAGCGCCTGCACCTCTTCCGGGGCGACCTCTCCTCCGCCCAGCCGGAAAACGGTTTCGCGAATGGCGCGGCGATAGGAGTCGCGAACTTCCACCAGAACGCCATCCATATCAAACACCAGCCACGGCTTTTCCGCCGCTACCGGCGGCGCGGGGCTTGCCGCGAGCCGTTTCCAGGTGCCTTCCAGCAGTGTGATCGCTGTCTTTGTTTGCTCGACCGTGCCGCAGGTAATGCGTACCGCGCCCGGGTAATCGGCGCGGCGATCGCGCAACAAAATTCCATTCGCGCGAAACTCCCGCAGCAACGTGCTGGCGTGGGCGCCCGCCTGGAAGAGCACGAAGTTGGCGTAGCTTTTCCAGTAGGGAATACCCAGCCGTTCCAGCGCCTCTTCGATCAAGCCGCGGCTGGCAATTGTCTCCCGGCGATAATTGCTGACCCAGCCGCGTTCCCGCACCGCCGCCCGTCCACAGATCACCGCGAGCATGTTGACGTTATACGGGGGATGCGCCTTGCGCAGCGTGGGCGTCATCGCAGGGTGTGCGAAGAGCGCTCCCAGCCGCAACCCCGCCAACCCATAGGCTTTGGAGAAGGTGCGCGCCACCAGCAGGTTGGGCAGGCGCAACACCTCATCCAGCAATCCGCGGTTCTCTTCGCTGACGAAATCGGCGTAGGCCTCATCCACAAACACCAGCAGGTTAGGGAAGTCTTCCGCCAGCCGGACCAGCTCGTCTCCATCCGCCAGCGTTCCGGTTGGATTGTTGGGGCTGGCCACGAAGACCATGCGTGTCTTTCCGGTCACCGCTGCGCGCAGCGCCGTCATATCCAGGCGGAACTCGGCCGCCCCTGGCGCAATCTCTGCCTCCAGGTAGCGCTGTGGGCGCAGCACCGCCTCAGCCTGCTGGCTGTAAAAGCGGTACATCGAGAAGGTAGGCTCGACGAACACGACTTCGTCGCCGCGATCCACAAACGTTTCCACCGCGAGCAGGATGGCGTCGTCAACGCCGTTCGTGAGCACCATGCTCTCCGGTGTGTGTCCAAAGCTGGCGGCGATTTCGCTTTCACCCTGGCTGTATTCGGGGTAGCGCGCCAAGTCTTCAGCCGTCGCGCTGTGCAGTGCCTCCAGTACCGCCGGCGAGCAGCCTTGCGTGTTTTCGTTGAAATCCAGGCGCAGCCCGGTGCGGCCCTCCAGCGGCGGGTGATAGGGCTGCATCTTTTCAATCGCCGGGCGCACGCGCGGCAAAGGCCGGTTGCTCATCGTGCCGCCTCTCTGCCCGGCCGGCGCGAACGTGACCCGCGACGGGGCTTCCGCTCGTCTTCTACGCGCACCGCCACGGAATTGGCGTGCCCTTCCAGCCCCTCCGCCCGCGCCAAAGCCACAATGTGCGGAGCCAGTTTGCGCAGCCCGGCCGCGCTTAACTTCTGCACCGTAATCACCTTGGTAAAATCGGCCACTGACAGGCCCCCGCGCAGCCGCGCCGTCGCCGCCGTGGGCAGGACATGGTTGGTGCCGCTCATGTAGTCGCCCACTGCCTGCGGAGCGTATTCGCCAACAAAGATCGACCCGGCGTTGCGAATTTTCGCCACCAGCTTCGCCGGCACCGTGATGTGCTCGGGAGCGATGCGGTTGGCGATCGCCACCGCCTCGTCCAGACCGGGGGTGAGTATGATCGCCCCGCGCTTCTCCAGCGCGAGGGTGGCGGTCTCGTTGGGTTGGCTCAGCAGTTGCCGCCGCACCGCCGAAAGCACCCGCTCTCCCAGACGGCGCGAAGGCGTCACCAGCCAAGCCGTTGCCTGCGGGTCGTGCTCCGCCTGCGCGATCAGGTCGGCAGCCAGGAAATCGGGATTGGCCCCCGCTTCCGCCAGCAGCAGCACCTCGGTCGGCCCCGCCAGAAAATCAATCGCGCAATCGGCCCACACCTCCCGCTTGGCGGCGGTGACAAAGATGTTTCCCGGCCCCACGATCTTGTCCACCCGCGGAATCGACTCGGTGCCGTAGGCCAAAGCGGCAACCGCCTGTGCTCCGCCCACCCGGTAAATCGCGTCCACGCCCGCCAGATGCGCGGCGGCAAGTACCTCGTCCACCGGTTGCGGACAGCACACCACCACCCGCTCCACACCCGCCACGCGAGCCGGAACGGCAGTCATGATCACCGTCGACGGCAGCGGATGCCGCCCTCCAGGCACATAACATCCCACGCTGTCCAGGGCGCGAACCTGTTGTCCAATCTCCACTCCGGCCGTCACCTGGCGCGTCCACGAAACCGGCTTCTGCCAGCGCGCCATGGTTTCAACATGGCGCCGCGCGGTGCGTAGCGCCACGCGCAAGCTCGATGGAATGCGGCGATAGGCCTCCTCCATTTCCGCCGGCGTCACCACTAACGTTTGCTCCCCAGCCTTGCTCTTGCGGCCGGGCGGACAGAGCTCGCGCTTGTCCAGCTTGCGTGTCCAGCTCAGCAGGGCGCGGTCGCCGTTCTTGCGCACGTCATCCACGATGCGGCGAGCCACCTTGGCCGCGGCGGCTAGATCGTCGCCACTGCGCTCCAACAGACGCCGCATGGCGCGCCCATTCGTGCTCTCAATGATTTCCATAAAAGCTAACCGTTCAGCGGCTCCGCGTCCGTTCGTCCGCAACTACATCACGATCTTGTTCAAGGGATACTCCACAATCCCTTGCGCCTGCGCCGCCTTCAACCGCGGAATCAGCTCCCGGACCCGCTTCTCTTCGATGACGGTGTTCACTGCCACCCAGTCCGGATCGCTGAGATGCGAAATGGTCGGCTGCTTCAGCGCGGTCAGCACCTCCAGGACCTTCTCCAGGTGCTCGCGCCGCACATTGAGCATCAGCCCGACCTGTCCGTAGGCGGCAATCGCGCCCTCCAGCAACATTTTCAGAATGGCAATCTTCTCGCTTTTCCACGCGTCGCGCAGAGCCGCGTGGTTGGCAATCATTTGCGTGTTGGACTCCATCAACGTTTCCACAATGCGCAGCTTGTTGGCGCGCAGGGAAGAGCCCGTTTCCGTCACTTCCACGATCGCGTCGGCCAGCACGGGCGGCTTTACTTCCGTAGCGCCCCAACTGAACTCGACGGTCGCCTTGACGCCGTTGGCGGCCAGGTAGCGCTGCGTAAAGCCCACCAGTTCAGTGGCGATCACTTTGCCTTCCAGGTCCTTCACTGACGTCACCGGCGAGTCTTCCGGAACCGCCAGTACCCAGCGCACCTTGCCGAAACTCTGCTTGGAATACACCAGGTCGGTCACGGTGGCGACGTCGGCATTGTTCTCCATTACCCAGTCGCGCCCGGTCAGCCCCACGTCCAGCACACCGTCCTGGACGTAGCGCGCCATCTCCTGTGCGCGGATCAGCATGCATTCAATCTCGTCATCATCGATGCTGGGAAAATAGGAGCGCGAGGAGACGTAGATCTGATAGCCCGCGCGCTGGAATAGCTGCACGGTGGCGTCCTGCAAACTCCCCTTCGGGATTCCTAGACGTAGTTTGGCCATTGCGATGGTTCAGCCCTTTCCATAAACTTGCGCCGGATCGAAGACGCGCTCGCCCTGATCGGCGAATTTGCCGTCCTGCCATTCCCGGAAAAAGCAGCTGCGGAAACCTTCATGGCAGACCGCCTGCATGCCTTCCATCTCCGCTTCAATCAGCAGAGCGTCGGCGTCGCAATCGGTGCGGATGCGCAGCATGCGCAGGCGATTGCCACTGGTCTCGCCTTTAAGCCAGAGCTTGCGGCGCGAGCGGCTGTAAAAGGTGACAAAGCCGGTGGCCAGCGTGTGCTCAAACGCCTCCTGATTCATGAAGCCCACCATGAGCACGTCTCCGCCACGATCCTGAATGACGGCGGGAATCAGGCCACCCTCTTTTGCGAAGTCCAGTTTTACTTCTGACACTAGTGTTTACCTCGAAAGCGCGTAAAACCTGGCGGCGCGAATTGCGCTGCCCGGCGCCCGTGCCGGCGCTGATGATGCAGCTTTTGCCGCTTCTCAAGCGCGGGGCAAGAGGCTTTGCGCGGACAAATAAAAAGGCCCGCCGCAAAACGGCGGGCCCGGAAAATGTCGCTGACTCAAGGAATCAGTTTCCGCAGCTCCGCCCATAGCCCAAATGGTGATGGGCATGATGGGGGCAATCGGAGCGCTGGAAAGTCAAATTCATTCCATTGCTAGTGTAGAAAACCAGCCGCCAGCTGTCAACCTAAGCTGGCAACGAAAAACGAAACCCGCGCATCGCCGCAGCCGCTGCGCCGCGCCGTGCCGCGCGACGTGGGGTGGCGCAGGTCATCGAAGCGGGGGGAACAAAAGCGGCCCCATTCCGGGGCAAGCGACAACAGCCGGGGCGGGCATGGCGTTCAGAGGACTGAAGTTCGCAGAGTCAGGGCGGCCACCGGAGTGGCCTGCCGAGTCTTCTTCTGGAGATGAGGGGAATTGGCGTTTGCGGTGGTGGGCATCGCCAGCATGCAGCCGCCCACGCGACAACGCCAGCCCTCAGGCGGCTTGCGCCCAAATCAACGTTTCCGGAATGCGCCGCCGCCGCAACTCCGCGCTGACCTGTAAAATCACCTGCCACGTCTCTGCCTTGGCCGGATGGCCGGCTTGCAGGTCCTGGTACAAGTCGTAGGCCCGGGCGAGGTAGGACTTCAGGTCGGCATCGCTGAACGATTGCAGATTTCCATGCAAGGTCCCGTGCAGGCTCATGATTCTCCTCCGTGCGGTTCGCCGGACCAGCCGGAAAGCTAGCCCCGAGTGGTTAGATGCCGCTCGGGGCTGCAACTGGATGTCAGAGGAAAACAAATCCGGCCCGGAAAAGGGAGGGGATGACTGCCTGATTCTGGTTCTGGTAGCAGTCGAGGGCTGGCCATTGTGCGGCTGCGGCAAGCTGGAAGAAGCGAGCGCGCTAAACCCGGTAAGCTTGCGCCACTCCTTGCCCACGAGCAAAAGCCAGATAGGCCGAACCGATCAGCCCCGCATCGGCATCGAGGATGCTCGGCTCTACGCGCGGCTGCGTCGCCCGGTAGACTACCGAGCGCCGCGGCAGTTCGTCCAGCAGGGCAGGGCCGAACACGTCCCAGGCTCGCGCCACCCCGCCACCCAGCACATACAGAGGCACATTGAAGGCGTTAATCAGATTGCCCACGGTGACCGCCAGCGAGCGGCCCACCAGATCAAAGATCTCCAGCGCCAGCTTGTCGCCCTGCTTGGCCTGCAGATAAATCATTTCCGAGGTCGGCTCCCCGTAATCGGCTGCCATTTTGGCCAACTGCGGCGAGCGGCCCATCTTCACGGCGGCATGTGCCATCCGCTGAATGGCGGTTGCCGAGGCGTAGGCTTCAATGCAACCCAGGTTGCCACAGGCGCACAGCGCGCCATTGGGATCGATGGTCATATGGCCGAATTCCGCCCCCATCCCATCCGCCCCATGCCAGACGTGATTGTCCAGGATCAGTCCTCCCCCAATACCGGTACCCAGCGTTAGAATGCAGAGGCTGGAGACGTTCTTGCCGCAGCCCACCCACTTTTCTCCAAGCGCCGCCGAGTTGGCATCGTTTTCCAGAAACACGCTGGTGCCCAGACGCCGCTCGATTTCCGCCTGCACCGGGAAGTCCGCCCAGCCGGGCAGATTGGGCGACTGCCGCACCGTGCCGCTGTGCAGGTTGATCACTCCGGGAAGTCCTACTCCAATGCCGGCCAGTTCCTTCTTTCCCAGCCGTTGCGCCAGCTCGCTGATGCCGTTGCACATGTCTTCGATAACCCGATCTCGGCCTTCGGCCACTTCGGTATCGAGCGCAATCTTTTCCAGGATGACCCCATCGCGCGAGACCGCGGCGATGCGGAGGTTGGTTCCTCCCAAGTCAACCCCAATGCTGTAGCTTCCGGTAGACTCTGCACGCATAAGATTCACGATCATAGCAGCATGCGCAAAAACGTGTCACTACATTTTTGCCTGGTGGGGAGCTAGCGCTGGGAAGGTGCACGCAACGCAAGTTGAATTCACTACTGCGGCGGAAGGGTGGCCACATTTGACCAGAATTGTTCTACCGAGCGGACCACCCGGAAAAACTCCTTCGGACTGAAGGGTTTACTAATAAAGCAATTGGCGTGCAGGTCGTAGCTGGCGTTGATGTCGCGCGCCGCCGACGAGCTGGTAAGCATAATCACCGGGATGCGCAGCAGCCGCTGGTCCTGCTTGACGACCGCCAGAACCTCCAGGCCGTTGATCTTTGGCAGGTTGATATCCAGCAGGATCAGATCGGGAATCGGGTGATCGGGATTCTGTAGCCGTTGCAAGGCCGCGTCCCCGTCAAAAACATGCTCCAGTTGATGGGCGCTCCCCGCCAGCGCTTCCCGCACCAGTTCCGCATCGGCGGGATTATCTTCCACCAGCAGGATGTTGAGATTGATTGGCATGCACGTCTTGCTGCAGCGGCTGCACGGGGATAGTGAAGTAAAAGCTGGCGCCTCCGCCGGGTGTCTCGTCGGCCCAGATGCGGCCACCATGACTTTCCACGATTTTCCTACAAATCGCCAGCCCTATGCCAGTGCCTTCAAATTCCTGCCGCGCGTTCAGCCGCTGAAAGATTTCAAATACTTTTTCCCGGAAGCGCGGTTCGATGCCGATACCATGATCGCGGCAGCAGAATAACCAGTGGTTTTCCACCTGTGTGCAGCCCAGCTCAATGCGCGGCCTGCCGGGAGAGAACTTGAGCGCGTTGCTGATCAAATTCTGAAAGAGCTGTACCAGATCGCTCTCCACGCCATAAATCTCCGGCAGCGGCGCAACGTCCACATCGGCCTCGCGGCTCTCCAACTCGGAGCGTTGATTGTCCAGCGCCTCGGCCACCAACGCCTTGGCGGAGAGCTGCCGCAATTGCTTGCGCGGCGCGTTTAACCGTGAGTAGGTCAACAGGTTTTCGATCAGCAGCCGCATGCGGTGCGCGCCCCCGGTGGCGTAATGCAGATACCGGCGTCCTCGTTCGTCCAGTTGGCTGCCATAGCGCTCGCTGAGCAGTTCGGTATAGCTGGCGATCATGCGTAATGGTTCCTGCAGATCGTGGGAAGCCAGGAAGGCGAAGCGCTCCAGTTCCTGGTTGGAACGTTCCAGCTCTTCCGACTGCCGCAGAAGCGTGTCCTCATAGTGCTTACGCTCGGAGATGTCGGCGTTGACCTCCAGCACGGAGTCCTGTTGCCCCGTCAAGTGCAACCGCCAACGGCTGAGAACCGGGACTTCATTGCCGGTTCTGTCCCGGTGGCGTAGTTCGCCGTTCCAGCGCCCGGCTTCCCGCAACTCCCGTTCGATCCCTTCCAGGGGCACTGGAAAGACGGTTTGCAGCAATTCGTGCGAAACCTTTCCCAGGGCCTCGCTGCGCGTCCAGCCATAAAGCTGCTCGGCGCCGCGGTTCCAGTAGGTAATATGTCCTTCGCCGTCGCGGACCAGAATGGCCGCCGGAGCGAGATCCAGCAACAGGCTGCGCTCCTCCAAAACCTGGCGGTGATTGCGTTCCGCAGTGACATCCCGGGTAATTTTGGCGAAACCGCGCAATTCTCCTTTCTCGTTGTGCAGGGGAGTGATAATGGTTTCCGCCTGAAAGCTGCTGCCGTCGGCTCTCACGCGCATGCCGGCATCTTCCAGGCGGCCACCCTCCAGCGCCGCCCGCAGTTCCTGTTGGGGCTTGCCCTGTGCGCGGTCCGCTTCGGTGTAAAACACCGCGAAGTTGCGCCCCAGAATCTGCGGCGCCGTGTAGCCGGTAATACGTTCGGCGCCCTTATTCCAACTGACCACTCGTCCTTCCTGGTCAAGCTGCAGGATCGCGTAATCGCGCACCCCTTCCACCAGCAATCGAAACCGCTCCTCGCTCACGCTCAGGCGCCGCGCCGCTTGAAAGCGCCGCCGCACTTCCGCCGCCAGCCATGCCAGCAGGGCCAGATTCAGGGCGATGCCGCTGTCAAACCAGTAGTGCAGGTGTCGCAGCCGCACCCCGGTGGTTTGTGTGCGCCGGGCGAGCAGTTGATCTTCCTCCAGTTGCATGGCCGTGGCCCGCTCCTGCTGCCGCTGCAAAAGATCGAGCAGATGCGACCAGAAGCCCGCGCTGACATCATTCGGAGGCGCATGCGGGGTTGCCGTCGCCCGCCGCAGTTCCGCGTCCAGCGCCGCAATCACCGCTTCAGTGGCGGTCGCAAGCCCGGTTGCCCGGCGAACCTGACTGCGATTGTCGGCCACCAGCGACTGGCTCGCCTTCAGGTCCTGCAGCAGCACCTGCTTGGTGATCTGATAGCGTCTGAGATCGGCTGCCTGCCCCGTGCGTATGTAGCGGTGTTCGGTTTCCAGTGCCCGGTGCAGGTCGCGATCAATGTTATCCAGGCTCTGCAGGACCAGGTAGCTGTGGTGTTCCCAGCCTTGGGCATCTTCCAGCGCGTGGTTGTTTTTGGTGTAAAGCACCACAATCGCGGCCATCCCAACGGCCACGACCAGCATGAGCGTAAGAATGCGTCCCTGTGGAAAGCTGCGACGCCGCTCGATGGCTGGAACCGGCATAAATTTGGGGGGCTCCCAAAGGAGGACCTTATTAATGCATTAAGAAGCTGGATTGTTCCGCAAAGATGGCAAAGCCCCTCACTTCCTGGGGGGAGTGAGGGGCTAGTGCCGCCTAAGAAATCCCGCTCTTGGGCCGCGCTTACTCGCTTTCGCGGCGCGCCTTCTTGCGGTTGCGTTTGCGGGCCAGCGCCTGCTTCACACGCATCTTCTCACCTGGCTTCAGGTAGAAGGAGTGGCGCTTGACTTCCTTAATGATGTCTTCCTGCTGGACCTTGCGCTTAAACCGGCGCAGGGCGTTCTCGAGGGATTCCCCCTCCTGCAAGCGAACTTCTGCCAATGGACTTCACCCCCTGTTCGACTCGCCGACCAGTACGGTGCGAGCGTTGGCAATTCCCATTCTAGCAGAGGTCACCGTATAACCCATGTCCCCCCGGCGGTACAGGCCACCGCGCATTCCAGCTTCCGCTGGCAAGCTTCCGCTGGCAAGCTTGCGCTGGCCTCCCACGGATGCTCAACCGAGGGGACGCCCCTGCAAGCCAGTCCATCCCCGCCGGGGCCCTCCGCCACCGGCGGCCCGCGCCATGCCTCTCAAGTCCCCGCTCAGCCCTGCCGAAGTGCTCATCAACAGACAACTTGCGCGCCCTGGGCGCAGGGTTTGAAACCTAAGCTCCATTGCACGAGTCGTATCGAGAGCGGCAGGCAAAAGGAAGCGAGGAGGAATTATGGAAGCGCAAATGCCAACTGAGGGAATCGTCCTTTCATCCATTCCGGCCAAGTTTCAGCCCGCTGAGATCCAGGTTCTCCGTAATGAACTGCTCGACTTGGTCGGTGACTACGGTGCCGCCTGCGAGGTCATCCGCGCCTTCCTGGCCGAACACGGCTATGGCAGTTCTCGTGAAGCCGTCCTGGAAGCAGCTATTGAGTTCGGCACGTGCGGATATTCCTTGCAGGCGATCGAACGAGCCCTGGATAAATCCGCTCTGATGGATTGACCATGCCATGCGATCCGGGGGCTCTCCACTGGCGCGAGCCTCCGAGTCCTTGCGGATGATCGCCAGGCCCGGCGGCGGGCTCCACCCGGCCCCACCCGCCCTACCTTCTGCGGTTAGCGGTTCCCTGTGCACGCCGTGACCTTCTTCCGCTACTATAGTTCTTTATGCCATGCGCTCCGGCGACCGCCCGCCAGCCTCATCGGCTCTTTAGGGGGAGCTTCCGGTATGCGCTCTAATTAATTGAAATGAATAGACTTATTCGATCCACAACGGTCCTGTGTATCCGCCGTGGTGACCGCGTGGTCATGGCCGCTGATGGTCAGGTCACCCTCGGCGAAGGCGTCATCAAGCACAGTGCCCGCAAGATCCGCCGCCTTTACAACAACAAGGTGATGGCCGGCTTTGCCGGCTCTACAGCGGACGCGTTTTCGCTTTTTGCCCGGTTTGAAAGCAAGCTGGAGCAGTTCCACGGCAACCTGAGCCGCGCCGCCGTTGAGCTGGCGAAGGACTGGCGCACGGATCGCGCCCTGCGCCACCTGGAGGCCCTGCTGGTCGTGGCTGATTCCACTGACACCTTCCTGGTCAGCGGGCAGGGCGATATCATTGAACCGGATGACGGTATTTGTGCGATCGGTTCCGGTGGTCCCTACGCCTCGGCGGCAGCCCGCGCTCTGCTTTTGCACACGAATATGGATGCGCATGCCATCGCCGTCTCCTCGCTGGAGATTGCCGCGCGGATTTGCATCTACACCAACGACAATCTGACCGTCGAGGAACTGCCGTCGACGCGGCCCGCCGCTGAAAAGCAAGCACAGTAAGCTCCCCATTCAAGCTCTTATGGCTCTTTACCTTCCCGTACCGGCAGAAGAAGAAGCACCAGCGCTGGACTCGCTGACTCCGCGCGAAATCGTCGGCGAACTCGACAAATACGTGGTGGGCCAGCAGGCCGCCAAACGTGCGGTCGCGGTTGCCCTCCGCAATCGCATGCGGCGCCAGAAGCTCACCCCGGAACTGGCCGAGGAGATCATGCCCAAAAACATGATCATGATTGGCCCCACCGGCGTCGGCAAGACGGAAATCGCCCGCCGCCTGGCGCGTCTGGCCAACTCGCCTTTTCTCAAAGTCGAAGCGTCGAAGTTCACCGAAGTCGGTTACGTCGGCCGTGATGTGGAAAGCATGATCCGCGACCTGGTCGAGATTGCCATCGACATGGTTCGCGACGACAAGCTGGAGGAGATTGCCGCCAAAGCCGAGGAGAACGCCGAAGAGCGCCTGCTCGATCTGCTGCTTCCTCCCGTGACGCCCGCCGTGGTGCCGTCGCCCGGCGAGTCGCAGACGCAATCCGACAGCAGCCGCGCCACCCGCGAGAAGCTGCGTGCCCAGCTGCGCGAAGGCAAGCTCGACGAGCGCGTCGTCGAACTCGAGACCCGGGAACGCAATTTCCCCTCCCTGGAAATCATCACCAACCAGGGCGCGGAAGACATGGACATCAATCTCAAGGATGTCCTGCCCAACCTGTTTGCCCCCAAGACCAAGAAACGCAAGATGCCGGTCAGCGAGGCCATGGACTACCTTATTCAGGAAGAGGAGCAGCGCCTGGTCGACATGGACCAGGTGACCCGCATCGCCGTCGAACGGGTCGAGCAGGGCGGTATCATTTTCCTCGACGAGATCGACAAGATCGCCGGCCGCGAATCCAGCCATGGTCCCGACGTCAGCCGCGAAGGCGTGCAGCGGGATATCCTGCCCATCGTCGAGGGCACTACCGTGAACACCCGCTACGGCATGGTCCGCACCGACCATATCTTGTTCATTGCCGCCGGCGCCTTCCATGTCAGCAAACCCAGCGACCTGATTCCCGAGTTGCAGGGGCGTTTCCCCATTCGTGTCGAGCTGGACTCGCTCTCCGTGGAGGATTTCGTGCGTATCCTGCAGGAACCCAAGAGCGCGCTGATCAAGCAATACACCGCCTTATTGGAGACCGAGGGCATCAAGCTGCACTTCACCGATGATGCCTTGCAGGAGATTGCCCGCTTCTCGGCTCAGGTGAACGAGTCCACGGAAAACATCGGTGCGCGGCGCCTGCATACGATTGTCGAAAAGGTGCTGGAACAGATTTCTTTTGAAGGCTCCGAGCTGAAGGAAAAAGAAATCACCATTGATGCCGCTTACGTTGGCAAGCAGTTGGAGAGCATCGTCAAGGATCAGGACCTCTCCCGCTACATTCTCTAGGAGCGGCATGCGCAACTTCGCCGCGGTCCGCTCGCCACAGTCACCGGAGATTGCCGGAAAGCCATTGGCCATTGTCCGCTGCCTTGGGTTGGCGTTATATGTTGACCGCTTCCCGGCGCTCCGCAGGGCTCTCAAGGGCGCTTTAACCGCGGCGCTGGCCGGGCTGGTGTTCAGTGGCTGCGGCCAGCCTGGCCCGCCTTTGCCTCCCAGCGCCAACATTCCCGCTGCGCCCGCAGCGTTCAGTGCGCAGAGGGACGGCGCCAACGTCGTTTTGCGCTGGCCCGCCGTGCTGCGCACCACGGATGGCGCGGCGCTGCGTGGCCTGGCCGAGCCCATGCTTTGCATTCGCCCCACCGGCGCCGGAGAAGAATTGGCGGGCGGTTTACGCCAGGGCCTGCATTGCCCCCACCTTCTGCCGCTCTCTGGCCGGCAAGGAACGGTGGTCCCCTTGTCTCGGCTGCTTGCCGTCTCCCCGGATCTCAGTGAAGCGCCGGGCGTGATCTTGAATCTGGCCTTTACCAATAGAGCTCATGTGCTCGGGCCCTTTTCAGATCGCCAGATCGTTTCCACCGCCCCCGTATCAGCGCCCCCTGTTCACCTCTGGGCGCAGCTCGATCCCCATGGAGTGTTGCTGCGCTGGTCGCCGGTAAATGCAAGCGCGCCTGAACTGCTGCGCGTTTACCGCACCGTGGTAACTAATCCAAAACCCAAAGCCGCGAATCCATCGGCGCACAACGCAGAAAATGGCATTCTCTCCAGCGTCGCCTCACCGGCCAATGCCCCTCCTCCGGGACCACAGGCGCTGGCGGATGTGCCGCTGCGCCGGACATCGTTTCTCGACCGCACCACGCAGTTTGGGCAGACTTACATCTATTACCTGCGCACAGTAAACCGCGAGCAGGTGGTCAGCCAGCCAAGCGCCTCGGTTGAAATCACTACCAGAGACGTCTTTGCGCCTCCCGCTCCGCAAGGTCTTCAGGTGGTGTTGACGCCCAACGGGGTTGACCTCTCCTGGGAACCGCTGGCCGTTCCGGATTTAGGCGGGTACAGCGTTTACCGCCTCGGCGCCTCCGGTATTTGGACACGCCTCACGCCGGCCCTGCTGGTCACGCCCGTCTTCCACGATCCCAGCGTTCCCGCCGGGCGCTGGCAGTACCGCGTCACCGCCAGCAATCAAAATAACGTGGAAGGCCCCCCTTCATCCCCCAGCGCCATCACGGTCCCGCCCTCTGCGCCAGCACCGAACCCCAACGCGCCCTAGCGATTTTTCCGGGATCGCCGGCGCGGCTTGGGGACCCCGGCCGAAGCTTACGGATGGTGGCCGGGCTTTACTAGCCCGAGTTCGTCACACAACGGGGCTTCTGCGATCTACATGGGCGCCATTTTGGCGGCATGCGGCTTTTCCTGTTGAGAAAAGCCGCACTCTTCTCCGTCCCAACGACTGGCTTGGTGACGAACCCGGGCGTCGCCAGCGGTAGGAGACCTAACGGCAACCCCGGACTTGGCTATCACTTCGGCCTGCGATCTCGAACTCGAAATCAGTTCGACTCGGCCCTGGCTCGCGAGGAGGACGCAGTGGCTCGCACCCATGGGGGCTCGATGGTGGTCTCGCTGGCGAATCGGGGTCTCCCTGCCAGGTGTCGATGGTGGGAAACGGCCGGTAGCGGCGTTCAAGTAACCGTGTGTTAGGTCGTACTTGTGTTAGGTCGCACTTGTGTTAGGTCGCAATAGATAAGATGCGGATAACGGGGGAGACGGCTGTCTGAGGGAAGGGGAGACGTATGGGTGGGTATGGGCGGGTCGGAGAGTTAGCGGAGGCAGTGAGGTTATTGCGGGGCGATTTGAAACGTGCCGCTGAGGCTGGCAATGCCGCTGCCACAATCGGGGGAGGCTTGCCAGAAGCCGGGCTTGGTCCAGTCGGAGGTCTGCATGGTGAAGCGGTCGCCCTGGGTGTCGGTATCGGCGTCGAGGAAGAGCGAGGCTGGGGTTTTGGGGTAGTCCGCTTGCCACTTCAGACTGCTGTCGGAACGGAAGCTGGCAACCACGCAGTTGCCGACATTCACGCCGCCCATGCCGTTGCCGTCCAACACGGCGGTCCAGGCGTCTTGAAAGCTGTCGTAGATGGCCGGTTCCTGCGCGACATAAAGGGTGAGCGTGCCCTGGTAGCTGGCAGCGGAGGGGCTACAGGAGGAGTCGGTTCCGCAGATATAGACGCTCCACTGACCGGTAAGATCGGGAGAACCCGCCGGAGGGGGTGGGAAAGAGAAGCCGCTGGGGGATTGGGAGACAGCGCCGCCGCAGGCGGACAGCAGGAGTGCGGTCGAGCACACAAACAGGGAGAGCTTGTGTTGGCAGAGCGCCCACAGCATCGCGCGCCTCCTGACAAATGGACGGAGGCATGCGGCGCTTGGTTTCAGGGATAGCGGCGCGAGGTGGCGGTGCGGCAGATTGGGGGCGGGGCGAAAGATGGTGGCGGCGCAAAGGGCTGGTTCAAGGCACGGGCGCTTTTGATGCGGCCGCGTCGGCTTCCAGCTCTTACAGGCTGACGATGAGCGCTACGAATCTGGTATTGATCGATATGGATCCTGGCGACCCGTTTGATTTTTATCTGGACCACTACAAGCAACAACTGGTCGCTGGCTATACCAAGGAGACGCCGGCGTTTGGGCTGCATGTGTTCATGCGGGATTACAACAAGCTGGGGCGGCGCCGGCGGGCGGGCGCGCAGCGACGCAGGTAATACGAGGCGCAGTTGTGGCTTGGTCATGCGGCGATGCATGTGTTTGCGCTGGAGTCGCAGCCGCTTACGAGAGAGCCGAGTTCCGTACGTCTGGGCTGGTCACCTTCCAAGTACTTGATTTGACAATCACTTGCGCGGCGACTGGGGTAGCGGCCGGCAAGTGTGGGTTGTTGCGTTTCCACCCATTCAGGCGGACCCTTTGGGGTGTCCCGCGACAGCCGCCCGGGCCTGCGAGATGGAAATGGGCTTGCGCGATTCCGCAGGGGTGGGTTCCGCCGGGGCCTGTTCTTGACTGCGTGCAGCGGTTGGGACGGTGGCGGAACTGCCGGTGGCGCCGCTGTCCGATGCTGGCGCTGGCTCAGCGGGCGGCGGCGCGCCGTTGGGAATGGAAGCGCTGGCGGACGGTGTGTCCGGGGATTCCGGGGCAGCCGCGGCGGTGGCAGTGGCGGCTTGCTCCGCCTGCGCTTGGCGGGCCTTTCTTTGGGCGCACTCGGCGGCCCACTCCTGGGCACAGAGGCGCTCCTCTTCTTCCGGAGATAGTGGCGGGGGCGTCTGGGCGGCTTGCCGGCTGTACTGCTCCAGGAACTTGTCGATGCCGCCAAAACGGCGTGGGACGAGCATGGCAAGCAGATGCCGGGAAGCGCGGAGGTCGCCGCGGGAGGCGCTGAAATGCAACGCCAACAACGCCCAGGGGCCCAGGCGAACGGCATGGCGGGCGACACGTTCCGACAGCCACTCCATAAACGCGGGATCGTTGGACCAACGGTAATAGGTGGAGGGGCTAATTTCGGTGCGTTCGCAGACGGCGGTGACGGTGGGAACGGTAGTCCAATGCGGACTGGTCATCTCCTGGAGGAAGCGTTGCTGGGTGGGCGTGGGCAGAAACTCCCAGACCGGCGCCGGGGAAGGAGGAGGCAGGAACGACTCCCAGCCGAAGGGGCGGGCGGCAAAAGGATTGGGCTGAGGTCCGGCGGCGCCATCGACGCCTGCGGGGGCCGCGGCGGAGGCCGGGGCGGAGGCGCGAGGAGGATTGGAGGAGGAGGATGCTGTTGGTTTGTTGGCGATGAGCGGGGAATGGTTGTGGTGATGCTTTTTGCGTTTGCGAGATTTCGGCATGGGAGATGCTCCTGGGCGCGGGACTGGCCAGCGCCGACAAAGCAATGGTGGAGTGAGAGAGGGGCGATGTCGATTCCCACAAATGGGGGAGGGTTACCGAGGGGCGGGGTTGTCACAATTTCGTGACAATGTTGAAACGATAACGTGTTGAAACAATAGCGTGGCCGGCGTGGCTCCGCCACGGGGAGTTTCTATCGGAGCGGCCCACCAGCGGTTGAACCGCTGGCTACTATCCGCAGGTGTGGCTCCGCGACACTGGGGGGAGCGGGGGTGATCCATGCAGACAGATGGTTGTCGACTCACGCATGCCTGCTGTGCACCGGGGAAAGTCGTTGCCTCGCAGGGTGCCCCGCAGCCCGTCGCCATTGAAATGAGTTCTGTTGTCGCGTCGAAGTGAACGCAACGGAATCAAGGGGAGTTGAGCATTCGCCATCCAATGGCAGGCTGGGGCGCAGATCACGTCCATCAGGCGAGACGTTTCCGGAAGAGATTGCCGGCCACGATCATCGAGAACAGCCCAATTGTGATGAGGGGCCAGTATTGCGGCCAGAAGAGGGCTATGCCACCACCTTCCAGAAAGCTGCCCCGCAGGACGATCAGAAAATATCGCAACGGATCGAGCAGCGTAATGTACTGCACGGCCTGAGGCATGTTCGCAATCGGGGTTGCGAAACCCGAGAGAACGATGGCGGGCACCATGAAAAGAAAGACGCCCAGCAGCCCCTGTTGCTGAGTAACGGCCAGGGATGAAATCATCAACCCAATGCCAACCGAGGCGAACAGGAAGCAGAGCAAACCGATGTAGAGGGCAATCAGGCTCCCCGTGAAGGGGACATGAAACCAGAAGATCGCCATCAAGATAATCAGCGTTCCTTCCGCCGTTCCAACCAAGAAACCTGGCAAGGCCTTTCCCAGCAGAATCTCCGCCGGAGGCATGGGGGTTACGAGGAGCTGGTCGAAGGTTCCCATTTCGCGCTCCCGCGCCACGGAGAGGCCCGTGGTGAGCATGCCGACCAGAAGCGTGAGGATGCCGCAAATGCCAGGAACGATGAACCAGCGGGAATCGAGGTTGGGATTGAACCAGGCTCGATCCAATAGCACGGCGGGCGGCGGCCTCATTCCGTGCTGCGCCACTTGCGCCTGGTTGAACCGAGCCACGATGGATTCCACGTATCCCATGGCAATGGCGGCGGTGTTCGAGTCTCTCCCATCCAGAACGATCTGGACGTGCGCCGGCCGCCCACGCTCCAGGTCCGCGCTGAAGTTCGGTCCGATATCCATCGCCATCAATGCCGACTTGTCATTGATGGATTGCTCGATCGCTCTCTGGTCGTGGACGAAGCGCACCAGATCGAAACTGGGCGCACCGGCAAAGCGCGCGACCAGCTTTCGCGAGAGTTGCCCCTGGTCCTGGTTGTAAACGACAAAGGGGACGTGCTTCAGTTCGAAGGTCGCCGCATAGCCAAACACGATGAGCTGGATGATGGGCGGACCGATGAGAACGGCGCGGCTGGCGGGGTCGCGCAGCAGGGCTAGCAGTTCCTTCACCACAAGCGCCAAAACGCGCGGAATTGTCGCTCGCATCAGTCCAACCTCTTGCGAAACCGCAGTGCGGACAGGCCCAGAAAGACGATCCCGAGGACGATCAGGCCCAGAAGGTTGGGCAGAATGACGGACCAGAGATCGCCGGCAAGAAACGAGGTTTGCAGCGCGGCGACAAAGTAGCGCGCGGCGACAATGTGCGTCAGGATCCGAATCGCCCGCGGCATCGAGCGGATGTCGAACAGAAATCCGGAGAGGATGAAGGCGGGAAGGAAGGTAGCGACGATCGCCACCATGGCGGCCACGAACTGACTGCGCGCCAGCACGGAGATCGCCAATCCCATCCCCAGAGCGGTAAGCAGAAAGAGCGCGGTCGTTGCAACGAGGACGGCCAACGAACCGCGCAGTGGAACATGGAACAGGAAGACCGCCATCGCTGTCGCCAGCATCATGCCGCCCATTCCCATGACGAAATAGGGAACCAGCTTCCCCACCAGGACTTCGGTCTTCGCTACCGGTGTGACCATGATGCCTTCCATGGTGCCGCGCTCCCATTCCCGCGCCACCACCAGCGCCGTCAGCAGAGCTCCGATGAGCGTCATGATGATGGCAATGAGTCCCGGGATCAGATAATCGCGGCTAGTAAGGGCCGGGTTGAACCAGATACGCACATCCACGGCGACGGGAAGGGCGAGCGGCTGCCCCTGCAGCGCCGCCTGCCGTTGCAACCAGTTCTGCCAGGTTCCGTTCACGTAGTTCTGAACGATGCGCGCCTGATTGGCATCGACACCGTTGACGGTGAGGTGAATCGGAGCCTCACCGGAACTCAGAAACCGCCGCGAGAAGTCGCTGCGCAGCCAGAGGATCGCCTGCACGCGGCCTTGCATCATGGCCCGCTCCGCGGATGCCCGATCGGCATAGCGCGCCGGATGGAACCAGGGTGAATGGGCGAGTTCTCCGAGAAAGGACGCGGTCAGATACGTCGGCCGATCCACCACCTCGGCAACCGGAACGCGGCGCGCATCGAGCGAAACGCCATATCCAAAAATCAGCAGCAGAACCAGAGGCAGCACGAAAGCGATGGCGATGCTCGAAGGATCGCGAACGATTTCATACACCTCCTTGCGCATAAGGCCGGTGACGCGCATCCGGTTCATGACGCCCTCCGGCTGACGTGCTCGTGTTCTTCGATCAGGGAGATGAAGGCGTCTTCCATGCTTGGGTTGGGTCGATCGGCGCGGCGAACCCTTCCCTTGATCTCGGTGGGAGAACCTTCCGCGAGCACCTCGCCCAGCGACATCAGGACCAGCCGGTCGCAGTACTCCGCCTCCTCCATGAAATGCGTGGTCACCAGGCAAGTCGTGCCGCCTTGCGCGAGCGCGTTGACGCGCGCCCAGAACTCCCGCCGCGCCAGCGGATCGACCCCCGAGGTCGGCTCATCGAGAAAGAGGATGCTCGGCTCGTGCATCAAAGCGCAGGCCAGAGCGAGGCGCTGCTTGTAACCAAGGGGCAGATCGGCGGCGTTGACGGCGATGTAGTCTTTGAGTTCGAGTTCTTCGAGCGCCCACCCGATTCGATCTCGCTTGCGGCGCCTGTGAAGGCCGTAAACGGTTGCGAAGAAGGACAGATTCTGTTGGACGCTCAGAGCGCCGTAGAGGGAGAACTTTTGAGAGACGTAACCGATGCGGGCCCGCGCCGCCGCTTCGCCGGTGCGCAGATCGGCGCCGGCCACGCGCAAGGTTCCCGAGGAGGCCGGCAGCAATCCGCAGAGCATGCGGAAGGTTGTGGACTTCCCGGCGCCGTTGGCGCCGAGCAGTCCGAAGATCTCGCCCTTGTGAACCGAAAAGCTAACGTCCTTCACGGCCGCAAAAGAGCCGAAGTAACGGTAAAGACTCTTCACTTCAACCACCGCGGCGTCATGGGCGGCGGCCTTAGCGGCCGGAGGTAGGGGAATGGAACGATGCGGATTGCGATTGAAAAGCAGACTGACAAACGCATCTTCCAGCCGAGCCGGCACAGGCTTTAATTGCCCCTGGACTGCCGGATCCGGCGGCAGCGGCAGCGGGTCTAGGGTCTTTATGACGATGCGCAGTCCATCTCCCTGGATCGCCGTGTCCACCACGTCCGGCAGCCGCGCCACCTGAGACTGCAGCGCGCGCGGTGTCATCGCGGCTTCTTGGAGAAGGAAGGAATGGCCTTGCATGGGAGCGACGAGGTCCGCAGGGCTTCCTTGCGCGAGAATCTCTCCTTCGTGCAGAAGAAGGACATGGTCGCATCGCTCCGCTTCATCCATGTAGGCCGTGCTCAAGAGCACGGTCACCTTTTCGTGAATCACTTGCCGATGAATGATGCTCCACAACTCCCTGCGCGAGATTGGGTCCACGCCGACGCTGGCCTCATCGAGAAGCAGCACCTTCGGAGGATGAATGAGGGTGCATGCCAAGCCGAGTTTCTGCTTCATTCCACCGGAGAGTTTTCCGGCCCGGCGCGCGCGAAAGGGACCGAGCGCCGTCATGGTGAGCAACTCGTCGAAGCGCGGCTTGCGCCTGTCTTCCGGGATGTTGTGCAGATCGGCGAAGAGGGTGAGGTTTTCTTCAACCGTGAGATTTTCATACAGACCGAAGCGTTGCGGCATGTAGCCGATTTGGGCCTGGAGGGGCAAGGCTTCTTCCGGCAGCGCATGACCGAGCACCTGAAGCGCCCCCGCGTCGGGCTGAAGGATGCCGGCAAGCAGGCGAAGAAGCGTTGTCTTGCCCGCTCCGTCCGGACCGATGAGCGCGGTCATGCTGCCTTCGGCGATCTCGAAGCGGACATTCTTCAGCGCATCCTTGCGGCTGGTCCCCTTGCCGAAGGATTTGCGGAGATTGTTGACGGCGATCGCGCTCATCTCACTTTCCCTCGCAGGGATGGGCTTCGATTCCGCCGGCGGGGTTGTTGCCGAGGGGAACGATCACCGTGGCCGGCATGCCCAGGCGGAGTCGATGATCGGAATTGCAGGCATACACGCGCACCCGATAGACAAGCTGCGAGCGCAATTCCGTGGTTTCTACATTTTTAGGCGTGAATTCCGATACTGGTGAGATAAACCCAACCCATCCGGGAAAGCGCCGGCCTGGAAAGCTGTCCACTTCAATCCATGCGCGCATGCCCAGGGCGACTTTGCCCATCTGCGGTTCTGGCAGATAGGCTCGCACCCAGAGAGGATTGTCGAGAGCCAGGGTGAAGACCGGTGTCTGCGGGCTCGCCATATCCCCAGGCTCCAGAATTCTGTTCTGGATGACGCCCTCGGCGGGAGCATAGAGCTGGGTGTCCGCCAACTGCTTTTGTGCCAAGGCGAGCGCCGCCCGATCGGCCTTGAGCGTCGCCTCCGCCGCGGCGATGTCTTCCTTGCGTGGGCCGATCACGGCCAGTTGCAGGGCTTGCCGTCTGGCGGCAAGAATTTGCTCGGTGGCGGCAAGATCGGCCTTCTGCGCCAAGTAGGAGCGCTCTGCATCGTCCCGAACCTGTAACGAGACGTACTGCCGCTTGGCCAGGGTCCGCTGCCGGTGAAAAAGCAATTCTGCATTTTTCGCGTTGGCCCGCGCGGCGGCCACATTGGCTGAGGCCGCGGCTACGTCCGCGCGCGCCTCAGCGATCTCTTCCGGCCGGCTCCCGGCGCGCAGCCTCGCTACAACCTGCCGCTGTGCCGCCACAAGCGCCCGATCCCGCGCGACGGCATCGGAAAAGCGCTGCTGAGCCAACTGGCCGAGCAGTTGCCCGGCGTGAACCACGCTGCCTTCATCCACCAACAGCTTGTCAATGCGTTCATTGTCGTTGAAGGCGATCTGCACCTGGCGAATGTCGACATTGCCATAGATTGTGACGCTGTCGGCTGGCGCGTTCTTCCGGTGAAGCCCGCGCCAGGCGAAGAAGCCCGCGGCAACGAGGATCGCCAGTGCCAGGATGGAAATGCGCTTTCTGACCGAAATCATAAGGACTCCCGCGTGCCTGTTCAATTCGAGGTGCTGCCATCGAGCAAAGAGTTGATGCTCTCAATGTCGAGAGGGGTCAATACCCCCGCTGCCGCCTTGAGCTGCGTTCTAGCCACCAGTTGCGTGTAGAGAGCCAGATAGTAGTTGCGCTGCGCCGCCGCGTAGTTCGTAGTCGCCGTCAGCAGATCGACGATCGACCGGCTCCCAATCTCGTAGCCCTTGCGGGTGCCCGCGAGCGCTACCTTCGCGGAGGCGACCGATTGCCGCGCCGCCCGATACTGAGCGACGCTGTTTTGCAGATCGAGGAACGCCGTCTGCGTAGCGAGCTTGATCCGGTCTCGCGTATTCGCCACATTCTCCCGGCTTGCCCGGGCCAGCGCCTGGGCCTGGCGAATGCTCGCGCGCGTGCGTCCGCCCTCGAAGACGGGAATGGAAAGGTTCAGCGCCGCGCCCGCCTGATCGATCGCAACCGGCGGTATCAACGCTCCCGCCGCATGTTGTCCGACTCCGCTGAGGGTCAGGGTTGGCCAGCGCGCTCGCTCGGCATACCGAACCTGTTGTTCGGAAACATGCAGGGTCGCCTTGGCCTGACGCAGGAGAGGCTGGTTCTTTAGGGCGGCGGCAACCCAGGCGTCCGCGGTATCCGGCTGGGGACCGATTGCTTTGAGACTCGTTACATCCCGCAGGGTCCCGATGGGATTGTGGGTGAGGCGCGCTAACTGGTTCCTGGCCACCGCAACCGCATTCCTTGCCTCGATCCAATCGGCTTTCGCGGCGTCTAGCTGCGCCTGCGCTTCCTGGACGCTGATGATGTCGCCGGTCCCAACTTTCAGCCTGGCATTCGTCTGGTCATAGATACGATGGAGCAGATCGACCTGCCGATGGGCGACTCGCTCGTTCGCCCCTGCCTGGAGCACACCGAAATAAGCCTGCGTGACCTCCAGCGCAACCACCTGTTGCGCATAGGCCAGGGCCGCCTCACTAGCCTGAATCCTGCTATCCGCCTGCTTCAGGGCTACGAGGCTCCGACCGTCGAACAGAGCTTCGGTGAGACTGGCGCTGAAAACATCGGAGTGATAACCGGTGGAGATGGACTGAGCGCCGAAGCCAGTTACACGTGCCGTATTCACGCCCCCACTGGCAAACGCGTTGAGATGAGGCAGGAGCGCCGCGCGCGCCAGTGGCTTGCGAGCCAGCGCCGCGTCCAGCTGCGCGCGGGACTGGGCAATCATCGGCGAGGAATGCGCCGCCTGCCGGTAGGCGGTTGCCAGATCCTCCACCGTTGTCTGCGCCGCGGCCGGCGCCGCGATCCACAACATCGCGAGCGGAACCAACGAGAACGCCCAGGTCAAGCGCCTGAATAGGGTCGCTCTTCTCCGTTTCGACTGGATCTTCATTGCTTACCTCGAACGTTCTTTCAAAACCTGTGTCGCGCAAGTGAAGAAGTTGCACACGCAGGGCGTGATCAGCCGGTAATACACGGTGGTCTTCTCGCGGCGGTCTTCGACGATTCCATGTGCGCGTAACAATGCCAGGTGCTTGGAGACGGTCGACAGATCGCTGCCAACGAGTTCCCGGAGGTCTCCAACCGAACACTCGCCATGGCTAAGCCGGTCTACAATCAGCAGCCGAGACTCGTGAGCAAGGGCTTTCAGCATCCTCGCCTGTTCCGCAAACGCGTGCCGCTTGTCCTTTGCCATGGTGTTTCCTTATTGGCCAATTAGTCATCTATTTGCCGCCGCAGTCAGTGATCGCCAGCACATGTCCCCATCACTGCCGTCTAAAGTGGCGGGAATCGGGTTGGATCGGTAGTGAAAACGCTGTGGAAAGCGGGGGCGTAGAAGCCTGCGTGGGCCGCGGCGGCGGCCGGAGCGGAGACGCGAGGAGGATTGGAGGAGGAGGATGCTGTTGGTTTGTTGGCGATGAGCGGGGAATGGTTGTGGTGATGCTTTTTGCGTTTGCGAGATTTCGGCATGGGAGATGCTCCTGGGCGCGGGCGGGACTGGCCAGAGCCGATAAAGCAATGGTGGAGTGAGAGAGGGGCGATGTCGATTCCCACAAATGGGGAGGGTTACCGAGGGGCGGCGTTGTCACAATTTCGTGACAATGTTGAAACAATAACGTGGCCGGCGTGGCTCCGCCACGCGGGGTTGCTATCGGAGCGGCCCACCAGCGGTTTCACCGCTGGCTACTATCCGCAGGTGTCGCTCCGCGACACTGGGGGGGAGTGGCGTAGCGGGGGGAGGCGAGGGATTACACGTGTATTAGGCGGCTGAGCCGTGCGGGTGAGCGCCCTTACCCGCATTTTAGAGAGGGCGAACCCGAAAAGGGCCATGTCCGCAACACGTTTCCTTGCGAGAAACAAGAGAGGATGGGGGAAGAGGATGGGGAAGCTTGTGCCGTGCGAATCTGGCAATTACGCTGGGCTTCGCTTGCGGCCGGTTGCCGCCGGCTCGACATCCAGATCGCCGAGGATGCGTCTGGCCACCATGCTGGTGGCGGCGGCGACCGCGGCCGACAGGGTTTGGCCGGGCGCAAAGCTTTGGCCTTCAATCCCGTAGACAATCACGTGCGCCGGCAGTTCTCCCAGGGTTCGCGCCAGTTCAATCGCCGAAGCGACGCCGAAGGCGTGACTGGAGAAGAGCACAAAGTTTTTGGGAAGACACTGGCTGCCCGCCTCCAAACGGTGCAGGGTCCCCACTTCGGCGCCGGAACGGACCGCGTCGATAAGGATCACCGTCTCGTAGCCCCGCCAGGCTTCCATCAGGGCGGCGCCTTCGCCGCTCAATTCAATCAGCTCCACTGCAGCGGGAAGAGCCCAGTTCCGCAGCTCACTGATCACCGCTTGCCCGGCGCCATCATCGCCCCGAAACCGGTTGCCGACGCCCGCAACCAGCACCTTGGCGGAATTCATGCCTTCTCCAGGCGCAGGTCCAGGAAGTGGGTGGCGCAGGAGATACACGGATCGTAGTTGCGAATGGCCTGCTCACAGCGCCATTGCAGCTCGTCTTTCGGCAGGTCGAGGTGCCGGCTGGCCAACTCGAACAAGTCGCGCTCGATCGTCTTCTGGTTTTGCGCAGTGGGCGGAACGATCTTGGCGTCCAGAATGACGCCGTGATCGTCAAAGCGGTAGCGGTGATAAAGAATTCCGCGGGGCGCCTCGGTACAGCCATATCCGGAGGAGGCGCGAGGTTGCACCTCGATAAAGGGGCGCTCCGGCGTCTCGTAACTCTCCATGATACGCAGGGCTTCGTGGCAGGCAAAGACCAGCTCGACCGCGCGCACCACGATGCTTTGGAAGGGGTTGCGGCAAACGCGGCCAAGCCCGGCCTCGCTGGCGGCTTGCTGGGCAACGGGGGGAAGCACATCGTAGTTCAGCGCGTACCGCGCCATGGGTCCAACGAAATAGGCGCCCCGGGAATTGATCACCGAGTGCAGCGCATTGGAATGTGCCAGGTGCTCCTCCGTGAAATGCTGTTCGTATTCGCCAATCGATATCTGAGATTTACCCTCGCCAAAGCCATTACTGGAGCCCAGTTGCCCTTCATTCAGTGGGTACTCGGATGGATGTTGGAGAGCGACAAAGTCGTAATCGCGTTCGAAGTCCGGGAAGGGAAGCGTGGCGGCGAAGCGGACCGTCTCCAGTGCGGCATCCAGCGCCCACTTCACATCGTCGATCAAGGCGCCAAGCTCGCGTCGCGCGGGAACCTTGTAGAAGCCGCCCACACGAACATTGATGGGGTGAATCTCGCGTCCTCCGAGCAGGGTCATGATGGCGTTGCCAACCTTTTTCAGGCGGAGGCCGCGCTTGACCGCTTCGGGGTGGTCCTGGGCCATGCGGATCGCGTCCTCATAACCGAGGAAGTCCGGGGCGTGCAGCATGTAGACGTGCAGCGCATGGCTCTCGATCCATTCGCCACAGTAAAGCAGGCGGCGCAGGTCGCGCAGCGGCCCCACGACCTGAACGCCGAAGGCGTCTTCGATGGCATGACAGGCGCTCATTTGGTAGGCAACGGGGCAAATTCCGCAGATACGCGCGGTGATATCGGGCGCTTCGCTGTAGGCGCGCCCGCGCAGGAAGGCTTCAAAAAAGCGCGGGGGCTCGAAGATGGCCAGCTTGGCCTCGAGCACGCGATCATCCTTGATTTTGAGACGCAGCGAGCCTTCGCCCTCGACCCGCGCCAGCACCCCGACTTTAATGGTCCTGGTGGTGTTCGCGCTCATGACTTTCGGCCTCCTTGCGAAAGGGCTCGGCATTGGCGTTGAAGGTGCGGTAGGCGCGCAGGATATCCTGTTCGCCCACCCCGAGCCCGCTCCAGATGGTGCTGAGCGAGTGGCTGTTGGGCGTTTCCTTGGGACCAAAGCAGCCAAAGCAGCCGCGCTCATACCCGGGGCACAGCGCGCCGCAGCCGGCCTGGGTTACCGGCCCCATGCAGGGGATGCCGCGCGCGGTCATGATGCAGATGGCGCCGCGGCGCTTGCACTCCATGCAGACACTGAAGGCGGGGATATTGGGTTTGCGGCCGTGCAGCAGGGCGCTGATCAGCTCCACCAGTTGGAACTTGTTGACCGGGCAGCCGCGCAGCTCGAAATCGACGGCGACGTGATCTTTGATCGGCGTGGACTTGTTCAACGTCGCGATGTACTCCGGATGGGCGTAGACGATCGCGGTCATCTCCCGCACATTCTTGAAATTGCGCAGTGCCTGGATGCCGCCAGCGGTGGCGCAGGCGCCAATCGTGACCAGCATCCTTGAAGAACGCCGTATGGCATGAATGCGCTCGGCATCGTGCGGGGTGGTAATGGAGCCTTCGACCAGCGAGAGCGCGTAGGGTCCGCCGACCACGGCGCGCGAGGCTTCTGGAAAATTGGCTATCTCGACCGCGCCCGCGATGGCGAGAAGCTCATCTTCACAATCGAGCAGGCTGAGCTGGCAGCCATCGCAGGAAGCAAACTTCCAAACCGCCAGTTTGGGGCGCTTGGCCGGTTTCGGCATCTTAGACCTCCGCCTTACCAAAAATCGGCTCGACGCGATCAAAGGAAAACACCGGGCCATCTTTGCAGATAAACGCGGGCCCATACTGGCAGTGACCGCAGAATCCAGTGCCGCATTGCATGTTGCGTTCCACCGAGACAAAGATCCGTTGGGGCGGGACGCCGCATTTGCGCAGATCTAGGACGCAGAAGCGCATCATCACTTCTGGTCCGCAGAGCATGGCAATTGTGCCGGCGGGATCAAAGGTGGCGCGCGGCAAAAGCGTGGTGACCACGCCAACGTTGCCGCGCCACCCGGCGCCGCCGCGATCCACGGTCACGTCGATTTCAAGGTCAAACTGGCCGCGCCAGCGCTCCAACTCGCGCAAGTAGAGGATGTCCTCTGGCGTTCGCGCGCCATAGAGCAGGGAGATGCGGCGGTATTTGCGCCGGTCATGCAGCAGGTGATAAAGAGCTGGGCGGAGCGGGGCCAGACCAATACCGCCGGCCAGAATCACCACATCCTGGTCCACCGCTTGCTTAACTGGCCAGCCGCTCCCAAATGGACCGCGCAGCCCGATCATGTCGCCCCGCTTTAACGCGCACAGAGCCTTGGTCACGGCGCCGACGGCGCGGATAGTGTGCAACAGTATGGGGCAGTCGTTTGGGTCGCCGCTGATGGAGATGGGAACCTCTCCGGCGCCGAATGCGTAGAGCATGTTGAACTGGCCGGGGAGAAACGCGGCCAGCCCGGGCGCCTGCGCGGGAACCATTTCCAGGGTAAACGTGTCGTAGGTCTCGCGCCGCACCCGTTCGACGCGGTAGGGAACCGGCAACATGGGGTTGCCCGCCGGAGCGCGCGGATTTGCCGCTAGTTCAATCGCGTGGGCCGTCATAGATGTCCAGTAACTGCAGCCGCGTGGCGTCCAGCCGCTCGAAAGCCATGTTGTAGAAGCGTTTCAGCATTTCGTAGCCCAGGTCGTGATCTTCCTCGCACTTGGCGCGCAGACACTTGCCATCGAAGGCCAGCGCTCGCGTTGGACACTTGGCGCGGCCGTCGAAATGCCAGCGATAGGGTGGCGCCAGCCACGACCAGCCGAGCACGTCCCCGGGACCCACGGTCTGTACGGTAACGGCGCCGCGGCGCGGAACCAGCAGTTCAATCGAGACGAGGCCCTCGCGTACGAAATAGAAATGATCGGCGTCGTCGCCCTCCCGGAAGATGAACTGGTCTTCCTGGAAGCGCACATTGGTGGCGCACCCGGCGATGAACTGGATGTGATGCTCCTCCAGATCCTTGAAGAATGCGTGCTCACGAATCACGGAATCGAGCGTTTGAATCATAAGGCGCCTCATTTGCCGTTCCTTGTAGAGACTTGCCCGCTCACCGTTAGAGCCCGGCGCATTTAAGGCGCGTGGGCGCCAGCGGCTTGTGCCTCTCGCAACGCGCGTGCTTCCGCGGTGATATCGATTCCCGCCGGGCACCAGGCAATGCAGCGGCCGCAGCCCACACAGCCGCTCTCGTCAAACTGATCGATCCAGGCCGCCAGCTTGTGCACCATCCACTGGCGATAGCGCGCTTTCGTGGAGGACCGGACGCTGCCGCCGTGGAGGTAAGAAAATGCGGTGGTAAAGCAGGAGTCCCAGCGGCGCCAGCGTTCGGCGTGATCGCCGCTGAGATCGGTGACGTCTTCGATCGTGGTGCAGAAGCAGGTGGGGCAGACGAGGGTGCAGTTGGCGCAACTCAAACAACGCTGGGCAATGGCTTCCCAGTGCGGATGGTCGTAACTGCGGTAGAGCAAGGCCTGCAGCCCGCCGGTATCAAGCTGGCGTCCCATGTGGGCGGCGGCATGGTCCAGCTGGCTGGAGGCAAGTTCCCGCTCTTCGGCGCTGGCAACGCGGGTGGTCAACGCGGCCAACACGTCAGCGCCGCGCGAGGAGCCGGCACGTACGACAAAACGGTGACTGCCTTCCAGAAGTTCCGTAAGTACCAGGTCATAGCCCGAATCCGCACCGGGGCCGGTTCCCATCGAGGCGCAGAAGCAGGTGGCGCCCGCCTGGGTACAGTTCACAGCAACAAGAAACGTGCTTTCACGAAGGCGCTTGTAGTCCGGATCGGTGTAGTTGGGGCTGGCCAGAACTTTGTCGAGGATGGCGATGGCATGGAGTTCGCAGGCCCGCACCCCCAAAAAGGCATACCGGGGCTGGCGGGACGGAACCTCCTCGACAATGCGGAAAGCGCCCTGCGTTCCGTTCTGCTGGCAGGTCGCGGTAAAGAGGCGATGGGAAGCTGGGTAGAGGAATTTTTTCCAGGAATGCGGGCCCACATTGAAGCCGAACAAGGCATCGTCATCGCGGCGCCGGAGGCGGTAATATCCGGGACCTTGCTCGTCGGTCCAGCCGCGTGGCAGGTCGTCAACCGTATGAACCGGTTCATAAACGATGGCCCCATCGCGAATGCTGGGACCGATCACTTCATACCCCTGGTGGGCAAGCGCGCTCAGGAGCTCACCAAGCCGCGCAGCTTCGAGGATAAACTGTTCGCCAGCTTCCATGGCGCCATCCCTCAAATCCTTTATCTCAGGTTGCGGCGGCGGGCGAAATGATGGGTGTCATTTCATGCTCCTTGCCGCCACCATAACCTGCCCCAAACTGAGTCCGCCATCACCGCTGGGCACCGCGGACTGGCTGAAGACCCGGAAACCGGACAGTTCCAGTCGCCGCGTCAACGTAGTCAGCAAAAAGGCGTTGTGAAAGCATCCGCCAGAGAGGCAGACGCGATCCAGGCCGCTCTCGTCGCGCAGCAGTTGGGCCAAGCGCACGAATGTCTCAACCAGGCCGCAATGAAATCGCGCGGCAATACTGGAGACCGGCGTCTGTTTTCTCAAATCGGCCAGTATGGCGGCAAACAGCGGCCGGGTGTCGATCAGCCAGGGCGCGCCAGGAGGCTTGGTCGCCCCACCTTCCTCGACTGCTGAGCGCCCAGCTTGCCGCCGTAACTCCAGCGGGTAGGCCCGAGCGCTACCGGGGTCGTGCAGAATGTCCAGAGCGGCTTCCAACTCGATAGCTGCCTGCCCTTCATACGTGGCCTTCTGACGAATGCCGGTCAGCGCGGCCACCGCATCGAACAGACGGCCGCAGCTTGAGGTTGCCGGTGCATTGAAATGGCGCTCCATCATTTGCAGCAGGAGTTCGGTGGCATGCCGGTCGAGGGAGTGAACGAATGGAAGATCCATGGTTAGAAAAGCACGACCGTAATGACGGGCGAGGTAACTGACCGCCATGCGCCAGGGCTGCCGTATGGCTTGTTCACCACCCGGCATGGGGACGTAATCAAAGTGAGCGGCGCGGGTAAACCCCTCATAGCCAGCCAGCAGAACCTCGCCACCCCAGATGTTGCCGTCGGCGCCGTATCCGGTGCCATCAAGCGCGAAGCCGATGACGCGCCCGTCGAGCCGGTTTTCGGCCATGCAACTGGCGATGTGGGCATGGTGATGCTGTACGCCGATCAGCTTTACCCCCTTGTGGTCCAGCGCCCATTGCGTGGAAAAGTAGCGGGGATGGAGATCGTAGGCGATGGCGGCGGGCTCGATGTCGAGCACACGGGCGAGGTGTTCGATGACATCGTCGAAAAACTGCGCGCTGGCGGCGTTCTCCAGGTCCCCGATATGCGGACTGAGAAAGGCTTCCCGGCCTTTGGCGGCGCAGATCGTGTTTTTCAGCTCACCACCCACCGCCAGGATCGGCGGCACGGACTTGTGCAGGAGCACCGGCACAGGAACGAAGCCGCGCGACCGGCGCAGTTGCCGCACTCTGCCCCCAACTGCCCGGACCACGGAATCGTCGCATCTCCAGACAATGTCG
This sequence comes from Acidobacteriota bacterium, assembly GCA_027459505.1. GTDB lineage: Bacteria > Acidobacteriota > Terriglobia > Terriglobales > SCQP01 > DAIDIE01. The sequence goes on from DAIDIE010000029.1 coordinate 180,888, forward strand.
CGGTTATGGACAAGAAAGGCGTCCGCGATGCCGCTTAACCGCTCGATGGCTTCGTGGTTACCCGTAACGATCGGCTCCTCGCTAAGGTTCGCGCTGGTCATCACCAGCGCTTTGAGAGTGCCGCCGGCGAAAAGCAGATGATGCAGCGGAGTATAGGGCAGAAAAAGACCAAGTTCCCGGCGGTGAGGCGCGATCTCCGCGGCAATGGCAGCGGGAATGGCACAGCTCTGGCGCTTGGGCAGCAGCACTATGGGCCGCTGTGGGCTCACGAGCGCCGCCGCACCGGCTTCGTCCAGCTCACAAAGCTCCTGCGCGGTCTCCAGATCGGCCACCATGAGGGCCAGCGGCTTCTCGAAGCGGTTTTTGCGGGCGCGCAGCTTGCGAACCGCATCGGCGCCGGTGGCATCGGCCGCAAGATGAAAGCCGCCCAGGCCCTTGATGGCGATAATCTCGCCCTGCAGCAGGCGCGGAATGATGGCGGCAACCGGATCGGCGCAGGCAATTACTTCCCCTGCCTCATTCCACAGGCTCAGGCGAGGGCCGCACTTCCAGCAGGCGTTGGGCTGGGCGTGAAAGCGGCGGTTGCCCGGGTCGGTGTACTCGGCCTGGCACTGCGGACACATCTGGAACCCGGCCATCGAGGTTAGACGGCGATCATAAGGAACTCCGTGAATGATGGTGAAGCGGGGGCCGCAGTTGGTGCAGTTGATAAAAGGGTACCTGTAGCGGCGGTCGGCGGGGTCGAGCAGCTCGCGCAGGCAGTCGGCGCAGACCGCCACATCGGCGGCAATCAGCGTACGGTTCGCGGCGCCACGCTCGCTGGCGACGATCTGAAAGCCGTGTTCGCCTGAGAACCCAGCTTCGCCATGGCACGCCAGCTCTTGAACTTCAATCCGGGTGATGCGGGCCAGTGGAGGCGCGCCGGTTGGCAAGCACCGCAGGAACTCCTCAACCTGCTCTCGCGGCCCCTGCAGTTCAATCGTGGCGCCACGCGAAGTGTTGCGCACGTTCCCGGTCAGGGCACGCTCTTGCGCCAGGCGGTAGACGTAGGGGCGGAAGCCGACGCCCTGCACGATGCCGGATACCTCGATGCGCCGCCGTATCTTCATTCGTCCTCGTCTGTGGGAAGGCGACTCCCTCTGCCTATGAAATGGCGGTCTTAATGGCTGGCTTGCCTGGGGAACGGTCGATGCCTTCGGGCGCCGCCGTTGGGCGCGCGTTGGCTGCGCCTGCCAACGTTTCCGCCCCGAAGCTCCGGTTGCCGCAGGCGTGGCGCCGGCGCTCAATCCACTCGCTCCAGGCGCCAAGCCCCTCTCCAGTGGCGCAGGACAGGTGGATGATCTCCAACTCCGGGTTTACCGCCCGCGCGTTGGCCTCCGCTCTCCCAAGATCAAACGAGACATGAGGCAGCAGGTCGAGCTTGGTGACCAGCATGAGCCGGGCTTTGAAAAAGGTTCCCGGATACTTGAGCGGCTTTTCGTCCCCCTCGGTGACGCTGAGCAGGACAATCTTGGCGGCTTCCCCAAGATCGTAGCTGGAAGGGCATACCAGGTTCCCGACGTTCTCAATAAACAGGAGTTCGATCTTACCGATCGGGAATTCCCGTAGCGCGTTCTCGATCATGCTGGCATTCAAGTGGCAGGTACCGCCGGTGGTGATCTGTTTCACCGGAAAGCCGTAGCGCCGCAGGCGGGCGGCATCGGAATCGGTCTGGATATCGCCGGTGAGCACCCCCACCGCTTCGTGAGAGGCGAAGCCGTTCAGGGTGCTCTCCAGCAGCGCGGTCTTGCCGGAACCGGGGGCGCTGATCAGGTTGAGGCACAAGATGCCTCGTTCGCGGAAGCTCTCCCGGAGCCGCGCGGCGATTTTGTCGTTTTCGCTGAGCACCTTCTGTTCAAGTTCGACACGTTTCATCTTCGACCTCCAGATAGGTAATCTCCAGTTCATCGCCGCCCAGCAAGTCCGCGCTGCTGCAAGCGCAGCGCGGGCAGGCGGACAACAGGCCGCCCACGTAGTGGGCGCCGCAGGCGCGGCAGAGGCGGCGTGGCGAGCACGACTCAATGGCCAATTCCAGTTCTGCAAACGGCGTGTCACGCGTCGCGGCGGTCAAGGCAAAACGCAGAGACTCGGCATTGACCGATGATAGTTCGCCAATGCGCAGACCGGCACGGCGCGGGCGCAGGCCACCCCGCGCGCGGCACTCCGCCTCGATGGTCTTCAGAATCGCATTGGCAATGCTGAGTTCATGCATAGAGCGGCTCTCAGCAGATACGCGGAAGTTGATCTCCGCTCAGCATGTCGAGCATGCGCGCGGTGCCCAGAGTGGTGCGCACGGTGACCCTGCCCGCAGGTCCGTTAATCACGGTTCCAATGATTTCCGCCTCCCGTCCCAGCGGGTGCTCCCGCAGGGCGCCCAGGGCGGTTTCCGCGTCCTCGGCTTTGACGATGGCCACCAGCTTGCCTTCGTTGGCGACATAAAGAGGGTCCAGCCCCAGCAGCTCACAGGCGCCGCGCACCTGTTCGCGCACGGGAACACGGTGTTCCTGGAGTTCAATGCCCACCTGCGACTGCGCCGCGATTTCGTTGAGCGTGCTGGCCAGTCCCCCGCGCGTGGGGTCGCGGAAGCAGCGAAAGGATGCGCCGGTGGCCAGCAGGGCCGCGACCAGGTTATGAAGCGGGGCCGAGTCGCTCTGAATGGCCGTTTCCAGTGCAAGCCCTTCGCGCTGCGCCAGAATGGCGATGCCGTGGTCGCCCAGAGGGCCGCTGACCAGCACCTTGTCTCCGGGCCGGGCGTTTCCCGCGGAGAGCGCCAAATCGTGATGGACCACGCCGATGCCCGAGGTGTTGATAAAAAGGCCATCGCCGCTGCCTTTCTCGACGACCTTGGTATCGCCCGTAACCACCGCAACACCACATGCGCGCGCCGCTTCTTGCAGCGAAGCGCTGATTTGCCGCAGCGTGTCGAGCGGCAGCCCTTCTTCCAGAATGAAGGCGGCGCTCAGAAAGAGCGGAGTCGCCCCGCCCATGGCGAGGTCGTTGACCGTTCCATGTACGGCGAGGGAGCCAATGTCACCACCGGGAAAAAACAGGGGCTTGACCACAAAGGAATCCGTGGTGAACGCCAGACGGATACCGTTGACGCTCACCATCGCCTGGTCGTTCAGGAGCGCCAGCGCGGGATTGTCGAAGGTGGGCAGGAAGATTTCATGAATCAGCTCCGCGCTGAGTTTTCCGCCGCTGCCGTGGCCGAGCAGGACGCTTTCCCCCGCCGGTAATGGAGAGGGGCAGAGTGCGCCGCTCATGGTTTGCGGCGCTGTTGCCTTGACTGGCCTGCTTCCGTTCATGGCCGCGGCTCCCCCGCATGCGCGGCATGGCGGCGATATTGGTAGTAGGCGGCGCAGGCGCCCTCGCTGGAAACCATAGGGGCGCCCAACGGGTTGGAGGGGGAGCAGCGCTCAGCGAAAGCAACGCAATCGGTGGGCTTTTTGAGTCCCTGCAGGATTTGAGCGCTGATACAGTCGGGCGCTTCTTCAATCGCCGCGCCGGTGGCAAATGGAAACACCTTCTCGGCGTCGAAAGCGGCATACTCCTCGCGGATGCGTAGACCGCTGTGGGGAATCAGGCCGATCCCTCTCCATTTCTGATCGCAAGGGGTAAAGACCCGCTCGACTGCCCGTTGCGCGGGCAGGTTGCCATCGCAGGTGACCGAGCGTACGTACTGATTTTCGACCTGGGCGCGACCGTGTTCAAGCTGAGCGATCAGCATGGAAATCGCTTCCAGGAGATCGACCGGCTCGAATCCGCCGACCACAATCGGCAGGCAAAAGTCTGCGCTGAGTTGTTCGTATTCGCGGTATCCCATCACGGTGCAGACGTGGCCAGGGGCAATCAGGCCTTGTACGCGGTTGCTGGGCGAGCCCAGCAGCAGGCGCATAGCCGGCGGCACGAGCACGTGGGAAACCAGCATGGAAAAATTGGTGATTCCAGCGCGGTGCGCCTCCCAGATCGCCATGGCATTGGCCGGTGCGGTGGTCTCGAAGCCTACGCCAAAGAAGACCACCGCTTTATCCGGATGCGCGCTGGCAATCGTGACGGCCTCCAGGGGCGAGTAGACGATGCGCACGTCGGCCCCGGCGGCTTTCGCGCGCAACAAGTCGTTACGCGACCCAGGGACGCGCAGCATGTCCCCGTAGGAGACCAGAATGACCTCCGGCCGCATGGCGAGCGCGATAGCCCGATCGATCTTCTCCAAGGGGGTGACGCAGACGGGACAGCCGGGCCCGTGCACCAGTTCGATGCCGGCCGGCAGCAGATCCTCAATGCCATAGCGCATGAGGGTGTGGGTCTGGCCGCCGCAAACCTCCATGAGCACCCACGGACGCGCCGCCGTTTCACGAATTTGGCTGACCAGCATCCGCGCAATGCGCTCGTCGCGATACTCGTCGAGATACTTCATAACGCTGGTGGCTCTGGTTTCGCCAGGCCTTGCGGAGGTGGTTGGGGCGGCTCCGCGCCGGAAGCGGCGAGTTCGGCTTCCAGCAGGCCCATGGCTTGCAGCAGTTGAAAAGTTCTTGCGGCCTCCGCCGCGTCCACACGGCTGATGGCGAAGCCCACATGGACGATGACGTAATCGCCGGCGCTGGCCTCCGGGACGAAGTCCAGGCAGACCTCACGGACCACGCCGCCAAAGCTGACCCGGGCGTGGCGCAGGGGGGCCCGCTCCGTTATCTCCAGGACCTTTCCGGGGATAGCCAGGCACATAGGGGGAACTCCTATACCGGCGGCGGTTTTCTGCACTCTCGGCCAGCGCTGAGGTAAAGGTAACGCAGGGCGCGGTGACCACGCTGTAAGCCACCGCACGTGGCGATGTGTGCCTGCTAACACAGTCGCCAGCAGCGGCAGAGCGAGCAATGGACGCCACCGAAGGGCGTGGGGTTGTCTGCAAACGTTGCGGGCAGGTTTTGCGCGGGAAGGGGGGTCTGGCGCCGCCCCGGGCTTAAAGCTTAGGGGCCGCTATCGCCCCGCTCCGGTTCGATTTCCAAGGCGTTAAGCTCGGCGTAGTTGATGTGCGGTTCGAAGGTGATCTCGAGCCGGTCTTGTGGAGAAGGCGAGAGGTGGTGAAACTCCTCGATCACCGCCTCGTGCCCGGGTGTGGTGTGTTTGAGGATATCGAAATTGTGCAGCAGCACATGTCCATTGCAGTAGACGTCAAACACACGGCTCCCGATGCCACCACTGACCCAGCGTTGTTTGCCAAACCAGCCTTCGGAGAAGAAAAGGCGCAACGTGTAATGGCGACTGGTGTGATTGGGGTCGTCGGGGACGGGAATGTCGTAGCGGAAATGTCCAAACCGCTCCCAGCGGAACAGGCCCGGGTCGGGAGCTCCGGCCACCGGAAAACTGCGTTGCGTGAGGCTGCCTCCGGTGACGAACTCATCGGGCATCCAGTAGCGGCCCAGCCGGTCGCGGTATCCCTCGGGTGCGGCGACGTAGCGTATGGGCCGCATGTGGCCGGGGATGCCGGGGAACACCTCGACACCGCTTAGAAACGATTGCGGGTCAATAAAATCCAGGTGAATGTCGCCATCGGATTCGGGGTGGACATCGGTATACACCAACTCGGTGGCGGTGTAGGGTCCCATTGTCTCGTCGGCCACATCCATATGCTGTTGCAGCCAGCCGTTCACGGTGAAATGAAAACGCGCCTGGGTTTCGCCGACATCCTCCGTCTCGGCAAACAGCAAATGAATTTCGCTGACGCCGGTTTTCGAGGCGGGAATGCTGCATTGAAAGATGCCTTTGCGGCCGCGCTGAAACACCTGTTGGAAGTTGGTCCCCTGGATAGTGAGCCTGGGCTGGTCATAGGCCGCGCCACCACTGCAAATGCCGGAGCGCCACAGGCGGCCAGCCGAGTCCTTGAAGGGGGGACCATCGGCGGCCGTGTAATCCGCTTCCGGACCAGGCGGTGCAAGCACCTGTTCCGCTCCAAACGGATGCGGAGAAACCGCGCTGACTGCCCCGTCAAGCGACGTCTTGCGCAGGCCACGGCGCAACCCCAGATGGTAAAGCCATATTCCGCCGGAGACACAGAGGGCGGAAGCGACAACCATCCCCAAGGTGAGAAACAGCAAGCGCTTTCCCGGGGGGCGCGGCGGCTCCATGGCGTTGCGCAGGGATTCAATCTCTAAATTCCCGGCGGCTGGCAGGGTAGAAATGGCGCTGTAGCCGTTGTTGCCGCTGTCGCCATGCTGCTCTGTCAAGGGCAAGTTGCTGGCGGCGTGGGCCCGGCGTACAAAGCGTGGCGAGTATTGCCCCATGGGCAGTTCCACTTGAATGTGGCGGTCAGCCCCGTTATTGCGGTAATACAGCTGCAGGCGGTGTCGAATGGCGCGCGCAGTGACGCGCACCACCGAGTCCATGGCGGGGTCAAAATCGCCCCGCCGGCCAAGTGCCTGGGTGGCGATTCCAAACTCGCAGATCTGGTCGGCACGTCCCGCCCAGTACTCCTCACAGATGTATCTCAGAAAACGCGCAAGATTGCCCGAGCGGCGAAACTCCTGGGTTTCCAGAAGGTTCTGCAACTCGGCCTGCTCCTCTTGCCGGGTGGGTAGCTGCGGCGGTGTGTCCAGAGCCGACATTGCATGTCAGGTTATGGGAGCGCTTGCATTTGTGTCAATGGCTGAAACGGCCCGCGGCGGGAGGTGCTTCCGGGAATTCACCCATGGCGGCACGGCTTGCGGCCGAGTTGGAAGGAGTTCGAGTCCGAAGTCGCAGGTCGACGTAAGGGTAAATGTCCGGGGCTGCCATTGAGGTCCGGCGCCGCTGCTGACGCTCGGGTTCGTCAGCAAGCAAGTCTTTGGGAGGGAGCGGGCGGGCCACCCGAACGGTCTTGATACGCGGTCGACGGGGATTTACGGTTCCGGCGCCGAGGCGATCGGTATAGTTTGTTAACGTTTCACGCTGGTTGCGGCGGTTTTGCTACGGCTTGACCCTTGTCTCCAAAGAGCAAGCGGAGGATAACTGAACACGTCTGACCTCAACGTATACTTGGCACAATTGGGGGGGGAGAACACCCCCCCGCTTTTTTGGCCGCGGCCTAACGCGCCAGGGCCGGGGTGCGCTGAGGCGGCACGGCCGCTTTTATTCCACTGCCTCAATGACCCCGGTTAGGCCGGACCGCCGCAGCGGGTGGAATTAGGGCAGCCGCGCCGTTTTACCCCGCCCGGGGTTTGTTTGTTAACTTCTCTGGCCTGCTTTCGCTTGCGGCACAGCTTTTCACAGCAATTTACCTTCCCAGCGCTAGCGCTCAGACGGATGATCGCCGACGGGTCGCAACGTCTCTTGGAGCGCGGCATTTGCAGCGCGGCAATCAATCAGGGATGGGCGGCTACCCAGGCCATGCCTGGAATCCGTTGGAGGGTGGAGAACAACGCAATGCTTGTACGTCTTCGAATGAGGCTTTCGTTCATGATCGTTTGTGGCTTGCTGGTGCTGGCGGGTGGCAGCCTGGTGCCGGCTTCCGCAAGCGGAGGCACGCTGTTGGGGGTGTTTAATGGCAACCCGACCAGCAGCGTGATGTCGCTGTATTCGGCGCAACAAAGCTGGGAGAATAAACCCAACGCCGTGGGCAGCGCTTATATCACCTGGTGCTCGCGCAGCATTACCTACGCCTTCGACATGGCCAACGAGTTCTGGTCGGACCACAACGTCCCGGAGATCGTCTGGCAACCGGAAAACATCAACTGCAAAACCGATGCCAGCGATCCTGACACGCAAATCGCTTCGGGGATGTGGGACTCCTACATCACCAGCTTCTTCAATGCGGCGAAAAACTTCCTGGCCGGCCCGGATGGTGTCTACGGAACATCGGATGACCGCAGACTTTACATCCGCTTTGCGCACGAGGCGAACGGCAATTGGTATCCCTGGTCGCCGGCCTACTCGGGTTCGACCGACACCCCGGCGGATTACGTCAACATGTGGATCCACGTGGTGACCATGGCGCGGAATATGGGGCTGGATTCCGACCACCTGCAATTCATGTGGAACGTCAACGCCACCGATTCCGGGCCCTACACGGCGGAGCAGTTGTTTCCTGGCAATTCGTACCTGAACTGGGTGTCGATTGACGGCTACAACTGGGGCACATCGCAGAGCTGGTCCAGCTGGCAGACGGCAAGCCAGGTGTTCAGCAACATGATTGGGCGGGTACGGAACCTCTCCACCTTACCACTGGCCATTCCGGAAGTGGGCAGCGTTTCCTACACCTCCACTGGTGAAAGCGTTCCCGCGAAGGCGGCCTGGATTAACGATCTTTTCACCAACTTCATTCCCACATACAACATCAAGATGATCTGCTGGTTTAACACCGATCAAAGCGGCGAGAAGGACTGGGCGATTTTTGGCGGCAAGTACGGTGACCAGACGTATCAGTCCTACAAGGCGTACTCGGAGTACGCCAGCGGGGTGAGCGCCAGTACGATTATCGGATCCGACCCCACCAACCCGCGCTTGCTGACCAGTGCGCAGTTCGCCGGTCAGATATAGAGCAGCGGCTTGTAAGAGCGGGCGGCCGGATGTGGCAGCCCGCTCTTGCGACCAGCAACAGCGCCCTCTCTATAGCTCCCGGGTTGCTCCCATCATCAGATAATCCATCTCCCAGTCCGGGCGGAACCCGTGCTGGCGAACCAGCGTGGCCAGTTGCGCGTAATGGCGTATGGAATGCATGAGCAGGTGCACCAGAATGACGCGGCGAGGGGCGCCTAGCTTTCCGGCGCTGCGCGTGGTGAACTCAAGCGGCGTCTCCCAGAATTCCGCGCCACGCTTTAACAGAGGTCGTAGCAGCGTCATCGCGCGCTGATGGATTTCGAAAATGGCGCCGGCGGAGTCGCAGGGAATCTGATCGTAAGAGGTGGGTTCCAGGCCGCTGAGCCGCTCCGCGTAGCGCAGCTCAACCGCGACAATGTGCTGCAGAAGCTGGGCGACTGAACTCGTCTCGCGAATGTCGCAGGGCAAAGACAGAATTGCGGAATGGGCTTCAATGAAGCGCATCCATTGCCGGGAGGTCTCCTCGACCCAGGCCTGCAGTTCTTCCGCGGTAAGGGCGGTCATGCAATACCTCCTGAAGCGACTGACTTAAGTACAGTTTAGCTTCCCCTGGTGCTGCCCCAGAAGCTGCCGCCCGGCTACCATTGCCGCTAAGCTTCAGCACTCGTGGGCGCTTCGGTTGGCGTTTCCAGTTTGGCCGCTTGCCACCAGAGCACAATACCTCCCAGCAGCAGGGCGGGCAGGATGACTGCCACGCCGAGCGTGAGGTTATGTTCCTTGTCCGCCACCCAGCCCACCAGGGGCGGGGAGACCAGGTCACCGCACAGGTGGATCAACAGCATATTGACTCCCGCCGCGGCGGCGCGGATGGGCGCGGGGACGGCATTGACCATGGCGGCGTTCATGGGCCCGCCGTTCAAAAACAAGGCGAACTCGGCGAAGAACATCGCCGGCAGGAAGACCCGCGGCTGGTGCGCGAAGATGGCCACGGCGGCGATGGGCAGGCCCAGCAACATACTCCACGAGGAAACCAGGAATAGGCCGCCGCGGCGGCGCTGGTTGAGCCAGTCGCCGAGCCAGCCTCCAGCGATGGTTGCGACGATGCCGTTAAACAAAGTCATCAGGCCAAACCAGGTGTTGGCGTGGGCTGGGGTGAGATGACGCTGTTTTTCCAGAAAGCTGGGCATCCAGAAGGCAAGCGCGCCCAGCGTGAAGGTGGAAAGCGCCGTTCCGGCGGTAACGCTGACGAACGGGCGATTGCTGAAGAGGCTCTTGATGTTTCCACTGCCTGTCTGGCGGAGCCAAGGGGGATCACAGGCGCCTGCCTGAGGTTCCGGAATGATGAACATGGCCATGGCCAGAAGCAGCCCGGGAAGGCCGGCGACCAGGAAGACTTTATGCCATCCCCAGAGCTGATCGATCTGTCCTCCCAGCACCAGCCCGGCGGCGTCGCCAACGATGATCGCGGTATAAAAAATGGCCAGCATGCGGCTACGGCGCTCTTCGGGATACAGGTCGCTGATCAGCGCGGGCGCAATCGCCGAATAGGAGGCTTCGCCCACTCCCACCAGGGCGCGCGTGAAGAGCAGAAATCCATAGGTGTGGGCAATGCCGCTGAGCAGGGTGGCAACGCTCCAGACCGCTATTCCCGCGGCGACCAGACGGTTGCGGCGTCCGGGCTTGGCGACGATGCCCACCAACGGCGCTAGCACCATATAGGAGAAGAAGAAGGCGCTTACCAGCAGTCCAGCCTGCGCCGCGGTGATGTGCAGGTCGCGGCGGATGTCGGGGATGACGGGGGCGAGGATATAGCGATCAAGGTAGTTGAGGAGGTTGAGGGCGGTCAGCACCCCAAGAAGAACGCCGGGGCGGGAGAGCAGAGCGGCCCCGGATGGGGAAGACGGGGCAGAGAGGCTGGACTGCGAGGCGGACATCTTATTCGTCGCCAATTTCCACCAGCAGGCCGCTGATCTCCGTCTGTGCGTGGTCGTTGCCCTCGCGGCGGGCGGCGGCCACGCCAGCGCGCAGCACCGCGCGGGCCTCGTCGAGCCGGTGAAGGGCAATCAGGAGTTGCCCCTTCTGCTGGTAGGCGGCGGTGTAGTCCGGATTCCGCTCTAAAAGGATGTCAAACTGCCGCAGGGCCTCATCGGCGTGGTTCTCCTGGGCTTCCAACATGGCCAGGCCGTAGCGGGCAAAGGAGTCATTGGGATTCTGGTCGAGAAATTCCAGAAGGATCTTGCGGCGGTTGACTGTCATCGGAGGCGTCCGCAAAAGGACAACCCATATGGTACAACGGGTGTGGAGGGCCTTGGGCCGCTGCCTCCCCCCGGGCGCTCGCCCGCATTCTGGTCAATGCTCGTCTGCGAAAACTTCGGATATGAGTTCTTCTTCTGACCTAGTCTCGGGCCGCGTTGCGGGCCCATTGAGTTCTGCCCAGCCACGCCTGGACCACCTCGGGATTGCTGTCCACAGTTTAGGGGAGAGCATTCCTTTTTACCGGCAACTGGGACTGCAGTTGAGCGGCTGCGAAGAGATTCCGCATGAGCACGTGCGGGTGGCGATGTTCCAGGTTGGCGAGAGCCGCATCGAGTTGCTGGAGCCGACCGCGGCCGATTCCGCCGTGGGGCGCTTTCTGGCGCGCCGCGGGCCTGGACTGCATCACGTGGCGCTGCGCGTTACCGGACTGGAGGCGTTGCGCGACCGGCTAGTAAAAGGAGAAGTGCGGCTGGTAGGCGGCAAGATTCAAAAGGGCGCGGGTGGACATCGTTACTTGTTTGTTCATCCCGAATCGGCGGGAGGGGTGCTGCTGGAATTGGTGGAGGCGAAGTAGGCGCCGGTCATCGCGCTTACAGCGCGATTACGCCCGCACCGCGGGCGGCTCAGGAAACGAGGCCGTGCGGCTTAATTTTTCTCGCCGAGCACCTTGAGGGCTTCCGCGACGCTGATCATCACGGTCATGGGATCGACCGCAGACGCGATAAAGCCATGGTTTTCATAAAAGCGTTTAGCAGCGGTGGAGATGGCATGGACCAGGATGGCCCTGATGCCTGCGATCTCCGCCACCTGCATGGTTCGCCCCACTGAATTTCCGTGGGCGGCGCGGGCGCTGGCGCCGCTGCGGAAAAAAGCTGAAAGCCTGGGGCGCGATGAATTCTCGCCCTTATGGTGTGGTCAAAATGCCTCTGGGTGTGCTGAAATTCCCGCTGCGGAGTTGACGCGCCGCCTAGCGCCGGACGCCTGACGAAGTGGCAAGCTCCCGCGAGTTTCGCGCGCAGTTGGGGCTGGAGCCGGCACGCCGCGGGATGGGGCGCGGCACCGGGTGGAATGGCAATGGCCGTGCCGCTTCCGCACGCTATAATCAGAGTTTTCCGGAAGCGAGGTGAATGCCGTGGATGAACTGATTGGTATTGTGGGTGGCAGTGGCCTTTACTCGATGCCAGGGCTGAGCGATATCCGCGAGGTCAGTGTTGAGACACCCTTCGGACCGCCTTCCGATCCTTACGTGTTGGGCACGTTGGAAGGGAAGCGGGTGGCCTTTCTGGCGCGACACGGACGCGGACACCGCATCACCCCCTCTGAGCTGAACTTCCGGGCCAATATTTTCGGATTCAAAAAGCTCGGGGCTACACAGATTCTTTCCTTGTCCGCGGTTGGCTCGCTCAAGGAAGAACATCGGCCGCTGGACTTCGTGCTGCCCGACCAGTTTATCGATCGCACGCGGGGACGCATTTCCAGCTTTTTTGGAAATGGCCTGGTGGCGCATGTGTCTTTTGCCGACCCAATCTGCCCGCGTCTGCTGCAGGCAGTCAAGGGGGCTTGCGAAGCGGCCAATGTTACCGTGCATGCCGGCGGAATCTATCTCTGCATGGAGGGGCCGGCCTTCTCGACCAAGGCCGAATCGGCGTTGTACCGCTCCTGGGGCGCGGACGTGATTGGGATGACCAACCTGCAGGAGGCCAAGCTGGCCCGCGAAGCCGAGATTTGTTACGTGACGGTGGCCATGGTGACCGATTACGACTGCTGGCATCCCGAACACGACGCTGTGACGGTCAGCGACATCATCGCCAATCTCAACAAAAACGCCGAGAACGCCTGTGCAGTGATTCGGCAGACGGTAATAGCTCTGGGCGGTGAACGTAGCTGTAAATGCGGCAGTGCGCTGGCGCATGCGCTGATAACCGATCCCAAGCGTATTCCCGCGGAGACACTGCAGAATTTGGAACCCATTGTGGGCCGCTATTACGAAAAAGCGGCCACAAAGTAGATCTGAAAAGCGGGCCGGCGAGCTGGTCGCCCCGGTGCTTTTCGGCAAGACCTTCGGGAGAGTTAAAAAATGAAATTGCTTGCAGTTGGATCAGTGGCCTTTGACAGTATTCGGACCCCGCGCGGCTACGCGGAGCGCGTTCTGGGAGGCTCGGCGACATACTTCTCGCTGGCGGCGAGCTATTTCGCCCCCTCCCGGGTGGTTGGCGTGGTGGGCGAGGATTTCAGCGCCGAACATGAGCGCATCCTCTGTGATCGTGGAGTGTGCACGCGCGGCATCGAGCGGGCGCCCGGCAAATCGTTTTTCTGGGAGGGCGAGTACGAGTCCAACCCCAACATCCGCCATACCCTGAAGACCGAACTCAATGTGTTCGAGACCTTCAGCCCCAAGTTGCCGCACGATTACCGCGATAGCAGCTATTTGTTTTTGGGCAATATCGATCCCGTGCTGCAGTGCCAGGTTTGCGACCAATTGCCGGAGTCGCGCTTTGTCGCCGGCGACACCATGAACTACTGGATTTCCAGCAAGCCGGAACAAGTGCGGGAATTTCTGTCGCGCCTGGACCTGCTGATCGTCAACGACGGGGAGGCCCTGCAGTTGACCGGGGAAACGAACCTGAACCTCGCGGCGCGGGCGATCATCCAGATGGGGCCGAACGCGGTGGTGATTAAACGTGGCGAGCACGGGGCGAGTCTGTATTCGATTCCGCTCAAAGTGGCCAGCGCGGCAGAGGCGGCCACCGCGGTCACGGAAAGTGTGCAGGACCGGCTGGATTACTTCGCGGTGCCTGCCTATCCGCTGGAGGATGTGTTTGATCCCACCGGAGCGGGGGACAGCTTTGCCGGTGGCTTGATGGGCTACATCGCCCAGCAGGATGCGGTTTCTCCGGCCACCCTGCGGCGCGCGGTAGTTTACGGCTCAGTGATGGGCAGCTTTGCTTGCGAGCGTTTTGGCATTGAGCGGCTGCGGGAACTCTCCAACGAAGAAGTGCGGCGCCGCTACGAGGAGTTTGCCGCCTTCACCAGCTTCGAGGAATAGTGTGAGCGCAACCAGGTCAGGCGTGAGCGAGCCAGGTGGAGCCGGAAATATGTTCCCCGCCTCCACGCGCCCAACGGTGGATTGGAGTCGATTGTTTAGCCTGCTGGCGCTGATCAGCGGTGGAAGCGTCTCGCTCTGGGCCTGGGCGCAAAACAAGCTGCTGCTCTACGGCGACGCCACCGCTCATCTGATGATTTCGCGGCGCATGGTGGATTCGGCCACGCCGGGCATTGCGCAGTGGGGCAGTGTCTGGTTGCCGTTTCCACACCTGCTGAACGCCATCTTTATTCTGATTCCTGGATTCTGGAAGACGGGTGCTGCCGGAGCGCTCGTCTCGGTGGCAATGTTCTCGCTCTCCACCGGGTCGTTGTACAGGCTGGTGCGGCGCAGCTTTTTTCCGGACAGGGAAGCGGAAGTGGCGGCAGCGTGGGCGGCGGGGCTCTACCTCTTGAATCCGTGCTTGCTCTACCTCTCCGCCGTGCCGATGACGGAGTCGGTTTACCTCGCCTGTTTTCTGGGCGCGATCGACAATATCAGCGCCGCGGTTCTGAAATCGCGTGCCGCTGAAAACGCTTGCATTCGCGGCGATGTGGCCCGTGCATCGCTATGGGCACTGGCGGGCTCCATGTGCCGCTACGATGGCTGGTTTGTGCTGCCCTTTTACGCTCTCAGCTTGCTCTTGATCCGGGGCCGCGCGATGGGAGCCAAGAAAGGCCTGTGGGGCTTCAAAAATGTGCGGTCGGCCTTTTACTTCTGCTGTATAAGCGGCGTGGGGCCGCTGTTCTGGTTTGCCTACAATGCCTTTTACTTCAAGGACTGGTTGGCATTTGCGCGTGGCCCTTATTCGGCCCGGCAGATCTACCTGCGCGCGTTGCGTCATGGCGGGCAGCCCTATCCGGGCGATCACAACCTCAAACTGGCATTCATTTACTATGTCAAGACGGCTGCGCTGAATACGGGTATGCCGCTTTTGTTGCTGGCGCTGGCGGGACTGCTTCTCTGGCTGTGGCGGGAAGCGCGGCGGCGTCCGCTGGATGTCAGCCGGTGGCTGCCGCTGCTGCTGGTGCTGCCGCTGCCCTGGTACTTGTGGGCGATGTGGGGTGGTAACGTTCCCATCTTTATTCCCCAATACTGGCCGCATGGCTACTACAACGTGCGTTACGGCGCGCAATTGTTGCCGGCGGCATGCGCCTTTTCCGCCTTCCTTGTGGTGGCCTTGGCGGCGAGTTTAAGGGTTTGGCCTCATCAACTACGGCCCAGGCTGGAGCGTGTGGGGGGCTTGGCCGGGCGCGCTCTCCGGGGGCTCGCAGAGAGCCTGCGACAGGCGACTCCGCGCAGCATCACGGCTGGGGTGGTGATCGCCGCTGGACTGTTTTGTCTGACCGCGTATGCGGAAATGTTGGGCGGTGACGGGCCCATTACCTATGCTGAAGCGGTGCACAACGCCCCCGACCGTTTGGCGGTGGAGCACCAGTTGGCGCTGGCTTTACGCCAGGTGAAATGGAATCAGCGGGTGCTGATTTATCTGGGCAGCTATCCTGGCGCGCTGGCCGATGATGGCATCCCCATACGGCATACCATTCAGGAGTCCAATTTCAGGCTGTGGGACGCGGCCCTGAAACAGCCGCAAAACTACGTGCAATGGGTCGTGGTGCAGGCGGGAAGCTGGCTCGATAACGACGTCAATCACGCGGCAGTGGAGAAGTACTTCCGTAGGACCGCCGTCATTGACGTGCCTACCCAACCAGTCCTGCGGGTTTACAAGCTGCGCCGCAATTAGGGCGCCGGCGGGCGCGCTGCGGCCGCAAGCAAAGCTAAACTAGATTGGTTGCTGCGCTGGTTTCGGTGAGCGGTTATGTTTTCCAATCCTCCAATCGGTCTGCAGACGGCTTCCGACACGCACGCCTTTGTGGGCCTGCTTCAAATCAGCACCCTGCGCATGCTGCTGGCGGTGGTGTTGGGCAGTGTGATCGGACTGGAGCGGGAAAGCCACCATAAGCCGGCAGGGATGCGCACGGGCGCCTTTATCTGTATGGGCGCGGCGTTTTTCACGCTTTGCTCGCAGTTGCTGGCGCTTCATTTCGGCGGCGACCCGCAGCGGATTGCTTCGCAAATTATTCCCGGTATTGGCTTTTTGGGCGGCGGCGCCATCCTGCGCGACCGCGGCGCGATTACCGGCATGACCTCGGCGGCGACAGTGTTCATGGTCGCCGCGATTGGTATGGCTTGTGGGGGCGGGCTCTATCTCCAGGCGGTGATCGTTACCGGGCTGGCGCTCTTGGTGCTGCTGGCTCTGCGCTGGCTGGAGCGGCGCCTGCACATCAAGCTCTTTAACGTTCACTTCACGCTGGTCGGCGCCCAGGCCAGCAATCTGCTTGGCGATCTCACCCGCCTGGCCGAGCAGGAGAAAGTGGCGCTCAGTTCTCTGGACTGCAAAAAGATTGGAGACGAGGTGGTGGTGGAGTTCGCAACGCAACTGGAGACGCCGGCCAGCGAAGTGCTGCTGCAACAGCTACGGCAGCTCCCGGCGGTGCACCAGGCTGCGCGCACCATCATCAGTTCAACCGCGACATGAGCCAAACCAATCCCGCCCCAATTCCGTTCATCAAAGCCGAAGCCAATGGCAACGATTTCATCATTGTCGAGAAGGAAGTCGCCGCGGCGGCCAGGGCCAGCTTTGCCCGTGAGATTTGCGATCGTCACACGGGTATTGGCGCGGATGGAGTGGAATTTCTCACGCGCGATGGCGATGAGCTGTCGCTGGTGCTGTTCAATGCCGACGGTTCGGAGGCGGAGATCTCCGGCAACGGTACTCGCTGCGTCGTAGCCGCTTGCGCCCAGCAGTATGGATTCCGCTCCGGGCGCGTGCACACCAGGGCCGGGATAAAGACGGCACACGTGAGTGATGAACGGGAGGGCGTCTGGCAGGTGGAACTCGGCATGGGAGCGCCACAACTGGATAGCAGTTCGGTCCCCATGCGCTTGGCGGACGGGCCGCGCGATCGGGTACAGAACTTTTCTCTGCAACTGACCAGCAAGAGCGTGACCTTGACCGCGCTGTCCATGGGAAATCCCCAGGTCTGTCTCCTGGTGGACCAGTTTCCCGAAGACTGGCGCGAGCTTGGGGCGCAACTGGAGTCGCATGCGCTGTTCCCAGAGCGCACCAATGTCGAGTTTGTGAAGGTCACCGGCCCGGACGCCATTGAAATTTTGATTTATGAGCGCGGGGTTGGCCCCACGGAATCGAGCGGCACGGGAAGCTGCGCGTCGGCGGTAACCGCGCTGCTGGCCGGCAAAGTGAGCTCTCCTGTGCGGGTGAAGAGTCCGGGCGGGATGCAGGAGGTGGCCTGGTCCCCGGGCGAGCAAGTACGCCTGCGCGGCCCGGCACGGATCATTGCAAAGGGCGACTACTACCCGGGAAAAAGCTAGCGTTGGACGCCGGATCTACCATCCGCGCGGTGGGAAGAGAAGATGAAGCCCTGGTCGTTTACCTCAGATAGCATGCTCGTCCGGCAACGTGCACTGCTGCTGGCTTCCCGCCCGTTCCCGGAGCGCTCTTGATTCGCGGCACGCTGGCTCTGCTGCTGGTCTGGGTCTTTTTGCTGCTGGGCCTGCCGCCTGCATTCGCCGCACTGCTCCTTTTCCGGCGTCTGGATTTCGTCTACGCCGAAGCCCGCTTCTTCATCCGTCTGCTCTTCTGGGTGGCGGGAGTGCGCCTGGTGATTCATGGGCGCGTGGAACTGCCCGCGGAGCGCGCCTGCGTTTACATGTCCAACCACCTGAGCAACGTGGATCCGCCGTTGCTGCTCTACGCCCTGCCGGGGCAGATGTCGGTCTTAGCGAAGAAGGAACTGTTCTCGGTTCCGCTGCTGGGGTGGGTCATGCGGTTGGGCGAGCTGGTCCCGGTGGACCGGTCCGATAAGGATGCGTCGCATGCCGCCATTGATCTGGCGGCGGAGCGCTTGGCCGCGGGGCGTCCCTTCCTGGTCTTTCCCGAGGGGACGCGCTCTCTCGATGGCATGCTCCTTCCGTTCAAGCGGGGAAGCTTCGTGCTGGCGGAAAAAGGGCAGGCGCCAATTGTGCCGGTCACCCTCAAGGGAACACGCGAGATCATGCCAAAGGGCAGCCTGAGGTTGCGGCCGGGACGCGTCGATGTTCACATTCATTCCCCCATTTGGCCGGCCGAGTACCCGGATCGCAGCGCTTTGGTCGAGGCCGTGCGGGCGAGCATTGGCAGTCCGGAGGAGCGGTTCTAGCAGCTAAGCGGGCCGCGAACTCGTACAGGGTTAAGCGGCAAGCTTACTGGCGCACCCTTCACCCGCTCTGCCTTGAATGCAAGAAAAAAAGGCACCCCCGAAGGGGTGCCTTTGTCATGGTAGTGAAGAGGGACTACTGGCAGCCGGTGAAAGCGATCGTAGAAACCGTCACACTGCTGCCCGGGGTGACGGTGATGGAAGCGTTGCTGCTGTTATTGCTGGTGGTTTGTTCCGGCGGAGTGCAATCGGCCGTTCCGCCCGAAGAGGGCACAAAGGCGAGAGCATCAACCGAGTACTGCACGCTCCCGGTGGTGTCCTGCGTGTAGGTGAAGCCGCCGGAACTATAGGTCGCGATGTTGGGGTTGGTTCCCGGAACGTTGATGGTATAGCTGGCGCAGTCCGTGTTGGCGGCGCAGCTTGCCCCGGAGGTGGTGCTGATGGTCTGCACGGTGGGAATGGTAATGTTCACCGTGCTGCCACTCGAGGTGACCGACTGCAGCGCACCCACGGACAGGTCGGCGGATGTTGCCTGGCTGCTGCTGTTTTGCGTGGTCACGGTGCCGGCGAGAGTGGCCATTGCCAAGCTGCCGCTGGTCCCGGTGAGCACCGGCTTCATGGGCACGTTGGTCAGCGTGGTTCCTACCGGAATGTTGAGGATGACGGTGGAGGCATATGCGGTGCCGGCGCCATTGACGGCGGTCGCCACCAGGTCATAATTGCCCCCCGGCAACGGGCAGAAGCTGAAGTTGCCACTGCTGTCGGCCGCGGTTTCCATGACGATGCGGTCCACCCCGGTGCTGTCCTTTTGCTCGAGGGCCACCGTCGTGGTACCTCCCACAATGGCTTGCGTGGTGGCGTTGTCGACGACGTTGCCGCTGATGGATTGCGAGGTGGTCGAAATCTCCCCGGCATGCAGCACGGGCTTCAGGCGGTAAACGCCGTTACCCTCCTGCACGATCGAGGCGCAGGTATTGAAGTCGATATTCAGGGTTTTCGTCTGGCCATTGCTGACTGTGAACTGACCGCCGGCGATCTGACCCGACGGTACCTTGATGCCGGTCTTGGATTCGCTGGAGAGTTGCAGCGGTGAGACATTGCCGTTGGCGTCAACCACGCAATTGGCGGCGGTGCTGCCGCACTTGTTGCCGGAAACGGTGGCGCCAGTGGAGTTGTCGGCGAGAATGACGCGGATCTGCTGGTAGTTGCCCGGAGGCAGGCTGGAGGTTTTCCCCAGAGTCGCCAGAAAGCATTGGCTGGCCGCAGTGCTCAACAGGTCAATCTGCATCGGTGCATTGGAGAGGCCGGGCGTGAGATCGACAAAGCTGGAGTCACCGGCTTGCGCGTTGGGGTCCGTGCTGGCTTTCACGTCCGTGATGGTGATATAGACGTGTTCGAAGGGCCCATTGGGGGCGGTGCAGGTGGACGGATCGCTGACCGTAACGTTGGCGGTCGCGTTTTGCCCCCCAACCAAATTGGAGCCGCCGCCGCAAGCGGCAGCGAAGAGGCCGATTCCGAGAACCAGGCCGCCGTAGAGCAGCGTGCGGCGCGGGCCGAATTGTTGACCGGTTTGCATTTCTTCTCCTCGTATTCACGTGGGCTGCAACCCGCTCGACGTTTTAAGCGCCATGAGCCGCAGCTCACAGCAGTGCGGCACCCCGCTACGTCATGCACGCCTGGTGCCAGTCTGCAAAATCTTGCATATCAAGCAGATGCCGAAAACCGCGCCAGCGCGGGGCAAGCAAGCTACGCAAAAAGTTCCTCCGTTATTTCACTGCGGTCCAGCGCTGATTGAACCAATAAATTCTTTAAATTCCGCCTTAAAGCCCTAAGAAAAATCTGCATGACAGGGTGCAGTGCGGCTTGTCAGGTGCAGCAGATGCCCTCGATTTCCAGCTCTGTGCGCGGCTTTCCGCGCTAAGGTATCGATATGCCGCAGGAGAGTATTCAGGCACTCTTCAGCCTGTTCGTTGTCTTTGCCGCCGCTAAGATTGGCGAGGAGGTGTTCATCCGCCTGCGCCAGCCTCCGCTGGTGGGACAGATCCTGGCGGGTTTTCTGGTCGGCCCGGCGGTGCTGCATTGGGTCAACGTCAGCGCCACCCTGGATTTCATGGCCGAGATCGGGGTCATCTTCCTATTGTTTGAGACCGGGCTGGAGACTCAGCCGGAAGAGGTCCTCGAGCACGGTTACTTGAGCTTTGCCGTGGCCTTTCTGGGGGTGGTGACCCCCTTGATCGTCGGTTGGCGGTTTGCCTTGGCGGTGGGAGAGAACCAGGTGACGGCACGATTCGTCGGCACGCTTCTGGTCGCCACCAGTATTGGAATTACAGCCAAGGTGCTGGCGGATTTTGGCGCCACCCACACCAGTTTCGGCCGCGTCATCCTTGGCGCGGCGGTGCTGGATGACATCCTCGGCCTGCTGGCGCTTTCAGCCTTGGCCAGCTTTGCGGCCCAGCACCTGAAGGTCACCAACCTGCTGTTGACGGTGGTGTTTGTCGCAGCCTTTTTTGTGCTGGTTCTGTTTCTGCGCCGAACGGCATTTCCACGCGTGAGCCCGTCGCTGGAAAAGCTGCGCGCGAGTTCGCCCTCCTGGTCGTTTGCCCTGGTATTGCTGCTCGGCTTTTCGGCCATGTCCGCCTACATCGGACTGGCCGCCATTATCGGCGCCTTCCTGGCCGGCATGTTTGTCAGCGAATCCGAGTCGGTGGCGGGACCGCTGCGAGTAAAGGCCAGGGCCGTCAATAGCTTCGTGGTTCCGTTCTTCCTGGCCAATATCGGCCTGCGCATCTCTCTGGCCGCCATTTCCAACCGGCACGCCATATTCCTCATCGTGGCGTTGACTGTGATCGCCATTGTGACCAAGCTGGTGGCCTGCGGGTTGGCGGCGCTGCCATTGGGCAAGCGCAGCGCTTTTCTGGTCGGGCTGGGAATGATTCCCCGTGGTGAGGTGGGTATCGTCGTCGCGGGACAGAGTCTGCGCATTGGCGCCATTCCCAACGAGTACTACTCCATTGGCATCACCATGACCGTACTGACCTCGCTGATCGGCCCTGTACTGCTGCGCATGGTACTGCGCCCCAGCCGCGATCTGCTGCCGCAGTCGGAACGGGCGGCTTTGGATTCGAGCTTGCGTGCCGGTTGACGTGCGGCCAGCCCCGCTTCAGCGCCGCTTGGCCCGGCGCCCCGGCTTTACGGCGAGTCATGGTAGGCTTGCGAGGATGGGAAAAGGCAAATTGCAGGCCGTTGCCGACAGTCTGCAGATCTCACTTTCGACCGTATATGCAGCGCTGCAGGGGCGCCCCGACATCAGCTCCAAGACCCGTGAAGAGGTATTGGCCAGGGCGCGCGAGCTGAACTACCGGCCCAACTGGCTGGCGCGAAGCTTGGTCACGCGGCAGACGCACCTGATTGGCGTCCTCGTTCCCGACCTGGTGAGCAGCTTTTTTACCGAGCTCACGCGGGGCACGGAACTGGCCGCCGCGGCCGCCGGCTATAACCTGCTGCTCTGTAATTCCCAGGAAAGCCCCGAGAGTGAGGACGCCAAAATTGCCCTCCTGGTGAGCCGTCAGGTGGACGGGCTCATTGTGGCCTCCTCCCACGCTCCCGGCACCCGCACCGTTACCGAACACCTGCAGGAGAGCGGCGTTCCCTTTGTTTTAGTGGACCGTTATTTTGCCGGGGTGAACTACGTTGGACTCGATGACCGCAAGATCGGCCGCATCGCCACCGAACATCTGATCGCCCAGGGCTACCACCGCATTGCCCATCTGCGCGGCCCCAACGTTTCAACCGCCAATGGGCGCTGGGAGGGCTACCGTCAAGCATTGCGCGCGGCGGGTTTGCCGCTGCATAACGAGTATGTGCAGCGCGTCGACTTCAGTCCGGAATCAGGGCGCGAGGCGGCGCTGCGTCTGTTGAAGACCTCGCCCGCTCCCGACGCGATTTTTGCCGCGAATGACCCGATCGCCATCGGCGTGTTACAGGCCGCGCGGGATCTGGGTATCGACGTTCCGGGCCAGCTCGGGGTGGTCGGTGTGGGAAACTTTCAACACGTCGCCGACCTGAGCGTTCCGTTGACCACCATTGACCAGAACAAGGTGGCGGTGGGAGAGACCGCGGCCCGGCTGTTGCTGGATCTCATAGCCATGCGGCAGGGCCAGCCGGGGCACGAGGCGCCGCCGCGCACGGTTTTGATCGAGCCCATCCTGGTCGTCCGCGCTTCCACCCAGCGCCCGGCAGCGGCCAAGAAGGCTAAAGCCGTTGGGGGCAAGAAGAAATAGCGGCCGCACGGCCGCTGTTCCACCCGCTTCGGCGTCCGGCCTCACCCAAGGCCCGCGGCGCGGCCACCCAGGTCCGCGCAAACTCCATGCAGCCTCAATAAACTCCTCAGCGCTGCGCCTGCGCCTCTTGCAGGTAATTGCACAACAATTTCGGGTCCAGATTGCCGCCGCTGAGGATCACGCCGACCTTCTCGTACGGTTCCCATCGGGTCTGCCACACGGCGGCTGCGGCGGCGGCGCCCGAGGGCTCGACCAGCAATTTCATCTCGAGCAACAGCTTGCGAACGGCTGACCGCATCTCCTCGTCGCTGACGGTTCTAATCTCATTGACATAACGCTGGATGATGGGGAAGGTGAGTTCGACCGGCTGGATCGTGCGCAGCCCGTCGGCAATGGTCGGATTCTCGGCTATGGCGCTGATGACGCCACGTTCCAAAGAGAGTTTGCAGTCGGCAGCGGTTTGCGGCTCCACGCCAATCAAACGCGGCGGCCGGGGGCTGAGCTGCGCCGCCAGCGCGGTGCCGGAGATCAGCCCCCCACCGCCCACCGGGCAGAGGATCAGATCGAGATCAGGAACCGTTTCAATCAGCTCCAGCGCCGCAGTGCCCGCCCCGGCGATGATCCGCTCATCGTCAAACGGCGGCACCAGCGTCGCTCCGCTCTCCGCCACCAGCTTGGCGGCCACTCCCTCCCGCGATTGTTCGGAACGGGCGTAGAGGTGAACACGGCCGCCGAACTGGCGCACGCGCTCGATCTTGATCGCGGGCGCGTCGCTGGGCATGACCAGATCGGCGGTGGCGCCCAGTTCACGCGCCGCCCAGGCCACCGCCTGGGCGTGGTTTCCACTGGAAAAGGCGACAACTCCCCGGCGCAGTTGCTCGGGGCTGAGTTGCAACAGGAAGTTGAAGGCGCCGCGTAGCTTGAATGCACCGGTGTACTGCAGGTTTTCGCACTTGAAAAATATTTGCGCTCCGGCCGCCTGGTTCATCTCGGCGGATTGGCAGACTGGCGTCTGGGCAATATATGGCCGAATGCGCTCGCGCGCCTGGAGAACAAGTCCGGGTTCCATGCGGTATCAGTATAGGATTGCTCCGCAACATTAATCTTCCTGGCTTGACCTGAAGCGGCAGTTTCTCAGCTGCCGGGGCAGAGCACGGCGCCCGAAGGGCCGTCACACGCTAAGGGACAGCCGTCAACCGTGAACTATTAACTTTTTCCGCCCCAGGGTTCCAGCCGGAAGAGGTGGTTCAGCGGCCCGCGTCCATGGCCGACAGGATGGGCGTGGCTGAGCGCGGCGGTGACAAATTGCTTGGCGCCCGTGGCGGCCTCAAGCGCAGTTGCCCCGTGCGCCAGCAGCGCGGCTATTGCGGAGGAGTAAGTACAGCCAGTGCCATGCGTATGTGAGGTGGGAACGCGATCTGACGCGAGCAGGTGTGGAGTGCCGTCATAGAACACGTCCACGGGTTGTTCCAGGTGTCCACCGGTGACAACCACATATTCGGGTCCCTGCCGGCGTAGCAGTGCCGCGGCGCGCTCGGCATCGTGCAGGTTCTTGACTGCGATTCCGCTGAGCCGGGCCGCTTCCGGCACGTTTGGCGTGAGGACGGTTGCAAGCGGCAAAAGTTCCGAACACATGCGTTCGAGGGCGGCGGCCGTGGCAAGCTGGGCGCCGGAGCTGGAGAGGATCACGGGATCAACCACGATGGGAAGCGCCGGATTACGTTCGCGTTGCTGACGTAGATGACGGCCCACCACTTCGACAGTGGCATCTGCCCCCAGCATGCCGATTTTGATGGCAGCGGGAGCAATATCCTGCAGGAGAAAGTCCAGCTGCTCGTCCAGCAATGCGGCGTCTACCGGTTCAAAGCGGCGCGTGGCGGTGCTGTTCTGGACCGTGAGTGCTGTAATGCACGCCAGGCCGTAGCAGCCCAGGGCAGCAAAGGTCTTTAGGTCAGCGCTGATTCCCGCGCCTGAGACCGGGTCGAAGCCGGCAATGCTGAGAACCGGAGCTGGCATAACTTGAAGTCTTGCACGTCCGGCGGGAATGGGCTAGCAAAGGCGTTCCCGCCGCTTCCGCCCAGACGAGTGAGCCACTGCCTCGCTCATCCCAGGTTTACGATCTGGTGGTCGAAGCATTCGGGCCGCAGTTGTTCATGGAGCTGCTCCAGAAGTTTCGGCCAGTGCCCAACCATATATGCGCTGGAGAGAACGCGCTCCTGCAGGTTGCGATGGGGATACAGGCTGTTTTGCAGGTGCCGGGCCTGCCGTTGCAGTTCCTCCTGCCGCCGGCTGAGGCTGCGGCCGACGCGGCCTTCCAACTGTTCCAACTGGTGTTCAATCTTGCTGGCGGTGGTTTGGGCGGCGTCGATGAGGGTTGAATCGAATTGCCCCAAAGCTTCCAGCAGCGTTTGCCAATGCTGTTGGAAGTCGCGGCGCATCTCCGCTACCGGCGCATGAATCTGCGCTGGGATGACCCGTTGCGCCAGCAGCTCGGCGGCCGCTTCATGCCAGAGCTGGTCCACGGAAAGGTGGTATTTCTCCAGCAGCCGCGTGGCGCGCGCGTCGAGCACGGTGGCGCTCACGCGCGGCAGAATCAAGGGCGGATGCACATCCATGATCGGGTGCAGACAGGCCGACTGCGCCAGGTAGGCCGTTTCCGCCGGGCCGGTGACGTGGATGGCGGTGGGCAGCAGGTAGTCCTGCAGCAGCGGGCGCAGCAGCGCGGAGGCGGAGACGCGTCCGGGTTGCGTGGTGATCAAACCGCGGATCTCATCCCCACCAAATTGCTGTTCGCCGGCCTGAAACTGTTCACCCGCGCGCCTCAACGGCTGGCGGATGCCACGCTGGTCTTCCACAAATAAGAGCGTCGCGTCGGAGTTCTGCCGCACCTGGACGTGGTAACCCGCCTGCTCGATCTGGTGATTGCGGCTTTGGAGCGCGTCGCTGCATTCATGGCAGCGCTCAAACGCACGCTGATAAAACGGCGAGGAAAGCGCGCTGATGTCGTCTTCCATGGGATCAAGCAGCAGCAATCCCCAGGCTTCAAACCATCGGTTGAGCAGGCGGCCAAAGGCGGTGGCGTAAGTGCCCCCCTCGGTATAAACACTCCGCAGTAGCGTGGCCGTGTCCGCCGGGAGCTCACTGGCGCTGGTGAACTCCTCAATGAGGGAAGGGATCTGGCCGCTCCAGCGCAGTCTGCCGACCGGGCGGCCTTGCTCGTCTTCGTGAGCCAGACTCGTAAAGCTGAGCAGCTCCGCTTCCGGGGTGAGGGTCCAGGTGTGATTGACCTCTTGCAGGTCATGATCCTGGCTGGCCATCCAGAAGATGGGAACGGCGTTCACCTTTTCCTGACGCAAGCGTTCGGCCACCAGCACGGTGGTCAGCGCCTTGTGCAGGGTAAGGGTGGGGCCGCCAAAAAGGCCGGTCTGCTGTCCGGTGACGACGGCAACGCAATCCGGGTGTTGCAGCCGCTCCAGGTTGTCTTGCACGGCGGCCGGCAGAGCACCGTAGCGGCTCATGTGGCGCCGCAAGCTGGTCACCAGCACACCCCGGTCCGCGGCTGGCGTCGTAGCAGTGCGGCGTTGGCTTGCGGCTTGGATCCAATGCTCTGCGGAAAACGGGGCGGGGAAGGGGAAAAACGCGCTCACCTTCGGAAAATCGTAGAGGTAGTCGGCAAAAAAACGGCTGATGCCTGGAATGCGGCGCTGGTCTAGGCAAAGGTTCATGCAGGGAGAGCGCCCAGAAGCGGCACTGGACTCCCTCTATTATCACCGATCCCTGAACGGGAAGGGACCGGGCTGCCATTGCCCGTTGCTCTTCGTGATGGGTTTGGCTGCTTTCTCCCCTGCGGAGCTGAGCCCTCCGTACCGACTCTTGCCGTTCGGTGAACTGGAGCTCGCTGCGCGAACGCCGCCGCGACCGGGGCATTGCGCACCGGACGTTTGCCTGAGGTTGAAATAAAGAAAACTATTAGTAACCAACTTTTCATCGTTTGGGGGCCTGCAAAGGCTTGCAGCGCTCCCATTTCCCGCCGTAAGATAACGAAGTCAGCAAAGCTCAATGTGTTTCACGTCAGCTGGGTATGCCACCACGGACACAATTCGCGGCTTGGAAACGTGCTTTGGTGCTGAGCCTTGCGCTGCTGCTGACAGGCAGTCTGGGGGCCTATCGTTCGCTTCCGCATATTTCCAACGCGCCCGTCTCCAAGGTTCTGCGGACGTGCCATGCCCGTTCCCGGGCGGCGGACTCGGACAGTGACACCAGCAACCTCAACGACTACGGCGCCAATCTGGATGTAGCCCCGCCGGCTCCTATCTTCCATGTGGCGATCCCCCTGCCGTCGGCCTTGTTCAGCCGCCGCACTCCTGCCCGTGCGCCGTTCCAGCAGATGCTCTGTCTGCTGAGCGAGTTTCAGCTTCGCCCTCCTCCCGCCTCTTCTGTTGTTTTCACGGTAGCGTAACCAATTCCTTTTGAATAACTGAATACGCTTTGCTTGGCGATCTGTGCTGGCTTTTGCCGTGGTGCGGATCAGAAAGGCCAAATTTGTGTCGGCTTTGAGTTTCCATCAGCTCGAGGCAGTGCGGCAATTGGGCGTGTGCGCGACTGCGGACGCCATTGCCGCCGCGAACGTGCGCCTTCGCAACGAGGGCTTTTGCAACGGTAGCATCCAGTGCCTGACCGCGAATGTAGCCCACCTGCCGCCGGTGATGGGTTATGCCGTCACGGCTCGCATTCAATGTTCCGCCCCGCCCTCGACCCACCACCACTACGTGGACCGGCTGGACTGGCTGAATTACCTGCTGACTTTGCCGCAGCCCCGCATTGTGGTCATGGAAGACGCCGACCCGCGTGAACCAGGCGCCGGCGCTTACTGGGACCTGCCGCGAGCGCAGCTGCATGCGCGTTTGGGCTGTCAGGCGGTGGTGACCAACGGCAGCGTGCGCGAAGTGGCCGAAATTGGTGCGCTGGGACTGCCGATCTTTGCCGCGGGTACGGCCGTCTCGCGCGCCTATGCCCACATTGTCGAATTTGGGATTCCGGTTCACGTAGCGGGGCTCAATGTGAAGCCGGGCGACCTGATCCAGGCCGATCGCGACGGCGTGCAAAGCGTTCCGCTGGAGTTGGTGCCGGAGTTGCCGCGGCTGGCGGCGGAGAACCGGCTCAGCCGGCAGCGCCTGTTAGCCGCCTGCCGCGATCCCCAGAGTTCTGTGCAGTCGTTGCTGGAGACCCTAAAAGATCTGCCCTGAGTGGCAACCCGTTGGAGACAAGGAGAGCGCCATGAGCGAGTCCAAGAAAAACAGTTCCCGCCTGATTGGTGTAAGCCTGGGCGCCGCCGCGATCGTGCTGGGCGCTGGCCTGTACCTGCACGCCCATACCCGCCCGGTGCCGGTGATTTCCGCCGATACGCCGCCGCTGGTGGGTGTGACCACAGCGCGGCGCGCCAATTTAAGCCGCAAGCTGGAAATCGCCGCTGAGTTCCGGCCCTTTCAGGAAATCGACGTTTACGCCAAAGAGGCAGGCTACGTGAAGAGTATCCAGGTCGACTACGGCAGCCATGTGCATGCCGGGCAATTGCTGGCGACCCTGGAAATTCCCGAGCTGGCGGATCAATTGGACCAGGCGCAGGCAGCGCTGCTAGCCAGCCGCCAGCAGGTAACGCGCGCCCAGGACGATCTGGTTCGGGCGCGTTCGGCCTATCACGATAGCCACTTGGCCTATACGCGCCTGCAAGGGGTAATGAAATCCCGCCCCGACTTGGTCGCGCAGCAGGATGTGGACAACGCCCTGGCGGCCGACCAGGAGGCATCCGCGCAGGTCTCGGCCGATCAGGCGCGCCTGGCGGCAGCCAAGGCGAATGTGGTTGCGGCCAAAGCCAAGGCGGATCGAGTGAAGGTGCTGGATGACTATTCCCGCATCTACGCCCCCTTTGACGGCGTCATTACCAAGCGCTACGCCGATACCGGCGCCATGTTGCAGGCCGGCATTGCCTCGCATGTGCAGGCCATGCCGCTGGTGCGCTTGGCAGAAAACCAGATGCTGCGTCTGGTGATACCGGTGCCCGAAGCCGATGTCGCCCGCATTCACCTGGGCGAGAGTGTGGCGGTGCGGGTTCCGGCGCTGAACCGCACCTTTCAGGGCAAGGTGGCGCGCTTTTCCGACCAGCTCGATCTGGCAACGCGCACCATGCACACCGAAGTCGACGTGCCCAACCCCGGCCTGGTGCTGATTCCCGGCATGTACGCCTATGCCGATCTCATGCTCGACAAGGTCGCGGGAGCGGTTTCGGTTCCGGTGCAGGCGCTGCTAGTCAATCATGGGCGCAATCAGGTCTGGATAGTCGATGGTCAGGGGCATGCCCGCCTGCAAGACGTCATGACCGGGCTACAAACGCCCAATGCGGTGCAGATACTGTCGGGCGTCAATCCCGGCGATCAGGTGGTTTTGAGTGGCCGCAGCGGATTGCACAACGGAGAGACGGTACGGCCCAAATTGATCGCGGCGGAAAAATTCAAGCCGCAAACAGGGGACTAATCGATGCCGCGCTTTTCGATCCGCAATCCTTATCTGATCCTGGTTCTTGCGCTCGCGATCGTTGTGGTTGGCGTGACCAGCCTGGCGCGCATGCCGGTGGACCTGTTTCCCGTCATCAATATGCCCGAGGTGGTGGTGGCCACGTTTTATAACGGCATGCCGCCCGAAGATATCGAAACGGAGATTACTGGCCGTTTCGAGCGCTTCTTCACCCTCGGCAGCGGAATTGAGCACATTGAGTCACGCTCGCTCCCCGGCGTCAGCATCATCAAGATCTTCTTTCAGCCGGGCACCAGTGCCGATAGCGACGTCACCATGATCTCCAATCTGGCGATGGCCAACCTGCGGCGCCTGCCGCCGGGAACGCTGCCGCCAGTGGTGTTGAAATTTGACGCCTCCAGCCTGCCGGTCTGTCTGGTGACGTTGAAAGGCTTGGGGCTGAGCGAAACCACCTTGCATGACCTGGGCCAGTTTGAGGTGCGCGATCAGTTGGCTTCCGTGGCGGGCGCCTCCGTGCCGCCGCCCTTTGGCGGCAAGTATCGCCAGATCATGGTCTATACCGACCCGCTCAAATTGCAGGCGTACAACCTCAGTCCCATGAGCGTGGTGCGGGCGGTCAACAACGCCAACCTGATCCTGCCCGCGGGTGACGCCAAAATCGGCCCGTTCGATTACAACATCTATACCAACAGTCAGATTTCCCATGTCAAGGACATTGACTCGGTACCGCTGAAGACGGTCGGCCAGAAGGTTGTCACGGTCGGAGATATTGGAAGCGCGCAGGACGCCTCCACCATTCAGACCAACATTGTTCGCATTGACGGGCAGCGCTCAGTCTACCTGCCGATTCTCAAGCAGGGTGGTGAAACCAATACCATCGCCGTCGTTCAGGGCGTGAAGAACGCGATTGCGCATCTGTCCGGGGTGCCACACCAACTGGTGGCCAAGGTGGTGTTTGATCAGTCGCAGTTTGTGCGAACGGCGATTCACACCGTCCTGGTGGGAGCGCTGCTGGGGCTGGTATTGACCTGCCTGATGGTCCTGCTGTTTCTCGGCAGTGCATCGGCAAGCACGGCGGTGTTGCTGTCGGTGCCGCTCTCTTCTCTGGCGACCTTTGTCGTCCTGTACTTCTTTGGCAGTTCGGTGAACAGCATGGTGCTGGGCGGGATTGCCCTCGCCTTTTCGCGCCTCATCTACAACATCGCGGTGGTGCTGGAGAATATCTACCGTCATGTCGAGCAGGGGATGGCCCCCGCGGAAGCCGCCGAGCTGGGCGGCAACGAGGTGGCGCGGCCAGTGCTGGCGGCAACGCTGGCCACCGGCGTGGTGTTTTTTCCGGTGACATTCCTTTACGGGGTCAGCCGGTTTCTCTTTTCCGCTCTGGCGCTGGCGGTGGTCATCTCGTTGATCGCCTCCTATTTCATCGCGTTGACCATTGTGCCGCTGTTCTGCGCCCGCTATCTGCGGCCGTTGGCCGAAGGAGAGCGGCGTGGATGGCTGTTCGGCATTCATAACCGCTTTAATGCTGGTTTTCAGGGGGCGCTGCGCCGCTACGAGCGCTGGCTCAACTGGGCGCTGGACCGGCCCCGCACCGTGGTGGCGGGTACGCTGGTACTGTTCGCCGCCAGTCTGGCACTGTTTCCACTGCTGGGCGTGGCGTTTTTTCCGCGCACCGATTCGGGACAGTTCGTTATTAACCTGAAGGCCCCTTCCGGTCTGCGCGTGGAAGATACCAATCAGCTCGTAGCCAGGGTGGAGAACGTCGTCCGGCAGGTGATTCCGAAATCCGAGCTGGGAATGATCGTCTCCAATATCGGTGTGACCCCTGGCTTCTCGTCTATTTACACCAGTAACTCCGGGCCGCATACCGCCACGATTCAGGTGGAACTGAAGAGCGGCCACAAGACCGGGACGTACACCTACATGCGGCGCTTGCGCGGTGCGATTGCGCAGCAGGTTCCGCAGGTGAGTACGTTCTTCCAGACCGGCGGCATGGAGAACGCGGTGCTGAACATGGGCTTGCCCGCGCCCATTGATGTGCAGGTCAGCGGTAGCAACCTGGGAACCATTGGACACCTGGCAACCGGGCTGGCGCAGCGCTTTCGCAAGATCCCCTCGGTCAGTCAGGCCTACATTCCGCAGAGCCTGGATTATCCCGCGTTGCGGCTGAGTGTTAACCGCCAACACGCCAGTGAGCTGGGTCTAAACCAGCGCGGAGTGGTGGACAACGTAATTACCGCGTTGACCTCCAACAGCATGATCGCCCCAAGCTACTGGATCGATCCACGCACCGGGAACGATTACATGCTGACCGTGCAGTACCCGGAGTCGAAGGTCCACAGTCTTTCTGACCTGGAGAGCATTCCGCTGCGTGTGCATGGCGGGCATTCCCCGGCCGTGTTGGGCTCGGTGGCGCGTATCACGCGGTTAAACTCCCCCACTGAAGTCGATCATTACCAGATTCAGCGGGTCGTGGATGTCTACGTGAATCCCTCCGGAGAAGACCTGGGGCGGGTCGCGAACCGTATTGACGCCATCCTCAAGGGAACGCATCTGCCGGCCGGGGTGCAAGTGCACCTGCGCGGGATGGTGCGCGCCATGCGCGCCTCTTTCCGTAGTTTCGGGTTGGGATTGCTGCTGGCCCTGCTGTTGCTCTATCTAGTGCTGGTGCCGCTGTTCAAGTCTTTCCTGGATCCGTTGCTGGCGCTGCTCTCCGTCCCCCTCGGGTTGACCGGAGTCTTACTCACCCTGCTGTTCACCGCGACTACTCTGAACGTGATGTCGCTGATGGGCGTGGTGATGCTGGTGGGAATTGCGGTGGCCAACAGCATCCTGATTGTGGACTTTGTGCGCGAGTGCCGCAGTCGAGGCGACAACCTGCGCGAATCCATTGTGGGCGCCAGCGTCATCCGGCTGCGCCCGATCCTGATGATTTCGCTGGCCACGGTCTTTGGACTCTTGCCCATGGCGCTGAAACTGGGTGCGGGCGCCGCCGCCTACGCGCCGCTGGCTGTGGCGATCATCGGCGGGCTGGCCGTCTCCTTTATCTCCACTCTTTTCACGGTTCCGGCGGCATTGGCGCTGGCCTATCGCAAACACGCCGGCGGCCCGGCGTCAGCCTGAGGGAAGTGGCGAATGGCACGCTTTTCGATACGAAATCCTTACTTCATCGTCATCGCCTGCTTGATCGTGATCGTGGTGGGCATCAGTAGCTTGTCGCGCATGCCGGTGGATCTGTTTCCCACCATCAACATGCCGGAGGTGGTGGTGGCAACGTTTTATAACGGCATGCCACCGCAGGACATCGAGACGGAAATCACCGGCCGTTTCGAGCGCTTCTTCACGCTGGGCAGCGGCATCGAGCATATCGAGTCGCGCTCGCTGCCGGGCGTCAGCATCATCAAGATTTTCTTCCAGCCCGGCACCAACGCCGACAGCGACGTGACCATGATTTCCAATCTGGCCATGGCCAACCTGCGGCGCCTGCCGCCGGGAACCCTGCCTCCGGTGGTGCTCAAGTTCGACGCCTCCAGCCTGCCGGTGTGCCTGGTGACGCTGAAAGGCCTGGGCTTGAATGAGACTCGCTTGCACGACCTCGGGCAGTTTGAGGTGCGTGACCAGTTGGCTGCGGTGCCGGGCGCCTCGGTGCCTCCCCCCTTCGGCGGCAAGTACCGCCAGATCATGGTCTACACCGACCCGCTCAAGTTGCAGGCTTACAACCTGAGCCCGATGAGCGTGGTGCGGGCGATCAATAACTCCAACTTGATTCTTCCGGCGGGCGACGCGCAGATTGGGCCGTTTGACTACAACATCTACACCAACAGCCAGATATCCAGCATCGCGGATCTGAACCGGGTGCCCCTCAAGGCGGTGGGGAACCGGATGATCACCATCGGCGACGTGGGCCAGGCCAAGGACGCCGCCACCATTCAGACCAACATCGTGCGTGTCGACGGGCAGCGCTCGGTGTATCTGCCGATTTTGAAGCAGGGCGGCAATACCAATACGATTGCCGTGGTCGATGGGGTACGCAACTCGCTGAAACATCTCGCCGATGTGCCACACCAGTTGGTGACCAAGGTGGTCTTTGACCAGTCGGCCTTTGTCAAACAGGCGATTCACACCCTGCTGCATGAAGGTGTAAGCGGCCTGCTGTTGACCGCTATTCTGATCCTGATCTTCCTCGGCAACCTGCGCGCGACGGTGGCGGTGTTTCTTTCCATTCCGCTTTCCGCGCTGGCTGCCTTCATCGCGCTGCAGATGGGCGGCAGCTCGATCAACAGCATGATTCTGGGTGGCTTGGCGCTGGTCTTTTCGCGCCTGATCGATAACTCCGTCATCGTTTTGGAAAACATCTTCCGTCACATGGAGATGGGCGAGGATCCGGTGACGGCGGCGGAAAAGGGCGGTGATGAGGTGGCGCTCGCGGTGCTGGCGGCTACGCTGACCACCGCGGTCGTCTTCTTCCCGGTCACCTTCCTGTACGGGGTGAGCCGGTTCCTTTTTTCTGCCCTGGCGTTGGCGGTGGTGCTGGCGCTGTTTGCCTCCTACTTCGTGGCGCTGACGGTCGTGCCGCTGTTCTGCGCCAAGCTGATCAAGGCGCCTCATCATTCCGGCGAACTGGCGCCGCCCGGCGAGCAGGAGGCGTTTGTCCATCGTGCGGAAGTCGCGCCGGCGGAAAAGCGCAGTTGGGGGCAGCGCTTCAATACCGCCTTCAACACTCGTTTTCAGGCCCTGCTGGATGTTTACGAGCGCAACGTGCGGCGCGCGCTGCTGGCGCCCAAGCTGGTGGTGTGGGGCCTGATGGCAATCTTCGTGGCCAGTTTGGGACTTTATCCCTTCCTCGGCCTGGCATTTTTCCCGCGCACTGATGCCGGGCAGTTTGTCATCAACATGAAAGTGCCCTCGGGGACACGGGTGGAGCTGACTAACCAGATTGTCAAGCAGGTCGAGGATATCATCCGGCAGGTGGTGCGCCCCGGCGACCTG
Organism: Acidobacteriota bacterium; assembly: GCA_027459505.1. Classification (GTDB taxonomy): domain Bacteria; phylum Acidobacteriota; class Terriglobia; order Terriglobales; family SCQP01; genus DAIDIE01. The sequence goes on from DAIDIE010000029.1 coordinate 214,790, forward strand.
GGGATGATCGTCTCCAATATTGGGGTGACGCCGGGCTTTTCGTCCATGTACACCAGCAACTCCGGCCCGCATACCGCGACGGTGCAGGTGCAGTTGAAGGATGGCCACAAGATTGGCAGCTACCAATACATGAGCATGGTGCGGCGGCAACTGCGGGCACAGTTGCCGCAGGTGCGCACCTTCTTCCAATCCGGCGGTCTGCAGGACGCGGTGTTGAACATGGGACTGCCGGCGCCCATTGATGTGCAGGTGAGCGGGCAGAATCTCAGCCAGATCTATCGGACCGCGCGCGGCATTGCCGGCAGGATTCGCAAGTTGCCCGGAGTAAGCGACGTTTTCATCCCGCAAAACCTGAACTATCCGGCGCTGCGGCTGCGAGTGAATCGAGAGCGGGCCAGCGAGTTGGGGTTGACACAACGCGAGGTGGTCGACAACGTGATCACCGCACTGACGTCCAACGGCATGATCGCGCCGAGTTACTGGATCGATCCCAAATCGGGCAACGATTACATGCTGACGGTGCAATATCCGGAAACCAAGGTGCGTAGCGTCTCCGACCTGGAGAACATTCCCCTGCAGGTGCATGGCGCGCCCCTTCCGGCGGTGCTGGGGTCGGTGGCGACGATTACGCGGCTGAACTCGCCCACCGAGGTGGACCACTACCAGATTCAAAGGGTGATTGACATTTATGTTGGACCGCGGACCGAGGATCTGGGACATGTGGCCAATCAGATCGACGCCATCCTGCACCATACCGCGCTAGCGCCTGGGGTGCAGGTGCACATGCGGGGTATGGTGCAGGGCATGCGGGCGTCGTTTAAGAGCTTTGGAGTGGGGCTGCTGCTGGCGCTGGTGCTTCTGTACCTCATTCTGGTGGCGCAGTTCCGCTCCTTTATGGACCCGGTGCTGATTCTGCTGGCGGTTCCGATGGGCATCATTGGCGTGCTGTTGATGTTGTTGCTGTCAGGAACCACGCTCAACGTGCAGTCGCTCATGGGCGTCGTGATGATGGTGGGCATTGTGACCTCCAACAGCATTCTGATCGTGGAATTCACCCATCAACTGCAGAAAGAAGGGAAAGAACTGCTGGACGCTGTGATCAGCTCCTGCCGCATCCGCCTCCGCCCCATCCTGATGACCTCCTTAGCGACTGTGATTGGGCTGATTCCGATGGCGCTCAAGCTGGGTGAAGGCAGTGAGGCCTACGCGCCGCTGGCGCGGGCCATCATTGGCGGCTTGGTGGTTTCGGTGATTCTGACGGTGTTTATCGTGCCAGCGGCCTATCTGCTGGCCTATCAAAAACGAGAAGCCGCGCATTCCTGATGAGTGGCGCTTGACGCCCTCTGGTTGCGAGTGTTAACTCGCAGCGGCTCGCGAGGAAAACGAAGAGGCGAATGAATACGCAAATACGCAAATCGACGGTTGGGCTGGCGAGCCGGAAGCTGGTTCCGGTGGGGGTGATTGCGGCCGCGCTGGGTTCGGCCTGGGCGCTACCGCCCTCACCGCCATCGTCGCTGCCTCCCGCCCCACAGCGGGCTTATCCAGCGGCGGCGGCCATTCCGCAACATCTGACGCTCGCCGAGGCGCAGAATATTGCCATCACGAACCATCCCCGGGTGAAGGCGGCCGAATTCGTGGCGCTGGCAACGCGGCAGAACGTCCGCGAGCAGCGTTCCGCGTACTTGCCGCACGCCTATGGCAGTCTGAGCGGAGTCGAGGCGCTGAAGAACACCCGCGTTGCCGCTGGCGGGCTTAATAACCCAGTCATTTATCCGCGTTACGCCAATGGCGTCACGGTGAGCCAGTTGATTACGAATTTCGGGCGCACCTCCAACCTGGTGCAAAGCGCGCGGCTGGGTGCGCGGGCGCAGGCCAGTGATACTGCCGCGGTGCGCAATCAGGTGTTGTTGAACGTCACCCGCGCTTATTTCAATGTGCTGCGCGCCAATGCCGTGCTGCGCGTAGCGCGGCAGGCGGTTGGCGAACGGAAGACCGTTGTTGACCAAGTGCAAGCCCTGGCGAAAAGCAAGTTGAAGTCTGGCCTGGACGTCAGCTTCGCCAATGTCAACCTTTCGCAGGCTCAATTGCTGCTGGTGCAAGCGCAGGATGGCGTGCAGGCCAGTTATGCTCAATTGGCGGAAACCATGGGGGTAACCCTCCCCGCGAGTGGCGCCGTGAACGCTGCTCCTCCTGTCGTGTTGCAGGATACGGCTCTGCCGGCCGCGCCCAGCTCCGATATGCAGTCGCTGCTGCAAACCGCCTTTCGCGAGCGGCCTGATATCCAGGCGGCGCGCTTTGTCGCGCAAGCCGATTTGAAGTACGCCAACGCGGAGCGCGACCTGCGCTACCCAACCATCAGCGCGCTCGGCACCGCCGGTCTGGCGCCATGGCGGGTCGCTAACCTGCCGTCGCATTACGCGGCCGCCGGCGTGAACGTCAACATCCCAATCTTCAATGGCTTTCTGTTTTCCGCCCGCCACGCCAAGGCGACGCTGCGGGCGGAGGCGGCACAACAGCATCTGCTCGACGTGCAAAACCTCGTGACGCGCGACGTGCGCGTTGCCTGGTTGCAAACCCGTACCGCCTATCAGCGGCTGAGCCTCACCGCGCAGTTGCTTAAGCAGGCCCGCCTGGGCTTGGATCTCGCCCAGGCACGCTACAAGATCGGGCTGGGATCGATTGTGGAACTGAGCCAGGCGCAGCTCAACAGCACCCAGGCTGAAATCGATAACGCCGAGGCGCGTTATGACTACCAGATCCAGGCCGCCTATTTGAACTACGAGTTGGGGCTGCATCCGTAGGGAGCACCGGTATTTTGCGCTTAGCGGAGGTTGCTCTGGGCTTGGCTACGGGGTCGTGGACGGCTGGAATGCGTTTGCTTGATCGCTTTGCAACAGAAAAGCGCTCCGTTCGCCGCAGTCCGCCGTTCGAAAATGCGCAAGCTTGCGCTAAGTTCCGCTGACCGCTACCCTGTTGGGCATGCGTGCACTGCGTTGCGGATGGCTGCTGATTCTCTTTCTCTTCGTGTCGGCTGGTTGGGGGGCGCAAAATCCTCCCGGGGACTGGATCACCATGCCGGGCCTGGCGGCGCACGGGTTTGCGGTGCTGCACTTCCGGCGGCAGTTTTCCCTGGGCGCCGTTCCCGCCCATTTTCCGGTGCAGGTGAGCGCTGACAACCGCTTTCGCCTCTATGTGAATGGCCGCTTTGCCGGCCTGGGACCGGCCCTGGGGAATCCCTTTCGCTGGCGGTTTGAAAACTACGACCTCGCCCGATTTCTCCATTCCGGGAAAAACGTCATCAGCGCCGAGGTGTGGAACTTTGGCGAGCAGGCGGCGGAACGGCAGATGACCATGCGGACCGGCTTCCTGCTGGCCGGCAGCGGTGTCGCCGCGGTGGCGAGTACGGGAACCAGACGGTGGCAAGTCGCGCTGGAGCCCGGTATCCGCCTCCTGCCTGACAGCGCCAGCATGGCCCGCTTGCATACGTACTACGTAGCCGGTCCAGGCGAGTTACTGGAAGGGCGCAGCCTGGACTGGGGTTGGCGGCAGCCCGGGAACCAGGGAGCATGGCAGCCCGCCACCGTGATTGAGCCCGCCGCCAGCCGGCTGCAAAACGAGCCGGGGACATGGATGCTGGAGGCTGACCCGCTGCCGGCCATGGAATTCGCCGCCGCTTCCGCAGGCGCGCTCGTGCGCAGTGAGGGTTTGCCCGGCGGCCCCCCGCCCCTTGTTCAAGGAACCGTTAATGGCTTGCGAATTCCGGCGCAGGCGCGGGTCGCTCTGCTCCTGCGAACCCCGGCGCTGCAGACTGCTTATCCGGATCTGCGCATCAGCGGAGGAGCGGGCGCCACCATTCGCCTCACCTATGCCGAGGCGCTCGTCAATAGCCATGGCCAAAAAGGCAATCGCAATGAGATCACGGGCAAGCACATTTTTGGCGTTTACGACGAAGTTATCGCTGACGGTGGAGCACACCGCGATTACATGCCGCTGGAATGGCGTACCTGGCGGTATTTGCAACTCGATATCCGGACAGGCGCCCAGCCGCTCACTATCGACGCGCTTCGCGCATTTCGCACGGGCTATCCCTTCCGCCAGAAGGCCAGCTTCAGCAGCGACGCGGCGTGGCTGAAGCCGATGTGGACCGTGAGCTGGCGGACGGCGCGGCTTTGCGCGCACACCACCTACATGGATTGCCCCTATTACGAGCGGCTGCAGTACGTGGGAGACACGCGCATCCAGGCGCTGATTACCTATGCGATGACCGGCGACGCGCGCCTGCCGCGGCAGGCGATTCAGGCACTGCACGATTCGCTGTTGCCCGACGGGATTACCTCCAGCCGTTATCCTTCGCGCAAGCTGCAGATCATTCCCACCTTCTCGCTGATGTGGGTCGGCATGGTTCGCGACTACTGGAACTACACCGGCGACGCGGCGTTTACGCGGCAGCAGTTGCAGGTGACGCGCAGCGTGATGGATTGGTACCTGGCGCGGCAGAATGCCAACGGCCTGATGGGCAAGCTGCCCTGGTGGGCCTTTGTTGATTGGACCAGCGGCTACAAGGATGGCGTTCCACCGCAGGACGCACAGGGCGACTCCGCCGCGATTACTTTACAGTTCGCGCAAGCTTTAGGGGATGCGGCCGGCTTGGAACAGCGCCTCGGGAACGCGGAGCGGGCGCGGGAATACTTGGCTGCCCGGCGGCGGGCGTTGTCCGCCGTTTGGCGCCTGTGCTGGGATCCCGGTAAGCGGCTGATTGCCGACACCCCGCAGCACGCCACCTACAGCCAGGAGGCGAATGCGTTGGCGGTGTGGCTGGACGCGGTGCCGCGCGCGCAGCAGCGGGGGCTCATGCGCCGACTGCTCTGGCCCGAGTTGGGAGGCGCGCGGCCGGGGGCCGAACTGTCTCCGGCAGGGTACTACTTCCGCTTCTACGTGGCCCGGGCGCTCGATCACGCGGGCATGGGTGCGGATTACCTGCGGTTGCTGGGGCCGTGGAAGCAGGCGCTGGCCATGGGATTAACCACCTGGCCGGAAACGGACCCGGCCAGCACTCGCTCCGACTGTCACGCCTGGAGCGCGCATCCGGCCTACGATTTGCTGACTACGGTGGCCGGCATCCGGCCCGGGGCGCCGGGTTTTGCTCGCGTTCTGCTCATGCCGCATCTGGGAAACCTTAAACGCGTCAACGCCGCCATGCCCACTCCTCACGGTCTGGTCCAGGTGCGGTACCGGCGGGAGGGGGCGCGGCTGATGGTGGAAGCGGTGCTGCCCGCCGGGGTCACAGGGACGCTGCGTTGGCGCGGTGCCCGGGTGGCGCTGCGGGCGGGTGAGCAGAGTGTGAGGCTGGGCGGAAGGTGAGCGAAATCGCGGCAACGCCCTCCCGCCAAACTGGGATTGGCAGCTGATTCCGTCACGAACTTTGCTGCTGTGATGCGCCCTTTTTGTGCGCGCTGATTTTCACCGTCGAGCCGGGACGGAGTTCTTCGCTACCTTGCAGCACCACCTGATCGCCGGCGCCAAGCTGGCCAAAGACTTCCGTCTCCGGTCCGGTGGCCAGCCCGCTCTGTACTGGTACCCAGTCGATCTTGCCCCCACGCAAGACTTCCACGAAGGTTTCGCGAGAGCTGTTGACCACGGCGCTGCTGGGGACGAACAGCGTGGGCCGGGGGCGCTGGAAGCGCCAATCGACCTGGGCGTACATGCCTGGATCGAGCGTCAGGCTGCGGTTATCCACATCCAGTTCCACCGGCATGGTGCGGGTGTTCGGACGCAAACTATCGGAGATGCGGCGCACCACGCCGGTGAATTGTTGGTCAGGGTGCGCGGAGACGGTGAAGGGAACGACCTGCCCGGCTTGCACGCCGGCGCTTTCCGCTTCGGGAACATCGACAACCAGGCGCAGGCGATCGATCTGCTGCAAGCGGAACAGCGGTGTCTTGGTGGGGCCGACCAGGTCGCCGGGGCTGACTCCGCGTGAGATAATGCGTCCCGCGAAGGGAGCGGTGACGCGCAGATAGGCCTCCAGCGAGCGTACGGCTTTGAGATCGCGGGCGGCGGCGTTCTCGACCGCCTGACGCGAGGCCACCTCCGATTGATCGGCGGAGACGTTTTGGGCGGCAATGTTGATGTCGTTCTCCGCGACCGCCCCCTGCATCTCGCGCTCGGCGTTGCGCAGGCCGAGAAGGGTTCCCTGGTCGCGGCGCAGGTTGGCCTCGGCCTGCAGGGTGCGGGCGCGGGCTGCGGAGAGGCGCTGCTCGGCGGCGGCGGCGCGGGCGACCAGATCGGGTGCGTCAATCGTGGCCAGAACCTGTCCGGCGCGCACATCCGAGCCCCGGTCTACGTAGAGCTTGTCCGCAAAACCCATTTCGTGCGCCTGGATGCCGGTGTCCTGAAAGGGCTGCAACTCGCCCGGCAACGAGAGGTGGACCTGCGGGCGCTCGGCCCTGACAGTGGCGAGCTGAACTTCGGGCAACACGGAAATGGCGCTGCCAGCCTGGACGCTCTGATGACAGCCGCTCAACAGTCCAGCCATCGCGAGCAGTGAGAGCGTGAGCAGGCGGCGGGAGACCCTAAATTTTGGAATAGACATTGGAATAGATTTTGCAAGTGCGTTTCGATTAGGCATATGAGCTCTCGTTAGTTCGCGTTGCCGGACTCGTCCTCTTCGTGTTCCCATAGCCGGGGTTTGACCGGATCGGTCTCGTGTCCCATATCGGCGGGATGCAGCGAGGGAGAGGCGACGCTGACGTTTTCCTGGATTGCGGTGAAGATCAAGGGCAGCAGGAAAAGGGTGGCGCAGGTGGAGGCGATGAGGCCACCGATGACGGCGCGCCCCATCGCGGCGCTCTGTTCGCTGCCGCGCTCCAGGGCCAACGCCAGGGGAATCATGCCGACCACCATAGCGCTGGTGGTCATCAGGATGGGGCGCACGCGCATTCCGGTGCCGATGATGGCGGCGCGGGCGGTGATGGTTTTCAAAAAGGCGGGACCGGCGCCGGCTTGCGGATCGCAACCCAGCTCGCGGCGGCGGTCTTCGGCGACGGCGACCAGCAGGATGCCGTTGGCGACGGAGATGCCCACCGCCATGATGGTTCCCATGTAGGACTCCATGTTGAGGGTGGTGCCGGTCAGCAGCAGCATGAGCAGCACGCCGCACAGCACCGCGGGAACCATAGCGAGGATGAGCAGCGCCATCCGCCAGGACTGAAAGGCGGCGGTGAGCAGAAGCAGGATGGCGGCAACCGAAAGCAGTAGGCCGATCTGGAGCTTGCTCATGGTCTGTTGCAGCGGCAGGATTTGTCCGACCGATTGCACCTCCACGCCGTGCGGCGGTGGCGGCGCATCGCGCAGGACGCGCGCCACCGCCGCGCCGGCGCGGCCCAGATCGACATCGCCGTTGAGATTGGCGGTAAGACTAACCATGCGGTGCAGGTTGTAGTGATCGACCTCGGCGGGCACCGTGCCCAGATGGGGTGTTACCACGTCCTGTAGCAGCAGTGGGCGATGGGTGGGATCGAGGGAGCGCCCGGCGATGTCCTGATTGCCGGGGCTTGCAGTGCGCGCCACGGTTGTGGCCAGCGTAACTCCACTGAGTGCGTCGATGGAAGCCATTTGCGCGGGCGGAACCGTGAGTTGCACCTGGTACGTTACGCCGGTGGCCGGATTCTGCCAGAAGTTGCGGGCGATGAACCGGCTGGAGGCAGTAACTTCTGTGAGGGAGCGGCCCACCGTGTCGAGTGAGACGCCCAACTGTCCGGCACGGCGCCGGTTCAGGTCCACCAGTACGGCGGGATAATCGCGGGGCTGGCCATATTGCACGTCCGCCAGCTCGGGAAGCGCCGCGAGACGCTGCTTCAAAATGCGTGCGTAGGCATGATCGGCTTCGCGATCGAGACCACTGACGTTCACCGAGATGGCGGTGGGAGAGCCCAGGTTCATGACCTGGCTGATCAGGTCGCTGGGCTCGAAGGAGACATCCACACCCGGCAGTTGCTGGCGAATGCGTTTCCGCAAGCGCTTTTCCAAAGCCGCAACGCGCACGCCGGCCCCGCGGCGCAACTCGACCTGCATGATGCCGTCATGACTGCCGCTGGTCCAGAGATAAATGAGGTTGACGGGATACGAACGGGGCTGCGCGCCGGCGTAGCCCAGGGTATTGGCCACATTGCCGCGCCCGGCTTCCTCACGCAGGATGGTTTCCACTTGGCGATAGATCTGCTCGGTGCGTACCACGTCGGTGCCGGCTGGCGCGTGGATGTGCATTTGGAACTGGCCGGAATCCACGCGGGGGAAAAGGTCGGTTCCAACTACGCGGAGCAGGAAGACAACCGCCAGCAGAGAGCCGGCAAAATAAGCAATGAGAATGCCGCGGCGGCGGGGCAGAGCGCTTTCGATGGCGCCCTCCAGGCCATGGCGCAGGCGCGTCATCAGGCTGCTGGGATCCTCATGGTGGCGCTCTTCATGTTCCGGCAGCATTTTTACCGCCAGAATCGGGAGCAGCGTCAGCGAGAGCATGTAGGAGGCCACCATCGCAAACCCCACCGCTAGCGAGAGCGGCACAAACAGCGATCGGCTCACTCCCTCCATGAAAAACGAGGAGAGAAAGACCGCATTGACGCTGAGCATGGCCAGCAGCAGCGGCGTCCGCACTTCCTTGCAGGCTTCCAGCACGGCGCGCCGCAAGGGCTTGCCGGCCGCCAAATGGGTGTGAATGTTTTCGATGGCGACGGTCGCCTCATCGACCAGGATTCCGATCGCCAGCGCCAGTCCGCCCAGCGTCATGATGTTGAGCGTCTGCCCCGTCAACCACAGCGCCGCCAGGGCGGAGAGCAGGGAGAAGGGAATGATGATGACGACAATCAGCGAGCTGCGGCGGTCGCGCAGGAAAAGCCAGATCACTCCCGCGGTGAGCAGCGCTCCCAATAACCCTTCAATGAACAGGCTGTGGGTGGCGTCGCGAACGATGACCGACTGGTCGAAGCGGAAGTGCACTTGAACGTCGGAGGGAAGTTGCGCGCGGATTTGGGGCAGCGCGTCTTTGACCTCGTTAACCACCGTCAACGTGGAGGCGCCGCCGCGCTTGGTGACGGGAATATAAACCACGCGTTTGCCGTTCAATTCAGCAAACCCGCTCACGACGTCGGCGCCGAGGTCCACGGTGGCCACATCGCGCAGGAACACCGCGGGGCCGCTGCCGGTCCGCAGCGGGATGTTGAGCAGTTCATGGTAGTCGGGTACCACCGAGTTCAGCCGCACCATACGGTTTTCATCGCCAAGGCGCAGGTTTCCGGAGGGAAGGACAACGTTACCGCTGACGACCGCGGTGAGCACCGCGTCGGGAGAGAGCCCATACGCGCGGAGTGCTTGCGGGTTGAGGTTGACGACCACCGAGCGGGGATTGCCGCCAAACGGCGCGGGCACCGCCAGCCCGGCCAGTCCGGCCAACACCGGCCGCACGCGCACTTGCGCCAGGTCATCCAGGTCGGGAGCGGTGCGGTGCGGGCTGGAGAACACCAGATCCCCGACCGGGACGCTCTCCGCGTCAAAGCGCATGACGTAAGGGGCGACGATGCCCTTGGGCATATAAGCTTGAGCGCGGCCTACATAGCTGATCGTTTCCGCCACCGCCTGCGGCATGTTGGTGCCCGGCTTGAAGACTAGCTTGATCACCGCCATGTTCTGGATGGAACGCGACTCGATGTGATCCAGCCCGGTCAGGTAGAGGAAGTTGGTCTCATAGTAGTTGACGACATAGCCCTCCATGTCGGTGGGGGCCATGCCGCCAAACGACTGGGCGACGTAGATGACGGGCATGTCGAGGCTGGGAAACACGTCCATCGGCATGCGATTGAGGGCCATGGCGGCCAGTAACACCATCGCGGCGGCGGCGACAAAGACGGTCCAGGGGCGGCGAAGTGCGGATTCAAGCAGGTTCATGATTGCTGCTCCTGTGCGCCGCTGGGTGCGGATTGGAGAGGCGAAGATGTGTGCGAATGGGCTGGTTCATTCGTCGTGGGTATACTTCCGGGCTTAGCGGGAGGCAGGGGCTGCGCTTGCACAGCGCGCACCTGCTCCAGAAACGGCGTGAGGCTGCCGCTGGCATAAGAAAGCTGCAGCAGGGCGCGCCACACGCCCAGCCGCGCCAGCACGTCGTCGCTCTGCGCCTGCAAAAGGACCTGCTCGGCGTCGCTAACGTCGACGATTCCCACCAGCCCGGCGCGATAGCGGGCTAAGGCCTGCCGCTGACTGGTGTCGGCGGCGACCAGCCGCTGAGCGGCTAAATCCGCCACTTCCCGGGCCGAGGCGAGGCGGGTGAGGGCCTGCTGATACTGCAGCGTCAGTTGCTGCCGCAACTGCACGCTGCGCGCGTGCTGCTCCTCGCCTCGCAGAATTTCCACTCGCTTCCGGACGCGGTTACGCGCCCAACGGGTGAAGTTGAATTCCACTCCTGCGCCGAGTGCCCAATTGCCCGCGCTGTCGGGCGCCAGTCCGGCCAGTGAGGCGGGTGGGTGCGGTGAGTTGGTTACATCGGTGCCGCGAGTGAAGGCCGCGCCCAGCAGGTAAAAGCGGGGCAGAGAAGAAAGGCTCACGCCGCGAATGGCGAAGCGCTGCGCGGCTTCGGCCTGCAGTTGCGCCTGGGTGAGCGGATTCAGATCCAGTCTGGGTGCGATCGCTTCGTCCCCAGGGGTTTTGCGCAGCAGGCCGCCGGTGGTGATCTCCGGTTGTGTCCCCGCCATTCCCATTGCGGCGCCCAACGACTCTCTTTGCAGGTCCACGTTGGCCTGGGCGCGAGTCAGCCCAATGCGTGCCGTGGCCAACTCGGCCTGCGAGCGGGAGCGGTCGGCGCCGGGACGGAGTTTCTGGTCAACCAGGGCGCCGACGATGCGATCCAGCGTGTTCCAACGCTGGGCGTCTCCTTGCGTGACGAGGACCTCCTCGCGCGCGGCGGCGACGCGCAGGAAGGCGTCGGCCGCGTTCGCGGCGGCCTGCAAACGGGTGGCGTCGTAGAGTGACTCATACTGTCGCGCCTGTGCCCGAGTCTGCTGAACAATGGCGCCCCGCCGGCCGAAATCCAGTGGCTCCCAGGCGGCGCTCACTCCCTGCGCGCTGGTGGTGTAGCCCTGCATTCCGTAAAGCTTGGGGGCCGAGCCGCTGATCGATGGCAAGCCGCTGGGAAACAGCAGTCCGGGAACATTGTTGTCCGTTGCCCGGTCGAACTGGCTGGTGTAGAGCGCGTTGGGAAGATACTGGGTTCGCGTCAGGGCAATGGTTTCGCGGGCGCGCGCGGCGCGCCGCGCCGCTAGCAGCGTAGCCGGGTCCTGGCGCTCGGCCTGGCTCACTGCTTGTTGCAGCGTCACTGCCGCGGGCGCCGCCTGCGCAGACCCGCTTGTCATGGGACTGGTCTGCCCCAGCAGTGCTGCTGCATGCAGCAGCACGACTCCGGGCAGTGCGATCCAGCCGGGCCGCTCTGTTCGTTTCAGCAATCGGGAACGTTTCAACAAGGTTTCCTCTTCGGCAACACCGGCTTGTGCGGGTGCGGGACGATGAATGGCTGCGTAATTGCAGCCGCTGTGAACGGTACAGCGGTGGGACAGCTCTGCCGCGGGCCAGCAGGGTTGTGGCTCAAACCTCAAGCCTTTGCCCCTGGACCGGGATGTTTAATCCCCAGGGACACTGCTGTAGCCGCCTGCAGGGCGGCGTTGTCATTAGGAGCGACCACCGAGTCCTCCCTGTGGGAGGAGATCGCAGGTGGAGGGCGGCTTCACGGTCTCACTGGAGAACGTGCCAGCGACCAACGGGAGGGGGGCAGCCTGAAGGAGACGAGGCCGTGCCTCCAACCTGGAATAGAAATGTCCGGATGGGCGCGGGAAGCCGCAGAGGCTTCTGTCTGCCCAGTTGTGGCTAGGCGAAGGTGGGCGGACGGGTGCGGTAACAACGCCGCCACGCGATGCGGCAGGGAGCGTGAAAATCGCTGTTGACCAGGGAATGGGCTGGTCTGGCAGCCGTGCTCAGCAGACCCCAGAGAAGCAGTACCGGCGCGACGCCGCACATGGTGCGAACGATCCGATGCCGGTGGGGTGCCGACGGTATCGTTACCATGGTAACGATGAGTAGCAGAAGGAGAGTAAGCTGTAGCGCTCTCCAGATGAAACTGCGCCAGGTCATTGCTGGGTTTCAGTATACATGGAAGTGAATAGCTAACAGTGAACTGCCAAAGGTGTGCCGTTGCTTAGCTCGGCTCTTGCGAGGTGATCCCAAGAGAGTACAGGATATCCTGTTGACCAGTCGTATCCATTCAAACAAGTCTTTACCACGTCCTGCGAGCGTGCGCGGTTACCGGCGCATACGCTTTTGGCGCGGGGTTTACGACCTTTGGGCGCCGGTATTCGATCCGGCACTCAGCATCGCCAATTTCCTGCTCGGATATGACGATCCCAGCGAGCGCGAAAATCTGGTCAGTCTGCTGGGACTGCGCCCAGGAGACTCGGTTCTGGAGGTCGGCGCCGGAACCGGGCGTAACCTTTCATTTCTACAGGCCCTGACCCGTAACCAGCATGGCGGGCAGGCCGGCGGACACAACCCCGAGTCCAGGGCCCCACTTGTGGTGGCTCAGGACCTGTCGGGAGGGATGCTGCGCCGCCTTTCATGCGCCTGCCGCGTGCAGAGCATGGCCGAGGCGTTGCCTTTTTCCGCCAACAGCTTCGATGCCGTCCTTCATTACGGAGCTCTCAACGTCTTCGGCGACCCCGGCGCTGCTTTGGCGGAGATGCTGCGGGTGGTGCGCCCCGGGGGTTGGGTGGTGGCCAGCGATCAGGGCATGCGGGAAGAGAACCGCCATGGCTGGCGTTTCCGTGTCGCCCGCGGCTTCATCCCTTTTTTCGCCCGCAGGCCGCCGCTCGATCTGGTTCCAGCCGAGGCCGAAGACGTGGAGTTGCATTGGCTCTGGCGGGGAGATTGCTTCGCAATCCGCTTCCGCAAGCCGGTGGAGTAGAGTTGTCCCGCGCCGCTCGCCACTAGCGACGTCCGTGTTCGCCGCCGAGCGAATCGTTGGGTTATCTTCCCCCCCCCGTCCCGACGTTTTCTGCTTCCCGAATCCCATCCCCCCAATCCCGTCCCCCGGCAGAAACAGCGGCCGTGCCGCCGCCATCCAAGCGGTCGGTGAGCCCTCCGGCTAGGGGAGTAGACTGAGCCGAGAGGGGGGCTTATGAGCGACAAGCGCGATCTCCATCCACCCACCGAGGTCCTTACCCGGGGCTTTGATCCCAGTCTTTCGGTAGGTTCGGCGCGTCCTGCGGTGTTTCGCAGCTCGACCTACGTGTTCTCCAGCCCGGAATCTGCGGAGCGTGCTTTTGATATCGCTTCGGGAAGGGCGCAAGCCCTCCCCGGCGAGCGGCCCGACCTGATCTACTCGCGTTTGAACCACCCCAACGCCGAGATTCTGGAAGACCAGCTCGTGCCGCTGGAAAAATACGCGGCGGCGGCCCTGGTGTTCAACTCCGGGATGGCGGCCATCATGACCGCGCTGTTGACCTTTACCGCGCCGGGAGAGACCGTTCTCTACACACTGCCCATCTACGGGGGAACTCAGCACTTTTTGCAGGACTTCCTTTCGCAGTGGGGCGTGCGTTCCTTCGGCATTCCGGCGGGGCGGACGGCGGCCATCGCGGAGGCCATTCGCACCACCCCGAGCCTCGCGCTGGTCCTGATCGAGACGCCCGCCAACCCCACGCTGGTGATGACCGATATCGCCGGCGCGGTCAGCGCGGCCCGCGAACGCAGTCCCAAACCGCCACTGGTGGTCGTGGACAACACCTTAATGGGGCCGGCGTTTCAGCATCCCCTCGCCCTCGGCGCCGATCTCTGCCTCTACTCGGCCACCAAGTACCTTTCCGGCTTCAGCGACATGATTGGGGGCGCCGCCATTGCCAGCGATGCCGCCCTGATTCAGGCCATGCGCGCCCGCCGCGTCATGTTTGGCAACATCCTGCAGCCCGACGAGTGCTGGATTCTGGACGGGAGACTCCCAACTGTCGGCCTGCGAATGAATCGCTCCAGCAAGAACGCGGTGCGTATGGCGGACGAACTGGCGCGCCATGCGCAGGTGAAACACGTCTACTATCCCACGCTGTTCACCGACGCGGAACAGAAACGCATTTATCACGCGCAGTGCGACTACCCCGGCGGCATGTTGTCCATGGAACTGCATGGCGGCAAACCCGCGGCCTTCGAGTTTCTGCGCCACATCCAGATCGCACGCGATGCCGTCTCGCTGGGTGGAGTGGAGACGCTGGCCTGCCACCCCAAAACCACAACACATTCGGGCTTCAGCGAGGAGGAATCCCGGCAAGCTGGGGTTACCGATGGGCTGGTGCGGCTGTCGATTGGCATTGAGGATTGGCGTGATTTGCTGGCCGACTTTTTGCGTGCGCTGGATTTGACGCACGCGAAGCTAAGCCGGCAGGAGGTGGGGGCGGCGGACTAGGACACGACACCGGAAATGGAAAACCGTCGGGTGTCTTATGGATTAGGAACCGTCGGACTTCTTGGAAAGCGCGCGCGGGTGTCCCACGTAACGCGCCCTGGCGTTACGTGGGCAATGCTGAACGAGCGAGAACCGAACTGATTGTGCCGCCTGCCCCTGCCAACTTGTTGGGGTGGGCAGTGCCAAAGCCACGCCGCGCCGCCAACCGCCACCACCGCCCTACGGTGAACCGTGAACCGTACACTGTTCACCGTTACTCCCCACGTATGCGGGACAGGCTCCACCGCCGCGTGTCCCAGTTGCGTCGTTTGGGTATACCATTCCCCCGCTTCCCATCCCTCGTATCCCGTGCCCCGGCCAAACGTGGCTAAAAGCGGCCGTACCACTCTTTTGGGCAGCGGGCTCACCGCGCCCCGGCGGGCGGCTGCAGATCGCTTGGCTGTTCCGGAGAACCCGGCGGCAGTTCCGCGGCTTCCGTGCGGTTCAGGCAGCTCAAGTCGACGGTGAGCTGGTGATCGTCCTGCTTCAGCATAGGGACAAAGCGCGCGCCCCACAGGACCTCGCCGGCGATGTAGGAGGAGCGGCTGTGGACGGTTTGCGAGTAGGTTTCATCCGTTGCGGTGATGAGGATGAGGAACTCCGCCTTACGCTCCATCATCTCTTTCCTCGTCCAGCCCTGTAAGGGGCTGGATTCGTCGATGGGGTGAACCACCGTCCAGCTCATGGGAAAGAAAGCCACGCCGGGCCGCTCCAGGCGTAATTGGTGGTAGACGCGCGACAGGGCGTTGGGATCAGGAAAGTAGGCAAGAGTAATGCGCACCTGCAGGTCAATGAGCTGATTCTGCCGGGCGTTGATGATGCGGAACTCCCACGCGCTGATACCGCGATAAGGGGCGATCACGGCAATGCGGCTGTAGAGGATGTGCGCAATCGGCCTGGAGAAGCGGGAAAAGATCAGGCCAGTGGCCAAGGCGAACATCAGCAATCCGGTGATGGATTCGACCGTGACCAGGATGTTCGCTGCCATGCTGGCGGGCGTGATGTTGCCATAGCCAATGGTGGCGAAGGTGTGAACACTGAAAAAGAAGTCCCGCCAGAAGCCGTTCAGCGGAGTCTGGCCGGAGAGCGCGCCCGGACCGCAGGCCAGAAATCCCAGGGCAAAAATCAGGTTGATTCCGATATAACTGCCGCAAAGCAGGGTGAAGAACAGCAGCCACGACATGTCCAGCAGCGAGCGGAAGCTGATCCGCGATTCCAGCCCAGAGGCGTGCCGGCGTACCAGATTGAAGCTGCCGTCGCGGTTGAGCAGCCGCAACTGTGGCTGGCTGGAGAGCGCGGCGCCAAATCCAAGGTCGCTGCTTTCCTGGGTGTAGTCGCCGCTGGAGGGATGGCTGGAGGTATGGTGGTGGCGCGCCATAGGGGCCTCTGGGGTCTTGTCCTCCTAATGCTAGCAAGCTCAGCGAGCGGGGAAGTGAGCGCGGCGCCTGGAGTGACCTCGACAAAGTTCCGATCCAAGGCTAAGGCGCCGCGCCAGTGCTATACCACCGTATAGTCGTTTGCTCCAACCGGAATGGATACAATGCGGATGCTCTTCTTTACGAGCCGGGCGCCCTCAAGCGTTCCCCCAGGTGGAGGAGCCCGTCGGGTGTCTTATGGGAAAAGGAACCCGCAAATGTCTTATGGAAAGCGCGCTCGGGTGCCCACGTAACGCGCTTTGGCGTTACGTGGGCGGTGCAGAACGAGCGGGCCCCCGCGCCGCATTTCACAACGAGCCAGGGCCGAGTCGAACTGCTTTCTAGTTTGAAATCGCAGGCCGAAGTCGTAGCGACAGTGCGGGGTTGCCGCCTAGGTCCCGCACCGCTGGCGACGCCCGAGTTCGTCACCAGGCGAGGCGTTGGCACGCACAAGAGTGCGGCTTTTCTCAACAGGAAAAGCCCCATGCCGCTAGATCGAAGAAGCGCCACATTCAGATTCAGGATCGGGAGTTCGTTCTCATGCATAAAGTACTCAGGAGTGTTGGTATCTTGCTGCTCGCCCTCGCCCCCAGCGCATTTTTCGGCTGTGGCGGCGGAAGTGTGAGTGTCGCGCCGCCGAGCGGCGGCTCTGGAAGCAATGGCGGCAGTGGCGGGTCTGGAGGCGCCAGCAGCGGCAATGGACCGGCGGTCGCGGTCTACCTTTCGACCGATGATCGTAGTCAGCTGATGGCGGCGCAGCCGGTGGTGAACTTTGGAACGGCAGCGCTGGCGGCAAATCCCATCACCGTTGACGAGACCCAGACCTATCAGACGGTAGAGGGTTTCGGTGCGGCCATGACAGATTCCTCCGCCTATCTGCTGCATCAGGTGGTTCCCTCCAGTCAGCTGGCGGCGGTGATGAGCAACCTGTTTACGCGAAACGGGAGTGGGATTGGCATCAGCTTTGTGCGTGATCCGATGGGCGCCTCTGACCTGTCCCGCACCGTCTACTCTTTTGACGACATGCCGGCGGGACAAACCGATCCAACGCTGGCCAACTTCTCGATTGCCCACGACCAGCAGGACATCATTCCTCTATTGCTGCAGGCGCGGCAGCTCAATCCCAGCCTGAAGATCATGTCGAACCCCTGGAGTCCTCCGGGCTGGATGAAGTCCAACGGCAGCATGCTGGGCGGCACGCTGTTGAGCGGCATGGATACGCCGCTGGCCAACTATTTCGTGAAATACCTGCAGGCTTACGCGGCGGCGGGACTGCCGGTGGATTACGTGTCGCTGCAGAACGAGCCGCTCTACGACACAGCCACCAACCCCAACCCCTACCCCGGCATGTACATGGATGCGGCCACCGAGACGACGTTGCTGCGCGATTATGTATTGCCGGCATTTCAGAGCAACGGCATCACGACCCGGGTCCTGGTTTACGACCACAACTGGGACACGCTCTCCTATCCGCAAACTGTGCTGGCGGACGCGACCGTTCAAAGCTCTCCGCTGGTGGCCGGAACCGCCTGGCACGGTTACGGGGGCGCTCCCGGCGCCATGGGGGCGCTGCATGCCGCCTATCCCAGCCTGGGCGACTATGAAACCGAGTTGTCCGGCGGCACCTGGGTGGCTGACCAGATGAAGACCGATTTCGAGACCATCACCAACTCCATGCGCAATTGGGCGCGCAGCTACGTGAAATGGGGCCTCGCCCTGGACGAGAACATGGGCCCGCACAGTGGCGGCTGCGGCACCTGCACGCCGCTGGTCACCGTGAACTCCACCAGCGGCGCGGTGACCTACGACGTGGAATATTACACGCTCGGTCACTTCAGCAAGTTTGTCCTGCCAGGGGCGCAGCGAATTTACTCCAGTAACGGCGTGGGCATTGTGGATGCCGCGTTTCTGAATCCCGACGGCTCCAAGGCGTTGGTGGCCTACAACGATTCCAACAGCTCCCAGACGTTTCAAGTGAACTGGGGTGGACAAAGCTTCAGTTACACGCTGGCGCCCTTGGCGGGAGCTACTTTTACCTGGAGTGGAACGCAGACGGGCAGCGTCAACCTGCCCGCAACCACGCAAATCGAGGCCTCCAGCTGCAACGACTGCGGCACTATGGAGACGGAAAGCACCAGCGACACCAATGGCGGTTACGACCTGGGCTATTCCAGCGCTGGATCTTCCGCTGTCTACAAGGGCATCGATTTCGGCACGGGTGTAAGCCAGGTCACGGCCGAGGTGGCCAGCGCGGGCAACGGCGGAACGCTGGAATTTCACCTCGATAGCGCCACCGGACCACTGATCGCGACTGTCACGGTTCCCGTGACTGGGGGATGGCAGACCTGGAAGAGTGTAAGCGCCAATGCCAGCGGCGCCAGCGGCGTACACGACCTCTATGTCGTGTTTCAAGGGACGGCGCCGATCGGGAACCTGAACTGGTTTCAGTTTAAGTAAGTAGACGACCCTGTCCAGCCGCAGGCGGCACGGCCGCTTTTATTCCACCCGCTTCGGTATCCGGCCCCACCCCACGCCGCGCGGCGCGGCGTGGGGACCCCGGTCGAAGCTCGCGGATGGTGGCCGCGCATTACTAGCCCGAGTTCATCACAAAGAGGCACTTCTACAATCCAGCGGCCTGCGGCTTTTTCTGTTGAAAAAAGCCGCACTCTTCTCCGTGCCAGCGACTCGCCTGGTGACGAACTCGGGCGTCGCCAGGGGTGCGGGACCTAAACGGCAACCCCGGACCTTCGCTACGACTTCGGCCTGCGATTTCGAACTCGAAAGCAGTTCGACTCGGCCCTGGCTCGTCCTGAGTGCGACGATTGCGGCTCTGCAGCACGAAGGGTGCACGCGCTTTGACGTTACGTGGGCGGCGCTGCCCCTGGCCTCCTGGAGTTAACGCATTGGTCCAATCCGGTTGAGGTTCGGGACAGGCAGGCCTATACTAAAGCGCCGGAGCGGAGGACAGGTTTGGGTCCACCTCAGGGAGTTGGGGAGATGTTGTTCAGACAACGCGAGTTGAAACGGATATCGAATCGGCGATTCTCAAAGCTTGTCTACAATCCAACCTCTAATCTCGTCATTGGACAAGAGTATTCCTTGTACCGGAGGCGCTGGGAGGTGTACAAAATCGAATCACCATGTGGGCACGCCAAAGAGAACCGGGTAGGCTATGGCCAGTTTGTGGACTGGTGGGACCTCAGGCGTATTCTGTGTGTAAGTGCGAACAGCGGCAAAACAGATAGGGCGCTGTGTCTCCTTAGCTTGGAGGGCGGCTCGGCCGAAGAGCTTGGGCTAGTTCTTCCTGGCGCTGGAGGCAGTTGCAGGGTTAGTGGCCAAAGCATCATTTCAACTGAATCTGCCTCAGTGTATCAGAAAGTCTTAGGCCAGTCTGTATCGGCGGTCTTCAGGGCTCACCGAGTCAGCGACTTCTCACCAACTGCCGAGGTGTATGAAGAGGGTTGGACCGGCGCAGCAATAGTGGACGTGGCGTTCGACAAATGCGTCACTGTTGTCTCCCAGGAAGGGAATCCTTCGGGTGAATCTCGGCTCCGAATATCTATTCGAACGTCGAGAACGATGGAGGTGCAAAAGGAGTGGGTTCTATCTGGGATGCGGACCGTGTTGCCTGGCCCGCGTTGGGGCGTTCTGCTTCTGAAAGCTGGAGCGGAACTGCAGACGCTTGATCTTGAAACTGGGGAGTTTCGACATGTAGTTACACTCACCCCGAGCGCATGCGGGAGATGTGGCGTCGTGCAGGCTCGTTATATCGACGACAGGCATGTGGCTACCTCGGAATGGAAGGAGCCGCCGACGAAGGGGCCCGATGATATGGGGCTCGTGCGCATATGGGATGTCGAAACCGGACAAATGACGCGGTCAGTCGACGTGGAACTCCCCGTGGGAACAGTTGTGTCCTGCGGCGGGTGCTTGCTCTTGTCTGCCTCAGGAGACCACCAGGGAGGAGTGTACCGGTGGAGAGTGCGGTAGCCGGTGATGAACGGCGTGGTCGGCAGTTGGGGGGACGGGCTCGGCTGTGAAACAGAATCCAGACGTTGGTGGAAAGCTACTTGGTAAATGTGGATAAAAAATAAGTCGCGGCGGTTATGTCCGGTTGTGGAGCCAACTACGGAAGGTCGCTGGGAGGTGTGTTCTATGCGAGCCAGGGCCGAGTCGAGCTGCTTTCGAGTTCGAAAGCGCAGGCCGAAGTGATAGCAAATGCTCGGGGTTGCCGTTTAGGTTCCGCACCGCTGGCGACTTTGCGGGCAAGCCGGCAATCGGGTTGATCGCCACTTTGCGGCCACGGGCGGCGTAGCCTTGGATGTTGCCGTCCAGGTGTTCGAAGGAGATGCGCTCGGTCTGCAAGGGTGGCCAGGGCGCGGGACTCGTTTCAATGAAAATCGCCGGCGGCCGGTACTCGTTCTCTTCCGCCAAGGCACTCACCCGCTTGGGGAACTTGGGCGGCGCCGCGCAAGGAGCGTGGTAAATTGTGGGTGTGGAGATCAGGATCAACGTGCCCGATGAGTTTGCCGCACAGGCCCGCTTGCGGGGCCTGCAGCCAGCGGCTTACGCGGAAGAGATTTTGGCGCGCCAGATTGCCACTCGGCAGAACGAGCGGCTCGTCCGCACGCCGGAGCAGATTCGCGCGTGGTTGGATTCACTGGCCCAGCTCTCGGACAAGATTCCTGCGCTCCCGGAGACGATTTCGCGCGACTGGCTCTATCAGGATCACGACTAAATGACGGTCCCTTCGTGTTTGGTGGACACGAACATTCTCCTTCGCGTTGCCAGGCGCGCCGATCCACATCATTCTCTCGTTGACACCGCGCTGGGCGTGTTGCTGGCCACCGGCACGAGGCTTTACTACGCCCATAAAAACATCGCTGAGTTGTGGAATGTCATGACCCGGCCGGTGACGCGAAGCGGCACGGCCGCTTTTATTCCACCCGCTTCGGTGTCCGGCCGAAGCTCACGGATGGTGGCCGCGCTTTACTAGTCGCCATCGGTGGGGGACCTAAACGGCAACCCCGGACCTTCGCTACGACTTCGGCCTGCGATATCGAACTCGAAAGCAGTTCGACTCGGCCCTGGCTCGTATGGATTCGGGCTACCGGGGAGCGACGCCGAACGCGAGGTCCAGGCAATCGAAGCATGCATGTACCTTCTCCCGGATGGCGAGGATGTTTATCGGCAGTGGCGGAAGCTGGTTCGCGAGCTTGGGGTCGCGGGAGTTCAGGTTCACGATGCCCGCCTTGCCGCCGCGATGTACGTCCACGGAATCGACCACATCCTTACTCTGAACACAGGCGATTTCAGCCGCTATGACCGGCTTGTGGCCATCCACCCATCCCAGGTTCAGCGCGGAGTGTAGTAAGGGTTCCTCATGAGGACCAGGCTCTCGCCCCAGGCGCCGTACTTTTCCAGCAGCGCCTAGTAATCATCGGGTGGGACTTCGCTATTCCAACTCAATCAGGCCGCGCTGCAGGGCGGCGGTGGTGGCCTGCGTGCGATCGCTGACACCCAGCTTTTCCAGCAGGTGGCTGACATGCAGTTTGACGGTCACCTCGGCGATTTTCAGTTCGGCGGCGATTTCCTTATTGCTGCGCCCCTGGACGATCAGCCGCAGCACCTCCATTTCGCGGCTGGTGAGGCTGGCGTGGGTCAGGCGCTCGGCGAGGCGCGAGGCCACGCCGGGCTCGATATAGCGGCCGCCGGAACAGACCTGGCGGATGGCGTTCAACAGCTCTTCCCGCAGGGCGCTTTTGAGCACATAGCCGCGCGCGCCCGCCTGTAGCGCGCGGTAGACCTCTTCCTGGCTGGAGTGAGTGGAAAGCATCAGAACCCGGGCATCGGGATAGCGCTGGCAGAGCTCATTGGTGAGGGCGATGCCGGAGGTGCCGGGCAGGCGTACGTCCATCAATACCAGGTCCGGACGGTGCTGGTGATAGGCGCTGAGAGCGTCATCGGCATTGCCGGCATCGGCAACCACTTCCAGATCGGGTTCGCCGCCCAGCGAGGAAGTGAGGCCGAGGCGAACCATGAAATGGTCATCAACGACCAGAATTCGTTGTTTGCGCGTAGGAGCTGTCTGCATGATTTTGCTTCGGGGGCGGTTGGTTGATGGGAATGGCGGCGTTTGCTGATAAAGCCGGGTTGCGGCCCTGAACGGTGATGCGGGTGGCGCCGGGCTCACTGCGCACCCACAATTCGCAGCCCACAGCGTGAGCGCGCTCCTGCATGTCGAGCAGGCCGAAATGTCCGCGGGCCGCGGCGGCGCTGTACTCCTCATCGAAACCGCGGCCGTTATCGGCAACGCTGAGCGAGACGGGATCGGTATCGAAGTCGAGTTCGACCACGATGTGGTCGGCGCCGGCGTGGCGGCGGGCGTTGCAGACCGCCTCCTGGGCGATGCGCAGTAGATTCATCTCTATTTGCGGGTCAAGACGCCGCACCTTGCCTCGCACTTGCAAGTCCACTTCCGCCGCGCCGGCTTCGGAGGGCGCCAGCGCCTGCTGGAGGGCGGAGACGAGATCGCCATTTTCCAGCCATTCGCAGCGGAGATCCCAGACCGAGCGGCGGGCCTCCTGCATGCTGTGGCGACTCATGTTGCGGGCCATCTCCACTGCCGGCAGGGCGTGCTCGGGACCTTCGCGGAAGCGCGCCACCGCCAGATCGAGGTGCAGGGTAATGGCGGCCAGATCCTGCTCCAGCGTGTCATGCAATTCCCGCGCAATGCGGTGCCGCTCCTGCAGCACGGCGCCATGGCGCAGTTTCTGGTGGAGGACACGGATCTGTTCGCGGAACTTGCGACCCAGCAGCGCCAGCCACAACACTACCACTCCGAGAAACAAGAGGGCGGCGGCCAGCAGCCAGGCAATGCGCTCGCGCGTCCACCAGGCGGGGGTGCGCAACACCTGGACATCGGCCGCGGTTCTGATCAGCAAGCGCACCGTCTTGGGTTCATGCCAGATGCCGCCGCTGCGCAGCAGGCAGATGCCGGTCACGGAGAGCAGCGAGCCGGGCTGCAGGGTGGCCATCTGCTTGGCGGCGACGGTGCTGAGGTCGGCGGTGAGAACCTGCCCGCCGCTGCGCAGCAGCAGCGTGGGCTGGCCAAAACGCATACTCTCGGCGACCAGCGTTCCACGGATGCGAACCAGGCGGGCATCCAGGGTAACGTTCAGCAGATGCGCCGCGTCCACATCGAGCGGTTCAGGGAGAGCGCCATGGCCGACTTTGCGGTAGACGGCGTCCTCGAGGATCGGGAGCGCGTCGCCAAGGGCGGGGAATCCCAGGACCTCGACGTGGTCGCCTGGGGAGACGGGGCGCGTTTCGGAGGTGAGCACGCGCAGGGCGCGCACGCCATTCTGTAAATAAAGAGCGCTGCCCGGTTCCAAAAAGCTGACCGTGGCGAGGATCCGTACCCGGTGGCGAGCGGAGGTGTTGGGCGAAAAGCGCATCAGGCTGGAGATGGGCAAGGGTGGCGCCGGCGCTTCCACGGTAATGAAGCTCATGCGCGGCACGTAAAAGAGAACGCCGGTCAGTTGGCGCCGGTCATTGAAGATGGCGCCGCAGACGCCTTCCAGGCGGATGCTGGAGTCCACCAAAGGAGTGGGATCGTAGTTGGGCGAGGGCAGCGGGACGCGTGCCCGTACTTCGCCGCCGCCCGAGGCGATCACCAACGCCAGGGTCGGTTCCCGCCAGGAACGCCGGTCGATGTAGACCTGGCGGACAATGCCGCGCAGGGCGCCCCATTGACTGTCCTGCTGTCCGTTGGCGACTTCGTTATAGGTCAGCAGATGGGCGGGGGGCAGGGGAGCGCGGCCCAGAATCGTAATCTGCCGCTCCTGCACCACGGGAGCGAAGTGGCCGGGCCCGCTCACACCGGTGAGCTCAATCCAATCGCCGATCTGGGGATGAGGCAGACCGGCACGGCCTTCAACGTAAATGCCGGCGCTGCCGTCCTGAATAAAGAAGTCGGGGGCTGGAATATCGTCGGTGACCACGCCACGCAGCCGCACCGGCCAGCCCGCCGTGGCTTCCTTGAGGGTGAGGGAGCGGACGTCGCGCGCGTGGCGCAACAAATGCGGAGTAGGCTGCTGAGCCAGCAAAGGGCAGCTCAGGATGGAGATCGAGATGACCAGTGAGCGAATCGTCGTCCTGAAGCGCGTGCGCATGCGGCTGAGTGGGCAGCGCGCCGGAGGCGAGTTGCCGAAAACGCTTACATTTTAGCGGCAGCGTGGCCGGTTGGGAAGCTCTGGTTGCTAGGGTTGGTTGCTAGGGTTGGTTGCTAGGGTCTGGTATGGTTGGAGCCTATAGCCGCACCGCGCTGGACTTCCTCCCGCACCTGTGGCCGTTTCGCCCCGCCTGAGCGTCTGGAGGAGGGCAGAGGTGGGTTGAAAGGTCGAAAACCAATTGGGCGGTGCTTCGGATGCGGACTGAAAACCGCTGTGACACAGTCGTTGTTCGGTACGAGCTGCGACCGGAGCAGTGTCTCTGATTTGAGCCGGCTGCTGAAAACCCCTATCATAAGAAGATGTTGTGGTTGCCGCTGCGTTCTGAAGGGTCTTAGACAATTCAGGCGTGGCCTCCAGCGCCGGTCGCCGGAGGCGAAAAGGCCGCCCAATCGAGGAATTTCTGTGACTCCCGTTTCCGGTACTGTCGAGAGCAGCACGGATGCTGCCGATTTAATCGCGATTGAAGAACAGTGGGGTGCCCACAACTACCATCCCCTGGATGTGGTGATCAGCCGTGCCGAGGGGCCGTGGGTGTATACCGCTGACGGACACCGCTATCTGGATTGCCTGGCGTCGTACTCGGCGGTGAATCAGGGCCATTGCCATCCCCGCATTCTGGCCACGCTGGTGGAACAGGCACAGCGGGTGACGTTGACCTCGCGCGCCTTCCGCAACGAGCAATTGCCGCTGTTTTGCCGCGAGTTGGCCACGCTGTGTGGCATGGAAACGGTTCTGCCCATGAATACGGGCGCGGAAGCGGTGGAGACCGCGGTGAAGGCGGCCCGGCGCTGGGGATACCGGCGCAAGGGCATTGCCGAAAACCAGGCGGAGATCATCGTCTGCCGCAACAACTTTCATGGCCGCACCACCACGGTGATCAGCTTTTCCTCGGATGAGGATTACCGGAAGGGATTCGGCCCGTTTACCCCCGGCTTCAAAATTATTCCCTTCGGCGACGCTGAGGCGTTGCGCGCCGCCATCACCCCGAATACCTGCGCGTTTCTGGTGGAGCCGATTCAGTGCGAAGCCGGCATTTTGATACCTCCGCAGGGGTACCTGGCGGAGGTGGCCCGCCTGTGCCGTGAGAACGATATTTTATTCATGGCGGACGAGATTCAGACCGGGTTGGGGAGAACCGGAAAGATGTTTGCCTGCCAGCACGAGCAGGTGCAGCCGGACGTCTACATCCTTGGCAAAGCGCTTTCTGGCGGGTTTTACCCGGTTTCGGCGGTAGTTTCCAGCCGGGCGATTCTGGGCGTTTTCGAGCCGGGCAGCCACGGCAGCACCTATGGCGGCAATCCTCTGGGCTGCGCCGTTGCCCGCACCGCGATGCAGGTGATTCAGGACGAAATGCTGCCCCAGCGTTCCGCGGAACTCGGTGAGTGGTTCCTGGGCGAGCTGCGCAAGCTGCACCATCCCGCCATTAAGCAGGTGCGGGGACGAGGGCTGCTGGCCGGAATCGAGTTGACCCAGCCGGCGCGATCCTTCTGCGAAGCGCTTAAAGAGCGCGGCGTGCTGTGCAAAGAGACGCACGCGACGGTGATTCGTTTGGCGCCGCCGCTGGTGATTGAGCGCGAGGACCTGGTCTGGGCGCTTGAACAATTGCGGGCTGTCTTCGCCGTCTGACGCCGCCCCGATCAGGGGCGATGGCGGTGGTGTAGGAAAGGCAGGCGACGCAGAATGTCGGGCTTGAATTCGTGCCACAGGCTGAGCCCGGCATCGGCCGCAATATTGGTGGCGGCGGCTTCGATCATGTCATGTCTATTGCGCTCTCCTGGCGGGTACCACACACGGGACAGCGCACCCGAGCCGGCCGCGGCGATCAGCCGCGAATAGGCGGGTTCCAGCCGCCCGTTATCTCCTTGTTCGACAAAGGCCAGGCGCAGCGCATCTTTGGCGCGCTGCCACAGTCCGGTCTGTTGCGAATGCAGATAGCGCGGATCCTGGTGAGCCCAGGCGGCGAGGGCGAAATTGATGGTGTCCCCAGTCAACGTTTCGCCGTAGCTGGAGGCATAGCGCTTGCCGAAGCCGCTCGCTCCATCGCCCCATCCTTCGGGAACATTCAGGGTCTGATCCAGCGTTGCCCAGGCCAGTTGCTCACCGGCGGTGGTGAGGGTGAAGTCGCTGCCGAGCAGGAAACGCAGCTTCTGGCGGTTGGAAAGAGGGGCGCGCGGCTTCGCCGGCGGCTTTGGCGTTTGCTGCGCCGTCAGTAGCGCCGGCGCTGAACACGACAGCGCGATGATCGCTAAGAACAGCGCAAGCAGAAAAGCAAGCCGTGGAATTCCGCGGCGGCTGCGCGTTTGGCTTGGAGGGTTCATGTCCATTCTGGGAAGTTCCCCAACAGGTACGCTGGAAGGATGACATGAAACCTAGGCGCGCGCCGAGTAGGCTGAGGCGGTCGGAATGCGGACAATAAACGTGCTTCCTTGACCAAACTCGCTCTCTGCCCAGATGCGGCCACCGTGCTGTTGCACGATGCTGCGGCAAATCGGCAATCCCAAACCGGTTCCACCCTTTTCCTTGGCATCGCTGCCATCCACCTGCTGGAAGCGCTCAAAGACCTTTTCCAGCATGTGGCCCGGAATGCCGCGGCCGTGATCGATGACGCGGAACTCGGCCTCGCCCTCGACCAGCCGCGCCTGCACCAATACGGTGCTGCTGGGCGGGGAGAACTTGATGGCGTTGCTCATCAGGTTGGCCAGGACCTGCTGCATGCGGTCGGGATCGACGCGCAACCCAAAGCCATCGACCTCGCTTTTAACCTGCACGGAGTTCTTCAGCGCCAGGCCGAGCATGCTGTCCACCGCGGTGCGGACCAGGGAGCTGGAGTCGGCGTCGACCACCTGCATCTGGAGTTTGCCGGCCTGCAGGCGCTCGAAATCGAGGATGTCATTGACCAGCTTTACCAGCCGTTCGGTGTTGTTGGCGGCAACTTCGAGCATTTTTTGCCCCTGCTCGGGGAGGGTGCCGAGGCGACCGGAGGCAAGCAGCCCCAGGGCGCCGCGAATTGAGGTCAGCGGCGTGCGCAGTTCGTGGCTCACCAGCGAGACGAACTCCGCTTTGAGTTGGTCGACTTCGAAGCGGCGGCTTACGTCGCGGAAGCTCACCACCGCTCCTAAGAGCGCACCGGCGTCATCGCGGATGGGGGTGGAGTCGTATTCGGCGGCAAAGCGGGAGCCGTCCCGGCGGCGGAAGCTCTCGAACTGCACGTGCTCGGATTGTTTGGTCGAGAGAGTCTTTTGCACCGGCCATTGCCCGGCCTCGTAGGGCTGCTGGTTACTATCGAGGGGCTCAACCACCGAGGCGAGGCTTTGCCCGACCATCGTTTGACCGGGGCGCTGCAAAAAGCGCGCAGCCGCCGGATTGGCAAAGGTAATCACGCCGTGCAAGTCGATACCGATCAGCCCGTCGTCGGCGCAGTGCAGGATGAGCTCCTGCTGTTGCTGCAATTGGCGCAGAGCACGGCGCTGATCGCGCAGTTTGCGGTTCAAAGGCCACAGACTGGCGAGCAGCAGGATCAGCAATAGGGCAGTGGTCCACCCGGCAATAGTACGCAGGATAGAGGCGCGGCTTTGCTGCAGCACCACCACATCGGCGGGCGAACGCAAAAGCAGCCGCAAGGAACTGATTTCGTTGTCGAGCTTGGTCTCAATGTGCAGCACCCCGGTAATGGCGAGCAGCGAGCCGCGGTGAAATCTGGGTACGCTCTGGCGAGGCGCCAGAGTCAGCGTGGCGCGAATCGGCTTGCCATTAGAGGAGAGATCCAGGTAAACCACGTTTTGCTGAACAACTTCACCCATCAGGGTGGCGTGCGTGGCAACCAGCCGGGAGTCGTACTGATTTTCCGCCAAGTGTCCCAGATCCAAGGGCAACGGCGCCAGGGTGGCGCCGGTGCGGATCACACGCGCAATACTATCGCCCAACACGGGAGAGAAACTGCCGGCTTCAAGATAGCCAACGGCATCGATTTCATCACCCGGGTGCAGCGGTGTAGTGATGCCCTGCAGTTCAATGCCGCTGGTCTGGTCCTGCATATAGGTGGCATCACCGGAAACGCTGACGATTCCACGAATATGGACGCGGTGCTCCGGCGGGCCGGCGGGGCTGAACTGCATCAGCTTGATGATCGGGCTGACCGGGGTACGAAAGGGATGCGGGTTGCCGGCCACCAGGACATGAACATCGCTGGCTTGCTCGACAAAGAGCTGCGTCCCGTGCCATTGATGCTGGGCGTTGAACAGCGAGCCGACCACGCCGCGAACCGTGATTTCCGCGTCCACAAGGCCGCTGAGATCCCCGAGTCCGGGATGCATGCGAAGGGTGACGGGAACGCCTCCGGTGACCAGTGTAAACAGCGTCTGCCGCGGCGTCTTGCCGTGAAAGAGCTGCATGATGCCTTTAAAGCCGGGGTAGGCGAGGGGATGCTGCTCGGAACGAATGACGCCGTGCAATTCGGCGTACTGGGAATCGAGGCGGCCGCCAAAAAGATCAATCGGGGTGGCACGGGGGGCCAGCGGCAGAGGCGCTGTGCCAATCTTTGTGACCAGTTTGCCGCGGATCAGCGGCGCGAAATCACCCGAACCGGCAACGCCGGTAATTTCGACCAGGTCGCCTTGTTTGAGGCGCAGGTTGGGGCTGTAGGGCAGCCGGATGAAGATGCCGGCGCTGGCGTCCTGAATGAACATGAGCGGAACGAGCTTGTCGCCCATGGCATAACCCTGGCGATCGTAATAGGTCACCACGCCGCGCACGCGGACCGGGGGGTGGGTGGCGGCCACGCTCATGGGAAGGTCGCGGATTTGGGCGACTGGCGTAATCGGCAGAGAGGCGGCTTTATCCGGCTGGCGCTGGCGCGGCGCTTTTCGTGTTTTGGCGGCTGCGGAGCAGAGGGGAAGAGCAAGCACAAGCAGCAGCGCGGCCAGTCGTGGCTGGAGCATTTTAATGGAGGTGTTCAGAATCGCTTTGCAACCGTTCACAACAATCACCTGTTAAGCTCCCAGGGCGCTCGCCAGCCGCAAAGGAACGCGAACAATAAATGTGCTGCCCTCTCCCAGGCGGCTCTCGGCCCAAATCCGGCCGCCGTGTTGAGAAACAATCCCGCGGCAGATGGGCAGACCCAGGCCGGTACCACCCTGTTGGCGGGTGTCGCTGGTATCCACCTGCCGGAAGTGCTCAAAAATAGATTCCAGCATATCGGCGGGAATGCCCGGGCCTTGGTCGGTCACGCGCAATTCCGCTTCGCGACCCATGCGGCGGGCAGTGACATAGATGGTGGATTCCGTTGGGGAATATTTTAAAGCGTTATTCAGTAGATTGACCAGCACCTGCTCTATGGCTCTGGAATCAGCCAGGAACTCGTAATCGTCAATTTCCGTTTTGATTTGAACACGGTTTTGTAACGCTGGGCGAAGAATGCGATCCACGGCACGTTCGACCAATGCCTGGGCTTGGCAGACTTGCAGTTCCAGCGATGAATTTCCGGAACGGAGGCGCTCAAATTCCAGCATCTCGTTCATGATTGCCATCAGCCGCTGTGCGTTGCCGTTGGCGATCTCCAGCATGCGCTTGCCTTGCTGAGTGAGCTGGCCAAACTGGCCGGACGCGAGCAGGTCCAGGGATTCGTGCACCAGATGAAGAGGGGTACGCAATTCGCCGCCGACCATGGAAATAAATTGCGTCTGCAATGCACCCACTTCCAGAGGCGCGACAAACTCACGGAAGGCCAAGACCACCCCGGCAATTTCGCCTTGGGGATTGCGCAGGGCGGTGCAGTCGTACTCAACCGGGAGCAATTCGCCGGAGGGGAGTTGGAAGTATTCCTGGGCAACGTGACGCACTTCTCCATCGTTCATTGTTTGCAGAGCTGGCCAGAGGCTTGCTTCCAGGGCTTGGCGGCCGCGGCTCAGGGGCCGTAGACAATGGTGGAGCGCTTGTCCGATTAGTTCTGGAGCAGAGCGCCGCAGCAGCCGGGCCGCGGCCTGGTTGGCGAAGGTAATCACTCCCTCCCGGTTGGTGCCGATCAACGGGTCGCCGGCGGAGTTCAAAATGAGTTGCTGTTGTTCTTGCAGACGGCGCAGGGCACGGGTCCGCGAGCGCAGCACCCGTACCAGCAGGTAAACCGGCAACGCTAGCAGCACTAAGCCGAGGGATCTTAGCTCGACCGCGTTCATCTTCAGGATATCGGCAATTTTTGGAGGGAGCTTGAGCTTCCCCTCCGAATTGTCCCAGCGCTCATTCTCGTAGCAGTGTACATCCCCAGGATGGATTGCAGGTTCATTTAAGCTCCCAGTCCAAGTGGCATCGGGTTAACTCAATCCTGCCGCCACTGCTGGTTGGCTGTAGCAGTCCTTCGCTGCGGCTTCCGGCAAGCGAACAATAAAGGTGCTTCCGCGCCCCAGTTCGCTTTCCACCCAGAGGCGGCCGCCGTGCAGCTCGACAATGCTCCGGCAAATGGGCAGGCCCAGTCCGGTGCCGCCTTTTTCCCGGGAATCACTGGAGTCGACTTGCTGAAAACGGTC
>DAIDIE010000043.1 GCA_027459505.1 Acidobacteriota bacterium
TGGGAGAAAACTTGATGGCGTTGTTGATCAGATTGGACAGTACCTGAAGCAGGCGGTTGGGGTCGGCTGTGACGGTGAAATCTTCCGCCTCCGACTGGATCTGCACCCCGGCCTGCAGCGCCATGCCGCTCATGCTCTCCAGGGCGGTGCGGACGATTCGCGCGGATTCACAGGTCTGGGGGTTCATGCGCACCTGTCCGGAGTGGAGCCGTTCGAAATCCAGGATGTCGTTGACCAGACTCATGAGCCGCTCGGTATTGCCGGAGGCAATTTCGATCATGCGCTGGCCCTGGCCGGGAAGCGTTCCCAGACGCCCGCTGGCCAGCAACCCAAGCGAGCCACGAATGGAGGTCAGAGGGGTGCGCAGCTCATGGCTGACCATGGAGACAAACTCGGCTTTGATGCGGTCGACCTCGAAGCGGCGGCTCACGTCTCGCAAGCTCACCAGGGCGCCCACCAGGCGCCCATCGTCATCGCGCAGGGGAGTGCTGGTGTACTCGGCCGCAAAGCGGGTCCCATCGCCGCGCCGCACCAGTTCATAGGCGACCTGGCGGGAATCGCCGAACGTCAGGGTACGGTGGACGGGCCAGGCGTTTTCCGCATAAGCCTGCCCAGACTCGTCCAATGGTGCGAGCAGGTCCTTTAGCGGGGCTGACGACAATTCCTGGGCATGGCGTTGCAGCAGCCGGCTGGCGGCAGGATTGGCAAAGGTGATGCGGCCTTCGAAATTCAGGCCGATCAAGGCGTCATCCGCGGAGTCGAGCACGAGCTTCTGCTGCTTCTGGAGTTCGCGCAGCGCCCGCCTCTGCTGACGTAGTTTGCGCCGCAGCGGGAGCAGGGCGAGAAGGAGACCGGCCAGCAGCAGCCAGAGCAGGGTATAGAGGGCCTGGCGGACTTGATACTGGGCGCTGTGCCGGATCAAAGAGATATCGCGCGGCGAGCGTAGCAGAATGAGCATGCCGCTCACTTCGTTTTGCCGGTTGAACTCCATGTGGAAAACACCGGTTACGGAGACCTGGGCGCCAGAATCGAGGTGGCGGATGTCGAAACGCTGCGCGCTTTGCAATTGGGCGCGCACCACCGTGCCGCCGTTGGCTATATCCAGCCACAACGCGCCCTTATCGGCGCCTTCGCCGACCAAGCGGCCTTGCAGGGTGACCAGGCAGGCGTCGTACTGGCCGTCCAGCACATGGCGCAGGTGCAGCGGCCTGGGTTGCACCGGGTGTTGCGCGGGACGGGGCCGCACGCGGACTTCGGCTAAGGTGGGGGAAAAGTCGCCTGGTTCGATGTAGCCGACAACATCGACTCCCTGACCGGCGCGCAGAGTGGGTCCGTGATAGTTGCGGAGGATGATGCCGCCGCTGGCATCCTGCATATACAAGCGTCCGCTGGCTTGAGCCAGCGTGATCTCGCCGCGCACATGCACCAAGTGCCGCGGCGGCCCCCCGGGCCGGTACTGCATCAGTTGAGCGATGCTGCGAACTGGCTGCCGGAAAGGGTGTCGCAGACCGGGGTGGTTAATGGTGATCTGGGAGGCGTTTTCAACAAACAGCGCCGAGCCATGCCATTGGCGTTGGCGAGTGAAGACCGATGCAACTACGCCGCGAACAGTGACTTCCGCATCGAGAAGTTTGTAGGTACTGCGATCGGGGTGCTCCAAGCGAACCAGGATGGGGTAGCCGTCGGAAACCATGGAAGCGACGGTTTCCCGCGTCGGGTTGGGGCCATTGGCCATGGCGCCGCCAAAGGAGGGGTAGGGTTGGCCGGAGGCGCGAATGATACCGCGCAGCTCAACGTATTGTGAGTCCAAGGCGCCGCCCAGCAGTTTGCCTGCTGGCACGCGTAAAGGGGTGGGAAGGGGTGCGCGGCCGAGGTGGATCAGCCGCTCCGCCATGATCACAGGTGCGTAGTCGCCGGGGTCGCTGATTCCGTCAACTTCGACAAAATCTCCCGCTTGCAGGTGGGGATCGCTATCTACGCGAACGTAGACCCCAGCGCTGGCGTCCTGGACAAACAGCATGGGGAAGGAGCCGCCGCCGTCATGGATGACGCCAGAGTAGGTCACCACGCCGCGAATGCGCAGAGGTACATGCCGCATGGCCTGCGCACGCGTCATCTGATGAATTTTCGCGATCGGAGTCAGCGGCACAGCCGCGGCGGCGCGGTGTGCGGCAGGGCGTTGTGCCTCCGCGGAAACTGTCCAGCAGGGAAGTAAAAGCCAGCCCAGTGCGAGGACAAGCGGCGCAACTGGGCGGCGCAATATCATGCCGTGTTTATCGGCGCGAAAGCGCCAAAGCGTTAGTGCGGCGGCACGGCTCGGCGCGCAAACGGGAACTGAACCGCAAGCGGCAGCGGCGGTTAAATGCTTCTTAATTCAACGCGGCGCTAAGATGCATGCGCGTTCTAGCGCAACCGCACAGACAATGGTGAGCCGTTATAGTTCACCACCTTGTCCGCGGCTGCCGTGCTGCGTTCTCCCACGCCGTGGCCGGGGCGCACCAGCACAATGCGGAAGGTGCGGCTGTGGGGCATACCGGGGTAGTTTCCCTGTCGTGCGCCGATTGCGAGGGTCTTTTGCGCATCATTCCATTGGAGGTGGATGGTCGCGTAGGCGCCTTTTTCGTAGGCGTAGCCGTCACCCTGATCGTCATAAAGGGTAAAGCTGCCATTGGCGCCGGGGTAGACGCGCACTTCGATCGGCGCACCGGGTTTTTCGCCAGTGTATTGTTCTTCCGGACCCATGGGGAGGATCGAGCCAGCCCGCACGTAGAGCGGCATGCTGGCCAGCGGCGCCGCCGCGTTGATCCATCGCCCGCCATTGAGCGTTGCTCCCGTCCAGAAGTCATACCAACTAGCCTTGGGCAGGTAGAGTTGGCGACTGGTGGCGCCTGGTTCGGTCACGGGGTTCACCAGCAATGCGGGACCAAACATATACTGATCCCCGATGTTTTGCGCGGTGGTGTCGGTGCGGAAGTCCATCACCAGCGGCCGCATCAGGGTGTAACTGTTGTGCGTCACCTGCCAGGCTTCGGAGTAGATGTAGGGCATCAGGCGGTAACGGAGGCGATCAAAGTGGGTGAGAATCGTCTCCGCCTGGGGACCATAGGACCAGAGTTCATTGGTGTTAGTGGTGCGGGTGCCATGAACGCGAAAGATAGGACAGAAAGTTCCGAACTGAAACCAGCGTACAAACAGCTCGCGGAAGTGAGGGTCATCAGGGTTGCCGATGAAGAAGCCGCCAATATCGGTGGTCCAGTAGGGAACACCGGAAACAGAGAAGTTGAGGCCGGCGGGAATCTGCCGTTTGAAGCTCTCGAAATCGCTGAGCACGTCGCCCGACCAGGCAGTGACGGAATTGCGTTGGATGCCGGCGAAGCCGGATCGGGAAAGAATGAAGACACGCTTCTGGTTACTGGCGCGGCGCTGCCCGTCGTAAACCCCCTGGGTGTGCAGCAGGGGAAAGATGTTAGCGTAGCGCGCGCCACTGCCGATGGCGAGATGGTGATCGATGAGGATATTGTTCTGCCGTCCTTCGGTCTCCGGCTCGTCGGTGTCCAGCCACCAGGCGTCGGCTCCGCGTGAAAACAGCCCTTGGTTCATCAGGTTCCAGTAATAGTGACGGGCCGCGGGATTAGTGGCGTCGTAGAGTGCCATGCCAAGGGGGTGGAAGCCGGCGACGATGGTCTTGGCCACCAGCCAGTGATGGGCGTCCATGTAGCTGTACTGCGGTGAGCCCTGCTCAAAGTACGGCCAGAAGGAAAACATGATGTGAAAGTGTTCCCGGTGGAGCTGGTCAATCATTTGGGTGGGGTGCGGGTACTTGTCGTTGAAAACCGGCTGTCCCATGATCTTCCACCAGAACCAGTCCTGCACGATGTTGTCGACCGGGATATGACGCTGGCGGTACTGCTGGGCGATATCGAGGATCTCCTGCTGCGACTGGTAACGGTTCTTGCATTGCCAGAAGCCGTAGGCCCACTTGCCAAAGAGCGGCGCGGCCCCGGTCAGGCGCCGGTATTGCGCGACGATGCTGTCAAATTCCGGGCCGTACATGAAGTAATAGTCAATGGTGTCGGCCACTTCCGAGCTGATGTAGAGGGAGTGGACGAAGCGGTTGTTGAAACGGGTGCGCGAGGTGTTGTTCCAGAAAACGCCGTAGCCCTTGCTGGAGAGCAGCATGGGAATGGCGATCTGGGTGTTTTCCTGCGCCAGCCATACGTTGGCGCCATGGTAATTCCAGACGCCGTTCTGGTGTTGTCCCAGCCCATAAAGGCCCTCCTGCGACCCGTACATGGTTACGAAGGTTTCGGAATGGTAGGTGTGTTCGCCGTTGACGAGTGCGGGCGTCATGGTGCGGGAGGCGTCATCGAAAAGTTCCTGCCCGTTGTGGTCACTAAAGCGGATATCGCCACGCTGCCGGCTGATACGCACGCTCAAGGCGCGGGTGGATAGCGTTATGGCTTTGGCATCCTCGTCAACGGTCCATTGCACGGGCGTCCAGTGCTGCGGTAGCACCACGAATTGCGGGTGCGCGGGAAAATTGGTGGTGGGCGAATAGCGGACGTGAATCAGGCTGGGCGTGTCGACCCGCAACCGCAAGGTGCCCCGCTGGAGATGAACTGTAAGCGTCTGCTGCTGGCGCGAGAAGCCGGTGACCGGGTTGAGCGGGGTCCATTGCGCGTGGGCAAGAGAGCAGGTGACGAAAACCAGGAGCGACAATGCAGCGCGGTGGCCGGGGCGGAAGTTCATGCCCGTAACTATAGCGGAACAGCATGGCATCCGCTCGCTTGCGCAACAACGGTGAGCGGCGGTACTTGTCCTGCCTCGTGAGAAGGACAAGCAAAAGGCGGAGCGTAGAATTGCTCCGCCTTTTGTTCATGCGGGTTTGGTCGGGGATGGGTGAACCCGCATGTGGCTTCCGCCGCCGTGGACTGCCTGGCAGCGGAAGGGAACTGACTCCCATGACTTCAGGAACCCTGCTCGCCGGTGCCTGTTACCCCAGCAGGGATTTGTTGCGGAAACTTCGTGCTCCTGCTCCCTTTGTGCTTGGACTGCGCCGTATTGGAGACGGAGTGGAGCCCCTCCTTGCCTGTAGGGGCGCTCCGCTGCCCGGTCTTGCGGCTCAGCAGTGTCTCCACCCGGCGCTGAGCGTTGCTCGATCGATGAGCGGGGAATGAGGGCGACTGGGGCTTATTCATGCGACAGTAGATGCCAGATTCCGCGCGCAGGTTGAGCAGGCCGAGCACATCCATCCCTGGAGAGCTTCCGCGGAGGTTAGTTTCCCTGATCGACGGTGATGGCTCCGCCGCCAGTGCTGATGTCGAAGGCTGGTCCGCCTGCGTTGAGCTCGCCAGCCCGGTGGTGGCGAGAGGCGTCGGCGAGCGGAAGGCTCGTGGCAATGGAGCCGCCAGCGCTATTGATATTCATATAGGTCCCGAGTTTGGGAGGAACGGTTACGTGGATTCCCCCGCTTCCCGTGCGCACTTGCCAGGAAGTAGCCAGCCGGGACCCCGGGCGAATTCGCGCCGTAATGCCCCCGCCGCCAGTCTGAAGTTGAAGATCCTGGAAGAGGCCGTCGGCGAGGATATCACCGCCACCGGTTTCCGCCCGCAGGGAACCATTGAAGTGTTCAACGGCTATACCACCGCCCCCCGTGCCCAGGTTCAGCTTTCCAGCAACGCCAGTTGCAGTGATTCCACCGCCTCCGACCTGCACTTTTGCTGAGGCGCCGGCTGGCAGTTCGACATCAATGACAACGCCGGCAGTTCTCTTCCGGATGACAGTGTTGATCAGCGTCAGGTCAACCTCATTGCCGTTCTGATGTTCAACCGGCTGCAGGCCCAGCCCGTCAAAGCTGCGGCTGCTTTCGATCGAAACAGTGAGGTTTTTGTCCGGGGAACTGTGGAGATCGATGTTGCCGTAAGGCGTAATCAAATCGAGTGTGGCCGGTCCTGACAGGCTGTAGGTTTTGCTCCAAATCTGGTGACGCTTTCCAGCGGGCTGATAATTGGCGCAGCCGGAACACCGGGGTGGAGCAGCGCGGGTCACATTAATGTTGAGGCAAGCAGTGGAAAGCCAAACGGAGAGAGCGGTGAAGCTGAGCAAGCACCAGGTTGGGACAGAGCGGCGGAAGCACTGCATGGATAAGGACCTCCTTACGCTCATACGTTGGTGGTGCTCAGCTCGTTCCATTTAATAGTGGAGGATATGGCACCGGGTTACGCCGGGGACCCTGAAGACACTACCCGTGCTACAGTGAAAGCACATCTATGAGCTCTGGTGGGAGGATTGCTTGAAAGTACGACATTTTGGTTTAGTCCTGGTAGTGCTTCTGGCGATGGGCGCGTTGCAGTGCGCGGCGCAATCGGTAGATGCCTTTGTGGGTGTGAACTGGCTTGGTGCGGGAACCAACAACAGCGGTGCCTTGCCGGCGACGTCAACGGGAGTTTTTCCCAGCCTTGGCGCCGACCTCATGCTGCCGGGCGGCTTTGGTATTGGCGGCGAAGTCGCATGGAGGAGTACCAGCATCAGCGGTAGCGGGCAGCAGCCGGCATTTTGGGATGTGAATCTCATTGACCATCCCTTCTCCTTGATCAAGATAGTTCCCGAGATTCAGGCCGGCGTAGGCGGCGAGTTCAAAGCGCCAGCGAACACCTGCAACGCGCTCTCACCGAGTACGTGCGTGAATTCCCCATTCGGGAACGGTTTTCTGGTGCATCTGGGCGCGGGCGTGAAGGTTTACATCGTTGGGAACGTCTTTCTGCGTCCGGAGGCACACGTTTACTTTGTCCACAACAACAACACCTTTGCGTCCGGTCCCGTGAAGCGCTTCGGGGTATCGCTGGGCTATACCTTCCGCGCGCTGTGATGGTCTCCTCCCGCGACTGGGTTTTGCTTACGGTTGCGGGAGGAAACCAAAGTCACCACAGGGGCGTCTAAAGTAGGCGCAGCTTTTTACAGGGAGGATTCATGAAACTGCCGCGGCTAGCAGTTTTTGTTCTAGTGGTGTTCGCGTTGGCACTGACACAGGCTTCTGCGCAGTCGGTGGACGCTTTTTTTGGGTTGAACTGGGTCAAGGCGACGGCTCCCACCTCAGGCACCTCCTTCGGATATCCCACCGACACGATCGGTAACGGCGTTTTTCCCAGCGTAGGCGGCGACATCATCTTTTTTCATGGAATGGGAATTGGCGGCGAGGTCGCTTGGCGTGGAAAGACTGGAACGTTCCAGGGGTATACATTCCGACCCATTTTTTACGATTTCAATTTGATTGATCAGCCGTTTTCCCTGCCGCGCCTGGTTCCTGAGCTACAGGCCGGTATAGGCGGTGAGAGCTTGCGGTTCTACACCGGTCAGTACAACTGCAGCTATACGAGTTGCACGAACTATGTGAGCTCGAACCACTTTCTGTTTCACCTTGGGGCCGGGGTGAAGTTCTACGCTACTTCGCATATCTTTGTCAGGCCGGAAGCACACGTGTACTTTGTCCGCAACAACAGTGATTTTGCGGATGGGGTGATCAAGCGCTTTGGAGTGGCAATTGGGTACACCTTTAGTGCCACCAACCCGTAATCGTACCTCTATGCCCCCCAACGGGGGGGATGTGCCCTTAGGAAAAGTAAGCGGTATGCATCTTTTGTCTTGTTTCCCGCTGGGCGCTGTGGGAGGATAGGGGCAATTCCGGGTGGCAGTTAGGGTACTTGCCCCGCTCGATTCAGGAGGCTGAATTTTGATCAACAAACTTTGTGCCATGTGTGGCGTGTACTTCTCCGGTCAGCTAAACGGGAGCTACATCTGCCCTGAGTGCCGGGAGCGCGAGCTTCCGGTGCAACGTGCGCTCGTCTCCCTGGAGAGCGTTGGACAGCCGGTTACCGTTCAGCCGCAGTATCCGGTGCGCGCCGCTTAGCCAGCAACCTCACACAGCAAAGTCCTACCTGGGCCGCAAGCGCGTAGGCGCCTGCGGCCTTTGTGTTTTTAGTACCAGTTGCGTGCGCACTCCCGCAGAGAAGGCGCCATTGCCCAGCGTGCTCCCGTGTCCTCTTACGGCTGAAAGCAATGGTTCGGGTACTGCAGCAGCCCATGGAAGCAGGGCCTGCGTGGTGCATTTGCTCGTCCAGCGTTCTTGGCCAGCAGCTTTCGAATCTTCCTCGCCTGTTTTCCGGACGGCTGCAGCTTTAGAAACATCCGCCAGTATTCGCGGGCTTGGCTCCATTCGCCCAACTTCGCCGAACTAGCGGCAATGCCGGCAATCGCGGTGAGGTTCTTGGGAGAGTAGCGCAGCGCGTCTTTGTAGCGGCCCAGTGCGGCGGCGTAATCATCGCCCATGCCGCGATGAAAGTAGAAGTGGGCGACGTG
Organism: Acidobacteriota bacterium; assembly: GCA_027459505.1. GTDB lineage: Bacteria > Acidobacteriota > Terriglobia > Terriglobales > SCQP01 > DAIDIE01. The sequence continues at coordinate 8,356 of DAIDIE010000043.1, forward strand.
CAGGTCGTGCTCGGCGCGGCCGGGGTCGGGCAGCACAGTTGCCGGCCGTTTCTGCTTGGTGCGGGTAAAGACCTGGCCGGGCAAGGCGTCGCCGTTTTGCGCGGTCTGGGGCGGACGAGAGGAGGACGCCTTCGGGGTGGGCGCCGTCTGGGCCGACAAGCCAGCGAGCATAGCGAGCACGGAAAATAGCAGAGAGCTTCGAAAACGCCAGTTTCTCATCATCATTACGGACGCATCAGGCCGGATTTTGGGCACAACGCAGCGGGAAATTGCCACTGCGATAGTTTACGCCGCGAGGATGCGCTGCGGAGGACTGTCCAGATGAGGAGAGTCCCGGGTTTACTGCACCACCAGGGTGTACTGGACGCTTTGCTTCTGCTGGGCGCCAAAGCTCCGCGAAGTTGCAGTCAGCGTGATGGTGGAACTTCCCGCCGGTGTTTGATTCGGAGGTGGAGGGGTGGGAAGTGCTGGGGGAGTAAATGCAAACGGCGCCCCACCACAGGCGGTGGCGCCGAGGCACACTGCAATCAGGGCAATAGAAAGCACTGCCGTTGCCCAGCGCCGTCGCGAAGTGGTCATGAGCCAGAGGGCAGTGAGGAGCAAGAGGGCGACTACAAGGCGGGCCAGGACCAAGGCTCGCCCCAAAGCCGACAGGACCCTTTTTGAGTTGCCACCTTTGCTGAGCGACTGCCCAAATCCGAACGGGGAGGGCTGTACCGAAGTCTGCACGCTCAGTACAAGATCGACGCTTTGACCCGAGGTGAGGTGATCAGGGGTAGGTGCAACGGTGCAAACCGAATATTGCGGCACGCCACCGCAACTGAAGCTGAGTGAGGAGATGTCGCCGCCGGAGGCGGAAATGGTCGCGCTATAGGTGGCCGTCTGCCCACTTGAAACGGTGACCGTTGTGGGGCCAGAGCTTTGCAAGGAAAGAATTCCGGGCGGGGCAGCCGCCGCTGGTTGAAGCACCGCCAATTGGCCGGGCGTGAATTCAGAGGCTGGATTGAGCACCAACAGATCCAGTTGCCCGTTATTGTTGAAGTTGCCCACGGCGATTATGCTCGGCAACTGCGCCGAGATTCCGGCGGCCGGGGTGAAGGAGCCATCCCCATTGCCGCTCCAAAGCTGCAAAGCGTATGGCTCGGTCCAGTCTTGAGTAGCCAGGATCAGATCGTCGAAGCCTTTGTGTTCGAAGTCGGCAGGCTGAAGCGCTGCGACATTGAAGTTGGAACCCAGCGCCGGGCCCAGGGTGAAGGTTCCATCCCCATTGCCGAGCAGCACGCCTGCCGTCCCATTGCCGGCCAGGGCGAGGTCCGGAATCCCATCGCCATTGAAGTCCGCGGAGGCAAGCTGAGGGAGGCCTAAGTTGGCAACTTTGACGGTCGATTCCGAAAAGGTTCCATTTCCCGCGCCCAGGAGAATCGCAATCTGTACGGTACTTTCGAACCCCGCATTTAATGGGACGGCCAAATCCAGGTTGCCGTCGGCATTGAAATCCCCGATTGCGAGATTACCAATGGTCGAGCCGAGCGATAGGGCGCTGCCGGGAACTTCGGAGAAGGTGCCGTCGCCCGCGCCCATGAGCAGGTGAAGGTAGGAGCTCCCGGTCGCCCAATTCGTCGTCAGCACCGCGAGTTGCAAATGTCCGGAATGAGCGAAGTCCGCGGATACGATGGCTACCGGTGGATTGATCAAGCGCAGGGGCGAGCCGGGCGCCGGTCGAAATGTGCCATCGCCGTTTCCCAAAAAGATATCAATCGTGTTATCACCATTGGCTACAGCCAAATCCAGCTTACCGTCGCCATTGAAGTCACCCGCGGTGATTGCTTCGGGACCAGCACCCGTTTGGGCAAAGGAACCCGAGGGCATCGAAAAGGTTCCATCTCCGTTGCTCAAAAAGATTTCCACATAGCCTGGTCCAGTAAAGCCATCAATGGTGACAGCGGCATCGGTGTTGCCATCGTTATTGAAATCGGCGGTGGTCATAGTTCCCGCCATTTCGCCGCAGAGGGCGTCTGTGCAGGGCGCCGGAATCGGCAAGTCCAGCGGGGAATCAGGGGCATAGGTGAGCGTGAGGTTCTTCACCGGAGCTCCCACGGGCAGATAGGCCACATTAGAAGCGGTGTTCACCCCGGGATTCACCACCGTAATTGAAATGTTGGCGGGCTTGGTGATGAGTGCGGCGGGCACGCTGGCGGTGAGGCGTGTGGCGGATATGAAAACCGTGGTCAGCGGAGTGTTGTTCCAGCGCACGCTGGCGCCGGAAGCAAAGCCACTGCCGTTCACGGTAAGGGCGAAATCCGGTCCCCCCGGGTTAACGTCCGAGGGGACCAAAGGGTTAGCAATATAGGGGACAGAGGCCTGCCCCAGGGCGGCAACGGCGAGAACGAAACAGCAGATCAGCAAATGCAACCACCGCGGACACAAGTCCCCTTGCGACATAGACGCGACCTCCCCGCTGTAGCAAAGGACGTCAGGGGCGAGTAAGTGGTTTCCACGAGTTTAGAGGTCTGCCCCAGCCAAGCTCGACTGTTGCTACCGCGGCAGCTTGCCCACTGCGGCTTGGAGCCGCCCCTGTGCAAGTTGATATTGGTACTGCGCCTGGACCACCTGGATGGCGGTACGAGTCATCAGCAGTTCCGCGTCATTGAGCTCAATGACATTGCCGACACCGTTGTGGTAGCGGCCGCTGGCGAGGTTAAGGTTTTCGCGGGCTTCCGATTCAGCCTCTTTGGCAACGGCAATATTCTGGCGGGCGACATCTGCGTCCGAATAAGCCGAGAAGACCTCCTGCTGCGTGGCATTGCGAAGACTGCTGAGATTGGCCTGGGCGAACTCGGCTTCGGCTTGCGCCTGACGAAGTTGGGAATGGCGATAGCCGCCTTGAAACAACATTTGTCCCAGCGCCTCGCCGAATCCCCAGTTATAGATCAGCGGAAAGCTCATGTTGCGCAGGCTGTAGTAGGCGGTGAGCTCGAAATTGGGTTTGAGGTTGGCCTTGGCGTACATGACGTTGGCTTCGGCGGCGGCGCTCTCAAAACGTAGTTGTTGCACGTCAGGACGCGCTTGCCGCGCCAGGGCCAGCAAACTCGTGAGCGGTGGGTTGGCGGTTGGGGTGATTGCGGTCGCCAGCGGTGCGGGCGCCTGCGCAATGGGAATGCCCATGGCGGTGGCGAGTTCGGCTCGCGCCACGGCCACTTGTTCTCGCGCCTGGGCCAGAGCAAAACGGGCGTTGGTCACCGCCACTTGTTCCTGGGTGACATCGATGCGCGGGCGCGTGCCGGCATTGTGAAAAGCTTGTGCCTGATCGAGATGGCGCTGCTGATCGACAAGTGCAGCACGTTCGACCGCGACAACCTGCTGAGCCGCAAGTACCGCGTAATAGCTGTTGTAGACGTTCAAGTCGACCAATTGCTGTTCGCGGGCGAGGTGGCGCAGCGCGGCTTGCCATTGCGCTTCCGCGGCGCTGATGCGGGCGTGGGTGCGGCCGAAGTCGTAGATTTCCTGCGAAAAGCTCAGTCCGCCAAAATAGTAGGGCGAGGTCTGGTTGCTTTCCGAGCTGCCGATGACCTTGGCAAGTTTGGGGGACAAGCCCGGCGTGGCATTCAGGTTGTAGGTGGCCTGGGTGTGGGAAGCGCCGAGATCCACTTGTGGCTTGAAGTGCGACTTGGATTGCTTAATCGTCTCAAACGCGACCTTAACCAGAGCGCGCGCGGAAACCAAGTCGGGCTGCCGGGTCGCTGCGACGCGTTCGCATTGCAACAAGGTGAGCGCTTGCCCTGAAAAGCCGTTTGACACAGGCGCAGCCGCCGAAGTGCTGGCTGGAGAGGCGGCAGGACTTGCCGAGGGGAGTTGCCGCGCGGCCAGTTCTCCGGCCGTTACGATCATCAGCAAGGCCGCAAGCAGGCGCTCGTGAAATGGTCCGATGATCTTCATTATTCTTGGCCTCGCTGTGGGGTGGGCTGCGGCTGTGGCCGCACCTGCGCGCCGTTGGCGGTATCGGGGGTCAGGTTGAGCGCCACGCGTTCTCCGGGCTGAACGCCGGAGACGACCAGGATGTGAACGCCATCGTTTTCTGCAATCGAAACCGGGCGCAGTTGTAAACGGTTGTGAGCGTCAATGATGCCCACCAGGGACTTGTTGCCGCTCAGGATAAGGGCACTGGTGGGCAATTGAATTACATGCCGCGCCCGCAACGGAAAGCGGACGTCCACCGCGCTGCCCGCAAGGAGCGTATTGCGGGGGTTGGGAAGATCCACCTCGGTGAGCAGGGTGCGCGTTTTTGGATCGAGGGCGCGGCTGGTGCGGGTGACGCGTCCGGCGTGGACATGTGAGGGGTCGGCGGGGTCGGTTATCTGAACGGGCATGCCGTGATGAATCAGGTCGGCGTAGTCCTGGCCGACATAGGCGTAAACGCGTAGGCGGTCAATCTGGGCAAGGGTGAAAACCGGCAGAGCGCCGGTTTGTGCGCCGGTGGCGCTTTGCAGCAGGGCGCCGGGATCGGCATAGCGGGCGGTAATGGTTCCGGAAAACGGGGCAATGATGTTTTCGTAGGAGCGCAAGGTGTTGAGCCGCGCCACGTTTTCCTGCGCCACCTGGGCATCGCTGGATGCCTGATCGGCCTGCTGGCGGGAAATCATATCCTTTTTCACCAGCGCGGCGTAGCGGTGGGCAATGCTGAGCTTGTTCTGCGCATCCGCGAGGGCGGCCTGGTATTCACTATCGGTTTCCGGCGATTGAATCACCGCGAGCAGCTCGCCTTTATGTACGTAGTCGCCTTTATCAAAGCGCACCTGGCTGAGATAGCCGCTCACCTTGGCATAGAGCGTAGCGCTGGCGTAGGGCTCGGCCTCGCCCAGCAGGCTGAGGGCCTGCTGACCGTTGCCGGGCTGCGCAAGCACGTAAGCGACGCTCGGCCCTTCGCCGAATTGGCGCTGCTCGGCCTGGCGTTGTTGATTGACCAGATGAGCCGCGTGGGTGCGCTGTAAAAATACACCAAAGGCGGCGCCCCCCAGCAAGATCAAGGCAAAAAGGAGCAAGCCGAAACTGTGGGCGCGGGAGGCCGCCTGATGCACCGAATCAGCGCCAGAGGAAGTTTCGCGGGAGGCGTCAAAGTCATTCATGGAAGTTTCTTCCGAATTGTCTTCACGATGGTTTTCATGCTGGTTCATGGGGCTATTGCTGTTCCTCGGCGGCGAAGCGCTCGTCCAGCAGGTGTTTCATTGGCGGCTTGCGGCGCAGGAGGGTATAGACCACGGGAACGACCAGCAGGGTCATTGCGGTCGCCACGAAGAGGCCGCCGATGACGGCGCGGCCCAGGGGGGCGTTTTGTTCACCGGCTTCTCCCATGGCGAGGGCCATGGGGATCATGCCGATGATCATGGCCAAGGCGGTCATGAGCACCGGACGCAGGCGGACTTTGCCTGCCTCCAGCGCGGCCTCCAGCGGCGTTAATTCCGGACGCATGGTGCGCAGGTCGTTGGCGTAACTGACCAGCAGAATTGAGTTCGATGTGGCAATGCCAATGGCCATAATCGAGCCCATGAGGGACTCGACGTTTACCGTGGTGTGCGTCAGCGCCAGCATCCAGAGGATGCCGATGAGAACGCCGGGAACGGCCATCATGATGATGAAGGGGTCCATCCAGGACTGAAACAATACGACCATCAAGAGATAGACCAGGGCGATCGCCAGCAGCAGTCCGAGGAACATCTTCGAGAAGGACTGCCGCATAACCACGTACTGGCCGCGGATATGAATACTGACGCCGGGAGGCAGTTTGCCCAGGGAAGCGATATCTTTCCGGATACCGGCCACCACCGAGCCGAGATCCCGGTTTTGCACGCTGGCATCCACGTCAATGACACGCTGCACCGTCTCGTGGTCGATTTCGGTGGGCTGTAGTACCGGATGGATGGTTGCAATATCAGCCAACGTCTGCGCCGGTGGCTCGGGTAAGCTGGCCGGTGCGTTCGGAGTCTGAGGCGGAAGCAGCGGCACGGCCGCCTGCATCGGCGTCTGCATCAGTTGCGGAACGCTGTTGACGCGCTGATAGGGCGTTTGCACCGCGACCACGTAGTTGACTCCGTTAGCGGGATTAAGGAAAAACGAGGGCGCCACCAGAGAGCTGGAGGAAAGAGAGGTCAATAGGTTGTTGGCGACGTCGCGTTCGGTCAGGCCAAGCTCGGCGGCGCGCTGGCGGTCCACCATCACCTGATAAGAGGGGTAGTCGAGCGCCTCCTTGATGTGGACATCGACCGCTCCGGGTACGAGCTGCATACGCGTCTGCAGACGCTGTGCAATGGCATAGTCGGTTTGCAAATGCATGCCCTGCACCTGCACATCGATGGGCGAGGTGAGGCCGAAGTTCAAAACCTGCGAAATAATATCAGCGGGCTCGAAATAAAAGCTGCAGCCGGGAAACGCGCGCGGCAGCACGCGGCGCAGGATACGCATGTAACTGGCGGTGGGTTTGTGGTGCGGCTTCAGGGAGATGAGAATCTCGGCGTCCATGCCGCCCACGTTATCGGTCTGCACGAAGGCGAGGTTGTAAAACACCGGCACGCCAATCATGTCGTCGATTTCGCCCAGCTCACTGGGGGGAACGACCTGGCGAATCTTGTCTTCCACCTGGCGGGTCAGACGCGAGGTATCTTCAATGCGGGTTCCGATGGGGGCGCGGAAGTGAAGCTTCATCAGGCCGACATCGGCGCTGGGGAAAAAATCGGTGCCAATGGTGGGAGCCAGAAACAGCGTGATCAGCAGCAGCACGACTGTCACGGCAATGACGGCAAGGCGGTGATGCAGCAGGGTTTGCAGCACCCTTCCGTAGCTTTCGCGCAGCCGGTCCAGACCGCGCTCCCGGGCTGCGTTGGCGCGGGCCAGCCAGCCGGTACGCGGCTGCCCGTGGTGTTTAAGCTCGCCCGGCATCATGGAACGCGCCAGGAGCGGCACCAGGGTGCGCGACAGGAAATAGGAGGCGAGCATGGCGATAACCACCGCCAGCGCCAGCGGGATGAAGAGGAACTTGGCCGCGCCAGTGAGCAGCATGACCGGGAAAAACACGATGCAGATGGCCAGCGTGGCGACAATGGCGGGGACCGCAATCTCCTGCGCGCCGGCCATGATGGCGGGGGTGACTCCCTTGCCATCGGCGACATGGCGGTGAATGCTTTCTACCGCCACGGTAGCATCGTCCACCAGCATTCCAATCGCCAGGGCCAGGCCGCCCAGCGTCATGATGTTGATGGTCTGATGGGTCAGGTTGAGGCCAACGATGCCGGTGAGGATGGCGAGTGGTATGGAGGTCGCCACCATCAACATGCCGCGCCAGCTACCCAGAAAGAGCAGGATCATCACGGACACAAGGATCGACGAGAGCAGCGCCTCGCGAATGACATTCTTAATCGCGGCCCGCACAAACACCGACTGATCGAAGTTCAGGTTGAGCCTCATGCCATGGGGGGCGGCACGCTCGATACTGGGGAGAATCTTTTTTGTGGCTTCGACTACAGCCAGGGTCGAAGAGTTGGAGTGCTTGAGAATGGTCAGGTAGGTGGCGCGCTTGCCGTTGACGTGGACGATGTTGTTCTGTTCGGCAAAGCTGTCGGAGACATGCGCCACGTCTCCCAGCAGGACCGGGCGATGCCCCACCACCTGAATCGGAATTTCTTCAAAGCGGCGGACAACGCTGGGGCTGGAATTGAGCAGGATGTTGTATTCGCGCGTCCCCATGCGCGCTGTTCCGGCCGGCAGAATGACATTCGAGGTTTGCAGCGCGTTGACGATGTCGGCCGGCGAGAGGCCGCGCGCGGCGAGGGCGCGCGGGTCGGCGTCGATCATGATCTGGCGCTGCTTGCCGCCAAAGGGCGCGGGGGTCGAAAGGCCGGGAATCGTGAAGAGACGTACGCGGATGAAGTTCAGCCCGTAGTCGAAAAGCTCCTGCTCCGGCAGCGTCTTACTGGAAATCGTCATCTGGACCACGGGCAAGTTGGAGGCGTTAAAGCGAATCACGTTTGGGGGCGTGATGCCCGGCGGCAGGATGCGCTGAATGGTGCTGGAGACCGAGGAGATCTGGGCAATCGCCGCACCGAGGTCGGTTCCCGGTTGGAAGTAGATCTTTAGCAGCCCGATGCCGGGTTCGGAACGCGACTGGATGCTCTGAATGCCATTCACGGTGGTGGAGTAGGCACGCTCGCTGATGAGCACCACGCGACGTTCCATGTCCTGGGCGGAAAGCCCGTTATAGGACCAGACCACCGCCACGACAGGAATATTGATGGGCGGAAAGACATCCACCAGCATGCTGCTGATGGAGAGTGCGCCCCCTATCAGGATCAGCAGGGCCAAAACAGCAATGGTGTAAGGACGGCGCAGCGCCAGGCGAACTAGCCACATAAGGGTTCCAGAAAACGTTCACTCGACGGCGGTCGTGCCGTCCGGCTCGGGTATTCCAGCACCAGTCCGGCGCTGCGATGCATTGCCGGCTGCTACTGCCGCTCTCGCGGGTGGTGGTGCGAAGCTCTAGAATGCGCCGAAAGCCGCGGCTGTGTCCAATATTCCGCATCTCTTCAAGTGATATGATACAAATATCAATTGACATTGATGCGCGAATCCAGCCGCTAAACATCACATGGAACTACGTCATTTGCGATACTTTGTGGCAGTTGCAGAGGAGCTGCACTTTGGGCGCGCGGCCGCCCGGGTGGGGATTGCACAACCCCCTCTGAGCCAGCAGATTCAGCGTCTGGAGGAGGAACTCGGGGTGAAACTGCTGCAGCGCACGCAGCGCAATGTGCGCCTGACCCCGGCGGGACGGGCTTTTCTGCAGCACGCGCGCCAGACCCTGATCCAGGCCGAGCAGGCCGCCGCCGTGGCGCGCTCAGTGGGGCAGGGCATTGGGGGCCGGCTGGCGGTGGGGTTGGTCAGCGCCGCCAATTACAACCTGTTGCCTCCCACCCTGCGCCGTTTTCGCCGCGACTTTCCTTCCGTGGAGGTGGAACTGCGCGAAATGACCACCCAGGAACAACTGGCGGCTTTGCGGGAAATGCGCATCCAGGTGGGCTTCATGCGTGCACCGGTGGAAAGCGAGCGGCTGCAGCGCGAATGCCTGCTGCACGAGCCGGTGGTGGTGGCGCTGCCGGCAGAGCACCGCCTGGCGCGGCAGCGTGCGGTATCGATTTCGGCGCTGGCGGAGGAGCCCTTCGTCTTGTTTCCGCGCAGCTACGCGTTGAATTACTTTGATCAGATCGTGGGCCTCTGCCGGGCCGCGGGCTTCAGCCCGCGCATTGCGCAGGAGGTGATGCAGTTGCCGACCATCGTTGGTCTGGTGGGCGCCGGTTTTGGCATTTCACTGTTGCCGGAGTCGTTGACCAAGCTGCGGTTTCCAGGAGTGGAATACCGCCCCTTGCAAGAGGCCGAGGCGCGTGTGACCATGCTGTTGGCGTGGCTGCGCGAATTGCATGATCCCGGTTTGCAACCCGTGCTGGACGGTTTTGTGAAGGCGGCGCGTGAAACCGCGGCAAGTTATGGACGCGAGAGCGGAGCAGGGGACGGACCGGGAAATCTGGGGGCAGCGCCCAATGGCGGCGAGGCCCGCAGGCATCGCTCCAGCCAGCGGAGCTGTTTATAAGGCGGTGTGGAAGGGAAGAGCATGGGGCAGGCAATCCTTGATGAAGCGCTGTTGAACCGGTTGCGCGCTGGAGATGCGGCGGCGCGCGACGAGTTTTTGGCGCTGTACCAGCCACGGATTTTTTCCTTCGGCATGATGGTCTGCGGACATCGTGAGGATGCCGAGGATATCGCCCAGGACGCGATTTTGCAGGCGCTGGGTGCGATTACCGGACTGCGCTCTCCGGAGGCGTTTTCCGTGTGGTTATTCCGCATTGTGAAAAACGCCTGCCATCGTCAGCGCCGGCGGCAGCGGGTCGGCAACGGTCAGCCGCTGGAATTGGAAGAGGCGCAGGCGGCGGAGTTGCCCGATCCAAGTACGCAGGCGCAGCCCGAGGCGGCCGCCATACGGCTGCAGACGCAACAGCTCATCCGCACGGCCATCGACGCGTTGCCGCCCGAGGACCGGCTGCTGCTGTTATTGCGCGATTTTGAAGAGCTTCCGGTGGCCGAAGTGGCCGAAGTGATGGGCTTAGGCGAGTCGGCGGTCAAGATGCGTCTGCTGCGCGTGCGGCGCAAGCTGCGCGACCGCCTGCAGCCCCAGTTTGCCAGTGTGCGCCAGGCGCTGCGGGAGAGCAAAACCGCGAATCAGGAGACGGGCTCGGGGGCAATCTTCGACAGTCGAAGGTGAAAACGTTCCGGGGCTCGCTTCGGCCGCAAACTACTTGCTCTGCTACCGGTTCCCAATTTGGAAACGCGAGCTTTCCAGGGCAAACATCCCATGGCCTTGTTTGGGCCTTCATATTGAAGCGTAGGCCTACGTGTGTCGTGGTGGCGTGTAATATGAGCTCGAATATGGCGACCCCGGCCAGAGCGATTGTTGCGATTGCTGACGACGAACTGATGCGCAGCATTGTCGGCGTGTTCGCTAGCCGTCCCACCGCATCGGGTTGGAGTATTGCCAAGGAGCTCAACCGCAGTCCGCAAGAAGTCCGGGAAAGGTTGGAACACCTGCGGCAGCTTGCGATTTTGAAGGTAGAAGGGACTGGGTTGGAGGGCTTCTACTTCCTAACGGCCCTGGGCCAAAGAATCCGCGCAGACTTGTCGATCTAAATCCCCCGGAGCAGAGGAAGATAGAGTATTCGGCGCCGCCTTAAGAACCGCCACGGACGGTGACGCGCTCATCGATACAGGAGCGATTCTGGCGCTGTTGGACCGCAATCGGTAGCGTCGGTTACCTGGAGCTCTTTACAGCCGCTTCAGCGGCATCAACATCGGTTGCACACCTTGCTCTGAACCTACTACGATTCAAACTGACCCACCATCGGGAAGTTCTGGTCAAACGGCGCGGAAATCCCCGACCTGCTACGATGAGGAGGGGATTTGCTTGTGAGCCCCGCCGCGCGGATCGGAGGGATGGGTGAGTGGTTGATACCGGTGGTCTTGAAAACCACTGTACGGGAAACCGTACCGGGGGTTCGAATCCCTCTCCCTCCGCCACTTCATAACAGAACTGCGAACGCCGGGCGGAGCCGTCGGTCGCGGCCCGCCATAACCCCTCATCAGCAACCTCGTCGGACCTGCCCGTTCCTGTCACTCGCGCGTTGATCACCGCAGCCCAGCGTTATCCTGAAAGCAGTCTGGAGGTGCCGATTGCAAGTGGCTGCACGCGAGTATCCGTTCATCATTGCCGGCGCGGAGGTGGCGCCGGAGCGGCTGGTTGCGGTGCGTTCCCCGTTTAGCGGCGACGAGGTGGGCATGGCGGGCAGCGCCACGGCCCTGGAAGTGGAGCGGGCGATCGCGGCCGCGGCGGCGGCGCGGACCAAGATGGCGCATCTGCCGGCTTACCGGCGGCAGCAGGCGCTGTTGGAACTGGAGCGGGCACTGCAGGCGGAGCGGGATGAGTTTGCCCGGCTGATCGCCCTCGAAGCCGGTAAGCCGCTGCGCGACGCGTATCAGGAGGTGCAACGCGGCCTGCTTACGCTGCGTACCGCGGCGGAAGAGGCGCTGCGTCTTCCGCAGGAATCCATTCCCCTGGATGTGACTCCGGGAGCCGAAGGGCGCTGGGCGATCTCGCAGCGCTTTCCCCTGGGGCTGATCGCGGCGGTCACGCCATTCAACTTTCCTCTCAATCTCGTTCTGCATAAACTGGCGCCCGCCATTGCCAGCGGCAACTGCGTTATCGTGAAAGCCTCGCCGCGCACGCCTCTGACCGCTCTGCGGCTGGGGCAGCTCTGCCTGCGCAGTGATCTGCCGAAGGGGGCGGTCTCGGTGCTTTCCGGTGGCGCGGAAACCGTTCAGCAACTGCTTCAGGACGAGCGCATCAGTATGTTGTCGTTTACCGGCAGCGCGGCGGTGGGCTGGAAACTACGGCAGCAAGCCGGGCGCAAGCGCGTGGTCCTGGAGCTAGGCGGCAATGCCGCCAACATCATTCATCACGACGCCGAAATGCACCACGCGGTGTCACGTGTGGTGCGGGGCGGCTTCAGCTATGCGGGACAGTCGTGCATTTCCGCGCAACGCATCCTGGTGCATGAATCGGTTTATGAACAGGTGCGCGAGCAACTTGTTCATGCCGCCCGCGGGCTGCGCCTGGGCGATCCGCTGGATGAGACCACGGACGTCGGCCCCATGATTGACGAAGCGGCCGCTATCCGCTGTGAGGAATGGATTCACGAAGCGCTGGAAGGCGGCGCCACGCTGCTGGCCGGTGGCAAGCGCGACGGAGGATTCGTCACGCCTACCGTGCTGGAAAATGTGAAGCGGGAGATGAAGGTCTGCCGCGAGGAGGTCTTCGCTCCGGTGCTGGTGTTGATGCGCTACCGCGAGCAAGAGGAGGCGATCGAAGAGGCCAACGCCAGCCGCTTTGGACTACAGGCGGGGTTGTTTACCCACGACCTGCGATTCATTCTGAAAGCCTATCGTGGGCTGGAGGTGGGCGGACTGATCGTCAACGACGTTTCCGCCTACCGCCTCGATCCCATGCCGTACGGCGGCGTGAAAGAATCCGGCATTGGACGCGAGGGGATTCGCTCAGCGATGGAGTCCATGACCGAGCAACGGCTGCTGGTTCTCAACGGCTAGTCACTAGCGGTTGTTCACTCCCTGGGTGGCCGCAACTGGCGAGGCCGCCGCGGAGTTTGACGTATGGTTCAGCACGTCCATAAATGAGCTGACGGAGAAAACGGCGCGGCCGATGCCCGGGTCACCATATCCCGGAGGCACGGGCAGACCATACTTGGCGTGGGTATCGCGCCAGGTTTCCAGCAGGCGGACATGGTACTCCAGCGGCGCGCCCTGTGGCGTGGCGCGTCCCAGCGTGGTCAGCGGTTCCGGGCACCAGGTGGTAAAGCGCGGGCAGACACCGTGGGACATGAAGAAATCCAGGCCCTCGCCGGTGGAGCGGATTGCCTCCTCGACAGTGGCAAATCCGTGCGGGTGCGACATTTCAATTCCCGCCACGAAATTGGGAATGACATGCGAGGCGCCGAAGATTGCGGCGGCGTCAAGGATGCGGCGGTGCCATTCGGAGCGGCCCACGTAACGGGATTTGCCCGGACAAATAATGCCGAACAGCCGTTCATCCCAGATTTCATAGTTGGGATGGTAGATGCGCACGCCCGCCTCTTTGAACTTGCGCGCCTGTTCAAGCGGGAGCGCCTGGGCCACCATTTTGCTGATCCAGCGGCCCGGAAACTTGCTCTCGATGGCGGCGGCGTACGGGGCGTAGAAGTCAGCCTCCAGTTGCCCTTTCAGGTTGGAAGTGATGCTGCCTCCAGTGATGGTGTAGGCGTGGCTGACGGAATCAGTAGCGGCAATGATCTCCAGCGCTTCCAGGATTTCTTCCACCGACTTGACGCCGGTGTAAGGACGGCCCGCCTTGGTCTGCTGGCGGTAGTTCTCATTGATGTCGCAGAACTGGCACTCCTCCTGCTGGCCAAAGTACTGGCAGATGCGGAAGACGGTGAGATAGACCAGGTAGCCCCACTCAATCGTGGGCGCGATCTCGATGACGCGCTTGCCGTTGGAGAGGGTGCGCGTGTAGTACTCCGGCACCGGTGGGAAGCGCACCTCGCAGATGGTTTCGCCTTCCAATTGCAGGACCGCTTTACCGTCAACCACTTCCACGCGATAAGGAGAAGCGGGCTGCAGCCGGACCGAAACAATGGTGGGGCGAAACCGCCAAGGGCCGCCCTCCAGCCAAAGCTCTTCAGGAGCGCGCCAATGCTCCTGTTGCGCCATGTCGCTGAGCGGTACGAGATCGAAGGAAAAGATGAAGTAGGCCTTGTTCTTGAACTGCGCCGCCAGTTGCAGGGCCTCAGGGGAAAAGGCCACACCGCCACGCAGCAGGTCCTCTTTGAACACGGCCTCCTGAGGAAGTGAGGAATGCTGCTCAATTAACGATTCAACCAAGGCGCGGCGGCTGCTGGGAGCTTCTGTCACTCTTTTATGATAGCCCGCTGAAGCACCGGCAACGCGGCGTTCCAGTTCCTCGTGTGATGGATGTCTGACGTAAACTCTAGGGATGAACCAGGATTTGCGTTATCCCATTGGGCGGGCCACCGAGCAGGGCTACAGCCTTCCCCTGGAGGCGACGCAGCGGGAGAAACTCATCTGTGACGTGGAAGAGTTGCCCGCGCGTTTGCGGGCGGCGTTGGAAGGGCTGTCGCAGGAGCAGTTGGAAGAGCCCTATCGCGAGGGTGGCTGGACGGTGCGGCAGACGGTGCACCATGTGGCAGACAGCCACGTGAACGCGTATAGCCGTTTTCGTCTGGCGCTTACGGAAGAGCAGCCGCGCATTTTTGCCTACAACGAAGCGGCGTGGGCGCAATTGGCCGACGCCAGAGAAGAGCGGGTGGAAGTATCGCTGGCGCTGCTGGCGGCGCTGCACCGGCGGTGGGTGACGCTGCTGCGCAGCCTCCGGGAAGAGGACTGGCAGCGCTCCTACGACCACCCTGAAATGGGGCCGTGCACACTGGAACGCGTTTTGCTGATTTATGCCTGGCACGGCCGCCATCACACCGCGCATATCACGAAGCTGCGCGAGCGCAAGGGGTGGAACTGAGGTTTGGCGTTTCTTTTCGCCGCCTCCCGTCAGCGCGGGTTCTGCTCCGGTTCCACGCGATTCCGGGTTTTGGCGATGGCCGGCGCCGATTCTTCTTCGGCCGCGGGCGCCGGTTTGAGATAGAAGTGTTCCAGGTCGGTTTTCAACATTTCAAATGCCTCCTGCGGGTCATCGGCGAAGCGGAACAGTTCCAGGTCGGCGGGGGAAATGGTTCCCCAATCGACGAGCGCGTCGAAGTTGAGCACGTCGTTCCAATACTTGCGGCCATAGAGCAGGATGACGATCTTTTTGGCGAGCTTCTGCGTCTGGGCGAGCGTGAGCAATTCACAAAGTTCATCCAGGGTTCCAAAGCCGCCGGGAAAGGCCACCAGCGCCTTGGCGGGATAGGCGAACCAGAACTTGCGCATGAAGAAGTAGTGAAACTCGAAGCTGAGCGCGGGACTGATCCAGGGGTTGGGAAACTGTTCGAAGGGCAGGCGGATGTTCAAGCCAATGGTTTTGCCGCCCGCTTCGGAAGCGCCGCGGTTGGCGGCTTCCATGATGCCCGGTCCGCCGCCGGAGGTGATTACGAAACGGCGCCTGCGGCTGGGCAGGGAGTCGGCCCATTTGGTGAGCAGGAAAGCGAGTTTGCGGGCGTCTTCGTAGTAGCGGGCAATTTCCAGCGTCTTTTGCTGCCCCCGGCGGCGGCCTTCCTCGACCACCTTCTGCGGGGAGTGTCCTTCGCGCAAAGCGGCGACACGATTTTGCCGGTCAAACTCTTCCAGCGCGGCCTGCGTCTCTTCCAAGCTCTTGATACGCGCGGAGCCGAAGAACACAATCGTGTCCTGGATGTTCTCACGGCGTAAGTGGCTGAGCGGCTCCATGTACTCCGCGAGAATGCGCAGAGAGCGGGCGTCGGGGCTGTTGAGGAATTGGGAGTCCTCATAAGCCAGCAAGGGGCGCCCCTGGGGCGCGCCGTTTCCCTGTCCGTTGTGGTTGTCGGTCACCAGTTGCCTCCTGAACGTCTGGCCGCTTCGCCGGCCTACACTGCGTTGGAACGATAGCACTCGCGCTTCAGATGTCTTGCCCTGATCCTGCCGCCCTCGGCAATCAGAGAAAGCAGCTGTCGCGGTCCGGCTTTTGCGATCCGCGAATGACCGCTGGCGCCGGTTCTGGACACGCAACCTATAATAAGTCATGGGGACAGAGCAGCCGGGCGCGCCGCTGACGGGAATCGCGCCCCCACTCAGCACCAACGTGCAGGCCGGCACGCGTTTTCGCGAGTTGGCGCGGCGCATGCGGGAGGCGCGCCCGCATGACGATCATGAGTTGCTGCGGCGCGCTTACGAGTTCTCCGCCCGCCTCCATCAGAACCAGACACGGCGCTCCGGCGAATCGTTCATTGTTCATCCCCTGGAAGTTGCCTCGATTTTGTGCGACATGAAGATGGATGTGGCCTGCGTGGCGGCGGGACTGTTGCACGACTCCATCGAAGACACCAGCGCAACCTATGAGCAACTGTCCGGCGAGTTTGGCCCGGCGGTCGCACATCTGGTGGAAGGGGTCACCAAACTCGACAAGTTGGACTTCACCAGCCAGGGGGCGCGCCAGGCGGAGAACGTTCGCAAGATGCTGCTGGCGATGGTGGATGACATCCGCGTCATTCTCATCAAGTTGGCCGACCGGCTGCATAATATGCGCACCCTGCACCACCTGTCCCCTGACCGGCAGCGGGCGATCGCGCAGGAGACGATGGAGATTTACGCGCCGCTGGCTCACCGGCTGGGTATGGGACGTATGCGCGGCGAGTTGGAGGATCTGGCGTTCAGTTACCTGGAGCCGGCCGCCTACCAGCAGGTGCGGGAAACGGTCGAAAGCAAACGCAAGCTCAGCGAGGATTTCCTGAAATCGGTGCAGCGGCGGGTCGAGCAGGTCATGCACGCCCATGAAATTCCTTGCCGGGTCGAGGGACGCATCAAGCGCTTTTACAGCATCTGGCAAAAGCTGCAAAGGCAGAGCGCCACCGATATCGATCAGGTCTACGATTTGTTGGCAGTGCGGATCATTACCGACTCGGTCAAGAACTGTTACGCCGCGTTGGGAATTATTCATAACACCTGGCATCCGGTGCCGGGACGCATCAAAGACTTTATTGCCATTCCGCGGCCCAACGGCTACCAGAGCCTGCACACATCGGTCATTCACGAATCCGGGCAGCCCTTTGAGGCGCAGATCCGCACCGAGGAAATGCATCGCCGCGCCGAGGAGGGCATTGCCGCGCATTGGAAGTACAAGGAAGGTGCGACCGCTCCCGCTCCGGATGACGAACGCGTCGCCTGGCTGCGCCACCTGGTCGAGTGGCAGCAGGAGATGCGCGATCCCGGTGAATTCCTTTCCACCCTCAAAGTCGATCTGTATCCGGAAGAGGTTTACGCCTTCACGCCCAAAGGCAAGGTGATGATCTTGCCGCGCGAGGCCACCGCCGTTGATTTTGCTTACGCCATTCATACTGAGGTGGGGCATCGCTGCGTGGGCGCGAAAGTCAATGGCCGCATCGTCCCGCTGCGTTATCGCATTCGCAACGGGGACATCGTTGAAATCCTCACCCAGGCCGGGCACGTGCCGAGCCGCGACTGGCTGTCATTCGTCAAATCGACGCGGGCGCGGCAGAAAATCAAGCATTGGCTCAACGAAAACGAGCGTTATCGTGCGGTGGAAATCGGCCGCCGTTCGCTGGAACGGGAAGCGCGCAAGTACGACATCTCGTTAAAGCGCTTCAAAGACGCCGATTACCTGCGGGCCGGCCAGGAGTATGGCTTTACCAAGGTCGAGGACGTGCTGGCCAGTGTGGGTTACGGTAAGATTTCCGCGCGCCAGCTTCTGACCCGCCTGTTGCCGGTCGAACAACGGTCGCCGGAATTGCAGGCGATGTTCAGTTCCGCTCCGGTGCATCGCCCGGTAGCAGCAGGAAATAGCCCCATTCTGGTGCATGGGTTTGAGGATCTGATGGTGTACCGGGCGCGCTGCTGTAATCCGATCCACGGCGAGCCAATTGTCGGCTACATCACCCGCGGCAAGGGCGTGGCGGTGCACTCAGAGCAATGCTCCAACGTGCAGAACCTGATTTATCAGGCCGACCGCCGCATTGATGTGCAGTGGGCTTCGCAGCCGACCAGCATGCAGGCGGTCAAGCTGCAACTGGCCACCGACGATCGCTCCGGCATGTTGACAGCCGTAACCGCGGTCATTTCCGATGGCGGCTCGAATATCAAGAATATCGGCGCCGAGACGGGCGATGGACAAGCCACCATCACCGTAGTGCTGGAAGTCAGCAATTTGCCCCAGTTGGAACGCATTGTGGCCGGCTTGAAGCGTATTGCCGGCGTTCACGACGTGCAGCGCATCCAGCGCAGCTAAAGCGCGATCGCGCATCCACTTTTCCTCTCTCGTTCATCTCAATCAGGGAATGAGCTATCGCCGCAACCTGCTTCGGCTCGGAACTGCTGCCCTCCTGCTGCTGGCAATGGCGGGCTGTTCCGGCTGTGTGGCGAACACGTATATCGCTCCGGGTAGCCGTCCCTCGGCGGACGTGCAGCCCTACGCGCATCCTGATTTCTGGGCACTTTTGCCCGGCAGGTGGCGAGTAGATGACGTCCGGCATTCGGAAAACCGCATGGCGGCTTCCGATTTGGTTTCGCAATCGGCGAACGTAGTTGGAGTGCCGGGCTGGAAAGCGTTTCAATTTCGCGTCGTGGGGAACAACAAGGGCGCGCTTACGCTTGTAAACGGCCGCCGCCGGGCGCAACTGGATTACCACGTGGAGGGCAATCAGTTGGCGGTGGGCCCTCCAGGTCCACATCTGGGGCACGAGCACTGGGAAATGACCTATACCAAGGGCGTGCTGCTGCTGCGCTCCCTACTGGACGGCGACACGATTATGCTGGTGCGGTGAAGATGTTCCCATTCACCCATCCATGCGGCATCGCCGGGTTAGCACCTCAGCGCAACGCTCAATCAGCAGCTTTCTCGTAGAGAGCGCGCTGTTGCCGCGCGAGTTCCTGAAAGCGGACAACGGCGGACGACCGTGGCCGCGTAATCGAGCGCGTGGCGGCTGGTACATCACTGATCGCGGCGCCTCCAGCCTTTTCCCAAGCCAGCAGCGCGGCTCCGCGCAGTGAGGTTTCGGCAACCCGCATGAGATGGATGGGTGAATTGAGCGCGTCGGCCAGCATTTGCCGCCAGGCGGCGGAGTGGGCAATGGCGGCGCCGCCCGCCCGTATCTCGCTGGCGCCGGTTGCTACCACGGATTTCTGTCTGAGACATTGATCGAGGTCGTCATGCAGCCACGCTAGTTGCAGGGTGACCGCCTCCAGCGAAGCGTGCAGAAGATCGATCGAGGTTGTGGCCAGGGTGAGTCCGCTGATCAGCGCGCGGCGCTGGGGCCGCCACCCGGGACTGCGCTCGCCCGCGAAAAATGGCAGTAAGGTGAGCCCGTGCTGGCCGGGAGTGCGGCGGCTGAGCAAACGATCCAGCCAGGGGCCCTCCTGCGATTCCAGTTCGCCGCTGCTGCCGCTGCGTGGGGGGCGCGGCAAGGCGAGCGTTTCACGCGCCCAGCGGTACAGGTTGCCCCCCTCACTCAGAGCCCCACCGAGCACGTGCCGCTCGTTGTCAACCACGTAGCGGAACAACGATCGGGGCAGACGTACCTGGTACGCGGCGGGAATAATTCTGCGCATGGCGCTGGAGGTGCCGATGGTGAGGGCGGTTCGATGGGTGCCCACCGCACCGGAGCCCACATTGGCGCAGGCGCCATCTCCCCACGAGCCGTACCAGGGCGTTTTTGCCAGTCTGGGCCATCGCCGGGCGAGCGGGGCACGCAGCGCCGCGGGGCTATTCCAAAGTCCAGGAAGTTGCGTGGGGCGCAGGTGGAGCAAGTCCAGGGCTGCTGGATCCCAGACGCCAAGCCGCGGATTCCAGAGGCCGGAACCGGAGGCCACAGAAGCACTCGTCGTGGCTTCGCCGCACCAGCGCAGCATCAAGAAGTCGCTAAAAGCAATCCAGCGAACCTGGTGACCGCGCAAGCGCGGCTCGACCGAACGCAGCCAGGTGATCTTGGCGGGAAAAAAGCTGGAATAGAGCGGCGCGCCGGTACGCTGATGCAGTTGCCCCGGGCTCAGCCGATGCTCCCGCAGCATCCGGAGCAACTCGGGAAGTGCGGCTTCGCTCCTGGTATCCGCCCACAGCAGGCAGGGAGTGATGGGCTTGGCAGCTACATCGAGGGCGATGAGGCTATGCCAAAAACTGGAGATACCCACGCCGGCAATCTGCGCGCCCCGTGCCGCTGACGTCGAGAAAAGTTGATCGATGCAGCGTTCGGTAATGCGCAGAAGCTTGTCAGCGGCGATCCAGACACCCCCATCGGCGTGAACTTCCGGTTGGTAAGCCATGCTCACGGCGCCGCCGGGAAGAGGGCTTCCGTCGCGTCCGCACAGGGCCGCCCGCACGGAAGAACTGCCAATATCAATGGCCAACACGGATTGCACTTCGGAGGAGCGAAGCGGACGGCTGGATCTGGGTTTGGATCGTGAAGGCATGCGGTACTCGCTCTTGCTGACTGCCCGCGCCACAGCGAGCCCTGCCTCCTATTGTAAATTCGTGTCTGGCCTTAAAGTATTGGCGTAGGAGCATTCCAACTGACCCCGGCATCCAATTCCGTTCAACAGCCCCCGCAACCGGCTCCGCCCGACAGGAGCAAGGAAGCTTTGCCGGCGCCGGTGGTCGCGGTGGACCGGCGCGTTCACCGGCGGCTCATTGCAGGCGTGGGAACCATGCTGCTGCTCTTGCTGGTGTTCGCGTTTTACACGCTGCGGCAAATGCGGCAGTTGCGCACGCTGCAGGAGCAGGTGGTACGGAACAGTCGTGAGGACACGCTGCAACTGCTGCGCATCCAGCAGGACACCTACGCGCTCTCGCTGGCGGTGCGCGACATGGCCACCAGTCCGGAGATGGCGACCACCCAGGGGCAGCAGAGTCATGTCCCGCTGGAGTTTTGGGGACTGCAATTCCGCCACTTGCGCATCGATCTGAATCAGGCGCTCAAAATGGAGCGGCGGCTCACCCCCGGCGGACATCGCGCGGAACAGCGCGAACAGCTCGCCCTTGTTTTACAGCAATTCTGGTCCATCAGTGACCAGGTTTTTCAATTGGCGCGGCGCGGTTACCCAACTCAGGCGCAGGAGCTGGCGGCGCGGGAATTGGATCCGCAACGCGTGGCCATCCACAACCTGGTGCGACAATGGCTGCGCGAAAACGACCGTTCCGAACGTGCCGCCGAGGCGCAGATGCGGGGGATTTACGGTCATGTAACCCGGAACCTGCTGCTGTTGACCATGCTGCTGTTTTTGCTGGGCAGCGCGGTCGCGGTCTGGGCGATCCGGGCCAACCGGGCCTCTTTTGAAGAGGTCCGGGGGTTGGCGAGCCAGTTGGAGCACCATTCCCGGCAATTGGAAGCGTTGAGTTGGCGCCTATTAAACGTCCAGGAAGAAACGCTGAAGCGGGTATCACGCGACCTGCACGACGAGTTTGGCCAGCTCATGACCGCGCTGGGAGCGGCGCTGGCCCGCACCGAGCAGCGTGCGCGCGCGGCGCTCAACGATTTGCCCGCGGAACGCGCCGCCATCATCCTGGACGACATCCGTCAGGCGCGCAGCCTGGCCCAGGATACGCAACAGAAAATCCGGGGCCTTTCGCAACTACTCCGGCCCACCATCCTTGACGATTTCGGTCTGGAAAAGACCCTGCAATGGTATGCCGGAGAATTCACCCGCAACACCGGCATCCAAACGCGCTTTGAACAGGCGGGCCCGATTCCGTTCATTCCCGCGGAAACCGCGATTCACCTGTATCGCATCGCGCAGGAGGCGCTCACCAATGTTGCCCGCCATTCCCAGGCCACCGAAGCTGACGTGGAACTGGTCTGCGCCGGGGAAGACCTGCGCTTGCGCATCCACGACAATGGCCGAGGTTTTACCGCGGCTCCCGCCCTGGGCCGGGATGGAGGGCGCAGCGTGGGTTTGGTGAGCATGCGCGAGCGCGCCGAGCGCTTAGGGGGGCGGATCCATTTCGCTCCCGGTCCGGGTGGAACGGTGGAGGTGCACGTGCCTCTTCGTGCGCTGGCCAACGCCGCCGTGGGCGCGCCGGATGGGGACGCCGCGGAGCTGAATACCGGTCAGCACTCCGGCGCCTGACCGGAAATCAGCCCCCGCTGCGTTCGCTCCGGTTGCTGTTTACGTCGCATACCGCCTACAATGTCCCGGAATGTCTGAGAATCCGATTCGTGTCGTGTTGGTGGAAGATCACACCCTGGTGCGTCAGGGTTTCCGGCGTTTATTGGAAGACAATGCGCGCCTGAAGGTGGTCGGTGAGGGCGGTACCGGGCTGGAGGCCATTGCTCTGGCTGAGGAGTTGCGTCCCGACATCATGTTGCTGGATATGGCCATGCCCGAACTCAACGGCATGGAGGCGGCGGAAAAGATTTCCCGTCTGCAGCCCCAGATCAAACTGATCATCCTCAGCATGTATTCGGATGAGGCCTATGTGCGCCAAGCGCTGCGGGTCGGCGTCAAAGGCTACCTGCTGAAGGACGCGCTGGATCTGGATCTCGCACAGGCCGTGCTGCGCGTCGCGCAAGGGCACACCTATTTAAGCCCGGGTATTTCCGATTTGCTGGTCACCGCGTTCCAGAAAGGCAATGCCGAAGCCGCCGATGATCCCTATGAACGCCTGACGCTGCGAGAAAAGCAGGTCCTGCAGTTGGTGGCGCAGGGCAACTCCAACAAAGAGATTGCTCAACTGCTCAACATCAGCCCCAATACCGTGGCCGTTCATCGCGCCAACCTGATGGAGACGCTGGGAATACATCGCACCGCCGAATTGGTGTTGTATGCGGTGAAAAAGGGCTTTATTAAGCCGCAGTGAGCGGGGTCACCAGCAACGGCCGGAAGCTTCGACACCGGTCCATGCCGCCACTATGCGAGCAGCGGCAATTGCAGCCGGTCCTCTCCACCAGAACGCTCTTGACCGCCTACCATCTTTGAAGTTGACGCCTAGTCACTTTCCATTAGTGCTCCAGTCCGGTAGTGCGTTTACGATACAGGACATCTGCTACAACGATTTCAGCCGTTTCGAGGCCGAATGACCCGTTCAGCCCTGCTGTTCGCCTTGTGCTTTGCCGTCGCCAGCGTGACGGCCGTCATATTGGTGGGCTTTCCCGCGCCCAATCTGCTCTTTGGGGTAGCGATCCTGGGCCATGCAGTGGCTGGCCTTCTGCTGCTTCCGCTGGCGGTGATGTTGTACCGCCGCCTGCGTTCCGAGCCTCTGGGGTGGGCGGGAGTGCTGAGTGGTCTCTTTTTTGTGGCAAGTGCGGGACTGGGGCTGTTTTTGGTCATTCGCGGCAACTACCACCAGCAGCATGCCGAATTGATGGCTCACCTGGTGTTTTCCGTTCTGCTGCTGATCTCGGGATTGCTGTGGATGTACCAAGCGGGATGGCTGGCGCCCCGGCTGCGCCTGGCGGTGAGCGGGGCGACAGTGCTGGCGCTGGTTATTCCGGCAGTGGCGTTGCTGTGGCGCCATTCGCATCCTTCGCCGGATTCGATCATCGTCAACCGGGTCTCCGGCTACGTTTCCATGGTTCAGGAGGACGGGGGCAAGGGACCATTCTTCCCATCCGGCGCGCACACCATCGGACCCAACGGCAAACGGGATGTGTTCCTTTCCGAGCACTTCTTTGAAAACTCAAAAAGCTGCGCCCGTTGTCATGCGCAGATTTACCGTGAGTGGAAGAGTTCGGCGCACCATTACGCCTCGTTCAATAATCAGTTTTATCGCGCCTCGATTGAGTACATGCAGCAGGTTCAGGGCAGCACCAAGCCCAGCCAGTGGTGCGCCGCGTGCCATGATTCGGCGGTCCTGTTCACCGGAAAATGGAAGACGCCCATCAAATATCAGATTCATACCCCGGCGGCGCAGGCTGGCCTGGGCTGTCAAAGCTGCCACGCCGTAGTTCACATTCACAACACACTGGGAAACTCGGCGTTCACGCTGGAGGATCCGCCGCTGCATAAGCTGGCGGAGAGCAAGAATCCCTTTCTGCGCTTCGCGCACGACGCGGTGCTGCACCTGGACCCGCGGCCTCATGACGAGACATTCCTGAAACCCTTTGAGGTTAACCAGCCCTCGCAGTTCTGTTCCGCCTGCCACAAGGTGCACCTCGATGTTCCAGTGGATCATTACCGCTGGTCGCGCGGGTTTGACGAATACGACAACTGGCAGGGGAGCGGCGTGAGCGGCCAGGGAGCGCGTTCGTTTTATTACCCGCCAAAGCCGCTGGTGTGTACGAGCTGCCATATGCCGCTCGTGCGGTCCAATGACCCGGCGGCACGCAACGGGTTTATTCGCTCGCACCGCTTCATTGCCGCCAACACGGCCGTTCCGTGGGCCAATGAAGACAAAAAGCAGCTTGCGGACGAGATCAAATTTCTGCAGGGCGCCGTCAGCACCGATATATTTGCGATTGCGCACACGGCGGCCCAGCCGAAAAAGCAAATCACCAACGACAACACCCCCAGCCAGGAGAGCATGTTCGGGCAGGGAGAAGAGTCCAGCGCCTCGCTGACGCCCTCACTGGTACAGAGTGGGGGGAAGGTTCGTGTGGACGCGCCGTTGAATGTGGTGCAACCGGTGCTGCACGCGGGGAGCAGCATCCGCGTCGACGTGGTGGAGCGCACGCTTCGCCTGGGACATTTCTTCCCCGGCGGCACAATAGACGCCGCGGATGTCTGGCTGGAGATGAAGGCCCTGGACGGCAAAGGACACCCCTTCTTTTGGAGCGGATTTCTACAGCCGGATGGCCACGTCGATCGCACGGCGCACTTCTACCGCGCCGTGCTGCTCGATGCGCATGGCAACGTCATCAACAAGCGCAATGCGTGGGCGGCGCGCACCGTCGTGTATGTGCACCTGATCCCGCCAGGGGCCGCCGACACCGTGCATTACCGCATCCGGATTCCCAAGAACATCACCGGCCCGGTCACGCTGATCGCCAGGTTGCACTATCGCAAGTTCATCCGGGATTTCAGCAATTTTGCCTATGTCGGCAAAATGGATCCGGGCGCCTATACCCTCGACTACGACGACCGCAAAATGTCTTTGGATGGTTCGCTGGCGGATGTATCGGGCAAACGTAAGCAAATCCCGCAACTTCCCATTGTGACCATTTCGGAAGACAAAGTGGTGCTGCCACTGCAAAATGGCAACCAGCTGTGGAAGAGCACCATGGCTGCGGCTCATGACGACCAGGTGCGCTTGCGCACGCGCTGGAACGATTACGGCATTGGGCTGTTGTTGCAGGGCGATCTGACCGGCGCCCAGAATGCCTTTGAGCAGGTCACCAGGATTGACCCCAAATATGCCGACGGCTGGCTCAACGTGGCGCGGGTCAAGGTGCGAGAAGGGGAGACAGAACAGGCGAAGCCCTATCTCGCCAAGGCGCTGGCCCTCAGCCCCAATCTGCCTCGCGCCTGCTTTTTCCGCGCCGAGGTAGAGAAGGCCGATGGCAATTACGATGCCGCGCTCAAGGACTTGAACATCGTGCTGAAAGCGTTTCCGCAGGATCGCGTCGTGTTGAACCAGGCGGGACGAGTCCTGTTTTTGGAGCGGCATTACCACCGCGCCATTACGTACCTGTTGCGCTCGACGGCCGTCGATCCGGAGAATGTAGAGGCGCACTACGACCTCATGTTGTGTTACCGGGGCGCGGGACAAATTTCGCAATCGCGGCTTGAGGAGCGGCTCTACGAACGTTTTAAGGCGGACGAGTCCTCCAAGGCGGTTGCGGGGGCATTTCTGCTCGCCCATCCCAATGCCAACAATGAGGCGCAACCGGTGCACGAGCACGGCAACGGCCTCACGGCGCGGCAGGATCAGCCGGCGCGCGGAGCGGCGATGCCGGTGATGGCAATATCGGTGGACGGAAGCGGGAAACGGCGCGCAGGCGCACCGGCGGGTGGAATGCGTTAGCGGCAAGCGGCGCAGCGCCGGTCCGCAGGGAATCAAGTCCAAAGAAGGATATCAAGAAGAGGTTATCAGTGAAGCTGACTCGTGCCGTACCCGTGCTGGTACTTTGTTTGATTGTGGCTGGTTGCCACCATAGCTCGCCCACCCGGAAGCCGGACTCCGGGCCGGTGGGGCAGGCCGCGGCGCCGGGCGCCGCCATCCCCGCCTCGCAGCTTTTACCCGCTCTTCGTCCGGTGCAGTTCATTGACGTTACCAGCCAGGCCGGTATTCATTTTCAGCACAATACCGGTGGCTTCGGAAAAATGTATTTGCCAGAAACCATGGGTTCCGGTGTCGCCTTCATCGACTACGACAACGACGGTTATCAGGACATTCTTCTTTTAAATGGGACCGATTGGCCAGGTCATCCTACCGCCTTGCACGGCAGCACCTGCAAGCTTTACCACAACAACGGTAACGGAACTTTTACCGACGTCACCCATAAGGCGGGCCTGGATATTCCCATGTATGCCATGGGAGTGGCTGTGGGCGATTATGACAACGACGGCTACGACGATCTCTACATCACCGCTTTAGGCGGCGATCACCTGTTCCATAACAACGGTAACGGCACGTTCACCGATGTGACGAAGAAGGCAGGGCTGGGTAACAAGGCTTTCGCAACCAGCGCCGCCTGGGTCGATTATGATCGCGATGGGCATTTGGATCTGTTCGTCGGCAACTACGTGCAGTGGACGCCACAGACCGATATTCGTTGCACGCTCGACGGTGTGCACAAATCCTTCTGTACCCCGGAGCGCTACAAAGGCGTTTCTCCCATCCTTTATCACAACAACGGCAACGGGACGTTTACGGATGTGACCAAAAAGGCGGGAATTTACGATCCCACCTGCAAATCGCTGGGCGTCTCCATCATCGACTATGACGGCGATGGCTGGCCCGATATTTTCGTCGCCAATGATACTCAGCCCAACAAGCTCTACCGCAACAATCACAACGGGACGTTCACCGAGGAAGCGGTTTCCGCCGGTGTCGCTTTTAGCGAAGATGGTGTGGCGCGCGGCGGTATGGGCACCGATTCGGCCGACTATGACGGCAGCGGGCGATTCAGCCTGATCATCGGAAATTTCTCTAACCAAATGATGGGCTTGTATCACAACGAGGGCAACGGATTATTTGTGGATCAGGCGCCGACCTCATCGGTGGGCCGCGCCAGTCTTTTGTCCCTGTCTTTCGGTACCTTCTTTTTTGATTACGACCTGGACGGCCGCCCGGATATCCTGGTCGCCAACGGCCACCTGGATCCCAACATCAGCAAGGTGCAGGCGCGCGTGTCCTATGCTGAAGCGCCGCTGCTGTTTCACAATCTCGGAAACGGGCACTTCAAAAACGTTGTGGATCAGGTTGGGGACCAACTTAAACGGCCGATTGTCGCGCGCGGGGCGGCGTACGGGGATTACAACCTTGACGGCAACCTGGACGTGCTGATCAGCACCAATAACGGTCCCGCCTACCTTTTTGAAAACACCGGCAGCGGTAATGTGGCGCTCCGCATTAAGACCGTGGGCGTGAAAAGCAACCGCGACGGCATTGGCGCTCTGGTCAAAGTGAAGACCGCTATGGGCTGGCAGGAGCAGTACGTCAAAAGCGGATCGAGCTATTGTTCGGCCAGCGAGTTGCCGCTTACGTTCGGGCTGGGACAGCAAAGCGCCGCGCAGGAAGTAGTCATCATCTGGCCCAGCGGCCAGGTCGATCACCTGACGAATGTGGCGGGCCGGCAATTCATCACGGTTACGGAAGGGAAGGGTATCACCGCCAACCGTCCGTTGAATGGGAAGGCGTAATGACCATGGCGAATCTTAGGCCGTCTCGTTTGTTACCGTGTTTGATCTTGTCCGTGGCCGCCCTGTCCGCTCCCTCCTCAATCGGAGCTGCGGCGCCGGCAGCCCGGCCCTTATTGCTGCGCAACGGCCATTTCTGGTTGGGAACGCATTGGGGCTCCACTCTTTGGATCGAGAACGGCCGCGTGATTCCGGCGCGACCTGGCGCCCATCCCGTTTCCAAGGATCTCCATGGCGCTTATGTGATCCCTGGTTTCATCGACGGACACATGCATCCGCTCTTCGGCGCCATTTTTCAGCAACGCGGGCTGGCCTTAACGGACAAGCAGGGCAATTTTCTGGCAAGCGCCACCGCCGTACGCGATGCGGTGCAGCGCTATCTTCAGGCCCACCCTGGCGGACCGGCGGAGTGGGTTACGGGTTATGGTTGGGATCCGGCGCTCGCCACCAATCCGGCATTCAACCGCAGGCTTCTGGATGCGGTGAGCGGCTCTCGCCCAGTTTACTTGTTGAGTTTGGATGCGCATTTTGCTTTGGTCAACAGCGCCGGTTTGAAGCGCCTGGGGGAAATAGCGTTTCCCGCCGGCAGCGGGGTGGTGCCGCGCGACCGGTCCGGACGGCGCACGGGCTTGCTGCTCGAGACACCACAATTCGTAGCTACGCTCAGGGTCTTGTCAGAGATTCCGTTTGCGGAAAAGGCGCGCGCCTTCGAGCGGTTTCAAAGCCAGGCGCTGGAAGATGGCATCACTTCTCTTTGCGATCTGATTTCAGATCTGCCCGAATTGCGTTTTTACAACCGGTTGCTGCGGCAAGACCGGCTCAAGTTGCGCGTCTACGTTAGTCCGTACGGGCCGTTGCACGAACGGCGCGCCATGGCTACCTACCTGCGCACGCGCAAAGTCGACTCCAAATGGTTGGCGCTAGGCCCGACTAAATATCTACTGGATGGCACTCCGGGAAACCACAACGCCGCCTGGTTCCAGGTCTATCGCGATGATCCGTCCACTTCCGGATTTCTAACCCTCTCACCGGATCACCTGGATCGCATTGTGGCCGATGCACGGCGAAGGGGCTTTGACCTCGCGTTGCATGCCGCCGGGGACCTCTCCGTGCATGAGGCGTTGGATGCGATCGCGCAACCCTCGCCGGCGGGAAGCGATCCGGACGTGCGGCTACGCGTGGAGCATTTCGACAACGTGACGCGGGAAGACCGCGAGCGCCTGCACGTCCTGGTCAAGCGAGGTCTGGTTGCGAGTGTGCAGCCCACGCATTTCGCCGCGGTTTATGAACGCCGCATCCTGGAGGTCATTGGCCCACGGCGCATGCGAAGGGAGTATCCGTTGCAAACCTTTATCCGCGCCGGTGTTCCGTTGGCCCTGAATTCGGATTGGCCCGCGGCTCTGACCTTCTCGCCGCTCCTGAATCTGGATGCGGCGGAGCATCACGGCGCGGAAAGCCTGTCGCCAGTGGAAGCCCTCAATGCCGCCACCGCGGGGGATGCCTACGCGCTGCACAGTGAACGCTGGCAGGGCTCCTTAAGACCCGGTTACGTTGCTGACGCGGTGATTCTTAGCGCTAATCCGCTCCAGGTCCGGCCACGGAATTTGCGCGTGCTTGCAACCATCGTAGGGGGACGCGTCATCGCAGGCCGTCTGCCCTGAAGCCGTTCACCAGCAGCTTCGGGTATCAGCCGTGGTGAATAGTTCGGCCCAGCCGGGCAGCATTGTCGTTCTTCACGGGCGTCCAATCCCGCATGGGTGCCCCGCGGCAGATTGCTGTCTCCATCCGTCCCGCGTCACGGCGGACGGCCGTGCTACCGTTTCCCCAGCCGCTGCAACATCCCACCTGGCTGCCCAGCGACGTCGCGGTGGCGGGGCTCTGCGCCTGGTTTGCCGCGCTGATTGTGTTGGATCATCGCTGGCCGCTCATGGAGCGTTGGCTCCCGGTGGATGCGTTTTTGGTCTTTGGCATGCTCGCCGTCCGGCGTTGGACACGCCGCTCAGCGGTGGCTACCGGCGCAGCCTTGAGGTTAGCCTACGGCTATGTTGTCGCGCTTCCGGCGGCCTACAAAGAGTCCGGAGCATTTGGAACCACCCTGGCGCCCTCCATTGAGGGAGGGTTGATCCGCTCCGATCGCCTGCTGTTCGGAATGCACTGGTGGCACCGCCGTATTCCCCCCACAAATGCGCTCAGCGCCACAATGGACTCCTGTTATCTGATCAACTACGCCCTGCTGTATGGCAGCCTGCTGTTGGCCTTATGGCTGTGCTGGCGTAGGGAAATGGGCAAAGTCGAAAGAGCAGGCTGGCCGCCAGTATCGCGGAGGACGGCCCTCGCGCTGCACCAATCGCCGAAAAGCGGACGCTGGCGGCGCACCTGGGCCTCTATGGATTGCCAGTTGGTCTACCTCGTGGGCGGCGCCATGTTGGTTGGCTTGTTCCTTTGTTACGTTTTTTTCCCTCTGTTGCCCGCTATCACCCCGCGCCTCTATTTTCCGCAGTTGCGTCAGCCCAACCATGAGGCCATTGAGAACTGGAACTGGTATCTGCTCAGCCGCTTTTCTATTCCCAGCGGCATTTTTCCCAGTGGGCATGTGGCCGGCCCCAGCGCCATCGCGGCAGCCCTGCTGGCACGCCGTCATTATGTTTGGGGGACAATCTACACCGTCGCGGCGGTGCTCATCGCCGTCGCCACCGTCTACGGAAACTACCATTTTGTCAGCGACGCTGTGGCAGGCGCTTTTGCCGGCATCTGCGGCTGGGCGCTGGCGGAAGCTTGGCTGGCACGCTTGCGCCGCGGCTCGGCAACACGGGAAGACGCCGCGGAGCTGGTGGCGTCTTAAACGTAGCGGGAGCACCAGCCGTGCTCGCCGTGGAAAATATTCGCAAGCACGTCGCTTCCGGTTGCGCGCGGGCACTGCTGGAAAGACCGCTGGTTGGCAGCGCTGCCGGTCTTCTTACCGTTCGCCGGGGCGGGTTGGTTCCATGCGCAGGGCGTCGTTAAAGCGGTTGAAGTAGTTGAATAATCCGATCACCGCGGCCAGTTCCACGATCTCACCCTCTTGGAAGAAGCCGCGCAACTCGGAAAACTGTTCATCGCTGATGCGGTGCGCGTCACGGGTCATGACCTCCGCAAAGCGCAGTGCGCTCTTCTCGCGATCTCCCAGTTCGGAGAGTTGTTCGAAATTTGCCAGTTGTTCGATCACCTCAGCCGGACACCCATACCGCCTTGCCAAGGCGGCGTGCGAGGCCAGTCAATAATCGCAGCCGTTGATCTGCGATACCCGCACCGCAAGCAGTTCCTTGAGTTTGATTTCGACCGTTCCGGTTTCCATCACGCAGCGAAAATGCGCCAGCATCGTCTTGAGGTACTCCGGGCGGTGCCCCAGTACCCGAAACATATTCGGAACGTTGCCTCGTTGCTGGTAGGCGGCCTCGTAGAGCGGTTTAATGTCGGCAGGCGCCTGGTCGGTGTTGATGCGAGTGATGCGCATAGCAAACAGACTAGCAGAAGAGCGGGTTTGGAAGTTTCACCTACCGCCCCGCGCAAACCGCGTTTTCCCCCTCCACACTCCGGAGAATGGCCTCGCGGCATCAAATCTCATACGTTCCGGATTGGGCGGGCCGGTTGACATGCACAGCAGCCGGATGCCATCTTGTTGATTCCCGCTGTTTTGGGACGCAGGCCGGGTAAAAGGGGCTGCGCTCAGCGGGAGGGTGGAAAAGTGGTCTGCGCGTGATCTGATCGCACCAGCGCCGCCGTTTCTGAAACCGGCACGTATGCCCAGGATGCAAGCCATCGTACTCGAAAGCCGTATTGAGGCAGTGGATCAGGCGGAGGCCGCCGCCTTGCGCGCGGCGGAATCCGCAGGGTTTGCGGAGAATGATCAGCACAGCATTGCCATGGCGGTGCGCGAGATTACTGTTAATGCCGTTCTGCACGGCAACCAGTTGCAACCGGACAAGCGGGTCCGCCTGGAATTCGATTCCCAGCCCGGCGAGCTGGTCATTAGCATCTTGGATCAGGGGCGCGGCTTCCAGCCCGGCGAGATTCCCGATCCTCTTTCTCCCGAAAACATCATGCGTCAATCCGGGCGAGGCATTTTCCTGGCCCGCGCGTTCATGGATTCCGTTGAACTGCAGCCGAGTCCGAATGGAACGCGCGTGGTGCTGCGCAAGCATCTGCCCCCCGGTGCGGAGCGTAAACGAGGCTAGTTGGCATGCTGCAAGTCGTGGAACGCAATGTGGAGGGGGTGGTCGTGCTGGATTTGGCCGGTCGCATCACCCTGGGAGAGGGTGCGCGCCGCCTGCGCGAATTGAT
This sequence comes from Acidobacteriota bacterium, assembly GCA_027459505.1. GTDB lineage: Bacteria > Acidobacteriota > Terriglobia > Terriglobales > SCQP01 > DAIDIE01. The sequence continues at coordinate 40,246 of DAIDIE010000043.1, forward strand.
CCGCTCGTTGCTGAACGCCGGTGAACGCCGCATCCTGTTGAATCTGGCTCAGGTGGATTATATCGACAGCTCCGGTTTGGGGGAGTTGGTTAGCAGCTATACCCTTGTGCGTCAGCAGGGCGGGGAACTCAAGCTGCTCAGCTTGACCCGCAAGGTGCACGATCTGCTGCAGGTCACCAAGCTGTTGACCGTTTTTGATGTGCGGGAAGACGAAACTGACGCTCTTGCCAGTTTCCCCTCGGAGTGACCGGGCAGCCGGGCTCATGGTGACGTCAGCCGCCAATCGATGATTTCCGGCAATGAGAGTGATCGGCGCCGGCTTCAGCCTCGGCGGCTAAAACGGCTCGGGAAACTGTCGATCTTCGATCCAGCTCAGCAATGGCGTCCACTGCCGGAGCGATTGCTCCCGCTCGCCGCTGTCACGATTTTGCAGATCCAGTCCCTGTTCCCAAAACAAACGGCGGGCCAGGAAAAAGTAAAACGCAAACCGGAGCTCGCCCGCCGCCGCCCCGCCCAGGGCCGCGCTATTGCGCAGGCGGCATGCGATTTCGACGTCTTCAAAGAAGCACTGCTGAAATGCGCGCAGCCGCGGTTCCGGCGCCGCGGGCAAGGCGCAGAGCAGAAACGTCAACAGGTCTTCCCAGCGGGTGCCAAGGCGCAATCCGTTCCAGTCGATCACCCCAAGTTGCTCGTCCTGCAGCAGCAAATTGCCGCTCCAGAAGTCGCCGTGTACCATGACCGCGCCACCCTGCAGGTGCGCCGTCATCGACTCCAGGCATTGCAGCAACGGAAGCAGTGGCGGTATGTTGTTGAGCCCGGCGTGGTTCGTTTCTCGCCATTGGAAAAAGAGCGCAACCACGCTTTCCGCCGTGGCCGGCCGCGTGAGCGCCTGGAAGCGGTCCAGCCACAGGCAGACTGTTGGCAGGAAGGGCCGGAGCGCCGCGATTCCGCCGCCCCGAAAATGGGTTCCCAGCGGGACGCCGGGCACCGCGGTTTCCACCAGGCAAGCCTCAGGAAGCTGCGATTGCCAGCTCACCTGCCGTGGGACCTGGAGTTGAGGCGCCACCGATTCCAAATACAGGAGCGCTGCACTCTCCGCCTGCAAGCGCCGTATGCCGCGGGCCGAGCTGGCGGTTTTGACCACTTGATAGGGTTTGCAGGTGTTGCGGTCAAAGCAGAGCAGACGGCAGTCGCCGTCGCTGAACTGCAGGTTGAAAAACGTTGCGGGGCGCCGCGTCCTGCGCACCCCCTCATGCATTGCGCACCTCGAGCACGAAGGCAAACGCCGGGCTGAGCGTCTTCCATGTCCAGGGCATGCCCAGCATTTGGCGGCGCACTTGTTTCGCCAGTGTTTCCGCGCCTCGCAAACGGGTCGCGGCGGCTTTCTGTTGCACGCGGAAGCGCAACGCCTCCCGTTCCAGCGCAATCAGTTCCTCGTAATGGTTGTAGCTGGGGAAGGGCAGATAAGTCTGATGAATCTTGAAGCCGGCCTCCCTGAACAAGCGGCGGTACCCCGCGAAGGAATAGGTGTAGGTGCGATATCCCCGGTTCACCTCGGAGCGATAACGCGCCTGGCGATTGCAAACCCAGCGCGCCAGGGGCCGGGGCATCAGGCTGGTATAGGGCAAGCCACTGTGGTCCAGTTCGCCGCGGAAGGCGCCAAAGCCAAACCGGTTTTCAATTGCAACGTAGAGGCGGCCTTCGGGTCGCAGCCACCGCCGGATGCGCTTTAAGACCTCGCGTTGCACCGCCCGCGGTTCACCCGTTTGGTTGATGGCAACCCATTCCAGCACTCCATTCATGATCACCAGATCAAACTGTTGCGGGACAAACTCAGTCAAATGCAGGTCGCCGCAGACAACATGCAGTCGCGCCAGCCGATCCTGCTCGGCGCGGATACTCATAAAATCCGCTCGCTCGCGAACGCCCTCCAAAGCTACGACTTCGTGGTAGCGCGCCAGTTCGCAACTGATCGCACCCAGTCCGGCTCCCAACTCCAACACGCGTGAAGGGCGAGGCAGGTCGATCACCTGTTCAAAATGGGCGCGCTGGCCCGCTTGAATATAGTCATGCAACTCCGGGGGGCAGTGTTGTTTCAGCGCTTGCCGCCAGCCCTCCGCCCGGCTGGCGGTAACGAACGTCTGCATCTGTTCGCGCGGCAACTCTCCCCAATAGGGCATGGCGGCGTTTAAAACCGTTAAACCCGGGCGATGCTGTCCCCAGTGTCTTCCGCAGCCGCACACCAGTTCCCCTGGCCGCAGAGCGACGCTGGCGCCACAATCGCAAGCGATGGCTTGGAGAAAGCCGCCGCTTGCCTGCTTCGCTACGGCGGCGGGGGTGGATGTTTCGCGTTCCTGTTCCACAACCAACGCTGCCGAGCGCGTTCCCGCCTCATGCCCGTCAGGCGCGGCAGCAGCCCTGCCGAGCGGCACTTGCTCGCCGCTCTTCGGCACCGCGCTCGCCTGGGGCTGGCCGAGTGATAGGTCTTGCGGCGGCAGTTGCTGCGACAAGACCTGCTCCGGAGACTGGCGGGATTCTGGCTGGCCGCCAGCCGGCTCGCCTCCCTGCCGATCCGCACCGACATCAGGCATGGCCAACTCAGATCTCCTCACGGTGGACTCTGCCTCCCGGTCCGGTTTTCCGGTTTCCGCTGGCGCAGGTGCGGGCCACGCTCCGGCGGCTAACGCTCCCGTATCGATTGCCGCCGCTCCCCACTGCAGCCGCCAGCTCCCAGGCCCCTCCGGCACGGTCAGGTGCAGATGCAATCCCGCCAATTGCAGGCTGACCACTGTCCCCGTCTCGCGGTATCCCAGACTCTGGTGTGACCAGCGCGAGCGGTGGTTGCACCAATCCGCCTGCCCGAGCAGCCATTCCACGCCTCGGATTGCCGCTTCTTCGCGCAGATAAAAGTTGAGGTAGGCGATGGCCCCCAGTTGGCCGGCATCACTCTGCAAGTCGTAGAGCCAAAGCGCCTTTTCCGGAATGCGCCACCGCGCGCCGAAGGAATTTTCACGATCACACGGCCCACTGCAGCTCCAAAGAAAGGCGACGCAGCGTTCGCCATTGTAAACGCTCAGGCAGCGGTCGCCACGCTGAAAGCGTCTCAGGAAGTCCGCTCTGGCGCCCGGCCGTACCGCCAACAGGTCGTCAATAGCCTCTACGCCGCTCTCCCGCACGCGCATGCCGCGAAGCGTTCGCAGCGCCAGGCGCAACTGCTCCGGGCGTGCCGCCAGACAGCGTTGCCCCCAGATGTAGAGGCATCGTCTGAGGTGTAAGCGGCGCAGGCCTCGTTGCAGCAGGCTGTAGAGGCCCAGACCAGCACGTTCCAGCAGGCTGGGTTCACGTAACCCGTTGCGTGCACCGGGGCCGCTTCCACGCTTTGCTTGGTGCTTCATGCCGCCTCTCCGGCGGCGTTGAGATGCAGCCATTCCCGCTCCAGAATCCTGCGATCCACCTTGCCCGTGGAGGTGAGGGGCAGGCTGCTGTGCACCTCGATGCGCTGCGGCACCATGTAGACCGGCAGCCGTTGGGCACAGAAACCGCGCAACTGTGCGGGTGTCACGGCCCCCGCCACAAAGGCGTGCAGATAGGCCTCGCTGCCGCTTCCGGCCAGCAGCACCGCCGCATGTTCCACCCCAGGCGCCGCGCCAAGGGTCTGCTGCACCTCGAGCAGCGAGATGCGATAGCCGCGGCACTTGACCAGATCGTCGCGTCGCCCCAGGAACTGCAACTCGCCATGCTCATCGCCGCGCACCAAGTCGCCGGTGTTGTACCAGACCTGTGGGCTGTTGCCGGCGTCGCGGCGCTGACGGCACACCGCCCGGGTGCGTTCCGCGTCTCCCCAATAGCCGCGCAAGATCTCCCCCCGCGCCCACAAAAAGCCGGGCTCGCCCGAGCCCAGCGGTTCACCCTCCTCGTCGCCGATGCGCAGTTCAAACCCCGGACAGGCCTGCCCGATGGGTAATGGTTCGGGGACGGCCTCCGCCGAGGCGGGCAACTCGTACCAGGTACACACGTTGGTTTCGGTAGGTCCATAAAGGTTGGCCAACCGCGCCTGTGGCAGCAGCCGCCGCCATTGCCGCAGCGCCTGCGACGGGAACACCTCGCCGGCGAACAGCAGCACTCGCCAGTGCTCGGCTCTCCACCCTGGCCGCTGCGCGATGACCGGCAGCATCTGCACCAGCGCCGACGGCACCGAGTACCAGACACTGATGCGCCGATCATGGATCCAGTTGAGGACCGCCGCCGGGAACGGCGCCCAGAGGCGGTCCAGCAGTTCCAGCCGCGCTCCGCTGCTCAGCGTGGCGAAGACATCGAAAATCGACAGATCAAAGTGAAACGGAGCGTGGCTCGCCACCCGGTCCTCCGCGCTCAAGGCAAATTCCTGGGCCGCCCAACCAATAAAGTTCAGCGCATGCCGGTGGGAGAGCATCACGCCCTTGGGCGTTCCGGTCGAACCGGAGGTGTAGAGCACGTAGGCAACGTCTTCTCCGAGGCGGCGGGCGGGCGCCAGGCGAAGCCCATTGCCAATCACCTCCTCCCACCCGTAAAGGGGTAACTGTGGATCGGCGGTCGCAGCGGCCTCAGGGGCCTCTGCCGGGCCGGGGCTCAGCCTGGGCGCCGCAATCAGGCAGCGGAGAGAAGGCAACGCCGCCAGCTCCCTCCGTGCCGCCAGCAACAGGCCCTCCTCCCCCAACAGCAGGCGCAGGCCACAGTCGGCCGCCAGGCGTGTGATACGCGCGGTGGGCGCGGTGGGGTCCAGCGGCACATAAATCGCGCCGGCGCGCAGAATGGCCAACATCGCGACCACGGCCTCCGTGCGCTTGCGCATCCAGAAGCCGACGCGCTCGCCAGCTCCGGCGCCCTGCGCCTGCAGCCAGGCCGCAAGCCGCTCACTTTGCTCCCAGAGTGCCTGGTAGCTGAGCGTGGCGCCGTCGCCGCTGGACTGCGCCACCGCCGTCCGCTCCGGGAAGCGGCGCACCGCTTCCGCAACCGCATCATGCAAGAGTTGTACTGGCATAGAGGTCCTTCAGCGCCATGGTGACCACCTACCGGCTGGCCCCCACCCCCAGGTTGAGCAGCGCCTCGGCAATCAGGTTGCGCTGCATTTCCGTGCTGCCCGAGTAGATGGAGGCGGCACGCGCATCCCGCCACTCGCGCTCCAGCGGATAGGCCGTGGTGTAGCCGTTAGCGCCGTGCAGATGCAATGCCGTGGCGCTGACGAAATTCAGGCTTTCGCTGACGTAGAGCTTGGTCATTGCCGCCTGGGTGACGGCGCTGCGCCCCGCGTCCTTGAGACGCGCGAAGTTTTCCAGCAACAGCCGCGACACCTCCAGCCGCAGGCTCATTTCCGCCAATTGGTGCGCCACCGCCTCAAACTGCAGGATGGGCCGTCCAAACTGCTTGCGCTCCCGGCAATAGAGCAGCGTTTGTTGCAGCAGCCGCTGCATCGTTCCCACCGCGGGCGCCAGCAACAGCCCGCGTTCCCACTCCAGGGCATAGCGCATCACCATCCCGCCGCTGCCCGGGCTACCCAACATCTGCGTGGCTGGTACCTCAACCTCTTCCAGCCACATCTCCGACATTGGACTGGAGTGCAGCCCCATCTTCTCCATCAAGGGCCCGATCCGGATTCCCAAATTGTTCCGCTCCACCAGGAAGGCGGAGATGGCAAACGGTCCCGCTCCCGCTGCGGTGGTGGCAAATACCAGAAACAGGTCAGCCACTGGGGCGTTGCTGATAAACGTCTTTTGTCCGGAAATAAGATAGTTTTGCCCAATTGCTTCGGCGTGGCACTGCAGACGGCTGGTGTCGGAACCGCTTCCGGGCTCGGTGAGGGCGAAAGCGCTGATGATCTCGCCGCTGATCATGCCGGGCAGGTAGCGCTCCAGTTGCGCCGGGGTTCCGAAGTGCAGCAGCGGTGGGAGCACACTCCACAATTGCGCTCCCAGCGACAGTAACAGCCCGTTGTCGCTGCAACCCTCCCCCAGCCCCTCCATGACCGCCACATTGGCCAGCGCCGATTGTCCCAGGCCTCCCCACTGCTCCGGCACGGTCATGGCAAACAGGCCGAAGCGCGCGCAGCGGCGCCACCCATCCCGCAAGCCCAACGGCTGCTGCTCGCGCAGCAAGCGGCCGGGTTCCAACTCCTGCGCGGCAAATTGCCGCGCTTGCTCAAACAGGCGCTGTTGCTCCTCACTCCAGCCCGCGTGCATGAGAAGTTCTCCTGCCGCCTAAGAGTTCCGCCACGCTAGGGCAGGTTCTCTGCTCTTTGAATTTGCTGCTTTCGGAGCGAGCCGCTACCCGCGCCTGAGCTCAAAGCAGCAACTTGTCTGTCTGTACCATCCCCGCTCCGCTACCCGGCTTCTAGGCCAGCAAGACTTCCCAGTCGGGATGGTTGGTAACGCGGTCAAAACCGCCGGGAGTTCCTCTATGCACCAGATACTGCGCCGCTTTATTGCTCATGAACTGGTCCCAGGGTTTCCAGAGGATCAGATCGGTCTGGATGATCCCTTGTTTGAACTGATCCTTGACTCCGCCAGTGTCATGGCTTTGGTTGCCTTCATGGAGCAGGAGTTTCAGTTGCAAATTCCCGATACTGACATTGTTCCCGCCCACTTCAACACCCTGCGCTGTTTGAGCGGTTACATCGCCAGCCGGGGGGGAGGGCGGCAGCAGGCGGCCAGCGCCCCTTAGGCCAGGAATGACCTCCGCCAGGCGTTCCGTTCTGGGCGCGGCGGTTAAAAAGCCGGGGCGCTCTGTCATGGGCGGATACGCTGCCAGTCACTCGCCCCTCTCCTCCACGAAAAAGAAAAAGCGCACCGGATTCCCCGGTGCGCTTTTTCGTCGTCGGTCTGGAAGAAACTATTGCTGCGGAACGTTGGGCTGCTGCGGAACTCCAGGCTGTGCAGCTTGTGGTTGCGCCGCTTGTCCAGCGGGGGTGCTGCTGGCGGCTGCCGCCGAGCCGGCCGGTTGAGCCAGAGAATTGGCCATCAGGCGTAGTTCCACGCGCCGGTTTTCCCGCCGTCCACGCGCCGTGCGGTTGCTCGCCACGTATTGGTTCTTTCCCAAACCAATCAGGAAAATGCGATGCGGCGGAATGTTATTGGCTTCCAGGAAATTCACCACTGAGTCGGCGCGCCACTGGCTCAGCCGGTAATTGTAGCTTTGGGGGCCAGTGGAGTCGGTATAGCCGACAACTTCAATAATCGTGTGCGGATTCTGCTGCAGCCGGCTGGCCACATCGCGAATGACATCACGGCTGCTGGAAGTCAGGTTGAAGCGGTTGAAGGCGAAGTGTACCGCGGCCTGGTAGTTGAGCTGGTAGTTGTCCAGGTTTGCCAAGGTGTTGCTCAGCGAGCTGATTTGACTCGATTGCTGGTTCAATTGCGAGCCCACCTGCTGCGCGGCGGCGTTAGCCTGCTGCGCTGCGCTCATCGCCTGCGACGAGCGTTGATTGACGGCGCTCAACCCTTGCTGAATCTTCTGGTCTTCCGTCTTAATGTTATTGGTTTGCTGCGCCGTCTGGGCATCCAGTTGATTGACGTGGTCAATCAGCGGCGTGGTTTGTTTGCGCACGTAGTTCTTGGTCGTGCAACCGGCAAACAGGAGCCCGGCCATGCCCGCCACAGCAATCGGCGCTATCCCTCGCATCCGTTTCATAGGTCCTCCTCCACTCAACACTCTGGTGCTCTTGGAGCCAGTCGTTTGCCCAGCTCAGCGAGAGCTGGCAGCCTCAGGCTGCTAGATGATTGGCACAACGGCGGTGGCCGCGTCGGCCCCACGTTCTCTGCTTTAGGTGCGGCTCGGCTCCGGCCATGGGCCGCGCCAAGCTGCACTCAGGTTGCTAAACAGCAAACCGTGTGCCATTTGCCTCCCCCGCCGCCCGCGCACCCCCACGGATGGCATAGATGCTTGCTTATCAAAGGTTTGCCGTTTCCCGCGGCAATTGCTCGCGCTTGGAGTGCGGAGGCGTGAAAGAGTAAAATTTTCCTGTTCAGGAGCTGAAGGATCGAAGCCGCGAGTCCTTGCGGGGGATGGAATCGCTGGTTGAGGGCCGCGATATCCCCCCGGTCCCCTTGTACATCGCATTGCCAGAGAAGCTCCTCCACCTTCTGAGCCCGCCCGTCCCATGGACTTGCTGACCAAAGTCGCCACCCTGCCTTCCAACCCCGGCGTTTACCGCTATAGAAACGCCGAGGGCGTGGTGATCTACGTTGGCAAGGCCAAGAACCTTCGCCAGCGGGTGCGCAGCTACTTTGTGAACGGTGCGCAGGAGAACGCTAAAACCGGCTCATTGCTGCGCGAGGCGGTGGATCTCGATTACATCGTCGTCGCCAATGAAGCCGAGGCGCTGGCGTTGGAAAACAATCTCATCAAGCAGCTCAAGCCGCGCTTTAATGTGTTGCTGCGCGATGACAAGACCTACCCTTACATCCGCCTCAGCCTGGAGCCATTTCCGCGGGTTTACGTCACCCGCAAGGTGCGCAAGGACGGTTCCGAGTACTTCGGGCCCTATTTTCCGGCCAGCTTGGCCTATCGCATCGTTCACCTCATCCACCGCAGCTTCAAGGTCCCTTCCTGTTACATCGATTTGCGCCGCAGGCATGCACGGCCCTGTCTGCAGTACCACATTCATCGCTGCCTGGGACCTTGTGTCGAGGGGCTGACCACTCCAGAGGCTTATGCGGAAGCGGTGGGGCATGTGCGGCTCTTTCTTTCAGGGAAGCATCGGGAGTTGCTGCAGCTCATTCATGAGCGCCGGGATCAGGCGGCTGCCAGGGAGCGTTACGAAGAGGCCGCCTCCTGGCGTGATCTGGGCACCGTCATCGAAGATCTGCAGGAACGGCAAAAGATGGCCAGCTCCTCTGAGGAGGATGCCGACGTGGTTGGCGTCCACCTCGAACAGGACCGGGCCGCAGTGAACGTCTTTCACGTCCGGCGCGGCCGTGTGGTGGACCGCAGAGAATTTTTCTGGGAGTCTTTGCCGGAGGAGACCGTTGCGGGCGCAGCTGACGGCAACTCGCCGGAAGCAGCGGATTCAGATCGTCCGGCAGGGGGCTTGCAGCCGCTCGTCGCCGAGTCATCCAGTGCTGAACTCCCTGCGTCCGAACGAAGCCCCGCGGGCGCTGCCGCCCGCTTGCTCGGGGCGGTGTTGGCGCAGCTCTACGTCGCCCAACCCTATGTGCCGCCTCGCGTAATCACTCCTGTACAGGTGGAGGATCAGGGAGCGCTGCAGCAACTCCTTTCACAGCAGCGCGGTGCAAAGGTGGAGTTCATCGTCCCACAGCGGGGTACCTGGCGTGCTCTGCAGCAGCTCGCCCAGGAAAACGCCCAGCAATCGTTTCAACAGCGCTTCCGCGTCGCTACGCCGAGCCCGACTGCGATCGCGGAGGGGCTGCAGGAAGCCTTGGAACTCCCCGTGGCGCCGCGCCGTATCGAAATGTTTGATATTTCGCACTTCCAGGGCGCCGAGACGGTTGCCTCCATGGTGGTTTGGGAAGAAGGGCGGATGAAGAAGAGCGACTACCGCAAATTCATCATCCGCGAGGTCGAGGGTATTGACGACTTCCGATCGATGCGGGAAGTCGTCACGCGCCGTTACCGGGCGCTTAAGGAACAACAGCAGCCCATGCCCGATCTCGTCATGGTGGATGGCGGTCTTGGCCAGCTCCATGCCGCGCAGTCGGCGCTGGAGGAGTTGGGGCTCACCACGCAGCCGCTGGCCAGCCTGGCCAAGCGGGAGGAGATTCTTTACGTTGCCGGCGATGAGGAGCCCATACTGTTGCAGCGACATTCCCCGGTTCTCCATCTCGTGCAGATGATCCGGGATGAGTCGCACCGCTTCGCAATCAGCTTTCACCGCCAACGGCGGGGTAGCAGGACGCTGCGTTCCGAACTGCTTGAAGTTCCGGGGCTGGGGCCGGCAAGTGTCCGGAACCTGCTCTCCCACTTCGGTAGCTTGGCGGCAGTAAACCAAGCCTCGCTGGAGCAGCTGCGAGAGGTGCTCAGTCAACGCCAAAGTCAGGCGCTTTGGCGTCATCTGCATGCAGACAGGGGCGCCGCGCAGACCCCGGCCGATCCCCCCTAGAGCACTCTTAACGAATCCCAGGCGTTCCAAGACAAACCTCGCGGCGGCATCGACACCGGTTCAGTGGATGTGGGGCGAGGATGGTTCAGTTTCAGTTTAAGTGCCTAAGGCCTCCCCTCTGCGGCAAATAGCATCTAGAATCATCAGAGAGGTGGTTTGCAATCCGGTTGGACCGGGTGCTAGCATCGCAGCCTGAAGGTTCCGGCTGCAAAGGAGAAGAAGGTATGAGCGAGTCCAAAGGCTTGTGGTTTATGGCGGGTCTGGGCGTAGGCGCTGCCGTGGCGCTGCTGTTTGCCCCCCGGTCCGGGGAAGAGACCCGGCAGATGCTGAGCGAAAAGGCCGGCGAGGGTCGCGAGGTGCTGGGCCGTAAGGCTGAAGAGTACCGCCAGCAGGCAATCGCTTATATGGATCGCGGGCGTGAAGTCTTCAATCGTCAGGTCGATCAGTTTCAGGCCGCAGTGGATGCCGGCAAGCAGGCTTTCAAAGAGTCCAGCAGCGGCACTGGTTCCGAGCCGCTGCGTTAAACGGACGAAACTGTGCCGCAGCCATTCCCCAGGGAGTGACTGCGGCTCTGTCGTCCGCCGATATTACTTATCCAGACGGGAGGGCCGCCTGCCGTCGGAAGTTCCGCACTGATATGAACATCACCTTGGAAGTGCTAATCACGATCTTCATCTGCATCGCCACCGCCGCGATTGTGTGGCAGAGCATCATCCTGTTCAGCATGGCCAAGGTAGTTAAGCGGGTCGCCGGTCGCGCCGAGGGTGTCATTTCCGAGGCGGAGAAGCGTTTGCCCGGCCTGCTGGACGAGGCGCAGATTCTCATGACGGAATCGCGTGTCCGTCTCGACGTGGTCACCAGTAACCTCGCTGACATCAGTACAATCGTCCGCAACCAGGCGGAGCGCGTTGACGCGCTGGTTACCGATGTCACCGACCGGGCGCGCCTTCAGGTGGTTCGCTTTGATGAGGCAATCGGCAACGTTTTCGCCCGGATAGCCGGGACCCGGGAGACGGTGCAGCGAGGAGTGTTGCGGCCTATTCGTGACGTCAACGCGGTGCTGCATGGCGTGCGGACCGGGCTGGAGTTTTTCCTCAACCGCAGGACTGCGCAGGCACGCACGTTCAGCGGCAGCCCCGAAGAAGAGATGTTTATCTAGCCGAGGGTGATGGGAGCTGTCTTCCGGCCACCTCTGAACGAGACAGGTGCTTTCGACGCTTTCTGGATCGGGTGGGTCTGGAACTGGTGTCTGATCATCACACCAGTCCGGGCTTCTCGATCCAGCCTCCACCCAGCACCAGCTCTCCGTCATAGAGAACCACTGCCTGGCCGGGCGTAATCGCCCTTTGTGGCTCATCGAAGACCACTCGTATACGGCCTCTGGAGAGGGGTTCGGCAACTGCATCGGCCGGCGTATGCCGGTTCCGGATGCGTGCTTGGACGCGTACCGCAGCGTTTGGCGCCTCGCCGCTGACCCAGCTCACGTCCCGGGCCGTCAGTTCGCTCCCATAAAGCTGGCTCTCGCCTCCCACCACGACGCGCTTCTCGGACGGGTGAATCTGCAGCACGTACAACGGATTTCCTGTGGCAACGCCCAGGCCCTTCCGCTGGCCCACGGTGAAATGATGGATGCCGCTATGGGTTGCAAGCACCTTCCCCTCACTGTCAACCAGTTCCCCGGCACTATCAGGAAGGCTGCGACCCTGCTCCTCCAAATACGCCTGCAGGAATGTCTGGTACTCGTTACCCGGAACAAAGCAGATTTCGTAGCTGTCCTTCTTACTGGCGACGGCCAGCCCCATTTCGGCGGCTTGGGTGCGCACCTCGGGCTTGGAGAACTCACCTAACGGAAACAGGGTATGCGCTAACTGCTCTTGCGAGAGGCCCCAGAGAAAAAAGGTCTGATCCTTGGCCGTGTCCACCGCCCGGCGCAGCTCCCACTTCCCGGTGGCGGCGTTAAAGCTGACCCGGGCGTAATGGCCGGTAGCCAGCCAACGCGCGCCAATCTGGCGGGCGGTGGTGAGCAGGTGCTCGAACTTAACCGTGCTGTTGCACAGGCTGCAGGGAACCGGGGTCTCACCCTTGAGGTACTGATCGACAAAGTTCCGCACCACCTCCTGCTCGAACTTCTCCTCGTAGTTGACTACGTAGTAGGGGATGTCGAGCTTTTCGGCTACGCGGCGGGCGTCATAGACATCGTCCAGCGAGCAGCAACGGCCCCGCACTGCCTCGGGCATGCCGGCCTTGCCGGCCAGACGGCGCTGGTTCCACAACTGCATAGTGAGGCCAACTAGCGAGTAGCCCTGGGACTTCAGCATTCCGGCAACCGTCGAGCTGTCAACACCGCCGGACATGGCTATGGCGACGGTCTCCCGGATTGGCTTCACGTTGGGCATAAAATTCGCCGTTTCTTTATTTTACGCGGATTAAATAATGCTTTGGGTGAGGTTTAGTCGCCCTGGGTCAGGTCCTTCAGAAAGCGCAGCATCTGGGGACGGCTCCAATCATAGGCGCCGACCACCTTGCGCATCATGTGCCCCTGGGCGTCTATGATGTAGCTTTCCGGGTATTTCACCGTGCCGTAGCGCTGCGCGATGAGCGCCTGAGGGTCACGGGCAGTAGGGAACTGCACCTGATAGCTCTTGAGGAACTTGCGGTAGGCCTGCCCGTCCTGATCGACCGAAATCGCTAAAATAGAGATGGGCCGACCGGCTAGTTCCTGGTGTAGGGTGTTGAGCGCTGGGGTCTCCTCCACGCAAGGGGGGCACCAGGAGGCCCAAAAGTTCAGTACAAGGACACGGCCATGGTAACTGGCCAGCGTACGCTGGCGCCCGAAGCTATCGACGACGGAAAAATCCGGAGCCTTTTGCCCTAAATGAGCGTGACGTTTACAGCCCGTCATCGATCCCATGAAGAGGCTGAGCAGAACCGCCAGCCCAAACCAGGCGACAGGGCGGCTGGTTCCTTTACCGGCCACGAACCGTCGAAGGCGAGAGAACTGGGAGCTCTTGGCGCAGTCACAGCCTAGGGGTGAGCTAGTCTCGAAAGTCATTATTTTTCAGTGTAGAACGTTATTGCGGCCGATGGCAGCCCGCATCAGTTCCACTGTGCCAAATTCCTGTAACGTGATTCCCCGCATATCCATTTTGATCCCGGCGCGTAACGAAGAGCACAACATTGCACGTTGCCTGGCCGCCGCCTGTGCCAGCCCCGCGCTGGAGATTATGGTGATCGATGATGATTCACAGGACGGTACATTGGCTGCCGTGCGCAAGTGGGCGGAGCGCGACGTCAGAATCAAGCTGCTGCGGGCCAGGGCATTACCCACAGAGTGGGTGGGCAAAAGCCATGCGCTCTGGTTGGGTGCACAGGAAGCCCAAGGTGAGTGGCTGCTGTTTCTGGATGCGGATGTGTTGCTTTTGCCGGGCGCTTTGGAGCGAGCTTTCGAGCATGTGCGCAGCGAGGGCTTGCAGGCTCTCTCGCTGTCACCGGAGCAGGAGACCGGAAGCCTTGCGGAGCGCTTGGTTACCCCACTAGTGTTCCGTCTGCTGGAGCATCGTTACGCCTATGACGAAGTGAATGATCCCGAGAGCGCGATTGCCGCAGCCAACGGGCAGTTCTTTCTGGTGCATCGGCGCATTTACTTCCAGGCCGGCGGCCACGCGGCGGTACGCGGCATGTGGGTGGAAGACGTGGCGTTGGCGGCGTTGCTGAAGATGCGCGGGGTGCGTTTCGCCTTTTTGCCAGGCACCGCCATCGCGCGTACACGGATGTACCAGGACTGGCAATCGGTCTACTCCGGCTGGCGTAAGAACCTCTACCCGCTCCTCGGCAGTTGGCGCGGACTACCTGGAGTAGCATTGGCAGCGGTATTGTTGCTCTGGTCGGGCTTGATTCTTGAATCGTTTCATGCCGTGGCGCACTCCCACTATGTAGTGGCGCTTGGTTCCGCCGCCTTGGCGTTAGGCTTGAATCTGGCCTACAGTTTGTGGCTTGGGTTGGAGGGCGGCATCGGGAGGGCATTGGCGTTCGCCTTGATGCCTGCTGCGTTGCCGGCCGTTCTGTGGGTGTGGGGAAGCTCGGAGCGGGCGTTTACCGGAAAAGGCTCGATTACTTGGAAAGGCCGCCGTCCGCCGGTGAGTGCCTCTGCTCAGCAAGATCAAGATGTTGCTGTGGGCATGGCCGGAACCGGGGAACTCAGGATCAAGCCGCTGGAACTACAAAGGGGTGGCGCGGAAGAGCGGGTATGCACATGAAAGAGTCGGAAAAGCGAAGCGATGGGGCGACCGGGCTGGTGGGGGCTGAGGCCACCCTGGCCGATCTGCCAATGGAAGAGCTGGCGCGCGAGATGATCCGCCGGGTGGGCGAAGATCCCAGCCGCGAGGGTTTACGACGGACGCCGGAACGCTTCACCAAGTCGCTGCAGTACCTCACCCGCGGCTACACCCAGGATCTCAACGAGCTGCTCAATGATGCGCTGTTCACCGTTGATTATGACGATATGGTGATCGTGCGCGATGTGGAGATGTTCAGCCTGTGCGAGCATCATCTGCTCCCGTTTTTCGGCCGGTGCCATATCGCGTACGTACCCAACGGCAAGGTCATTGGCTTGAGCAAGATTCCACGGCTGGTGGACATGTTCGCGCGCCGCTTCCAGGTGCAGGAGCGTCTGACCACCGAGATTGCAGCGACCATCCAGGAACTGATCCAGCCGCAAGGCGTAGGCGTGGTGATTGAGGCGCGCCACCTATGCATGATGATGCGCGGCGTGGAAAAACAGCATTCGTCAGCGACCACCTCATCGATGTTGGGCGTGTTCCGCGACAATCCAAAGACGCGTTCGGAATTTTTGACGCTGATTCGCAGTGGCGGCGGCCAGTGTCCGCAGGCAGTTTAAATCTGGCGCGGCTGGGCAAAGCCGCTTCGTGGCGGCCGGCGCCTGCCGCCGGCCGCAGCGCTTTGCAAGATAACTATCTTGCAAAGCGAGAGCTACAGAAGCAGCACTCCAGGTACAGGCACGGCCCCTAAAGCCCCGTCCGTGAACTGCGCGCTGTAAATCCCCCGCATGGCCTCGCCCCGGCCGCTAGCGTTGCCGTCGCCCGTCTCCTGATAAAATCTTCGTTTGGCCGTCTCGGCAACAGCTTATGGAAACTCGCAATGTGGTGATTCTTGGGTCGGGGTGTTCGGGCCTCACTGCCGCGCTGTATACGGCGCGCGCTGGATTGGCGCCGCTGGTGATTGAAGGGCATGAAAGTGGCGGACAATTGAGCCTGACCACCCTGGTGGAAAACTTTCCCGGTTTCCCGGAAGGCATCCAAGGTCCCGAACTGATTGACAACATCCGGCAGCAGGCCAGCAAGTTCGGCGCCGAGTTCATGGCGGGCACGGTGCGCGAGGCGCGGCTTGCGGAACGGCCGTTTCTGCTGAACGTGGACGGCGAAGAGGTGCGTACGCGATCACTGGTCGTGGCCACTGGCGCGTCGGCGCGCTGGCTGGGGCTGCCCTCCGAGAAGGCGCTCATTGGCCATGGCGTTTCCAGTTGTGCGACTTGCGACGGATTTTTCTTTCGCGGCAAAGACATCATCGTTGTGGGCGGCGGCGATTCCGCTATGGAAGAGGCGTTGTTTCTGACGCGCTTTGCCAGCACCGTCACCATTGTGCACCGCAGCGAAACTTTCCGCGCTTCGCGCATCATGCTGGAACGGGCGCGCGAACACGCCAAGATCAAATGGGTCACCAATGCGGTGATTGAAGAAGTGCTGGACGTGGCCAAGCAGGAGGTCACCGCCGTGCGGTTGCGCGACGTACGGGATGACAAGCGTTGGGAGTTGCCGATTTCAGCGGTGTTTCTTGGCATTGGACATATCCCCAATACCTCGGTTTTTAAAGATCAACTTGACATGGATGAGGACGGATACCTGCTGACGCGCGATTACGTCTTCACGCGGGTGCATGGCGTATTTGCCTGCGGCGATGCGCAGGACCGCCGCTATCGTCAGGCCATCACCGCTGCCGGCACGGGCTGTATGGCGGCTTTGGAAGTCGAAAAGCTGCTCGAGGAAGAGGGCCGCTAGGCCGCGAATTGAAAAGCGCCGCCGGCCGGTGGCATCGCCTTTTATGCTTCGCACCCTGCTTCTGCGCGCATCCGGCAATAGCAGCTTACGCCGTTTTGCCGAACACTCCGCCGTTGGGCGGCGGCTCTCCTCGCGCTTTGTGGCCGGGCGTGAGCTCGCCGCCGCGCTGGCGGTTTTGGAGAAGCTGCGAGCGGCGGGGTTGAACGCCACCCTGGATCACTTGGGCGAAAACGTGACCTCGGCGGAGGAGGCTGGACTGGCCACCGAAGCTGCCTGCCGCAGTCTGCGCGCATTGGCTGCAGCCCGGCTGACCCCCAACATCTCCGTGAAACTCACGCAATTGGGTTTGGATATCGATCCTGGACTGGCCACGTCCCAGGCCCGGCGTATCGCCCTGCTTGCCGGCGCGTTAGGCGGTTTCATGCGCGTCGATATGGAGTCGTCGCGCTACACAGAGGCCACCCTGCGCCTGGTGGAGGAATTGCACCGGGAGGGGCTGCCGGTGGGGACGGTTTTGCAATCGTATCTGCGCCGCAGCGAGGCGGATTTGGAGCGGCTGGGGGAGCAGGGGATTGCCGTAAGGCTGGTGAAAGGCGCTTACCGCGAGCCCCCGGAGCTAGCCTACCAGCACAAAGTGGAGGTCGACGCCAACTTCGCCAGGATGCTGGAACGGCTGCTTGCCCGCCCAGCGGGGCCGCGGAGCGGCGCCGGACGCAATGCGGTTGCCACTCATGATCCGCGGCTGATCCGTGCGGCGGTTGAATTTGCGCGAGCACGGAGCGTACCTCCGGAGACGTTCGAGTTTCAGATGCTGTATGGCATCCGCCGCGATCTGCAAACGCAACTCAATGCCGCTGGCTGGCAGGTGCGCGTCTATGTCCCCTATGGCGAAGCCTGGTATCCGTACTTCGTGCGGCGCTTGGCGGAGCGCCCGGCAAACCTGCTGTTCCTACTCAAGAACCTGGTCTAGGGGCGGTTGGTTAACCAGCCAAACCGTACCGCAAGCGCGACCGGCTCAGGGCTGCGGGGAATTGCCATTGCTGCCGCCGACTGCCTGCTGCGTGGCGACGCTGTGGACGGCTGGGCTGGAGTGGTGGCCGCTGCCCGCGTAGTAGCCCGAACGGGCGCGAACGCGGTCGTGCTTGACGCCTTTGCCCACCAGCTTCACCGTCACTGCGCGAAAGCCCGGCGCCGTGTTGGTGGAGTGATAGCCCAGGGCATATTGGTGACGGATGTCCTGCGCGACCTGCCGGGTGATCCGGTCGACCTGATCCAGGGTCTTGGGGAAGTAGGCTTCGCCACCCGTGGCATTGGCCAGTGCCTTGAGGGCGCGGGTGGCGGAGCGGCGATCGCCGCGGTCCTCGTCACTGAGCAGGCCGATGCAGTAGATCATTGGGCCATGGAGGGATGAGGCCAGGCGGACAGTGTCTTCCAGCGATTCGCGGCTGGCGTCATCGTTGCCGTCGGTGACCAGCAGGAGCACGCGCTTGTCGTTTTTGGCGTGATGCTGCAGATGGGTCAGGGAGGCGACCACCGCGTCGCGCATGGCGGTGCCGCCACGCGACTCGATATGGCTGAGTCCTTCTTTCAGCTTGGCCATGTTGTTGGTGAAGTCGGTGTCCAGGTAGGCGTCGTCGTTGAAATTCACGATGAAGATCTCGTCACCAGGATTGCTGGCGCGGACGAAATTCAAGGCCGCCTCATTTACCGCCGCGCGCTTGCTGCGCATGCTGCCGCTGTCGTCAATAAGCAGGCCCATGGAGACGGGCGCGTCCTCGTAGCTGAAATAATCCAGCCGCTGCGGTTTTCGATTTTCGGTTACCTTGAAGTTGTTGCTGGTAAGGTTGGGGACGGGCCGTCCCTTTTTGTCGAGCACGGTTACGTGCAGCACGACCTCGCGAACGTTCTGGTGAAAGACGTAAGGCTTTTGCGCCGCCAGCCGGCCCACGCCCGCCGCGCAAACCAGCAACAGGGCGCAGGCGGCGGACAGGAGCCAGCGGTCAGAGGGCGTCACGGTGTGAGAAGGCGACGTGCGGGAAGCGGGGATTAGATTCAAGGAGTCTTGCCTGGGTGAATGCATGGGTTGTGTAGGTCTGCCGCAGTCCGGGGTTCGCTGGAACGTTTCAACAACAATCCTATTGTCGCCCAGGTACAAACGTGAATTCCGGCTTCGGAAAAACCTGCGCCGGTTCAGACCGCTCCCCGTTTGTGCGGAAGGGCGGAGTGGCAAGGCGCAAGCATCCCTGGCCGCGCAACCGATGGCTGGGGCGATTGTTGACTTGCTGTCGCCGCGCACGTTTCCGTCGTGCTCGGGCCCTACGGGTTAGGCCCGTAATAGCCCCGCTTCGCATAGACGGTCAGCGGAGGCAGGCCGGCGGGCGGCTTCAGCTTCACCATGATCTTGCGCCACTTGCCGTCATGGCGCTGATCAAGGGGCTTGTAACCGATCACGTACTCGTTCCGCAACTCCATGGCAATCCTCTCGGCCACGTCGGGGAGCTCGTCGGGATCGTGAATAGAGAAGGCGCGTCCACCGCTGCTTTCCGCCAAATCGTTCAACAACGCCGGTCCGGCCTGCTCTTCAGGAGTCATGCGCTCGGCTGCCGGGTCATAAATTCCAATGGCATAAATTTGGACGTCGCTCTCGCGCACGAAGTTGCGAATTTCGCTTTCGGTGTAGCGGCTGTGGTTGTCACCACCGTCGGAGATGATGAGCAGGGCCTTGCGGTTGTAACGGGCCTCGCGCATGCGGTCCAAGCCGAGGTAGATGGCGTCCAGCAACGAGGTGCGGCCGTGGGGCGGGGTGAAGTCCACCTCACTTTCAATCTTGGGCAGATTGTTGGTGAAATCGCAGAGCAGATGCGGCTCATCCGCGAAGGCCACCAGCATGAACTCGTCCTGCGGATTGGCGGTGCGGAAGAATTGGTCCACGGCCTCGCGTGATTTCTGGATCTTATCGCTCATGCTCTCGCTGTTGTCGAAGATGACCCCCACGGAAATGGGCGCATCCTGGCTGGAGAAGGAACTGATTTTGACGGGCTTTTTGTCTTCGAAGACACGGAAATGACGCCGGCCGAGCCCGGTAACCAGCCGGTCACGAGGATCGGTGACAATCACCGGAACCAGCACCAGTTGTGCTTCGGTACTAAAGGTCGCGGCCTTGGGGCGATGAAAGCTGAGCTGTGAGGGTGATGGGGGCTGCGTCCCAAACGACATGGCTGGCTGCGCCGGCTGGCTGGCTGCGTGAGAAGCGGCTGAAGACGGGGGTGTTTCCAGGTACGGCTTGGGCGTGACGTGAACGTTTTGCGCCACTCCGGTGAGACCGCAACCAAGCGCAACGCTGACCAGAAGGAAACGGAGAAAATCATGGCGGTGAGCTGTGCAATGGGAGCGAGTCCCACCCATCAGGAACATGGTGCACCTCAGGGAGTAGCTCTCCCCGGCGGTTGTCTCGCCGGTAGCCAAACCCGGGAGAGCCGCAGGTGGCGATATCTGCTCCGACAGTACCACCATCCCTGCCGGAGTCAAATGAAGAGCAGAGATGAAAAGCTCTTAAACTGGCCGAATGAGGCAATAATCGCGTTCAATGCCTCGTAGACACTCAGGCTGCGACAAGAAGTCCCCTGCGCATGGCCATCAAACATTTAGTTTGATGCGGGTTCCACCACGAAAAGGTGTCGGGGCGGCGGTATTGCACTGGAAGTGTTGCCCCGCTCCGGTTTGCCTCTGCTCATCAACACGCCAGGAGAGTCTGCTAGGGACGAACGGGCGGCCAGCCATGGTAACGCCGCTCATTTTCATACGCCGGACCTTCATGCCACGAAGGTGCCGGAGAGATTGCACGCGCGCGCCGGGCGGCGTCGGCGGCCTGAGCCGCCGGCACCTGCAGTTCGGAGCGGAGGCGGGTCAGCAGCGACGAGCCGGTGTAAACGTAAAGGGAATGGTCGGAGAAATAGAGAATGGCCGCAGCCGCGCCGCCCGCCAGACCTCCTACCAGGGCACCCATGAAGCCGTTGCGCGCGCTGTTGAACGAGGGAGGCGGGGGCGGAAAGCCGGTTGTATATGCGGAAGAGGGATAGGTGCTGGCGCCCGCGTTGCTGTGGCCGATGACGTAACCCAGGGTCGCGCCTCCAAGGGGCAACGCGCTCAACTCCACCTCTCTAGCTGCGTTGAAGTTATGCGTCGCGCTTCCTGGCCCGCTTTGTGCCGCAAGCTGGCCTGGAAGTGGCAAGACATAGCCGTTGGGCAGCACCAGTGTCAGCCGGTCAAGGGTGAGATCCGCCTGTCGGCTGAAGGTGTCAAGGTGGGTGCTGCGGATGTGAGCCTGGAAGGCGGTGCCGATAGGCAGGGCTACGTTCCGCGCCCCCGAATACGTGGCAATAATCGGCGCGGTTAACTGCGCGTAAACCCAGTGTGGCGAGCGGTGGCTGTCGATAGGTGCGGTTAATGCCAGCATGAGTGGCGTGCCTGCGGGTATCCGCAACAGCGCGGCTGGCGCAACGCGTGCGGAAGAGCTGCGGGAAGCCAATGCACCCGATGGTGGCGCTGCCGATGGCGAACTTGTTGAACTCCGGTTCGTGGATGGTGCCGCCCTGTCGGCTGGCGGCGGCGCTGCCCTCTGCGCCGGCTGTTGCGCGCTTGCGACACAACCGGCCAGCAGCGCGCAGATCGCTACAAACTGCAAACCCTTAAATCCGTCAGGGCTGACCTCGCCCTGAGCGAAGCGGATGACTCCACCCAGCACACGCGATTGACGATGCAACACGGTGACCTCCTCTTGCAGGCGTGCGCCGCTGCACGTCTGCCCTCAGTCGCTTCTATTGACGTTGCTGACGGAGGAGGAGGCAAACAGGTTTCGAGAATCGTTGCAGGACAATGCGCTTCCGCGCCACCATTTACGGTTGTCGCAAGTGAAAGGTCGAAAGCCACATCTTCACTACCGCACGGCTGGGCTCGTAGCGCGGCTCGGATGCCAGACTGACGAAATACAGGCGATTCGCGGAGCAGAACACCTTACTCCACACCACCCGGCCTTGGTCCGTGACATCGCGGCGCAAAACCGCGGGAATGCCTTGCTGATCGGTGGCGCTGGTTTCAGTGGCGGTGAGTCCGCCGGTCTGGCGGGCGCCCAGTTGCGCGGGAGTGCACTGGGAGGCTTGTGCTGGCGAATAGGTGACCATATAGACCAGATTGTCCGCCATGGCCTGCTCCAGTTGAGACTGGTTACCGGCACCTAGATTCAGCAGCCGGGGTTGGGAGGGCATCCAGACCTGGTAGGCGCCGTCATCGGCGATATAGGTAATGCCGCTACCGCCTGCGCCGCGCGTCTGGGTCGCGGCCGGTACCGGCGATGGCGCTGCTTGGGGCGCCGGGGTCAGCGCCAGGGCTGGGGTAGGAGTAGGCGCAGCACCCGGCGCCGGGGCTGGAGCTGGAGCTGGTGTGAAGCCGCCCCCAGGGGGCGTGGGCTGTGGCTTCAACTCGACACGCAGGTCGTTGTTGTCGCTGGGGTTGACCCAGCGATAGCCGGGAGCGGGCTTGTAGGTACCGTTCTGTTGGCAGATCACGTTGGGTGTGTTGCGGGCGGGGCTGCCTGCAGGCAGGGGAGTCACGTCATAGTTGTGGGCGTCCTCCGGGTGTGACCAGTGCCAGCAGGGGGCCGGACGAATGTTTCCCGTCCCGGTTCCCACCAGCCGGCCATTGCCGGGGAGCGGAACATTGTTGGGAACCGGTTCTACGGTGAAATCGCTCTTGTCCTGCGGATGCACCCAACGCCAGCCCAACTGCGGATGAAATCCGCCCTGGCCGTTCGCGATCAAGTGTGGATGCGCGGCGATGCTCTCGCCAGCCGGTACCGGCTGTACGGAATAATCGTGGGGATCGTTCGGATTTACCCAACGCCAGCCCAGCGCGGGATGGAAGTTGCCGTCGCCAGTGCCTTCCAGATGGGCATGGCCGGCTACGGGTTCGCCCGCATTGAGGGGAGTCACCTGGTAATCGGAGGCGTTGTTGGGGTTCAGCCACTTCCATCCCATGGCGGGGCGGAACTTGCCGTCGCCGGTACCGACCAGGTGGGGATAGCCGGGCAGCGGTGTTTCCGCTGGAACCGGTTCTACCTGGTAGTTGTGAACGTCGTTGGGGTACATCCAGCGGTAGCCCATGCGCGGATGCAGCTTGCCATCGCTGCCCCGGACCACATTGGGGTAGGTGGTCTGCGCTACCGCCTGGAAAGAGCGGCTGAAGACGGGGAGGGCGAGTGGCGAAGCCAAAGCGAAAAACAGAACGGCGCGATGCAAGCGCATAGGAGCCCACTTTCCTGGTAGCCAGTTTCGACTCACTCTGTAGCACAATCGGCGAAGCTATGCAAGCGGCGGCGGCGGAGAGCGGAGAGAGGAGAGTTGACAGTTAACAGTTCACAGTTAACCGTAGGGCGTAGCGGTGGTCTGGGGCCACCCATTCAAGGGGGCCAGGCAGTTGACAGTTCACCGTTCACCGTAGGGCGGCTCTCCGCCGGGCTCACAGCTTCGGCAGGATTGTGCTCCGCGGATTGGCTTCGCGGAACATCTTGATGTGCCGCGGCGACATGCGGTTGCGGAGTTCGTCAATGCGGCGCAGCAGCGACCCCATTTCCGCGTTGCTGGTACGGTTTTCGTAGCCCTTTTCCCAGTATTTCAATGGGGTGTGGCCGTTGCGATCCGTCAGCGTCTGATCGGCATGGGCGTCTAACAAAAAATTCGCTATTTTGACGATACTGGGCGGCGATCATGAGGGCCGTGCTGAACCTGCCGTCGAGTTCTTCCAACGTCGTGTCCACGTCCCAGCCGCGGCTGAGGGCGTCGCGGAAGTAGGCGATATCGCCGGTGCGCGCGGCGCCCTCAACGTCGACCGCGGGAAACGGTTTCGGCGGCGGCTCGGGCGGCTTCGGCCTGGAAAGCGGCCTGGGCTCGGGTAAGGTTCCGTCAATCAACGGCGTGGGAGGCGGCGGGAAGGTGCCGATGGGGTACGCCTATACCTTTAAAGGGTGACTGGCGCGGTGTGACGGTCACGCCGGAGGGCGCGCCGCTCGGTGAAGGCATACTCCTTTTGCAACTGCTCGACAGCCGCCTTCTGGGCTACGAGCTCCATCCGTTTTTTCGTATCACCGACTGCAGCGCGTCCTTGTCCGGGCTCAGGTCGGCCACCAGCTTGCGCAGCCGGCTGTTCTCTTCCCGTAGCTGCCTGACTTCCTGGGCCTGGCTCACGTCCATGCCGCCGTACTTGGCCTTCCACTGATAAAGGGTCGGCACCGAGACCCCCACCTCACGCGCCACATCGGCGGCTTTTCGTCCCGCCTCCATCTGCTTCCAAGCCGCAATCATCTGTGCTTCCGTATGCCTGCTCTTCGACATCGCAATCCTCCAAAGTCGTCTGAAATCATACTCGGCTATGTGCGGATTGCGGGGAGCAAGGTCACGCCCAGCCCACCACCCGGCGGGAGAACGCATCGAGGATCACCGCCAAGTAGACGAACTCCGTCCGCAGGCGGATGTAGGTGATATCGGCGACCCAAAGCTGATCGATGCCGGTCACCACCAGCTCCGGCGGCAGGTTGGGATACACCGGCAGGCCGTGCCGCGAGTCCGTGGTTGAGGCCACGAAGCGCCGCCTGCGCAAGCACAGCAGGTTGTCCTCCCGCATGAGGCGTTGAACGCGCTTGCGATTCACCTCCCAGCCCCGCGCGACCAGCTCGCAGGTGACACGCCGCGTTCCGTAGCTGGGCCATTCCAGCGCCACGCGCTGGATGGCGTCGCGCAGATCCAGATCCGGGTCAGGCGCGGCGTCCCCCTGCCGCGCCTCAAAGCGGTAAAAGCCCGTCCGGCTCACCTTGCCAAGCTGCGCCATCCGCCGCAGCGTCAGCCCCGACCGCTGCTCGATCCGGGCTTGGATTTCCTCGTAGGTCGCGGATTTCCAATCGCGGCCTGCAGCATCCGCTGTTCTTCGCCGCGCTGCAAGCAGCCCTTCAAAAAATCGATCTCCAGCGCCTGCTGGCCGACCTTGCGCTCCAATTGCGCCACCCGAGCTTCTTCCTCGCGCGGTCTGCCGGGACCGCTGAAGGCCCGGGCACCGTGCGCTTCGGCCTCCCGCCGCCAGCGGTAAAGATCACTCGGATGAACTTCCAGATCGCGGCTCACCGCCGCCATCGTCTCCCCAGCCTGCAGCCGCCCTACCGCGGCCAACTTGTACTCCCGGCTGAACCGCCGGCGAATCACTAGATCGACCCTGCGCGCGGATAAGCTCCTATCGAACAGGGCCTGAATGAGCGACTGGAGCGCATCTTCCGGGGCGGCGCCAGCAAAGCGCAGGCAACGCGCCCGATTACGGTCGTAACGTGCAGGGTTGGGTGTGTGCAGGCGGACGGGGGTTGCGCCGTGCCGCCGAACGGCGGGGGCGTGGTGCTAGTCTGTGGAACGATGTATCGCTTTTTTGTGGTCTTCGACTTTCCGGAGAGCCCGGTCGACGAGTGGGAGTCGATCGCCAGCAGTCCGCGGCCGCTCGCGCTATTCCGCGCCTTATTGCGGGAGATCGGCAACATTGCGAGTAGCGAGCCGCAGTCGACGGTGGAGGAAGACACACCGGAACGGCGCATTGAAGCCACCTGGTACGGGGATGAGGAAGTCGGACTGAAGGTGACCGAGAGGGGCCTCCCTAAGGCGATCCCTTTCCCGAAGGTGAGCACCACCATGGAGACGCAGGGGCTTCCGGGGACGATCGTGAAGTGGAACTCCGAACGGAGGTATCTAGAGGGACGCGGCTGCGTGGAGCGCGATGACGATATCACGTGCGAGTTCGAAACCAGAGCCGACTACGAGAGATTCCTGGAGATCTGGCGAAAAACGATGGGCGGCGAGCCGGTCCTGCTGCCGGGCGATGCCGAATCGCGGGCGCTGGTGGGAGATGCAGGGTTGGAGGGAACGCACCGCAGCGCGCACGGCGAGCCACGCCGCCGCCAGCGGCTTGGGCTGCCGCGCCTGGGTGCCGGAAAAAGGATGTTGGTGGTGGGCGGCGGGCTCTGCCTCCTGCGCGGCCTGGTCGCGGCGGCCGCCCGCAATAGCTGGTCGCTGAGGGAAGCGGGCGCGATCGCCGTGGCAACGCTGATCGCCTGGGTGGGACTGATTGGCCTGGATTACGCGCTTAGTCACGCCGGCCGCTGGCGCTGGGCTGTAGCCATTGCCGCCACCATGTTTATCGTCTTTCTCGTAGTGAGTTCCGCACCGGCGGCTTTTGGCATTGGCTTCGTCCTGCTTCGACTGGCTTGGCCGGCGGGGAAGGGAACGCGCTGACGACAACATCCCGGGTGACAGCAGGCGCGGCTCGCAGGAGCATACAGAAGGGATTCCCCGTGCAATTGCGCCCAAGAACTGGCAAAGCGGTGCATTTACGCTTTGTACTCGCGCCGTGAGACGTAAACTACCAGGAGCCCATTCCGAGAAGAATTCCGAAGGGCAACAAGCAGAGCCGCCCGGCCGATCGCCGTGAATGGGCGGAACGCAATTCGAACGGGAATTGCGCGCATAGCGAGCGGCCCGCGCATCCCAACACCATGAAAGGGGACCAATGATGGCTCCCGCGATTCAGGCCGACCCGGCCTTCTCCGCCGCCGAACAAGCGGCGGTCTACCGTTGCATTTTCAGCCGCCGCGACGTGCGCGGCGAATTTCTTTCCACACCGATTCCAGACGAGGTTCTGGCCAAAATCCTGAGCGCGGCGCACAGCGCTCCCTCGGTTGGCTTCATGCAGCCCTGGGACTTCATTGTTGTGCGCGATCCCGCAGTCAAGCGCCGCGTCCACGATGGTTTTCAGAAGGCTCACGCCGAGGCCGCGCAGATGTTTCCCGAAGAAAAGCGCGAGACCTACGCCGGGCTGAAGCTGGAAGGCATTCTGGAGTCGCCGGTCAACATCTGTATTACTTGCGACCGGGGGCGCACGGGGCCCACCGTCATCGGCCGAACGCATTTGCCGGAGATGGACCTCTTCAGCTCGGTTTGTGCGGTGCAGAACTTATGGCTGGCGGCGCGGGCGGAGAACATCGGTGTCGGCTGGGTCAGCATTATTCACCGCGAGCACCTGCGCGAGGCGCTGGGCGTACCCAAGGAGATCAGCCTCATCGCCTATCTCTGCCTCGGCTACGTACGATACTTCCACGCCAAGCCGGAGCTCGAGAGCGCGGGATGGCTGCCGCGCCTGCCGCTCAAAGACCTGATCTGGTTCGACCAGTGGCAACAGCGTTGCGACGATGAACCCTTGTTGGCGCAGCTCTGAAACCTGGCGCTGATCCGGCGGCAGACTTCGCGTTGCGCCAAGCTCCGCCGCGGCGGCTTCACTCCAGGACTGCCGGCGCGACGGCGATTTGGATGTCGAGTTGGCCGAGCGAACCGGCGTTCCGTCCGAAGCGATTTTGTTGCCACAAATGTGCGGACGGTTTTCTGGCTTAGCTTCCCGCGAGGTCAGGGCGCCCACTCAACGAAAGGCGTTGAGTGGGCACTGGAAACATGTTGTGTCTTTCGCGACACCAGCGAGATTCGCTGGATGTCCAACGGCTCGAACGGTCAGGGAAGAGCGGAGCTGGAGTGGGAATAGGTTGGTGAGGGAGTTAGCAGTTGGGGGAGCGCGGCACGGCGCTCGGAGAGGTAATAGAGCACGGGGACGGCGATGCGGGAAATCAGCGTCGAGGCGATCTCTCCGGCCATCAGGGAAATGGCCAGACCCTGGAAGATTGGGTCACGCAAGATGACTGAGACGCCGACAATTACCGCGCCCGCGGTCAGCAGCATGGGGCGGAAACGTACTGCCCCGGCCTCGCTGACCGCATCAATCAATTCCGCGCCCTGACGGCGGCGGAGCTCAATGAAGTCCACCAGGATAATCGAGTTGCGCACGATGATGCCGGCGCCGGCGATGAAACCGATCATCGATGTGGCGGTGAAGTAAGCGCCCAGGAGCGCGTGTGCGGGCAGGATGCCGGTGAGGGTGAGAGGAATCGGCGCGAGGATTACCAGTGGCGTCTTGTAACTGCGGAACCAATACACCACCAGCACGTAAATCAGCACCAGGACCGCCGCAAAGGCAATGCCGAGATCGCGGAAAACGTGCACCGTAGTGTGCCATTCCCCATCCCACTGCAACACCGGTTTGGTGGAGGGCGGGGCGCTGAGCAAGTGAACCTGCAGGGGGCGGCCGCTGGGGCTGCGGAGTTGGCTCAGGCGAGGGTCCATGGCGAGCATGGCATAGGCGGGGCTCTCAGCGCCACCGGCGACATCGCCCATCACGTACTGCACGGGGCGCTGGTCCTTGCGAAATACCGGCAAGGGATGCGGATCGGTTTCCGCCTGTAAGAGGGAGGGAAGCGGGACCATCCCCGGGCCTGAAGGTGAGCTATCGAAGGCTGAGCTTCCGGAGACGCCCTCGCCGGAAGGGCGCTGCACGCCGCTGGGCAGCAACAGCGCGTTCATGCCGCTCGCGGTGGCGCGCAGGCTGGCGGGGAGTTGGAGGCGGATAGGAATCGGTTCCGGGGCCTGCGGGCGCGCCAGCACGCCTACCTCAAGCCCGCCCTGGGCAATGGCGAGGTTGCGCAGCACGGAGGCGGGCGATATCTGGTCCAATTGCGCTTTGGGCAACAGCACCCGGTAAGTCGTGCGGGAGATGCCAGGTTCACCGGTCCAACTGACGTCGACCACGCCCGGGGTGCTTTTGAAGACGGCGCGCGTCTGACTGGCCAGAGACAGTGCGGATTGCGGGTTGGAGGCGTAGATTTCCGCGACCAGGGTCTGCAGCACGGGCGGGCCGGGGGGAACCTCGGCGAGCGTCATGCGTCCGCCGGCGGCCGCGGCAATTTTGGTGAGGGGCGGGCGAAAAGCCAGTGCGAGCGCATGGCTTTGGCGATGGCGATCGCTGGCGTCGACCAGATTCACCTGGATATCAGCCTGGTTTGGCTGGTCGCGCAGGAAATAATGGCGCACCAGACCGTTGAAGCTGAAGGGGGCGGCCACCCCAATGTAGGCCTCAATGTCGGTTACCTGGGGCTGGCGGCGCAGGTAGTCGCTCATGCGCTGGGCCACCGCGGCGGTGGTCTCGCGAGGCGTTCCGGCAGGCATGTGCAGCACGACCTCCATCTCGTTTTTGTTGTCAAAGGGCAACATTTTCACGATCACGAGACGGAGAGGAATCAGGGCAAGGGCGAGCAGCAGGAGAACCACAACACCGCCGAGGAACAGGGTGCGGGCACGGGCGTCGTGCAAGAGCCGGCGCATGACACGGCGGTAGAGGTGCGTGCCGGGCGCCTGTTCGTGTTGCGGGCGTCCTTGGGCGGGCAGCAGGCGTAGCGCCGCCCACGGGGAGAGGACAAAGGCGATGAGCAGCGACAACAGCATGGCGGCGGAGGCGCCTACGGGAATGGGGCGCATGTAGGGACCCATCAGGCCGCCAACGAAGGCCATGGGCAACAGGGCGGCGATGACGGCAAGGGTGGCGAGGATGGTGGGGTTACCCACCTCCTGAACCGCTTCCACCGCGACCAGCGCGGCGGGCCGCCCATCGTTTTCCGGCAGGCGGAGGTGCCGCACGATGTTTTCCACGACGACGATCGCATCGTCGACCAAAATGCCGATCGAGAAAATCAGGGCAAACAGGGTGATGCGATTGAGGGTGTAGCCATAGAGGTAGAACAACAGCAGGGTGAGCAGCAGGGTTACCGGGATGGCGATCGCGACCACGCCGGACTCGCGCCAGCCGAGCATGAAGCCGACCAGAATAACGACTGACAAGGTGGCCAGGGCCATGTGGAAGAGCAGCTCATTGGAGCGTTCCGACGCGCTGGCGCCATAGTTACGGGTGATGATGACATGCACGCCGGCGGGAATGAGATCACCCTGCAGGGCGTGAACACGGTCCAGGACCTGATGCACCACAGTGACCGCGTTGCTGCCTTGCAGCTTGGCGATGGAGAGGGTAACCGCCGGGGTGAATAACGCGCTGGCGGCGGATTTGGCGGCGGCATGACCTGCCGGGAAGCCCGCGCCCTGGGTGTAGCGCACCATGTTGAAGCGTGCCGCCGGCTGCTCGCGCACCTGGGCCACCTCGCGTAGCAGGATGGGGCGGTTGCCGGTCATGCCGACTACGATATCTCCCAACTGGTTGGCGGAGGCGATCAACTGCCCGGCCTGCAGCGCGGTCTGGCCTCCGGGAGCGGCAAGGCGCCCGCCCGGTTGACTTTGATTAACGGCCTGGATGGCTTGCGCCAGACGCGAGGCGTCCAGGTGAAAGGCGGCGAGGCGGGCGGGATCGAGGGTCACCAGGAGCTGATCCGGGGCGCCGCCGATCACGTGGGTGCGGGAGACATCGGGGATGGACTTGATCTGCTCGCGGACGGCGAGCGCAATAGCGCGTAGTTGCGCGTCGCTGAATCCCTGGCCTTCAAAGGTCAGGCTTAATACGGGGACATCGTAGATGGAGCGCAAACGGACCAGCGGATGTCCGGCGGCCGCGGGCAGGACTTCCGGATGGGCATAGAGCTGGGTGTAGACCTCGGTCAGACTGCGCTGCACATCCTGGCCAACACGGAAGCGAACAGTGACCAGCGCCTCGCCCGGGGTGGACGTGGAATAGAGGTGGTCCACGCCGGGGATATTATGCATGAGCCGCTCCAGCGGCTCGGCGACCTGGGAGGCCACCTGGCGGCTGCTTGCGCCAGGCAAGGCGACCATGATGTCGACAAAGGGGACGCGGATCTGGGGCTCCTCTTCGCGGGGCATGCGCAGCACGGCGAAGCCGCCCAGAAGCAGCGCCGCCACGACCAGCAGCGGAGTGAGTTTGGAGTTGATGAAGTAGGCGGCGAGGCGGCCCGCGCCGGTGAAGATGCGGGGATCGCCCTTGCGAGTGTCACTCATGGGGAACGCTCCCGGGGTTGGTTACATAGCGCTCGCCGGCGGCGAGGCCGGCGGTGACGTTGAGCTCGCCGTTAATGGCGGGGGCGGCACGCACCAGGCGCAGTTGAGGCTGACGCCGCTCGTCGAGTACCAGCATTTGGGTGAGGCCGTCACGTTCCAGCACGGCCGGTCTGGGAACCAGGATCGCGGATTGGGGTGGCCCAGGAACAGTGACGGTCACATAAGCGCCCATGGGGAACAGATTCGCCGGCGCTGCGAGGCGAATGGCGACGGTATGCGTGCCGGGATCGACGGCGGGCGCCAGCGCGGTGATGCGGCATTGCGCTTGTTGCGTGGTGGTGGTGTTGCCAGTGTCCGCGCTGACCAGCAATGCTTGGCCCACGCGCAGATGGGCAGCAAGTGTTTCGGGAATATCCGCATGGACGCGCAGCAGCCCTGGCGCGGCAATGGTGAAGAGCGGCGTACCTGGATTGACGAGATCGCCGGCATGTGCGGGACGGGAGGTGACCACGCCAGCAAAGGGAGCGCGCACCTGGCGATCATTGGACCATTGACTGGCTTCCGCCAAGGCGGCAGAGGCGGCGGCGCCCTGTGCGGCAGCGGCCTGGCGCTGCTGTTGGGCCTGCGTCAGTGCGGCGCGCGCCTGGGCTGTGGCAGTGCTGATTTGCTGGTATTCGTGGGGGCTGATGGCGTGATCCTGCCAGAGCTGGTCGTAGCGGTGCTGGGTATCTTCCGCGAAGGCAAATTGCAGGCGCGCGGTACGGACGGCGGCATCAAGGGCGTTGGCGGTGTCACGCGCGGACTCTACCTGCTGATGCGCTTGGGCCAGGCGAGCGCCGTATTCGGGGGCGGAGAGGGTGGCGAGAAGCTGTCCCCGGTGTACCGGGTTGCCGAGGTCCACCAGGAGGTTCTCGACTGTGCCGCCCACACGGGCGGCAATGGTGGCTTGCTGCTTGGCCTGCACAACGCCGGAGGCTAAATAGGCTTGCGGGGTGTTGGTGAGAACGGCGGTGGCCAGCCGGGCCTGCGGCGGCAGCGTCATCCTCGTGGTCGCGGGCAACTCGCGGGAAGCGCTGGAACAGCCGGTCAGAGAGGCAATGGCAGCCGCCATGGCGGCAGAGGCAAGCGCGGTAGTAAGGATGCGGGAGCGAATCACGGGTGCACTCCTTGGGAGCTGCGGGACGAAGGGGTTTGTGCCGACGCGGAAGGTGGCGCCCCGCTGGCGCTGACCGCGGCTTCAGCCTGGCGCAGGTGGAGCTGTGCGGTGGCAAGGTTCAGGCGGGCACGGGCGACCTGGAAATCATAGGTGGCGCGCACCAGTTCGGCCTGGGCCTGCACAACCACACTTTCGGCCTGCAGACGTTGCGTAAGGCTGGCCAGCCCGGCGCGGAACCGCTCAGCAATCGTACTGGCGGCAGAGAGGGCGCGGCGCCGGTTGGCGGTATCGACAAGCCACTGTTCCTGAGCCAAGCGCGCCTGCCGCCAGAGGCCGGTAATGTCAGCCAGTTGCTCTTCGCGAGCGGCGGTTTGGGCATCGCGAGCGGCAGCCAGGCGGCTGGCGGCCTGACGCAGCCGCGCGGCGTCGGCGCCGCCCCGAAAAAGGTTCCAACGAAGCGAGAGTCCGGCCATCCAGTTGGAGCCCCCGCCGTTAAGCAGCTCCGGCTGATCGCGCTGGAGCCGGGCAAAGCCACTTATCCGGGGCGCCCAGAGGCGGGAGCGAGCGCCATTGCGTTGCGTATTGGCGAGGCGGCGCTGCAAGGCGGCGCTACGTACGGCAAAGCCGCTGGACTGCGCCTGCAGCCAAGACTCGAGACTGGGCAGACCTCGGTTGGGAGTGGCCAATGGTTGCAGGTCGGGAACGGCCGCGTTCCAGGGCAGACCGAGGCGCAGATTGAGTAGAGTGGCGCCTTGGGTGACTGCGTCCTGGGCGGCGAGCAGGCGCTGATGCGCGCGGCGCTCAAAGACCTGGGCGCGCTGCAGGTCCGAGGAGACGGTCAGTCCTGCGCGAAAGCGCGACGTGGAGTCGCTAAGCACGGCTTGAGCAGCGGTCCAGGCATGGCGGGCAACGCGAACGTTTTCGCGCGAGGCCTGCAGGGCGGCGTAGGCCTGTACAGTGGAGAGCAGGACTTGTTGGCGGGTCTGTTCGCGGCGCAGTTCCGCCAGGAGTTGCGAGATGTGAGCGGCGTCAAGGGCATGGCGGCGGCCGCCTCCGGTCCAAAGGGTCAAATCCGCTTCAAGCGCCGAACTAAAGTCGGTTAAAGGAGCAGGCCGGTTGAGTGGACCAATCTGGAAGTCCTGCGTTCCGAAGCGGTGTTGGCGCAGCAGGCCACCAAAGACGTAGACCGGGTCATTGCCGCGTTGCAGCTCCTCGCTGGCAGTCAGCGAGGGGAGAAATCCGGCGCGGCTGATGGTGACGCCGGCGGCCGCGGCACGCTCCTGATTATGTGCCTGGTGCAGCGCCGGGCTATGCGCCAGGGCTAATTGCAGCGCCTTGCGCAGGGTGAGCGGCGAGGGCGCTGGACTCTGGGCGCTCAGTCGCAGGCCGGGGGCAAGCGAAAGAACGAGGAGAAGTGCAGTGTGGGGATGCCGAAGCATTCAACGTCCTGGCTCCAGTGCCGGGGTCTTGCGCAGGCGGCGCAGCACGAGTTCCAAAGGGCAGAAGTTGGTAAGCGCCGACTGTGCCAGATTGAGGCCCACAAAGGCGCATAGCAGCAGCCAATAGTGGCTGACCAGCACGCCCAGTGTGAGTCCGGTTAAAACGAAGAGTCCGGCGACCAAGCGAATAACGTGTTCGTTGCTCATACAGTGATGCCTCTCATCCGTATAGAGACCACTGGTGCGACGGCGGTCACCGGGACGGAGATCACAGCGCACTCTTCACCGTGGGTCGCAGTCGGCGACGGTGACGGAGATGTGGTTCGCGATGGCAGGTCTGGCGTGAAAGGGGCCGGGCGGGGTCGAGGATACGCGTGGAGGCGTTAGCCGGCGGTGGGTCTTGTCAGTTGCCAGGTTGCGAGCTTTGGGAGCAGCATCAATGGGTAGAGCTCATTCAGTTTTGAGCACATGCATCTGCACGGAATACCGGGGCACCGTAGCCCTTGACTTTGGTGGGGCTTGTTAAGGAGGACCGTATGAAGGACGAAAGCGGGAGAGATCTGTTGACGGAAACCGCATCGCTCGACGTCGACGAGCTGGACGGGCGATTACGCGAAGCTGTGCAGCGACACGGGTTTGGGGTGCTGAACGTAACCGATCTGAGGGCCAAGTTGGCGGAGAAGGGCATTGCGATGCAGGAGGCGTCCAGGGTTTATGACGTCTGCAATCCGAAGCTTGCGTACGAGGTACTGCGGCAGCATCCGGAAGCGGCAACACTGTTGCCCTGTCGCATAGCGGTTTATGAACGTGGCGGCGTAGTGGAGCTTTCAACGTTGCGGCCGACACGCTTGATGGGACATGTGGACGCGAGCCTACGGCCGATAGCGGAACGGGTAGAGCAGGACCTGGCGGGGATTTTACGAGACGCGGTGAAGGGTTGAGGAGCAGTTGCAATGGGAAAGTGACCGGGAGTTGGACGACCCCGGTTCCTTGGCGGCGGTTGCGAAAACGCAAACGTCCCAAACCGGAGACTTCTAACGGTTTGGGACGCATTGACGCAAGGTGCAGCCGGGCGAGAGTTGAAACGCTTACAATACTGGTGCCAGCAATTGGCCTTTTGGGGGCAAGTGGCTGGGCATGCAGAACTCGGGCGTTGCCGCCAGGCCGTAATGAGAGCGGACTGGGTAGAGTGGCGTCGCGGAAGAAACTCGCGTCCACAAGATTTCGCGTCTTGCGAGAGGTGGACGGCATCTGTGGAGAAGGACGAAAGGAGCGGTTCATGAATCGATTGGTACGCGTAGCCGGCTTGGCGCTGGCATTAGTCCTGCTGGTAGCGGGAGCGGGGGCGCAGCAGGTGGTCGGCGGCATCTACGGGAAGGTGCTGGGGTTTGACGGCAAACCGTTGGCCGGCGGGAAGGTGGTGTTCCATTCGCTGGAGTTCACTAACCGCAACTATCCCGTAAAGATCAACAAGAAGGGTTCATACGGTCATTTTGGACTGCCCTTCGGCTCTTATGAGATGGAAATATTCACCCCCGATGGGAAGATGGTTTACAAGCAGAAGGTGCAATCGAAGATAGACCGCACCCATTTGAATATCAATTTGAAAGAGCAAGCGGCGGAAGCGCAGGCGCGACAGGGCGCCCAGGGTGGGCAGCAGGGGGCCGCACCACAGGCCGGAGCGGGGCAACAGGGAAACAAGGTTGCCGCTCAAAAGGGTCTACAGCAGAAGCTGCTGAATCAACTCAACGGGATGCTGAAGCAGGCCAGCACGCAGGGCCAGGCGGGGAATTGGCAGGGGGCGGTTCAGACTTTGCAGCAGGCGCAGACGTTGGCGCCCACGGTTTCCGTGATCAAAGGTAATCTGGCGTTCGCTTATTTGAACGCCAAGCAGTATCCGCAGGCGATTGCCTCGGCGCAACAGGCCATTCAACTGGACCCAACGAATGGCGGGTTTCACGACACGCTGGCGGAGGCGATGATCGAAAACGGCCAGGGAAAGGCGGCGCTGCCGGAATTGGACAAGGCGGCTACGCTGGATCCGGCGGATGCGGGGCGGTTCTATTACAATTCGGCGGTTCGCTTGTCGCAGAAGAACGACAATGCCGATGAAGTGGCGGTTTTGAACAAGGCCATTCAGGCCGACCCCAAGAACGCCAATAATTACTACCTGAAGGGAATGGCTCTTTTGGCGCAGTCCAGCTACGACAGC
This sequence comes from Acidobacteriota bacterium, assembly GCA_027459505.1. Lineage (GTDB taxonomy): Bacteria > Acidobacteriota > Terriglobia > Terriglobales > SCQP01 > DAIDIE01. The sequence continues at coordinate 75,136 of DAIDIE010000043.1, forward strand.
AAGACGAGCCAGCCAATCATTCCGGCGGGAACGCGTGCGGCGTTTAAACAGTACCTGACGCTGCAGCCAACCGGACAGATTGCCGCGACGGTGAAGCAAACACTGGCGCAGCTGAACAATGCGGAGACGGTGAAGGCCCATTAATCATAAGGCGGGCGGTGTCCGCAAATTCCGCCCGCATTCAATTCTGGAGGGGTATGAAAGCGGAGCATTCCAGCCCCTTGGTCAGCGAGCACGCGTACGGCAGCGATCCACGCCAACGCCTGGATTTGTTTCTGCCGGCTAAGGCCGAACCGGCGCGGCTGCTGCTGTTTGTTCATGGCGGCGGCTGGCGGGGAGGCAGCAAGGAATTTTATGGCGCACTAGGGGAGACCCTGGTGCGTTTTGGTTTTGCGGTGATGTTGCCCAATCACCGCCTCGCGCCGCAAGCGCCATACCGCCAGCAATTGGAGGATGTGGCCGACGCGTTGCGGTGGACGCTGGATTACGCAGGCGAGCGGGTGAAGCAGGATGGGCTCATTCTGGGAGGGCACTCTTCGGGCGCGCACCTGGCATCGTTGCTGGCGCTGCAGCCAGCGGCACGTCGGCGGGCAGGGATTGAGCGGACCCAGATCCGAGCGGTGGTGGCCATCAGCGGCGTCTACGATCTGCTCCCCTACCGGTTCTTGGCAGGGGATTATCTGGCGTCGGTATTTGGACGCGAGGAAGAGCAGTACCGGCAGGCATCTCCGCGGACTTACGTTGGGCACGGGACGCCGCCCTTCTTCCTGGCATATGCGGAACACGATTTGCCGGGTTTGGGAGAGCAGGCGGAGGGAATGGCGCATACCATTCAAGCGCAGGGCGGCAAGGCGCGGCTGGTGCGGGTTCCGGGACGTGACCACACGTCGATTCTGGCGGGGGTGCGTTCGATGTTTGACCCACTGGCGGTCCAGTTAGCCACGTTTTTCGCCGGGTTGTAAAAGGCCAGCTTTGGTCAGCCGCCCCAACGCTGCAGGCTGCGCACGTTCATCCCCTCAATGCGGTACATGGCGCGCGTGAGCAGCGATAGCCGGTGTGCGACCACCAGAAGAGGGATGGTCACCAGAAAAAAGATGCCGACCAGCAGAATCAGCAGGTTGGTAAACGAATCGCTCATAGCATTTGGCTTTCGCCGTTTCCGGGCAGCCTGGTTTCTGCGCTCTCAGAACCAGCTTTCGCTACAACGATTTAAGGGCTGTCCCTTGCAGTGCTGATTGTAGAGGCGCCAATTCCCGGTGCGCTAACCATGCTGATTCTGGCATAGCTGAGGCGAAGTTGTCAGGTGCTGGTTGCCCTGTTTCTGAAGCCTTACGCGGAAGTGGTTCGTTCTCTACGAGCCAGGGCCGAGTCGAACTGTTTTCGAGTTCGAAATCGCAGGCCGAAGTCGTAGCGACGGTCCGGGGTTGCTGTTTAGGTCCCGCACCGCTGGCGACGCCCGAGTTCGTCACCGGGTGAATCGGAGGGACGGATAGGTGTGCGGCTTTTCTCAACAGGAAAAGCCGCATGCCGCTAGATCGAGAAGCCCCGTTGTGTGACGAATTCGGGCTAGTAAAGCGCGGCCACCATCCGTGAGCTTCGGCCGGGGCCCCCAAGCCGCGCCGCGCGGCTTGGGGTGGGGCCGGACACCGAAGCGGGTGGAATAAAAGCGGCTGTGCCGCTGCGCCAGCTTCCCAAAGGGCTGTACTCTCTGGCCGGAGCGGTCCTGAAACAACTTTGCTTTGCCGGCAGCGATCCGCAACCCGGCCTGCAAGTTCGGATGAGGAGGGGTTTCCTGCCGGGCGTTTGCGGTGAGCCCAAGTTTCCGGTCTTCTGTTGTTTCAATGCGTCTTGTGGTGTTGTTCGCGCAGGGCGACGCCGAGGGAACGGCCCATAAACTGCGCGCCCTGGAAGACTGTCCCCACGACGTCTACGCGAACGCCCTTGCCGGGAATGCCGCTGTTGCTGATCACCCAGATTTTTCCGGTGCCATCGCTGACTGAGTACATGCCCTCGCCGAGCAAGCCGACAGCATTTTGAACGGTGCCGTGAATCTGAACGGTCTTGTTGTTCCAGTGCGACGGGTCGGAGAGAAGACGGGCAATGGACACCGATTGGCTGCACGCTGCCAGGCCAAGCGCCAAGGCAAGGCCGAAAAAGCCTGTCAGGGCGGCTCGGCGACGAGAGCGGAAGAGCGGTAGCTGGGAGACGTGGTTGTCGAGAGGTTCGTGGCCATTCATCGGCTTATAGGGTGGATTGTCCGTCGGGTTGACCATGGGTACAGGTTCCTTTGTGGCTACTCCTCACCTCGATTTGATGCTACAGACGCGGCGAGGAGCTGGGAAGGTACACAGAGACGCACTAGCGGGCGGGGGAGCGGGTGTTGCTCGCTGTCGGTTGTCCGCAGGGAGTGGCGGTCCTGTGGGGCCGTACTCACCCCAGGAGCCGCCAATCCCCAGCTGCGAAGCGGGGTTAGTCGAAGAGGGACGAGGCTGGGGTAGATCGGTGGGGGTGGAAGTATCGGTAATGGTCCAGGCGCAGAGGTGGATGAGCAGGGAAGCGTTTGCAGGGGTGGGGGTGGCCCAATTTGGGACAAACAGCTACACTGAACTCTCAAGGCACCACAACATTTTGGGGTGCGAGGATGAAATACCCCTTGTGTTGGGGCTGAAATCAGAGTATCAAATGACTTCACACTTTTGCCGATAGGGCAAAGGGATGAATCGCAGTACTGGGTTCCAGCTATGCCTGAGCAGAGCGAAACCGATATCGTTCCTGGGACGCAGGAAGAGGTCTCCAGCGGCAGCCAAGCAGCAGCAACGGTTGGCAAGGTGCGGGAGAGCTTTAGCCGCGCGGAAGTATTGCGGGTTTTAAAGTTGAGCTCGCAGAAGCTGAGCCGCTGGGAGCGCAACGGGATTTATCAGCGGCGGGAGAACTACAGCTTTGGCGACCTTCTGGCGCTGCGCAAGCTGGAAGCACTGTCCAGCCAGGTCTCGCTGCGGGAAATCCGCGAAGGCTTGGAGGCGGTGCGGGAGCGTTACGCGCAGCTTTCCGATCCGTTGGCGCAACTGGGGCTGTTTGCGGCACGGCACCGGCTGCTGGTGAGCCATGAGGGACAGCAAATGGAGGCCGTTTCCGGTCAACTGACGCTTGACCTGAGTTCCCAAGCGCCGGGGGGGGCCAGGGCGCTGCCGGCCAAGAGCCAGCGTTTCTCCTGGGTGGCGGATGAATGGTTTGCCTACGGAGTGTCGCTGGAGCCGGAGCCGGAGCGGCGCGCGGAAGCGATTCAGGCCTACCTGCATTGTCTGGAATTGAATCCGCGGCATGCCAGCGCCTGGATCAATTTAGGCACGCTACGTTATCACGAGGGCAACTTCGAGGAGTGCGAGCGCTGTTACCGCACTGCGGTGGAAATCGATTCCGAATACGCGCTGGCGTTTTTTGATCTGGGGAATGTACTTGACGAAACCGGTCGATTGACGGAGGCCATCGATGCCTACCAACGAGCGGTAGCGATCGCCCCACGCTATGGCGATGCGCATTATAACCTCGCTTTGGCCTACGAAAAAAGCGGGCAGCGCCGCCGGGCAATGGCGCACTGGCGGGCTTACCTGCGCATCGACAACACTAGCGCCTGGGCGGAGCATGCACGGCTGCAATTGCGGCGCGGGCTGGAGAAAGACACTCTGCAACTGGTCGCGGTCAAGCGGCGGCAGTCCGGGCGACGCTAACCGGATGTGGCTGGAGCCTGATCTCCAGGCGGCGCTTGCTTGAAAACGAGATTTGCCAGGGCAAGTCGGCCCGCATCACCTGGACGAGCGCCGCTGCAACCTCCGGTGATTACGACTGCAGCAGGGTGCGCAGGCCTTCCTCATCGAGGACGGGGATGGAGAGTTCGCGAGCCTTTTCCAACTTGCTTCCAGCTTCTTCGCCGGCAATGACGTAGTCGGTTTTGCGGCTTACCGCCGCGGCGACCTTGCCTCCCGCCTCTTCAATCATCCGTTTTGCCTGATCGCGTGACAGGCTGGGCAGAGTTCCGGTCAAAACCAGGGTCTTGCCGGCGAGGGGTGTGGCAGTGGCCGTTTTCTTCTCCTGCTCAAAGCGCAAACCGGCGTGGCGGAGGCGTTCCACCAGCGCGCGGTTGGCGGGTTCCTGGAAAAAATCGAAGATGGACTGGGCAATGCGTGGGCCGACCTCGGGAGCGCTTTGGAGCTGCTCGACGGAGGCGTTCATCAGGGCGTCGATCGAACCGAAATGACCGGCGAGATCTTTGGCGGTCCGCTCGCCCACATGGCGTATGCCGAGGCCGTAGATGACCCTGTCGAGGGAATTGGAGCGGCTGCGGTCAATCTGCCCCAGGAGATTGCGGGCGGACTTGGCGCCGACGCGTTCCAGGCTGGTCAACTGCTCTTCGGTGAGTTGGTAGAGATCGGCCACGTTACGCACTGCCAGATGATTGACGAGTTGATCGACCAGGGAGGGGCCGAGCCCGTCAATGTCCATCACTCCGCGGTGGGCGAAGTGCACGAGGTTTTCCTTGAGCTGAGCGGGGCAACTGGTGTTGACGCAGCGCAGCACGGCTTCGCCCTCTTCCTTGTGGGCGTGGGCGCCGCAGACGGGACAGAGGTCCGGCATGCGAAACTCACGAACGCCGGCGGGTCGGCGATCAAGCTCGACGCGGAGAACCTTGGGGATGACGTCGCCGCTACGCTCGACGAGGACGAAATCGCCAATCTTGAGGTCGAGCCGGCGAATTTCATCTTCGTTATGGAGGGTGGCGCGGCTGACGGTGACGCCGCCCAGGGCAACCGGGTCCAGGATAGCAAAAGGGGTGAGCGCGCCCGTGCGTCCCACGCTGATGCCGATGTCGAGCAGTTTGGTGACGGCCTGGCGGGCAGCGTATTTGTAAGCGGTAGCCCAACGCGGAAACTTGCTGGTCGCGCCCAGGCGGCGTTGCAGATCGACGCTGTCGACCTTAATCACGACGCCATCAATTTCGTAGGGCAACGAGTCGCGCTTGTCCTCCCACGCCTGAACGTAGTCCCAGACAGCCGTGATGCCATGGTGCAGAAGGCTGTGAGGATTGACCTTCAGGCCGAGGGCGCGTAAGAGGCGCAAACCGTCATAGTGCGACGGGCAGAGGAACTGGCCATCGTGAAGCAGGTAATAGGCAAAGAAATCCAGTTTGCGCTCCGCGGTCACACGCGCGTCGAGGGTACGGACGGCGCCGGCGGCGGCGTTTCGGGGGTTCGCGAAGAGCGGCAGTCCCTGCGCGGCGCGCGTTTCATTGAGTTCGCTGAACGACTGGCGCGGCATAAGCACCTCGCCGCGCACTTCAAAACGAGGCCGCGCCTCCTCTGGAAGCTGCTGCAGCTGGGCGGCGGAGAGGCGCAGAGGGACCGAGGGAATCGTGCGCAGGTTGGCAGTCACCTCTTCACCGATTTCGCCATTGCCACGGGTAAGGGCGCGCTCCAGCCGTCCCTGTTCGTAGTGCAGTACGATACTCAAACCGTCGAGTTTGAGTTCGGTGACGTAGGCGATATTAGCTTCGCCGGCGCCCTCGCGGACACGGCGATCGAAATCCAGCAGTTCCTGCTCGCTGTAGACGTTATCCAGGCTCATCAAAGGGGTGCTGTGGCGCACCTTGACGAAACCTTCGCGAGGCTGACCGCCCACGCGCTGGGTGGGCGAGTCGGGACTAATTAGTTCAGGATGTTCGCGCTCGAATTCCTTGAGACGAAGCATCAGCCGGTCAAACTCGGCGTCGGTAAGCTCAGGCTGGTCCAGGACGTAGTAGAGATGCTCGTGACGGCGGATCGTCTCGCGCAACTGCTCGATTTGTTCGAGGAGTGAAGACATGGAAACCATCTGTCAGTTCACCGGAGTTTCCGAAGGCCAAAGCATTTCCACGATGCCGGCATGGCCGCGCTGGAGCGCGAGATCCAGGGGAGTTTGCTGCGAGTCGTTTTTCCTGTCCGCATCGGCGCCGCTGGTGAGCAGCAGCAAGGCGAGGCGCTCGAAGCCATGGTGGGCGGCGAGGTGCAGCGGAGAAAAGCCGCCGGCTTGAGGCAGATCGGGGTCGGCGCCGCTCTGCAAAAGCAGTTCCACGCACTGTAACTGATTGCGAGCGGCGGCGGCGCCTAAAGCAGTGCAGCACAGGGCATTTTGCGAGAGCGTGTTGGTTTCCGGGCGGTGCTCCAGCAGAAGTTGCAGTGTGGCCGCTTGACCGAGGAAGGCGGCCAGGTGCAAAGCGGTCCAGCCATCGGGACTGAACTGGTTCAGGGAAGTACCGGCGGAGAGTTGTTGGCGCAGTTGTTCACAATCGCCGAGCGCGGCGGCAGTCAACAAAGAGTGTTCCGCGCCGTGTTGCAATAAGAGGCCGGCGGCCGCGCTGTGGCCGCGATAGAGGGCAAGAAAGACGGCGCTGACGCCCTGCTCGTTGCAGGTTCGAGCGAGGGCGGGATCTTGACCCAGCAGGTGTTGCAATTGCGTGAGGTCGCCGGATTTAGCAGCTTCGAGAAGTAAGGAAGAGTTCATGATTGCATGAGCGCCGCAGCGGCCGCATTGGCATGTTTCAGCGGCGCGTCCTCTTGTATTCTACTGAACAAGGCCGCAATAAGGCCGCTGCCGGGAGCGGAGAAGCGAGTGGAGGAGTTTGCTATGCCCAAGCGCGTTGTAAGCACCTATCTTTTCTCCAGGCAACGTCTGCACACTTCGCTCCTGGAACGGTTGGCGCAGGTGGGAGTGCAAGGCATTGAACTGTTTTGCGCGCGACACAGCTTCGATTACCGCGATGAGGTACAGGTGGAGGCGGTGGCGAACTGGGTGCGGCAAAGCGGAGTGGAACTGCACTCGCTGCACAGCCCCATGTATGGTGGCGAGGGAGGGGGGCGGGGAGAGCCGCCGCTCAATATCGCACACCCGGACCGGCGGCAGCGCAGTGCCGCGCTGGAGGAGATTGAGCGCGCCCTGGACCTGGCGGACAGGGTGGCATTCCGCTATTTTGTGCAGCACCTGGGAATAGGGCGCGAGGAGTCCAGCCAAGCGAAGTTCGATGCCGCCTTTACCAGTATCGAGCGGCTGCGCATCCTGGCGCGGCAACGAGGAGTGACGCTGCTGTTGGAGAACATTCCCAACGCTCTGGCGACACCCGGGGCGCTGGAGGAATTTCTGACGGCGACGCACTTGGACGATCTTGGTGTATGCCTGGATAGCGGGCACGCGAATCTGACGCCGGGAGAGTTCGGTTCCGGCGGGGTCATGAACGCCTGGAAGGTGCTGCGCGCGCGGGTTCGCTCGACGCATCTGCATGACAATCGTGGGGAACGCGACGAGCATTTGTGGCCGGGGGAAGGCACCGTGGCCTGGGCGGAACTGATTCCGGCGATGGGGGATGATATTCCGTGGGTGCTGGAAATCGAGCCCCAGGGGGACGACCTGGAGCAGGTCCTGGGACAGGTGCGGCGGAGTTTTCAGCGGTTGGAGGAGTGGCGGTCGGCAAGCCTGGGGAAAAAACAGGAACAGCGCTAGCGAGCGAGGTTTTCGAAGATGGCGGCCGCGCCCATGCCGCCGCCGACGCACAAGGCGATAAGAGCATAGCGGGCGCTGCGGCGGCGTAATTCCGCGAGAGCGCTGACGGCCAGGCGAGCGCCGGTGCAGCCCAAGGGATGGCCCAGAGCGATGGCGCCGCCATTTACGTTGACGCGGGCACTGTCCAAGCCCGCCAGTTGGATAACGGCCAGCGCCTGCACGGCAAAAGCCTCGTTGAGTTCGATAATCTCCATTTGCTCCAAGCGCAGGCTGGCACGCTCCAGGACGCGCGCGATGGCTGGAACAGGGCCGGTGCCCATCATTGCGGGCTCGACTCCGGCGGTGGCATAAGCGACCAGGCGAGCAATGGGTTCCAACTGATGGCGTTTGCAAAGCTCTTTGGAAGCGAGCAGGAGAGCGGCCGCGCCGTCGCTGCGTTGTGAGGCGTTGCCGGCGGTGACCTGACCGCGGGCGTGGAAGGCGGGTTTGAGCGCCGCCAAGGCTTCCAAAGAGGTGTCGCGGCGGGGCCCCTCATCCTTTTCAATCAGGCGTTCCTCCCACTGGCCGCCGGAGCGGTGCAGCTGCGGGTCGCCGGGAAGCTGCGCCTGGATGGGAAGGATTTCGTCGTGGAACTTCCCGAAGTCCTGGGCATTACAGGCTTTCTGGTGACTGCGCAGGGCGAAGGTATCGGCCTGGGCTCGGGGGATGGCGTAGCGCAAGGCCAGGCGCTCGGCGGCGAGGCCCATGCTGAGATAGGTATCGGGGCGGGACTCGATGAGGGCGGGATTGGGGGAAGGCTTATGGCCGCCGACCGGGACCATGCTCATACTTTCGACGCCGCCGGCCACGATGAGGTCGACGCCGGCGTGGATGCGCTCGGAGGCGAGCGCAATGGCTTCCAGGCCCGAAGCACAGAAACGATTCACCGTCATGGCGGAACTGGTGACGGGAAATCCGGCACGTAACGCGGCGATGCGGGCAATATTGTGTCCCTGCTCGGCTTCGGGAGTGGCGCAGCCGAGAATGACATCTTCGATCTCGCTGGCGGGCAGGCGCTGTTCCTCGCCGTGGCGGGCGCGCTGCAAAACGCCCTGCAGAACGGCGGCGGCCAGGTCGTCGGGGCGAGTGGCGCGCAGACTGCCCTTGCCGGCGCGGGTCACCGGGGAGCGCAGAGCGGAGATGATGAAGGCATCTTTCATAGGCCGAAGCAGGTCAATTGCGAAGTGTTTGACCGGTTTTGGCGGTGTACTGCAGCCGTTCCTGGGTGCGGCGCTCCCCGCAAAGGGAGAGGAAGGCCTCGCGCTCAAGTTCGAGCAAGTAATCCTCCGACAAGGGGACTCCGGCGGCGACATCGCCGCCGCTCATGACGCCGGCAAGGTGGGCGGCGATTTTGGCTTCATGTTCGGTGATGGTTTCGGCCATGCGCATGAGATAGACCTCCATGAGGAGGGTAGCGCGCAAATTGCGGCCGGGAGCGGGAACGGTTTCGGGGGGACGGCTGGCATAGCCTTCGCGGAAGATATGCAGCGCCTGTTCGCGAGCGGCGGCCAGCAGGCGGTCACGATTGGCGACGACGGGGTGGGTGCTGCGCAAAAAACCCAACTGCCGCGCCTGTTGCGCCGATCGGGAGACGCGGGAGAAGAGGATTGTGTGGAAGGCGGTGCGAATGGCCTGTTGCACTTCCACGCCATCGGGACGTAAGCCGTCGGGCTGGAGGGCGAGGGCGCTGTGCACGGCGCGGAGCAGCATTTCCTTGCACCCGCCGCCGGCGGGCACTAAACCATAGGCGGGCTCGCCAAGGCCGATATAGAGTTCGGCGTGGGCCATGACGTGGGCGGCATTGAGCACCATTTCGCAACCGCCGCCCAGGGTCCAGCCAAAGGGAGCGACCACGACGGGGCGACGGGAGCGTTTGAGGGCGCCGGTCATGGCCTGCAGGGAGAGCACGGAAGCTTCAATTTCATCCCAGCTCTCGGCCTGGATGTCCATGAGCAGCGCATGCAGGTTTAATCCGGAACAGAAGTGTTCCGACTCGGAGGTGATGACAAAGGCATCGAACGGAGACTCGTGGTCGTTGAGGACCCGGGTGACCATTTGGACGATGTCGGGGCCCATGACGTTATTGCGGGTATGCAGTTCGAGACAGCCGATACCATCGCCGAGGTCGAGCATGGAGCAGCCGGGATTACGCTGTACTTCGCGGGCGCCGCGATAACGGCTCAACTGCAGAACGCCGGGAGGGTTGTGGACGGGCTGATAAGTGAGCGTGCGCGGGGAAAAATTGAGCAGGGTGCGGACCAGATCCGGAGCGCGCCCCATGGAGGAGGCGGCAGGCGCCTGCAAGGTGCGGTAGAAGGCGCGGGCGCCGCTTTGCAACAGGCGTTCCACAAACGGGGGAAGGGAACGGCCATCTTGGCGAATGCGCTGGCAGGTCGCGCCGAGGTCGAGCGCGTCCCAAAGTTCAAAGGGGCCCATGAGCCAGTTGTAGCCCCAGCGCATGGCCTGATCGACGATATAGGGTTCGTCGGCGATTTCAGGCACGCGATGGGCGGCATAGAGGAATAGATCAGTGAGGATGCGCCAGAGGAACTGGCCGCCTTCGTCACGTTCCTGGATGAGATAGCGCAGGCGGTCGAGCGGCTCATCGAGATTGCGGGCCTGTTCCAGGGAAGCAAGATGGACGCGATGGCGGGGCCGGTATTCGAAGGCGCTCAGGTCGAGGGTGAGAATTTCGGTCTGCTGCTCGGAGCGTTCGACACGTTTATAGAATCCCTGGCCGGTTTTTTCGCCGACCCATCCGCGCTGCAGCATGTCCTGCATGAATTGGGGAAGCTGAAACAAGTCACGGCACTCGTCGTTGGGAAGTTGGGCGTAAGAGTTGCGCAGCATGCCGCTGAAGGCTTCCACGCCAACGAGATCGATGGTGCCGAAGACAGCGTGATCGCCCCACATGCCAACGTTGGAGATGAGGGCATCGACCTCTTCGATGGTGAGGCGCATTTCCTGCATGACGTGGATGGCGTTCATGAGGAAGAAATTGGCGATGCGGCCAGCGACAAAGCTGGGCGTGTCTTTGGCGACCAAGACGCTCTTGCCGAGGCGCCGGTCGGCGAAGTCACTGATCCAGTGCTGAACGGCAGGATCGGTGTGGGGCGTGGGGATGAGCTCCAGCAGGCGGGTGTAGCGCGGGGGATTAAAGAAATGCGTGCCGAAAAAGCGGCGGCCTACTTCAGCGGGCAGGCCGGCGCCGATCTGGGCAATGGGCAGGCCGCTGCTGGTGGTGGTGAGGGCGGCTTGCGCGTTCAGGTGTGGTACCACGCGGGTAAGCAGCGCGCGTTTGGCTTCCAGATCTTCGGTGATGGCCTCAATAACCCAGTCGGCCTCGCGCAGGCGCGGAAGATCCTCGGCAAAATTTCCGAGGCGGACGCGCGCCGTGCTGGACAGGTCATAAAAGGCGGGAGGGTAAAGATCGCGGAGCTCCTCCAGGGCCCTCCGCACTGCCGCGTTGCGATCAGAAGGGGATGAAGAAGGCTGATCAAAAAAAAAGACGGCTACGCCCTGGTTAGCAAGATGAGCGGCGATGCGGCTGCCCATGGTGCCCGCACCCAGTACGGCGACGGTGTGAATGGGGCGATGCAGGACGCGATCGTTAAACATGGCGCAAGAGGGTCGGACAACAGCAAAAGCGCTTCCGGGCAATCAAGAGCTGTTCCACAGGCACTTTGAGTCTACACGAGCGTTGCAACCGGTCACAATGCGGGCGTCGGGGCAAGTGACGCGGCAGTTAATAGTCAGGGGGCGAGGAGTTGTCAGATTCCGCTGCCCAGTTGTGCGGGGTGATTCTGGCGAGGGCGCGGGTCACCGCATGAGCCGGTCGCACCATCAGGTGGCGCCATGGGGAGGTGCGCGGATACAGAATCCCGCACGTCCTCAATCAGGAGGGAGTTCTGCTGGGAAGTAGCGGCCGGAAACGTTTCGCAGTGGATTCTAATGTCTGAAAAACGGCCAGCGCGGGAAATCAGGCGTAAAAACGCAGGGCGCCGAAGGAGACTACCGATCCCGGGTCGATGTTCCACTGTTCGTAGCAGAGCAAATCGCCGCTATGCGGGCTGGTGGTGCGCAGGAACGTATACAGGGGGGAATAGCCGCACCAGCGCAGGACATCTGGGGCAAGAGCGGTGTCGAGCTTCGGGTGGGCGGGGTGAACAAGGGAGCGAAAGCCCCGGAGATCCGCGGCTTGGAGCGCGCGTAGGCGCTCCATGTCGTGGCGTTCCACCTCGCTCATGCGCGCGCTGTCGTTCTGCGCCGCCTGTTCATCCCCGTAGCGCTTGCCGATGTGGGCAAAGTCGACGCCGAGAATCCAGAAGAGCTCTTCGCCGCGCTGGTGGGCTAAAGTCTCGAGGGCGTCGAGGAATTGACGGACAGGGGGCGGCTCCATGCCGGGCTGGCTTGGATCATGGGCCAACGGACCACAAAGGATGGGAAGAATGCGCGGGGGCTGGCGTTGGCGATAACTGGTAAAGAGAGCCTGAAATTCGATGGAATGCTCTATCGCGTGACAATAGTCTTCTTCCACCAGCGCGCTTCCGGCGCGAGCGCGAAGAAATGAGAGTGCCTCCTGGTCGACTTCCAACTGGCCGAGAGGCGTGGTGTAGGGTTTGGCGGTAACACCAAAGCAATTGGCGTCGCCGTAATGGGAGGTTCCGAGAATGATTACGGTACGTCCGTTGAGCTCGGGGAGCTGTTGATAGGCCGACACGTAAGAGCGGATGCCGCCATGAGGGGAGACGTGAGGCGCCGCAATAGCGAGCAGGCGCCGTTGCTTTGGTTGTGGAGAAAAGGAGGTGATACGGTTTCCAGGCGTGGAGCCTCCGCTGAAAAATGAGGTCAGGAGCTGCTGCGCCGCTTCGCCAATCGCAGGATAGGCGGCGCCGGCGTGGGACATGGGGCGTTGAGGAAGGCCGCGGAATTCAGCGATGCGTTGCCGGCGCAGTGCCTCGAACTCGGGGGTCTGCAGGAAGCCGTGTTCGCGGAGCAATTGCAGGAGTTGCTGGAGCCGTTCGTGGCCGAGCTCGATCCCCGTCAAGCGTCGCGAAACTTGCTCGGCCTGTTCCATCGTGTGCGCACCGTCGAGAGCACTCAACGCTCCAAACCAAACCGGTGGAATGACCAGTACCGAGCGGGTGTAGCCAAAGGGGTCGCGCAGAACGAGACCAGGGTGTTTAGCGTCGGTGGAGGGGAATATGTCCAGCGTGGCGCGAAGGGCAGGCAGCAGGTCGGCCATATCAGCATGCTAGCAGTGTCGCAACCAGGCGTGCCACCATCACTGGTGAGAGCTAAAAGTGGTAGCGCTTACATCCACACCGGCGGCAGGCGTAGGTGCTCATGCCCAGTCGTTTGAGCAGGCGCTCCCAGACATTGGACGGTTTTCGACGGGTGAGATCGCAGCCGCAGCGCCAGCAGAACACCTCCTCCCGGGTCAACTTAATGGCCATCTTATCGCTTGCATTCATGCGGGATCGTGAATTTGTTTATTTTAGTCCAACTTGCGCGCCAGTAGTAGATTTTCGAAGAACCAATTTGGGATGAAACATGGAGCCACTGAGGCGTTGGCCTATAGCAACGATCTGCTCTTGTCCATTGAAGACGCGTACGAATGGTGCGCAGGAGAAATCCGGGAGATTCACTCGCTGCCCCTGCACCATGCGGCGCAGGATATCTTCAGGAGGGATCACGGCTGGGAACTGGTTCAACAAAAGTCTTTCCGGAAAAAAGATGGAATCCAGCTTATCGTTTTGGCCGAGTTCCGCAAGCTGTTCAAGGGTACAGGAATGGGACAGGGTGAAGTTGCCGGCGCGTTCGCGGCGCAATTGGGTAATATGCGCCCCCACGCGGAGAGCCTGTCCAAGCTCATGCGCAATGGAACGAACGTAGGTACCGCTGGAGCAGTGCAGGTGAACCTGCAAGAAGGGCTCTTCGTAACGGAGCAGTTCCAGGGAATGAATCTCTACGGCAATCGGGGTCAAGGTGACCGGTTTTTGGGCGCGCGCCATCGCGTAGGCTCGCTGGCCGGCGATCTTTTTGGCGGAAAAAGCGGGGGGCAGTTGGAAAATATTGCCGCGAAAGCGGGCGAGCGCCGCTTCTATTTCTGTGCGGCTGGGGCCGCAGTCGCTTGTGAGTCCGACAGGCTCGCCCTCGGAATCATAAGTTGTGGTGGCAAAGCCAAAGCGAATGGTGGCGGTGTACTCCTTCTCCGCGTGCAGAAAGAATTGAGCAAGCCGGGTAAGGTCGCCGAACAGCAGAGGCAATACGCCCGTTGCTAAAGGATCGAGGGTGCCAATGTGGCCAACCGAGCGCTGATGAAGGAGACGGCGCACGCGCGCGACCACGTCGTGCGAGGTCCACCCGGCCGGCTTGTCGATCACTACCGCCCCGCTGGACGTGCTTTGCAGAGTGTTCATTGCACCCGGTGAGAATAGCGCCTGCGCTGCGCGCGAGCAGCGAGCATGGCGCGGCTCTGCCGCCAGGCGGTGAGGTAAAGATTGGCCAGGGTCTGGGCGCCATCCAAAAGACAATGCTGCAGGAAAGCGCGTCCCGCCGGGGTGCCGTCGCCGGCAAAAGCCCGCTGCTGGTTCAGACGATAGAGTTCCGGGACCGCGGCATGAACCTGATAGAGATGCTGCCAGTAAAGCTGCAGGACATCACCGGAGTACGGGTGCGCTGGGCGCATCTGCTGCTGCAACTGCTTCCGGAAGGCGGGGTCGTCGAGGGCTCGCCCGGCAAAGGTAGTTTCAAAAAGAGCGTGAATACCACGGCGGCGGCGAAAGTGGGCGGGATTCGGGCCGCGCCAGCCGTCGTAGTTGATGGTCGTGTGCAAGGGTTGTGAGCCATCGCCGGCGTAATGGCTGAGGAGGCCCATCCACTGTACGGCGTCTTGAATGGAAGGGCTGAGAGGGCGGTTACGCAGTTTTGCCAAACGATAGTCTTCAAACGCGACGACCAGCTTGTCGTAGGTTTCCGCGACGGCGTAAGGCAGAACGCCAATCCGGCTCAGCGCCGCCTGGTGAACCGGCGCAAGCCTTGTGGAGCGGTTGAGCAAGCGTTGAAAGTGGGCGCGATCGGGCGGGTAGGCGGTCATCGGGGGAACCCATTCGAGGTTGATGAAGTGCTCGAAGGCGTTTTGCCCATTCAGGGCGGCGAGATGGGGCTGGCGCCAGCGATCGGGTTCGTTGCACAGTTGCAGCAGGCGACGGGAATGGGCGGTAAAAGGCGCCAAGGCAGATGGCAGAGCGCTCACGGCGAGGCGGGTGATAGCGCGATGCGCGCGCGGTCCCCAGGCCCATGCGGGGCAGAGAAGCGTAGCGACCAGCAGCAGGCAGAGTGGGGCGCGGAGTGGGGAGGAGGCCGTCACTTTGTGCCACCGGCATCGTTGACCGCGCGCAGGCGCCCCGGCAGCGGCGCGCCTGCCAGGGAATAGGAAAGCCGCAAGGGCCGCGAGGAGCGGGGGGCGCGGACCACCGCCAGCGAAAACGTGTCCATGCGGGTGATGGCGAGTTCCAGTTGGGGCACTATCTGGTCCCAATTATCGGCGAACCAGGAATCACCACCGGTGGCCTGGGCAAACTGCGTCAGGCCGGCGCGGTACTGAAGGTTGAGCGCATCATTGCCGGGGGCGACATGGACGATAAATAGGGGGGCCTGCGCGCGGAGCAGTTGCTGGTTGACCTGATCAGTTTTAATTTGCAGGTCGCGTCCGGCAAAAACGCGGCTCAGGTCGTTCTGGTCGCTGCCATTGATGGTGGGTGCGCCGTAACCGGCGCGATAGCTGTAGACATTACTGTCAGTGACGCACAAGATGGCGGCGCGGATGTTGCCACGGCGTTCCAGGCGAGAGACAAATGTTTCCAGCTTGGGAAGCTGGGTGAGCAGACCGGGGCGGTTGGCGAGACTGATCGCGTTGATTTCGCGTTCCAGCCGGGGGCCGTCGCGGGTAGGTTCCTGAATAAAGCGCAGGCCACCATCCAGGCTGACCAGGCCCACGTACTGATTTCTGGGGAGGTGAACGGTCCAGCGCTGCAACGCTCCACGGGCAATTCGGGACGCGTTGGGATCGCTGCTGAAGTCGAGGGCGACAAAAATAAAGGTGGGCGCGGAGGGGCTTTGCAAACGGACCACAGGCAGGCGGCCGGCAGTGCTGAGCACATGCAATTGGGAAGCCCTTAACGTGACATGACGGGGCGTCCAGACGGCGAGGCGCATTTCCCTATAGGGTGTTTCGACATCATTGCCGGAGGCGTGAACGGCACAGGGCAAGAGGAGCAGCGCCAGCAGTGCCGAAAGCAGAGCGGGCCATCGGCGCAAGGTTTGATTCCAGAAAGGCATCGGCACCAGTAGATCGTTAAAACGCCCAGCGGAGGCCGAGCTCGATGACGCGTCCTCCGGTGGAACCAGTAATTTTACCCGCATGCAGGTTGGGACTGGAGGCGCTTCCAATCATTGTGTCAGGGCTATTCAGGTTGGCGTGGTTAAAGGCGTTGAAGGCCTCCAGGAACGTTTCAAGGGTCGTGGTGCCCTCGATAGTCGCGTCGTGGGTAAGCGAAAGGTCGGTTCCCCATATGCCGGGAGCGCGCAGGTTTGGTGAGGTACGAGGACCGTCTCCCAGCGTAAAGTCGGCGGGCTGCGCAAAGGCGGCTGGATTAAACCAGCCGTTGGCCGAGGGATTCGTCACCTCCGGATCAACGCCAGGAACGAGGTTTACGCGCAGGCCTTGGGCGACGCCGCCGGTGTTGTTGAACTCGGGATAGAAAATCAAGGGCTGACCTGAGGCCAGGGTGAGAAAACCGGAGATGCTCCAGCCACCCAGCAACAGATTGGCGTGAGGAAGACGACTGCCCAAATCGGTGTTTTGCAAAGCGGGAAGTTGGTAGTAAAAGCTGGCATTGAGGTTACGGCTGCGATCCCAGGGCGCAATGGACTTTTCGGTGGAGAGATTGGTGACATCCTGCGGCCCGAACCAACCCCCGAAATTGTTGAGGATCTTGCCGAATTTGTAGGTGGACTCCAAAGTGAGCCCGTGGGTAGCGCGGATATCCAGGGTGATGTAGCCACCGTTATAGGTTTCCGTGCCGTAAGGATAGACCCCGCCGAGGGCGATATTGAGGACCTGCGGATATGGCCGGAGCGACTGGCTGAAGCTCTGGTTATAGAGCTGGTCTCCGTAGATGAGGTCGGCGGGAGTGAGGCCATTGAGGTTGATGCCGTTCCAGACGTAGGAATGGGTCAGCAATTGACCGTTGTAGCCGGCGCGCAGGTCGAGCTTGGGGCCAAACTGCTCTTCCAGCCCGGCATTCCAGAATTGCTGCACGGGGAGCAGTCCGGAAGGCTCGATGTAGGGGACAACCTGATTGTCTCCTACCGAGGGAGAGAGAAATGGGGGAACCGGACCATTGGGGAAGCCGTTCGCGAGGACCAAAGCCGGCTGCAGCTGATCATTAGGCGAGACGTACTGTGGATTGAGGGTAAAGCCCAGCGATCCGAAATTCTCACCATACATGGGGAAGTCCTGATCGAGCATCTGGTAGCCAGCGGTGAAAATGGTGTCACGGTGGGGGCCAAAGTTGTAGGCCAAGCCAGTATGGGGTTCAAAGACTGAGCGGGCAGGCTGCAGTCCCGCAAGCCCGGGGCGGTGGCCGAAGATCATGGCGCCGGGCAATCCCGTGGCTGGGTCGATAGTCGACAGGTCAAAGCTGGACTGATGCCCCTGCGCTTCCTGGCGGGGCGTGACGTACTTCCAGTTGACTCCGATGGTCCACTGCATCCCGCGCAGCAGTGGGTAGCGGTCCTGCATTTGGACGAGCGCTTTGCTGGCACGGTAATGTCCGGCCTGCGGCACCAGATTGAGCTGCGCCTGACTGACATCGCCAAGCAGGAACTGGGCGAGGCTGCTCCCCGTATCAACGACTCCAGGCAGGGAAGTCTGCTGGCCGCTGAACTGAAAGCTGCCGGCGGGATAGTTGGCCTGGTAGGAGCCGAGCAACTGCTGCTGGAACTGAGCACTGAGGCTCAGCGCGTGACGGCCACGCTGTTGTGACAACGTGTCGCCCACTTGCCAGTAAACCCGGTTGGTGCTCTGGTTCGGGTTCTGTTGCCCAAGCTGTGGATACCCGCCGCCTAGATTGATGTTGGGGAACACGTCGGCAGTGACACCCTGCACGCCCAGTTGCTGTGGCCAATTTTGCTCGCCAGGGGCGGAATCTGATTGGCGATCCTGGCTGATGGATAGCCAAAACACCTGGGTGGTGCGATCACTGATAGACCAGCGATCGTTCAGGTCCAGCGAGCGGGACAGCGCGGCCTGGTTGAGGGCATCGGGGGAAGCGGGGTTGTTCAACACGGACGGCGCGTCATGTTGGCCAATCGAGCCTTTCAGCGTCAGGGTCGCCTGATGGCGGGTACTGAAATTATGGTCGATATGAAGAATTCCACCGTTGGGCGTGTTGCGTTCCACCGCGTTGCTGAAATAGTTGTTTTGCAGGAACGGCCCGACATTGGTGTTCGGTAGCGGAAAATACCGCAGGAGGGCAAGTGCTACCGGATCCAGGCGGGCGGTGGGAATGACGTTTCCAGGAAACTGCTGACGAAGGTACTGCGGATTGCCGAAAGAAACCGGTTGGTTGGGGTCGTAATTGGGATTGGGCTGGGTGGTGGCCGGGTCGTAAATCGGAATTTGCTTGCCAGCCGCGTCGACCAGGTCGGAGAAGTCTCCCTGCCGCTCCGCCAGCGTTGGGACGGTGGCGAGGTAAGGGCGAGCAATGCTTTCCCGCGTGCCCTCGAAGGAAAAAGAAAAATGCGTGGGGCTGTCCGGGCCGGGATGCAGGCCAATGGGGCCGACAAGGTCAATACCGAACTGGTTGCGATGCAGGGCCGAGCGCGAGCCACCGTACTGATGCACTTCGTGGGGGATGGCGTCCAGGGCATCGTTGCGGAAGTATTCGTAGGCGGTACCGTGGAGCAGTTGGAAAAAGCCCAAACCGTGGCCCGCGTGCAGTTGCCGCCGATTCCAAGCCTTGAGTTCCTGGTGGTAGGCCTTAAGGGCGTTCCGAACCGTAGTGGCGTTCTGAAGCGCAAGATGCTGTTGCGGATCGGAAGAGGGCTTTTTGCACGCCCAGGCCATGGAAACGGCAAGGGCAAACGCCAGCAATGATCGCAAACAGCTCATCAGTGGGCGGGACGGCACCTGATCAGTTTAGCCCGTGAGGGCAGGCCCATTCACTTAAAAACGGCTTTAAAACGGGAGCGTTTACGCGTAAAAAGCGGGTTTCGCCTGGGGCGGCCAGCGCCGGGTCGTGTCAGAGTTGCCGTCTCGCCGACGCTCCTAAAGGCGTTGCGTTTGCCCCACGGTCAGTGATGAAGCGGGGCGGTGCGCGTGATGAGATAAACGCCGACCATGATGGTGCAAGCTCCGATCCAGCGTTCCAGCGACACCTGTTCATGCAGGAAAACGCGTGCGCTGATGAGCAAGAGCACATAGCTCATGCTCATCAGAGGGAAAGCGTAACTGATGTCGCTGCGGGAGAGGATGACCCACCAGAGGAGGACTTCGGCGACGTAGACGGCGAGGCCGGAGAGGACACGCCAGTTCGTCACGGTCTGCCAGACAAAGCTGAACAGGTTGGGGAGATGCCAAAGGCTGCCGTGCACCACAGCCTCGCGGTTGATACCAGCCTTGTAGAGGGTTTGGCCAGTAGCTTCCAGGCAGACCGCGGCCAGAATCATCAGAAAAACAGTCACGCGCTTTCGATTCTCCGGCATGATGCGATAGAGTCCGTGTCAGTTTATCAGCAGCAGCGCGACAGCGTGTGGCGGTCAGGGGAAAAAAGCCATGTTTGCCAGGGCGGTGCTGCCAGCCGAAGGGAGATTCCCGGAGCGGCGCCGAAGATTATCCGCTCGCGGCCGGGCTTGTGGCCTAGAATTTCTAGTAGCAGGCAACGCGAGCGCCGAAGCCGCTGCCGGCCCCTGCCGCGCTCCAAAAAGACTTGAATGCAGGGGTGCGCCGGGCAAGCATGGCTCCACAGCCGAGGCTGCCCTCGTTTCAGGAGAACGCAAACGAATGAAAGCCGTTGTTGCCACCGCACTGGGAACGCCCGAGGTTTTACAGCTCAAGGATGTGCCCGCTCCTATCCCGCAACAAGGTGAAGTCCTGATCAACGTTGAAGCCATCGGGGTCAACTTTGCCGACACCATGATGCGGCGTGGTTTTTATCCGGGCCAGGCTGACCCTCCCTTTATTCCGGGTCTGGAAGTGGCAGGAGTGGTTGCGGAGGGGCCGCGCCGTGGTGAGCGAGTCATGGCGGTCTGCCAGGCGGCTTATGCCCAACAAGTGGTCGCAAAGGATGCCTGGACCTTCCGCGTACCGGATGAGATGCCGACCGTCGAGGCGGCTGGGTTCCTGGTGACCAATCTGACCGCCTATTTTGCCCTCTACGTCAGCGACGTGAAGCCGGACGAACGGATTCTCATCCATGCCGCTGCGGGCGGTGTGGGCACTGCGGCCGTGCAACTGGCGCACGAGTTGGGCGCGGAGATCTTTGCAACGGCCAGCAGTGCCGAAAAGCTGGAACGTGCCAAAGCGCTGGGGGCGGAACATCTGATCGACTACAAGCAGAACGATTTTGTGGCAGAAGTGCAACGTCTGACCAACGGCGAGGGAGTGGACGTGGTTCTGGAGATGGTGGGCGGGGAGGTTCAGCAGAAAAGCATGGGTTTGCTGCGCAACCTGGGCCGCATGGTCATCTACGGAGCGGCGAGCGGCAAAATGGCCCCGATCGACCCGGGACTGCTTTTTGCCCACAGCAACGCCGTCCACGGCGTGTACGTTTACACACTGCTGCAGGAGCCGGAACTGCTGAAGACCGCCATGAAGGACCTGATGGAATACGTCCGCCGTAAGAAGTTGCGGACGATTATTGGGCAAACCTTCCCCTTGGAACAGGCTTCGGCCGCGCAGCAACTGCTTGAAACGCGCGGGAGCAGCGGCAAGTTGATTTTGACTGTGGACTGAACTTGAGAGACAGAGATTGGGTACGTTGAGGCCCTCGCCCAGTGCGAGGGCCTCCGCGTTTTGCGGCTTTTCGGTTCTACGCCGCAGCCCGTCAGGCGTAATGGCCGGAGGTGCTGTTTCCAGCTATGGCTGCGGAGCGACGTTGACCCGCATGAACTTTAGTGAGGGTAGGCCGTGGAAGGGTTCGGCCGGAAAGGCCTTCCAGCGCGCAGTTCCGACAACACCTGCGCGGCACGGCGGGTGAACGCGGCAACTTTATCTGGAGTGATGTTGTTGTGATTGGACTCAATCAGCGGGACGGCTTCTTTGGGCCCGGGAATCAAGTTGTAGGCGGTCCAGATGCCGGCTGGGGGTGCGATGGTGTCAATGAATCCCATGCCCACCAGGGTTGGGGCGGTGATATGGGGAGCGAAGTTGATGGGATCGAAATAGAGCGCTGTCCGGGCCACGCGAGGATCGCCGGTGCGCAGAAAGGGATAGCCCTTCTGGCGGCCATGCAAATCAGCGTCGACGTCGCATCCAGCGGGCTCATCAACCAGAACGGCGGTGACGCGCCCGGGATTGAGTCCGGCCGTTACGAGAGACTGCTGCCCTCCCATGCTGGTGCCCATAAACACCACCGTCTTTCCGTCCCAATGCGGGTTATCGCGAATGAAGTCCAGTGCGCGTGTGTCGCGCAGGTACATCTTTAGAAAGTAGTCCTGATTGCGATTGGTGTCGCCGATGTTCTGGTAATCGGCGGGAATGCCAGTGCCCAGTGTGGGTGACAGATCGTGGGAATCGACGTCGAAGGTCAGCCAGCCCTGGCTGGCCCAAACGGTGGCCCAACTGGGGTCCAGCTTGTAGACGCCTGCCCACTGATAGAGGATGAGTGCCGGATAACGCTCACCAGAATCTGGACCGCGATCAGAAGCAGAAGGGGTTCGGCCTGGAGCTTGGGCATGGGCGGGGTAGGCCAGGTAGCCGTGGACATGAGAACCAACGCTGTCCAGGGTAACGGTAAACAGCTTCACTCCCGGCGCTGCGGAGGGTTTAGGAACCAGTACAGGGTGAATGGGAACCCGCTTTAAGCGTGCCAACTGCGCCGTCCAAAAGTCATCGAAATCGGCTGGCCGGGGGACCACGGGAGTCAGTTGTGTGGGGGTTACGGCAGCGCCGAGGCGAGCCACTATGGGCCCGGGCGTGGAGGGCGCTTTGCTGCGGGTCGCTGCGGGGAGGCGGCGTACGCGCACGCGTAGCATCGCGGGTGTGCCGATCGAAGTGCGGATTTCAACCACTCTCCCTGGACCTGGCTTTGAACTGATGGTGAAACGGCCTTCGGTGACCTCCGCCAAATTATTTCTCTTAACGGTATACGCGTAATGCCCCACGCAGCCATGTGGCCCTGAGTGCGTTTTGATGGCAGCTGCGGCCACGGATCCATCAACCGCGGCGGTTGGGGAACAGGTAACTCTCCAGCCGACGATCTCGCCGGTTCGGTAGATTCCGTTGCGATGGAAGGGGGTGAAGTGGAGCGTTTGGGAAAAGCAGTAGAGAGGTGAAGCGGCGGCGATGAGTGTCAACAACGGTGCAAGCAGGCGGACAAGACGCATTCGAACTCTCCCTTTTGAACAGCGGTTGCGCTAAACGGTCCGGGCCGGCGACAGAATTAGGCGCGCGAGGATATGGGCATTTTCACGCCAAGCTTTCCGTCCCTCAATGACCAGAAGTCATTGGTGGCTGCGAGGCGTGTAGGGAGTAAACGGGTCTAAAAAAATGGCTTCTGTCGTGCTCAGGCGGTGGGCTTGCGATTTCGCCTGCGCATCTCCGACCCTGCTAGCGCCATGACAGCCAGTATCGCAAGAACGCCGGTGGGATTTTCGGGCGATGGATGCCTCTTGTTGCAAGCGACAAGGGGAAGCATGGAAAGATGAGGGCCTGCGGCGGATACCGCCTTTGAAAAATGAGGGGAACTTGCGGAAAGTGAGAACAAGAGAACGGTTGCTAGCATCAGTTTGGCTCCCCTGAACATCTGGAGTTTGCAAGCGGCCCAATTATGCACTACGAAAAAGTGAAGTGCAACCACTGGAACCAAGCAGAACCCGCAGGATAACCCGTGCCAATCCACGACGAGCGGGGGAGCGGGAGAATAGCAGCCTCCAAACTTTACTAGGTAGCTTTTACGTGGCAGGCAATTTCTACCTTGGAACGCATGGATCTCTAGGGGGCTAAGGTGATGAACCTAAAGGATTAATCGTCCATCGTGTTTTGGCAGCCCACGTGCAACCATTCGAGCCGTAGCGCGATGTAGTTCACAAACTGGAGGAAGAATGGCTGCCACCCATCGTCCCGAACTCAGGCCTGCAAATCCTTTGCAGGAGAACCTCTGCAAGGCCATCTACGAAGCTCACGCTCCTCGAGTTTATTCGCTTTGCTCACGGATGCTTTGCGACGAGGGAGCCGCCCGCCGGGTCACCCAGGCGGTGTTCACTGACTGCTTCCGCCAACTGGCTCAGGGACGCAACTTCTCTCAAATAGGTGAAGCGCTGGATGATCTGGTCGTACGGCAGTTACGCCAGCGATTGGCAATTTTCCGCCCGTTTGAGGTAGTTGCCAAAACCCCCTTGCTGCGCGCCGAGGGCAGTTCCGGCATGGAAATCGCGCTGCGCACGTTGCCACCCACTGAGCGGCTGGTGTTTCTGCTGCACGACACGCACGGGTATAGCGTGGCCGTGGTGTCGCGCATGCTGGGCGTGGATGGGTCGATCTGCCGGCGCAGCTTGGCTTTCGCGCGGCGGGAGATGTACCGCCATCTGCATCCCACCAGCAGTTCCTCGCTGGTGGAGACGGCGGAGGCGACCAGCAACAATATCGCCGCCGAGCGTCGCCTGTTGATGGCGGTGGTTTCACAGGCATTAGAGGACGCGATGAGCTCGATGGGGCAGAGCGATCTGGCGCGGCAGGCGCGCGCCTGGCTGACGTCGGAAAGTTTGGAGCCGTTCAGTTTCCGCTGGATCTGCCAGCGGCTAGGAATGAGTCCGCAGCAGATCGGCGTAACGATGGCTGCATAAATAGCTGCATAGATTGCTGCGTAAGCAGGGAAGTAACGAACACGAAGGGCAGAAACATCCACTTAGCCGGGACGGCGCCGTAGTGTGCCAGTCCCGGCTCTGTTATTGGTGAGGTGTGCTTGTGTTTGTGAGCTTGGGCGCTGCCTCGGCGGCCGCATTGGCGCTGCGCACGCGAGCTACAAAGACCTGACTGGAAGAGTATCCACTTAGGACCGTAAAGCTAAGTAAAAAAAGTTGCTTGGCTCACTATTCTATCTTCCCAAAAGCAGAGAAGCCGCTGTATTCTTTGAAAGCCCGCCGCTTTTCCAGCGGTCCATACGAACTGCAGTCCGTGTTCACTGAGGCTCCCCTATGAAAACCGTCAACGGTTCTGAAGCAGCCGTTCCCACCCCGGTTTCAACGTCCAAAGACAAAGAGTTATTGCGAGTGCTGAACGCCTTCCGGCAGGGCGACTTCTCCGTGCGCATGCGGCGCTCGGGAGGGCTCGACCCGCGTGTGGTACAGACTCTGAACGAGATCATCGAGCTCAATCAGAAGTTGACCCATGAGTTCGAGCGCATCAGCCGCAGCGTCGGCAAGGAAGGAAGAATTGCGCAGCGGGCCAGCCTGGGGCCGCACGGCGGCGCCTGGCGCGAGTGCGTCGATTCCGTGAACTCGCTGATTGGCGATCTGGTCCAGCCATCGACGGAAGTGGCGCGCGTGATTGGCGCGGTAGCCAAGGGCGACCTGTCGCAGAACATGGCGCTGGAAGTGGACGGGCGCTCGCTGAAGGGGGAGTTCCTGCGCACCGCACGGGTGGTGAACACCATGGTGGAGCAGTTGAACTCGTTTGCCAGCGAAGTCACGCGCGTGGCGCGCGAAGTGGGTACGGAAGGCAAGCTGGGCGGCCAGGCCATGGTGAAGGGCGTGGGCGGCGTCTGGAAAGACCTGACCGAGTCGGTGAACTCGATGGCCGGCAACCTGACCTCGCAGGTGCGTAACATCGCGGGCGTGACCACGGCGGTGGCGCGAGGCGACTTGTCCACCAAGATCACCGTGGACGCGCGCGGCGAGATTCTCGAGCTGAAAAACACCATCAACACGATGGTGGATCAGCTCAACGCGTTCGCCAGCGAAGTGACGCGCGTGGCGCGCGAGGTGGGTACGGAAGGCAAGCTGGGCGGCCAGGCGGAAGTGAAGGGCGTGGGCGGCGTTTGGAAAGACCTGACCGAATCGGTGAACTCGATGGCCGGCAACCTGACCGCGCAGGTGCGCAACATCGCCGGCGTGACCACGGCGGTGGCCAAGGGCGATCTTTCAACCAAGATCACGGTGAGCGCGCGCGGCGAAATTCTTGAGCTGAAGAACACGATCAACACGATGGTGGATCAGCTCAATGCCTTCGCCTCGGAAGTGACGCGCGTGGCCCGCGAAGTGGGTACGGAAGGCAAGCTGGGAGGCCAGGCGGATGTGCGCGGGGTGGGCGGTGTTTGGAAGGATTTGACCGACAGCGTGAATTCGATGGCTGGCAACCTGACCAACCAGGTGCGGAACATCGCGGCCGTAACCACGGCGGTAGCGAAGGGCGACCTCTCCACCAAGATCACGGTGGACGCGCGCGGTGAAATTCTGGAATTGAAGAACACCATCAACACCATGGTGGATCAGCTCAACGCCTTTGCCTCGGAAGTGACGCGCGTGGCGCGCGAAGTGGGAACCGAAGGCGAATTGGGCGGCCAGGCGGAGGTCAAGGGTGTCGGTGGCGTCTGGAAGGACCTGACGGACAGCGTGAACTCGATGGCCGGCAACCTGACCGCGCAGGTGCGCAACATTGCCGGTGTGACGACAGCGGTGGCCAAGGGCGACCTGTCAACCAAGATCACGGTGAGCGCGCGCGGCGAAATTCTGGAGCTGAAAAATACCATCAACACCATGGTGGATCAGCTGAATGCCTTCGCCAGTGAAGTGACGCGCGTGGCGCGCGAAGTGGGCACGGAAGGCAAGCTGGGCGGCCAGGCGGAAGTCAAGGGCGTGGCCGGCGTCTGGAAGGACCTGACCGAGTCGGTGAACTCGATGGCTGGCAACCTCACCAACCAGGTCCGTAACATCGCGGGCGTGACGACGGCGGTGGCAAAAGGCGATCTGTCGACCAAGATCACCGTGGATGCGCGGGGCGAAATCCTGGAGTTGAAGAACACGATCAACACCATGGTGGACCAGCTCAGTTCGTTCGCCTCGGAAGTGACGCGCGTGGCGCGCGAAGTCGGCACGGAAGGCAAGCTAGGCGGCCAGGCCGATGTCAAGGGTGTGGCGGGCACCTGGAAGGACTTGACCGAGTCCGTGAACTCGATGGCCGGCAACCTGACCAATCAGGTGCGCAACATCGCCGGGGTGACGACGGCGGTCGCCAAAGGTGATCTTTCCACCAAGATCACGGTGGACGCGCGCGGCGAGATTTTAGAGTT
Source organism: Acidobacteriota bacterium (assembly GCA_027459505.1). Taxonomy (GTDB): domain Bacteria; phylum Acidobacteriota; class Terriglobia; order Terriglobales; family SCQP01; genus DAIDIE01. Next base: position 101,217 of record DAIDIE010000043.1, read on the forward strand.
GAAGAATACGATCAACACCATGGTGGATCAGCTCAATGCCTTCGCCAGCGAAGTGACGCGCGTGGCGCGCGAAGTGGGCACGGAAGGGAAGTTGGGCGGCCAGGCGGACGTTAAAGGTGTAGGTGGCGTCTGGAAGGATCTGACTGAGTCGGTGAACTCGATGGCCGGCAACCTGACCAACCAGGTGCGCAACATCGCCCGCGTGACCACCGCGGTGGCCAAAGGCGATTTGTCGACCACGATTACCGTGGATGCGCGCGGCGAGATTCTGGAGCTGAAGAACACCATCAACACCATGGTGGACCAGCTCAGCTCCTTCGCTTCGGAAGTGACGCGCGTGGCTCGCGAGGTAGGAACGGAAGGCAAACTCGGCGGCCAGGCGGATGTAAAAGGTGTGGGTGGCGTCTGGAAGGATCTGACTGAGTCGGTAAACTCGATGGCCGGCAACCTGACTAATCAGGTACGTAACATCGCGGGCGTGACGACCGCGGTGGCCAAGGGCGACCTTTCAACCAAGATCACCGTGGGCGCGCAGGGCGAGATTCTGGAGTTGAAGAACACCATCAACACCATGGTGGATCAGCTCAATGCGTTTGCCTCGGAAGTGACGCGCGTGGCGCGCGAGGTCGGCACGGAAGGCAAACTCGGCGGTCAGGCGGAAGTGAAGGGGCTGGCGGGTACCTGGAAGGATCTGACCGAGTCGGTGAACTCGATGGCTGGCAACCTGACCAACCAGGTGCGTAACATCGCCGGCGTGACTACCGCGGTGGCCAAGGGCGACCTGTCGCGCAAGATTACCGTCGACGCGCGCGGCGAGATTTTGGAGTTGAAGAACACCATCAACACCATGGTGGACCAGCTCAGCTCGTTTGCCTCGGAAGTGACGCGCGTGGCCCGCGAAGTGGGTACGGAAGGCAAGCTGGGCGGCCAGGCGGATGTGAAGGGAGTGGCGGGCACCTGGAAGGATTTGACCGAGTCGGTGAACTCGATGGCCGGCAACCTGACCAACCAGGTTCGTAACATCGCCGGGGTGACCACGGCGGTCGCCAAGGGCGACCTCTCCACCAAAATTACCGTGAGCGCGCAGGGCGAAATCCTGGAGTTGAAGAACACGATCAACACCATGGTGGATCAGCTCAACGCGTTCGCTTCAGAAGTAACGCGCGTGGCGCGCGAGGTGGGTACGGAAGGCAAGTTGGGCGGCCAGGCGATGGTGACGGGAGTGGCGGGAACCTGGAAGGACCTGACCGACAACGTGAACTCGATGGCGGCCAACCTCACCACGCAGGTGCGCGGCATCGCGAAGGTCGTGACGGCGGTGGCAAACGGCGATTTGAAGCGGAAACTGGTGCTGGAAACGAAAGGTGAAATCGCCGAGTTGGCCGACACCATCAACGGCATGATCGACACCTTGGCGCTCTTTGCCGACCAGGTGACCAGCGTGGCGCGCGAAGTGGGAATCGAAGGCAAGCTGGGCGGCCAGGCCCGCGTGCCCGGAGCAGCCGGCATCTGGCGCGATCTGACCAACAACGTGAATCAGTTGGCCGCGAACCTGACCACGCAGGTACGCGCGATCGCGGAAGTGGCGACGGCGGTAACCAAAGGTGATCTGACCCGTTCGATTGCGGTCGAGGCGCAGGGCGAGGTGGCGGCGCTGAAAGACAACATCAACGAGATGATCATCAACCTGAAGGAGACCACCCGCAAGAACACTGAACAGGACTGGCTGAAGACCAACGTGGCGCGCTTCACCGGCATGCTGCAGGGGCAGCGCGACTTGTTGACAGTGTCGAAGCTGGTGCTATCGGAGTTGACGCCGTTGGTGGACGCGCAGCATGGCATCTTCTACATCAACGAGCCGGAGGAGGAGACCGGGGAGCCGCTGTTGAAGATCATGGCGAGCTACGCGCATCGCGAGCGCAAGCAGGCGGCCAATTACTTCCGCCTGGGCGAGGGGCTGGTGGGGCAGTGCGCGCTGGAAAAGGAGCGCATCCTGCTGACCGATGTTCCCAACGACTACATCAAGATCAGTTCCGGATTAGGCGAGGGCACTCCGCTCAACATTGTGGTTCTGCCGGTACTGTTTGAAGGGCAGGTCAAGGCGGTGGTGGAGCTGGCCTCGTTCCACCGCTTCAGTGATATTCACCTGGCCTTCCTGGATCAGTTGCTGGAGAGCATGGGTATTGTGTTGAACACCATTGCCGCGACGATGCGGACGGAAGAACTGCTGAAGCAGTCGCAGGCGCTGGCGGAAGAGTTGCAGAGCCAGCAGGAAGAGTTGACCGAGACCAACAAGCGGCTGGAGCAGCAGGCGCGCACGCTGCAATCCTCCGAGGAACTGCTCAAGCGGCAGCAGGAGCAATTGCAGCAGACCAACGAAGAACTGCAGGAAAAGGCGCAACTGTTGGCCGAGCAGAAGACCGAGGTGGAGCGCAAGAACCGCGAAGTCGAGCAGGCCAAGCGGGCGCTGGAAGAGAAAGCGGAGCAGTTGTCGCTCACCTCCAAGTACAAATCCGAGTTCCTGGCGAACATGTCGCACGAACTGCGGACGCCGCTGAACAACCTGCTCCTGCTGGCGAAGGTGTTGGCGGAGAATGCCGATGGCGGATTGACGCCCCGGCACGTCAAGTTCGCCGAGACGATTCACTCCTCCGGTACCGACCTGCTGGCGCTGATCAACGACATTTTGGATTTGTCAAAGATCGAATCGGGAATGATGGGCGTGGACGTCACCGAGGTGGCGCTGAGCGATTTGCGCGACTACGGGTTGCAAACGTTCCGGCATGTGGCGGAAGGCAAAGGACTGAGCCTGGTGGCCGAACTGGGGCCAGGCGTCCCGCGCAGCATGTTTACCGATTCCAAACGTCTGCAACAGGTATTGAAGAACCTGCTTTCGAACGCCTTGAAGTTCACCGAACATGGCTCAGTGACGCTGTCGATCGAGCGGGCGACCTCGGGATGGAATCCGGAACTGGAGGTGCTGAACCGGGCCAAGAGCGTGATTGCCTTCTCGGTCACCGACACCGGCATTGGCATACCGGAGGACAAGCAGAAGATCATCTTCGAGGCCTTCCGTCAGGCGGACGGCACCACGAGCCGCAGGTACGGAGGGACCGGCCTCGGCCTGTCCATCAGTCGCGAAATCGCCCGGCTGTTGGGAGGCGAGATCCGGCTGCAAAGCACGCCTGGAGTGGGCAGCACGTTTACGCTGTACCTGCCCCAGAACTACAATCTTGCGGGTCTGGCGCAGCGCAAGGGGAAGGCTGCGGCGGCCGGCAGCGGGGCGCAGGCGAGTACGGCGGTAAGCGGCAATGGGCACGGCGGTCTGGTCTCGCCGGAACTGCACTCCGGTCTGGCTCAGGTCGAGGTGGCGGCGCTGGAGCCGGCGCCGGTCGAGCCGAACGGTGATGCCAACGCGGGTAATGTGCAGGCGATTGACACCATCGAAGATGATCGCGCCAATCTGCAAGAGGGCGATCGGGCGCTGCTATTAATCGGCGAGGACCTCGCGGCGGCCCGCATCATCCGCGGTGTCGCGGCCGAACGGGAGTTCAAGTCCTTGATTGCCATTCGCGGCGACAAGGGTTTAAGCGTGGCGCGCGAATTCAATGTGAGCGCGATTGTGCTCGATCTGGCCTTGCCGGATCTTAGCGGTTGGACGGTGCTGGACCGGCTGCGCCACGATCCCAAGACGCGCCATGTGCCGGTATTTGTCATCTGCGCCGAGGATGGCCGGGCCGAGGCACTCTATATGGGCGCCACGGACGTGGTACCGCGGCCGAATAACCAGCAGTCATTTGATGTAATGTTTGGCAAGCTGGAAACGGCCTTGCAGCCACGGAAAAGCCGTATCCTGCTGGCACAGGACTCGCAGAGTGGCGACACCATCGGCAACGCGGTTGAACTGCTAGGCAGTCAATCGGTTGAAGTGATGGCGGTCGGCACCGGGGCGGAGGCACTGGTGGCGCTGCGGAACGGGAGCTTTGATTGTCTGGTGATGGATGTGGGCCTGCCCGACTTGAGCGCCTTCCAACTGGTGCAGCACGTGCAGCATCAGAGCGGGCCCCTGTTTCCCGTCATCATCCATAGCGGCAGGGAACTGAGCCCGGAAGAACGGCTGGAGTTGGAGCGGCTGGACACTTCGGGATGGGTCGAGCTCTGCAGCTCACCCGAGTCACTGCTGGACTTGACGGCGGTTCTGCTTCGGCAGCGCGAGGATGAGTTGCCGGAATACAAGCGCCGCATGCTGGAACAGGTGCGCCGCACCAGCCCGACCCTGGCCGGACACAGCGTTTTGGTGGTCGACGACGATGTCCGCAATATTTTTGCTCTGACCAGTGTCTTGGAGGCGCAGCGGCTCGCTGTTTACCACGCGGAGAATGGCCGCAAGGGTATTGAACTGCTGAAGGCGCATCCGGACATCGACATTACTCTGATGGACATCATGATGCCGGAGATGGACGGCTACGAAACGACCCGGGCCATCAGACAACTGCCGGAGTTTAGCGATCTGCCCATCATTGCCCTGACCGCGAAAGCGATGAAGGGCGACCGGGAAAAGTGCCTGGAAGCGGGTGCCTCGGATTACATTACCAAGCCGGTGGATATGCAGGACCTGATCTCATTGCTGCGCGTGTGGCTGCGGCGCAATGTGCGGCCAATGCGCTCGTGGACCGCGAATGTATCCACCGCGTAAACGTTTGAGCAGATCAAGTCCCGCGTTCCGCTTTGCCGGGACTTGGCATAATGGAAGCAGCGGAGGGATCCACCCACGGGGGCCGGTCGACCGCTTGTAACTCCCGCGGTTCTGTTTGGGCAGTACGACTTCCCTGGAGTGCGGTGAATGAGTTCCAATAACGGAAGAAACGACCCCACTTTCCACCGCCCCGGGCGCGGGATCCAGCGGTGGGTTTTGAACGCCACACCGGCGGAGAGCGATTCGGTTCTCAGTAAAGGGAAGTCGATGGCCTCACAATCTCCAATGTCTTCCATGCCAATAGCGGGCAGCAGTGTACCCAAGATTCTGGTAGTGGATGACCGGCCGGATAACTTGCTGGCGCTGGAAGCGGCTCTGTTGGAGACTGGAGCGCAAGTGATCAAGGCCGAGTCGGGCACCGATGCGCTCCGCCATCTGCTGGAGGAGGACTTTTCGGTCATTCTCCTGGATGTCAAAATGCCGGACATGGACGGCTTTGAAACCGCCGGTCTGATCCGTCAACGGGAGCGCTCGCGCAATACGCCCATCATCTTTTTGACCGCTTTTCGCAATGAAGAGGCGCTGTTCCGCGGTTACCATCTGGGGGCGGTGGACTACCTTTTCAAACCAGTGGTGCCGGAGGTTTTGCGCTCCAAGGTGAGCGTTTTTATCGAGTTCACGCGTCAAAAGGAGCTGTTGCGACGCAATGCCGAGGTCTTGGAAGACAAGAATCGCGAACTGCGGCAGACCATGCTGGAGCGGGAACGCGCGGAAGAGGAGCTGCGCCGGGCCAATCTGAATCTTTCGGCCTTGAACTTGCAGCTTGCCGAAAAGGCGGAGCGGATTGAGCAGCAGGCCAAAGAGCTGGTGCGGTCCAACGAGGAGCTGGAGCGCTTTGCCTCGATTGCCTCACACGACCTGCAGGAACCGCTGCGAACCGTGGCCAGCTACACGCAGTTTCTGGCAGAGCGCTACCAGTCCAGGCTGGACCCGGAGGCGGATGAGTTCATTCGCTTCGTCGTCGACGGTGTGAACCGCATGCGCGCGCTGATCGAAGACCTGTTGTCCTACTCCAAGGTGGGCGCGCGGCGCAGACCGTGGGAGCGTTTTGGGTCGCGCCAGGCGCTGGAGCTTGCGCTCTCCAATCTTTCCGGAACGATCGAGGAAAGGGATGCCGAGCTGCAGATCGAGGAGCTGCCCGAGATCCTGGGGGATCCTGGCCAGATCAGTCAGGTCTTCCAGAATCTTCTCGGCAACGCCCTGAAGTTCTGCAAAAAAGCCAAGCCGCGCATTCGCGTGGCGGCTGAACCGCAGGGGCATACATACCGCTTCTCCGTGAAAGATAACGGAATCGGGATTGAAAGCAAGTACGCCGACCGGATCTTCCAGGTATTTCAGCGGCTTCATACCCGCGCTGAATATCCTGGAACGGGTATTGGCCTTGCGATTTGTAAGAAAATTGTGGAACATCACGGTGGACAGATCTGGTTTGAATCAGCGCCGGGCAAGGGCACGACGTTCTTTTTCACGCTGCCGGCGGCGGAAGTAGCGATACAAAATGGCGACACTGGCCCCCGAAACGCAACCGTTGCAGATTCTGTTGGTTGAAGACGATCCCGGAGACGCGCGCCTGACGGCTGAGGCTCTCAAAGATTTGCCCGAGGCAAACTTGCTGGAGCATGTCTTTGATGGTGTGGACGCAATTGACTACCTGCGGCAGCAAGGTAAATTCCGCAATGCGCAGCGCCCCGACCTTGTGATCCTGGACCTCAATCTGCCGCGCAAAGATGGCAGGGAAGTGCTGCAGGAAGTGAAAGCCGACGAGCGGCTGCGCACGATTCCCGTGGTGGTCTTCAGTACTTCCACCGCTAAGGAAGACATTGTGCGGGCCTACGCTCTGCACGCCAACTGCTACGTCTGCAAGCCGGTGCATTTGCGCGAGTTCATGCGCGCGGTGCAATCGCTGGCGAGCTTCTGGGCGGCCAACGTGCGATTTCCCAAGCAACTCTGCAAGGATACGGCGGGCGCCTAGCCCCCGGCTGTTGTCAGTTGCCGGTTGTGAGTTGTCCGCGAGCAACCGCGGAGGGGTTTGCGTTGTCCAAGGCCAACGCCGGAGGCGCCGTTGGCCAGCCGGGCGGTAAGCTCAGCGTCTGGGGGTCCAAGAGCTGGGCGCGGAACTTTTCTAGTCCAACCGCTCTGCAGTCCGACTGGCAGGGCCGGCTGTGGAGCTGGATTGCAACCGCGGGCCCGCGCTACACTCGAAGCACAATCCAGGGGCGCGTAGCTCAGCCGGATAGAGCATCTGCCTTCTAAGCAGAGGGTCGCAGGTTCGAGTCCTGCCGCGCCTACCAATGATTTCTTATACTTGCGTGCCCTCCGGGCAAAGGTGCTCGGGTCAAATAAGGGTCACGCCGAACTACTGAATCGGGATGTCGCTCGCAAGTGATCCGCCGGGAACCATTCCGGTTCCCGCCTCTCTCTTCACGAACTCGACCAGCCGCCGTTGAATGCGTCGCTTGGCGTCCATCCCCAGCTCACCGTAAACGTTCGAGGTGGTCGCGATGTCTTCGTGCCGGAGGAGCGTCTTCACGTCCTCCAGTGCGACGCCCGCTTCCTTGCCCCAAGCGCTCACCGTGTGCCGGAAGCTGTGCGCCGCGACCAGAGCCGGGCCGCGGTCGCGGTTATAGCCCGGATTGTGAATCCATTGCAGATCGGGGGCGAAGCTCAGCCATGGCTTCAGGAACCAAGTGTAGTAGGACTCCAGGATCGTTTCGCGACCATAGTTGAGCCGTCCGGAGCATCGCCGGTTTCCGCCTCATGCTTCTTTGTTTGACCCATGTTCCGGTCGCGAGCCGCGGAGCGAACGCGGGTCAAACTTGGGTCACGGAAGTGATCGTCGACCGTCGTCCTTCCCTGCTCTGTTATTCAGGAGCTGAACCACTTCCAAGCCGCTCGCGCCAATAGGCAGGTTCGCGTTTGGCGTGCATGACCGCCAGAATCCAGACCTGATCCGGTTCGTCGAGGTAAACCACGGAATATGGGAATCGATTGGCAAGGGCTCGCCGGGCTGGTGGTTGAAAGTTCAGGTAGCGGTCTGGATGCCGGCGCACATTCCCAATGACACGCTCAATTTCCTGGTAGAAGCTTTGGCCCAACTCCGTTGAAATACTGGAATAGTGGCGTGCCGCGGCGGCGTACTCCTCCATCGCCGCTGGATGAAATCTGGCGGGCTTCACTGGCTGACGATTCGCCGAATGCGCGCCGACACCTCTTCGGCCGCAATCCCTTCGACGCGGCCGGCCCGGACGTCATCCACTCGCCGGGACACCTCGGCCCGCCATGCGGCATCGACGTCGGCACGGCCCCGGTGCAAGTCGGCGGTCAACCGCTCCACCAACTCGCCGACCATTTCTGGCGGCCAAGTTCTGGCTTCTTGTAGGATTTCTTCCACCGTCATGGCTCCAGCATAGTCGAGATCCGAGATTGGTTCAATTCGACGCCACCATGACCGATTTTTGACCAAAACTCGCACGCCGAGAACGTGGGTCAAATAAGGGTCACGGTCCTCGCAACCATCGATTTCCAGACTTTCCGCAGAGTTCCCGAGAGGTGTCATCCGCGCCGCTAAGTGATTGAAAATGCTCGCGCCTCACGGGACTTCTAAGCAGAGGGTCGCAGCTTCGAGTCCTGCCGCGCCTACCAATGATTTCATTGGACTTGCCTCGTTCTCGTCACTACGACTCCCGACCTTGTTGTGCCCAATTTTGAGCCCACTCTGGTGCAGCGAATGCGAATGCTCGATCGCCTCGCTCGCGGGGGCTTCGCTTCCACACGGCTGGGCGAGTAGCGCCCCAGCATTTTTACCTGACGTGACTGACTCGGCCCTGGCAGCACCGGCGAATCTCGCCGATGCGCACATTGAGATCGGCTCGTTCCTGTTCGCCTGTACTTGACATGTTTGTTAAGTATGCGTAGACTGTTTAGCCATGGCGGAAAGCGAGGTTGAGATTTTGTGATCCCACCCTTTCAGCACGATGGGCTATTGCCTCCAGGCGACTACGAGGTTTCGTTCGACGAATTGCGCAACTCGGTCCTGGTAGACGGTCCGACTGGGGACCAAGGAGCGTGGGATCGCAGTTGGAGGAGTCATCATGATCGGCAACCTTGAAGTGCTCACAAAGCAGCTTTGGCAGGTTGGAGTCCGCGACATTTATGCAGATGGCTCGTTTGCCGAAGACAAGGACCATTCGAACGATATCGACGGATATTTTGTCTGCGGGCTGCGGGAACTGGCCTCGGGCGAGTTGCAGCGGGAACTGAATCTGCTCGATCCATTCAAGATCTGGACCTGGGATCCCCACACGAGAAAGCCCTATCGGGGCTATCCGAAGAAGCAGCTTCCGATGTGGCATCGCTACCGCATCGAGTTGTACCCTCACGTGCCCGGATGGGGGAATGATTTGGAATTTCCGTCCGCGTTCCGCCAATCCCGCCGGGACGGCACGCCACGGGGGATTGTCAAAATCAGGTACGGAGGGCTCTCATGATTCGCAACGAAGCTGAATATCAGAACGCTTCTGCTCGCCTGAAAGAAGAACAAGCCAGGCTCACCGAGCATCGCGCTCGCCTCGCCGCGGCTGGGATGTCGCCGGAGGAAATGAAGCACGTCATCGATCCGATCGAATCCTTCCATCTACAGCTCAGGGAGGAGGTCGAAAGCTATGAACGGCTGAAGCGGGGCGAGTTCGACGAACTCGAGAATCTCCGCGGCCTCGGACATCTCCTCATCGCGCTGCGGATAGCGCAGGGGATCTCTCAACGCGAATTGGCCTACAAGCTGGGCGTGCACGAGTCCCAGGTTTCGCGGGATGAACGGAACGAATATTTTGGAATCACCCTGGAGCGCGCCATCAGGATCCTGGATGCGTTGAACGCCAAGCTGCGAACGAAAGTGGAGGTCGAGCCCGGGCGCGACATGCTTGCAGTGTGATCGGCCTCATGTTGATCATCCTTGCAATTAGCTGTGTGCACTCCTGTAGCTCCTTCCATGCTGTGATGTCCCGCTCCCCCATCAATCCATATGCGCAGCTAATATACGGGGCTCAATCTGTGGCGCAATGGAGCAGAGCCAGTGCGTGACTTAAGTCAATCCCAGCCACATTTGAATTGGATAGCCTGCTGATGTAGCCAGCAATGGTGAGTGTGCCGCAATGGAATTGACTCAACAAGCCGTGCTCGACGCGCTGGCCACGGTGCCGGACCCGGAGATTGGGCTGGGCATCGTGGACCTCGGGTTGGTCTACAACCTGCAAATTCAGGACCACCTGGTGCGCGTCGAGATGACCATGACCACCCCGGCCTGCCCACTGCATGCGCAGATGCGGGAGGCCGTTCAGCAAGCGGTCCTGGAGCGCTTTCCCGAGGTGAAGGAAGTGCGGGTGGAATTGGTCTGGGAGCCTCCCTGGAGTCCGCAGTTGATGTCATCGGCGGCACGGCACGCACTCGGCTGGTCAGAGTAAAGGAGAAACCACGATGAGCAGCCCGAATTCCGAAACCACAAGCAAGCAGACGCTGGACGTACGCACGATCGTGCCGCGCGAGCGCCATACCCTGATCTTCGCAACCTTCACGAACCTAGGTCCCAATGAGGCTTTCGAGTTGGTGAACGATCACGATCCCAAGCCGCTTTACTACCAGTTTCAGGCGGAGCACGGCGGCCAGTTCAGTTGGAATTACCTGGAGCAGGGGCCGGAGGTCTGGCGCGTGCGAATCGGGAAAACGGCGGCTTAGCAGCGTGTGACAGGAGTGTGGCGTTGCCCGGGCCGGCAGCGGAACCCGCACGAGTGCGGCGTTTCGGTCGTTTCCCGCGCGCCGGGTTTTCGCCACAGGCTACCGGTTGGCGCGTTTATCCGCATTTGCAGGCACCATGGGCAGGAGCACAACAGGACCGGGTCGCTGGTTGGCGCTGGCGGCGATTGCCGCCCTGCTGACGGGACTGTGGGCGGCATTGCTGCGGGTTGGATGGCAGCTTCCCGAGTTGCGCCCTGATCTGGAACTCGCCCATGGGCCGCTGATGGTTTGCGGCTTCCTGGGCACGTTGATCAGCCTGGAGCGGGCAGTGGCGCTTGGCCGTCCATGGGCATACCTCGCCCCGGCAGCGACGGGAGCTGGCGCTATGGCCCTGGTTGCGGGCCTTCCCGGTATCACCGGACCACTGCTGATCTTTGCCGGGAGCGTGCTTCTGGTTGGCGTATTCGGCGCTATCGTGCGGCGGCAGCGCACGCTGTTTACCCTGACCATGGCCGGGGGCGCCCTGGCTTGGGCGGTGGGCAATGCGCTGTGGTTGAGCGGCTTGCAAATCTTCGAGATGGTGCACTGGTGGATGGCGTTTCTGGTGCTCACCATTGTTGGCGAGCGGCTTGAACTGAGCCGCTTTCTGCCGCCCAGAAAGCATCGCACCTCCTCATTTGCGGTAATCGTCGCGGTCTATGTGTCTGGTCTGGTGGCGATGTCGCTGGCCTGGGAGGCGGGCCCGCCTCTCATGGGTCTGGGGATGATCGCCATGGCGGGATGGCTGGTACGCTACGACCTTGTCCGGGTCACCATCCGTGGCAAGGGGCTGCCGAGGTTGGCGGCGGTGTGTCTCGCCGGCGGTTATTTTTGGCTGGCGGTGGCTGGCGTCCAAGCCGTGTTGCTGGCCTGGTGGCCCGCCATTCCGGATCTGCGCTACGATGCCGAGTTGCATACCGTCTTCCTGGGTTTTGTCTTTTCGATGATCTTTGCCCACGCGCCGATCATTCTCCCGGCCGTTACCGGCTTGCAGGTTCCTTATCGCCGGTATTTTTACGCGCACGTCATTCTGCTGCATGCCTCTTTGCTTTGCAGGATTGTCGCGGACGATTTCAGCCTGCAGGACCATTACCGCTGGGCTGGCCTGGGCAACGTAAGCGCCATTGTGCTGTTTTTGGGAGGGACCGCTTACTCTCTGCTGGCGGCTCAGAGGCAGCGCGGCAGGAGAGGGGCGTCGGTGCCGGTGCGGTCAGAGACCGGTGTAGTTTCCGGATAAGCGCTCTAAAGAGGCGGTGGTAGCGCTCAGCGCAATCCGCGCAACTGGTGCAGCTTGCGGCGATCGCGCTTGGAAGGGCGGGTCTCGGGAGAGGGGACGTAGGCGCCGGCGGCCTTGCGCTCCTCGGCCAATTTGAGACGCAGTTCGCGCCCGGTCTCGGTTTCGCGGTACAGCTTTTGTGCCACGGGCGCCGGGCCGCGCACCTCGCTGAGCTCGACTACCTCAACCTCAAACTCCGCTGAATCAGTCCGGACCTTGAGCAGGTCGCCGATCCGGATCTCGCGCGCCGGTTTGGTGAGTTGTCCGCGGACCTCCACACGGCCCAAGTCGCAGGCACGCGCGGCCAGCGCCCGGGTCTTGTAAAACCGGGCGGCCCACAGCCATTTATCAATGCGCAGTCCGTCCATAGCTCGGGTGGCCGGATTCACCGGCCTTAGGGCGACAGGCGCGGTCCTATTGCACGGTCACCAGAATAGTTGAGGTGTGGTTGAGCGGCCCGTCTTGCGCATCCACGGTGATCTGTGCGGTGGAACCGGTGGCCGTCGTTGTGCCACCGCTCGGGTTATTGCTGACCGGAGCGGGAGCACCGCCCCCGCCACAAGCGGAAAAGAGCAGAGTTCCTCCCAGCAAAACTGCCGGCAGCACGGCGGCCGTCATCCAGCGTTTCGGAATGGATGGGAGAAAGCGTAAGCTGCTGAGCCACAAAAGCAATGCAAGGAGAGCCGCCAAAATGACTGGGAACAGTCGCAAAAAGCTGGCTCCAGAGTTGGGCCGTCCCGCGGCGCCGACTGCCGCAGTGGTAGCAGTAATGGTCAGGGTAGCCGAACCGTTCAGCGCCACGTTGGAACTGGAGAGTGAGCAAGTGACATTGGCAACGGAGCTCAAACAGCTCAAGTTGGCGTTGCCGCCGAGCCCGTTGACGGGCGCCAGGGTCAGCCCCACCGTGGCACTCTTGCCGGCGGCGATGGTGAGGGCGTTCTGCGCAGCGGTGATGGAGAAGTCCTGGCCATTGGGAGGCGGCAAGGCGGGAATGGTCCAGGCGCCACGGCCGTGGGTGGCAACGACCACCGCGGGGTTGGCGCCGTTGGTAACAGACACCTGCATGGCCGGGGTGTCCGGCAAACCGGTGCCGAGCACCTGCCAATTCTCGTTCGCCTGACCGCCGTCGGTGGCCACAAAGACGCCGATATCAGTGCCGACGTAAATGTTGTTGGCATTCTGCGGATCGACGGCAATGGAGTTGACCGGGACATCTGGAAAGTTGCCGGTGATATCGGTCCAGGAACCACCGAAATTGTCGATGCGATAGACATGCCCCAGCGCTGAGCCACTGGAAAACGCCCCTATCCCGAGGAACGCGGTGCCAGCGTTAATTGGGCAGACAGCGATCGCACTGAGCGGAGCGCCAACCACCGGGCCAGGTGTGATATCGGACCATTGAGGGGACGAGGAGTTGGCGTTGGAGGTCTCCGCCAACGCACCGCCTATCGTTGCCGCGTAAATCACGTTGGAATCGGTGGGGGCGACGGACACGCTTTGGATGTAATCGTAACTGGTGCTGGTGAGGACCGGGCTAATGGCCTGCCAGCCGCTGTTGGGAGCGGAAGGAGAGGCCGGCCCGCGCCATACCTGACTGGCGCCCAAAACAACCTTGCTGGAGTCGGTTGGCACGAGCTGATAGGGGATATAGAAGGCGGCTTGCTGATTGAGGGTGGCGCCATCAAAAACGGTTTGGAAACTGCTGTTTTGAGCGCTGACGGAGCCGGCGGTATCCGAACGCACTAGCGCCCACTGGTTCTGGGTATCTGGATAAACATATTCATCTTCGCCGAAGTACTTTCCGGCAGTAGTGGGATCGATGGCCGTGAATCCTCCGTCACCGCCGTAGACGGTTTGCCAATTCAGCCCCTGGACGGTTTTGGCAGTGCCATTGTCCTGTGAGCCGCCCAGGTAGGTTCCAGGCGAGAACGGGTCGGCGGTCACACCAAGAAACTGTATGGTTCCAATGTTGGTATTGAGGTCGTTCCAGGTTCCACCGCCATCGGCGGTGGACCAAACACCACCGTCATTGCCGACGAACCAGTGGCTGGCGTCCAGCGCCACAACCGCGTGTTCGTCGGGGTGCACCACACCGTCGGTGTAGCTGCGGGTGTTATTGGACCAGGCGGTTGTCAGCCCACTGATATTTGTGGAGCTAAAGGTGTCAATGCCGCCCAGCAGCAGCCCGCCACCGGGTATGGCTTGCAGATAAAGATCGTAGGTGCCTTGCGCATTGGGTCCAAATATTTCGTCCGTCTGCCCGGGAAAACCCGGAGGCGCAATTGGCGTCCATGTCTTGCCCCCATCGCTGGTTTGCGCCATGCCGGTATCGCAATTCTGTTGTGTGGTGGTGGTGCAAGCGCTGGAGGTAGACAGACTGCCGGAACTATTAACGACGGCCACGTACACTGTGCCGTTTTGCGTGGCGAAACTGGCGCGGTAGAAATTGTTCAGCGTCGCCGTCGTGGTCGCGCTGGCAAAGGGGAGGCTGACCGGGGTAAAGGTTGCACCCTGGTCGACGGACTTATAGACTCCGTTGCCGCGCAAAGCTGCATAGATAGTCTGGGTTTGAGGCTCGTAGAGCAGATCGGTGCAGGAGAAGCCGCCTGGAGCAGTCGGGCTAGAAAAATCCGTAGAGGGCACCAGACTCCAGGTATTGCCGCTATCGGTGGAGCGGTACACGCCGCGGGTGTAGCCGAGGCTCTGGGCATCGGCCACGCCGGGGCTGGCGCCACAGGCCAGAACGGTCCCAGGCGCCGAGGGCACGGGCAGAATTCTGGCGAAGGACATGCCGAAAAAAGGATGCGTACCGGAATCGGCCGATGAGCTGAGAGTCCACGTGAGCCCGCCGTCAGTGGAGCGGAAAATGCCCACGCCGTAGTAGCTGAGGCTGGAGCTATTGGCTTCGCCGCTTCCCACGTAAAGGGTCGCGGGACTGGTGGAAGCATCCAGGGCGAGCGCACCGACCGCCAAGGACTGGGTCTGGTCGGAAATCGGTGTAAACGTAGGCGCGCTGCTCAGGGCATTGGTGCTTTTCCAGACGCCGCCGTTCGCGGTGCCGACGTAGAGGATGTTTCCAGTGGGATCGTCGCTGATGTCATCGGCGAGGGAGGTTACGCGTCCCGACACGTTTTGATAGAACGGGTCGTGCTGCGGTGCGGGGCCCAGCTCGGTCCAACTGCCACCGCTGGTTGCAAGAGCGTTGTAGGCGTGGCGCTGCCGCCCCTGCCAGCGCTCCCACTCCAAATGCGGCGTGATGACCGAGAGCTGGGCCTTTTGGCGCAGCGCTATCAGGCGATGCGCGGCCGGGCTGCGGTGGTCCAGAGTGACGCGGGTATGGGCAAACCAGGCGGCCCGTGCCGCCGCGAGTTTGCGTTGCCGGGGTGTTTGTGCACCGGTTGACAGAGTCAACAACAGGGAAGCCGAGAAGGCGACGAGCGCGCAGCGGGACCACATGCGGGAGGAGCTCCAAAGAAACAACGGTGTTATGAAAGTAGCATCAACTCCGGGCCGCGGCAACGAATGCCGGGTTGCACTACACATTTGAAGACGTTCCTAATGGCTGATCGGCATCATGGGCAGCGGTTTATCTTTCTGCGCCGGCGCTGCCGCCGGGGTTTTAGTGAAAAAGTCGTTGAGCCAATCGGTATAGCGATAACCAGCCTCGACCGCGAAGACACTTTGGCGTGCCCCGTCAAGCACTTGTCGTTGCTTAGGGGTGGGGGCGGCATCGTAGACGCGCTGCGGAAGGTCACTGGAAATCTCTCCCGAGCCCGTGCCATAAAGAAACAGCTTGGGGCCGGAGTAATGGCGCAGCGCGGGTCCGATCTCAAAAGCGTTGGGGCGGAAAAAACCCGCCAGGGGCAGGCTGGAGTCCAGCAGGCTGCGCAGGTCCGGAACCGGGTAGAGCAGAACCAAGGCGGCGGTGTGCGGGTGTTGAGCGGCGAGGTGGGCGGCGAGGGCGCAGCCGATCTCATCGCCGGCCAGCACAATTTTGTTGGCAGGAAGATTGCGGGCCTTACGCAGGTACTGGTAGGCGGCGTCTGCGTCCTGGTAAAGCGCGGCGACAGAAGGTGTCCCGCTGCTGCGGCCGTAACCGCTGTAATCGATCAGGAAGAGGTCGCTGCTGGTATCTCGCCAGCGCAGGATCTGCTCGACATTGCTGGCGATGTTGCCGCGCCGGGAATGGAAGAAGAGCACAGTCCGTTGCGCGGGCTCGGCGCTGGGAACAAACCAGCCATTGATTTTGCCGGAGGGGGTCGGGAGCCAGATGTTCTGAGCGCTATAGACCTGTTGGGCGCCCCAATCGCCGGCGGGATACGGTTTGGGCTGAAAGAGCCAACTCTTCCAGGTGAACTGCACAATGCCGACGTAAATCAGCAAAAGGATGAGCAACGTGACTGACAACCGTTTCAGCACAGCCATGGGGCTAGTATACGGGTTGGCCGGGACCTGAACAGCAAGGGTCGCAAGCGAGTCCATAAAAGGGCGCCTCGCTGCGCAGCATAGCGTGGTTGGTGGGTGCAAGCTGCCTTTAGCGGAAGAAATGTAAACTTCTGGAGTAGAGCTTCACCGGGACTTTCTCCTATGAGCGCAGCCTCCACCCCGTCTGCCACCACGTGCCGCCCTTCCCAAACGGGTCTTGCCTTCGGCGGCCCCGGTATTCCCGCGCGTTGGACGCGCAGCGATAAGCAGGGCGTCGGTACCGCGTATTCCGCCGCCAGCCGCCTGTGGTTTACGTTGGCGCAGGGAATCGTCAGCGAGATTTATTACCCCACCATCGACCTGCCGCAGATTCGCGATCTGCAGCTACTGTTCACCGACGGTGAGAGTTTCTTTCACGAGGAGCGCCACCATATGGAGGCGGAGGTGGATGCGCTCGACCCGGCGGCTTTGGGTTACCGCATCAGGAGCCGCGCCCCGGGAGATCTTTACCAGATAGAGAAGCAGATCATCAGCGATCCGCACTTGGATTGTCTGCTGGTGCACGTTCGTATTCACAGTGTCGCTGAGCAGTTTCAGCGGCGCCTGCGTTGCTACGTGCTTTGTGCGCCCCATTTGGCCGGCGCGGGCGCGCACAACAACGCGGCCGTGGTCAATGTGGCGGGCAGGATGTTGCTGAGTGCCAGCAAGCCGGGAACGTTTTTGGTGCTGGGCGCCAATCAGCCGTTCACGCGCCTTTCCTGCGGCTATGTGGGCAGCAGTGACGGGTGGACGGATGTTGCGACGCACCGCGGGATGCAGTGGGAATTTCAGCAGGCGCTCGACGGCAACGTTGCGCTTACCGGCGAGGTCGATTTGAGCCGCGGTTTGGAATTCACTTTGGCGCTGGCGATGGGCGACACTCTGCATAGCGCTGTCAATGCCCTGCAGCAATCGCTGGCCACCCCGTTTGAGCAATCCCGCGCCCGGTTCATTACGCAATGGCGGCGGGCGGCGCCCGAACGGCTGCCGCTGGGGGCCGAGTCGGGTGACGGCGGCGAGCTTTACCAGCGCAGCGTGCACCTGCTGCTGGCGCACGAAGACAAAACCTACCCGGGTGCGCTCATTGCCTCATTGAGCATTCCCTGGGGTGAAGCCATGGGCGACGATGACCAAGGGGGCTATCACCTGGTATGGACACGCGACATGGTCAACAGCGCCACCGGATTGCTGGCGGCCGGAGTGACCGCGACCCCGCTGCGCGCGTTGATTTATCTATCCACATCGCAGCGCGACGACGGGGGCTTCTACCAGAACTTCTGGATTGATGGCGAACCTTATTGGCGCGGCGTGCAACTGGATGAAACCGCCTTTCCGGTGCTGCTGGCATGGCGTCTTCAGCGCGCCAATGCGCTGCGGGAGTTCGACCCCATGCCGCTGGTCCATGGCGCGATGCGGTTTTTACTACTGCAGGGCCCGATAACGGCACAGGAGCGCTGGGAGGAATGCAGCGGCTATTCGCCTTCGACGCTGGCCGCCGTCATTGCTGGCGTGACCTGCGCGGCGGCGCTGCTGCGGGAGCGGGGCCATGCCTCGGCCGCCGATTTCGTGCAGGAGTATGCGGACTTTCTCAGCACCAACCTGGAGCGGTGGACGGTCACCACCAAAGGAACGCTGCTGCCCGATGTTGCGCGGCACTATATACGGATCCTGCCCGCGCCCGCCGATGGGGAAGTGTGTAAGCACGTGCCCGACCCGAATACAGCCACCGTACGCATTGCCAATCGGCCCCCGGGCGCGGACTATGAGTTTCCCGCCCGCGAGGTGGTGGACGCGGGGTTTCTCGAACTGGTGCGGCACGGTATCCGGCGGCCGGATGATCAGCTGATGCTGGATTCACTCAGGGTCGTTGATCGTATCCTGAAGGCCGACACTCCTTCCGGGCCCTGTTGGCGGCGCTACAACCACGACGGCTATGGCCAGCGCGCCGACGGCAGTCCGTTTCAGGGCTGGGGCCGCGGTCGCGCATGGCCCCTATTGACGGGAGAGAGGGCGCACTACGAACTGGCGGCGGGAAACGACGCACGACCGCTACGCCAGGCGATGGAGAATTTTTCGCACGGCGCGGAACTGTTGCCGGAGCAGGTTTGGGACAGCGAGACGGAGCCGCCGTTTGTAGCGGGCGCTCCTACCGGTTCCGCTATGCCGCTCATGTGGGCGCATGCGGAGTACATCAAATTATTGCGCTCCTTGAAGGATGGCGTGATCTTTGATTGCATTCCCGAGGTTTACGAGCGCTATGCCGGGGCGGCGCAACTGCCGCGGAGTGATATTGAATTCTGGACCTTCCATTACCCGGTGGCGGAGATGGCGGCGGGACGGCGTTTGCGCGTCATCGCAGCCACTGCGTTCACCCTGCACTGGAGTCGCGACGACTGGTCGCATACTCAGGACACCCTTTCGGAGTGTGCTTTGCAGAGTTTGCATTTCGTCGACCTCCCCGCCCCGCGGGAGGGCAGCATACGATTTACCTTCCGTTGGGAGGGAGGCCGATGGGAAGGGCGGGACTGGCAGGTGCAGGTGGTTTGAGCGTACCTGGTCAGCGGCGGGGTGCGGCCCTCTCCACTGCCCCTTTGCTACCATGGAGACGGAAACGCATCATAATAGTTGTGAGTAGATCGTGGTCCGCACCGCTTGCGGGGCGGCCTCTGACGCCGGACAGAAGCGCTGGTCCGGCGATTGTGTTTTATGGCTGCAGTGATTGAAGTTCGGCAGCTTTATAAGAGCTACCCCGAGAACGGGCGCGAAATCGAAGCCCTGCGCGGGCTGGACCTGACGGTACAGGGCGGGGAAATCTTTGGCCTGCTCGGTCCCAATGGTGCGGGCAAGACGTCCCTTTTAGGCGTGCTGACTACGCGCGTGCGGCCCAGCGCGGGGGAAGTGCGCATTGCCGGGCTGGACCCGCAGCAGGACGCGGTCCAACTGAAACGGCTGATTGCCACGGTGCCGCAGCGCAGCAATCTGGACCGCTCCCTGACGGTACGGGAGAACCTCACCTTTCATGCCGCCTACTTTGGCGTTCCGCGCCTGGTGCGAGAGGCGAAGGCGCACGAATTGCTTTCCTGGCTGGGGCTCTCCGGCCGGGGCAACAGCAGCGTGGACAAGCTTTCCGGGGGACAGATGCAGCGCGTAATGATCGCCCGCGCACTGATGCACGAGCCCCGCGTGCTGTTTCTGGACGAACCGACGCTCGGCTTGGACCCGGCCTCACGCGTGGCCTTATGGCAGCGCATACGCGAATTGCGCGCTGGCGGCGTAACGATTGTGCTCTCGACGCATTACATGGACGAGGCGGAGCAGTTGTGCGACCGCATCGCCGTTCTCGATCAGGGCAGGGTCCTGGCCTGTGGCACGGCAGCGGAGTTGAAAATGATGCTGCCCTCCAGCGACGTGCTGGATCTAGAGTTCCCTGGTGACGGAGGAGAGGCTCTGGCGGGTCGTCTGCGGGGAAACCCGCTGGTTGCGGGCGTGGAGGCGGGAAACGAGCACATACGCGTCTACCTGCGCTCCGGAGATTCCCTGCCACGCCTGCTGCAGTTGCTGAACGGGGAGTTGCAATGCATTCAGCAGATGCACGTCTCACACACCACCTTGGAAAACGTATTCTTTCACCTTACCGGTAAAGGCCTCGACTGATGCACGACGAGAGGCAGGAGGCGAGGCGGGGTGGGGCGCTGGAAATACCGGCGCGGGGCCAGGATCCCAGGCCCTTGCCCAGCTTTCTCAACGTCGGTTCGGCCTCGTTGGAGGTGGCGCCGCAGCCGCCGCGCAATCGCCGCCGCGGAACCTTCCTCGCTATGCTGCATCGTGATTTGGTGGTGGGACGGCGACAGGCGGTGATCTTCCTGTTTCGCACGCTGGTGCAACCCGCCTTTCTGGTTTTTGTGCTGGGCTACCTCATGCCCCACATGAATCTGGTGCACGAAGCGCTGCGGCACGTGCTCATGCCGGGAATGGTGGGGCTGAGCATGTTCTTCGCGGGCATGCAGGCGGTGACGTTTCCCCTGGTGGACGAGCTGGGGGTCAGCCGGGAGCTGGAAGACCGATTGATGGCGCCCATAGGAACCGCGCTGGTGGCGGTAGAAAAGATTCTTGCGGGGGCGCTGCACGCCTGGGTGGCGGGGTTAATGGTGCTTCCGATATCGATGCTGCTGCTGCCCTGGCGAGGACTGTTTCCAGCCCCGGAGCAGCTCTGGTTGCTGGCGCCGCTGGGCGGGCTGGTGGCCATTCTCTCGGCCAGCTTTGGTCTGTTTTTAGGTGTGCTCATCCCGCCGCAGAAGCTGGGCATAACCACAGCCGCGGTAGTCGCACCGCTGTTGTTTTTCGGCTGCACCTATTACCCATGGGCCTCGCTGGCGGTGTTTCCCTTCCTGCAAAAACTGGTGCTGCTGAATCCACTGGTCTACGCCAGCGAAGCCTTGCGTGCCGTGCTCACGCCCCATTGGCCGCATATGGCGATGCGCTGGAGTCTGGTAGGGATGGTGATCTTTACGGCATTTTTCAGCGTGATTGGCATTCGTCGCTTTCAAACGCGGCTGCAGTCCTGAAGCCCTGCCTTGCAAGCCATGGCCGAGTCGAACTGATTTCGAGCGGTCGCGCCGCCGTTCACGCGCGAGCTTGATTTTGCAGTAATAGACGCACGGTGGCGCGGAATTCCTGGCGCGCCTTCTCGTCCAGCGGCTGCAGGATGCTCTCTTCCAACTCGATCCCTTTGGCGGAGGCGCGGGCCAGTTTGGCTTTGCCTTTCGCTGTCAAATGCAGTTCGTTGGCGCGCCGGTCGCGCGGGTTGCGCCGCCTCTCCAGCAAACCCATGGACTCCAGCTCGTCCACGAGAAAAACCATGGTGCTGGGGTCGAGGCCCGCCATTTTTCCAAGGCTTAATTGCGAAACCGGGCCAGTGTTGGCGAGAATGGCCAGCATGCCAAAGTGCCGCGGATGAATGCCCAAAGGCGCGATGGCCGCGGTGAACTCCTGCCTGATATGCATGGAGAGGCGAAAAAGGAGATGCCCGATGCGGTCTTCCATTCCCGGAGGTATGCGGGTGGCCTGAAAGCGTTGTTCCCAGGGCTGCATCTCCGCGCTCAGGCGGCGTGGGCGGTGCTTCCCGGCTTCCGGCCTGGTGCTTCCTCGCTGATCGGATTGGGGCGCGCGCGGTGCACTCATAACGTCCTCCGGAACATGGCCCGCGCTCCCGCAAACATCAGCAGCGTGGTCACGGTCAGCGCCAGCAAATCAAAGGAGATGGCTCCCAGGTTGGCGGGCTTGAGCAGGAGCGTACGAAAGCCATGCACCGCGTAGGTGAAGGGATCGACGGCGGCGATCATGCGCATCCAGCGGGGGAAGGCGGCGATGGGATAAACGGCGCCGCTGGGAAAAAACAGCAGGGTATTGAGGACGCCGAAGATCGCGCGCGGCACCAGCGGATCGTTGATGCGCGCCATGATGAAAAACATCATGCTGATCAGCGCGGTGGAGGTCAGCAGTGTCACGAGCAGGAGCATGGCCAGGCGCTCGGGCTGAAAGGTAGTCGTTAATCCGGAAAGCAGCGATCCGACCAGCAACACTGTCAGTCCCGCCAGAATCGCCTTTACCACTCCAGAGGCGTTGAAGCCGAGAATCAGCTCATCCTTGGTGATGGGAGTAACCAGGTAGCCCTCGTGCAGGCCGCGCGACTTATCGTCAATGAAGAGAATGCCGCCTCCGATCATGGCGGTGACAAAGATAGCCAACGTCACCGATCCGGGGAGCAGGTACTGCATGTAGGAGATGTAGGGGTAAAGCTCCACCGATTGCAGTTGCACCTGATTGGCGGCGCGCGGGAGAATCGGCGGCTCATTCATGTGCTGGGTCATGGAGGTGAGCACGCCCCCCACGCTGCTACTGACAAAGCGGTCGGTATTGTCCTCGATCAAGGCCAGCTGAGGGCGATCGTGACGGGCGAGGTCGCGGGAGTATTGCGGTGGAATGATCAGGACGGCTCCCAGCTTGCCGGAGCGAAGCTGAGCCATGGCGGAACCTTCATCGGGAAAATCACTGACGATGAAGGTGCGGGCATTGGCAGCGACGGCCTGGAGGTTCTCC
This sequence comes from Acidobacteriota bacterium, assembly GCA_027459505.1. GTDB lineage: Bacteria > Acidobacteriota > Terriglobia > Terriglobales > SCQP01 > DAIDIE01. The sequence continues at coordinate 123,581 of DAIDIE010000043.1, forward strand.
AGGATCTGGACGCTGGCGGGTCCGCGATCCTCATTGACCACGCCCATCCTGACGTTGCGAATGTTGCCGCCAAAAGCGTTGCCCAGGATGATCAGTTGCGCGAGGGGCAGCAGCAGGGAAGAGAACAGCAGCATGGGGCTGCGGAAAAACTTGCGCAGGTCGCGTTCGATGATGGCCATGGCGCGGTTCATGGGCGTTTGCCTCGCTTTCCGGCCGGCTGTCCGGCGAAGGCCTCGGCATCCTGGATGCCGCGCCCGGTGAAGTGAACAAAAACGTCATCCAGACTGGTGCTTTGCACGGAAAGACTCTTGAGCTCAAGCTGGCGGGCGCGTGCGAGTTCGACCAGATCGATGGCGGTATTGGGGCCGCGGTCGCTGAAGATGCGGTACAGTGCCGGGCCCTGGCGCTTCACCTGGCGGACGTTGCTCAAGGCGCCCAGTATGGCTTCGGCATCAGGAAGGTCGGGCTCCAGGCGGGCTTCAATCACGCTGGCGCCGGGGACGGCGGATTTGAGCGCCAAGGGGGTATCGAGGGCGACGATTTTTCCGCGGTCGACGATGGCGAGGCGGTCGCAGAGGCGGTCGGCCTCGTCCATGTAATGTGTGGTCAGCAACAGTGTCAGCCCCTGGCGTTCGCGCAGGTGCGAGATCAATTCCCAGACCTCCATGCGGGACACCGGGTCGAGTCCGGTGGTGGGTTCATCCAGGAAAAGAATGCGCGGGGCGTGCACGATGCCGCGCACGATTTCCAGCCGGCGGCGCATGCCGCCCGAGAGGGTGCGCGCGAAGGCGTGCAGGCGATCGCCGAGGTTGACCGAATCCAGCAGTTCGCGGGCGATCTGTTTGCGGCGCGGTCCATGAATACCGTAGAGCCGCGCTTGAATGGTGAGGTTCTCTTCGCAGGTAAGGTCGGGATCGCTGGTCATGTTCTGCGGGATGACACCAATCGCATCGCGCACCGCGTCGGGCTCTTTTTCCACGTCGTGACCCGCCACACGCGCATGACCGCTGGTGGGCGGGACGAGTGTGGTCATCATGCGAATCAGGGTCGATTTGCCAGCGCCATTGGGACCCAGCAGGCCGAAGATCTCGCCGGGTTTGACCTGGAAGGAGACGCCGTCAACGGCGGTGAGGGCGCCAAACTTCTTGGTGATGTTTTCGACCTCAATACTGGCGTCGCCGTTCATTGATGGCCTCCGGCGGCGGAGGCGGCCTTTTGCTGAGCGCGGGTTCGCAAGGGAACCACGACCCAGGCGGTCATGCCGCGCGCCAGGCGCCCATCGGCGTTGTTGACGCGCACGCGCAGTTCCACCGTGCGGATGTCGCGTTTCGTGCGGCTGACGTCGCGCTGGGTGGCGAAACCGGCCTCAACGGATTTGTAGTAGACGGTTCCGGGAATGGTCTGCCCGGAGGGCAGCCGGACGGTGACGCGATCGCCCAGGGAAATCAGATCGGAATAGGTCTCCTCAACATAGGCATCGATCCAGGTGTCATTGAGGTTGTAGACCTCGACAACCGCGCCGCCGGGCGTGACCACCTCACCGGGGCGGGCGACACGCAGCGAGACGATGCCGGAGACCGGGCTGACAATGCGTGTCTCCCCCAAGCGGGCGGCGGCGACCTGTTGCTGAGCCGCGGAGGCCATCTGCGCGGCGCGCAGGGCGGCGGTGTGCTCGGTTTGCATGGCGACCTGCTGCTGTTGGGCGCGCGCATCCTGCAAAGCGGCCCGCGCGCCCGCCAAATTGCGCTGCGCAACGTCCAGTGCGGCTTTTGCCCCGTCGCGGTTGGTACGAGCATCGTCAAGCTGTTGGGCGGAAATAATACCCTGGCTGGCCAGGGGAGCAACACGCTGGTAGTTGGCCTGAAGGCGCTCGAGATTAGCCTGCTGCTGCTGAACATTGGCCTGCTGGGAGCGCAGTTGCGCCTGCGCCTGGCGGACACGGGCGGCCAAAGTGGCGCGCAGGAGGCGCACTTGCACCTCCGATTCATTCACACTTTGGCGAGCCTGGCGGGTTCCGGCGGTGGCGGCGAGCAGGCTGGGCTCCAGTTCCGGCTCGGAGAGGAGCGCCAGCACCTGCCCTTTTTGAACGCGATCGCCCACGTCAACGTTGAGCTGATCGACCCGGGCGGTGATCTGGGAGCCGACGGCGAGTTCCTCGCCATCGACGACGCCGGCGAGGGTGAGCGATTTGGGGGGGCGGTGAAAGTAAAAATAGAGGGCCACGAGAACGGCGATCAGCAACAGCACCAGAAGGCGGATGCGGGCTTTCATGGATTCATTATAACGCAAACCATATACATAGCTAATCATTTGTAAAGCAAAGCAAATGGCGTGAGTTCCGGGGGCGCTTCGCCTAACGAGCGTTTGCGGAAGCGCTTAAGATAGTCTTTCAGGAGCATGCCGGGTGAGGAGGCAGGATGGCCAGCAGCCGCGAGCAGACTGCGCGCTTCGACAACTACATCAATGGGGAATGGCGGGCGCCCGCCACGGGTGAATACGAGCCCAACCGCAATCCCGCTTGCGCCAGCGAAATGCTGGGCGTGTTTCCGCGCTCCGGGGCCGAGGACGTGGAGCGCGCGGTCAATGCGGCGCGAGCGGCCTTTCCCGCCTGGAAGGCGACCCCCGCGCCACGCCGGGCGGAGATGTTGTTTCGCGCGGGTCAGATCCTGGTGGCGCGCAAGGAACAGTTTGCCCGGGATATGACGCGGGAGATGGGCAAGGTTCTGCTGGAAGCGCGTGGTGATGTGCAGGAAGCCATCGACATGCTGTTCTTCATGGCTGGTGAGGGAAGGCGCCTGTACGGACAGACCACGCCGTCAGAGCTGCCCAATAAGATGTGCCTGACCGTGCGCAGCCCTATTGGAGTGGCGGGGCTGATTACCCCGTGGAATTTCCCCATGGCCATTCCGAGCTGGAAGATCGTTCCGGCTCTGGTTTGTGGCAATACGGTGGTACTGAAACCGGCCGAAGACACCCCGCACTCGGCGCTGCATCTGGTGCAGGCGCTGACCGATGCAGGGGTGCCGCCCGGCGTCGTCAACGTGGTGTTCGGCACGGGGGAAAGCTGCGGGGCGGCGCTGGTCGAGCATTCCGCGGTGGGCGTCATTTCGTTCACCGGTTCCACCGAGGTCGGGCGGCAGGTGAATCAGAAAGCGGCGGCGCAACTGAAGCATTGCAACGTCGAGTTGGGCGGCAAGAACGCCATGATCCTGCTCGACGACGCGGCTCTGGACCTGGCGATTGAAGGCTGTTTGTGGGGCGCCTTCGGCACCAGTGGTCAGCGCTGCACCGCCGCCAGCCGGCTGATTGTGCAGAAAGGGATTTACCAGAAGTTGCTGGACATGCTGGTGCAGCGGGCCAGCCGGTTAAAGATTGGCGACGGACTGGATCCTTCGGTGCAGATTGGACCGCTGATTAACGAGGCGCAGTTGCAACGGGTTGCCGGCTATGTGGAGATCGGCAAGCAGGAGGGGGCGCGACTGTGTCTTGGTGGCGAGCGGGTCAACCGCGAAGACACCAGGGATGGCTTCTTTTTTGCTCCCACTGTGTTTGCCGACGTGGAACCGCGGATGCGGATTGCCCGCGAGGAGATATTCGGCCCCGTGGTCTCGGTTCTCCCCTGCGATGGGCTGGCGGATGCCATTGCCATGGCCAACGACGTTGACTACGGCCTTTCGGCCTCGATTTATACCCGCAACGTCGATGCCGCGTTCCGCGCCATGCGCGACCTGGACGCTGGGATTGTGTATCTCAACGCCCCCACCATCGGCGCCGAGGTGCACCTGCCGTTTGGCGGCGTGAAGGGAACCGGAAATGGACACCGGGAGAGCGGCCTGGCGACGCTCGATGTCTACAGCGAGTGGAAAACTCTTTACATCGACTATAGCCATCAGTTGCAGCGGGCGCAGATTGATGTCTGAAGAAACCCGCTGCCTGTAAGCCGGTGGCCCACGAGAAGTCGCCGCTTCATTGTTTTCAGTGCAAACACATACGCCAGGGTATAGACTGGCGCTTCTTAAACGTCCTCGCTTGGAGATTGCCGTGAACCTGCGCAGATCCCCCAATGTATTCCGTTACCTGGCCTTGTCCGGCGTGCTGGCGTTGAGCCCCACGGTACGTGGGCAAACGCCGGCACGGACGCACTACCCGCCGGTCGTTCACCTCACCGCCGCGCAGGATCATGCGCGCATGATGCGGCTCCTGGGAATTCAACGGTTACGCCCGGGCGCCGATCCCAACAACCCAAACTCCCCTAACGCTCCCAACTACGATGAGGCAAAAGCACGCCGCTTCAAGAAGCTGCCTGATCCGCTGGTCATGGATAACGGGAACCCGGTTCGCACGCACACGCAATGGTGGCTGGAACGGCGGCCGGAGATAGAGCAGGCTTTCACTGAAGACGTCTACGGCCGCATTCCCGACGATGTGCCGGCGGTGCACTGGCGGGTGGTGAGCCAGCGCCGGGAAGTGCGCGGCGGGGTTGCGGTGGTGGTGAAGCAACTGCAAGGCCATGTCGACAACTCCGCGTATCCGCTGCTCACGGTCAATATCCCGGTGACGCTGGTTATTCCTGCCAACGCCAGCGCGCCGGTGCCGGTCATGATTCATTTCGCCTTCGATCCGGTCTTGCTGCAGCGCTTCCTTGCCATGGCGAAAAAACGCGGCTTTAAATTGCCGCCGCCTCCCAAGGGCCCGAGCTGGAAGCAGCAGTTGCTGAACAGGGGCTGGGGCTACGCCTCGTTGATTCCCACCCGTGTGCAGGATGACAATGGCGCGGGGCTCACCCAGGGCATTATTGGCCTGACGAACCATGGCCAGCCGCGCCAGCCGGATCAGTGGGGCACGCTACGGGCATGGGCCTGGGCGGCAAGCCGAACCCTCGATTACCTGCAGACCGACAAAGCCGTCAACGCCCATGAGGTCGGAATTGAAGGTCTGTCGCGCTTTGGAAAAGCGGCGCTGGTGACGGAAGCCTATGACCAGCGCTTCGCCATCGGGCTGATTGGATCATCCGGTAAGGGCGGCGCGGCCCTCTATCGCCGCAATTTTGGCGAGCGCAACGGTAATCTGGCGGGGACCGGAGAGTATCACTGGATGGCAGGCAACTTCATGAAGTACGTTGGCCCGCTCACGGCCAACGATTTGCCGGTGGACAGCCATGAGCTAATAGCCATGTGTGCGCCGCGTCCGGTCTTTTTGAGCTCCGGCAAACCCGAAGTGGAAGGGAAATGGCTGGACATGACGGGAGAGTACGAGGCGGGAGTGGCTGCCGGCGCCGTCTATCGTTTTCTGGGCAAACAGGGCTTGTCGAGTGCTCAGATTCCGCCCATCGGGACGGCGCTGCTGCGGGGTGACATCGGCTGGCGGGAACACCACGGCGGGCATACCGATATTCCCAACTGGCCGGCCTTCATTCAATTCGCCGGAAAGTACTTTAAGTAGATCCGGTCTGGTGGCGCAGCGCGCGCCACCAGCTTCACATCCAGCCGCCGTCGATGATGTGTTGCTGATTGCTGATCATGGCGCTGTCATCGGACGCCAGAAACAGCACCAACCGCGCGACGTCGGAGGGAAGCAGTTCGCGCTTCAGTGACTGCCGCGTCATGAGCTGCGCGTTGTATTCCTCGGTCCGCCAGAGGCGCTTCTGCCGTTCCGTAACCACGGCGCCGGGCAGCACGCAATTGACGCGGATATTGTCCGGCCCCAGCTCATGAGCCAACGCGCGTGTCATGGCCACAATAGCCGCCTTCGCCATGTTGTAGAGGAACAGTCTAGGCGATGGTACCAGCCAGGAAATCGAGCTCATGTTGATGATGGAGCCGCCGCCGGCGCTTTTCATCCCAGGGGCCACCGCCTGCGCGGCAAAAAACTGATGTTTCAGATTGATCGCCATCCGCTCATCCCAGAACTCCGGGGTCACTTCGGAGAAATCGTGGCGGTTGTCGCTGGCGGCGTTATTGATGAGAACGCGCACGGACCCTTGCTGCCGCACCAGCTCGATGATGAGCGCACGCAGGCGCGCGGTATCGGTGACATCGCAGGGCAGAAACACGGGGGCGTGGTCCGCTTGCCTGAGACGCGAGCAAAGCGCCTGGCCTTCCGCTTCGGCAAGATCGCAAAAAAACACACGCGCGCCCTGCTGCGTGAAGTGCTCAACAAAGGAGGCGCCAATGCCTGTGGCGCCGCCGGTGACGAACACCAGACGGTCGCGCAGGCTGGGGTAGGTTGCAAACTGGTTGGCAAGCTCGGCCATAGAAGCGATTATTTCACGCGTGCGCGGAAGCCTGGGGTAAAGCGGCGTCAAGCGGCGCAAGCGGCGGGGCCGGAATCGCGGAGCGGGGAAGGCGCAGGATAAACGTGCTGCCTTGTCCGGCCTGACTTTCCGCCCAAATCTTCCCATGATGCTGCTCGACAATGGCCCGCACAATGGTCAAGCCCAAGCCCGATCCGCCCTTGGCTCTGGCATCGCTGGAGTCGACCTGACGGAATCGTTCAAAGATTAACTCCAGCATCTCGGCGGGAATGCCGCGCCCCTGATCGGCCACACGGAACTCCACCTCGGCGTCCACCACCGCCGCGGAAACGGTAATTGTGCCTCCCGGGGCGGAAAACTTGACGGCATTGCTGAGCAGATTGTCCAAAACCTGCAGTAGACGGTCGCGATCCGCCCACAAGCTAAACTCCTCGCACTGCTTGCGCAGCACCAGATGATTACTCATGGCTAAGGCGGCAATGTTGTCCAGGGCGGATTGGACTACGGCAGCGGCTGAACAGAGCTGCGGAACCATCTGCAGCTTCCCGGAATGCAGCCTGTCCAAATCAAGAATATCGTTCACCAGCGAGGCCAGGCGTTCGGAGTTGGTTGACGCCAGGTGGAGCATTCGGCGCTCCTGTTCCGCTTGCCGCGCCAGCTTGCCCGAAGCCACCAGCCCGAGCGCCGCGCGGATAGCGGCGATAGGGGTTCGTAGTTCATGGCTGACGACAGACATGAATTCCGATTTCATGCGGTCGAGTTCAAAGCGCTTGCTGACATCACGGAAGCTGAGCAACGCGCCGAGACAGCGGTTGTCGTGGTCGCGGAGCGGGGTGCAGGAATATTCTGCGGCAAAGCGGCTGCCGTCGCCGCGGCGCAGCAACTCATAGGCAGCCTGCTGAGACGTCTGCGTCAGCAACGTAATCTGCACCGGCCACTGTGCCTCCGCATATGGCTGACCGTTCTGGTCGAGTGGATCAAAGACCTCGCGAAGCGGGCGCCCGGCGATCTCCCGCGGGGAGCGCGCCAGCAGGCCCGCCGCGGCGGGGTTGGCAAAGCTGACGACTCCCTGGCGGTCGACGCCGATCAAGCCATCCTCAGCCGAATTCAGGATGAGTTTCTGTTGGTCGCGGAGATCGGAAACGGTGCGTTGGTTCTGCCGTAAACGTGACAGGAGTGGGGGCAGCGCCAGGGCCAACAGCGCCAAAAGGGCCCAGAGCATGCTGTAAATAACGCGTCGCCTTTGAAAACTTGCGCTGGGGCGCAACACCACCAGATCAGAGGGCGTGCGCATCAGGATGCTCATGGCGTTGATGCCTTTTTCGGCGTGGCGCTGGAACGCGCCGGTGACCGAGATCCGTGCGCCCTCGTGAACCTGACGCCAATGTCGGGATTGGGAAGAGTCGAGTACGGCGCGAATAACCCTCTTTCCCTGGGCGAGATCGACCCAGGCGCCTTCCCCGGAAGCACCATGCCCCGCCACCGTGCCGGTCAGGGTGACCAGGCTGGCGTCGTATTGGCGGTCGTTGAGCCGCTTGAGACGCAGCCGCATCGGCGTTGCCGGACGGCCGGAGCGCGCCGGCCGGATGCGCGCATTGGTCAATGAGACCGCGCTTGGCCCTGGTGAGACGTAACCAATTGCATCAACGAACTGTCCGGGAGCGATCTTGCTGGAGCTGATGCCGCGCAGGATCAGCCCCGCGGTTTGATCCTCGATGATCACCGTGCCCTTACCGTCTGCAAAGATGACCTCGCCCCGCACGTGCACCATATGCTGCAGTGGGCCGGTGAAGTGATATGCCATGAGGCCGGCGATGGCGCTCACCGGCAGACGGAAGGGATGAAGCGCTCCCGTCCGTTCAATGGTGATCTGCGAGGGAGTTTGAACAAAGAGCTGCGCACCGCGCCATTGCCGCTGCGCTGAGAAGAGCGAGCCGGCCACGCCACGAAGGGTAACCTCCGCGTCGACAAGCCGCTTGGCGTCAGCAATCCTCCCCGGAATGCGTACGGGGATGGTGCTTCCTTGATCGACAAGGGTAAGGACGGTCTGCCGCGGCGCCATGTCGAGCCGGGATTGAAAGTAGTGCGCGTAGGCGCTCGTGGTTTCCACGTTCTGGACAGAGCGAATCACCCCGCGCAAGGCGATGAAATCGGAATCGTAGCTTCCGTCGCGTAAATCGCCGGGAGTGCGGAAAGGAGCGTGCGGTAGTTGCCGGTGCGCGATCTTGCGAATGCGCAAGCTGATCAGTACTGGTGCAAAATCGCCCGCGTCGGTAATCCCATCGACTTGGACCACGTCCCCGCAATTCAATCGCAGAAGAGGCCGATAGGGAAGGCGAACATAAATTCCATTCTGACCCTGCTGAATGAAGAGCAGGGCGAGGTAGATACCGCGATCCACATAGCTGCGGCGGCTGTAATAGGTGACGACCCCGCGAACGCGAACCAGAATGTGGCGGTCCGCCTGCTCGCGCGAGAGACGGTGGATCGCGCCGGGCGTCATCCAAACGCCTCGATCCCGCGAAGCACGCGGCGCCGCCACCGCAAACACCTGAAGCAGTAGACAAACGCATGCCGCTTGTGCCGCTCGGCCGAGCCGACAGGTCATAACGAAGTCATCGGCTCGGTCTTGGAAAGCATTATGGGCTGGTGGGTGTTGGGATGCGATTTTCTTGCGATCCCGCGTCCTTAAAGCAATACGGCGCCACCGCAAAAACTGGGTGGCGCCGCTAAATGCCCCGGATTGGAACGGATGTCTTAGCGACTCCTCAGACTGATCTGGAATGGAATGTTGCGAGGGGGCAGGCATTGGTCGGCATTGCATGCCTGGTAGTGCAAGATCGCCGGCAAGGTACGGGTGCCGGGTTTTACACGATGGACGGTTACCGGAATGCGAACGGAACCGGTAAAGACAGCAAGCGGCTTCTTGCTGAAGCTGGAGTGCAACACTCCCGCCTTCGGCCACGCCACCGGGGCAAGCGTTGCGGATGTGCCCGGAGCCAGCTTCAGGCTTGTCGGAATCAGGTAATCGTACGTGGGCGGGTTGGCGTAGATGTGGTAGCCCGGCGCGATCTGCAACTCGACGACTGCGTGCGCGGTTTCATGGTGAACCACAGCAGGCTGCGCGGAGACAGTGACGACGTTGGCCGGCGATTGTGCCTGCATCGAGCCGCCGAGCAGCAGAAGGGCTCCCACGGCGAGAGCAAGGGAAGCAAAAGGCTTGCGAATCATCCGATCTGTACTCCTCCCCAATCCTGGAATGAGTTCCTTAGTGTGTGAGTGGTTCATATCAGGCCCTTGCCGGGCATCCCGCCGTTAGGTTAACACTCGCCGCCAGGGGCCGCTCTTCCAGCGACAGGGCGCCGTAAGGCTACCAGCTCAGCTTTTTACCTTTGAGATGGTTGGGTGCCGCCTTGGTGACAACATTCGTTTGCACCTGCTGGGCTTTGAAGCCATGATGCCGCATTTCGGCGTGAGCAAACGTGCTCAGCAGCGCGCTCAGGCCAAGGCCGGTGACGAGCAGCAAGCATCCAGAACGATTGGCAAAATTGCGGGTTGCGCGGTAGCGGCAGGGGCGAACTGCGGAAGAAAACATGAGAATACCTTTCAGTGGGATATAAATCGTTGGGACGCAAGCAAGCCACCCCGGTGTCTTAGAACCGGGAACTCCACAGAGACTCAAGAACGTTCGAGCGGGCCAGCGACCCTTTTATAGAATACCGCGTACTGCCCGATCAAGGCTGCCGGGGTCCTCCAGTCCTTCGATCCGCTCGGCGATGGTGCCATCTTTGCGGACCAGCAGAGTGGTCGGAAGTCCCGTGGCCAAACCGTAGCTGCCGGAGAGCCGGTCCTGATCCATCACTACTGGATAGGTAAGGGGTGTCTGCTTGAGGAAGCTGAGCACGTCCTGTTTATGGTCGTCTTCGGAAATACCGACGATGACCAGGCCCTTGTTGGCGTACTGCTTCTGCAACTGTTCCCAAATGGGGATCTCTTCGCGGCAAGGCCCGCACCAGGTAGCCCAGAAGTCGAGGACGACAGGGTGGCCTTTAAAAGCGGAGAGGCTAAGTTGCGTGCCCTCGGGGGTAGGCAGGCTCCAATTGGGCGCGATGCGGCCATCGATGTTGTCGCTGGTGAGCAGCGGCATTCCCGCCGTGGTTCCCGCCTTGGCCATCTGCTCGCGCCTGACGTGGGCAATGTAGACGAGACCTCCAACCACAACCAGGGTGATGATCGCCCAGTTCGTCAAGGCGTTGCGTCCGCGGAATTTTGGTGAATCGGTCATAAAACCTCTCAAGGTCCATTGATGGCGGCTGCCGGGGCTCATAGCCTTTACGACAGCATCTTGCTCAGTAGCGGTACCCGCGACAGGTACCCGGAGATGATGGACAGGCTGGAGGTGAGCAAAAGCAGCCCTACCACGACCAGCAATCCGCCGGAAACCATCTCCACGGTGTGCAGATGTTTCCGGAAGCCCTTATAAAACAGCGTAAAACGATCCAGGGCAATGGCGGTCAGAAAAAACGGAATCGCCAAACCGAGGGTGTAGGTGGCCAGGAGCAGGACGCCCAGGTGAACCGATTTCTGTGTTGCGGCAAGGCCGAGAATCGTCGCCAGGACGGGCCCAATGCAAGGGGTCCAGCCCAAGGCGAAGGCGATACCAATCACCAGTGCGCCGATTCCAGTGCCGACACCAGCCTGACTGCGCAGCCGTTTGTCGGAGTACAGCGCGGTGATTTTCAGAACGCCCAGCAGGTGCAGGCCAAACAGAATCACCACGATTCCCATAACCTGGCCGAGAATCACGCGGTATTGCAGCAGCAAGTGTCCAATCGAGCTGGCCGCCGCCCCCAGCGAGAGAAACACCAGCGAAAAGCCCAATATAAACAGCAGGGAATTGCGCAGCAGAAGGCCGCGCCGCACGTTGGATTGTCCATCACCCTGCGCCGCCAATTGGGAAGCGGTTCCGGAGAGCATCGACACATAGCCTGGGACCAAGGGCAAAACGCATGGCGAGAGGAACGACAGAATTCCGGCCAGGAAGGCGTAGGCAAAGCTGATATGCATAGGCGAAGCTGGCGCGAGGCCAATCCACTACAGAGTAGACGTGCCGGGCCGGTTAAGGGAAACAAAAAGTCAGGGGCTGGGCTGGGCGTGGACCGGATCTAATGGCTTTCGACGCCACTCACAGCAGCGCGAAGCGGCGGGCCACGTCGCCAATGATTTCCAGCGCACGGGAGAGCTCCTGGCGCGTATGGGTTGCGGTCACGATCGTACGCAGACGCGCTTTTCCTTCAGGTACGGTTGGATAAGCGATTCCAGTGGCCAGCACACCCGCGTCGAAAAGGACGTTGGAGAATTCCATGGCTCGCCGGCCCTCTCCTACCATGATCGGAGTGATCGGAGTTTCGCTCATGCCGGTGCTGAGGCCGAGCTCCGCCAAGCCCTGTTGGAAGTAGCGCGTATTTTCCCAGAGGCGCTCAATGCGCTCCGGCTCGGCTTCCAGAATTTCGAATGCCGCCTGACAGCTGGCGGTGACAGAAGGCGGATGCGAAGTCGAGAACAAGAACGGACGGGCTCGCAATTTGAGGAACTCGATCAGATCGGCACAGCCTGCAACATAGCCCCCCAACACCCCAATGGCCTTGGACAACGTTCCCACCTGGATATCGACGCGTCCGTGCAGGCCGAAGTGATCCACTGTCCCCCGGCCATTCTTTCCGAGAACACCCGAGGCGTGGGCGTCATCGACCATCATGATCGCGCCGTACCGCTCGGCGACATCGCAGAGTTCGGGAAGAGGAGCGATGTCGCCATCCATGCTGAACACTCCATCGGTGATCAACAGTTTGCGGCCCGGCTGATCTTTGAGTTCCCGCAAAATCGCTTCGGCGGCTGCGACGTCCTTATGCGGGAAGACCTTGATGGTGGCCCGGGAGAGGCGTGCTCCATCGATGATGCTGGCATGGTTGAGCTCGTCGCTGACGATGAAGTCTTCCCGCCCCAAAACCGAGCTAACCGTGCCCGCGTTGGCGGTAAAACCGCTCTGAAACACCACGGCGGCTTCGGTGTGCTTGAAGCGCGCGATATGTTCCTCCAGCTCAAGGTGAAGGCTCATCGTACCGGTAATCGTGCGAACCGCCGCGGTGCCGGCGCCCCAGTGCTTGAGCGCCTTTTCGGCCGCGGCGAGCAGCTTGGGATGGGTCGTCAGGCCGAGATAGTTGTTGGAGCTGAGGTTGATCACCTCGCGTCCGTCAAAGCGCGTCACCGGTGTTTGTTGTGCCTGCAGCACGCGCGCATGAACGCGCAGGCCTCGCGTCTCCAGGTTCTTCAATTCCTCGCCGAGATAGCTCAGACGGCTGCTCTGTTGGGTGCTCATGGTTTTATCGCAGGCAGAATGTCAGGGTTGCTGCCCATCGGGGAACAGCAGAACCTTGCCGGCTTCACCGCGCTTGAGGCGTTCCATGCCCGTGGCGAAATCGCTGAGGCGCAGCCGGTCAGTAAACAGCGGATCGAGTTGCAGACGGTCCCCGCGCAGCAGCGATTCCATTTGAAACCAAGTCTCATACATCCGCCGGCCGTGAATGCCCTGCACGGTAAGTCCTTTGAGAATAACCTGTTCGCTGAGATCGATCTCCAGGGGTTTGGCGGGCAGGCCGAGCAGACTGACGCGGGCGCCGGGGCGGGCAATCGCCAGGCTGGTACGAATCCCGTCAGGATGGCCGGAAAACTCGAGCGAGACATCGACGCCACCGGCGGGAATTCCTCCTGCGACCATTTCCGATTGGACGCGCGCCAGCACGTCCTCATGCGTGGGGTCTAACAACAGGTCGGCCTTCATGGCGGCGGCCAGGCGGCGACGATACGGGTTGGGTTCAATGGCAACAACGGGACCGGCGCCGCAAGCCCGGGCAACTGCAATGGCCATGAGCCCGATCGGGCCACAACCCACGATCGCAACACTTTGGCCGGCAATAGCCCCAGCCAGCACGGTATGTACAGCATTGCCCAGCGGGTCGAGCACGGCAGCATATTCAGGCCGGATGCGGGGATCCAGCTTCCAGATATTGCTTTCCGGGATCCGCACGAACTCGGCAAAGCAGCCGTCCGCATCAACGCCCAAAATGCGCAGGTTGCGGCAGACGTGGGATTGGTCGCTGCGGCATTGCACGCATTTGCCGCAGGCGAGATGCATTTCGGCGGAGACCAGATCGCCGGCGGCCACTGTGGTTACGTCACTCCCGGCCGCTTCCACCACGCCACAAAATTCATGTCCGAAGGTGAGCGGGGGATGAAGGCGATGTTGCGCCCAGCTATCCCATTCGTAGATGTGCAGATCGGTGCCGCAAACCGATGCCATCTTCACGCGCACCAGCACGTCGCAGGGGCCCAACCGGGGAATGGGAACTTGCAGCACCTCGGCGCCGGGCGAGCGATCGGGCTTCACCAGAGCTTGCATGGAGCGACCTGAGGGAAGGCTGGCCATAAACCCTGACCGGCGGACGCGTTGGGCAAGGAAAGCACGCCTGCCCAAGCGGCACTGTGCTTCTGCAATCGATGCTAGCACGCGCCAACAAAAGAGCGCACCCCTCTGCGGTGCGCTCTTGCGGTTCGCGAAGACTGCGGGCGCGCTAGCGGGCGGCGGCCTGGGTCTTTTGTCCCGCCACCACCAGGTTGTTGGTCACGCTGAAAACCCCACCGATGCTGTTCACGGCATTGTAGGCGAGTTGTTTATCCATCTGCGACGCCACCACCCCGTCAAGCGTCACATGGCCGTTGTTGACCAGGATGCGGATGGGGTGCGCCGGATTGTCGGCGTAGCGGCTGAGTTCGGGATTGCCGTAGATGGCACGCGCCGCCAGAAAACGAATCTGGTCATCCATGATTGAGGTGGGAGCTACTTTGATGTTGTCGGTTACGCCACGCACGCCCTGGGTGTCGGCGATGATGTCCAGCGCCGAGTCACGATCCGCGTAGGAGCGTACCTCGCCACCCACAGTGACGTGCCCGCTTTTCACACCCACGGTCAGGTAGTTGAACGTCTGGCCCTCGCCGATACGGTCGTAAGTGAGCCGTTCCGCCAGTTGTTTTTTTAGCTTCTGGTCGGGGATGTGCGGAGCATTGACCGCTATGCGGTCAATGACGCCATCCACAGAAGCGATCTGGCGTGCCATGTGTGCGGCCTCGATATCGTCACGGTAGCTGTTCACCGTTCCCGACAGGGTGACGACGCGGTCGGCGACGTGGGCCCGCACTCCTTTCAGGTGCGAGTTTTGGTCCAGCTTTTTTTGCAGATAGCTTTGAATGCTGGCATCGATGGCGGCAGTCTTGCTTTGCGTGGCGGCAGGGGAACTGCCCGGCATTGAGGAGCGCGGTGCCGCCCACAGCGGCAGTGTCAATCCCGCAGCCAAGGAGAGAACGAGTGCGGATCTCATGGGAAACTCTCTTTCTTTTCTTGGATTTGTCACTTTAAGAGACGCCGCCAGCAGGGGTGAAGTTGCAGCCGCGACCCTCAATAGAGCCAGCCGCCAGAGCTCCGTCAAAGACGGTTTGGCAACTGGGGTAAAATGGCGCGATTGTACATCACGGACGGAGGGCCCTGACGCCCTCCCTTCCGCACAAGGGAGTCAGCTTTGAATACTGCTTCTGGAACGAGCACGACACCGCCCGTCGCCAATAGTTCGGCGTCGTTCATGCTGATCGTCACCGCCCTGGTCGCGGCCACCGGCGGGTTGCTGTTCGGATACGACACCAGTGTCATCTCCGGCGCGCAGCTATACCTGACCAACGCCTTCCATCTGAGCAGCGACGTGCAATTGGAAACCGCGGTGGGAGCCGCCATTGGCGGCGCCATGCTGGGCAGCGCGTTCGCCGGTTACGCCTCCGATCGATGGGGCCGGCGCATCGTCCTGCTGATTACCGGTTTCGCCTTTGGTTTGTTCTCCCTGCTGACCGGCTACTCCCATACCTTGACGACGTTCCTGGTGGCACGGTTTTTCGTCGGCGCCTGCATTGGCGTGGCCTCGATGGTGACTCCTCTCTACCTGGCGGAGATGTCGCCTGCCCGCTTGCGAGGCGCCCTGGTGTCGTGCAATCAGTTGGCAATCACCACCGGAATCCTGGTCGCCTATTACGTGGATGCGGCGCTGGCCAAAACCGGAAACTGGCGTTTGATGTTTAACTCCGCCGTGCTGCCCTCGGCGGTGTTATTCGTTGGCATGTTGCTGCTGCCGGAAAGCCCACGTTGGCTGGCCCGCTCCGGGCGCCAAGCGGCGGCCTTGGCCGGATTCCAGCGGCTGGGCCGCGGCGCCGAGGCGGAAGCGGAACTGCGCGATGTCGATGAGGTGCTGCGTGAGGAAAAAGCCAGCATGGCGCAGGGGTCGATCTGGTCCCGCAAAGGCCTGCGCATTGCGCTGCTGGTGGGTATCGGCCTCGCGTTTCTGCAGCAGTTTAGCGGTATCAACATCATCATTTACTACGCCCCGGCGATTCTCAAGACGGCGGGCTACTCTTCCAACCAGGCGGCGATTTATGCCTCCACCGAAATTGGCCTGCTGAACGTGCTGGTCACCATCCTTTCCATCTTCCTGATCGACCGGCTGGGCCGGCGCTTTTTGCTGATCTTCAGTTGCGCTGGTATGGTGGCGACGTTGGCCTGGGTGGGCTATTCCTTCCATGCCGGCGTCAAGGGCCAGCCGGTGGTCTGGGGCATGCTGGCCTACATCTTCTTTTTTGCTATCGGCATGGGACCAGTCATGTGGCTGCTGTTCTCCGAGATTTACCCCACCAACATCCGCGGTAAAGCGATGTCGATTGCCACGGTGTTTGTCTGGTTTGCGGATTGGATCGTGACCAACAGCTTCCTGAGCCTGGAGCATGCGCTGGGTCAAGCCGGCACGTTCTACTTGTTTGCGGCCATCAATCTCGGTGCGCTGCTGTTCTGCATCAAGCTGGTGCCGGAGACCAAGAACAAGTCGCTGGAGGATATCGAACGCCATTGGCTGCACCTGGGCCACCAGTCCTAGGCAGCGCCGCATGAGAGGCAGCGCGCC
The DNA here is from genome assembly GCA_027459505.1 of Acidobacteriota bacterium. GTDB lineage: Bacteria > Acidobacteriota > Terriglobia > Terriglobales > SCQP01 > DAIDIE01. The sequence goes on from DAIDIE010000043.1 coordinate 139,886, forward strand.
GCCGCCGCTGTAACTTTGCCGCGGCCGTTCGGCTGCAAGCTCGCCAGTGTGGCCGCAGTCACCGTGTGTGGCTGCGGCCCTTTGTTATTTCAGCGCCGGGGGAAGCCCGCAACCGTTCAAGTTGACCCGCCAGGAGCCGTTTGCGCAAAAGAAATGAATTGCAATCCAGTCCCGGTTGATCCACACTGCGAGACACTGTTAGGAACTACTCATCGCGGGGTGACTCGTTCGTGGGACATGCAAACCTTCGTGGCAGGCGCTTTCTTGGATTGTTCGCTGGTTTGGCTCTAGTGCTCGCCGGTTGCGGTGGCGGATCGAGCCCAGCGCCCAATCCCCCCAGCACAGTCACAATTCCGGGACAGGTAACTGGCCTGACTGCAAGCGTGGTCTCTGGACAAGTGACCTTGAACTGGACCGCCGTCACTGGCGCGACCAGCTACAACGTGGAGCGCGGGACCGCCAGTGGTGGTCCCTACACCTCGATTGCCACCCCAGCGGCAACCACCTACACCGATACCGGAGTCACCGCCGGCTCGGCTTACTACTACGTCGTGGCAGCGGTGAACTCGGCGGGAACTGGCGCCTTGTCCAAAGAGGCTTCGGTGAGTGTGCCGGCGCCCTCGCAAAACGTCCAAATCAACGTCGACGCCCTGAGTGATCGGCACAGCATCAGTCCGTTGGTTTATGGCGTCGACTTCCCGCCAAGTGCGGCCTATGTCAGCGCCAGTGGCACGACCTTTGTCCGCTGGGGTGGAAACGCCTCGACCCGTTACAACTGGAAAAACTTTTATGCCAACTCGGCAGCCGACTGGTACTTCCAGGACAACACTTTCAATGCGCTCGGGCTCAATACCAGTGGACAAGGTGCGGACTCGGTGCAGTTTGTCTCCGATGTGGTGGGGGCGGGCGCGAATGTCGTCACCACCATTCCAATGCTGAGCTGGGTGGCGCGAGGCGGCCCCCAGTACTACAGCTTCTCGGTGGCAAAATACGGCGCGCAATGCAAAACCAATCCATATCTTGCTGACGACGGCGACGGTCTGCAGACGGACTGCAAGACGCCCGTTACCGGCAATGATCCCAATGACGCCAACGTTCCGCTGCTGGATGTGCCAGGAAGTAACGATCCCAGCGGCTCGGTTTACCGCAGTCAGTGGGTGGCTGCGCTGGCGCCGGCGTTTGGCAGCACCCCACACTTTTACGATCTGGACAACGAACCCGATATCTGGTCGGGTACGCACCGCGACGTTCACCCCAACCCGGTGACGTATAGCGAACTGCTGAGCGATGCCGTCAAAGAGGGTGGAAACGTCAAGGGTTGGGACAAGCAGGCGGTGACGTTTGCGCCCGTCTCCTGTTGCTGGTATTACTACTGGAACTCGGCAGCGGGCGGCAACGACAAGGCGGCGCACGGCAATCTGGACTTCTGGCCATGGTGGTTGAACGACATGGTGTGGGAAGGGAAGCTGGCTGGCCAGCCGCTGGTCAACGTCTTCGACTTCCACGCCTACCCGGAATTGAACTCCACCACGGGGCTCACTGCGGCTCAGGTCGACGCAATGGCGCTGCCCAGTACGCGCGGGTGGTGGGATACCAGCTATCCGAGCCAGGGGTGGATTGGCCAAAACAATGTCACCTCCATGCAGCCCTTGCCCACCCATGAGGCGCGACTGGTGCGTGCCATTGCAATGGTCAACGGCATCTCACCCGGGTTGCCGCTGAGCGTAACGGAATGGAATTTCGGCCTGACCGGCGAGGATCCGCTGCCGGTGGCACTGACAGACGCGGAGGCTTGGGGTCTGCTGGGCCAATACCAGATTTACTCCGCCGCGCGCTGGACGGCGCCCGATGCCTCCACGCCCTCGTATCAGGCATTGGAGCTGTTCCGCAATTACGACGGACAACACAGCAGCTTTGCGCCGATTTCGGTATCAGCTACCAACGACTGCGGCAGCTTCTCCAGCAATCCCTACGACTGCAGCACCTTTGCGGCGGTTGACGCCAATGGGAGCCGCATGACGCTGCTCGTGGTGAACAAGAGCGGTAATCAGCTCAACGCCACGCTGAATCTCAGCAACTTCACTGCCACGCAGGCGACTCCCTACACACTTTCCACGGCCAACAGCGCACAGATTCAGGCGGGAACGGCCGCGCCTTTCAGTAACTCCATGACCTTCCCGCCCATGTCGGCGACCCTGGTCGTCCTGACCGGATCAATGAGCAAGACGCCAGCCACGGAATGGGCCCTGGAACCTCCGGTTACGGGCACCAGCGACGCCAATGCCGGCATCGTCATGGCCAACAGCGGGACCACGGTAAACGTGTATCCCTCGCTGACCGGTGGCAGTGCTGGAACCGTAACCTTAAGCGGCGTGACCGCCGATGCGGGTATTACGGCAACAATCTCCCAGGCCAGCCTCTCGGCTCAGCAGGGCGGCACGGTGGGTCTCACCGTCGCGGCCGGCACACAGCCCGGGTTTTATCACTTCCAGGTGACTGGCGCCGACAGCAGCGGAGTAACCACCACCCAGGACGGACTGGTGGAAGTGGGCAATCCGCCCGCCACTCTTACCGCCTCCGGCGATCTGCAGAGCGCTCCCGCGGGCGCCAACCTCACCCTGGGCGTGAGCGTTAATCCGGGATCCAGCGGAGCCACCGCCAGTGGAATCGACGTCCTGTTTTCCACCAGTGCGGGAACCTTGGCCGCCAGCAGCGGCGAAACGGTGGTGGGGCAATCGGCCGACGGCAGCAAGATCATTGTCACCAGCGGCGGCACTGGCGCCGCCACGGTCGTCCTGACGCTGCCTGCGACCGCCGGAACAGTGAACGTGCAGGCGGAAGGACCCTACCCCGTCGGCCATCCGGTTTACAGCTTCACCGAGACGGCGCAGTAAGCCGCGGTCTCTTCAAGTACTCTGCGCGGTTTACCGGGGCTGTTATCTCACCGATTGCCCCAGCGTTTATCATCCTCATATGCAAGTGGATCAAGCTTTCCGGACCCGCTGCCGTCTGCCGATTGTGCTGGTTCTGCTGATCACCGCCGCGGTAATGGGTGGCGCGGCCCAGTCCTCGCCGGCCGCGGGAAGGCAATTGGATGCGCTGGTTTGGACAAAATCATTCCCGGAACTGGTTTCGCGGTATCCACATTTGCGGCCGCAGCTCGGTCCGCTCGAGCAGCCTTACTTCGACGGAATCATCGCTGGGCGTGAAGGGCGCCTGGAGCAGTCGCGCCGGCATTTGCGGCCCCTTACCGGAAAACTGAGCGCCCATAGGACCGCAACTGCCCTGCGAACGCTGGCCTGCGACGACTTCCTGCTCTCCCATTACCGTGAAGCCGCCACGGCTTACGCCCTGCTTCTCGATCATTACGCCAGCCATCTTCAAGCAACGGAAAAGCAGGAGCTCAACGACAACCGCTCGGTTGCGGCTCTGCTTGGAGGTGCCCCGCGGGAGAGCGTCGGCCTCATTCCCAGGGTTAACCTGCCTTTGCGCCGTGATCTTGTCGGCTTACTGGATACCCAAGTGGCCGCCGGAAAACAGAAGCGCTGGTTCATCCTCGATACCGGCGCCGGAATGACCACAATTCCGGAATCGACCGCGCGCGCCTTCCATCTAAAGATGCTGCCAGGCCAGGCTGAAACGCAGGGCATAACCGGCGTCGAGGTCCCTTTACACGTGGCCATTATTCCGCAACTGCGCTTCGGGCGGGTGGTGCTGCGAAACATTCCAGCCCAGGTGGTTTCGGACGCGTCGCTGACCATACCCGGGAGGTTGCCGCACCAGACCACCTTGCTTGCAGGCATTCTGGGATTTCCGGAGCTGCGCCTATTGGGTAATCTCCACTTCAACGTTCGCACCAAACAATTGCGCCTTGGGGACCCAGAGCCCGCCGGCCCGCGAATCTCCTTGTACATGTACGACATGGTCGCGCTGCTGGGTATGAGATATCAGGCGCGGCCAGTGCTGTTCAGCTTGGATACCGGCGCGCAAGCGGGACTGCTCACCGCTCATTTCCTGCGGCGCTTTCCCGCCATTAAGGACCGGTTGAAGCCCCGGCCCTACATCTTCGCCGGGGCCGGAGGGCAACGGCGCATGACTGCGTATTATGTGCGTGACATTCCCATCCAATACGCGGACACCAGCGTCGTGCTGCATGATCTGCCCGTCCTGACGGAAGACATTGGTCTGCAACCGCTGGACGGTGTCGACGGCAACATGGGGCAGGACCTGTTGCGCAAGTTGGGGAATTACAGTATAGATCTGCAGTCCATGGGGCTTGGCGCCGGTATAGCGCATGCCAAATGATCGGCCGGAAACTCGCCGCCGCGGGAATTGCCTCCGAAGGAACTCTTAACGCATCGCGCCATTTTAAATTGTTAGACTGGCAACCGTTATGCAACTTACTCGACTCCGCCTGCTGGGCCCCGCCGTCGCCCTATTTTGTTTTACCGCACTGAGCGCATCGCGCGCTCTGGCCCTTGATTCCGCAAGTACTCGGATCACGGTGGATGTAAACGCGCCGCAAACGCCTTTCCCGCACTTTTGGGAGCAGATGTTTGGTTCCGGGCGCGCCATTTTGTCCTTGCGCGAGAGCTACCGGAAGGACTTGAGCACGGTTCACGCCGCGACAGGCTTTGGCTACATCCGCTTCCACGGCATTTTTAACCGGGGTGTGGGCGTATTTCACCTCGATGCGCAAGGCCATCCTGTCTACAACTGGACCTATGTGGACCAGATCTATGACGGGCTGCTGGCGCGGGGGGTGCGCCCCTTTGTCGAGTTAAGCTTCATGCCGCCCGCTCTGGCGGCCAACCCGGCGGCATCGGTATTTTGGTACCACGCTCACACCTCACCACCCAACAATGACGCGCTCTGGCAGGATCTGATCCGCCACTTCGCCCGCCACCTGATCGCCCGCTACGGCTTGGCCGAGGTCTCCCAGTGGTACTTCGAGGTGTGGAATGAGCCCAACATTGACTTCTGGGCTGGCAACCCGAAACAGGCGACCTACTTCCACCTCTACGACGTCACCGCCACGGCTTTGAAGCAGGTGAACCCTTTGCTGCGCGTCGGCGGCCCGGCGACCGCCCAGGCCGCTTGGGTCACTCCTTTTCTGCAGCACTGCGTGCAGAACCATATCCCGGTCGATTTCGTCTCCACTCACGTCTACGGCAACGACTCGCCGCGCAACGTTTTCGGCACGAGCGGCCCCATTGATCGTAAGCACACCGTGGCGCGGGCCGTGGACAAAGTGGCCCAGGAGGTGGCTGCATCGCCGCTGCCCCACACCCCCATCATCTTCAGTGAATACAACGCCAGCTACAGCAACGACGGCACAACCGATTCGCCGTTCATGGGGCCATGGCTGGCCAACACCATACGGCAGGTGGATGGCAAGGTGCGCATCATGTCGTACTGGTCGTTTTCCGACGTCTTTGAAGAGGGCGGGGTGGTGAAAACCCCTTTTTATGGTGGCTACGGGCTGATCGCCGCGGATCACATTGAAAAGCCGGCCTTCAATGCCTTTCGCCTATTGCACCAGCTTGGCGACCGGCGCATCGCGGTGAACTCAAAATCCGCCTTGGCGACCGTGCGCCCCGATGGAACCATCGTCGTCGCGTTATGGAACTACGCCCCCGTTCATGGCAGCGCGCCGTTGCGGACGATAGTGCTCCATTTCAAAGGTCTGCGCGGCACCCACGCGGTGACGGTGCAGAGCGTGGACCCTCGCCATGGCAATGCCCTGAGAGCCTGGCAACAGATGGGCAGCCCGCAGTTTCCCAGCAAAGCCCAGGTCAACACGCTGCAGCGTGTTGGCGCGTTGCCCGCGCCCGAAGTTTTGACCATGCGCGGCAACTCGATTACCGTTCCACTGGTATCGCAGGAACTCGCCATCGTCACCGTGCGCCCCTGAGCACGGTTGGACGCTTTCCGCCAGCCGCGGCGATGCTGTCTTGTTAGTATGGATAGTTCGCGGAAAGGAAGATCGCTTCATGTCCCAGGAAGTCGTTCAGATGAAGGCGCGGGGGTTTATCTGCGTGAACGCGCACCCGCAGGGGTGCGCGCGCCATGTGGAGCAGCAGGTGGCGACCGTCAAGCGCACGGTTCCGACCCATCTAAAAGGGGTACGCACCGCGCTGGTGATCGGCGCCTCAACCGGGTATGGTCTGGCCTCGCGCATTGCCGCCGCCTGGGGCTTTGGGGCGCGCACGGTGGGCGTGTTTTTCGAACGTGCGCCGCAGGGCAGCCGCACCGGGAGCGCCGGCTATTACAACACCGCGGCCTTTCATGAGTTGGCCCGCCGCGACGGACTCGACGCCTGGAGCCTGAACGGCGACGCCTTCTCCGATGAGCTCAAGCAGCAGACTCTGGAATTGTTGCGGAGCCAGGTTGGACCGGTCGACCTGGTGATTTACAGCCTGGCATCACCGAAACGAACTGATCCCCGCACAGGAACGGTGTACAACTCGGTTCTGAAGCCGGTTGGGCAGACCTACACCAGCACGACCATCGATCTGGACCGCCAGAAACTGACCGGGGTGACTCTCGAACCGGCAAGTGAAGCCGAAGTTGAGGCGACGGTGGGGGTTATGGGTGGCGATGACTGGCGCCGCTGGATTGAGGCGCTGCTGCAGGCGGGACTGCTCAATCAGGGGGCGCGCACCCTGGCTTATTCCTACATCGGCCCGGAAGTCACCTGGCCAATCTATAAAGACGGAACCATTGGGCAGGCGAAGAAAGATGTCGATCATGTGGCGGCCGAGTTGGATGCCATGCTGCTGCGTCAGGTCGGCGGGCACGCCTGGGTGTCCGTCAACAAGGCAATCGTCACCCAAGCCTCGGCGGCGATCCCTGTGGTGCCGCTTTACCTCAGCATTTTGATGAAAGTGATGAAAGAAAAAGGTGTGGAAGAGGGCGCGATTGAGCAGATGACGCGTCTGGTCACCGATCACCTGGCGGCCGGCAGCAAGCCGCAATTTGACGAGCAGCGGCGCATACGCCTGGACGACCGCGAAATGCGCCCCGATGTGCAGCAGGCGGTGGCCGCGCTGTGGCCCACCGTCACCAGCGAGAACCTCACGCAGGTAACCGACTACGCCTCGTTTCAGCGGGGTTTCCGCAACCTGTTTGGCTTTGAAGTCGACGGAGTCGACTACAACCAGCCGGTGGAAGTCGAGCGCGGCTGGTAAAGCCCTGCGAGCGTGTCGCGCGGAACGGATGCTGGCCGCACCCGTCCCGCGCAAGCTTTTTACAGCCGCACTGGAAGGGCGCTGTGAATTGCGGGTACCGACTTCAATTGCTGCAACACCCCGGTGTCCACCGGACCATCCACCTCCACAATGGCCACGGCCCGCAACGGCTTCTCACCGCGCAGTTGCTCGGCGCTGGCGTCACTCTTTTGTTGCCGCCCTAACGCGAAGCTGGCGATATTGATACCGTTCTTGCCGAGCACCGTGCCAATATGGCCGATCACGCCGGGAACGTCGTCATTGCGTAAGACCAGCAGGTGTTCGCTCAGCGGCGCCTCCAGATCGATGTCGTCCAGGCCCAGCAGGCGCGCCTGACCGTTGAGGACGGCGGCCTGCAGATGCACCTCGCCCTCGTCCCCTTTCAGCAACACCGACAGCGAGCGCAACTGGTTGCGCGTATTGCGCCAGCTTCCCTCGTGAATGGCCAGTCCGCGCTTTTCCGCCATGGTACGCGCGTTTACCACGTTGGCCTTTTCCGAAAGGGTGTGATTCAGCAGCCCGGTCAGCACCGAGTTGCGGATGAGCTCCGTGTTCCAGTCCGCCAGGTCGCCGGAATAGCGCAGCGCCAGTTCGCGAGGCTGTGAACCGCCCAGTTGCGCCAGCAGTGCGCCCAGCTTCTGGCCGAGATCGAGCCAGGGTTGCAGTTCCTTGTACTCTTCATAGCCAACCGAAGGCACATTCACCGCGTTCTGGATGATGCCGTTAGCCAGGTAGTCCTTGATTTGGCTGGCAATTCGGTGTCCCACCCGTTCCTGCGCCTCATCAGTGGAACCGGCGATATGCGGGGTGGCAATGAGGTGGGGAGCACTGAGCAATGGAGAGCCGGCAGGCGGCTCCTTTTGAAAGACGTCGAGAGCAGCCCCACCCACCTGCCCGCTCTGCAGCGCTTCCAACAGGGCGGTTTGATCGATCAGTTCGCCTCGTGCGCAATTGATGATGCGAATGCCTTTCTTCATCTTCGCGAAGGCCGCGGCGTTCAACATGTCGCGGGTGTCGGGAGTCAGAGCGACGTGCAGCGTCAGGTAGTCCGATTGCGCATAAAGCTCGTCGAGTGAGACCAGTTTGGCGCCCGACTCGCGCACCGCCAGTGCAGAGACAAACGGGTCGTAGGCCAGCAAAGCCATTCCAAAGACGGCAGCACGGCGTGCAACCTCCAGGCCGATGCGCCCCAGACCAAGAATGCCCAGCGTCTTGCCTTGCAACTCGGTTCCTTGCAAGGACTTCTTTTCCCACTGCCCGGCCCGCGTAGTGGTGTCGGCGCGAGGTATTTCCCGCGCGAGGGCGACCATGAAACCCAGTGTCAGTTCGGCGACGCTGGAGGCGCTGCCGCCCGGAGTGTTCATCACCACCACGCCCTTCCGCGTGGCCGCTTCCAGATCGACGTTATCCACCCCTATGCCGGCCCGCCCCACCACCTTAAGCTTGGGCGCGGCATCGAGCAGAGTGGAGGTAACTTTCACCGCCGAGCGTACGATGAGGGCGTCGGCGTCGGCCAGTTCCTTGACCAGACTGCCGTCCTGCACGGAGGCGGGGGTCAGCTTCACCACGCTCCAGCCGGGTTCGTTTTCCAGTTCCTGGATGCCCTTGGGGGAGATTTTCTCGGGGATGACAATCTTCATGCTGTGTCCTCGTTTAGCGCCCGGTGCGGGGCGGAATGGCGGATGGCGCGCAGCCATCGCCGGTTCATGGTTGCGAGTCACGCCGTGGCCGCGGCACGGCGGCTTCGGCACAACTCGATGCGAATTCCGATGGTTTCTTTTCCAGGGGCGCGGGCCGCAGTCCTAATTGCACCGCTAGCTGGCCGAGCGCTGGCGCGTCGTTGCCGCCACGAGTGGCGAGAGCGCCCTCTTGCAGGAGCGTTTTCAGTGATGCCCCAAGCCCCCCAACCAGGTGAGCGGAGAGAGGCCAGCGCGTCTCGCCTTGCCCCTGCCGTTCTCCTTCCCCGCGCAAGTCGAGCAGAAAGCGAGGTCGGCTGCCGGCCCGAATCCAATTCCAGGCACGGCCGCTGATCGCCAGCCAACTGAGCCCTTCGGGGCCAAGCAGCGCAGGACTCCCCACCGCCAGAACGTCAATGCCCCAGGACTCGAAGTTGATACCGTCGAGCGCGGCCGTCAGCGTGGCGTCAACCACCAGCAGAATGTCGTTGCCGGCCTGGCGGACTGCGTGCGCAATCCCTTCCATGTCGTGACGGACCCGGCTGGAGCTTTCAGTGGAGGCAAGAAACACGGCGCGATGCCCGGTCGCCAGCTGATTGCTGAGCCGGCCGTGCAGATCTTCCCGGGTAAAACGTTCGCCCTCGGGTCGCTGCATCAGATCCACCGTGCAGTTATAGGCGGAGGCGATCTCACGCCAGCGCTCGCCCCCGCTGCCCGCCGACAGCACCAGGACACGGTCGCCGGGCTCGGTGCAGTTCACAACTGCCGCTTCCAGCGCTCCAATCGCAGGGCAGGGAAGCAGCACGCCCGTCGTCTGCAGGCCAAAAAACTGCTGCAACAATGCCAGCGTCTCTTGCACCAATGCGCCATCGGCGGGGAGGTTGGAAACGGCTGCGGGGCGCGAGTGGGCTGCCCCCGCGCGCGTCAACGAGGGTGCGGCGTGCTGGAACGGATCAATTGGCGCCTGCTCGTCCATTCGGTATCCCTGAGCGGCATTCCTGCATCCCGGGAAATATTCAGAATAACAGCTCCGGGCGCGGCCTTCCCCGGAGAGTTGCTGTGAAAAGAAGCCAACCAGCACGGCGTGCCTGGTGTTGCGCCGCCGTCACTTTGCCGGCGCACATGAGCAGGCACAACAGTGGCGGGTGCAAATGAAAAAGTGCTTGCGCGCAAGCGGCACGGCCGCTTTTATTCCACCCGCTTCGGTGTCCGGCCGAAGCTCGCTAATAGTGGCCGCGCTTTACTAGTCGCCAGCGGTGCGGGACCTAGTAGGCAACCCCGCACTTCGGCCTGCGATTTCGAACTCGAAAACAGTTCGACTCGGCCCTGGCTCGTCAGGACCGCTTTTGACGCGTGCCATTCCAAAGGAGCGAGCCACCGAGTCCTCCCTGCGGGAGGAGATCGCAGGTGGAGGGCCGCGAAATTCCGAAGGGCGGCTCCCTCGCGGGGGAGAGGAGCCTGGCATCGGCGGCTTCACGTTCTCACTGGAGAACGTGCCAACGACCCAACGGAAAGCAATGCCAGCGGGCGGCTCAGGAGACGAGGCCGTGCCTCGCTGCCGCAATCCGGGAAAGCACTCGTGCTACCCTTAAAGATTCAGGTGAGCGAAGGCAAAGCCGTGTCGCGCCCCGCTGGAAACGCCACTTTTGCTACTGGCGCAAAGGCATTGGCGGCGCTTCGCAGATGCCCCCAAAGGATCGGTCGTGGTCAAGAGTTTTCTCGGTCATCATCCCAAAATTGCCGCCTCGGCCTATATCGAAGAGAGTGCGCAGATTATCGGTGACGTGGTCATTGGCGAGGAGTCCAGCGTCTGGTTCAACGCGGTGGTCCGTGGCGATGTGCACTCCATTCGCATTGGGCGGCAAAGTAACATTCAGGACTGTTCTGTGCTGCACGGCTACAAAGACACCTGGCCGGTCACGGTTGGTGATCGTGTGAGTGTGGCGCATTCGGTCACGCTGCATGGTTGCACGGTCGAGGATGACTGCCTCATCGGCATGGGCGCGGTCCTGCTTAACGGCGTCACCGTTGGCAAAGGTTCCATCGTGGGAGCCGGCGCCGTGGTTCCCGAGGGAATGCGCATTCCTCCCGGCAGCCTGGTGCTTGGTTTGCCCGCGCGAGTAAAGCGCCCGGTTACGGAAAAGGAAACTGCCATGATCGCGCGCCACGCCTCCAATTACCTGCTCTACAAGAAGCAGTACCAGGAGATGCGCTGAAGCTGATGCGCCCGGCGCGCGCTGATGAGCTCACCCGACTGGCAAGAACGGCGAAGAAATGATTCGAGCGATCAAAGGAACACGCGACCTGCTGCCCCCCGAGTCGGGCCTTTTTGAGGAGGTCGAAACGGTGGCGCGCGAAGTGTTCCGCCTCTACAACTTCGCCGAAATCCGCACGCCCATCTTCGAAACCACCGAATTATTTGCGCGCAGCGTTGGGGAAGAGACCGACATCGTCACCAAAGAGATGTACACCTTCCAGGACCGGGACGAAAGCTCGTTGACCTTGCGTCCCGAGGCCACCGCCTCGGTGGCGCGCGCCTACGTGGAGCACCGGCTGTGGGAGAAACCCGGTCTGACGCGCTTGTACTATATGGGCCCGATGTTCCGGCGGGAACGGCCACAAAAGGGACGCTACCGGCAGTTTTACCAGATTGGCGCCGAAGTGATGGGTTCAGGCGCGCCGCAGGTCGATTTTGAGTTATTGGAGATGCTCACGCTGCTGTTGCAGCGCTTTGGGCTGACCGATGCCGAGCTGTTGCTGAATTCAGTGGGCTGCCCGCAGTGCCGCCCGGCCTACCACGAGGCGCTGCGCAAGGCGCTGGAACCGCGACTGCCGCGCATGTGCGCCGATTGCCAGCGCCGCGCACAGACGAATCCGCTACGCGTGCTGGATTGCAAGGTGCCCGAGGATCAGCCCATCATCGCCGAGTTGCCGGTGTTGAAGGACTACCTTGACCTGGGTTGCCGGGAACACTTCCAACAGGTCTGTCAGTTGCTCGACAGCGCTGGTATCCGCTATCGGCTGGAGCCGCGTCTGGTGCGGGGACTGGACTACTACACGCGCACCGCCTTCGAGTTTGTGCACGGCGCCCTGGGCAGCCAGAACTCCTTGCTGGGGGGCGGCCGCTACGATGGATTGGCGCAGGTGCTGGGCGCTCCCGCCCAGGCTTCCCAGGGCATTGGGTTCGCCATTGGCGAAGACCGCTTCGTGCTGGCCCTGCAGGCGGCTCGCGAAAAGGCGGGCGCCATAGTGCCAGCGGGCAGCGATGTCTTTATCGCCCCTGTGGGCGCGGAGGTGCAATCCGCTTGCCTCGCCCTGGCGCGGGAGTTGCGCGCCGCCGGACTTTCCGTCGAGACCGGCGAGGCCGGACGCAAATTGGGCAAGCTGCTGGAACTGGCCTCCCGCACTGGCGCACGTTTTGCGCTGCTCGTTGGTGAGCAGGACCTGAGCGGCAATCAGATTCCGGTCAAGCAACTGGCCACTGGGCACCAGCAGAGCGTCGAACGCGCCGGACTCTCCGATTATTTAAAGCAGGCACTGACCGCGGCGCCAGTGACCGCGGGAGAGGTGGGCAAGTCATGACCGCCGATACCGCCGTCACCCTGGAGAAGCTGCGCGAGGAGCGGCGCAGCTACATCATTGGCAGCCTTGTCATTCTGTGCTTCGGCCTAATCGGCGGGTGGCTGGCTATCGTGATTCACTTTCACGGCGCACCCGAGGTTGTAGCCGGCTACATGAAAACGCGCAGCGTGGCGGACCTGCGGAAGATACTCGCCCAGGTTCCGATAGCGATCCTGGTGTGGTACGCGGCTTTTCTGGCGCTGCTGTTTTTGAACCTGCGCTTTAGCCGCATCATTGAACGGCCGCGTGTCGCCTACCAGGAATCGCCCTTCCACCCCGGCCGTGTCGGCTGGGTGCTGTTTTTATTGCTGACATTTGTTTTGGCCAGTTTATTGTTGGAGCTGATCGTGCTCTTCCTGCTCGCCTCCTGGGGCAAGCAGGAGATCCAGCGCCGTACCCGCGTCTACATCGCGCAATCCGAGCCCGGCTCCGGCGAATCGACAAAGGATCCGACTTCTCATGAGTGAATCGCCCGTTCTCCCCACTCCTCTTCATGCCATCGACCTGGAGCCCCTGGGTGACTGGCAGCGCACTGGTTATGCCGGTGATCTGCGCCTGGCGCAGGCTGGACAAAAGGTCACCTTGCTGGGCTGGGTGCAGCGCCGCCGCGACCTTGGCTCGCTGCTCTTTATCGATTTGCGCGACCGCGCCGGCGTCTGTCAGGTGGTCTTCAATCGCGAAAACGACGAGCAGATGCACGAACGCGCTCTGCACCTGCGTTCCGAATACGTAATTGGTGTGGAAGGCGAGGTGGTCAAGCGCGCTCCCGACACCGTGAACCCCAATCTCGCCAGCGGCGAGGTTGAGGTAATCGCGCGGCGTCTGGCGGTGTTTAACGACGCGCGCACGCCGCCGTTCCTGCTCGACTCCGAGGTGCCCATTGCCGAGGAGACGCGGTTGAAGTACCGCTACATCGATCTGCGGCGCGAGGCCATGCAGCGCAACCTGCGACTGCGGCACAACGTGGCGGCCGCCATCCGGCGTTACTTCGACAAGCATGGTTTCCTGGAAGTCGAGACCCCCTTCATGACGCGCAGCACGCCGGAAGGAGCCCGCGACTATCTGGTCCCCAGCCGTGTCCAGCCCGGTTCCTTTTACGCCCTGCCGCAGTCGCCGCAGCTTTTCAAACAAATCCTCATGATCGGCGGCTGTGACCGCTATTTCCAGATCGTGCGTTGCTTCCGCGATGAGGACCTGCGCGCCGACCGGCAGCCGGAGTTTACCCAGATCGACGTGGAGATGACGTTTCCGACCATGGAAACCATCTTCCAACTCATCGAAGGCATGCTGGTGGAGGCCTTCGCCGCCGCCGGCTTCCCATTGCAGACACCGTTTCCACGAATGAGCTGGGAAGAGGCGATGGCGCGTTATGGCAGTGATAAGCCTGACCTGCGCCTGCCCGCCATGGTCGATGTCCGGGAGGCATTTAGCGCCGCCGATCTGGAACAGCTCCGCCTGCGCTCCGACCTGCCCCTGCTGGCCATTCGTATCCCGCAGGTGGGCGCGCTGTCACGCCGCGAGCGCGACGAGCTACGCCCGCTATTGGAAGGGCGGCCGGTCAAACTGTTCGAGGATTTCGCCCGCATTCAAAAGAATTTCCCTGAGGCCGGCGCCAAGATCACCGCGCTCACCTCGTGCGGCCCAGAAGACTTGATCGCACTGGTGGGCGCTCCGCTGGAAGAGAGCGGTGCGGAAAACGCGGAACAGGCAAAGCCGCTGACCCGTTTGCAACTGTTGAGCCATGGCGGAGCGCTGCGCCTGGCTCTTGGACAAAAGTTCGCCGAGCGGCATAAGTTGCTGGATCCCCAGGATTTCCGTTTCCTTTGGGTGACATCTTTCCCGATGTTCGAGTGGGATGAGGAGGAGCGCCGTTGGGCCGCCGCCCACCATCCCTTCACCTCCCCTTTGGACGAGGATTTGCAACGCTTGGAGAGCGATCCTGGAGCGGTCAAGGCAAAAGCCTACGATGTGGTGTTGAATGGCACCGAACTGGGTTCCGGCAGCATCCGTATCCATCAGCGCGAGGTGCAGGCGAAGATCTTCCAAATGCTCGGCATGAGCGAGGAAGAGGCCACCCAACGCTTCGGCTTCTTCCTGGAGGCGCTGCAGTATGGCACTCCCCCACACGGCGGCATCGCCCTCGGTTTGGACCGCATGGTCATGATCCTGGCCGGGCAAACCACCATCCGCGAGGTCATCCCATTTCCCAAAACGTCACGCGCGGTGGACCTCATGGTGGATGCCCCCACGCCGGTTTCGCCCCGCCAGTTGCGCGATCTGGGCATTCGCCTGAAGGAATAACGGTCGCGCGTTCCACTGCGGCGCGAAGAGCAACAGCCATGACGGCGTGTTCGGTTAACACCTCCGGTTGGACCTTTGTGGGGCTTCCATGGGCGTAATCCGCGTCCTCTCCGACACCATCGCCAACAAGATCGCCGCCGGCGAGGTCGTCGAGCGCCCCGCTTCCGTTGTCAAAGAGTTGGTCGAAAACGCTCTCGACGCCGGCGCCCGTCACATTCGCGTCGAACTCGAAGCCGGTGGCCGCAAGCGCATCCGCATTATCGATGATGGCTGCGGCATGGTCCAGGACGACGCCCTGCTTGCCTTTGAACGCCACGCCACCAGCAAGCTGCGCGAGATTGAAGACCTCGACGCGATCTCCACGCTCGGTTTTCGCGGCGAGGCGCTGCCCTCGATTGCCTCGGTATCGCGGCTGCTGCTGGAGACCGCCCCCAAAGAGGCTCGCGAAGGAACGCGCATCGAGATCGCCGGCGGCAAAATGCGCGATGTGCAACCCGCCGGGCTTCCGCACGGAACTTCGATCACCGTTGACGATCTCTTCTTCAATGTCCCCGCGCGCCGCAAGTTCCTCAAGGCGGAGGCCACCGAACTGGGTCATGTGGCCACCCTTTTGACCCACTACGCGCTGGCTTATCCGGAAATTCACTTCGAATTGGATACCGCCCATCGCACCATCCTCAACGCTCCTCCGGCGCGCGACGCCGGCGAACGGCTACAACAACTGCTGGGCAATGACCTGCTGGGGCAAATGGTTGAGGTGCAAGAGGCGGTGCAATGGCCGGCTTACCCATCCCAGGAGCAGCCGGCGCCCGGCGAAGAGACAGTGGACGCCAGCATGTCTCTGCATGGCTTCGTCTCGCGGCCGGAACTGCAAAAGCTCAATCGCAATTCAATTTTCACGTTTGTGAATCGCCGCCTCGTACGCGACCGTATCGTGCAACACGCGCTGCTGGAGGCCTATCGCAACATGCTGCCCAACGGCGCCTATCCCGTGGCGCTGTTGTTCATCGACCTGCCCTACAGCGAGGTCGACGTCAACGTACATCCCGCCAAGACCGAGGTCCGCTTCCGCCGCCAGGGCTTTGTTCACGATGCGGTGCGCGACGTGGTCCGGCGAGCGCTGGGCGTCGCCCGGCCTGTTCCCTCATTCGTGCACGAGCAGCGCGCGCGTCCCACTGCCGGCAACGCCTGGAGTGGACTGGGCAGGGAACTGGCCCAACAAATCGACTCGATTCAGCCGCAGGATCCGCTTGGCGTATCTCTGTCGGACCTGAACCTGCAGCAGGCGCGCGAAGAGTACGCGGCACAACAGGCCGGCGCCGGCTACGATCAGGTCAGCTCCGCTTCCGACTTCCGGCTGACACCGGAATTGCTGCAGCCACAGGCGCAGCCCCTCCCTTTCATGGGGCCAGCAAGCGGCGCGCCATCTGCCCAACACCCGCCGCCCGCGCCCGCTTATGTGCCTGAATCCCGCCACGGCTGTGCCGGAGAGGTCGAAGAGCTCATCGAAGAAGATCCCGGCCTGGGCCGCAATCTAGCCCGCCTCAAAGCGCTGGGGCAGATTCGCGACAGCTTCATCATCGCCTCCCACCCCGACGGCCTCTGGCTGGTCGATCAGCACGCCGCCCACGAACGTGTCCTCTTTGAACAAATTCTCCAACAGCGCCTGCGCGGTGAAGTCGAGCGGCAGCAACTCCTTTTGCCGCTGATTGTCGAACTCGATCCCGGCCGCTGGGTGCGTTTCGCCGAAATTGAAGAGGAGTTGCGCGCCGCGGGCTTCGACGCCGAACCCTTTGGAACCCGCACCATCGCCATCAAGGCCACACCGGCGGGCATTGCCTCAGTCCAGGTGCAGAGATTGCTCGATGAATTGCTCGATCTGGGCGACCAGGAGAACCGAACCACCAGCCTGGATGCCGTCCGCACCCGCATTGCCGCCACCATCGCCTGTCACGCCGCGATCAAGGTCAACATGCGCCTGGATATTGAACGGATGGACTGGATTCTGCATCAGTTGGCGGAGGCGCGCTATCCAATGACTTGCCCGCACGGCCGCCCGGTACTGCTGCGCTACGGGCTGCAGGATATCCAACGCGCCTTCAAACGCATCAAGTAGCGGCTGAAACAGCAAGAGGGCGCCGCATAGGGGCGCCCTCTTACTGTTTCCATCTCACCGCGGATGTTGGCGGCACGGCCGCTTTTATTCCACCCGCTTCGGTGTCCGGCCGAAGCTCACTAATGGTGGCCGCGCTTTACTAGTCGCCAGCGGTGCGGGACCTAGTAGGCAACCCCGCACTTCGGCCTGCGATTTCGAACTCGGAAACAGTTCGACTCGGCCCTGGCTCGTTCAGTACAGTTTGAAGTCCACATCGATCAACGCCTGGACCGCGATCGGGTTGCCATGGTGATCTTTGGCGGGGATAAAGCGCCACAGCTTCACCGCCTCAATTGCCTTTTCGTCCAGCCCCAAACCCAGCGGTTGGGTCACGCGGATGTCGTGCGCCTTCCCGTCGGGGCCAACCACGATAGAGAGCTCGACTTGTCCTTGCAGCTTGGCTTTGCGCGCCGCGTCGGTAAAGTCGGGGTCCGGCGAGTAAATGGCGCGGGGGCCAGTGGCCGCGGCGCCAAGCTGATAGTTGCCGCCGCCCGTGTTGGCGCCATAGCCGGGCCCGAGGCCGTTGCCGTGTCCCGGTCCAATGCCACCGCCACCTCCATTGCCCAGCGAGGGAGGCGCGACTCCGGCGTTTGGATTGCCAAACTGTGGCAGGTTGGGCTGCGGCACGCTCACCGGCTGCACCACGATTGCCGGCGCAACCGGCAACTTCGGTTGCGGCAGCGGCTTGATCTTCGGTGCGGTCAAGGGCTGCTTGAGCGTAAGTTTCGGCAGCTTCCCGCGGCTTACCGGGTGCAGGTCGCGGGCCCCGCCTCCGCCCCCAATTTGCTTGGGAGCGGGCGGCGTCGCCAGCATAGGTGCCGTAACGATCGGCGTCTCCACTGCTACTTGAGGCGCCTTGGGGGATGGGTGCAGCACGATGTAAAGCAGCAGCAGGATGACGGCGATATGCAGGGCCAGCGAGCCAACGCGGCTGAGCGGGTCGCCTTTCGTTTCCGGAAACCAGTTCACCGGAACCGGCTTGGACTCCACCACCAGGGGCGGTTCTTTCGTTTTGCCAAAACGGTTTTGCCAGCCCTCGCGGATCGACTCCAGCAGCGAGGGCGGCGTATACAGGGGATGGTAGACGGGGTCTTCCCCCGAAGCGGTTTGTACGCCAGCCGGGGGGGGCGGCGGTTCCGCTACAATCTGCTGTCCATGCTGTTCGGATTGTTCCGGCATGATCTCTTTTTCCTGCGAGCCCCGGCGATCGTCCATGACGTCAATTTCCCCACGCCTGTAGTGCTTTGAGAGCTTCTGTTGAGCGCGTTTTGCGCCGGGAAATGGTCTCCCGGAAGCTCCAGCAGCACTGCCATGCGTCGGGCTAACTGATACGACGCATTCTAGCACCTCAGGGTTTCTATTCCTGCACTTGCGAAAAGTCGCAATGGGCTACCCACATTGAGTTCTCGACAGAGAGGCAATACCTACCGCCCCTGCGCACCTCGCCGGCTTTCACGGCCGCAAGGTGCTGCTTCCACTTTGGATGCGCTGCCGCAACTGAGGGTGAACCAAATGTGTCCTTCAGAGTGCATTTGTTTACCTCTTCTACAGGAGCGAGCCATCCTGCGCTGCAGGCCCCGCTTCGTGCTCTCGGTCGCAAACCGCAATGGGTCCTGGAGGTGGGCCGCTTATAATGTAGTTTTATGCCTTCGTCCCTCAAGCAGACCTTAAATCTCCCCGAAACCAAGTTCCCCATGAAGGCCAACTTGCCGGAAAGCGAACCCCGTTTGCTGCGCAAGTGGAACGAAGAGGACCTCTACGGACAAATCCAGAAGGCACGTGCCGGACGACCCACGTTTGTCCTCCACGACGGGCCGCCTTACGCCAACGGCGCCATCCACCTGGGGCACGCCCTCAACAAGATCCTCAAGGATTTCATCGTAAAGTCCCGCACCATGGCCGGTTACGCCGCCCCCTACGTGCCGGGTTGGGACTGCCATGGCCTGCCGATTGAGATCAAAGTAGACCAGGAACTTGGCGCCAGGAAGGCCGGCATGGACCCGCTGGCAATCCGCGCCGCCTGCCGGGCCTATGCGCTCAAGTTTGTCGACCTGCACCGGGAAGAGTTCCGCCGCCTGGGGATCCTGGGGCAATGGAATGAGCCCTACCTGACGCTGACGCCGGATTTCGAGGCCGCCATCGCCGATCAGATTCTCCGCTTCATCCGCGAGGGCTATGCCTATAAGGGTTTGCGCGCCGTCTACTGGTGTACCCATGACCGCACCGCGCTGGCCGAGGCCGAGGTGGAGTACGAACAGCACGAGAGTCCAACGGTTTGGGTGAAATATCCCTACCTCTCCGGCGCCTTGCCCGAGGGCGTGCCGGAGCAACAGCTGTTCGCTGTGATCTGGACGACCACTCCCTGGACGCTGCCCGCTAGCGTTGCATTGGCGTTTCATCCGGACCTGGATTATGTCGCGATCAAGGCCAGTTCCGGGGAGGTCTATATCCTGGTGGAAGCCTTGGCGGAAGCTACTGCCAAGCGCTGCGGCTTTGAAATTGAGTCTGTCCTGGCGCGCTTTCCCGGCCGCGTCATGGAGCACGTGCGTTTTCAGCACCCCTGGCTGGAGCGTGAAGTGCCCGGCGTATTGGCCGATTACGTGACCACCGAGCAGGGCACCGGAATTGTGCACACCGCTCCCGGTCACGGTGCCGAGGATTTTCAAACCGGCGAACGCTATCACCTGCCGGTCATCTGTCCAGTCGACAACGCGGGCAAATTTTTTGGCCCCGAGACTGCTCCCTTTGAGGGTTTGCAGATCTTTGCCGCCAATCCGCTGATTGTGCAGCACCTGCGCACCCTGGGACGTTTGCTGGCCACCGCGCCGCTGACCCACTCCTATCCCCATTGCTGGCGCTGCCACCACCCCATCATTTTTCGCGCCACGCAGCAATGGTTCATCGGCATGGAGCGTCATCAGCTACGGGAAAAGGCGCTGCAGGCCATCAAGACGGTGCGCTGGTATCCGGAATGGGGCGAAGAGCGCATCACCAACATGATCGCCAACCGCCCCGACTGGTGCATCTCGCGCCAGCGCGTCTGGGGTGTGCCCATTCCCGTGCTGGCGTGCAAGGCGTGCGGCAACTACCTGCGCAATGATGCCGTCGACGAGCGTATTGTCTCGATCTTCCGCTCCGAAGGCTCCGATAGCTGGTTTGCCAAACCCGCCAGCGCCTTCGTTCCCGACGGTGTTGCCTGCGCCTGTGGAGGCCGGGAGTTTACCCAGGAAAAAGATATCGTGGACGTCTGGTTCGAAAGCGGCTCCAGCCAGGCCGCCGTGCTTGGCCATAAACCTGAGCTGCCCTGGCCCGCCGATTTGTACGTCGAGGGGGGCGATCAGTATCGCGGCTGGTTCCACTCGTCACTGCTGGTATCAGTGGGGACGCGCGGCAAGGCGCCCTACAAGAGCGTGCTTTCCCATGGCTGGGTCCTGGATGCCGACGGGCGAGCCATGTCGAAGTCGCTCGGCAACATCATCGAGCCGCAAAAGATCGTCGCCCGTTACGGCGCGGAGGTGTTGCGCGTCTGGGTGGCCAGCGTCGAATACCGCGATGACGTGCGCATCAGCGAAGAGATGCTGACCCGTCTTGCGGACGCATACCGCAAGATCCGCAACACCTTCCGGTATCTACTCGGCAACCTGCACGGCTTTGATCCCGCGGTGCACGCCCTTCCCGTGGAGAAACTGGCCGAGCTCGACCGCTACATGCTGGGGCAGGCGGCGCAGTTGGCGGACGAGTGCCAGCGCTGGTACGAGGAATACAGCTTCCATCGCGCCTACCATCGTTTGTACGAGTTCTGTGCGGTCGACCTCAGCGCTTTCTACCTGGACGTTCTCAAGGACCGTCTGTATACCTCCGCGCCGGATGGTCCTGCGCGGCGCAGCGCTCAAACCACGCTGTGGCTGCTCGCGGAACTGCTGGTTCGGCTTTTTGCTCCACTGCTGCCCTTTACCGCCGAAGAGGTATGGCAGTACCTGCCGGCGCAGACCTGTGGCGCCGCCAACGCCGGTGGCTATGATGCCGAGCGGCGCGGCACGAGTGTCCATCTGCAGGAGTTTATGAATGTTGGTCCGCTTGCCACTCCCGGCCCGGACTTCGATCAGCGATGGACATCGCTGCTCAACGCGCGGGAGGCGGTGTTGAAAGCCCTGGAAAATGCACGCCAGCAGAAGACGATTGGCACCGCGCTGGAAGCCAGGGTGCGTCTGTTTGCTGAACCGGCGGCGCTTGCGGTGTTGAGCGGTTATCGCGAGGGCCTGCCGGCGCTGTTCATCGTTTCCCAGGTCGAGGTGCAATCGGCCGGAGAGAAGGAAGGCCTGCGGGCGGAGGTCGTTACCGCCGACGGCCGCAAATGTGAACGTTGCTGGAACTACGCCACTGACGTCGGCGCCGACACGCGTTTTTCCACCGTCTGCGGCCGCTGCGCGGCCGTCCTGGAAAGCCTGGGAACCTCCGCGGAAGTGACCGCATCGCATGGCTGAGGCCCGTCGTAACGAGCCAGGGCCGAGTCGAACTGCTTTCGAGTTCGAAACCACAGGCCGAAGTGCGGGGTTGCCTACCAGATCCCGCACCGCAGGCGACTAGTAAAGCGCGGCCACCATCCGTGAGCTTCGGCCGGACACCGAAGCGGGTGGAATAAAAGCGGCCGTGCCGCCTCACGTTTCTGGCGCCGTGTTTTGTTCAACGGCACGCTGCTGACAAGGGACTGCATTGAATTCATCGCTTCGCACTCGTTCATTTGTGATCGCCCTGGTGGTGTTTGTCCTGGACCAGCTCACCAAAGGCTGGATTCAGCGCATGCCGTCCTATGACAGCATCACGGTGATTCCGCACTTTTTCAGCCTGGTGCACCTGGAAAACTCGGGCGCCGCCTTCGGCATTCTGCAGAACTCAACTTCGCCCTGGAAGGTGTTGCTGCTGGTTGGTTTTTCGCTGCTGGCCCTGATCGTTGTTTTTGCCATGATCTGGCGCAACCGCAATAACCTGCTGACCAGCATCTCCCTGGGGCTGATCTTTGGCGGGGCCTGCGGCAACTTGTTTGATCGCCTGGTGCGCGGCAGCGTTGTGGATTTCCTGCTCTTTTACGTGCGCCAGTGGGAGTGGCCGGCATTCAACGTCGCCGACAGCGCCATTGTCATCGGCGCCAGCCTGCTGGTCTGGGAGATTCTCAGCACTCGCCAGCAGGAAAATCAGCCCGCCGGTCTGGGCGCCTCCAGCGGGAACTAGCGAAACTCCCCTCCGCGAACCTTACGTTGGAACCCGCAGCAGGAAGTAAATGCCGAGCGCCGCGAAAAGCAGGTCCGGCGTCCAGGCCGCCAGCGATGGCGGCAACTGATTGAGGTTGCCCAGTGCCTCCAGGAATCCAGAGGCTATCCAGTAGAAAATCGCCACAAAGATGGCCAGCGCAATCCCGGTGACGGTCCCGCGTTTGCCCACACTCATGGAGAAGGGAAAAGCCAGCAGCGCCATCACCAGCGAAATGATTGGGTAGGCAATCTTCTTTTGCAACTCCACACGCAACCGCGCAACTTGATAGCCACTGCGCTGCAGGTCATGTATGTAGCGCTGTAACCTCCCGTAGCTCATCTGTGCATATTCGTTGGCGTTGGTGCTGAAATACGACGGCTGCTCCGGCAGCCCGGAAAAGCTGGCGACGGTATAGGCTTCGTAGTTCGTTACCGCCCCCGCCTCGAAATCGCGCCTCCAGCCGGCTTCGAAGACCCAATTGTTTAAACCCGAATCCCAGTGCGCGTCGCGCGCAAAGATGGCGCGCCGCAAAGCAAACGTCGCCGGATCGACCGTGAACACCGAAACCCCGCTCAACTCGTTGTGGGCGGGATCGAAATATTGAAAATAGTAGAGATCGTTTTTCTTGCCCCAGACCCAGCGGTGTTCGGGACGCTGGAAAGTGCGCGGTGCCTGTCCTTTAATCTCCGAGCGCAGCGCGTCCTGCTTGCGATTGAATCCCGGTAAATAGGTCTGGTCCATCCAGAACTGGCCACCCGCCAGCAGAAGAGCCACCAGCGTCACCGGCACCAGCAGACGGTAGATGCTGGTCCCGCAGGCTTTCAGGGCGGTGATTTCGTTGGCCCGCGACATCAGGCCGAACGTCACCAGCACGCCCACCAGAATGCCCACGGGAACAATCAGGTACAGCATCTGCGGGCTGAGGTAGAGCAGGTAGCGCAGCATCAAACCCATTGAGGAATGGGTGCGAACCATATCCCCAACCAGCTCGAAAAAGGTGAAGGCCAGCAGCAGGATCAGAAACGAACCCAGAATAAGCGCTACAAAGGAGACGAACTCGCGAAAAACGTAGAGGTCAATCAGCGATAGCGCCCAATGCATCTGGATCTTGCGCCGTCTGCCACCGTTCTTGCGCAGAAACGGCAAACGACCCGCCCTTGGCTGCAGCTTGGCGAGCAGTCCCGCCGCCCAGGCTTTCACCAGCGCCGCCGGATCGTGCGAGCGCTGAATACGGCGGGGCACATCATCGGCTTTGCTCAGCAGCCAAAGACCGAGCAGGCCACAGGCAATATCCGGCGCCCAGAGTCCAAACCAGGGCGCCACCCGCCCCTGTCGCGCCATGCTGAGACCCAGGATGAAGACTATGTAGTAGCCAAACACCAGCAGCAATGTCAGTAGAAAACCGTTGGATTTGCTGCCGCGCGCCCCGCGACTGGCCGATAGCCCCAACGGAATGCCGGCCAGCGCCAGAGCGAGTGCCGCAAACGCCAGCGAGAAGCGCCGGTGAAACTCGATCCGCGCGCTTCGCCAGTCTTTGCTGTAGCGCGCCGCCCACCAGAGTTGCCCCAGGTTCATGGCCTGGGGGCTGAGCACCGGCGGCGGGGTGGGCTTCAGCAGAATCGGCAGGTCACTGCTGAGAAACGAGTTGACCAGAAACTGGCTGGGGCGTGCCGGGGTGGCTTCATAGGTGGCGCCCTGCTGCAGATGAAGTTGCAGCGAGTTCGGCCCGGTGTTGAGCAGCTCTCCCCGCCGCGCCAGGGTCAGCCGTGGAAAGCCCGGATTGGCAATCTCGCCCACCAACACCTTGCGCCAGCGCTGTCCTCCATTAATGGCGTCGCCGACGTAGACGACCATGTTGGGAATGTTTTCAATGAAGACGCGCGGCTGCACCTCGTACTTGATCTGCGAGTTGCGCAGCCCGGTCTCCATGTTGAGCAGGTTGCGCGCCGCCAGCGGTGCAATCCAGAGGCTGGTCACCAACCCAAGTCCCAACGCGCCCACGGCGAACATCATCAGTGGACGCATCAGCGTCCGCGTATTCACGCCCGCGGCCCGCATTGCGGTCAATTCGCTGTCGCCCGCCAATCGCCCCAGCCCGATCAGAATGCCCACCAGCACCGCCATGGGAATGGTGAAAATCAGGGTGGCCGGCAAGGCGTACAGAAACGCCACCAGCAGCGAGGCGGAATTGCTCCGCACCACAATCTCCAGCAGCCGCCCCGCCTCGCGCATGAAAATGACAAACGTGAACAGCAGCAATCCCAGCAGGGCATTGCTCAGCACTTCACGCAGCAGGTAGCGGGTCAGGATGCGCACGGGAATCCATTCCAGTGTAGAACTGCTTTCCGTTTCCGGTCCATTTTGGGCAAAATCCCCCGCCGGGATGACCTCTCCTCATGGGGGAGCGCCCGCCGCGACGGGGGAAGCGGGAGGCTGCCCCGCTATTATGGAATCATGATCCGCGTTGCCATCCTCTGGCACATGCATCAGCCGCTCTACAAGGATCCGCGCACGCAGCGCTATGAGCTGCCCTGGACGCGCATGCACGCCTTGAAGGACTACTACGGCATGGTGCGCTTGGCGGAGGAGTTCCCCAGCCTGCATTTGACCTTCAATCTGGTCCCGTCATTGCTCATGCAGATTCAGGATTATGCCAACGGGACCGCCGTAGATCCCTTTTGGGAGCTTGC
The DNA here is from genome assembly GCA_027459505.1 of Acidobacteriota bacterium. Taxonomy (GTDB): domain Bacteria; phylum Acidobacteriota; class Terriglobia; order Terriglobales; family SCQP01; genus DAIDIE01. The sequence continues at coordinate 164,808 of DAIDIE010000043.1, forward strand.
TCGCCGCCCCGCCGAGGAACTGGACCGCTCCGAACGCGAGTTCGTGCTGCGCTACTTCTTCCAGGCTCACCCGAAGACGATGATTGGGCGCTTTCCCCGCTACGCCGAGCTGCTGGAGAAATTCCGCCAAGTGCGCTGGGATGCGGGGCGTGCCGCCCGCCTGTTTACCAATCAGGAGTTGCGCGATTTACAGGTCCTCAGCCAATTAGCCTGGTTCGACGAGTACTTCCGTGAGGAGGAGCCCGCTCGATCGCTCATTGAACAGGGGCTTGCCTACAGCCTGGAAGATCAGGCGGAAGTCTGCGAGCTGCAGACGGAACTAATCCAGCGCGTCATCCCCGCATATCGCAAAGCCAGGGAGCGTGGTCAGGTAGAGCTGTCGGTCACGCCCCTTTACCACCCGATCCTGCCGCTGATCTGCGATACCAGTGTGGCGAGCGAGTCGCGTCCGGATGTGCGCCTGCCGCGTTCCGCCTTCCGCCAGCCTGATGACGCGCGTGAGCAACTGCAACGGGCGCGCGCGCTGTACCGGGAATTGTTCGGCGAAGATCCCGCCGGGCTTTGGCCTTCGGAGGGAAGCGTCTCTGACGAAGTCGCCCGCATCGCCAGCGAACAGGGTTTTCGTTGGCTGGCCACCGATGAGGGCGTATTGGGGCGCTCGCTGGGGGTCAAGTTCGCCCGTGACGAACAGGGCGAAGTCATCGAGGCGGAGCGGCTTTACCGGCCGTATGTCTTTACCGGAACCAGTCCCTCCCTGTATGTGTTCTTCCGCGATCACAACCTCTCGGATCTGATCGGCTTCGTCTATTCCTCTATGGACGCGGAAAAAGCGGCGGAAGACTTCGTGCAACGAATTCGCTCGTCATGCCGTCCCGCCGTGCGGAAGGGTGCTGATGCCCTGGTCGCGGTCATTCTGGATGGGGAGAACGCCTGGGAACACTACGAGCAGAGCGGCCGCCCGTTTCTGCGCGCCCTCTACCGCCGCCTGACCAGCAGCCCGGATATCGCCACCTGCACCTTTTCGGAAGCCTGCGGCTTGCCGGCTTCCGATCTGAGTCACCTCGTCCCCGGCTCATGGATCAACGCCAACTTTGACGTCTGGATCGGCGCCGAGGAGGACAACCGCTCGTGGGATCTTCTTGCCGCGGCTCGTCGCGTCTGGCAGTCCGCCCGCGACGCTTCCCCGGGAACCTTGACCGCCGCCCTGGAGCTCTCTCGCGAAGCCCTGCTCGCGGCCGAGGGCAGCGACTGGAACTGGTGGTACGGCCCTGAACATCAGACCGAAAACCTGTCGGAGTTTGACAGCCTCTACCGCGGCCACCTCAGCATGGTTTATACCGCTCTTGGGCAGGCGCCGCCGGCTTCACTGCTGGTGCCCATCTTCCGGCTACGCCACGCCGCCGCCTTCCAGCCCGCCACCAAGTGGATTCAACCCCATATCGATGGGCGCGTCAGCAGCTATTTCGAGTGGATGGGCGCCGCCGAGTACCACGTCGACCGGCGCACCTCCACCATGAGTGGTAAAGAGTTCACCATCGCCGCCCTGCTGGCCGGCTACAACGGAACGGATCTCTTCCTCCGCCTTGATTACCACCGCCCGCTCAGCGAACTGACGGCCGAGATCAAGATCGACTTCAACACGGGCGCCGCAGCGCTCTCGATTCACCTCTTGCATGGACAACTGCAGAACTGGCAGTGGACACACGGAGGCGAAACCCGCCATCCCGATGGGGTGATCGTCGCGGCAGGGAAGATCCTCGAAGCGCAGCTTCCGCGGGCCCTCCTGAGCGCCGCCCTACCGAATGCTCCGGTAACAGTGAGCGCCACAGTTTACGTTGGCTCGCTCCCCATCCAGGTAGTCCCCGCTGAGGGAGCCCTGACGCTGGAGTTGAGCAGCGAGCAAACCTTGCAGGAAGTCTGACCGCCCGCTGTTCAGCCCCCACGCCCTTTCATTTCGTTCATTTCCACTGAACCTTTTGGCGCCGCTGCTGCCTGTCCTAAGCGGCTCAAGCGGCTCAGCGAGTGGCTCGGCTCTCCACCTTGGCCCTCTCGCCGCTCCGAATTATGTAAACCAATCATCCGCAGTCGCAGCTTGCCGATGTGCAAAAAAGAATTATCAGACGTAACGCGGGTACGCTTGAGCCTTGGCGGGCTATCGCGACGCCCCACGTTTGGATGAATCCAGACGGGTGTGCCACTCGTCTGAAAAGATGGAAATGGACCTGGTCGAGTCTTCCTGAGGGGGACAAATAGGCCACCAAAATACCGCTTGCGACCTGGGAAACCAGCGTCAGCACAAGCCGCCGGTCGGTCTGCGGAGCTGATGAAAAGTGGTGAATTTGAAGGGTTTGGCTGTGGGGCGTTCAGGAGCCCCACGGTTCGGGCTGGTGGGGCTCCTGAACTGCTTCGCAGCAGGTGAGGGAACCTGCTAACGAGGAGAACGAACGCGTTAACCCCAAGCTAGCAACACATTGTTACAAAATTGTTTCAATCACCGTAAATTTTGATCCCGAACGTTATTTTTCTGGTGCGTATCGGGCATTTTCGGGTCAAAAAATTTTTTTTCGCTCGCCTGCTACACTGGATCAACAGCCATGTTTCCTCGCCTTTTCTCCATTGGACATTTCACTCTCCATACCTACGGCCTGCTGGTCGCAACCGGGTTCCTGCTCGGAATCTACGTTGCCCAGAAGCTCGCGAAGCAATTTGGCCTGAATCCCGATCTGGTGTTTAACCTGGCGGTTTACGTCGCCTTCGCCGCCGTGGTGGGTTCCAAGGTGTTCCTGGTGATTCAGGACTGGCGCTTTTACTGGCATAATCCGGCCGCTCTGGTCTCCACGGAATTCCTGCAATCCGCCGGAATCTTTTATGGGGGCTTGGTTTTCGGCCTGCTCACCCTCACGCTCTACGTGCGCCACCACAAAATGCGCTGGCTGGCCGTGGGCGATTGCCTTGCCCCCGGCGCTGCTTTAGGACATGCCATTGGCCGGCTTGGCTGTTTTTCCGCCGGATGCTGCTGGGGTAAACCCACCAATGCCAGTTGGGGCGTCATCTTCACCAGCCAGTACGCACACCAGACCGTTGGCGTCCCGCTGGGCGTGCGGCTTTATCCCACGCAGCTCATCGAATCGGGAGCCGAGTTCATCATCTTCGGCATCCTGATGTGGATCGCACGCCGTCGCGGCTTTAGCGGCGAACTCACCTCCTTTTATCTGGTGGTCTACGGCATTGTTCGTTACCTGGTGGATTTTCTGCGCGTCTATGAACCGCAGGCCATGTTGTTCCATGGGCTTATGACAGACGCCCAATTGACCAGCCTGTTCATGATCGCCCTCGGCATTGGTATCTGGATGCGACAGGGGCGCCGCCGCACAGTGCTCTCTAACGTTCCCGCCTGATTCCCGCCACCCACACCGGCATGCACGCCCCGGCCTCCAACCCCTGCATCTTTATCGTTCCACCAGAGGAGGGGAGTGTTCGCCTGGACCGCTTCCTGACCGGGCAGTTGCCGCAACTGAGCCGTGCCCGCATCCAGGAACTCATCCAGCAGGGGCAAGTCCAGGTCGCTGGCCGCACCGCCGGCAAGGCCTCGGAAACCCTCAAAGGCGGTGAGCAGGTTGCGATTGCCGTCTCCGCGCGCCCCCAGCCGTCGCTGGAACCGGAAGCACTGCCCCTGGACGTGCTTTACGAGGACGACGACCTGGCCGCGATCAACAAGCCCGCCGGCCTCGTGGTCCACCCCGGAGCGGGGCGCAGCGGCGGCACACTGGTCAACGCCTTATTGCATCGTTTCGAGCACCTCTCCGGACGGGGACAAGCGCCCCTGGTCGTAGCCGAAACGTTTGCCGTCCCAAGTGCTGCATTCGAGCAGGAGGGTTCGCCGGACGCTTCCGACGAGGAGCTGACGCCTCTTACCGATCGCGCCTTGCGGCCTGGTATCGTCCACCGCCTGGACCGCGATACCAGCGGCGTACTGGTGATCGCGAAAAATGACTGGGCCCATCAACGCCTGGCCGCGCAGTTTCAAGCGCGCACGGTACGTAAGCAATATCTTGCGCTGGTGCATGGGCGAGTCCCCACTGAACAGGGGCGGGTGGACGCTCCAATCGACAGAGACCGCTTTAATCGTGTCCGCATGACCACCAAACGCCGCTCGGGCCGCGAAGCGCACACCCTCTATACGGTTTTGGAGCGGTTTGTGGGGCTGCCGGGCATTTCTGCAGCCCCTGGCGGGGTTCAGACATCTGGCCAAAAGGGCTCAGTTCGTGCAGCAAGACAGCCAGTGCACTACACTTGGCTGAGCGTGCAGATCCTCACCGGGCGCACTCATCAGATTCGCGTGCATCTGGCTTCCATTGGCCACCCGGTTGCTGGAGATCGCTTGTACGGCGCGCCGGCAGTTCTGGCTGGCCCGGGAGATTGGACCGGTCGCGGCTTGTCACGCGTCTTTCTGCATTCCGCGGAGTTGCGTTTGCAACACCCGCGCTCTGCTGCGGAGCTTGTGTTTCAAGCTCCTTTGCCGGATGAGTTAAAGCAATGGTTGAATGAACTGCGGGCCCAGGGAACGGGGCTGAATAAGGCATGATGAACTCTCGCAATCTGTTTACGGTGGCTCTGGCCGCTGGTCTTTTTTTCGCCCCAGTCACGCTCGGCGCCCAAAGCAAGCCGGGGCAGAGCGCCGGCGCCGCGCCAGCCGCTACTGCCAGTGAAGCCGGGCCCACCCCCCCCGGTCCCACGCGAATCGTGCAGAACGTCAATGAAGTGAGTGTGGTCTTCTCCGCGCTGGATAAGCACCACCACCTCATCCAGGGGCTGCAGCCCAATCAGGTGCAGGTGTTTGACAACAATCACCCGCAGCAGATCGTGCATTTCGCCAACGAAGGAAACCTGCCGCTGCGCATTGCCATTCTGGTCGATACCAGCAGCAGCATTCGTGACCGGTTCCAGTTCGAGCAGCAGGCGATGATTAATTTCCTGAACTCGGTGGTGCGGCCCAGCGAAGACAAGGCAATGGTCGTCTCCTTCGATTCAACCGTCGAGGTGGTGCAGGGCTTTACCTCCAGTCCCGACAAGTTGCGCCGCGCCATCCAGGTGCTGCGCCCGGGGGGCGGCACCGCGCTCTATGACGCCGTCTACGACACGGTGAAAGAACAGATGAGCACGCCCGACCCCAATGTTCGCAAGGTCATCGTCCTGGTCAGTGATGGCGCCGACACGCAAAGCCGCTGGCCGAGTCCGGTCGCCGCCATTCGCGAGGCCCTCAACCAAGGTGTCACCGTCTTTACGGTGAGTACGGAAGCCACCGGAATCGACCCCAAAAGCGATGATGTGCTGAAAAAGATCGCCGGGCAGACGGGCGGCTTGAGCCTGTTCCCCTTTGAGGCCAATCAACTGGTCAAGAGTTTTGGCCAGATTGCCAACGAGTTACGTCACCAGTACGTTGTGGATTACCACCCCAACGACTTCCAGCCCGATGGCAGCTTCCACAGGGTCACAGTGAAGCTGGCCATTAAAAAGGCGAAAGCGCGGACGCGCGTTGGCTACTACGCGCAAAACGAGAGCGAGTCCGCCGAGGCCCACTCGCCCGCCCCGGCGCACTGAAGCGCCGCGCGGTTCGCCTTACCGGCTTGATTCGGTAACCGGATACCCCTATGCCGCTGCGCGAAGCGGATGCCATCATTTTGCGGAGCTATCCGCTCAAGGAATCCGACAAGATCGTCAGCTTTTATACCCGTGAGTACGGTAAGCTGCGTGGCGTCTGCCGCGGCGCGCGCCGCCCGAAAAGCGGTTTTGGCGGAGCGCTGGAGCCCCTCACCCACGTCCGCATGCAGTTTTTCGAGCGGCCCAACCGCGACCTGTGCACGGTGGACCGTTGTGATGTCGTGGCCTCCATGCTGGAGACCGCCAGCCGCGACTACACCATATCCGTCGGCCTGAGCTATATTGCCGAAATTGCGGAAAAACTGCTTCCCGAACGCGAGGTGCAGGACGCGGTCTTCCGGCTCATGCTGGTTGTCATGGCCGCCCTGCGCGACGGCGCCCCCATCTGGCTCCCCCTGCTCTATGACCAGTACTGGAATGTGCGCCTGGCTGGCTTTCTTCCTGATTTCTCTTACTGCGCCGCCTGCGGCGCCGCTCTTGTAGAAATGGCCGGATATCATCCCGCCACCGGCGAGGGGCTGATGTGCCCCGATTGCCAGCACCCCGCCAGCAGCCATCTTGGGGCCACCTCGCTGCGCCTGGCTCAGGCAATGGCCCGGACACCTCTGCCGCAACTGCTCACCTCGGCGGAGAACGCCCGCGAAGCCTTTGCAGACCTGCGAGGCCTGCTGCATGAACGGCTGGAAGCCCATCTCGAACATCCCCTGCAAAGCTGGCGCCTGCTCTTGCAGGCGTGACTCACAACTGCATCGCTCCTCGCCCTCATGAATTAAACTGGAAAGACGCGGCCCTCCTTGTCCAGGCGGCCGCTGAGTTGAATCATGAGCCAATCGACCCCCACCGCCGAAGCGGCTGCCGCTTCCACCAATGTGGCCGCCAACCGCGGCCTGAGCTTCCAGGAAGTTCTGCTCAAACTCCAGCAATTCTGGGCCGAGCAGGGCTGTGTTCTCCAAATGCCCTATGACCTGGAAGTCGGCGCCGGCACCATGTCGCCGGAAACCTTTCTGCGCGTTCTCGGTCCCCAGCCCTACAAAGTCGCCTACCTGCAGCCCAGCCGCCGTCCCGCCGACGGCCGTTATGGCGAAAACCCCAACCGCCTCTATAAGCACACGCAGTTGCAGGTCATTCTCAAGCCGCCTCCCGCCGACGTCATCGCCCTCTACCTGCGCAGTCTGGAGGCCATCGGCATTGAACTCGCCAAGCACGACATCAAGTTTGAAGAAGACAATTGGGAGTCGCCCACTCTCGGCGCCTGGGGGCTCGGCTGGCAAGTGATGCTGGACGGACTGGAAATCACCCAGTTCACTTATTTCCAGCAGTGTGGTGGCGTCGACCTCAACCCCATTTCCGCCGAAATCACCTACGGCATGGAGCGCATCACCGCCTTCCTGCAGGATGTCGAGTCGGTCTACGACATCCGCTGGAGCGGTGCATTCAAGTACAGCGATGTGCGCTTCGCCGACGAACTGCAAATGTCGGTCTACAACTTCGAGAAGGCCGACGTCGGCAAACTTTGGCAGCACTTTGAGCTCAATGAGGAAGAGTGCAAGGCGCTCCTTACTGAATATCGCCAGCTTAGCGCCCAAAAAGAAGATGCCGGGTCGCAGGCAAAGTTGGCCCGCTTCCCGCTGCTGGGCGCCTATGAGCTTTGTCTGAAGTGCTCGCATTTATTCAATCTGCTGGACGCGCGCGGCGCGATTTCGGTCACTGAGCGGGTGGGCGTTATCCAGCGTGTACGCAACCTGGCAGTCGCCATTGCCCGCGGCTGGACCGAACAGAACGCGCGTTAGCCGCGCGCCATGCGGCGCGTAGCTGCCTCCGGACTGAACAATTTTTAGGCTCAAACAGGCTCAAGCATGGGAAACGATCTGCTCGTTGAAATTGGTGGGGAAGAAATCCCGGCGCGTATGGTAGCTGGCATCGCGGAGAGCTTTGCCGCTTCACTGCTGAACGAACTCCGCGGTCAGCAACTGCTTTCCGCCACGGATGCGCCGCAAACCGCCTGGGCGTACACCCCGCGCCGCCTGGTCTTTGAGTGCTCCGGAGTCGCCGCGCGCCAGGCCGATCGGGAAGAGCAGGTGCTGGGACCGCCCGCGAAAGTCGCCTTCGCCGCCGACGGCAGTGTCTCCGCGCAGGGCGCCAACTTTGCCGCCAAATTCGGCGCGCCGCCTTCCGCTTTGCAGCGCGTGCAAACCCCCAAGGGCGACTACGTCGCCCTCCAGCGCCAGATCCCCGGCCGCGACGCGGCCGCATTGCTGGGCGAGATCATTCCCCAGGCCCTGCGTAACGTTCAACTACCGAAAGCGATGCAGTGGAACGAGTCCGGTTTCCGCTTTATCCGTCCCTTGCGCTGGCTCACGGTGTTGCTGGGTGGTGAGGTCGTTCCGGTGGAACTGGCCGGCCTGCGCAGCGGACGCACCACGGAAGGCCATCGCACGCTCGGCAAGCGCGCTATCACATTGAATTCGCCTGCCGGGTTTGCGGATGTGCTGCGCCAACAGTTTGTCCTGCTCAGCCGCGACGAGCGCCGCGCCCGTATCGAGCAGGGCATTGCTGCCGCGCTACGGGGGACCGGCCTCCGTGTGCGGCAGGACGATGGTCTGCTTGAGACCCTCATCAATCTCACCGAATTCCCCACCGTCGTCAAAGGCGATTTCGATCCAGCTTTCCTCGACCTTCCCGCGGAAGTGCTGGTCACCGTCATGCGCGATCACCAGAAATACTTCGCGGTCGAACAGGAAAAGCCGGCGGCGAATGGGGAGCACCCCCTGGCGCCGCACTTCCTGGCCATCATGGATCTGGATGCGGATCGCGAGGGCCTGATCCGCCACGGCCATGAACGGGTTCTACGCGCCCGCTTCAACGACGCGCGTTTCTTCTGGCAGACCGACCGCAAACGCAAACTCGAGCAGCGCATCGCCGATCTGGAATACGTCACCTTCCAGGCGCAACTGGGCAGCTACGCGGAAAAAACTAAACGTGTTGTTCAGCTTAGCCGCCTCCTCGCACAGCACTTCAACGGCAAAATCGCGGCGTTTCAGGAAGAAGCGGTGCAACAGGCCGCCCGTCTGTTGAAATGCGATCTCACCACAGAGGTGGTCAAGGAGTTCACCGAACTGCAGGGCATGATGGGTGGCCTGTACGCCCGCGCGGAGGGCTTGGGTGAAGCCACCGCCGTGGCGATCTATGACCAGTACAAACCCCTGGCAGCCGACGCCGAACCGCCGCGCAGCCTGGAAGGCGCTATCGTTTCGCTGGCCGATAAGCTCGACACGCTCGCCGGAATGTTCGCCTTGGGAGAGATTCCCAGCGGCTCCCGCGACCCCTACGCCCTGCGCCGCCAGGCCAACGGCGTGGTTAGAATTATCGACCGGCACAAGTTACCGATCGACTTGCAGGGCGTGCTCAAAGAGGCACTTGCCGGCTATGACCGCGAGGACTTCGAAAGCAGCAAGACCATTGAAGCCCTGCTGCAGTTCTTCCGCGAGCGCGAGCAGTTCTACTTTGAGGAAATCGCGGCCTTTCCGCAGGACGAGGTGCGCGCTGTGCTGGCGGTCAATGCCAGCAATCCGCTCCAGGCCGCCGAGCGTCTGGCGGCCCTGCATCAGGTTCGCGAACAGCAGCCGCAGGCCTTTGCCGCGGTGGCAGCGGCGCTGAAACGCATGCGGAACATCGTCCGCAAAGAGAGCTGGACTGAAAGCGCGTGGCAACAGCAGCTCCTCAAGGAGAATGCGGAAAAGGAACTCGCCAGCCGCGTCGCAAACGCCGCCGGGCAGGGAAAGGCCGGTCACAACGCTGGCTATGCGGAGCAGTTGCTCGCCATCGCCGCGCTGGCGCCCCAACTCGAAGAGTTCTTTAACGCCGTCCGTGTCAACGACCCCGATTCCGCGTTGCGCGCCAATCGCTTGTCGCTGCTGGTCTGGGCGGGCGCTGAACTCTCGCGGGTGGCCGACTTCTCCGAAATTGTGATTGCCGGCGAGCGCCCCTGAGCGCTCCACCAGGCGCAGCAGCCATTGAACCGGTTCTTCTTGAGGGCGCGCTTGCCCGTGACGCGCGTGCATGATTTCAGGGCAGCGGCGACTCGGATCCGCCGGTATTTTGAACTCACCGGCGGGGCGCCCCAAAGAGCTGTATCGTTGCAGCCGCTTCTCGCATTCCGGTCGCGCATCCTTTTCTGACATAATTTCTCTTCGCGCTCGACGCTTCCGGTGATGCGAATCCAAGACTCGCTCTGCCGGGCGGGCCGCGCGCGCAGTTAGCGGTGTTCTTCAAGGGGGAGCGGGGATGTCCACTTCACGCCGTACGTTTTTGAAGAGCAGTACCTTCGCCGCGGCCAGCGCCGCATTGGGGGAGTTGGCCGGCAAAAGCAAGGCGGGCGCGCAGCAACCTGCCGCGGACAACGCCGCGCCCCTGCAGGAGACGCCTGCTCTTTTTGACAGCCCCGCCGCCGCCGGGTTTACCCGCGGCATTGGCATCTATCCCGGCGACCCGCGCCAGTTCACCGGTCCCTCGCTCGTCCTCGACACCAGCAACGCCTATCGCAATCTCGCGCTGCTGCGTCCGGCCTACCACTCCAGCAGCTACGATTACAACCTCACCGCTCAGCTTGTCACCGACGGCATCAAAGACTCCGTGCTGCCCACCTGGGTCGTCACTTCGGTCAGTCCTGGCTTTGTTCTGCCCAAAGATGAACGCGAGTTCGTTCTCGATCACGCCCCCACCAGCGTCACTCCAGTGCGCGGACCGGAGGGTTGGATTCAGGTGCAGCTCGGGGGCGGGGAACAGCTTCCGGCTGTCGACGCGGTTGCCATCACCATGGTCGCGCGCAGCTATAGCGGTCATCCGCGCAGCTTTACCCTGAAGCTCCTGGGTTCCGCCGATGGCCATGTCTGGACCCAACTCGGGACGGTCAGTAACCCTGCTGCCGCTCCTTTGACCGGCTATCCCCCGGACTTCGCCCGCCCCGGCGAGTTGTTCAAGCCTGAAATCGACTTCAGCGCGCCGGTGTCGCTGCGCTACTACCGGCTGGTGTGCGAGGGCGAGGGCGACTTCGCAATTGGCGAAATCAAGTTCTTTCACCAGAAACAGCGCGTCGAATTCGGCGGCCCTTACAGCTTTACCAGTGCCTGGATGAGCGCCGGCCTGGACGAGGAGTGGGTGTATGTCGATCTCGGCGGCAGCTTCTCCTTTGACCGCGTGAAGCTCTACTGGATTGCCCCTCCCGCCGCCGGCTCGCTGCAAGTCTCCGATGACGCGCAGAACTGGAAGACGGTTCAGGCGCTCCCCACCGCCGCTCCGGTGCATGATCTCCGTCTGAGTGGCGTGCGTGCCCGTTACGTGCGCGTACTGCTGACCAAGCCCAGCGCCCCATACGGCTATATCCTCAGCGAGTTTGAAGTCTATGGACGCGGCGGCTTCATTGCCCAGCCGCAGGCTCAACCGCAACCCGCGAATGGCCGCCTTGACCTGACTGGTGGCTCCTGGCGGCTGCAGCGCGACTCGCTGGTATCGGCCCAGCCCGCTGCCATCGCCACCACCGGCTTTGCCGCGGATGCATGGCTGCCGGCTACCGTTCCCGGCACCGTGCTGGCCTCCTACCGTAATCTGGGCGCCATTCCTGATCCCAACTACGCCGATAATCAACTGCAGATCTCCGATTCCTACTTCTACGCTGACTTTTGGTATCGCACCGAATTCACCGCGCCAACCACGAAAAAGGGCGAGCGGCAGTGGTTGAATTTTGATGGCCTCAACTGGAAGGGCGAGATCTATCTCAACGGTCAGCACCTGGGCGCCATCGACGGCGGCTTTATGCGTGGACGCTTCGACGTCACCAGCCTGCTGCGTCCAGGTCCAAGCAACGCGCTAGCGGTGCTGGTCCGCAAAAATGCCACCCCGGGAAGCTGCAAACAGAAAACCTTTCAGAGTTCTGGCAAAAACGGCGGCGCCCTCGGCCTGGATAACCCCACCTACCACGCCTCCATTGGCTGGGACTGGATTCCCACCATCCGCGGCCGCAATACCGGCATCTGGGATGACGTTTACCTCACCACCAGCGGCCCGGTCCTGATTGAAAACCCCCTGGTCACCACCCAGCTCCCGCTGCCGTCCACCCAATCGGCCGACGTAACCCTGAGTCTGGAGCTGGCCAACTACGCCGCCAAAACCGTCTCGGGCAATCTGCGCGTTCGTTTCGGGGACATCCAGCTTCATGATCACGTGAGCGTCGCGGCAGGGAAGCGCCAGACCGTCACCCTCAATGCCACACGCTTTAAGCAGTTGCACATCGAGAATCCGCGCCTCTGGTGGCCCAACGGTTATGGCGAGCCATCGTTGTACGAGGTCGAGATCAGCTTTGAGCCGCATGGCGCCCCCGCCGATCGCAAAATCTTCAACACCGGCATTCGCCAGATTACCCGTGACGTCGTTCCCGTGGAGAACGGCCATGCTTTGCGCATGTTCGTCAATGGACGACGCTTCATTCCTCGCGGCGGAAACTGGGGCTTTGCCGAATCCATGCTGCTGTACCGCGCCCGCGAATACGACGCCGCGTTGCGCTACCACCGCGAAATGAACATGAACATGGTGCGCAACTGGGTAGGGCAGATCGGCGACGACGAGTTCTACCAGGCCTGCGATCGCCACGGCATTGTCGTCATGCAGGACTTCTGGCTGGCCAATCCCTGGGACGGTCCCGAACCCTCTGACGACAACCTGTTCATGAGCAATGCCCGCGACCTGGTCAAGCGCATTCGCCATCACGCCTCAATCGGACTCTACTGCGGCCGTAACGAGGGCTATCCGCCAGTTCCCCTGCGCCAGGAATTGCCCCAACTCGTTGCCCAATTGCATCCCGGCATTCCTTACATTGGGAGTTCCGCCGACGATGTGGTCAGCGGACACGGCCCCTATATGGCCATGCCTCCGGACTTCTATTTCAAGCACGCCGCCTCGCGCCACTTTCACAGCGAGATCGGCATGCCCAACATTCCCAGCCTGGAGAGCGTCAGCCTGATGATGCCACCCGCGCAGATGTGGCCGCAGGGCCTCACCTGGGGCCTGCACGACTTCTGCCTGGAAGGGGCGCAGGGCGGAGTCACTTTCCGCGGCATGGTGGACGACAACTATGGCGGCGCCACCAGCGCGGCCGACTGGATCAGCCTCGCGCAGTTCATCAACTACTCGGGCTACAAGGCCATGTTCGAGGCCCAGAGCAAGCACCGTATGGGGCTGCTCATCTGGATGAGCCACCCCTGTTGGCCCTCCTTCGTGTGGCAAACCTACGACTACTACCTGGAACCCACCGCCGCCTATTTCGGGGCCAAACAGGCCAACGAGCCGCTGCACATCCAGTGGAATCAGGCGGACGACACCGTCGAGGTGGTCAATTACAGCGCCGGCGCGGTCAGCGGCCTTACCGCATTGGTTGAAGTCATCAACTCCGATGGCGCGGTGAAGTGGCGCACCCAGGCGGCGCTCACCAGCGCCGAGGACTCGACCGCCGCTCCTATTCGCATGCAGTACCCGGCGGGCCTGACCCCGGTACACTTCATCCGGCTGCGCTTGAGCCAGGGCGGCAAGCTGCTCTCACAGAACCTCTACTGGCGCGGCGCGGAGCAGGGCAATTATCGCGCCCTGCGCGATCTGCCCATGGTCAAACTGCAGGCCAACACCAGCGTGCAGCAAGAGGGCGAGATTTGGCGCCTGAGCACGGCGCTGCATAATCCGGGAACGAGCGCAGCGCTTCTGGTGCGGCTCAAAGCCGTGGGCGAACGCAGCGGTGACCGCATCTTGCCGGTGATCTACGAGGACAATTACTTCGCGCTCATGCCGGGGGAAACCCGCGTGATCAGCAGCGAACTACGGCAGTCGGACACGCGCGGCGAACCACCCGCCATCCGCGTGGAAGGCTTTAACGTTGCGGCGAGATGAGCGCGGCAAACCGCCGACCTGCCACAACTGCTGGAACGATTGACGGGAATGGTCCTGCGACGGGATGGCTGGCCGTCCGCGCAACTAGTCTGCCGGAAGCGCTTCCGCTCCTCGCCCAAGCGACGCTCACGGCGAAAGTACCGGGCCGCCCCCATTATTCCCGCCGGGCAACAATGGGTAAAGCCATCCCGAAGATTCCCGGATTCTGCGCAGCTCTTTCTCGCTGATCAGTTTCACCCGAAATCCTTCTCCGGGCTGGGAGCTCAGAAGCCATGGAGCGCGGATTACCAGAACGCCCTTTAGTGAGGGCAAGTCTGATTCATTATGTTGCACACGGGTATCTTGTGCAACTATCGCCATGTCGACGTCTTCGTCCGAAGGCCAAGTGGCCGCTGTTTCTCCAGGCAGTCCGCAGTGACAAGGCATAACTTCGGCAATACTGGGCTTCCGTGGCAATCGCTTTAGGGAAGCACGGCCAAGAGCGCCGGGTGGCACAAACGCCCCGTTCACAAGCAGCAACATCGCTGCCGCCAAGACACACTTCACCTGAGCATTGCGCTTCATCAATACCTCCCGTCCGGGAGCCGAAAGGGACTCCAGGGCGCCTCGTGAGTCAGTTGTCTTCGGTCCGGTGAGCCGCTTGCCAGGCGCCTCCCCGAGCAGATAGGCGCCTGGCTGAATTAGCGGTTTTAGTTTTAGCTGTCTCCTCCTCAACTGTGATCGTAGTCATTGAGAATGTAGCCTTTGGCGCAGTTCCCCTCATGCAGCTTCAGAACGCCGCGGAATACCTGTCCGCTGACGCTGAACCCGTTGGAGAGCGTCAGCGTGAAAGTGCTGGAATGGCCCCCATTACGCTCAGTGACGATCAGGTCGTAAGCATAGCCACCCGCCCCGTTGATGCTGGCGGTTCCGGCGATGTGACGCGTAAAGGCGTCTACCTTGGTATAGGCCGTAACACTGTCGGACCTCATGAGCAGACCTGACTGGCTGAAATAGACATTGCCCCACAGATTGCCGTCGCGTACGCCCGCATGAACGGCGATGATGCCGCTGTCGCCATTGGAGAGGCTGAGGAACGCATGCCCGGTGATCCAGTCATTGCAAGGTGCGCACTCGGTGCCGCCACCCGGAACAACGACGGATGGCCACTCAATCTGGCCCGTGATGTCTCCAGTGGCGTTCACCAACGCCTGTAAGGGGCCTCCCACGGCGAATTCCAACGTGACCGACGCCTCATCTCCGCCGGCCGCGGCGGCGAAGCTGCCGCCCGTGATATTCATATCTCCGGTGGCCACTACGACGTTGGAACCAGCGCCCTGAGCCATGGTGTACAAAGTGATGACTCCAGTAAGCGTACCCTGAGATGAGCTGTAGCTGAAATTCAAGGGCGCCGTCTGGTTCACCAGGAATGTGTCCCGGTCCACCAGGGTCAATGTTAATGGCGCCTGCACGGGTGAACTGATGGTGAAGGTTCCGTCAAGCGAAAAGAGCGAGCCACTGCCGTTGGCGCTGCCCGACATCTGGCAGGGGCTGCAGTCACGAAACTGCATCGTGATTGTTGGCGACCCGGTCCCAAGAAAATCCACATCGGTTGTTGACGTGCCCAGAGTGAGCGCGCTCTGCGCCCACAGACTGACAGGCAGAAGTGCGCACAACACTAGTCCACAAGACCATATTCGTGTCCTCATTTAACCGCCCCCTTGTGATCAGACTCCACTTCCCATAGAACTGAAGTAAGGTGCTACTGTTGTGTCTTTGTAAAAAGAAACTCCAGGACCACGGCAAGAGGGACTTATAGTCCATGCTGCTGCTCACAACTTAAGCCGGGGAGCGTGATTAGTAAGTTAATGTACTGACACTAAACGTGCACTGGTGCGTATAGTCCAACAAAGACCAAGGGGACGGTGACTTCTGAGCACGGAATCACCCGTCTGTGCCGCCTCCGGTATCGAAGAGACCGGCCGGGGCGGGTTTGGGCGCAGTATCGGTCCTGGCAGGATGTGCGGCCCTCTCGGGCAAAACAGATGCTCGGTAGTCGGGAACTTCACGGGCTCGCCGGAGGAACAGCCAAACGCCGCGCAGGAGCGACGTCAGCGGGTGGCTCAGGAGACGAGGCCAAGCGTTTTCTGCCCCGATGCATAGAGTGCCGCGCTCACCGCTTCAGCCCCTGTTTCCCTGTTTTCCGGCACTCGACTCCCCGCGTTCGACCTGCTATAAATAGCTGACGGCCAGCAGTTGCCCCAAGTCCCGAGGGGAGACGTCTCTATGCGAAAGACTCTGATCGCCGGCCTGCTCTGCGCCGCGTTGTCGTGCGCGGCCGCGGCGCAATCCGGTCATATTGTCCGCACTCAACTCAAAGTCGGACAAAAAGCCCCCGACTTCACCCTGCTGGACGACCACTTCCAGCCGGTCTCGCTCCATCAGTTCCGCGGCAAACAGAAGGTCATCCTCGCCATCTACCTGCTCGCCTTCACCCCCGGTTGAAAGCAGGAGTTGCAGGGCTATCAGGCTGATAGCCAGAAATTGAAAGCTGCCAATACCGTCGTTCTGGGCATGAGCATGGATTCACCCGCCGCCAATGGCGTCTTCGCCAAGCAGATCGGGGTCACCTTCCCGTTGCTCAGCGATCCCGCCGGATTCGTGGAGAAGCAGTACGGCGTGCTGGACGCGAGAAACACCATCCATGGCGTGAAATTCGCCATCGCCCGCCGCACCACGTTTGTGATCGACAAGCAGGGCATCATCCGCCACATTGACGTCAGTGACACCGCGCTGAATCCCAACAACGCCGTCGCGTTCTGTCTCCTGCACGCGCATGGCAAAGGGAAGTAGACCAGCGGGGCCAGGTCAAACAGGGTACAACTTCCACCGGGTTTTCGGACTGGGGGAGGTGATTGGCGGAAGCGCATCGGAGTCGAACCGACCGAGCCCCGTAAAGAGGCCCCACTGGTTTTGAAGACCAGGGCAGCCACCGGACCACATGCGCTTCCGCTTTCCAGTGTAGCCCAGCACTTGCTTGGGACTAATCCGTCTTCCGCCATCCCGCTAACGAAATCGTCCTCCGCTGCCGATGAAAGCAGTGGTGCTTTCCATGACGACAACCTCATCCTTCCGTATTGCCCTCATCTTGCCGCTGTTCGGCATGTTGTTCCTCCACACGCAGAGAGCGGCCGCGCAGAATGCTAGTGCAACGACTTCGAATCCGGGCGCCGCGGCAGGGCCGCTGCTCAATGTTTCGTTCACGGGAACCCATGAGGCGGGCGTCAACAGCATCGAAGTGGACCTCGCCACCGGTTACCAGTTCAACCCAAAATGGTCGCTCACCTTTGGCCTTCCTATCCTGACGACGACCGGCAGTGGCGTGAGCGCCAATGGCATTGGCGATAGCTATGGTTCGCTGAATTACCAGACGGGAAGCGCGATCCAGTCCACCAGCGCCTTCACCGTCTCGGCGCCTACCGGCAGCAAGACCAAGGGACTCACCAACGGCCATATGGGCGTCAGCCTTGACGAACGGCTGGAGACGGAAAACTTCACCGTCAATCCCTTTGTGGAAGTGGGCGTCGCCAACAACAATTCCTTGTCCGTGCTGCAGATCCGCCGTGTGCGCGCCTACAGCAGCAGCGGTGAGCAGGCCGACAGCCAGGCGGGACTAGGGTGGAGCGCCGGCGCGCTGAGCCTCAGCGTTGCCGGCTACGACGTCGCGGGCATCTCGCGCCAGATCGTCTACAGCCGCATTGCCGGCAGCAGCGCAGCCAGCAAGTCCCACTCCATGACCAAGCACGCCGCTCCCAACCTCGCATTGAAGAGCGTCTCCGGTCCCTCCACCTTGGTCAACGATTACGGAGCTGTGGGTGAACTGGACTACGACCTCACGCCCAACGTGAGCCTTGGCGCCAACTACGCCCGCAGTGTTTACTACGGCAGCAACAGCGCGTCGTTCTCGGTGAACTTTGACGTGATGGGCATGCTGCATCACGCGCAAAAGCACTAGGGGATCATTCAATTCCACACTGGCTCTACCCTCGGTCCGCCCAGCGTGCGTCCCGGGCAGGTTCCGGGCGGCCACGCTCACAGCCGTTTGCTGCCAGGACAACCAGCTAAAAAAATGCCGGCATCGCTTTGGATGGCTCATTCGATCGCCAAGCATTAGCGTCCTGAGTTAAGGAGGTACAACTGTATGGCTGGCCGATTCTTGCAACGCCGTGACCCATACTTGTCCGACCTGTTTCAATTCCGCCGCAACTTCGATGATTTGTTCACCCAGATGCTGCAGCCGTTGGGCGTCTCCAGCAGCGAGCAGCAACTGAACTTGGGCTGGGTTCCGGCGATGGAGTGCTCGCTGGACCAGAGCCAGAACAAGTACCATGTCCGCCTGGCCTTGCCGGGCGTCAAGCCCGACGAGGTCAATATCCAGGTGCATGGCAACGAGCTCACCATCAGCGGCGAGCGCCGTCAGGAGAGTGAACAGAAGCAGCGGCAGTACCTGCAGCGGGAGTTCAGCTATGGCGCCTTCGAGCGCAGCATCGCCTTGCCGGAGGGCATTGATCCCGACAAGATCGAAGCCCGCTTTGAGCAAGGGGTACTGAACATTACCGTGCCGCTTTCCGAAAAGGCTCAACCGAAACGTATTCAGATCCAGGGCGGCGAGTCTCAGCCCAGGCAGGTTTCCGCCAAGGCCGAGAAGGCTGCCTAATGCAGGTGAGCTTGCGGCGGCTGCGAGGTTGTGGAGCAGGCTGGCTGCTCGCCACGTCCAAAGGTGTCTTCGGACTCGGCGTGGAAGCCAGTGCAAACTTAGGCCTCGCAAGAACACCCCTGGCGGGAAGCGCGCCTTAAAATGGCCTCACAGCAAAGAAAAAGGGCGGCCAGAACAGCGGCCGCCCTTCCTTTGAGCCTATTTGCAATGTCTGATAATGGATAACAGGTCCCTTCAACGTTTCCCATTGCGGTGCCCTCAACGTCCACACTCTACTTCCGGCGCGGTGCCGCTGTCAACCTCGCGGGAGTAGCGGCCTTGAGCCTTCGTCGCTTCCACTGCGCGAGGTAGGCCGGGTAGGCCTTCCTGCAACCGCGGCACACGGCTCGTCCCGTCGCGCGTTTATGCCGCCCGCATCGATCGCACAACCCGAGCCGGCGGCGCCGTCGGCGCGTGCGTTGCATCGCCTCTCGCGCGCTGGCCAGGCACCGCTCACAGCGCGACCGGCCGGGTGCTGCGGAGGCCAAACAGCTCGAACACTTCTTCCGTGGTGGCATCGGCCAGCAATATACCACACCAGCGGCGGAGGGTAACCCTCCTTACTTTTGCTGTCCGTTTCGGACCATTCTGAGTCCGTGCGGAGTTGAAGCGTCCCGCTTCCGTTTCCAGCCTTGGTCCTCGATGCATATTCACTTCAATGTTTACTTCAATGTTTGTGGAATCCGCGAAAGCGGCCGCTCGCGATAGGCCGGGCGGGGGAGAGCCCCGGGGGAGGGCGTTCCTCCGCGTGCAATGCTCGCGGCGCGACCGAGAGCAAATAAAAATCGAGAAATTACAGCGTTCGATGCAGAAATGGCTGCAAGTCGTTGATGTCACGCGAGTTGCGACGCGCGGAAAACGCGAAGCCACGCCGGTACGGCGCACTCCGGTTGGCGATGCTGCGATTGACGAATGGCGCTAAGGATGCGGCTGAGGCGGCCGCCGAAGGCGGCCGCCGGGAATTAGGCGAAATTCGGGCAATTTATAGGCGTTTTTCGGCAGAGAGTCGCAAAATCGGCGAAAAGCGCTGCGACACAGGCGTTTTCGGATACTGCGATCCGTAGACTGCGCGTTGCGGGGCTGTTGGCGGCGCTTATCTTGCCGATTCCCACGTGTGAGGGGCGCTTGTGCACTCGCAGCGATGGACAACGGAGCCGGATCGGCGTAATTTCAAGTCACTCATGAGTCAGAATCCCGGCAGTCACGCGCACCCGGACGCTTCTGGCGCCGCGCCTCGCGTGGAGGCGCCCCTCGCGATCGAGCTCGACTCGATGGGCTGCGCAGTGCGGGTGTACGGGCGCCTGATCCGGCTCCCGGCGTCCGAATACCGGGTGCTCGCGCTGCTAACCGCGCGACCACTGAGGTGGCATACGGCAAGCAGCCTCGCCGAGACGGCGGCGCTGGGCATGAACGCGCTTCGGTGCGCGATATGCAGCTTGCGCATGAAGCTGCCGCCTGGAACGATCGCCAGCCGGTACCGTCTGGGCTACCGTATCTCGCCGGTGGCGATGAAGGCCTCACTCAATTAGCCATCCTGTGCACTGCCTGCCGGATTTCTCCGTCACCGCAACAGGGCAAGTGGCGAAGGGTGTGCGGCACCTGACCTAACGGTCAGATTATGTCTAAAAAAAACAATTGCCGAGGCCGGCGAAAACGCGCGCACAGTGGGAGGTGTGCTCGCGCGCTTCCCGAGGCTAACCTGCCTTGACCAGCGCGTGACGCGGCGCCCCGGCGGCGCCGGCGACAACGGGGAACACATCGCCACGGCAACGGCGTCGCCCTTCGGGGCCACCAGCCAGAGCCCATGCGACGCAAGTAGTCCGTTTGGCGATCCGGCGCCGCTTCCAATCCTTCCAGGACCAGGCGTCGCGGGCTCGATACGACTAGGGCCGCGATCTTGTCGTCTCCACGTTCGCGCACCCGTCTATCTTCCCCTTCCCGTATGAATCGAACAGCTTCCGCCGGAACGCCGGTGCTGACACCGAGCCGTCGCATCGCGTATTACGCCTCCGCGCGCGTTCGTAGCCGGTTGCTGCGCAATGAGGCACGGCTTGTCTGCGAGCACGGGCGCGAGTACTTGATTCTTTTGCGAGAGCCCCCCGAGGTCGAACAGCGGCGCCACATCGACTCGGGACCGCCGGCGCCGGGCCAGACCGATATCCTCCGATTCGCACACGTCGCCGGAGACAAACACCTTTGGGCCGCCGCGCGCGTACGCGTCGAGGCCTTCGCGTGAAGGGCGGCCGACGCCCCTGTCGAGAAAGCGGCGCGCCGCTTTCGCATTCCGTAAGGCAGGCCATCGAGGCCATCGGCGATGCGACCAGCGAGGCCATCACGACCTCAGAACGCGACATGTTTCCTCAGGACGCGGCGGCGCTGCTTGATGTACTAAAGCCGCTGCGGGCCATTCGAAATACGGTAGACACACTACTGGAGGCCGACGGGCAATGAGAGCCGTCTGCCTGCACATGATGTCGCACTGGATCGCCGGACGCCTGCTGTGCAATTACTGCTTTTCGGACCTGACTCCGGATCGGCTTCGCGCACCCGAGCGCAAAACGGCCGCGCCGGCAACGCCCGCACGCGGGGCGGACACTCGCGAGCAGTTGGAGGACTTTTTCAGATGAACATCGAAGTGGGATCGGCAGAAGGCGCGGGCGAACGCTTCATAGGCGTCCGGTTCAGCGGTGAGGGCGCGGCGTTTGAAGCCACCATGCGTATTGAGGACGCCGAAGCGCTCTCGCGTACCATCGCCGCGGAGGTGCAGCGGCTGCGGCCTCAAGCGCTGATCGTGGCGCCCCCTCCTGCGAAGGACCTCGGAGAGGCGCTGCAACGCGTCGACGCGGCGATGGCCGCCGTCAAGCAGGTCAATTGAGCCGGCGCCGGCCGCGGACGCTGCTTTCGGCGCTCGGGCGCCTGGCGCGAGACCGCCGCGTGTCCGCCGGCATCCAGATTCGCGCGTGCGAGCTGCTTATGGTCGTGCACGGCTTCAAGTTGCCGGCGCCGGCCGCGCCGGTGAAGCGAGGGAAGCCGACGAAGGCCGACCGAGAGGACGGCGCGCGGCTACGGAGGCTGCTGCACGCGTAGTCGACGCCAGCGGCTGCAACGATTTTTGTTGTACAACCATCTCGGCCGCGGGGGCCGATATATACCCCGCTCCGCGGCGGCAAGCGCCGCATAGGAGAACAGAATGCGAACGATTGCTGCAGGAAATCTTGCGGGGCCCCCGCAGGTCTCCAACACCGCCATCACGACCGCTCAGATTTTTGCGATTTACGCCAACCAAGCCGCGACGACCACGCCTGTCCTGGTCACACTGCCTGGCAGCTTGCGGTTTGACGGCAAGCCGTTCCGGCTGAGGGCCTCCGGATGGGCCACCGTCGGCGGCACGTCTCCGACGCTGAACGTGACACTCTACGAAGGCAGCTCGTTGACCCCGGGGAGCAACACCGTGCTGGCGGCGCTCGGGAGCGCCCAGGCGGTCACCACGGCCGCCAGTTACCCGTGGGCGATTGAGGCCGTCCTGCAGGGAGACAGCAAGAGCAAGATTCTGCAGGGGCGCTTTTCCGTGACGCTCGATAACGTCGTCAGCGCATGGGCCGCGCTCACCAACGCCCCGACCAGCATCGATCTCTTGACCGAAGGTAGCTTGCAATTCTGCGTGGGCGTGACTTTCGGGGTGGCCAACGCCGCCAACCTCGCGCAGTTGGACGCGCTGATCATCGAGGGCTAACGTTCCCGACCAGCGGCGCGTGACTCCCTTCGCGGCGCGCGCCAATCTTCTCCTCTCCCCGTCTCCTTATGGACCCGTTGCCTTTGCCCCTCCTCCGGCCGCGCCGGCGCGGCATCTTCACGTCTTCGCTGCGCAAGCGTGCGCCGCAGCCGTGCTCATTCCACCAGTTCCGCGCGGCGGCTATGGAACGGCTGCAGGCGCGGCCGGGCCTTGCGGAGCTGCCACGCAAGGAGCGGCGCCGCATCGCGTCGGAATGGGCGCGACGCGCCAAGAAGGCGCAGCGGCAGCAACGGCCGTAGGCCGCACGTTTACCACGTTCTACAGGACACCCATGGCTCAAGTGCACGACACCGCCGCCCACGCGCTGGGAACACCGAAACGCCGCGAGGCGACGGCCGCGGCCAGCAAGCGCGAGAAGGGCGGAAAGCCGAAGCGCCGCGTCACCGGCATGCGGATTCACAAAGCCGCCGACGGCAGCTACAGCGTGCGGCATGAGCACGAAGGCGAACAGACGGCGGCCGAAGCGCCAACGATGCTGCCCGACACCGACGCGCTGCACGACCATATCGAGGCGCAGATGGGCGAGCCGAACCCAGGAGAGGACCAGGACGAGGACAACGAGCCCGTCAGTGGGCAAGGAGGGGCTGATGGCCAAGCGCAATAACCCAAGCCTCTACCGCGCTCTGCACCACCTGCGCGAGGGAGGCCTCCATAAGGCGCTCCACGTTCCGCTCGATGAAGACATTCCGGAGGCGCGCGTCGAGCGAGCCACGCACTCGCCGAACCCCCACGTGGAGCACATGGCGCGAATGGCTCTGACGATGGAGGGATTCCACCATACCGGCAAAAAGAAGTAAAGCCACGGGCGTGGCAATGCCGGTGGCGCCAGAAGCGCCAGCAAAGCAGCGCCGAGGGCGGCCGCCTAAAGCCGGGGTCAGCGACCACGACCGCGAATGGCTGCGCTGGCGCGCAATGACAGATCTGTACTTCCTCTGCAAGGAAGTGCTCGGCTACCGGCTGCTGACCGAGGAGACGCATCGCGAGCTCTGCGACGCGTTCGTGCATAAGGATTCGAGCTGGCGTTGCGCGGCATGCGGCGCGATATTCATTCCCGACCTGGTTTATCAACCAGGGCTGCGCGCCTTGGCTGATGGGACATGGTCTCTGCACCCGAACGGCCAGCGCGCCCGCGGCGACAGGTGCGAATGCGGGGGTCTGTTAAGGCGGCGATCGATACCCGACCAGGATGCGGTCAAGGAACGGCTGATCTTCTTTCCGCGCGGCGGCTTCAAGAGCTCCATCGACGTCGGTGACATCGTTCAGTGGATCCTCAACTTTCCGGCTGAGGTCACGATCCAGCTCCTGACAGGAGACGAAGACCTGGCTTTCGCGCTCCAAGGCGAGGCCGTCGCGCATTTCGTCAGGAAAGAGACCGTCAGCGATCTGCAGGCGCTCTTCCCGGAGCTTTGCGTCGCCAGCGACCGCGGTACGACAGAAGAATTTGTTTGCCCGCTCCGCAAGGCGTCGCCCAGCGCGGCGGGCAAGAAAGACCCGACGCTGCGCTCAAGTTCCCTATTGGGGAGCGCCGCTGGTTGGCACCCGTGGATCATGAAATTCGATGATCCAGTCACGGAGACCAACAGCGAGTCGGAGTACATGCTTGGGAAGATATGCGATCGCCGCAACGCGGTGCGACCGCTGCTGCGCATTGGAGGGTATACCGATCAGATCGGCACGACCTACGACGCCAGCGATGCCAACTGCACGGTACTCCGTGAAGCGATGCAGGCAGCCGGTATGGAGGCCATGCCGGATTGGGGCCGCACACAGATGGGCGACTTCGCCTACTTTGCACGGCCGGCCTGGGAGCTGACGCCCGAGGCGAAAGCCAAAGGGCTCGACAAGCCGGAACGGTTGATGGAGATCAAGCCGGGCGACGTGAAGCTGCTGTTCCCGGTTGACGGCGAAGGAAACCCGGCACAAACATTCGAGTTCCTCGCGAAGATGCGGGCGCCGTCGCGGCAGCGGTTACTGTGGGCGCAGTACCTGCTGAACCCCTACGCCGCCGCCGGCGCGGTGATCACGCGCGCGGAAATCGACGCGCTGCGCGTGCCGTGGACGCAGCTTCCGCAGCCGACGCAAGGTTACACCGTCCTCTGGTGGGACCTCGCGTACAGCAAGCCAGGCGCGAAGTGGGTACGCGACTACACCGTTGGCGTTTACGCCCAGGTGGTGTTCGACCGGCTGTTCGTGCTGAAGATCGTGCGCGGCAAGTTTTTGCCGGACGACACCGCTCACCAGATCGTGGCTGCCCAGCGCAGCATGCAGGCGGACCGGCTGTGCATCGAGGACACGCTGGGCAGCCGTTACCTGATGAACGAAATGTCACGTCAGGCGGAAACGATGCAGCTCGACTTCCGGCCGGAGTTCGTCACGATCGACGTGACGGAGCAAGCCAAGCTGATCCGCTACAACGAGCTGCAGCCGCTGGTGCGAACCAAGCGGCTTCTGTTCAGCGACCAGCTCGACCACTGGAGCGATACGGTGGACGAGATGACGCAGTTCCGGACCATCCGGCACAAAGACATTGCGGACGCGATCG
Organism: Acidobacteriota bacterium; assembly: GCA_027459505.1. GTDB lineage: Bacteria > Acidobacteriota > Terriglobia > Terriglobales > SCQP01 > DAIDIE01. The sequence continues at coordinate 189,471 of DAIDIE010000043.1, forward strand.
GGCAGATCCGGCAGAAGTTCATGTCGACGTCGGTCGCCGTTCGTACACAAGCCCAAGTGGACGAGGATCTGCGGCGCAAAGACGCACACGACCGGGCCTACGGACTCGGAATTTATGCTCCCGTAGTTGAGGAGCCTGCAGTCGCACCAGCTCCGGAGCCCGCGGCACCCTGGGGACTTGAGGACATCCTGGGAGGGCTGCGTGGCTGAGGGCGAACGCAAGTTCTTTGGCGCGTTCGAGCGCGGGACCTATCGCGGGCCAGGGTCCGATTACGAGGTCCACATCGTGCCGGTGGTTGATTCCGCCGCGGATGAACCGCAAGCGGCGGAGGGCCACGCGCTAGCGGGCATCTGCACCTGCCATTACAACGTTGTCTACCTGCGGGAACAAAATTGGCCGACCGTTGTGCATGACGCCCCCGAAGGGCAAACCTATGTTGACGAGCTTCTCCGATAAGGCCGTTGAGCCGCGGATAGTGAGCGTGCTGGATCCGTTCTTGCGGTTGCCCGAAGTCTGGCGCCGGCTGCGCCGGCCCGAAGGTGTGCACATCGCCGCAGAACCGCCGGCCGGGGCGCTCGCCGGCGAAGTGCCGCGCACTCCGCAATGCGTGCGTATAGTGCAATGGCTGCCGAACGAACATCCGGCCGCGCCGGTTGATGGGGCTTCCGGGACGGACTGCCTCTCGGTAACCGTCGAGGTGGGCAGCGCTTGAGGCTACCGGAGACCGTCACCACTCAGCTCCCTGTCGCGGAACACCAGGTCACAACGCCGGGAGGCGGACGGCCGGTCGAATTTGACGACCAGGCTGCGCTGTCGATCGTCGTGCAGGACTTCCAGCGCGGATCGGAATACATCGCCGAACAGCAGTATTCGCTGCGCTGGCGCGAGAACGACCTGCTTTATCGGTCGCCGCGCGTGACGTCGGTTTTTGAGGGCACGACAGTGACTCGCGCGAACGTGAGCTGCTTCACCGTCGCCAAGCACGTCAACTCGATCGACCCCCAAATAGAGAGTGCCGTCTTCGGGTCCGAAGACCCTCCCTTTCTGTTGCGGCCGCGGCCAGACACCAGCGAGGAAGTGATCCGCGAGAAGACCGAGCTGATAGCCGCGTTTCTCGAAGAGATGGACGCCCAAACCGAGTTTGGACTTGGGCTTTTCAGCATGGAGCTCATGGGTACCGGCATCTGGAAGTGGGGCGACGAGACTGTCACCAAGATAGAGAAGCGCTATAAGCGCAAAAATACCCAGGTGACCGCTCAGACGGCCAGCGGCGCGATCGAAGTACCCACAGAGGCCGACGACGAGTTCTCCGTGATCGAAAAGAAGGTCACACGTTGGCGCCCGTGGATCGAGCAGCGCGACGTCGAAGAGATCATTCCCGACCCGGGGCTGCTGAAACCCGATATCCGGAAAGCGAAGTGGATCTGCGACGTGATGTATCTGGACTACTACGAGCTCGAAGATCTGCGCGGCAATCCGGATTACACGTTGCCGCCGCCAGCCGAACTCAAAGCGCTGTTTTTTCCTCCGGAAGAGGATGCGCCGGCGCCCAACTCGACCGAGTCTTCGACTACGCAACGCGGACTGCTGCAGACGGCCGCGCCACGCAATGAAGAGGCATCGTCGGATCCCCTGCGGCGGAAGCTGCAGGTCATCGAGCGGACGGATTGCGACCGCGTGATGGCGGTGCTTGACCAAAAGCTGGTCATCCGCAACGGCGAAAACAAGTTCCACCGGATCAACTACTACTCAAGTAACTGGTGGAATGTGCGGCGCAGCTTCTGGGGTCTTGGCATCGGCCACCTGATCGGCCAGGACCAGCGCGTGGACCAGGGAGTAAAGAACTCGGCGCTCGACATGCTCAGCTTTGGGGTCAACCCGTCGTACTTGCGCTCGCGCGGCGCCAACGCACCGACGCAGCAGATCCGAGAGCGGCTGGGCGGCATCATCGACGTTGACGGGGACCCGAAAGCCGCCTTCGCGCTCAAGCCGATGCCCGAGGTGCCATCCGCGGCTTTCGCAGTACTGCAGCAATCGAGCGCGCAGGAAGAGAGCACGACCGGAGCGAATGAGCTTTTAGTGCAGGGGTCGCTGCCGGCAGTGGGGCGCACCTCTATGGGCCGCACGGCGACCGGCGCCGCCGGGCTGCAAGGCGCATCGGCGTCGCGGCTGCAGGGACCGCTGGACCGCTTTTTGCGACAGGTGTACGTGCCGTGGCTTTACACGCTCGATGAACTAATCCGGGAGTTTTGCCCGGTGGCACAGATCCGCGACGTCCTCGGCGACGCCATGGGCCAAAGCTATCAGGTCGACATGGTGCGCTACCTCAACTCGCGCACCAAGTTCGAAGCGCTTGCGGGCACCAAGCTCGCCGCCAAACGCATGATGGCCCAGAGTCTGCCGCTCATGATTCAAGTGTTCGATAATCCCGCGCTGGTACAGCAGCTCAACGAGCTGTGCGGGGAATACGTGGACGTGGGCGAGCTCTTCCAGATGTTTATGGAGGTTAGCGACTGGAAGAACCGCAAGGACGTCATCAAGAAGCTGACACCGGAGATGATGGAGCGGCTGAATCAGAAGCTGAGCGGCCCGGGCCAGAAGGTGCAGGCGGCGCAGGCCATGCAAAACCAACGCTTCCAGCAGACCCAGGACCTGGAGGACCAGCGCACTATGAACCGCGCCGGATCGCGGGTGCTGGTTGAAGCCCTCATGGAGGCGATGCGCAACCAGGCGATTACGGGGGAGCCTGGCGGCCCCGGGTTTGGAGGTGGCCAGTGAACCGGAAAGGCGAGCTGAGCCACGAGGAATGGCTGCAGTTGCGCAGCTTGCAGGCGGTGGCCGGCTACCAGGTGCTGCTGGCGATCATGGAGCGCGAAGTGCAAAACGCCGAGCGCGACCTGGTCGAGGCCGATCCGCTCGAAAAAGAGCTTGTGCTTGAATGCCACCGGCGCGCCCGGCACGTGCGCGAATACGTGGAACGGCTCAAGACCATTGTCAGCTTCGAGCTGGCCGAAGGAATGGAGCGGGGCACGCTCGCCGCGCCCAGCGGCATGGAAGACGAGCTGGCGGCAGTGCCACGCTGGCCAGAATAATCCGCGGATTGCGGGAGGGCATATTGAACCAAGAGACTGTGACCGTCGAAAAGATCATCGACATCGGCGATGGCTCCGGCGCGCAACGTTTTGTTGGGACGGGCGAAACCGAAACTGACGCGCTACGCGACCTGGCCGACAAGATGGCCACCGCGCAGGAACACGCCACGCGCAAGATCCGCGCGCAAGCGCTGCAGATCAAGACGGGCAAGGCGCCGGAGGGCGTGGACCCTGACACGCCAGCACCGACTTACGCCGCGCGCGAGCTGACTGCGGAAGAGCAGTTACAGCTCGCTACCGACATCGGGAATCCCGCGACATTCGGGACCGCGCTGGACCAGGCGATCGAGGCGCGTACCGGCCTGAAGCCGGCGCAGATCGGGCAACTCGCGACACAGCTCGAACAAGAGCGGCGACAGAGGGCGGCCGCCCAGGAGTGCGAGCAATGGATTGGGGCGCACCCCGACTACCACGTCTGCGGTGAGAACGGTCAACGGCTCGCACGCTACCTGGAGCTGCACGGCATGGCCGTCACCGCGCGCAACCTGGACTCTGCGTTTGCCGAGCTGTCGGCCGAGGGGCTGCTGATCGCCGCTCCGGCCACCGGAAACGAGACCGAGCCGGCCGCCGAAGAGGCCGTCCCAACGCCGACGGAAGCGCCCGTCGAACGGCCACGCGCAACACCTGCGGCGAGCTCCCTGCGCCGGGGCAACGGCAGTGCGCAGCCCGCGCCGCCCCCGACCAAGGCGACCAAGTACACACGCGCGCAGATCGACGCAATGCCATCCGCGGAATACAAGCAACGGCTGCAGGAGCGGTCGTTTCGCGAAGAGGTCGAGCGACTCTACAGCGCGCGATAACGTTGACATTTTGTCAGTTTCCCCTGGCGCCCGGATTGGACGCCGCGGGGCTTGGGAGCGGACCGCCGCAGCCCACACCGCAGCGCCGGCGGCGCGGCTAAGGGCTGGGCGGATCCGCTCTCGCTTTTCGCTAGCGGCCGCTCAGGCCGCTTTGTTCGCACATTTCATCCCGCCGCGGCGGGACTTCCCCTTCTGGGGTTAGGGAGCACTTTTTATGGGCCCATTGCAAGCATCGATGACTACGGCGAACCTGCCGCAGAGCACGGTGATTTCGTACGATAAAACGTTCATCGAGAACCTGAAGCCGAACACGCCGTTCGTCCGTTGCACGGCGCGGCGCCCGCTCGACCTCAACAGCGGCAACCAATTGCGGTTGCACATGTACAACCCGCTCGGCGGCAACACCGCGCAGGTGTCGGAAGGCGTTGTCGGCGCTCCGATCTATGTGTCCGTCGCGTTCACGACCGCGACGATCGGGCAGTTCGCTGATTATGTGAACGTCAGCGATCTCGCGATCGACACGTCCATCGATCCCGTGCTCGAAAACATCCGCAAGGAAATGTCCAACCGCCTGGCAATCACGCTGAGCACCCTGGTGCGCAACACGGCGGACAGCGCTTCGTCGGTCGATAGCTCCGTCTCGGCACTGAGCAAGACCGGCACGGCGACGCTCGGACGCAGCGACATCACGTCGAGCGTGAGCCACCTGCTTGGCCGGAACGTGATGCCGTTCAACACGGCGGAAGGCCGCATGGTGGGCGTGATCCACCCCTTCAACGTGGGGGATGCGCTCAACGACAGTTCCAACAACAGCATCACCGACATTTTGAAGCGCAATCCCAAAGGTGTTGAGCTGCTGCAGGAGCTGCCGGGGTTGGACGAAGTGCCCGCGTTGGAGTGGGGAGGCGTGACCTTCTTCCCGTCGACCCTGGTGACGCAGACCAGCGACTATCAGTCGACCGGCAAGACCGCGTATCGCACTTACGTTTTCGGGGAGAACGGAGTCATCTCCATCAGCCTCGGCGACGTGAACGGCGCGACCGGGCCGGCCGACGGCGACCGCAAGAACCTGCGCCTCTGGCTGCAGAGGTTCGAAGGGCCATCGCGCAGTGATCCCAGCCGCATGATCGGCGGCGTCACGTCGTACAACGTGCGCTTCACGTCGACGCTGCCGCCAGACACGGTGATGCGAATCGCCTACATCGACGCGGTGTCGAACATCAGCTAGGCATTTGCCTGATAAACCTTTTGCGCCTGCGCGCCGGCCGCGCCGCCCCTGTCTTCTGACACGCGACGCAGCCGGCCGCGCCGGCGAGGAGACCCTATGTCGGAACCCAAACCGGAAACCAGCCTTGACCGCGAGGCGCGCGAGCTCGACCTTGAGCTTAAGCGCTTGACCGTCGAGGACTTACGCGTCCGCCTGGCCTCGGACGCGGCAATGCGCGAGGACCGGCGGCGTATCGCCGAACAACGCGAGCGCAGCGCGGAGAGCGAACGTCGGACGCAACGGCAGCGCCAAACCGTGTGTCCGCACCGCAAGGGCGGCAAAGACCTTGAAGGCCTGGAACGGGGCAACGACGCCAACGCCAGCGTTCTGAAGCACACTTACCCGACGGGCGCGGTGCATGTGCTCTGCACGCGCTGCCTCAAGGATTGGGGCCCAGCCTGCTGCGGCAAGCCGAAGAAGGTACGCGGAACGGACCGCTGCCAGACGTGCGGGAAGGCGTACCGCGAGCAGACGCCGGGCTACCGCGAGGCTCTCGCGATGGCCACCGACAACGAACCCAGCGGCGCCGGCGTCTTCCAGTTCTCCAGCGCTCCCCCTCCAGGCTGGGAAGCCGAGCAGCAATAGCCGATGACAACGATCACGGTGCAGCAAAGCCTGAACTGGGCCCAGCCGTTCATTCGGAACGCGCCCATGGCGATCAGCGGATCGGAACCGGCGCTGACGTCCGCCAACATCATCCTGCAGACGATGCTACGGCCGCCTTTCGCGTGGCCATGGAACCGCGCGACCGCTCAGGCAAACCTCGCGGCTGGAAACCAGGACCTGGTGATCGACCTGGCGGACTTCGGGCATTTGGAGAAATGCTCGGTGACGGACCCGAATGGCAACACGCGCGAGATCGAGATCCGCAACGTGATTGGGGCGGGCAGCGAGCAGGCCCGGCCGAAGGCGGTTGCCACCCAGGCCAACGACGGCGCCGGGAACATCACGTTCCGGTTTCTGCCCGCGCCTGATGCCGGCTACCAAGCGACCCTGACCTATCAGAAGCGGCAGGCGCTTCTTACCGCGCTGGGCTCCTCCTGGGCACCCGTGCCGGACGAGCTCAGCCACATCTACAACCAAGGGCTGCTGGGCTTCGCCCTGCTCCTCGAAGACGACGTGCGCGCGCAGTACTTTCTGCAGCGGTTCGCGCTTTCGCTGGTGAGCGAGAGCGAGGGCCTCGACGAAACACAGAAGAATCTTTTCCTCGGCCACTGGCTGCAGCTTGCGCGCGAGCAGCAGGCGACGCAGCTCCGCACACAGGCCGGCGCGGCCGGCCGGAACACTTAGACCTATGCTTATTCGACTTCGCGGAGCAGTGCTTTTCGCGCTGCTGCTTACGCTGTTTGTGCCGTGCGCGATAGCGCAGGGCGCGCGCTACGACAACGTCGTGTGGGGCTCAACCGCCATCAACGGTGTTACGCTGCCGCGGCTGGTGGGAGGCGCGACGATCACCGTTTGCGCGCCGAAGGCGAGCGGAGTGCCGTGCTCGCCGGTGGCGACCGTGTACAACGACATCGGCCTCAGCTCGGCGAAGACGAACCCGTTTCAGGCCGACAGCGCCGGCAACTTCGGGTTCTTCGCCTCGCCTGGCGCGTATTTAGTCTGCGAGTCGGGAAGCGGGCTGCAAGCGAGCTGCTCGACGGTGACGTTGGGAGCAGGCATTACGGGGACCGCGACCAACGTGCCGACGCTGAGCTCGCAATCTGCCACGATAGGGGCGATTAACAGCATCGTCAACGCCGCCAGCTACCCGTCGATACAGGCGGCAATCAACAGTTGCGCCGCCCCCGGTTGCAGAGTATTCGTCCCGTCCGGGACGTACACGCTCACCAGCGCCCTCAGCTCGCCAAGCACCGTCCCCGTAGACCTGGAATGCGCTTCGAAGACGAGTACGGTTCTCCATTGGACCTCCCTAGCTGGCAGCTGGGCGATCAACGTGCTACCAGGTGGATCGTCGATCCAGCACTGCACGCTGGAGGGCCCGGGGGAAGCGTCGAACGTCGGCGCGCTAAACAGCGGTTACGACCCATGGGCGCCATCGACCTACTACTCAGCCGGTGACCAAGTTGTGCCCACGTTCACGGGCGGCCAAGAGGCCGGCCTGTACTTCCTAGCTACTGCCGGTGGCACAAGCGCCGGCTCAGAGCCAACGTGGTGTCATGACGCTGGGTGCACCCTGACAGACGGCGGCGTTACCTGGACTGCTTACACCACCAAGCTTTTGATCGCTGACAACGTTTTTACGGGTTGGGGGGGCGCGAGCGGCGGCCAGGTGATCAACACCGGGGGATACAACTTCGGGTGGGTGATCAGCGGGAACGAGTTTCGCGAAGATGGGAACGAGGGAGTGTACTCCGGAAGCGACTCCCAGCGGATGCTAGTTGTCGGAAACACGTTCTCCGCCATAGGCTCGAACGCGATCGACTTCGGCGGTGGCAGCAACAACGTCGCTGCCAACAATACCATCGTCGATGCTGGCGCGAACGGCTCGTTCGGCGTGGACACTGACGGTATACAGATGGCGGCGATTCCCGGCTACTCATCCAGCGGCAACGTCGCCACCAGCAACTATATTGCCGGGTCGGGACAGTCTGGGGTCAGGGTCCGCGCGATCACCTCCTTGGGGGTTGACTACACAAGCAGCCGCGACCAGGTGACCGGCAACACCATTGTAAGTCCACAGGATGACTGTATCTTGCTGGACACATCTGCGCTCACCATCGGCGGCACGGCTATCTCGAAGACCGACATCGCGGGGAACCGATGCATCAGCCCCGGAAGGTACGGGATATACATCCCCACGACCGAGTCCAATGATACCGCCGACACCACCATCAGTGGCAACACGGTCGAAGGGGTTTCTTCCTCCTACGCCGATATCTTCGTAGGGAATCAGGCCTCTGACACTATCATCAGTTCAAACCACCTGCTATCGTCCGCTCCGGCCGATAACGTCATCGACAGCGGGATCAATACGATCTCGGTCGCAAACTTCCAGCAGAATGGGACTGTGCTCACGAGGCTACCAGGAGACCTCGTCATCGGCAATGTATTTCAGCCGCAATTCAAGTTCGACGACGGGTCTGGCGACCAGACGGCGCTCGGTGGAATGGTTATTTGCGGCTCTGCAAACCAGTTCGGCGTTCAGCCGCCCGGAGGGCAGGCTCTGTGCGTAGATGGCTCCGGAGGGGGCGCCCTGATGACGAACCTGAACACGGCGAACTCTTCTGCTAACTACATGGGCGGCCCGTGGGGGTCCAAAGGGAGCTGCTGGAACGGCAGCAGTGCCGTTTCCTGCCAGTTCGTGCTCGCAACAACCCTGGGTTCCGGGAGCAATCCTTCGATCACCGTGACGCCTTCGGCGACGACCGGGCTGGGGACGCGCACGTGGGATCTATCACAATGGGACGTCCTCAAGCTCGCAACCTCGGTGGTGAATGCAAGTGGCCAGACCGTCAGTAGTTCAGCCAGCGCAGCGAGCAACACTGTGCAGCCGCTCGCTGGGGCGACCCCTCATGAGTGGGTAACTTACGCCGACAGTGCTGGGGTGCAGCATCTGTCGCAGCCTCTGACGTCCGATCTCGGCGCGGCGTCACAGACGACCATCACCGGAACGTCAGCTGGCTCAGCTGTATGTTCGGAGCCATTCTTGTCTAGCGCCTATAGAAAGGTGCTGTGCTACCTGAACGGGTACGAGAACTCGTCGGCTACGGCGCAGACCTACACGTTCCCAGTAGCTTTTAGCAATGCCGGCTATCTCGCGCATGACGATTCGGGCGGTTCGACGACCAGCGCGACGACACTGACGCTGCCGGCATCGATGGCATCGGCGAAGACCGGATGGGTGGTCGTCGAGGGCTACTAAATGCCTATCGTCATCCTCTCCAACTCGACGCCCACCGGGAACTCGACCACGACCTTGCAGGACGTGGTCGATTTCACGCGCATGTATCCGGAGCTGGAACCGCTGGTCGACGCTGCCGGGTTCTCGACGGAGAAGGCCACGCGCATTGGCACCAGGGTGATGGCCGCTCTGCTTGCGCAGCCGTTTGACTGGAAATGGAACCGGCTGATCTACGCTCCATTTCCGACCATCTCGCTGCAGCAGGACTACGCTGGGCAGGGAAGCTCCCTGGCCTGGATCAGCTCGGCTGCCGCGATCGACAGCAACAACACGGCCCCATCAAAGCCGGTCGCGCGGATCGAAGCAGTGCGCGAGCTGCCTCTGGTTTCGCTTTATGCGAGCCAGCGGCCGCAGGTATGCTGGCTGCCAAACGACCAGCTCGCTTATTCGACGTGGGCGCCCAACACCACATTCACCGATCCGCTGACCGTGCTGCAAAACCCGTCGAACCCGATTACCCAGATTGTCGACAGCAACGGAAACTACCAGGTCGTGACCACCTACGGGACGACCGGCAGCGTCGCGCCGGCGTGGCCGGCGGCGGCAGCCACCGCCGGCACACAGACCACCGACGGCACGGTCGTCTGGACCGTGGTCGCGCCGAAGGGACGCGGGATCCGCCTTGGATGGCTACCGCCGCAATCCGCGCCGGTGTTCCAGATCAACGTGATCGGACAGGCGCGGCCGCCGGCGTTCACCTCACTATCGCAGACGCTCGATCCTATACCGGACGACGTCGCTCACCACTTTTTCGACGGCTTTAAAGCCTACTGCTGGGAGTTCACCGACAATCCGCAGCGCTTTCGCGATGAGTACGCCTTGTGGGAGGCCTCGCTCAGCAAGGCCACGAGGACCGACGATCGCGAGCGCGACGCGGCAGCTTTCTATCCCGACCAGAGCGTGATGGAGCGCGGCGGCCCGATGACGTTTGACATCGGGCCGGCGTGGCCGTTCGCGCCGTTTACCGCCTAAAGCCATGTCAAAAAAACGGCAGGAATCGCTGGCCGAACTGGTCGACCGTGGCGGTCGCCTCAGCGAGCAAAAGCGGCTCGCCGAAAACGCCCTCAAGCCGATTACGGACGCGCTGCGCAAGCGCGTCGGAAAAGGGAAGTCTGCGGAGGGGCTGCGCTACAGCGTCTCCATCGAGGCGGGCGCGCCCGAATACGATTCGCTCGACTACCGCGCCGCGCTAATCGGCGCGCTCGGCGAGGAGACCGTGGCCACCATGGAGCGGACCTACGCGAAGAAGGTGATCGGACAGAAGACCGACCGGTGCAAGTTCCAGTCGCGCACCAAGGAGACCGGCAAGACGAATGCCTAGCGCGCTGCGCATGGCCGGCAGTGAGCCGCAGCGGCCCACCCGGTATGTGCCCATCACCGCGAGCCGGTTTTTCACCGGGCTCTGGACGCAGCGCTCTCCGCTGCGCGAAGCGGCGGTGCCGTACCTCTACGAGAAGTTCTATTCCGGCGCGCGGTTTGATTCACTGATTGCCGGGCAGAACGTGGAGATCTCCAGCCGGCTTACGCTGATCCGGCGCCCCGGGCTTTCTTCCTTCAACGCGAGCAGCTTTCCCGCTATCCAGGCCTTCCAGGCGTTCCGGACGCAGTCGGCAGGGGTCGAGTCGATCCAGGTGCTAGCGGACAGCGCCGCAGCCGTCTACGACGCCACCAACGGCGCTAAAACGGCGTTGCTGACCAAAGCCGCTGGCGCCGGGCAGACTCGTTTCCAGCCGGTGGGCAATGTGCTCTACCTCGCCGATGGCGTAGAGCTCAAGAAGTACTTGAAGGTTTCGGGTTCGTGGGTAGTGCAGAACGCGGGCGGCGCCGCTCCGGCGAACGCGCCGCAAGTCAGCCTGGCGGCGCTCCCTGACCCTTACCCGGTCTGGGCGGCGGACACGTTTTACTCCCCGTCGCTGCTGATTGTCGATTCGAACGACAACCTGCAGTTGCTGACAACGGCGGGCACGACCGGGAGCGCGGAACCCGCGTGGGCGACTGCGGCCGGCGCAACCACCACTGACGGCTCGGCCGTGTGGACCTGCCAGGGGACCGCAGCATGGCAGGCCAACCACGCCTATGCGGCGGGGGCTTATATCGCGGCGACCTGGACGGTCACCGTCAGCTACCAGTACTACGACGCGTACACACGCCAGTATGAGACTGGTTACGCCACCACCACTTACAAAGACTTTTTTCAGTGCACGACCGCCGGCACGAGCGGCGCGGCCGCGCCGGCCTGGCAGAGCGGCCTGGGCTCGACTACCGTCGATGACACGGTGGTCTGGACCGACCAGGGCGCGCAGATCACCTGGACCGCGATCGGCGCGACTACGCTGGTGGCCACCGACCAGGCCATCCAAGACAGCAATAACAATCTGCAGCAGGTGACCGCAGCGGGCAAATCGGGAGCGGCGGTGCCAACCTGGAAGACGTCCACCGGTGCTTACACCGCCGACGGCACGGCGAGCTGGCGCTGCGCCGGACCGCCGGCGCTGGGCCCGGCCAACTCGGGACAGTGGTACTACGGCTACTGCTTCTATTCGGATTTGACGCAGGCCTGCACGACGCTTTCGCCGCTTAGCGTGGGCATCGAGCTGCAAGCCAATAATTACGTCGCAGTGCAGGGCAGCGGCAGCGGCGATAGCCAGTACACGAAGATCCGCCTCTTCCGATCCACGCAGCAGGTTGGCTCAGCCGTGCCGGCGACGATGAGCGAGATGCTCTTCCTGGCGGACATTGCGATGCCAGCCGGCGGCGCCGCGGGAACATGGACGTATAACGACACCATAGCGGACGACGGACTAAATGAATTCATCCAGGCGCCGCTCGCCGATCACAACGACGCGCCGCCGGCGTCGACGGTAGCGATGGCCTATCACCTGGGGCTCATGTGGTACGCCTCCGGCACGACCGTTTGGTACTCGCGCGTGGCCGACGCGGCGCCCGGCATTCCGCTGGAATGCGTGCCGCCCTCGAACTACTTCACGTTTCCGGCGGCAGTGGTGCGGATCGAGCCGTGCCCCGTCGGGCTCCTCGTTTTCACCGCGAGCGACGTTGGGCTGATCGCCGGCACCAACACATCCAACTCTCCGCTCTATGCGGTCACCAATTTTGTCGCTGGGGTTGGCCTGGCGAACTACAACGCGCTGACGTCTTACGCCGGAACTTTCTATCTTTTCTCGCGCGACAGCCGGCTGCTGACGCTGCGGCCATACGCATCGCTGAATGCGCAGGTTGCCGCGGTCGAGACGCAGGCCGAACTACAGGAGGCCGGGTTCCCAATCGGGGATCAGCTCGCCACCTGGAACCAAGCCAACGTCTACCTCACGTGGCACCGCGGCGGCACGACTGACGTGTCGCTGTTCGTCAGCGACGGCGCGACCGGGTGGTTCCGCATGAGCGCCGCCGCGCCTCCGGAGAACGCCCTCATCTGGTCGCCCTTTGCCAAGGTCACCGGCGGCTGCGGGGCGGTGCAGTCCATCGAGACGTCACCGGGCGTCTACAAGCTCTTGGTGGGGCCCAGCGCCGCCGGGGGCGCCATCCTGCAGCGCGACTGGAGCACTTTCGCCGATGCCGGCACGCCCTACACCGCGTTCGCCCGGATCGGCTCGATCATGCTCGCGCAGAGCGGCAACCAGGCGCTGGTGGACTTTATCAGCGTCGAAGGCCCTGCCGCGGGCAGCGCACCGACGCTGGGCGTGCTGGTCAATGAGATCAGCGGAACGCCGACGGCGCTGAGCAACTCGACCAACGATAACTGGTACCAAGGACTGCCCTCGACCACCCTCTACGCGTTGCGCTTCTGGATGTCGCAGACACGGCAAGCGGCGATCTGCCGCCACCTGCAGGTCGAGATCGACTGGGCGGCCGAGGACGCCGCCAATGAGCTCTATGGCTACACCATCTTTGCGGCCCAGCACGTCGGCTGAGGCTGCCGCGCCGGCGCCGGCGCGCTCAATCGCCATCCGGCTTGCTGGTCCCAGCGACTACCCGACGCTGGCATCGATGCTGGCCGCGGACGCGGATCACGCCGGAACCGCTCCGGAGTTTTTTTTCGAGCCGGGGAGCGATCTGTACTGCGTCGAGGACGAGCGGGGCCCCGTGCTTTACCTGCGCCTCTCGCGAGCGCTCCGCATCGATGTGCAGTTCCGGCCGGGCAGCTCGGCCGGCGATCGCATGCGCACCGCGCGGGTGCTGGCCCAAGGCATGCCCTGGCTGGAGCGTCAGGCGCGCGATGCCGGCTTCAAGGAGCTGATTTTTACCAGTCTGACAAGGCGGCTGATTCGCTTTTGCGAGGGGCGCCTGGGTCTCCGGTTGTCGCCACACGAGTACAGGAAGGCGTTGTGAATGTGCGGATCCACTGACCAACAGAGCGATATCGCCGGAGAGCAGCAGGCTTTCTATAAACAGCTCCAGAGCCAATACCAGCAGGAGTACGGGAACTTCAGCGGCATCCTGGCGAAGCTGCAGTCGACCTTCGAGCCCATCCTGGCAGCAGGTCCCAACCAGGAAGGCTTCAGCGCCGCCGAGAAGACTAACCTTGAGACGCAGGCGACCACGAAAACAGCAGGGAACTATGACAAGGCTCTGCAGGCGGCCAACGAGGGAATGAACGCCGAAGGCGGCGGCGATACCTTCGCGCCCTCCGGCGCGAAAGAAGCCGTGCGCGGCCAGATTGCCAGCGCCGGCGCGGCCGAACAGAGCCAGCTGGACCAAGCGATCACCTCGGCGGATTACGACCAGGGACGCAACAACTTCCTGACCGCCGCGCAAGTGCTGGGCTCAACGGCCAGCATGCAGAACCCCGTCGGCATTGGCGGGGTGACCAACAACGCCGGGGGCGAGGCCATGCAGGGGGCGAACGACGTGGCCACCGCCGACAACGCATTCTGGGGATCGGTGATGGGCGCCCTGGGCGGCGCGGCCGGCACCGCGCTCGGCAATGGCGGCGCGGTGACAAAGGCACTCGGGTAACGCATGTCTTTTGACGTAGCTTCGGCACTCGGCGGCGGCGCAGCGCCGCCGCCATTGACAACGCCCGCGATGAGCGCGGCGCAAAGCGCCGTGCAATCGGTCGCGCCCGCGGGCACGCCGGGAGCGGCGCCCGCTCCTGCCGGCATAAACCCAGGGGCCGGCGTGCGCCCGGTCGCGCCAGCGACGTCAGGATCGGGGGCAGCGGCGCCTGGTGCGTCCGCGGGCGCGACCGCTCAGGGCGCCGGCGCACCGCCGGGCAGCTCGCCGGCGGCGCCGGCGGGGAGCGCCGTCAATCCGCGGCACAGCTTCCTCGGCACCGTTTTCGACACGGTGAGCTCGGCGCTGGGCGGCCGGCGCGTCGTCACCGGATATAAGGCGGACGCCAATGGCAACCTGGTGCCGCAGACTACTGCGGCGACGCCTGGCGAACAGTGGCGCAACATCCTCAGCGGCGTGCTGACCGGCCTGGCCGCCGGCGCGCAGATGCCGGCGCGGCCAGGAGGCGCCATCGGTGGCCTCGGCGCGGGCTTCGAGGCCGTGCAGCGGCAGCAGCTCGCCAAGCAGGAGCTCATGCGCCAGCACTCTGCCGAGGACTGGCAGCGGCAACAGCAGGCGGCGCTGCAGAAGGCGCACATGGCGCTGCTGAACCAGCAGACGGCTTCGCTCGCTTTCGGGCTGCAGGGCCAGAAGTTCGCTCTGGCCAAAGAGGCGGCCGACGAGTTCAACGCGATAGCGCAGTCAGTCGCAGAAGACCCGAACCATCAGGATCTGGGGACGTTCTCTCATATCCAGGATGTCTACCAGAAGGTCCAGGCCAATCCCAATTTGCTTGGCGCGCATGCCCGTGGCCAGATCGTCATGGTGACGCTTGTGGACGCGAAGACGGGCGCGCTGCAGGGCTTTCATGGCTGGGTCGTAACTCCCGATTGGCTGGGTCAGAAAAACGCCGAACCGACAACGCTCTACACGGTAAAGTACCCCGCGAAGCCAGGCGAGCTGCCCACGTTAGTCGGCACGACGGTAAAGGCCGGGGGCATCAGTAACAGAGATCTGATCGCGAACAACACGCAGGCCTTCAACCAGGTCTTTGCGGCGCAACTGCGGCAGCAACAGATGGAAGTGCAGGTCAAGGACCTGAAGCTGAGGCTGCAGCAGCAGCGAACGGCCGCAGCGGTCGCTGCCAGCGAAATAAAGAAAAACCTCGCGATGGCCGCCAATCTTGCGCCGATCAGCGGAACGGATCCGTTTGGAAATCCGGTGGGAGGCAACGGCGTTGGCGGCACCGGCGGCGCAATGACGCGCAAGGAAGTTGATGCAGCGCGCACGAAATGGCTGACCAGCTTTGTTGTACCGGCGGAGAGCACCGAACAAAGCTTTGAAAAGGCCGACAAGGCCTATCGCGAATATCGAGCCGCGGCGGCGCAGGGCAGGCAACTACCTACCGGCGCTCAATCGATGCTGATGCTGTCGCAGCATCTCGCGACCACGTTTGGAACTGTGAAGGGTTCCCGCGTCACAAAAGAGATGATCCAAGAGCACCTCGGGGCGCGTGGTGTCGGTGACGCCGCCGTCGCAGCCGTGCAGCGGCTCGTCAACGGCGACGCGCTTAGCCCGGACCAATGGGCTGCGTTTCATGATCTGGTCGCACAGTCGCGGAATGCGCGATGGGAAGCCGCGATCAACGAGGCGAAAAACCTCGGCATCGGCGTCACGTCGATGCCACGCGGCAACGGGAACCCGATCGATCCCTACACGATAAAGCTGTTTATCGATGCGGCGGACGGCAACAAAAAAACTGCTGCGGCCGCGGCCAAGAAATTCGGCTGGGCGCCCCCCGCACCCCAGCCTGCGGCGGCAAGCGGCCCCCCCCCTAACCTTTCACCGATTCGGCCTGTATGAGCGCACCCCAGCAGCAAGACCCGATGCTTGCGGCGTTCGAGAGTTTCCCGTACAACGAGCCGTCGCCCGCAGGCCGAGCGGGGGCACCCCAGGCGTCGGCGGCTCCGGCGCCGACGGCGTCCCCCGGCGCCGCTTCAGCCGCGCCGACTCCGGACCCGATGCTGCAGACGTTCGAGGATTTCCACGGCATCGACGCGGGCGCGGCAGCGCCCCGGGCTCAGCCGACCTCCGGAGGGCTGCTTTCGGAAGCGAACGGCTGGATGAACTCGGCCGACGAGTTCAACGAGCGCCTCAAGGTCGGCTTCCTGAAAGATTTCCTGGGGACTGCCCACGGCATCGCGCGGGCGCTCCACGCGCTGCCGATCATCGGGCGCGTTGTGAATGACCAGGGGCTCAAAGAATGGGACGCCCTATCGTCGGGCGCGGTGCAGGCCGACCGTTCCGCGCTTGAAACTTCGCTCGCGCCAAAGCGCGGCGTCGCAGAGGATATTGGGGGCGGTCTCGAGAACATCGCCGAATTTGCGTTGGGCGACGAGGCGCTCAAAGGGCTCTCCCTCGCGGAGCGGCTGAAGCAGGTCTCGCAGGTGACGAAGCTCCTGGAGGACAGCCCGCGGCTCGCGCGGCTGCTGCGCTGGGGTATGTCAAGCGCGATGCGCATGGGACTCGTGAGCGCGGTGCAGGGCGGCGTAAAGTCGGCTGGCGCCGGCGACGAGCTCCCACTGGAAGCGGCGGCCGAGCAGGGCGCGATCGGGGCCGGCATGGCGGGGCTGGGCGATTGGGCGACCGGGGCGTTGCGCCGCTACCTGGAAGGCATAAGGCCGTCGACCATTCGGATCGCCGGCGAGGAAGCGCCCCTGCTTGCATCGGAACTGCCCGGCGCGACGCCGGCGGCACAGCGGATCCAGATCGCCACGGAACCGGCGATTCGCGAGGCGCAGCAGATCGCCGGCCAGAAGGCCGTAAAGAACGTGGCGGCTGACGCGGTGGACCAGTGGGCCCAGCGGCTCAACCTGCCGACGGCCGGTCAGCTGACGCCCATGAGCTTTGGCGACGCGGCCGACGCGCTGGGTGGAATGGCCAAGCCGATCTTCGAGAAGATGGACGAGGCCTCTGGTGGGCGCTTCACGCAATATCGCAACGCGGTTCAGAAGTACCAAAGGCTGCTGCGCCGCGCTACGAGCGAGGAACAAGTCGAACTTTACGAGCGGCGTCTTGAGGAGGCACAGCGAAAGATCGACGGACTATTCGACGATGCTCAGCCAGCTGCGGCGCCGGAATCAGCCGCTGGGCTGGCTGCTTCGGCCGCTGCAGACGCACGCGTGCCGACAGGCCTCACAAAAGCGCAGCTCGAACAGGGGCGGTCCATCTGGCGCGACATGAAGGTATTGCAGCGCGTGGACGGCGCCGTGGAGTCGGCGTTTGACATGCCGGAGGCTGAGGCAGCGCGCGCGAGAGGCGGCCCGGCGCCGCGGACGTTGCGCGGATCGTCGTTGCGGGCGACCCTCAACGCCATGACGCAGCGGTTTGGCGCCCCTACGCTCTACCGGGTGCTTGGCGGTGATGGTCTCACCAACCTTTACCGCATCGCCGACCTCACCGACAAGCCGGCTACCCGCGAGGTGGCAAAGAGCGCACTTGCTCAGGTCGCTGGAGTTATTTTCGGAGCGGGCGGCGCCAGTGTGGCTCTGGGCCACCCATTGGCCGGCGCGATCGAGGCAGGAGGCGGCGTTGCAGCGCTGGCTCTGCCAAAGCTTGAGCGCTGGCTTGCGACAGATCCGGAGGCGAACCGGGCGTTCACGCGGCTGGTGATGAAGGGGGCTTCTGTGCCGAAGGTTATTGTGCCGGTGATGCTGCAGCTCTGGCGCGGCAGCGACGCCGCGTCTCAATAGGTCGTTGCTAAACTCGGCTCGGAGCGCCAAGCCGACGTCCCGCATCTCCAGAGCAGCTGCCAGTGATACACGGAGGCGGCCCTAAAGGGAAAAACGGTACGAAGTGTGTCCCTGAACCCCGATAGGACCCCCCTGTGGAACCGGAGTGTCGGTTCGAGTTGCACTCGTTCGAGCGGTTTCTTGTCGCGGTCCTCTAGCTCGGCGCCAAAGGAGCACCGGCTCGCTAAGGAGAGGATTGCGCGCGTGCTGTAGTTATCGAGTTCAGTCGAACTCCACTTCGGGTCGCCGCCGACGACGAGGCTAAATGACAGCCTTGTCGCTTGACCGTCCGGGCGCAGCTTCAGAAATGCGAAGGCTTCGAGCTTTTGCCAGTACGCGGATCCTGCGCGCGGGGCGAAATCGGCCCCGGCTATCTGGACGTCCCCGGGGGCGACCGTGCCGTTCTCTTTGACCCTTTGGCTTTCGCGCTCCAGCGGTAAGCACACTTCGGACCCCAGACCGATTACGGCTGGTACGGGTCGCCAGTCGATTAGCCACGAGCTCGCGTTGCTCCATCGGGCGTCCGCTGGCGCGGACCATATTTCGTTGGCGTTCATGCCGTTCATTTCCTGGCGGTCGAACTGCAGATGAATCCTCTGCGATGGCAGACTCCGAAGCGCGATCACCGGCCGCGCATCGTCGATGAGCGACCAGAGCGCGACAGCACCGGGGCGCCCGGTGGCTTGCAACATTTCGTCCAAGGGCAGGCGAAGGGTGACTTCTGCGGTTCCGTTGCTGTAGGACGTCGCTTCCGGAATAGCAATACTAGGGAGCTTTGCGGCGTTGCAGGTGAGGTTGTCTCCTCCGAGGATCGTAGCGAGGCTGCTTGCGTTTGGCGCTTGAGCGGCGCCCGACAAACAGAGCGCTCCAAGGGCAATCGCCAGAATCGCGCATTTGCTTTTCATGGCCAGCGACAATATCACAGGCACTTCAATGTTACAAGCGGCGGCGGTAGACGGGGCTCGAAGCGTGGCGGCCGCCGTGAGGGAGACGCGCGCGGTAAGATGAGCCCCATGACAAGCTACTTGTTACGGCTCGTCGACGCCGGCGAGATTGTCGCGCTGCGCGTTGAATGCCTTGCGTGCGGCATCGAGGTGCGCGTGCCGCTGCGCGCGACCGTCGACCGCGAGTTGCGCTGCCCGCGATGCGGAACTCCGTTCAAAAGCCCGGGCGCGGATCTGTCGGTCGGCGACGTCGCCCGGCAGCTCCACACGCTGCTGAAGCAATTCTTCGCAGGGCCGAACAACCACTTCACCGCGCGCCTGGTGATCGAAACCCAGTCGGATGACGACTCGCCAATAGACCCAAAGATTGAGCGGGCGGCGAACGAGTTGGTGAAATCAATGATTGAGAACACTAGGCAACGCTTCCTCGACGCAAAGTAGCGGGTAGCAGCCTGCTTCCCTGCGCCGAGGCCCAGACTTTTGCCCACGAGACGACAGATCGGAAGCCATGGAGACGTCTTTCTTGAATTCGAACTCGCCAACCAACCAGATCCAGGACGTTTTTCTGGACCATCCGGACCCGGAAAAGCGGCCGGCCGCGCCGGCGGACCTCGACGCCGAACTCGACCGCGCGGAGTTCCACGACCCCGAGCTCACCGAGCAGGCCAAACGCGACTGGGAGAACCGCGCGCTAACCGCCAGCTCCCAGGAACGCATCGAAAAGGCCGCCCAACTGCACGAAGACAACGTCGAGGCGCACCGGCCCAGCCGCATGGATCGCCAGGATGAAATCACCCAGGTGCGGCTCGGCCGCGTGATGCACATGAACGAGTTTTTGCGGCGTCTGCGCACCGTCTGTCCCGGCGCTCACTATAACGACTGGTCGGTGGCCGGAATGCGCGGCCTCAACGTGGTGGTCGGCGGCGAACGGAAGTACGTCTGCGCCGTGCAGAACGGTGTGATGCCGGAGTTTGAGACGTTGCGCACGGATGAATACGGGGTGGCCACCACGTCGCGTTACCGCGGCTGGCGCACCGTCATCCTCAACCTGATCGAAAAAGGGCACATCACCCACGCCCAAGCCGAACGCGCGTTTGGGCAGGCGGGTGGCGCCCACGCCAGCCGCTTCCTGAGGGAGGCGTCGCTGATTCGTCCAGAGCGCAGCCGGCTGACGCTGGCCAGCCGATAACGTTTCGCCCCGTCCGCCTGCCATGACAGCCAAACAATTCATTGCAGCGCAGCTTGCCCTGCTGGCCTGGCGCGAGGCCGGCCGCTATGGCCTGAACCCGATGCTGGCGATCGGAGAGCTGGCCGCCAACCGCGTGCAGGCCGGCTGGCACGGCGGAAACTGGCTGGCGATCATTGGCGGCTTTCCGATCCATGCGGCGCATGAGACGGCATCCGGCGCGGCCGGGGAGGCCGGCCCCGGCCCCGAGACCGACGAAAGTGGCATTGGCGCACTGCTGCCGGACGTACGCGAGCCCAACTTCGTGTTGCTGCTGGAGCAGATCGATGGCCTCTTGCGGCTTCCCGCGCCGCAGCTGACCCTGGGCGCGGGTCCGGACGGCCTGGCGTGCGGCGCCCTCTACGCTTGCGACCACCAGCGGCCGCTGCGGCCGTGGTTCCGGAAAACCATCCTCGAACAGCCGGATGAGCACCCGCGGCTGGCCGACGTCGGGCCCCTGTCGTTTTTCCGCTGACTTCGCTTTTTTTTCGCGGTTTATGCAAATAGCCGCCGGTTTATGCAATAGGACCCAGTTTTAGGCACTTCCATGCATTTCACCCTCACTGTTACCGCCGGCGACTTGATGCTCTGTGTGGCCGTGGTCGGCGCCATGATGCAGCGTGCGAGCCAGTTTGCCGTCATCCGCGACCGCGTGCAGGTGCTCTGGACCGACTTCCTGGAGCGCAATGGGCAGCCGCACACCGGACGGGCGCGTGGCTAGCGCGGTCAACGTGGCGGCCGCCGTGAGGGCGATGCTGTGGGAAGAAGATCCCAGGCTCTCGGGCGACGTCGAAGATGTCGCCGGCGACGCCGGCGGCAAGACCAGGTTCGGCATCTCGCAGCTCGCGCCGGCGCCGGTCGACCCGGCGTACTGGTCCATGCCGCGGGAACAGGCCCTTGCCTATGCGATCGACTGGTACACGCGCTTCTTTTGCGACGTCCTGCAGGTCGAGCACATGCCCGGCCAGGTCGTGGCCAATGAAGTCGTTTCGTTCGCGGTGAACCAGGGCAGAGAATACGTCGCCCGGCTGCTGCAGGAGTCACTGCGCGACTGCGGCGCACAGATCGAGGTCGACGGCGTAATTGGAAATGAGACGGCGGCGGCCGCTAAGCAGGCCGACCCGAAGCGGCTCGCGGTCGCGATTCTGGTGCGCGCGAGCTTCCGTTACGGTTTCATCGAGGGGCAAAACCCGAGGCTGGAAAAGTTTGAGCTTGGTTGGATCCGGCGCGCGGAAGACGCCGCCAGGGAGGCATAGATGGCTGGAGTGTTTGAGAGGATCGGCGGCATTCTCGCCGGCAACACGTTGGGCGGCGCGGCCCAACTGGTCGACTCAATCAAGGGAAAAAGCCCCGAGGACGCGGCGAAGCTGGCGCAGATTAACGAAGACTACAAAGCGCTGCAGCTCAAATATCCAGCCGAGTTTCGCACGGCTCTCGTCGGGCTGGTCGAGGGACAGATCGACACCAACAAGGCCGAGGCGGGCAACATCCACTGGTTCATCGCTGGCTGGCGGCCCTACGTGGGGTGGATCTGCGGAACCGCGCTTGCCGTGCCGATGCTGGTCTACTTCATCCAGTGCGTGGTGCTGCTCTCTCATCACCAGTACGCGCTGCCGGCGTTTGATGCCCGCGAGCTCGATACCGTCCTCATGGGGATGCTCGGGCTCGGCGGCATGCGCATGACCGAGAAGCTGCAGGGCGCGGCCGGGAACCACTAACCTAACGCCTTGCGTTCAACCGTTTATTTTGTTTCGCCGCCGGCGCCCCCGGCAGAAGGATGAGCTATGCATAACTTGCTGATTTACCTCCTCATTGCCGCTGTGTCTTTTGCCGCCGGCATCGCTTTGCGACGCTACGTCGTTTACGAGGCCTACCAAGCCCGGGACCTGGCCAAGCGCCAGGTCGAGTTCTACCGGCAGCAGGCGCTCGACGTCGAGACCAAGCTGCGGTTGGCTCTGCAGCGACAGGTACAGTTGACCACCGCCGACGCCAAACGCGCCGAAGGCGCCGTGCGCGGGGCCGCAGAGAACGCGGCGGCAAAAATCTGACGCAGCGACGCAATTAGCGCCGGCAGCAAAAGCGGGCGACGGGAGACATCTACTCCCGTCGCCCGCTCTTTTTTTGTTGACTTATTCCGGTTGCCCGGAATATGCTGCGGTCAACTCCGGGTCTCCGGAGCAGGGAGGCCGACTACTATGAGGTCCGGAGAATCACCATGAGCAAGTCGATTGTGCAGAAGATGTACGAGCATGCGTGCAAACGCTGCTCTCACGTGTGGCGCAGTCTACTAAAGCGGCCGAAAAAGTGTCCGCGTTGCGATGACCCTTACTGGGATCAGCCGCGAATGCGAGCTAAACGTTCGAAAACGCAGTAAACATGCGGCTTTTCTGACTATCACGACATCTCTTCACACGCGCGGCGGCCAACCTTGGCGGCCGCGCTTCCACACTCCCCATGCCCAGGCTGCCCGAACCGGACTATTGGCAGTTGCGCCGCGATGACCTGACCAGGTTGCTGGCCAGTTCCACGCGCGAGCAGGCTTTGAGCCTCGCCGTGAGTTGCGCCTGGCACCTGCGCAACCTGGAACAGCAACACCGTCAGCTCGGCGCCAATGTGCGCGACACCAGGGAGCGGCTGGCCGAGATCCGCGCGCGGATCGCCGAGCTGGAACCCGCGCAAATGCGATTACCGCTGGACGGCGCACAGACCGATACCGCCTTCGGTCTGCCTGCGGCTATGCCGCTGCGGTCGGCCGAATCGGGAAAGCCAGGCTTTCACCGGTTGCAGCGCCGGGCGTAGATCGAGCCATCCTGATGCCGACCGGTACGGTCGGCGCTCTCTTTCGCCCATCCGGCGGCTTCCGTTACACCCATGCGTTTGGCACTCAACGTGCGTTTAGCTCCTTTGAGGATCAGGAAGCAACGTCTTGCGGCGCGGCAGTTGCCTTCGACGCTGGTCAGGGAATGGGCGCGGCGGTGGGTACGGTCCTCGGCATCGGCCGCCGCTTTGGGCGGCCCTCCACCTCTCCGGCTGGATATCTCTCGTGAAAAAACAGAGCTGAGGACAAAGACCTGACGGTTTCGGTACTGAACTGACTGCGTTTCGGCAGCAACGCGACTCACCTCGGCACTTACACGACTGCCACCGGTAACCAGACGACATCCGGACCAAGGCGCACGGCGCCCCGGAGCCGGCGAAACGGCGGTAGTGACGTCTCGCGGCGTCCTTCGGCGCAACGCCAGGGGCCGATTAGGGGCCTTCCGGGCGTGGCGAGGCATGGCTTGGGGTGCCGGAGCGGCTTGCGGCGGCCTGGAATCGAACCTGGGACGATTTGAGGAGGCTCTTAAATGGGCGGCGTCAGCGCCGGAGGGGGGGGCTATCGGCAGGAGCAGGCGAAGAAGGGAAGAGCGTGCGGATCACCCAGGCAGGGAAGCGTGCTTCTTCGAGCTGGTGCCGCACCACGCGCAGAACCTGGACATCCGTCATCGGGGCGTCGACCGCGCCGGCGACGACGTCGTCGAGCAGGCGCAGGGCCGGGCGCCCGAATGTCTGGGCCCCTGACTCGCCGAGCTGCTCGATCGAGCGGACAAACGTCGCGCGCAAACGGCTCGCGGCCGTCTGCGTGAACTGACCGGTGCGCGTGAAGAGCACGCGCTGCGCACCGCGGCGCAATGCGCCATCCGCGCAACGCTGCGGCTTCTCATTGACTACGCGGAAGACCGCGGGAATAAAGCCGCGGCCGGCGCAGGTGTCACACGCCACATGCCCGCGCCGGCAATGGCTGGAGTGGCAACGCACCTCGCGGCCGCGACGGTCGAGCTGGCCGCTCTTGCCGGTGCCAGTGCAGCGGCTACAGAGCTCGGCTGCCTGACCAGTGCCATTGCAGGCGCTGCAATCGTCGGCGCCGACGCGCTCGATCGCGCAGTTCGCCGCGTACACGGTGCGCACGCTGACGTGACAGCGCTCGGCCACCGTCTTCTGCGTCACGTCGACGTGTCCGCGACCGAGACCGCGGATGAAATAAAAAATGAGCACGGTCAGATGGTCGGGCTCCAGGCCCAGGTGCCGGATCCACTTGGGCACCTCGCCGAAGCCCGCCGGAACCTCGACGATGCGGCCCTCGGCAGCGCGACTGCCTGGTTCCGGCTGGGCTTCGATCTCCAGGCCGTTCCTCCGCCATTGGTTTGGCCGGTTAGCTCCAAGTCGGCGGCGCTGCAGGTACTGCCGGTTCGCCGGCGTCTCGATCGCCTTCACTCGCCGGCTGCCGCGATCATAGGAGCTGAAATGGGCGGCATTGGAGAAGCGCGTGCCCCATTCCGTCCATGTGGTGCGGGCGACGCCGCAATGCTCGGCGAGCGCGGCCTGGCTGACCTCCGCCGGCGCCGCAAAATAAGCGTCCTTCGCGCCGTCGGGCTCGATCGCGCGGGCCGCGATCAGGGAATACATCACCAGCGCGAGCCGTTTCGGGCCGGCAAAGTAGCTCTCGTTGACCACGGCTGGACGCGAGGATCCAGCCGGCAGAAAGTACTTTCGCTGCACGGCCAGCGGCGCCGAGTAGTCGACCGCGCGGGATGGAGAGGTGGTCTTCATCCGGAAGAGCGGCCGCCCTCCTCGAGCGTCACGCGCACTGTCCAGCGCCTGCCCGTGCTTACCTCAGCGACTTGCGCGTAGGCGGATCGCCGGTTGCCGTCCAGCTGGCGAGCGGCGAGCAGAGCAAGCGCGAGCGCGGCGCGGGGCGATGACTCCAACACGCGGAGCGTTTCGTCGGCATCGAGTTGGATCAAGTACTCCATGGGCGATCGCAGTGCGGCGGCCGCTCTCTCACCTTTGCGCGGCCGCCGCTGGCGGTTATGCGGGTTCCACCTCCTCTCGCGGAATCGGACTTCCAAGCCCTCCACAGTCAGCAGCCAGCGCAGGACCTGTCACGAAGGCGCCGACGAGATCAGGCGGCGACGGCGATTCGGCGCTCTCGCGCTCGGGCCAGTGCCATGTGCCGGGCTCCCGCGACGCGGAGTACAAGACGCTCGTCTTTCGCAACAGCGGACGCTCCTCCGGGTGTCCGTCGTTCAACCCGTCGGTGAAGACTTGCAGGTTGACGCAGTTGCCCGAATGCACGGCGACGACGATCGCCGGGCGCTCCGGGAGTACTTCTCCTTCGCTTCTCCCTCTGTAGGGACCGATGTCCCCTGGTTGGGGAACGTAATGCACAATGCGGCCAATCGATGACATCCATCCTCCTCTCGCACGGGTTGGGGCGGCGCCACGCTGCTCGCGGCGCCGCAGTTCGTAATAGACCTCCAGGAGTTCCTCGTGCAGCTCCTGGCGGTAAGGGTTGCCCTCCGACAATGCCTGGTGGAGGGCTTGCAGGTTCGCGCCATGCATGGCCAGCGCGACTACGGACATCGAACGGAGTCCGCACGCGATCATTCGCGCGCCTCCGGGGAAGCAACCACGTGAACCGCAGGGACCGGCACCGGCGCGCTGACGGGGCGGCCGCAATGGCCGCAGGCACAGCCGGCCGCGCGATACGGCGCGGGCTCGACGAGACGAATGGCAAAGCCCTCCAGCAACGCCTGGAACATCCCGTGGACGTGCTCTGGCGCAATCGGAAGATCGAGAAAAAACAGGGAGCCCGGCCCCGGAACGTCACAGGTGACCGAGCGGCCACAATCGCATGAGATCTTCAGCTTCATGGCTGGGGCTCCCGCCAGGACCTCTCGTCTCCCCGCAGGGAGAAGATCTCTGGGAAATCGGCCGTGATCGCCACTTTCGCTTCAAGTTCAATGCGCGAGCTCCCATCGGGATCCAGCTCCGCATAGCGCTTGAGGAAGCGGAAACGGGCCAGTGCCGGATTTTCGGGATCGAGCGCCTGCGGCATAACGACAGGAATCGCTCCGTCGCACCAAGCGCCCATCAATGCGCGGTGCTCAGTGGCGAAGGCGATTTCGTCGGCGATCTGGATCGATGCGGGGTTTTCGGGCCTCAGGCCGAATCGCTGCCAGATCTGGCGTTGCACTTGCTGCTCGATCGATGCGAACTGCGGGAGGGCGGCCTTCAGCGGGCGCACCATGTCGCCGACGTACGCTTCAGCCGCATCATGCAGCAGTGCGTGGAGCGCCTCCTCCTCACGCACCAAGCGCGAGGCCAGCACGGCGTGCTGCGCAACGCTATAAAAACGGCGGCAGTGGCCGCCGAAGCGGCAGATATTGGATAGCGCATGAGCGATGTCGATCACGCGGATCGATAACCACAGGTCATTCGCCAACAGGTCGACCTCGAGGCCGGTGTAGGTGCGAATGCGGATGCTCAATTGCGCCTCCAGGGGCGAGAGTTCGACCAATCGATCAGGCCAACGACGCCCAGCGCGGCTGAGGCCCCGAAAGCGGCGACCGCCGCGCACAGCAAGAGCGAGCGCAGCGATCGCCGGCAGAATTGAGTGGAGCGGCTCATGCGCGTGCCGCCTTGCGCGCCTTGGCCGGCGTGGCCGACGGTTCGCCGGCAGACTGCTTGGTGAGGGGCTCCGCAGCGCAGGAAATGCTGTGCCGCTCGCAAAACTTTACTGCTTCCGACACACCGCTCCATGACGGCTCCAACGAGAACCGGCGCAGCAATAGCGCGCGCACCGCTACGACGCGCAGATCGCCTGGCTTAAGCTTGGCGGCGCCGCCCTCGGGGTCTCTGCCGAAGTCGAAGCCGAGATACTCGACCGCGGGTTTGCTCATGTAGCCGCCGAGCAAGGCCGTAACCGTCAAGCGCATCATGTCGGGCGGCCAGCCAACCAGCTGCTCCAAGGCCCATTCCTCAATGGCCTTCAGCGCGCGCCGATGGGACTCCAGCGCGCGCCGCTTCTTTTCACGCTCACGCTTCTGCTCGGCCTTCTGCTTCTCCGCGTCCGGACCTTGCGCTTTCGAGCGTCGTGCACCGTTGTGGGCCGCTTGATCCGCGCAGACATGGCGCACCGCGTCGCGGCCAGATTTGACCAGAACCAGGTTCTGCTCGCAGCCCGGGCAGCCGCGCTTGCGCTCGCCATCCCACAGCACCATAGGCTGCCGCAGCTCCCTGTACTCTTTCTCCGTGATCACTCGGCCGGCGTGCGCCTCGGCCCAGCCGCACATCTTGGCGCGGAAGCACTCCACATTCGTGCAGAACCCGCGATCTTTGGCTTTGTTCTCCAGAATGGGGAGGGGAAGCTGCCCATCGCGGAACACACGGTCTTCGCAGCCTTCGCAGGACGGCGTCGACTTCGCCAAGGAAAACACCGCCTCGCGCAGGTCGATGAAGCTCTGTCCCATGCGTTCGCGAATGCGATCGAGCGAGTAATGCTCGCTCGCCGCGTCGCGTGCGAGGCGCACGCGTTCCTCGGGATCTCGGACGCGCGCGATCAGACGCGCGGCCTTCAGCGCGAGCTCCTTGGACTCGACCTTCGCCTGTATCTCCCCATCGAGATCGAGCAGCGCCAGGCGCTCGCGCACATAGTCGTCGGACTTGCCAATGCGCTGTGCCAACGACTTCACGTCGCGCCCGGCGCCGCCGGCGCTGACGTAAGACTGGAACGCGCGCGCCTCCTCCAGCGGCGAAAGGTCGGCGCGCTGCATGTTTTCGACCAGCATCGCTTCCGCGGCGTCCTGGTCGTTCATCTCTTGAACGATGCAGGGAAGCTCCTCAAGGCCGGCAAGCCGCGCCGCCCGGTAGCGGCGATCACCGGCAATGATCTCGTAACCGCCGCTCCCGGCCAGCGGGTGAGGGCGCACGACTAAAGGCTCTATGACGCCCTTTTCTTTAAGCGATGTCGCGAGCTCCGCGAGCTCGACATGGTCGAAGAGCTTGCGTGGATTCAGCTGCGAAGGAAAAAGTTCGTCGATCGGCAGGTTGCGCAATAACGCGCCTGCCGCGCCACTTTTGTGATTGGTCATTCAACACCCCCTCGATGGCGTGATGTGGCTCCGGAAGACGGCACGGTCCGCCCGGCGGAGCTCCGGACGGCTGCGGACGGGACAAAAAGCATTTGCTGCACCGGCGCGGCCGGCTGCGCACGCATCCGCGCACCAATCGCGCTCAGATGGTTCCAGCTGCGGCGTTGACGGCCAGCGTCGACGGCGGTCGCCGACTCGAAACCGCAGGCGAGGCAAACGACCTGGTGCGCCGCAGGGTCGAACAGAGGACGCACCTGGTGCACGTCGCGCGACGCGCACCGCGGGCACGGGGAAAGACCGGAGCGCTTCATTGCGACCTCCGGTAGTAGCCGAACGCCGGCACGCTGCAGAGATGACTGCACTGGTTCGGCAGCGCCGCGCTCCGGCCCGGCCGGATCTCGACCGCGCCGACGCACTCGCAGTTGTCGCCGCAAACAGGGCAGGAGTGGCGGGCCCGCTTGCTCGGTTGCACCGGCCGGCGATCGAGCCACCGGGCGATGTTCACAAGCGCGTACGAGCCGCAGCCGATGCAGCTCGCCCCGGAAACCGAGATCTGGTGACAGTCCAGGCAGAGGGTCGCGCGCTCCAGGGGGATGAGCTCGTTATTCACGGCGCAGCTCCTCTCGCAGGAGGCTGTCGCAGCGTTCGGCTTTCGCGCTGGGGGAATAGCAGAGGTCGCCGCGATCACGACAGACAAAACCCGGGACCTCGACCACACGCGGCACGTCGTCGCCGCCTTCAAGTTGGAGGCCGCGGATCACGACCGTGGAGCGCGGCAGCTTGACGATGAGAACTGACGGCTCAACGAGCGATTTGCCCACCGTCGCAGGCCCCGAAAATGGTGCGAGCGCGCGGTACAGCGCCCAGCCGTTTAGCGGAATGCCAAGCACTCGTACAGCCACGTCTTCGATGGACCGCTCAGCGAACCCGCGCCAGCACCAGGGACAGCCTTGTACGCCGTCGCTGCCTTCGACCTGGCATTTGTAGCAACCGCGGCCGCCGCACGCTTCGCAAGGGATCGCTCCCGTATTGCGGCAGGCCACGCAGTCTGCTACCGGACGGCCCAACAGCGCGCGACGCAGGCCCTCCACGCTCGTGCGGATCGGCGGATCGGAGAAGCGGGCCGCGAGAAGGCCGCATACATAGGCGATCCGGCGCGCCGCGGCCGCGCGGGATATAGCGGGCTCGAGCGCGACATTGGTTCCGGCCGGATCGCGGGCAGTCACGATCATTCCGCCCGGAACACGGTCAGTCACGATCGCAACTCGAAGGTCGCTCGCGATGAGGCGAGCGGCAGGATGATCGCCGTCTATGGCACAGAAAGCCTCATCACAGCCGGAGCCCAGCCACCACAGCACTTGAGCCAGGCTCGCGCTGCCGCTCGGATGATCCTGGGGAACGGGATGCGCATTCATAGCCGCGCACCTCCGCCGCTAAGCGCGCGCACCTTTTCGCTGGCGCGGGTGGTGCCGGCAAAAATTTGATGTGTGGATTTTTCGGGGGAATTGTTCGATACTAGCGGCGCGGCCGCGTGAGCGGACGCCACATCCCCAGCGCGCGCTAGGTGCCCTCGACAAGTTTCCCAGCGTGCGCTGGGGATTGCTTGCTCAGCGGGCGCATTGGCCGTTTGGCCAATGTCTGATAATGGATATTATGTAAACTGACAACCGGAGCTCGCCGCCGGCCGTGTCAAACGGCCCTGCCGCCTGCCTACTGGCACCCCGGCGCGCTCACATCCAGGCTGCCCATTACCGCCTGCCGCAGCGCCGGATGAACCCCCAATGGGTACTTGCGGTCGACCTGCTGCACCATGTTCTCGAACATCTGCCGCTGCTGCTGCGTCAAAATCCCGCGCAGCTGGTTCCGCCCCTGCTCGCGCACCTGATCAAACTGCGGCGCCACCTGATCCTCAAGCTTGTTGTAGTCCTGGTAGGTTTGCTGTACCACCACGTCCACCTGCTTCTGCTGCTTGGGTGATAGTTTCAGCCGGCGTGCCAAGTGGGCGGCGATCTGTTCGTGCTGCGAGATCGAATACTCCTTGTGCAGCCCCGGATGAAACACGTCGTGTTCGGCGTAATGCATGGCCCAGGCGCCGCTGAGGCCCCCAATCAAGAACACAACCGCAAGCAAGGTCAGGCTGGAACGTTCACTGTTCATGGGTTGCTGTGTGACCGGAACCCCCGGTCAAACCCTCAATTCATCCCCTACTGGTTGACCAGCGTGGCCAGGATATCGTTCTGCCGCACTTGCTGGTGGTCGAAATTACCGTGCGGCGCGTCCAGCGCCATCGCTTCGGAGGCGTCCGTGCGTTCCGTAGTCCTCACATTGTGAACGAAGCCGGCCAGCAGGAACATCAGTGCCGCACTGGCAAAGACCAGGTCCCGCCCCGGCCGTCTCAGGCTGAGCACCCACGGTTTCACGCGGGTGCGCAGCTGTTGCGCGGCCTCCAGGCGGGGCTTCAGACGCGTATAAAAATACGGGTCGGCCGCCGCTGCCGGATCCTGCACGCTACGTAGCAGTACGCGGCTCCGCAACGCCGCCTCCGCCCCTTCGCGGCAGCTCCCACACTGGTCCAGGTGCTGCTCCAGTGGCGCGCTCAATGGACGCCCCACACACTCCGGGTGCAGATCCAGGTAACCTTCCAACTCCAGGATGAATGAACGGCACTTCATAACTTCTTCCTCTTCATGGCGGCCAGCAGCTTTTGCCTCGCCCGGAACAGACGAACCTTTACCGTATTCTCGTTAAGGCCCAGGATCGCCGCCAACTCCTGCACGGAGTAGCCTTCCATCTCCTTTAGAACCAATAACGTACGGTCTTCATGCGAAACCAGTGCTAGAAGTTTTTCCGTAAGCTCGCGAAACTCGGCCTGTTGCGCCGGCCCGGCGCGCCCCGCGGCCCCCACCACGTCCATATTCTCGACCCAGGCCTGCTCTTCCTCGCTCAAATCCGCCAAAAGGACTGCCTTGCGCACTTTCTGCTTGCGGATGTGGTCGTAGCACTCATTGACCGCGATCTTGTAGATCCAGGTCGCCACCGCCGAGCGGAAATCGAATTTCTTCAGCGAAATGAAGACCTTGGTAAAGACCTGCTGGCAAACGTCTTCCGTATCGTTGCTCTGCCGCAGAATGCCGCGCACAATCGACTTCACCCGCGGCTGAAACCGCAGCACCAGCTCCTCGAAAGCTCCGGTGGCGTCCGCCTGGCAGCGGCGCATCAACTCGAATTGCGCCTGGGTTTCCGGCGTCAGCGAGACCTCGTGCACCGTGCCCAGCCCCACTCCCGTCATCACCGCTTCCATACCCTCTCTGACGTGCGCCTGCGGAGGCAGGTTTCGGGCCACGGCCGCGTCACTGTCGTCAGACCACATACGTTACTGCCAGAAGCGCTTCACAACTTGTGCGGCGTCACAGATCGACGCCCTTGAGGGCGTCCAATCCCTTTTGTAGCCGCTTATCCGGCAAGAACCCCCGCCGTTCACCATCAACTCTACTCCCATTCGATTGTTGCCGGGGGTTTAGAGCTGATATCGTACACCACGCGATTGATTCCGGGAACTTCGTTCACAATCCGGTTCGAGATGGTCGCCAGCACCTCATAGGGGATGCGCGACCAGTCGGCGGTCATGCCGTCCTCCGACTCCACCGCGCGCAGCGCGCAGGCAAACCCGTAGGTGCGCTGGTCTCCCATTACCCCCACCGTCCGTACCGGCAGCAGCACCGCAAACGATTGCCAAATCGAGTGGTACAGCCCCGCCCGTTTGATCTCGGTGATGGCGATGTCGTCGGCGTCCTGCAGCAGCGCAATCTTTTCCGCCGTGATTTCCCCCAGGATGCGCACCGCCAGCCCCGGCCCTGGGAACGGCTGCCGCATCAGCAGCTCGTCACTCAGCCCCAGGTCGCGCCCCACCCGCCGCACCTCGTCTTTGAAGAGCTCGCGCAGGGGCTCGACCAGCTTCATGCGCATCTTCTCCGGCAGGCCCCCGACGTTGTGGTGGCTCTTGATGACCGCCGACGGCCCTTTCACGGATACGGATTCAATCACGTCCGGGTACAGGGTTCCCTGCACCAGAAAATCCACTGAACCCTCTTCCCTGCCGATCTGTTCGGCCTCTTTCTCGAAGACTTCAATAAAGAGGCGGCCGATGATCTTGCGCTTCTGTTCCGGATCGGTGACCCCGGCCAGGGCGTCGAGAAAGGTCTGGCTGGCGTCCACCGCGCGGAGGTTTAACCCGAGGTGGTCGCGCAAGGTGTGCTGCACCTTCTCGAACTCGTTTTTGCGCAGCAGGCCGTTGTTGACGAAGACGCAGGTCAGCCGCGACCCGATGGCGCGATGCACCAGGCTGGCGGCCACGCTGGAGTCCACCCCTCCGCTCAGGGCGCAGATGGCTCGCCCCTCCCCAATCTGTTCACGGATGCGGTCCACCTGGGCGGTCACAAACGAGCTGGGCGTCCAATCGGGCTCCAGCCCGCAAATATCGAAGAGGAAGTTGGCCAGCAGGTCCGCGCCATGCTCGCTGTGCTTCACCTCGGGGTGGAACTGGACAGCCCACATACGCTTCTCGCGGTTTTCCAAGGCCGCCACCGTCTTGGCGCTCATGGCGACCACTTCAAAGCCGGGCGGCAGGTCGAGCGCTTCGTCGCCATGGCTCATCCACACCACCTGGTGCGTATCCATATTCTGGAACAGCTTTGAGGGGCGGCTCAGGGCCACTTGGGCGCGCCCGTACTCGCGCTTTTCCGCGTTGCGCACGCGTCCGCCAAAATGCGACACCAGCAACTGCAGCCCATAGCAGACACCCAGAATGGGCAGCCCGCATTCGTAGATTTCCGCCGCGCAGCGGGGCGCCAGCGGGTCGTAGACCGACGACGGGCCTCCAGAAAGAATGATGCCGGCCGGCTGGTACTTCTCGATCTCCGCCCAAGGGGTATCAAACGGCACGATCACGCTAAACACGTTCTGCTCGCGGATGCGCCGCGCAATGAGCTGCGTGTACTGCGACCCAAAGTCCAAAACCACAACCGAGCGGTTCCCCCGGGACGACGCCGAAGAAGCTGCGGAACCCGAGGCCGTCGAGCGGGAAGAACGCGCCCCGGAGGCACTGGCCGGCGCGGAGCTATCCGGCGTGGAGCTACCCGGCAAAGAGCTGCCTGATGAGGCGTTGGCCGGAGAGGCGCTGGCGGATGAGGCGCTGGCCAGAGCCAAGCCCGGGCGCGAGGGCTCCGCGCCCCCCGAAGTGGAGGCTGGCTTGGCAAAGACCGCGGCGGAGACACCATTGGTGGGGTCGGCGTTTTGTGAGCTCATGGGTATCGCAGCAGGTGAAAGATTCAGTGTAGCAGCCCCCATGCAACCTGCTGTTGCCTCGACTGCCGTTGCCTCGACGTAGGCTGCCTCTCAGCGATGATTGAGAGCAGCAAACCGCAGGAGCAAGCGGCTCACCAGATCACTGGTACCAGCAGCCGCTTTGCCGAGCGGTCGCCGACACAAGCACTGGAAAAAGCGTTCGCGGGAATCTCGGCATGGCTGGGGACTTCATGTTTCTTCAGCTTGGGCAGCCGCTTCAGAACTCCTGCGGGACTACTCCGATACCTGAAGGGAGCGAGCGTTCCCACTGCTGTCCAGGTATTCAATAAACGAGGCTCGGCCGGGAATTTCAAAGAGTATGCCATCGAACGGAATGTGCTCGCTCCTATCCCCTTCCGCACCGTTGTAAACACCGGGCTTTATCTTGCTGATGACGCCCAGGGTCGCAGGAGCCGGCCGGATCAGAAACGTAATTCTTGGTTTGCCGCCAGCCGTCCGGACGTAGAGAACGGTCTCAAGGAGCTGGCGCCGGCGCCTACGAACCAGGGCCAACACCCAGCCCTTTTCACCGTGGGGACCGAAGCTTTCGTACACCAGTCCAGGGCACCATTGCGGGTGGTGTTCAATCCAATAGGAGCGGTCCTCGCCAGCCAGGTCACGAAGGCGAACTGTGCGCCACCCAGGAAGGATCCTCGCAACCTCTGACCGGAAGGATCGGGGCAGACACCGGAGTCCGCAAGTCCGGCAGCGTAGACGTTGTGGCCTGACGGTTGCTCCGCCGGGGCGGCCGAATAACAGACAAACGGTTGCGATCGCAACCATCGAACAGCAAGCCCGGCAGAAGGTGCGCCAGCATCGAGGCGGTGAGGGCGCCGCTGTGAAAGTCATGGCTATCCCCGCCAGATCAGCTCCTATTCGTGAAGCGTGGCCCGTCATCAATTTGCCCTGTGCCCGCAATGGTCTTCCTCAAAGCCCCAAAGACCGCTTTTCTCGATCTGTTCCATCGTTTCACGAGCGGTGTAGGCGTCGACTCCCGGAGGAACGTCTAGCGCGAACCAGCGGGCTCCCGCCTGCTCAGTTGAGCAGCCAAGATCGAAAAGTTTCCGCCGGCCCTCCACAACGCGGGGATCGTCGCGCATGCACGCGGCCCTACCCTCAGACCGAGGTCACAATGATATCGGCACTTCCGGACGATGCCTTGGGGCATAGCCGTTCAGCACACCATCACACTTCCAGGACAAACACCGCTTCCTCTGCGTAGGCCTCGAGGTCTTCGGATATCCAAGGGGGCTCCCCCACTCGGCGTTGGTGGAAGCGAACCGTGCCCGTTCCGTCCTCAATGTTGACTGATCCGCAGACTGTGAAACCCCTGCCTTCAAATTTCTTCAGGGCGTGGCAAAGCTCCAGGGCGTAAGAAAGCATTTCGAGCAGGGACCCACAACTCCTATCCGCATGGTCGAAATGCACATGATTGACCATCGCCTCAAAGCCGGTCCGGTCTTCAAAGGAATCAGGCTTCAGATGCGCGGAGCGTTCCAGTTCCCTTTTGTTGTACACGCATCCCTCGACGTCAATCAGCTCGATGGGGTCAGCAACTGAGCCCAGGTTTCCGCCCAGCCGCCGCCGAAGCAGCACCAGCATGTTCATGTTCAGCCGGACAGCTTCACTGCTCAAATGCCTCTCCTTCGTGCTCCCATCTTTGCACTTGCAATACACCGGCGGTATCGGAAGTATGTTGGGACCGCACTGTCCCACCCGGCGCCCTTTCCGCCAACGCCGCGCCACGCGCCATTTCCTAATGCTCGTTCCTGTCCATCGCTTGCCGTCCCCGGGGTTGTAGCCCCTCCACTTCATAATGAATATCCTAATTGGAGTCTGACTTCGACCTCAAACCGCAACGATCTCCATTATCCACGCGGCGGTGCCTCGTTCAGCGCCGCCCACGTAACGCCAAAGCGCGTTACGTGGGCACCCGGCCACCGTGCCCGCTTGTAGTGGTTGAATCTCCATAACGATCAAACACACGAACCAGTCTGTCGGCGACACCTTTCCGATTCCCGCTAGGCACGAGCTCGAAATGACTGCTCAGATACTCCAACACCCGCCAGGCTCCTGGTCGTTCAATATACGCAGCGCTTGTCAGCCGCTCCATAAGGGCGCGCAGAACGCCAGCCGGAAGCTCGCCCCGTTGCATTTCCGATTCGATTGTCTGCAGTTCGAGACTCCCCCATTTTCATCCTTTTACAAGCACCGCCTAGTCGTGTCCAGAACCCAGTTAGAATTCCACTCTAAAGGCACAACCCTGCTGAGCTGCACCCACGCCCGCCCACATGGTTACGAACAGAGCCCTACTTTTCAGTGTTTAACCTGCGAGTACGAAGCTCACGATGCTCTCGCTTCGCGTCACTCTTAGCCAGTCGACCGCTGACAACGAAAAACACGTACATCTCACATACAGCCACGAGGCCACCTTCGACTAGATTCGGAAAATGCCCAAGCCACAACCCGTATACATAGTTCAAGGGCGCCATGCCAAATGTCACAGCCGCAAACGTCCACCGCCAGCGCACTCTTTCAGTAATGGCGGTGATAGTACCGAATTCGAAGAATAAAGAAGTAAGCGTAAACAGCACCGCATTGCCGTGCTTAAAATCATAGTCGGCCAAGCCCGACAAAAAATAAGCGGTAAGCGTTACTGAGCCGCTTACCACCGCGACAATGGCACCCGTCAACCGCCTGGCCAAACTGTATTTGGGTGGAGCGTAACGCTCCATGAGTGCCCTAAGCCTCTCCCTAGCCATTTCGCGATTAGAAGACATCTGCACGGCACCCTCCCGACTGAAACACATTTACTTCCTGATCAATAGCTTTGCCTCCAACCCATGCAACCTGAGCCAATATCAATGCATCGCCAGCATGATCTGCCAACGACTCACACTTGTTAGCCCACCAGGTCTTATTACTCGCTTGCTTCTCAAGAGATGCAATCTCCTCATCAATCAACTCCCCATTTTCCGGACCCTTCCGAGAGCGACTTTTACCCTCTTCTCTCAAAATGCGAACAGCGTTACTCCTTGTAGCCTGCGCCAGCAGGTCTTCGGCCTGTTGAGAGTAGTAACCAGCGGCCTGTAGAAGCGCCCTACAACAACCGCCAAGATAACGGCCATTGCCGCGGTCGCAACCGTCAGTTTTAGGTAGCCTGGCATCACTTGTTCCTCTAGAAGCCACAACAACCCACCTGAGATTAGGCATTCCAGCCCGCGGCCACCGGCCTCAAATATCGGCCAGATTAAGCCGCAAGCCTTTCGCCCGGTGCAAGGACACAGCGAACCTTCCCATGAGACCCGCAGCAGTTCTGGTTTATACGGCCCGCACGCTGTCCACTGAACGTCACGCGCCCCCACCCGCCGTACGCATAGCACCCGGCCTCCATTGATACAACCAGCCGCCACAAGGCATGCCACTGCTGACCCCAATCAACAAACAGTCATTGCATACCTCGACGACAGGCCCAGCCGTACGGACATGCATTTCGTCCAAAGCTTCACACGTGTGCATATCTATTAGGCGGACGACGCCATGCAGATCTCCTGTAAAACCAGCCGGCGGCTCCGTTTCGACAACAACCATAAACCTGTCCTTCACCACCCGCACTGCGCGAATATCGTCTTGAGAGGTCCGGTCGACAGACCTGCTTATGATCACATCACGAATAGAACTATCGAGATCAATAACGGTAATTTCGTCCGGACTCCACACAACGCACTTCCGGGTTCCAGCAATCGTCGATACTCCACGCACGTCATCGCCGACATTCCACTCACCCAGAATGGACATGGTAGACGGGTCGAACAGTGCAAGCCGCCTGCGTTGGCCCTTTAGATTCCACTCCTCCATCGCTAGACACGTGCCCCCATCAAACGGGAGAATATTTGTCCCCCAGCCCGGGGCCCTGAAGACCGCCGCAACGGGGCTGCCATCCCCCTTTTCATAGGCACAATATCTAACTTGCCCTTCACTCAGACCTGCCGTCACAATAAACTCACCAACAACCCGGCACTGATCTCCGCGGTCCAGAGAAATCTTATCCAGCGTCGCCTCAGCCATGCCGTCGTGAACTCGCCTCACCTCCAGGCGCCGTCGTTCGAGACTCCCGGCGTCGCATAACACCCTGCGCCCGTCCAACCAGTCAATCGCATGCGCCTCGCCGAGAATCACGCGCTTGGGCCAGTGACTGCAGGGCCGGTCTATACGCTCCAGCTCACTCGCTTTGCGACTGTGCCAAAGGTGGCTGCGGCGCACGGAGGCAACCGCACTCCCGCCTGGCCCTACCCTCACGTTAATGTAT
This sequence comes from Acidobacteriota bacterium, assembly GCA_027459505.1. Taxonomy (GTDB): domain Bacteria; phylum Acidobacteriota; class Terriglobia; order Terriglobales; family SCQP01; genus DAIDIE01. Next base: position 227,132 of record DAIDIE010000043.1, read on the forward strand.
TCCCCTCTCCCTAGAACCAGTCTCATAAACACTTGTACGCGAATTTTCCGTGGGATGGAGGCGAGTTGGTGGCATTCTGAAGGCCTCTGGAATCGCCGCGGACAACACATTGAGAGGACGTTGGGAACTGAACGACGAGCAATGGGCGC
>DAIDIE010000001.1 GCA_027459505.1 Acidobacteriota bacterium
TGCGACCTGCTCACCCGCAATGGCGTCGTGGCGATCACCGCGGCAATTTCGCCCTACCGCAACGTGCGTGATGAATTGCGCGCTCAAATCGGCAATTTCGTCGAGGTCCACGCCCGTTGTCCCATTGAAGTTTTGGCGGAACGTGATGTCAAAGGCCTTTACGCCAAGGCTTTGAAGGGGGAAATTCCGCATTTCACCGGCATCTCCGATCCCTACGAAGAGCCCCTCGCGCCGGAAGTCGTCTTCGACAGCGATAAAGATTCACCCGAAGCCAGCGCCGATCGCGTCCTGCATGCCCTGGCGGAGCTGGGCTATATCCGCCTCAGCACCGGTGCGGTTCAAAGCTAAAAGAGAATCACGCCCGCAACTGCCGGAAAACGGCCTGCGCACACGTAATGGTTTCCCTGATCTGCTGCTGGCCATGCGCGGTGCTGACGAAGGCCGCTTCAAATTGCGAGGGCGGCAACAGCACGCCGCGCTCCAGCATGCCTTGGTGAAAGCGGGCAAACGCGGCGGTGTCGCAGCGCTTCGCGCCGGCAAAATCCTTCACTGGCGCCGCACTGAAAAAGACGGTGAACATGCTTCCCACTGCCTGCACCTGCACCGCTACGCCCGCGCTCGCTGCCGCCTCCCGCAAGCCGTTCACCAACTGCTGCGCGCGCTCCTCCAGTTTGTCGTACAGGTTCAGATCGTGGGCGATGCGGAGCAGTGTGGCGAGTCCGGCCGCCATCGCCAGAGGATTCCCCGAGAGCGTACCCGCCTGATAGACCGGCCCCACCGGTGACACGCACTGCATCACCTCGGCCCTGCCCCCATACGCCGCGCAGGGCAAACCTCCGCCCATGATCTTTCCTAACGTGAACAAATCACCCCGCAAGCGCAGGCGCTCGGTGGCGCCCCCGCGCGCCACCCGGAAGCCGCTCATCACCTCATCCACAATCAGCAGTGCCCCCGCCTCGTCCGCTAGTGCGCGCAACTCATCCAGAAAGCCCGGCTCGGCGGGAATACATCCCATGTTGCCCGGGATTGGCTCGAAAATGACCGCCGCCAATTGCTGCCCGGCCCGCGCAAAGAGCTCACGCAATGCCAGCGTATCGTTCCAGGGTAGGGTGAGCGTGTCCGCCACCGCCCCCGGCGGTACACCGGCGCTGCTGGCTTGCCCCATGGTCGCCACTCCGGAACCTGCCTCAGCCAGCAGCGCATCCGCATGGCCGTGGTAGCAGCCCTCAAATTTGGCAACTAAATTCCGTCCGGTAAACCCCCGCGCCACGCGAATCGCCGACATCGTCGCCTCGGTCCCCGAGTTCACAAACCGCAGCCGTTCCATCTGCGGATAGCACCCTTGAATCGCCTTCGCCAGTGCCAACTCGCGCGGCGACGATGCGCCAAAGCTCGTCCCTTCGTGCGAAGCGTTCTGAATCGCCGCCACGACTGCCTCATCCGCGTGACCGAACAGCAGGGCGCCCCAGGAACCAATAAAGTCCAGGTAGCGGTTCCCATCCACGTCAAACAGGTAGGGACCGGCGCCCCGCTCTATCCAGCGCGGGTTTCCCCCTACCGCGCGAAAGGCGCGCACCGGGGAATCCACCCCTCCGGGAATAATGCCTTCGGCTTCAGCCTGCAATTGACGCGAGCGTTCCAGGTTCATAGCTGACCACTATCCTTTTCCAGCCCAGTTGCTTTCTCTCCGCTCGACCCTTCTTGAGGACCCTCCACTGCTGCGGCCTCGGAGCCACGCAGCCGCCGCAACTGTTGATACGCTTCGGTACGCATCCGCAGCTCCATCCACTCGGGGAAGCTTTCCGGCATCTGCAACCAGAGTAGCAGCCACTCGGCCATTTCCTGCTTTTCCTCGCGCAATGCCGGCTTCACACGCGGATTTCGCCATATCAGCAATGCGCGCCGGCGCGCGCGCCTTGCCGCTTTACGCAGCCGCCCGGCAGTTTGCTCGTCTTTCGCAAGCTGGCTGTCCGACCACAAACGTGTGAGTTCGCGCACGCTCTCCTCAAACTCAGGCAAGGTCGTCAGCCGTAACAGGTGGTCCTCCGGTCCGCCGCTGAAGTCGCCGTAGCTGACCCGTGCCCCCAATGCATGCACCAACTCCGCCCATCCCTCTAGTGGCAACGGCTTCCCGCCCCTGGCGCCACACTGCTCGCCACACTCGCTCCTCCAGACCGCCCGCAGTTTGCGTAGCGCTGCTTCATCCCAAATGCGCTCCGGCGCGGCGCTGATCTGCCCGGCCACGAATGTCTTCCGGCTTGCCATGGCTTCACTGTATTCCAGCGCCGGTCCCCGGCAAACCCCCACCACCGATCAACCGCTATCGCCAGCCCTGTTAAGCTGAAGCAGAGGTGCCCCGTGCTGAAATTCCGCGATGTGGATTTTCTGCAGGTTGGTTCACTGCTTTCCCCCGACGAGCTCCTGGTCCGCGACTCCACCCGGCAATGGGCGGAGCAGAACCTCACCCCCATCATTGAAACCTGTGCCCGCGAAGGCCGCTTCCCGCTCGAGCTGGTTCCCGAGATGGGCCGCATGTCGTTTTTCGGCGCCACCTTGCGGGACTTCGGCTGTGCCGGCATGTCCAACGTCGAGTACGGGCTGGTCATGCAGGAGCTGGAGCGCGTCGACAGCGGCATCCGCAGCTTCGTCAGCGTCCAGAGCGCGCTGGTGATGTTCCCCATTTCTACATTCGGCTCCGAAGAGCAGAAGCAACGCTGGCTTCCACCGCTCTCTACTGGCGAGGTCATTGGCTGTTTCGGACTCACCGAGTCCGATTTCGGCTCCAATCCCGGCGGCATGCGTACCACCGCCCGCCACGTTGGCGACGAAGTCGTCCTCAATGGCGAAAAAATGTGGATTACCTCGGGATCGATCTCCCAGCTCGCCGTAATCTGGGCCAAGGACGAGGAGGGGAGCATCCGCGGCTACCTCGTCGAAACCGATCGTCCCGGCTTTCGCGCCGAGGATGTGCATGGCAAATACTCTTTACGCGCCTCGGTCACCTCCGGCCTCGTCCTGCAGGACGTCCGCATTCCCGCCGGCAACGAGCTACCCGAAGCCCGCGGTTTGCGCAGCGCGCTGCAGTGCCTGAGCCAGGCTCGTTACGGCATTGGTTGGGGCGTGCTTGGCGCCGCCATGCAGTGTTACGACACCGCCCTGCAGTACGCCGGCTTTCGCAAGCAGTTCGGAGATAAACCCATAGCCGCCCATCAATTGGTGCAGCAAAAACTGGTCTGGATGATCACCGAAATCAGCAAGGCGCAACTCCTGGCTCTTCATGTCGGACGATTGAAGGATCAGGGAAAAGCCGATTTCAGCCATATCTCCATGCTCAAGCGCAACAATGTCGCCATCGCCCTGGAGACAGCGCGCCTGGCTCGCGACATCCTCGGCGCCAACGGCATTGCTGATGAGTACCCCGTCTTCCGCCACATGGCCAACCTCGAATCAGTCAACACCTACGAAGGTACCCATGACATTCACACCCTGATCATTGGCGAGAAAATTACCGGCCTCGGCGCGTTTTATTGATTTTCCTGCCGCGCATGAAAATCAGAACAAGCGGCCTGCACGAAAGGTCAGGTGCGCGGCATCTAAGCAGCGTGGATGCCGCTGTGTAGCAGGGTACGGGCGCCTGATGCGTGGTCGAGGTTGAGGAGGCGATGATCCACGCATCAGGCTGGGGGGTGCCCCCCACCAGTAGCTGTGCAATTCAACGGCCAGCCCCAATGCACACTGGAAGTCACTGAAAAGTAGCGGCTTGGACATTACGAAGCCCCTCGACCTGCGATTTGCCCCCTGCCGCTCTACCCCCATTCCTGCCCCGCAGGCGAAATTCTTTCCAGCCCTGCTCGGCCTGGTCGCTGGGGAATGCTGCTAAACGAGGTGACAGTTATACTGTTGGCAGTACCAGAGCCGGGCGCGGTCGGCGTCTCGGCAAACCGCAGCTGCCGTATTGGGGTCTCCACGCATCGGGACCACAGGTTCACATGCCATACCAGTCCACTCCCACCTACACCTTTAGCGTGCCTGGCTTCACCCGCGGCGTGAAATGGCTCATCCTGAGCTGCCTCGCTGTCTTCATCCTGCAGGAAATCTCCTGGCACGGCGTACCGCCCCTGCAGACGCTGTTTACCGCCTGCGCGCTCTGGACGCAGCCCATGCTCTTCTTGCATGGCGCGATCTGGCAGCCCGTCACCTATCTGTTCCTGCACGAAAGCCCGATGCACCTGTTCTGGAACATGTTGGGGCTGTGGATGTTCGGCGTCGCCATCGAGGAGTCGCTGGGAACCCGCAAGTTCCTCACCCTTTATTTCATCAGTGGCGTCGGTGCCGGTCTCATTGATCTTGGTCTGCACATGCTCTGGCCCAGTCCCGTGCCGAGCTATACGATCGGCGCCTCCGGGGCGGTCTTCGGCATCCTGCTGGGCTTCGGACTCCTCTTCCCTAACCAGCCCGTCTTCCTTATGCTGCCGCCGGTGACCATTAAGGCCAAGTGGCTGGTGCTGGCCTGGGGCATCTTGGAATTCCTGTTCGCCATCGGCAACTCCGCTGACAATGTCAGCCATGTGGCCCACCTTGGCGGCATGCTCTTCGCCTTTCTTTACCTCAAGAGCCGCACCCCCGCCTTCCATCTCCGCGAACAATACAACGCCTGGCGCCGCCGCCGCCTGCAACGGCGTTTTGAAGTTTATATGAGCCGCCGTGATCGCCATGATGGGGGCCCCAACGGCGGTACTCGCTGGATGCACTAAGGCCCTTCCAGGCCCGCGGTACAAGCGGCAGCCCTTCCGGCTGCCGTTTGCCTCCGCCCCAATCATTACGAGCCAACGCCGAGTCGAACTGCTTTCGAGTTCGAGATCGCAGGCCGAAGTCGTAGCGAAGGTCCGGGGTTGCCGTTCAGGTCCCGCACCGCTGGCGACTAGTAAAGCGCGGCCACCATCCGTGAGCTTCGGCCGGACACCGAAGCGGGTGGAATAAAAGCGGCCGTGCCGCCTGTCCAAAACCGCAGCCGCGTCAGGGACTCGGTCTCCTCTCCAGCTGTTTTGCGATCAAATCCAGCAACTCCGCCTCGCCTGCAATCGCCATGCGGATCGGAACCACTTCAATTCCCGGCAGCATTTCCCTTGCACGCTGCTCGCCTACGCCGCCGGCGATGTTGACCCAGTCCTTTTCCGTGGTGATCCACCCATCCGCTCCCGAGTGCTTGGCTCTCTTCTGAAGAAACTGCAACTCGCGCGCGCCGTACGCCTTGTGATCGCGCCAGGCGACCAGTTCCGCTGGCTCAACGCCGCACTCTCGCAATGTGTCCAGGAACGACTGCGGCCGGGCCAGCCCGCAAAAGGCGAGCGGCCGGCGCGCAACGCGGGCCCATGTCCCCGGCTCTTTGTGCGCCACAAAGACCGGTGCGCCGCTCAACGAAGCAAGCGCCGCCCGAGCGGCGGCAAGTTCCCCGGACCCGCTCCCAAGCCACAGCACCGCATGCGCGCGGTCCAACGCCGCTGGCCTTTCTCGCAGGCGCCCCCGGGGTAGCAGACTGCCATTCAGATCGCTGGGGTCCACCAGCACCAGATCAAATTGCCGGCGCAAACGCCGGTGCTGAAACCCATCATCCAGTAAATGCACCCGCCGGTCGGTGCCCAACAGCCGCTCCGCGAACTCGCCGGCGCGCACGCGATCCGCATTCACCAGCACCGGACACGCGAGCGCCCGCGCGATCAGCAGAGGCTCGTCCCCCGTCGCGCTCACGGCAGCATCGGCGGCCGAAAAGCGCTTGCCTCCAGACAATTCCGGCACATGCCCGTCAGCAATCACCGCCATTTGCCTGCTCTTGCGCCGGTAACCGCGTGTAAGCACATCGCAGCGCCATCCCAGCCGGCTCAAGGCTTGCCCCAACGCGATCACAGTTGGCGTTTTCCCGCTCCCGCCCACGGCGATATTGCCCACGCTGATCACCGGCGACTCCAGCTCGTAGCTTGGCAGCCAGCCCCGCCGGTAGCCGAGGTTTCGAGCCGTGACAAGCGCTCCAAAGATGGCGTCGCTCAGCATGATGCTTCAGTTTCCCGGACCGGCATTCGCCTTCGCGCTGGAGGCGTTAAGGCGCCGCTCGATCATGTCCATCACCAACGCCGTCGCGCCGCGCTTGGAAGCCAGCAGCGCCTGCGCCATCTCTCCGACCTGCCGCCTCAGCTTCTCGTCTCCCAGCAGACGCCGCCAGACATGCGCCAGTTCCTGCACGCTGTCGGCGCGAAAAGCGGCCTTCTTGTCCAGAAACTCCTCCGCAATCGCGGTGAAGTTGTGCATATGCGGCCCGAATATAATCGGCGCCCCGAAATAGGCGGGCTCCAGAATGTTGTGCCCACCGTGCGGCACAAGGCTGCCGCCAATGAACGCCGCATCCGCGTACTTGAAGACCGAAGCTAATTCCCCCACTGTATCGAGCAGCAGCACGCCCCCCGCGGCCACCTCAGTTTCCTCTAGCAGCGTGCGGCGCGTCAGCGGTAGCCCGCTCGTCTGGATCAGCCCCGCCACCTCGTCAAATCGCTGCGGATGCCGCGGCGCCAAAATCAACAGCGCTGCCGGATAATGCTCGCGCAGCATCTCAAACGCCTCCAGCACCAGCGCCTCCTCGCCTTCCATGGTGCTCCCGGCGACAATCACCTCCTGCACCCCAGCCGCGCGGAATCGCGTAACCAGCAATTTGAGAAGACTGCGGTTCTCCGGCGGCACCAGATCGAACTTGAGGTTGCCGATCACCTGCACCTGCCGTTGCGCCGCCCCCATGTAAAGAATGCGCTCCGCGTCGGTCTGCGTCTGCATCAGAAAGGCGGTCACACCGCGCAGCGCGGGCCGCAACAGTCGCCGGATGAAGCGGTAGCGCGCAAAACTGCGGCCCGAAATGCGCCCATTCACAAACAGCACGTCGATCCTTTGCGCCCGCGTCTCCCGTAGAAAATTGGGCCAGATCTCGGTCTCCATAATCAGGATCAGCGACGGCCGGATCGCCCGCAGCGTTCGCCGGCACATCCAGCGGAAGTCGAGGGGGAAATAGAACAATCGGTCGCAACCGATCCGTCGCTCCGCCATCGCTCGCGCCGCCGCCGTGGTAACCGACAACACGATTGGACGATTGGGGTACTGCGCCTTCAGGGCAACCAAAAGACGCTCCGCCGCCAACGTCTCTCCCACCGAGACGGCATGCACCCAAATTGCCCCCTCCCGCTCCAGTGGCGGCACGAATCCGAAGCGCTCGCCCAGAAATCGGGTGTAACGGCCGTTGCGGGTATCCTTCAGCAGAAGCACCGGGCTAAACGCCAATAGCCCCAGCAGCAGGCAAAAACTGTAAAGCAGGTACATGAGTCACCCCGAGTATAGCGGAGCGGGCAAGACCCATCGCCATTCTCGTTTGCGACCGCGAACCCCAACCAGGGCGCCCCGTCCGCAAACGCCCTACCACGCGCAAAAAGGGACTTCAGAAGCTAAGGCTCCTCTGAGAATTGCAGCCAAGTGCCCGGCAAGGCAAATGCCCTGGGAGAGGACCGCCCTCCACACGAGCCAGGGCCGAGTCGAACTGCTTTCGAGTTCGAAATCGCAGGCCGAAGTGATAGCAAAGGTTCGGGGTTGCCGTTTAGGTCCCGCACCGCTGGCGACGCCCGAGTTCGTCACCGCGTGAATCGGTGGGACGGAGAGGTGTGCGGCTTTTCTCAACAGGAAAAGCCGCATGCCGCTAGATCGAGAAGCCCCGTTGTGTGACGAACTCGGGCTAGTAAAGCGCGGCCACCATCCGTGAGCTTCGGCCGGACACCGAAGCGGGTGGAGTAAAAGCGGCCGTGCCGCCTTCGCCCGTTCGCTAATAACGAAACAGGTGATGGCCACCCTGATGACAACCCCCTTTACCTTGCGCCTGCCTCCGGACGAAGAAACGGGAATGACACCATGCCACATCCAAGTACCGGGAGGCCTCATGCTTATCCGCCGCCTCTGCTTGCCCTGCTGCTTGGCATGTTTGATACTATTCCCCACCTTGCTTCCTGCCCAGAGCGCATGGCAGCAACTGCGCACCACCGGGCACATTTCCCGCCTGGGTCCTCCGGCTTCTCTTGCCGCGCGCTCGGCAAGCGCGCCCCCTCCCGTCAGCCCCGGCCAGCTCTTTGACAACGCCAGGCTCGCGGAACGCTTTCGCAGGCTGCTCCGCGAACACGCTCGCCTGCGAACCGAGAGCGCCTCCCTGGAGCAGGACCTGCGGACAGTGCACGGCCAGGGCTTGCATCTGAACCGCCCCGCCACCTCGCTGCTCCGTCCGCAGGAAGAGCTGCAAAGGGTCATTTCGCAACTTGCTGCCGTAGACACGGAGCTCAGTTCGATCGAGTTGCAGGCCAAACATTCAGGATTGACGCTGGGCGCCTTGCGAGCGCTTCCTTCCACCGTCGCATTGCCGTCCTGGGTGAAGCAGGATCCCCGTGTCGTCGCCCTGCAGCGGAAACTCGCGCGCCAGCGACACGAAACGCAGGTGACCAAGAGAGAAGCGGCTCTGGCCGCTCAGGATTCCGCCTTGAACATTGCCTCAATCTCTGCCAATCCCGCCTATCTCGCCAGCTCCGCCTCACCCCAGGCCGCCGCAAACCAAGTGCACTTGGCCAGGCAAGCGCGCCAACTCTACCGCCTGAACCTGGCAAAGCAAGCCTTTCTCCAGCAACACCTGGAAAGCCTTGAAAAGCACATCTGGCGGGCGGGCCCGGACGCATCCGCCAGCGGCATCCACTCCAGCATCCGCACAACCCAGGAGCAATAACCATTAAGCTCGCGAGCAGTTTTGGCCTCTCAAGGATATTCAGCGGCTACACAGTTGAAACGGAGTGTCCCGCTCTAAGTCCATGTGCGACGCGCGTAACAATCAGCCACTCCTATTCCACAAATACTCCGAGGCACAACTTACAAACCTGACCAACAGGTGTGTTCTCACCCGCCAGACCAAACGAGCCAGGGCCGAGTCGAACTGCTTTCGAGTTCGAAATCGCAAGCCGAAGTAATAGCCAAGGTCCGGGGTTGCCGTTAGGTCCCGCACCGCTGGCGACTCATGTCGCCATGGTGACGCTGTCAGGATTCAGAAGCCGCATGCGAGCCATGATCACCGGCGCCCCGCCAAATTCCGGAGAGCAACAATGAACCTGATCTCACGGCGCAAACTGCTTTGGGGCGGCGCTGCCGCCGCCGCCGGAATCGGCGGCTTGGAGGTGGCCGACCGCCTCGCCCGCCGCTACGGCCTTATCCCGCCGGATTCTGGAGGCCTCTATGGTCCCGGCGAGACACTGACCTATGCCTGCCAACGGCTGCTGACCACCCGTACCCCGGCGCGCGAGTTCTCCCGCGACATGATCTCCAAGCGCCCCTTCGCCAACGCCGTCGAGGCTCATACCCGCAATTTAAGGCCATGCAGGCCAATGGCTTTCGCGATTGGCGCCTCACCGTGGACGGCACTGTGGCGCACCCGCTGACCCTCTCGCTCTCTGATCTGAAGAGCCTGCCCATGCACAGTCAGATCACTGAAATTGCTTGTGAAGAAGGATGGTCCTACATCGCTGAATGGATAGGAACCCCTCTCTCCGGCGTTCTGCGCGAAGCCGGCATCCTGCCCACCACTCGCTATGTCGTCTATTACGGCGTTGAGAAATGGGCGTGGGAAAGCATTGACATGGCCGACGCCATGCATCCTGACACGCTGCTCACCATGGGTATGAATAATGGCGACCTGCCGGTTCCTTTTGGCGGACCGCTACGCCTGCGGGTGCCACGCCAGCTCGGCTACAAGAGCCTCAAGTACCTTCACCGCATTACCGCTACTGACGACATTCGAAAATTTGGCAAAGGACTCGGTTCCATCGACCCCGAAGTGGGCTACTCCTGGTACGCCGGCATTTAAAGCCCGATCTACCGTTAGTTCCGGGCACACACGCTAATACCTCTTCTGCCGCTCTGCGGCAATCCCCTTCCTACGCCACCCGCCCCGGCACCGCCTGCGGCCCTGCTGTTTCTCCGGTTACGGTGGTCCCCAGCGTTTGCTTCAGCAGTGCCGCATTCCACTCGGCGCCGATCATATACATGATGCCGCTGACCTGCAGCAAGAGCAGCACGCCCATCACCGCTCCAATTGGACCGTAAGCCGCGTACGAGCTCCCAAAATGCACCAGATAAAAGCCGAGCAGCGCGCTCGCAATGCCAATGCCAACAACGGCAATGATCGCGCCCGTCGTCATCCACTTGAAATTTGTGTGTTTCTGCGGAGCGGCATAGTAGAGAATCTGCACCATGATTTCGAATAGCACAAATGTGACTGCGTAACGGATGATGTGCCACACCACTGTCATCGCCGGGCCGGGATGAAAATGGCTGAACAGATAGCTGTCCACTGGGCCACCCCAGACCACCAGCGAAAGTCCGATTCCGGCGATCAGAAGCAGCAGAATGGAAAGCGCAATCGCGAGCAGCCGCTCGCGGATGAAGCCGCGGCTGGATTTCACCTCCAGAGCAGCATTGGCCCCATCCAGCAGCGCTACTACCCCGCTCGATGCCGCCCACAACGTGAACAATATTCCGATTGACAGCGCACCATCCTGGTTGTGCGACAGCATGCCAGAAATTGCCCGCTGCACCAGCGGCGCCACACTGGCCGGCAGCATGGCATACAGGTACTTGAGAATGGCGGGCACCACCGCGCTCATATGCAACACCGATAACAGCGCCGCGGCCACGATAATCACCGGAAACATCGCGAAAAACAGATAAAACGCGAGGCGCGCGGAAACGTCTACGACATCATCACGAACAATCCTCCGTCCCACCGACTTCAGTACTGCCTTGTACGCTGGACTTGTGTGTGCTGGCATGTTTGCAGCCTCCCCGGAAAAATCGGTTCGATGCACAAGCCGGCCACAAAGCGCGCGCTAGAGCACCGCTTTGTGGTCTTACCTTACCTCTGGAAGCCTCAGACCGAGCTGGCACCCGCGAACGCTCCAACTGTGGGCGCCAGCCCAGCCGCTGACGCCCCCCCGAATGGCGCTCCCCCCACCTCACGCCTGTGCTGCCGTAGTCCACGCTCTCTGCTTCAAATCACAAATTGACCAGCTTGCCGTGGGCTCCCGCTGAAGTCGAGAGCGCATCCTAGCAAGGTAAGCGCAATAGTCAAAAAGGATGGTGCCCGATGAATGCACAGGCCATGCAAGGAATCTCGCCTGCTCTGGCTGTGGTGGCCGTGGTCGTGATTGCCGCCTTGGTGGTGGCCGCAATTATGCTGGCCCGCCGCAAGCGCCGCGAGGATCTTCGCCGGCGTTTCGGCAATGAATACGATCGCGTGCTGCGGCGCGAAGGCAACGAAAGCCGCGCGGAACGTGAGTTACTGATGCGCGAGCGCCGGATCCGTACGTTTAGCATTCGTCCTCTCGGTCCAGTCGAACATGCCCGTTTCAACCAGCAGTGGCTCTCCACTCAAAATGATTTTGTGGACGATCCCGGCGGCGCGGTGGCCGGAGCGGATCAGTTGGTCCAGGAGGTCATGCGCGCCCGCGGCTATCCGGTCAGCGACTTCGAGCAGAATGCCGCCGACCTGTCAGTCGATCATGCCACCGTGGTGGATAACTACCGGGCCGCTCATGCCCTGGCCACGCGCCACGCGCAGGGGCAGGCCAGCACTGAAGACCTGCGGCGCGCCATGGTCTTCTACCGTGAACTTTTCCAGGAACTGCTGCGCAGCAGCGCCAGCGAGGTGAACTATGAGCGAACCGCTTAAAAAACAGCAGGAGTTGTCCACTGCGGACTTGGTGAAACAGGCCAATCCCGGCCCCGCCCAGCCGGGCGGTCCGCAACTCGTCGATCGTCCTCAGGCCGGCACGGAAAATGCCGCTCCCGGTCCGCTCTTCGATCCGCACGAAGCGCAACAGTTGCACGAGCGCTGGAGCGCGGTGCAGACCGCGTTTGTGGATGATCCCAGAGTGGCCGTCCAGCAGGCCGACACCCTGGTCGCCAGCACCATGAAACGGCTTGCCGAAATCTTCGCGCAGGAACGCGCGCAGGTCGAATCGCAGTGGTCCCGCGGCGATCAGGTCTCCACCGAGGAACTTCGGCAGGCCTTCCGCAGGTACCGCTCGTTTTTCGACCGCCTCCTCCACGTGTAGCTTGGAGCTGAAAACCATTGCGGCGCGCGCCTGACTCCCCGGCGCGCGCTGGCCTTCCGCCGCTCTCCCTCCGGATTTTTGCCGCACTCGCTCCGGTACCGCTATTCTGGAACACATGACCGATGGCGCTGATTCGCTGACCCGCCGTCCACGTCTTGCCGTGGACATGGATGAGGTGATTGCCGATGCCTTCACCAAGCATGCCGCTGAATTTACCCGCCGCACCGGACATCCCCTCACCCCCGAAGACGTGCGCGTGCGAGGCTTGCACGCCTCCATCCCAGCCGGTCACCACGAGCGCTTTCATGCCATTCCCCAGGAGCCGGGCTTCTTCGAAGATCTCGATGTGATCCCCGGCAGCCGCGAAGCCCTGCAAGAGCTGTCGCGGGATTTCGACGTCTACATCGTCAGCGCTGCCATGGAAGTGCCGTCTTCTTTCGATGCGAAGTATCGCTGGCTGCAGAGCCACTTCCCCTTCATTCCCGGCAGCCGCATTGTATTTTGCGGCGACAAAGGCATTATCGACGCCGATTACCTTGTTGACGACCGCTCCCGGCATTTCAAGGACTTCCGCGGCCAGGGCATTTTGTTCACCGCGCCGCACAATGAGGCGCAGCCTGCAACCATGCGGGCGCGCGACTGGCAAGACGTCGTGCGCCTGCTGCGGCAATGTGAGGCGGCCAAAAATCACTGAGTGCGGGCCAGCAGAGCCGTCTTAAGCCCCTGCGGCGGCTTCGCCCGTTCGACCCCGCCGCCATAACCCGTAAACCGGCACTCCCAGCAGAACCAGCAGCAGCCCCGCGCCAGCGGAGCGCGGCTCACGCACCAGCAACTCGCCGTCAAAGCACACCGCCAGCGCCAGGTAGGCGATCGCCAGCCACGGATAGCCCAGCGCGCGATAGGGCCGCTCCAGTTCCCTCTGCACGCGCCGCAGCCGGAACAGCGCGGCAATCGTCAGGATATAGAACAGCACCACCGCGAACATCACGTACTCCAGCATGCGGTTGTACGATCCAGTCAGACAGAGCAGGCAGGCCCAGAGACACTGCACCCAGAGCGCGGCGGCGGGAACGTGCGTGCGACTGTTCAAACGCTCCACCCTGCGGAAGAAGAGCCGGTCTTTGGCCATGGCGTAATAGACCCGCGCGCCCGCCAGGATCAGTCCGTTATTGCAGCCAAATGTCGAGATCAGGATGGCGGCCGCCATCAGCCCCGCTGCGGCGTGACCGAAGGCGACGCCCATCATCGCGGTCGCCACCCGGTCCGCGCTGGCGAACGCAATACCGCGCCCCGCGATGGTGGTCGCTCGCGGGTCGCCCCGCAACGGCAGGACACAGAGATACGCCAGGTTCGTGAGCAGGTAAAGCGCCGTGACCGCCAGCGTGCCCAGCGCCAGCGACAAGGGCAGCGTACGGCGCGGATTGACCACCTCCCCGGCGGTAAACGTCACATTGTTCCACGCGTCGGAGGAAAACAGCGCGCCCACCAGGGCCACAAAGAACAGTGAGAAGATTGCGCCAGGCGGCGCGGGCGGCGCAACAGTCCAAAGCCGGCGCAGGTTGCCCTCGAGTACCGCCGCATTGCGCGCCACAAACAGTCCCACAATGATCAATGCGGCAAGTGCGAAAACCTTGGCGGCGGTGAAGGTCGTCTGGATCATCGCCCCGGTCCTCAGTCCGCGCGCATTGCTCCAGGTCAGCAGTATGATGCAGACAACGGCCACCACCTGCTGGGTGCTGATCGCCAGCGCCGGATGACCGGCAATTTGAAACAGGAAATGCGAATTGCTGATTGCCGGAAAAAGCGTTCCCGCGTAGGTGGCAAAGGCAATTGCCACCGCGGCAATGGTGCCCGTCTGAATAACCAGGAAGAACGTCCAGCCATACAGAAAGCCGAACAGCGGGTGCAGCCCTTCGCGCAGATAAACATACTGGCCACCGGCCCGCGGCAGAGCCGCCGCCAACTCGCCGTAATTGAGAGCCGCCGCCAGGGTCATGAATCCGGCAACAACCCAGACCAGCAGAAACAGTCCCGGCGCCCGCACCGTGCGGGCAATTCCGGCGGGCACAATGAAGATCCCCGAGCCGATCATCGAGCCCATTACCAATGCGGTGGCGCCGCTGATTCCCAACCCGCGGATCAAGCTCTGCTCGCGCACGCCGCTCTGCGGCGGCTGCGGTGGGGCCGGCGTGGACATGATGGCATCCTACAGCATTGCAGAGACCGCGATCACCCACCGGCGCCGCCTCCAGGCCGGCTCGCCAGCTGCCGGCCTCCGCATTCCCGCTTGACGTTCCCCGTGAAACTCCCCAAAAACAAAGCCGGAGGCGAGATCAACTCTCGCCTCCGGCGAATATCACCCCTTGTTTGGCGGTATTTACACCGTCAACAGTTCTTTTTCTTTGCCCTTGGCCAATTCCTCAAGCTTCTTGAGCTCGTCGTCGGTGACCTTCTGGATGTCGTCGTGGGCGCGCCGCTCCTCGTCTTCGCTGATTTTTTTGTCGTTTTTCAGCTTCTTGGTCGCGTCGTTCCCATCGCGGCGGATGTTGCGGATGGCGGTGCGATGCTCTTCCAGTATCTTGTTCAGGTGCTTCACCATCTCCTTGCGGCGCTCTTCGGTAAGCGACGGAACAGGCAGACGGATGAGCTTGCCGTCATTGGCGGGATTCAGTCCAATGTCGGCGGCCCGGATTGCCTTCTCGATGGCCGCCAGACTGCCGGCGTCAAAGGGCTGCACGGTCAGCAGTTGTGCCTCCGGAGCGTGTACTGTGGCGACCTGGTTGAGCGGCATCTCCGTGCCATAGTACTCAACGCGCACCCCGTCCAGCATGTGCACCGAAGCGCGGCCAGTGCGAATCGAGGCGACCGCGGCGCGGAAATCAGCTACTGCCTTGTCCATGCGGGTCTGTATGGCGGAGAAAACCTCGCGCAGCGCGGGAACCGAAGCTGATGCGATCGTCATAGTGTTTGCCTTTCCAATGGCGCCCTCCGGGGAGCGCCCAACGGGTTTTCAGTGGGCTGATAAAAACCAGTGCTACAGCGTCTGAGCGACGGTGGGCTCGGCCGGACCTATGCGCGAGCCGATCTTTTCTCCCAGCACGACCCGGCGGATATTGCCGGCGCGTTGCAGGTTAAAAACAATGACCGGCAGGTTGTTGTCCTTGCACAAGGAGACCGCCGAAAGATCCATCACCCGCAGGTTGCGCTCGATGAACTCCTGGTAGCCAATCGTCTCGAAGCGCAACGCGTCTTTGACCAGCACCGGATCGGCATCGTAGATGCCATCCACCTTGGTGCCCTTCAGGATCACGTCCGCCTTGATCTCCATGGCGCGCAGCGCCGCGGCCGTGTCGGTGGAAAAATAGGGATTGCCGGTGCCCCCCACGAAGATCACCACCCGCCCCTTCTCCAGGTGCCGCATGGCGCGGCGGCGGATAAAAGGCTCCGCCACCTGATGCATCTGGATGGCGCTCATGACCCGCGTCTTGATACCGCGCGCCTCCAGCCCATCCTGCATCGCTAGCCCATTAATCACCGTGGCCAGCATTCCCATGTGATCGGCGGCCACACGGTCCATCTGCTTGGCCTGCAAGGCTACACCCCGGAAAAAATTGCCTCCGCCCAGCACCAGCGCGACTTCCACGCCCAGGCTGTGCAGCGAGGCGATTTCTTCGGCGATTTCGCCCATCCGAACCGGATCAATGCCGAATGTATTCTGCCCGGCAAGAGCTTCACCGGAAAGTTTCAGGAGAACGCGTTTAAAAGCGGGCATAGTAGCGTGCCGGCAACTGGCGTGAATCACACCCTTTGGAATTGGCCTGCCGCGCCGGCAACGCGCATGCAAACGCGTTGCCGGCCAGCCGGCCGGAGCTTAAATCCCTCGCCGTCGCGCGCCCCTAGGCGCGCGCGATCTCTTCGCCTACCTTGAAGCGGGCGTAACGGCGAATCGCAATGTTCTCGCCAAACTTGGCCACTTTACTGGCCACCAGTTCCCCGATCGTCACTTTGTCGTCCTTGATAAAGTGCTGATCCACCAGGCAGTTCTCCTCGTAAAACTTGGAGAGCTTCCCTTCAACAATCTTCTCCACCACCGCTTCCGGCTTCCCCATCGCGCGCACCTGCTCGCGGTAGATCTCCTTTTCCCGATCCAGCACGGCCGGCGTGACTTCCTCGCGGTTCAGAAACCGCGGATCGGCGGCGGCGATATGCATCGCCACGTCGTGCACCAGCTCCTGGAACTCGCTGGTGCGGGCCACGAAGTCGCTTTCGCAGGCAATCTCCACCATCACCCCCACTTTTCCGCCAGCGTGGATGTAGGCGCCGATCGAGCCTTCCGAGGTGGCGCGGCTGGCCTTCTTCGCCGCCGCCGCCACACCCTTCTTGCGCAGGATGACTTCCGCTTCCGCCAAGTCTCCCTTGGCTTCCAGCAGCGCGCTCTTGCAGTTCATCATGGGAGCCCCGGTGCGATCGCGCAGCTCCTTCACTTGTGCAGCATTGATTTCCATGTTCTTCCTGATTATGAGCGATCTTGAGCGCGGCGTCTCTCCTGGCGCCGCCGCCCTCGTTGAATACGGTCGCCGGCTGTGCCCCCGCCGCACAGAAAATGAGCCGGGCGTGCCGCCTGCGCGTAACGCCCGGCTCCTGTATCGAGCCTTCAAATTTCCACGGCCGCCCTACCTAGTGCTTCGGGCTGGATTCGGCGTGCGCCCGGGCACTCTCCAATGCCGCCTCCGGTCCTTTGCGCTCGGCTTCAACGTCCGCCTCGGCGTCGGTGCTCACCGTTTCCGCTTCTTCCGTCTCGTCGGCCAGATCGCCGCCAGCGTACGCGGCGTACTTGCGCTCCGCCTCGTATTGGGCGATGTAGTCGGCGGTTTCCTCTTCCCCTTCGCCGGCTCCGCTCTCGCTCACGATGGGCTGCCCGCCCGCCTCCAGCACCTGACGCCCTTCGGCACAGGCGTCGGCAATACGCGAGGCAAACAACCGGATAGCGCGTAACGCATCGTCGTTACCGGGAATTACGTAATCAACTTCGGTGGGATCGCAGTTGGTGTCCACCACCGCTACCACCGGAATCCCCAGCTTGCGCGCTTCGCGCACCGCAATCTGCTCCTTGTTGGAGTCGATCACGAACAGCACGTCGGGAAGCCCCGGCATGTCTTTAATGCCCGCCAGATTCTGCTGCAAATGCTTGCGCTCGCGCTCCAGCTTGATGACTTCTTTCTTGGGGAGCATCTCGTAGCGCCCGTCGGTGGACATCTCTTCAATGTCTTTGTAGCGCTTGATCGACTTCTGGATCGTGATCCAGTTGGTCAGCAGACCGCCAAGCCAGCGCTGGTTCACGTAAAACATCCCGCTGCGCGCGGCTTCTTCCGCGATGGCGTCCTGCGCCTGGCGCTTGGTGCCCACAAACAGTACCGTCTTGCCCTGCGCCGCCTGCTCCTGCACGAATCGCGACGCGTCCTTGAACATCTTCAGCGTCTTCTGCAGGTCGATGATGTAAATCCCATTGCGTTCACCAAAGATGTATTCCTTCATCTTTGGGTTCCAGCGTTTGGTCTGGTGCCCGAAGTGAACGCCCGCTTCGAGCAACTCTTTCATGGTAATAGTGGCCAAAAAACCTCCTCGGGAAGTTTGCAACGCCCGCCGTGGCGGGGTTTACTTTCCTGAGCTGCGGAGCGTCCTGCGCTTCCGTCGATGCCGCCGCCGGTCGCCCGGGACGTAGGAAAAATAGAGGCGGGCCGCACTAAGGCGGCCCGCAGGGTTCGATGCCGAGAGCGGCCATCCGCCACTCCCACTGTCCAAGCCTAGCGCTTGGAGAACTGGAACCGTTTGCGAGCGCCCTTCTGTCCGTACTTCTTGCGCTCCTTCATCCGCGAGTCGCGGGTCAACATGCCCTCCGCGCGCAGCTTGGAACGCAGTTCCGGATTGAACGCCAACAGCGCCCTGGCAATGCCCATGCGCACCGCGCCGCTTTGGCCGGCAATGCCGCCCCCGCTAACGCGCACCAGCAGATCAAACTGCCCGGCCACTTCCACCTGGTGCAGCGGCTGCTGCGCCTGTACCTGCATTGCTTCCGTGTGGAAGTATTCGGTGATGGGGCGACCATTGACGGTCATCTGGCCGTTGCCGGGCCGCAACAGAACACGGGCAATCGACGTCTTGCGACGGCCCGTTCCACGATACTGAACCAATTGCGCCATAAACTCTCTTTTCTCAACCCCCGGGCCTCTAGCGCTCCGGGCTGGCGGCTGGCGGATGCCCGCCGCTGATTCCTCTAGCGGACCGTCGCCCGGCTCTTGACCGGCTGCACGGCCTGCGGCTGCTGGGCCTCGTGGGGGTGGCGCGCATCCCGATAGACGCGCAGTTTACCGCCAAGGTTTTTCCCCAGCTTATTTTTCGGCAGCATCCCTTCCACCGCCTCGCGGATGATCTCCTCCGGCTTGTTCGCCAGTAGGTCCTTCATCGCCCGCGTCTTCAACCCTCCCGGATACCCGGTGAAGTGATGGTATTCCTTGGCCTGCAACTTCGCGCCGGTGATCTTCACCTTGGCGGCATTGATCACAATCACATGCTCGCCAGTGTCCATAAACGGGGTGTACTGCGGGTTGTCCTTACCGCGCAGAATGCGCGCCACGCGAGAGGCGAGACGGCCCAGCACCTGCCCTTCGGCGTCGATGACGTACCACTTTGGCTGTAGCTGGTTGCCGCTCGGAAAATACGTGCTCATTGCTGAAAACTCCAAAATGTTGAAACGCCAAGCCCGGCTCGACGTTGCGAATTCCGCTGCCGCCGGAACGCGCCCGCGGGCGCCCTGCTCGCGCAAGCCATGGCCTGCGCCCAACGCCTGCGTCCGCTAATGATCCGGCGAAAAAAATTCCTCTGGCCCACCGGCATAATCCAAGCCGGACCGGGCACGGGAACCGCTTTCCTCCGCCCGAAAAGACACGGCGGCAGGGGGTCACTCTCAAACAGGGTTCCTGGAGAGCTACTACAGGCGGGACAATCACAAACAATAGGCCATTGCGGGGGTGCTTGTCAACCTTCGGCGCCCTTGCCCGGACTCTTGACCAGCCACTGCCTCCTCTCTGCACCTGTCCCATCGGACTACTGGCGCACAGAAAAGCGGCGCCCGTCACTGCGGCGGCGGCGCCTCGTTCAGGTTGAGCCAGTACTGATCGAAAGACTGTATGATCACCAGCAGGTCGTCGAGCGTGTCCGGCTTAACCAGGTACGAATTCACGCCCAGTTCGTAAGCACGTGCCAAATCCTGGCTCTGGCGGGAACTGGTGAACATCACCGCTGGAATGCGGCACAACTCCCCTTGTTGCGACCGCAGCCAGGCCAGCACTTCCAGCCCAGAGCGGCGCGGCATTTTGATATCCAGTAAGAGCACAACCGGCAGGGGAAATTGATTGCGGTCCTGATAGCGGCCTTTACCCTCCAGGTAGTCGACCACCTCTTCACCGTCGCTGGCACGGTGCAGGCGAGCGCAGGGATCAACCTTGGCGAAGGCTCGCTGCATCATGTAAGCGTCCGCCGGATCGTCTTCCGCGTAAAGAATGAGCTTGCTTTTCATGCGATCTGAGCTTTGACTTCTGCCTTTTTCAATTGCAGAACAAACGTGCTGCCTTGATTCAATTGCGATTCAATGCCGATACTGCCATGCATGCGGTGCACCGCGCGGCGCACGATGGCAAGCCCGATCCCAGTGCCGGGATACTGTTCATTTGTGTGCAGCCGCTCAAATACCTGGAAGACCCTCTCCTGGTGCTGGGGCGCAATGCCAATGCCATTATCGGTAACGCTGACCACAACGCTGTCGCCCCTTTCCCGGGCGCTGATCGTCACCTGCGGCTCTATTCCCGGACGAGTGAACTTGACGGCGTTACCAGCCAAGTTGGTGAAGACCTGGGTAAGTGTAGCGGCGTGTGCCAGGACCTGTATCCCCGGCGAGACATCCACTTGCACTGCGCGCGCGGTTTCACCCAACTGCTCCAACCCATGTTCGATAGCTTGCAAGAGCGAGACCGCCTCCAGGGCCATCTCCGACCGCCCCAGCCGGCTGTATTCCAGCAGATCCTGTACAAGGCGGCTCATGCGCGTCGCTGATGTGGAGATCTGTTCCAGAAACTGCCGCGCTTCCGGCGGAAGCTGCTCGCCAAAATCTTCCCAGAGTATCTGGGCGAATCCCTGAATGGCACGTAGCGGCGCTCTCAAATCGTGAGAAACCGAGTAGCTGAAAGCCTCCAGTTCGGCGTTCGTCTGTTCGCGCTCGGCGATCCGCTGTTCCAACTCGCGGGCATGCGCCTGAATTTGGTCCAGCAGCATCTTGCGGTCCGTCATGTCCCGCGTAACTTTGGAATACCCGCTTAATTGCCCATCATCGTCGTACAACGGCGTGACCACCACGCTCGACCAAAACCGGCTGCCATCCTTCCGGACGCGCCAGCCTTCGCCAGTGAAGTGACCCTCCCGGCGCGCGTTCGCCAGGACCTGCGCGGGCAGTCCGGCAGCCCGGTCTTCCGGCGTGTAAAACATCGAAAAATGGCGGCCCAGAATCTCTTCCGCGCTGTAGCCCTTTAAGCGCTGCGCACCGGCGTTCCAACTGGTGAGGTTGCCGTTCACGTCGAGCGAGTAGATGGCATAGTCCACTACCCCTTCCACCAGTTGCCGGTAACGCTTTTCCGCCTGCCGGCGCTCGCTCATGTCCCGTGTGATTTTGGAGTAGCCGGTCAGATGCCCATCGTCGCCATACAGTGGCGTGACCACCACGCTCGACCAAAACCGGCGCCCATCCTTGCGCACGCGCCAGCCTTCGCCCGTGAAGTGGCCATCCCTTCGCGCGGTGGCCAGCACCTTGGCCGGAAGCCCCGCGGCTCGGTCCTCGGCGGTGTAAAAAGTGGAAAAATGGCGGCCGATGATCTCGCTGGCCGTGTATCCCTTTAAACGTTCCGCGCCCGCGTTCCAACTGGTCACGTTCCCCTCTGCGTCAAGCGAATAAATGGCGTAGTCCACCACGCCTTCGACCAGCTGCCGGTAACGCTGCTCCGCTTGCCGCCGCGCCGTAATGTCCCGCGTTATCAGTCCAAACGCAATGAGCGACCCGTCCCCATCCCGCACACGGCTGAGTGTTGCGTTTGCCCAGAAGCGGCTACCGTCTTTGCGCAGCCGCCAGCCTTCCTCTTCCGTTGATCCCTTCTCCGCCACCACGCACAGCGCCGCCTCAGCTCTTCCCTCCTCGCCTTTCGGCTCAGGATAGAAGACGGAAAAATGGCGCCCGATGATTTCGTCGGCACGGTAGCCGTGCAACCGCTCCGCACCCGCATTCCACGTACAAACACGCCCCTCCACGTCGAGCAGCAGCACAGCATAGTCCTCGACCGACTGCACCATCAAACGGAGGGCATCATCCTCGGCCATCCGACCGGAAAATTTTGAACTCATGCCGCCTGGCCCTCCAGGCGTTGAAACAACGCGCGGAATGCCTCCGGCGTCCCCGGCTTCACGATAGCGGCCCGCGCCCCCGCATCCAGCAAATTCCCGGCTTCAGCTCCATCGGTGCTTCCAACCAGCGCGATGACCGGTGGGGACAGAGGCAGGGAGGCAATCCATGCCAGAAAATCCCAGCCCGACATACCGGGAAGATGCAGGTCCAGCAGGATAGCGTTCACGGGCTGACGGGGTTCCGCATTCATAGCTTCTATCAGATACTTCTGGCCCTCTTCGCCGCTTGTGCATTGCACGATACGGCAGCCGGGGTGCGCCTTCGACAGCACACGCCGTAACAGAAAAGCGTCGCTGGGGCTGTCTTCAATGAGCAGAAGCGACAATTGGGACGAGTCGCTTGGCGGATGCATTCAATAATCTCGAAAGAAGAAGAGCGACGAAGATGTTTGGCGGCCGATCCACTTCCGGCGAGCCCTTCTGGTCATGATAGCCGCGCAATCAGCAGGTTTCAATCAAGCTGCCGCCGCGAGCAGTGATCCTCAGTGTTGGGCCGGGGTCGGCTTGGCTTTCGGCTGGGTGGCGCCCTTCTTCTTCACCGCGTGACGCGTCACAACACGACGCCTCCTGTAATGGCGCGCGACGCGCCGGCGTATGACCCTGCGCCGCGCGTATCCGTTGTTGATGATCACGGTGCGGCCACGCACATTGGACGCGGGCACACCCGCCGCCTGCCGCGCGCGCTGCAGGTTCTGCAACTCCGCGTTCACCACTGCCCCTTGCGTTTGTATGTAGCTGGCCAGCGCATTCAGCGCCTGCTGCAGTTGCGTGAGGCTGCTGGCGATTGCCGCCTTCTCTTCGCTCTTACCGTGCCGACTGGCCTCCTCCGACGCCCGGTCCGCAACGTCATAAACGGTTTGCGCGTCGCGGTATAACGTGAAGGCCGCCCCCAGATCATTGGGCGAGCCCTGAAAATGCGCCAGCATCGACGGAACCGCGGTCGTGACGTTGCGGTGGATGGACTCGCCGCGTTGTAAAAAGTCCTCTTTGATGGAGTTCTTAGCGTGCCAGCGGCTGGCGTCGGCATTGGCAAGCGCGGCGTCAATCCCGTTTAGGGCGCTATTGACGTTTGCCGCCACCGTCGCGGCCGGAGCCGCCGGAGGCGGCATCTGCCCCCGCAATCGCCCCGGCTGCAAAACCAGTGCGGCACAAAGAGAACAGGCAATAAACGCTACATTGGCGAGATGAACGCGAGGAGCAAGACGTGTCATGGCACTACGTTGGATGCAGCTTTTTGCAATTGCGACGCCTTGAGAGCAGAAACGCCAACTCTCGGCACTATTCCCCCGCACCCCTCCCCGTTGCCCTTCGCAGTACTTGTTCATAGAAACGCTCGTACTGAGGAATGATGTGAGAAGAACAAAATCGCCGTTCCGCAGTCTGGCGCGCCAGGCGCCCCGTTTCCTTGAGCCGCGCCGGATTCTCCAGGAGGCTGCGCGCGCAGTTCGCCATTCCATCCAAATCCCCTACCGCGAACAGGTACCCGTCCTTGCCGTTCTCGATCACCTCCGGCAAACCCCCGACATTACTGGCGATGGCCGGCACACCATGCGCCATTGCCTCCAGGGCGGCCAATCCAAACGACTCCATTTCACTGGGCAGGAGCATCAGGTCCCCAATGCTAAGGAAGTCGCGAATGTTGTCCTGTTTTCCCACAAACGACACCCGCTGGCTCACACCCAGCTTCCGGGCCAGGTACTCGGCGCTGCCGCGGTCCGGCCCGTCGCCAATCATGATCAGGTGCGCGGCAACATCCTGGCCCATACGCGCGAACACCTCAATCACGTCCCGTACCCGCTTCACCGGGCGGAAGTTGGACAGGTGCAACACAACAGGCTCGCCATCGGGAGCAAAACGCTGCCGCAAGTGCGGGTCGGGATGGCGCTGGTAAAGATCACAGTTGACGAAATTGGGAATCACCTCGATCGGCCGGCTTACCTCGAACTCTTCACAAGTACGTTCCTTCAGGTAGTTGGAAATTGACGTAACCCCATCGCTGACCTGAATGGAAAAGCGTGTGATCGGCAAATAGCTGCGATCCACGCCTACCAGCGTAATGTCGGTGCCATGCAACGTGGTGATGAACGGCAAGGGCCGCGACATCATATTGCGCGCCAGAAACGCGCTCACCGAGTGCGGGATGGCGTAATGAACATGCAACAGATCCAGCATCTCCCGCTCCGCCACCTCAGCCATACGGCTGGCCAGCGCCAGCGAATACGGCGGGAACTCAAACAGCGGATAATTGCTGACCTCGACTTCGTGATAAAAAATGCGCGGCTGCTCTGGGTCTAGTCGAATCGGCTGGGCGTAGCTGATAAAGTGGACCTCGTGGCCGCGCTCGGCCAGCTCTTTGCCCAGCTCGGTAGCCACAATGCCGCTGCCGCCGTACGTGGGGTAACAGGTCATCCCGATGCGCATACGTCGAGCATAGCGCGAGCCAGCCTTCTACCGTCTGATCACGCTATTCTGCGGCAAATCACGCGGCAAGGCCCTCCGGTTCATAGACGTGCGTTTACATCCCGTAGCGGCCTGCGCTTTTTCCCGCAGCACGAGCTTCAAGAGCTCTTAAGTGCACCCCTCAGCCGAGCGCAAGCGATAAAAATATTCACTTTCTATAAGCGGCTTTCAACCCTATCCCACCGCATTTCAGCTCAGCCACCATTTTGGGGTGATTTGCCATCCCGTCCTTCTTCAAAGTAACTTCCTAAGTTTCAGGAACGTTTAACCACTGTGCCCATGCGGTGTTCGTCAACTCCCCGCTAAAGGACAGCATCAAAACTAACACTACATTTGACGGAAGTTTCCCTTGTCTGAAGCGGTGGAACAGGTTCAATTAGGGACTTGCGCTCCCCCTGGAAGCGCAACATTTTTGTAACAATTGTTTCCGATACTGGTTTCAGCGGCTGTAAACGGATGTGTGCCGGAACTGCTCATGAAGCCCTTCGAACGCACGAAAGCCGGTAGACGAGCCCAGCCAAGCCTGCGGCTCGCTCCGGAAGCGCCCGCCGACCCCCGCTGGGAAAACGTTGTCCGGCTGGCGGCGCGCCTCTGCGCGACACCCATTGCCGCTGTCGTCAGCCTTGCCGAAGACGGCCGTTACCGCCTGGAAGCGCACGTGGGCTTAACCGGCAAATTATCCTGGCAAGACTCTTTCCTCTCCGCCTTGGAGTCCAGTTCCGGAGCCCTCTTCATCCCTGACGCGCGGCAGCATGCTCTCCATCGCGATAACCCGCTGGTCTGTGGCGCTCCCGCAATCCGCTTCTTCGCGGGCTGGGCCCTCCGTGACCGGCGGCAGCGTTTTATGGGCGCCTTTTTTGTCGCCTCGCCAGAAGAGCGCGCCCATTGTGCTGCCGATGAACTAAGCGCCCTGGAATTGCTCGCCGCCATCGCCCGCGATCAATTATTGGAACAGTTGCACGAGGAGCGCCTCACCCAGGAGCGGGATCTTGCCAGCGGTTTGCTCAACCAGGTGCGCAGCCTGGTCATGGTCCTGGACGCGCACTGCGGCATTGACCTGCTCAATCACGCCGCCGAACAGGCCCTCGGTTACACCAGCAGCGAGGTGCGCGGCGAACGGCCCTGGAAAGTCTTCTGCTCTGCCGAACAAGCCGGCGCGGCCGAAGAATGGTTTCAGCGTGCGCTGCATGGCGGCCTCGAGCAGGAACTGGAGGGCGTTTGGCTCAGCCGCCACGGTGAGCACCATCTTCTCGCCTGGACTCCACAGTTGTTTACCAGCCCACAAGGACGCCAGTTCCTGGTTTGCACCGGTATTGACCAGACCGAACGCCGGCAATTGGAAATGCAACTGCGCGGCGCTCAGCGCATGGAGGCCATCGGCCGCCTCGCCGGTGGAGTCGCACACGATTTCAATAACCTGCTCACCATCATCACCGGCTATAGCGATCTGCTGCTGGAGCCCGACAACGAATTTGACCCGCAACAGTTCACGGCTTCGGTACGCGAAATCAAAGCGGCGGCCGAAAGGGCCGCCAATCTCACCCGCCAACTGCTCGCCTTCAGCCGCCAACAAGTCCTGGCGCCCCGCGTCCTGAACCTCAACGACCAGGTGGCGGGCGCGGTCAGCATGTTGCGCCGCCTCATCGGCGAAGATGTCGAACTCAGCACCGCCCTGGACGCCGGCCTGGGACAGGTCAAGGCCGACCCGGGACAAATTGAGCAGGTGCTGATGAATCTCGCCGTCAATGCCCGCGACGCCATGCCTCAAGGCGGGCGCCTCATGATTGAGACTTGCAACGTCGAAATGGACGGCTCCACCCTGATCACGGTCGGCCCCGCCATCCCGGGGCCAACCATCCCTCCTGGCGCTTATGTCCTGCTGGCGGTGAGCGATACCGGCCATGGCATGAGCCGTGATGTGCAGAACCACATCTTCGAGCCGTTTTTCACCACCAAGGAAAAGGGCCAGGGCACCGGACTGGGACTCTCCACCGTCTACGGCATCGTCAAGCAAAGCGGAGGTTTCATCCTGGTCTACAGTGAAGTGAACTGCGGCACCACCTTCAAGGTCTACCTGCCGCGCATCTTCAGCCCCCGCGAAATTGTCACGCCTGCCCCCAAAGTGGCGGCCCCACGCGGCCAGGAAACCGTCCTCTTGCTGGAGGATGAGTTCCACGTTCGCGCCGTCATCCGCCAAATCCTGCAGCGCTTCGGCTATAGCGTGCTGGAGGCGCCCCAACCTGAACATGCCCTGGAGGTCTGCCGCAAGAACCCCAACATCGCACTCCTGGTCTCGGACGTCATCATGCCCCGCGTCAATGGCCGCGAGATGGCGCGCCGCATGCGCGAGTTGCAGCCCCACTTACGCGTGCTGTTTATTTCCGGCTACACGGATCGCGCCGTGGTTGAAAACGGCTTATTGGAGGC
Source organism: Acidobacteriota bacterium (assembly GCA_027459505.1). Lineage (GTDB taxonomy): Bacteria > Acidobacteriota > Terriglobia > Terriglobales > SCQP01 > DAIDIE01. The sequence continues at coordinate 26,559 of DAIDIE010000001.1, forward strand.
CGGTACCTCGTTTTTACAAAAGCCCTTTAGCCCGGAGGCGTTGGCCAGAAAGGTGCGCGAAATCCTCGATGCCGCGCCGCAGCCCTCCGCCCTCACTCCAGCCCCCCCAGAGCGGCCCTAAGCCCCGGGCTCTCGGCTTACACCCCCTCAAGACCCTCTCGGACGCGCATGTCGTACACTGCAAGGATGATGACCATCGAGGAAGCACTCCGGACCAGCCTGCTCCAGACCTCCGCCAGCGGTCTGTCGTTTGCTGTTCTCGAAGGCCCCGCCGGCGAAGGCGGCGCAGCGCAATTGGCCCGTATGGCCGACTGTGTGCCGCGCGGCGTTGTGCAACGTCTTGGTCAGACCGCCTGCTACTTCGTTCCCTGGCTGGTCAAAAATCGCCGCGCCATTCAAATCAGCCAGGAACCTGCGCCCGAAGGCGCCTCGCGCAATGAACTCTGCCATCACCTGGAAGTCAAGCCCACTGGCAACCTGCTCTTCGTCAGCGAACGCTTTTATCAGGGCGACAGCTATGGGCTCGCCATGGAGTTCTTTGACAAGGTCGCCTACCTGGCCGCGCTACAACGCTTCGAACGGGATGATTTCTACCGGCTGCTGCGCTCCCAGGCGGCCAGCGACAAGGGTGGCGAATTGACCCCAGAAGCCTATGAATGGCGCCAGGAACTGGCGAAAATGCGCAACGGCGGCGACCCCGATACCGAAGTACGGCTCAGTTATGAACGCGCCGCCGAAACCGACGCCCTCGGCGTCTACATGGCTTCTTTGTTTACCGACGTTTTTTACGAGGACCTGGTGGACACCGAAGAAGCGCTGAAACCGCTTCCGCCCGAGCAGCTTTATGAACGTGTGCGTACCCTGGAGCGGCTGTTCCCCCCCAACCGCGGCTTTAGTCTGCAAATCGTCCGGCAGAGAACGCGCCGCCGCGGCTAACTGTCCGCACCAGCAAGACGTGTGCTGTTTCGGGCCGCCTCCAGCTCTCGTTCGGCCGCTGTTCCCCCAGCGCCCTTACCCTGAAAACCCGCATTCAGGCCCGGAAGGTGGCGCGTGGCGTTTCAGCAACGACTTGAGGAACTCCTTCGTACCGGTGGGTCCGCTGATTTGCAAGCTGAGAGGCCCCCGATCCGGTGCGGCATACAGGTTGAACGCCAGAAACCGGCAGCATTCCCGTTCGGCGCTCATCAACTCAAGCACCAGTTCAAGTTGCTTTGTTCCTCCCGGAATGCGGAAGCCGTAGCCTTCCTCCAATTCCTCAAAAACTGTCGCTTCGGCGATAAACTGTGCCAGCAATGTTGCCTCGCGCAGGCGCAATTGCGCGTCAGATAACGTGCACGCAATCGGAAGTTCTCTGCTCATCTCCGCTCCTCGTTGGGCTTGTTTGCCCTGAAGTAAACCATGAACCGGAGCTCCCCCAGACCGCAAGCAGGGCGCACGGAGGGAATCGCCATTTTTCCCGGGCGGCGTTTGTTCTAAAATATAGGTTTGGCCTTCCCTCCGCCCGGCGCATCATCGTACGCGCCGCGCCGGGAATGCCTTTCACTCGCGAGCAGCCCACAACAGGAGACTCCGTTGGCAAGCAAACAGAAAAAGATCTTTCTTCCTGAGCAGGACAAAGTAGACGCCCGCGCCAAGCGGAAAATCCTGAGCAAGCGCATCCGCCCCATCGACTACGATTCCATCAGCAGCGTCTCCGACCTCGTCTCGGCAATGCGCGGCGCTTCCATCCAGGCTCGTAATCTCGGCCGTTGCGCCGAAGTGCTCGACAACATCTACAGCGACCGTGACCGCCCCACCGTCATGCTCGGCCTCGCCGGCCCGCTCATCGCCGCCGGCCTGCGCAAGATGCTGCGCGATCTGGTGGCCGGCGGATTCATCGATGTCATCGTCTCCACCGGCGCCATCCTCTATCAGGATATTTATCAGGCCCGCGGCTTCGGCCATTATGAGGGCACCCCCGAGGCCGACGACACCGTCCTGCGCGACCTCCTGATTGACCGCATCTACGATACCTACGTCGACGAGGAAAAGTTCATCGAGACCGACACCTGGCTTGGCTATGTCGCCGACGAACTGCCGCCAGGCAATTACTCCTCCCGCGCCTACATGGATTTCGTCGGCAGCAAACTCGAAGACGAGCAGTCCATCGTCCGCACCGCCCATAAAATGGGCGTGCCGATGTTCGTGCCCGCCATCAACGACTCCTCCATCGGCATCGGCCTCACCCATCACTATCACCGCATGCTGCAGGAAGGCCGCCCGCGCCTGTCCATCGACTCCATTCGTGACAACTACGAGCTCACCCAGATCGTGGTGCAGTCCAAGAAAACGGCGGCGCTCTACATCGCCGGCGGCGTGCCTAAAAACTACATCAACGATTCGGTGGTCATGAGCTACATCTTCGAAGAGGAGAAGGGCCACAGCTACGCCCTGCAGCTCACCGCCGATAATCCCAATTGGGGCGGCCTCTCCGGCAGTACCTTGCATGAGGCCATGAGTTGGGGCAAGATCCGCAGCAAAGCGACCACCGCCATGTGCTTCGTCGAGCCCTCGGTCTCCTTTCCGCTGTTGTTCGGCTATGCCTTACAGAAAAAGCTCGCGGCGCGACGCGCCCGCCTGCGCTTTGATTGGGATAATGACGTTTTGCGCTCCATCAGCACCGGCGCTAAGGCCAAACGCCGCTAAGCCCGGCCATGGCTCCATGACGAAGGCGGCCTTTCCCCTGGAAAGCCGCCTTTTCTTTTTGCCGAACTTGGAGCCAAGGCCCGAGGTCGCCATTTCGCGCCCGCAACGCTGGCCACTGCTAAAGCCACGGCCGTGATCCCGGGGGCTTCGGCGGATGGAATTCAAGCGGCCTTGCCGCCTACCCGCCGCTGGAATCTTTCAGGGCTCCCCAGGCCAGCGCACCCCGTGGGCTCGGCAATACTGCTCGGCAAACCCCATCCGCTCCGCATTGCTCGGATGTGTATAAAACCACCATTCCAGCCAGCGCGGCGGGGCCGGATCGATCAAATCGGTCCACACGTCGCGCTCGAAGCTCACCACTGCGGCCGCCGGATTGGGGCAGACCCGCAGCCCAAAAGCGTCCGCCCGGTGCTCCAGATGCCGCGAAAACCCGTTGCTGAGAGGCATCGCCAAAAAGAACAGCACACTGAGCGTGAGCCCCAACATTGGCAAACCGGCGATATCCGCCACCCCCTCATAGCCCCAGCCTGGCGCCCCTCGGCGGTACAGGGCAAAGCTGATTCCCAGCAATACGAACAGCAGTCCTGAACCAAAGGCCACCCCTAGCCAGACGTGGTTTTCCACGTAATGCCCCATCTCGTGGCCCAGCACAAACTCGATTTCCGGCGCCGTCTCGGCATGCAACAGCGTGTCGTAAAGGACAATCCGGCTGCTGCCAAACAGTCCGGTGACGTAAGCATTGGTGTGCGCGGATTGCCGGCTGCGGTTGACAACATAAATGCGGGCCGAAGGAATGCCCGCGCGCTGCGCCTCCGCCAGCAGTTCCTGGCGAAGCTGCCCCGCCGGCAGCGGCTTGAAATGGTTGAACAACGGCTCAATCGCCACCGGCTCAATCACCACGCTGAAAATCATCAACAACGTACAGGCCGCCCAGACCCACACCCAGGCGTTCCGCCCGGCGCGCCGCAACACCGCATAAACAATAAGGATTGCCGCCGTCCCCAGTGCGATTTCCACACCCTGGAACTTGCACCAGTCTCCCAACCATCCTGCAACTGACAGGTGTTCAAAGCCAAAGGCACGCTCGCGAAAAAATCCCAGGTAGATGCTAAACGGCAGACCAGCCACACCCAGCACCAGCAACAGCAGCGCGCCAAATGCCGCATCTCGTACCCACGCCGCTCGCAGACGCCGCAGCAGCTGATTTCTCCAGCGCACCGGGATGCCGCTCCAAATAAGAAAACCCAATACCGCGAAACTCCACAGTTGCGCCAGGGTCCCCCAAAAAATCCCACCGTAAACGTAGTGGCGCGTTCGCGCCAGCAACGCTGGCGAAGGGGGAGGAATACAGGGCAGGGTTGAACCAGCTTTTCCTGCCAGCACAGCGCTTTTAGGACACTCCGAAGGCCAGGCAAACGGCTGGGGAGCCGCCTGCAGCACCCCTCCGCTCAGCAGCAGCAGCCAGAAAAACGCGCGCAAGCCCTTGCGCACAATTGCAAAGTTTCTCCTTAAGCTGCTAAAGTACACGACCAAGGCAGAGATCTTGGACATCGCTCCCGGAATTGTGCCCCTTTTGGCAGCGCAACTCGCCATGGTTTGCTTGCTCAACCCTGCGCCTCCGCCACCTGGCCGTGGCTGGATTTTCGCGCGCCGGCCCCATCGGCGCGCCCTGGGCGTCCTCCGGCGCGCAAGCGCTTGGGCGAATTGCGCATAAAGGATTTTGCTCTATGGCCAGTATGAAAGAAGTTGCCGCTCAGGCGGGAGTTTCCATCTCTACGGTTTCTCACGTCCTCAACAATACCCGCTTTGTCGCCCCAGAAACGGTCGCGAGAGTGCAGCGGGCCATGCAGGCAGTCGGTTTCCACCCCAATGCGGCGGCCCGTCAACTGGCGCGCGGCGCCAGCGAAGTCCTGGGCTTGATCATCTCCGACATTGCCAACCCCTTTTTCCCTGAGTTGGTGAAGGGCTTTGAGAGCTCCGCTCAACAGCTGGGCTATGAGATCACCCTGGCCACCACCAATTACGACGCCAAGCGCACCTCCACCTGCATCGAACGCATGATCATGTCCCGTGTTCGCGGCGTCGCCATCATGACCAGCGAAATGGATCCCGCCCTCATCCAGAAGTTGCGCCGCCAGCGCGTCCCTGTCGTTTACCTCGACCTGGGTCCGGTGGACTGCTTCGCCTCCAATTTGAAGGTCGAGTACGAGCGCGGCATTGCTGAAGCCGTCGAGCACCTCTGGGCGCTCGGCCACGCCCATATTGGCTTTATCAGCGGCTCTCTGCTGCTGCGTTCTCACCGCCAGCGTGTGGATTCGTTCCGCCGCTGCGCCTCCCAACTCGGTATGCAGGCCTCCACGGAGGTCAGCGATCCGCACCCGGAAGGCGGCGAAATCGCCGCCCGGCGCCTGCTCAGTATGGCGCAACGTCCCACCGCCATCATGGCCGCCAATGACGTTATGGCGCTCGGCGCCGTGCGCGCCGCCCGCGCCCTGGGACTCAATATCCCCCAGGATGTCTCCATTGTTGGTCACGATGATGTCCTGTTTGCCGCCCTCATGCATCCGGCTCTCACCACCATTGAAGTCTCCCGCCATGAACTCGGCGAGATGGCCGTCCAGGCGCTGCATCTGATGAGTCATGCGGAGGGCAGCATGGGCGAGGAGTACAACCTGCGCAGCCGCCTCGTGGTTCGTGAAAGCACCGGTCCTGCGCCCGGCGCCAAGGCTGGCGCCTCCGGCAGCGGCAGCGCTCTTCATCGCATGCGCGTTCACGCCTGACGACACGCGGAGCGGCCGCGCCCTCTCGCCCACCCGGCGCCGCCGCTCCCGCTCCACCATACTCCCGCCTTCCGCTCTGAATTCGCTATAATCGCTGATACCTGAACAACTTTGCTTTGGCATCTCTGCGCCCTTCATTGCTGGGGCGGAGGCTGTCTCAGGCTCTCGGAATACGCATACATGCTTTCTTCTTTCTTCCGCCGTTCACGTCTCACCGGTAGCCGCCTTCTGTTGGGATACCTCCTCCTCCTGGCGGCGGCTGGCATCGCTTGCAACGAGTACTACATCCCGCCGCCTGACGCCACCATCAGCATCGACCAGGTGGTCGCCAACCTTGGCATCCCGTTGCAATTGACCATTGCCAGCCCCTCGACCACCACCAGCAACGGCACAACCACCACCACTGACGTGCAGACGCAGACTCAGTTCAGCGCCACCGTGCAGAACTCCAGCAACAATGGCGTCACATGGTCCATTGAGAATCCCAACGGCGGCGCTGATTTCGCTGCCTCTTCCGCCTCCACCTGTAGTCAACCCTACGGCTGCATCAGCCCCGACGGCGTTTATACCGCGCCCCCCGTTCTGCCCTCACCCAGTAGTATCGTCATTCGCGCGATTGCCCAGGTTGCGCCCAACCCGCAGGCCACCGCCACCCTGCAACTCATTGCTCCGGTACCCCAGGTCGCCAGTTCCTTTGTCGTTCCCGCCACCACCAGCCCCGCGCTCGCCGATTGCCAGAGCGCAAATGCGGTCGGCGCCCTGAGCGCGGGCTCCTCCTACGAAGTCTGCCTTACCGGAAACTTCTTCTATCCCAATACCGCGGTCTCGTTGGGCGGCGCCAATGTCAGCGCCATCGCCGTTCCCGCCACCGGGCCGAACACCACCGCCATGGTCCAGGTGACGCCCACTCAGCCGGGACTGCTGGGCCTCAAGCTGACCAACGCCACTCCGGGCAGCAACACCGGTAGTGGCACCGCCAGCCTTCTCGTCGAACCCGCCACTGCTCCCGCCAGCTCGGCGCTTGCCGTGCTCGTGGAAAACGTTGCCGCCGCTGGAGCAACTACGCCCAGCTACGCCGACGTGGGTTTCGTCCCCCGCGCCAGCGCCAATTCCATAGACGTGGTCAACCTCGATAGCGCCACCGCTCTCAGCCAGGTTTCCGGCATCCCCGCCGGCTTCAACCCTTCCGCGCTCGCCGCCGATCAGGCCACCAATCAGTTGGTTGCGATTGGCGCCGGAAGCACCAATCTGCTCATCATTGACGCCGGCAAGGATCAGGTCTCGCAGAGCGTGGCTCTGCCCGTAACGGCCCCCGCGGTTGCCTTCAGCGACAACAGTTGCCAGCTTTGCTCGGTGCTGGTCGATGCTGCACGCGGACAGGCGCTGGTGGATACATCGAGCGGCTACTTTGTCGTCTCCCTGGCCCAGGGGAGCGTTACCGCCGGACCCATTAGCTTGCCTGTGGCCGAAAACTTCACTTATGATCCGGCAGCCGGCCGGCTCTTCGATCCCTATTACGCCAATGGCAGCGGATTGCAGGTCGAAACCATCCTGCCCTCGCAATCTGCTCCGCTTTCCTTCAATGGAACCGCCGCAAGCGCCTGGTCGGCTGCACAACCCGACGCCGCCGCCTGGAGTCCGCAAGCCAGCCTGCTTTTGGTGAGCGACGAAGCTACCGGAAACTATAGCGCCATCAACCTGAATGGCGCCATAACCAATGGCAATGTCCTCAGCGCTTCGTTCACACCCTTCTCCGTGACCACACAATGCACGGGAGCATGGGACGAAGTCACCCTGGAACCGAGCCAGGGATTTGCCTTGCTGGGAAATGAAGGCAATTGCCTCGCGGTCGCCTCCATACCAAGCTTCATTGGAACCAATGCGCCCGCCAGCCTCACTCCCCTGTGGGCTCAATTGGGCAGCAATGGCGGAGTGAGCTGGACCAATATTGGCGCTCCCCATGGCCTCGCCACTTATATCGGCCTTGACGGACTGGCCTACGGCTTGGCGCTACGCTCCGACACCCAACAGCTTCTAAAGGTTAACCTCAGTGCCTTCGTGGCTCTGCCTGCACCTTCCAGTCCGCTGGATTCCCACCAGGTTGACCCCACCGGCAGCACCGCCCTCACCTACATCACCTTGCAGTAAACGAATCCGGGCTCTCAACGCAGAAAAGCGGCTTTCCCCAAGGGGAAAGCCGCTTTTCTGTCGCACTCGCAAACGCACTCGGCCGGCGGCTGAGGCAGCTATGGCTACCGCGAGGAGGCCAGGCGCCGCACCATTGCCGGCTCGCGCGAAAAATTCAAACCACTGCCGCACTCGTCGGCGTCCACCAACAACGTGTCATGCGGCTGCACCTGGGCGGTCGCCAGCAGATTGGCCAATGGGTGCACCAAGTGGCGCTCGATCGCTCGCTTCAAATGACGCGCTCCGTATTTCGGGTCAATCCCCTCCCGCAGCAACAAATCGCGCGCCGCCGGCGTGCAACGAAAACTGAACACGCTTTGCAGCGATGACGCCTTCAGCAGCCGCTGCCGCACCTGCTCCAGCTCCAGCTCCAGGACTTGCTCCAATTGTTTGCGCTCCAGGGGATGGAACACCACCACATGGTCCAGACGGTTGAAAAACTCGGGAGAAAACTTCCGCCGCGCCGCCTCCGTCGCCGTACTCACCAGCCTGCTCTGCTCAATGGCCGCCCATGCCGGGGCAAATCCTAACCCCGGCTGCAGCACCCGTTGCATCTCGCTGGCGCCCAGGTTACTGGTCATGAAGATCATCGTCTGCATGAACGACACCCGGCGGTTGTCCCCCAGCGTCAGCGTCGCCTTGTCCAGAATGCCCAGCAGGAGCTGCCACAGCGCATCACTGGCCTTCTCGATCTCGTCAAACAACACCAGCGCCAGAGGAGTTTCTGGGGTCTGGTATTGGTTCAGTGCCTCCTGCGTCAGCACCGGGTGCGTCTCTCGATGCCCCAGGTAGCCCGGCGGCGAACCAATCAGCTTGGCGATCTCATGACTGTGCTGGAATTCGCCACAGTCTACCTTAATGACCGCATTGGGCTGGTGAAACAGTGCCTCCGCCAGCGCTTCAACGACGTGCGTCTTGCCCGTCCCGGTCGGGCCCAGAAACAGAAAATTGGCAATCGGCCGCTGTTGCGCCTGCAGCCCGGCCAAAAACATTTGATAGGCGTCAACGATTGGCTCCAGCGCCGCCCGTTGCCCCACCACGCGCTCCTGCAGGTAGCCGAGCAGCCGCTCCGCCTGGCCCCCGCGCCGCTGTGGATTTAGTACGATTCGTGCCGCCGTCGCCATATTTTTCTCCGCCCACTTTCAACTGATGATGGCGGGCGAGTTTAGGTTGCGGCGGCACTCCCTCGCCCCCCGTTACCCCTCCACAACCGGCCGGCCTCCGCGCCTGCCTGAAATGGCGAATTGCGGCGTCAACTGCACTACCCCGAGGCAACCCGGCGCCACTGGCGCCCTCCTCGGCTGTCCTTCACACTGCCTCGATCCTGTCCAAGTTCTTTGCGCGCTCCGCCTCCAAAGCGGCTTTCCAGCAGCTATGTCGCTGTCTGCCAGGCCTTGCTGGCTTGCATTTGCCCCGCCCCGCTCGCCACTTTTTGTAACGCCTTCCCGTAAGCGTGCATCAGCTCCTCGCTCTGCGCGTAAATGGGGAACTCGTCGTTGGTTAGACAGAACGAGTTGGCGAACATCCGCAATGTCTCCGGATAATCCTCGGCGCGGTAGACGTACTGCGCGGGATCGCCGTTCAGGCTCCAGGGAACGTTGCGGCCCTGCCCATAATGCGATTGGATCATCGGATGCGCCGGCAACGGCGCCGTGCCCCACAGATCCACATCCACGCCCTCCGCGCTCAGCGCCGCCATGAAGGCGTCACGCAGCTCCTGGCCCCGCAATGGCGTGTCCAACTCCTCGGGCACGATTGTGATCCGGTACTTGTGGTACACCGATTCACACTCCTGCGGCACAAAAGGCGCGCGCAGTCCGGGCGTGTTCTGCAAATAGCTGTCCACAATACGGGCGTTTCGCTGCCCGGTACGGTTCACCTCCGCCAGCCGCGCAAGCTGCGTACGCGCCAGCGCGCACGGCATCTCCTGTACCCGGTAATTCCAGGCCAGCAGGTGCTGGAATTCCATCGTCCGGTTGCTGGCCGGCAGCGTCTCGCCCACCTGCTTGATCCAGTTGGCGCGATAGTAAACCTCTTCGTCGTTGGTCACCATGAAGCCGCCCTCGCCCACCGCGAAGTTCTTCGTGCCGTTGACGCTGAATCCCGCCGCCAGCCCCAGATTGCCCGCGCCCCGCCCTTTGTATTTCGCGCCCGGCGCCTGACAGGCATCTTCCAACACCAGCAACTTGTGCTTGCGCGCAACCGCGTGAATGGCGTCCCAGTCGGCGGTCAGGCCGTGAATATCGACGGCTAGGATGGCGCGCGTCCGCGGCGTAATCTTGGCCTCGATCTTCGCGGCATCGATGTTCCACGTGCGCGGATCGATATCGACAAAGACGGGGACCGCCCCGGCATGCAGAATGGCGGCGGGAGTGGCCAGAAACGAATAGGCCGAGGTAATCACCTCATCGCCGGCCTGAACCCCCGCGGCCGCCACCGCCATGTGCAGCCCCGCCGTGCCACCGTTCACCGCCAGCGCATAGCGCGCCCCCAGAAAGGCCGCGAACTCCCGCTCCAGCGCGTCCTGCTCGGGGCAGTGCAGGCCATCGACGGCCGTCATCGCCCACAAGACCTTCCGCTCCAGCACCCCCATCACGGCGCGCTTGTCCGCTTCGGTCACCACCGGCCAGCTTGTCTTCGCCAACTTCGCGGGAACGCTTTGCGCCCCCCCACGAATTGCCAGGTCACCCATGTCGCAGTTCTCCTCGTCTTCGCGCGGTCTGTGCCGCGGCTTTGCTCCGGTCCGCCTATTGTTCCCAGGCGTCGCGGCGCGCGTCGATCAGCCGCCGCAGCTTGCGTCCCGTGCTCAACGTGCGGGGCGCGTGATAGTGAAAGTCGAACTCAAAAAATCGCTTCTGGTAATAGCGCCAGCAATCCGGAAACCGCTCCTCGATATTGCGGAAAATATGCTCCCGCACCTCGTCGGCGCCCGCCTCGGGCCGCAGTTCGAGATGAAACTCGATGCGATCGTCGCGGTCCCCCCGCCGCACGATCACCTGCCAGTCGTCCGTCACATCGTGGATGTCACGCAGGATCTCCTCGAACCAGTAGGGGCTGATGTTGCCCATTGAGCAATTGATGAGCTCGTCGGAACGGCCCGCGATACGCGCCACCCGCGGCATCAACTGCAAGCCGCATTGGCATTGCCCGTCTTGCGCCCAACGTGTTACATCCGCGGAGCGGTAGCGGATCAGCGGCATCACCTGGCGATTGAGCGTGGTGTAGGTGAGTTCGCCATAACCATCCTCATCGGGATCGGCGATCTCATTGACCAGATTCAGATCGTCGAGGTGATATCCGTGCTTTTCCGGGCACTCGATTCCGTTGGCCCCGAAGGCTTCCGTCTGCCCATAACTCAGCACCACCCGCGCCCCTTTCCAGACCGATTCGATGTAGCGCCGCGTCCGCTCGCTCAGGTTCTCTCCACCCAGCAAAAGCAGTTTTACCGGCCAGATCCCCTCTTTTTCCGCAACCTCGGTGACGCGAACAATATGTGTTGGCACGCCCATAATCACCGTCGGGCGGTACACTTTCACGCGCTCGTAAAACTCCTTGGGCTCCACAAAGGCGCCGATCACGTGCAGGCAGCGCAGCGGAATCAGCGCGTAGTAGGCGGTGAACGGCGCGTTCCAGAAGGAATAGTCGAACCCGTCCGCTACCACATCCTCGCGGCGTACTCCCAGGTTATACAGTCCCGCCGCCGAATCGCGGCCATAATGCTGCATTTCCGCATAGGAGAAATAAACCCGCTTATTCACCCCCATCGAAGTGCCGGTCGTTTCAAAACCAAACTCCGGTGGCGCGCATAAGAAGTCCTCCACCGGGTTGTTGCGCAGATCGGCCGCCGTCGTAAAAAAGTTCCCCAGGTCGGCGTGACTGTACACCTTGCGCGGATCGATGCCGAATTCCTTGAACTTCCGCTGATAAAACCGCGAATGCTTGGCCGCGTAGCGCACCGTGCGGTTCATCCCCTGCCGCTGTAAGCGGCGGATCAGCCCGGGTGTCAGGCGCTGGCCAAAGCGCAAGCGCCGCCCCGGCTGGTTCAACAGCCGTTCGTCAACAAACTTGATGAGGCGATGGATTGCCATACGTAACCGGTTCCTCAACAGGGCTTCCGCCCCGCCTCTCGCTTCCCTCGCGTCGCTTCCTCCGCACGCCCTCCCCGCCGTGCTCAGCGCCCGGCCGCATTGCGCAGAATCAGCGACGAATTCTGTCCCCCAAATCCAAATCCGTTACTCATTGCCACCCCGATGTGCGCCGCGCGCGCCTCTCCCGCCACCACATTCAGCAAACAGTCGGGGTCGGGAGTGCTGTAGTTCAGCGTTGGTGGAATAAAACTCTCCCGCATTGCCAACACCGTCAACACCGCCTCCACCGCCGAGGCGGCGGCGATCAGATGTCCGGTCATGGCTTTGGTTGAACTCACCGGAACCCGCGCCGCGGCATCGCCCCACACCCGGCGCAAAGCTGCCGCCTCCGCCTGGTCGTTCAATACCGTGCCCGTGCCGTGCGCGTTGATGTAGTCGATCTCGCCCGGCCTCAGCCCGGCATCGTGCAAGGCCGCACCAATGGCCTGCGCCGCACCCCGCCCCTGCGGATGACACTTGGTCAGCCCAAAACAGTCCAACGAGCTGCCATAACCCGCCAGTTGCGCCAGCGGCCGCGCGCCCCGCGCTTCCGCGTGCCCCGCCTCTTCCAGCACGAAGGCGGCGGCTCCTTCGCCAACCACGAAACCGGTGCGATGACGGTCAAAGGGCCTGCAGGCCCGTTCCGGCCCTTCGTGCGCCAGCGCCGAAAGCAGTTCAAATTCCAGCAAACTCAGCGGATCAATCTGGCTGTCGGTGGCGCCGGCAATGACCACCTCCGCCTGCCCCCGTTCAATAATGCGTTTGGCCATTCCCAACGCATCGTTCCCAGAAGCGCAGGCGGTATAGCAGGAGTAGCGTGCGCCTCCAACCCCCGCCCGCTGCGCTAAGCCGCTCAGCAACTGCTGGGGCCGGGGGCGCTCCTCCGCGTTCACATACGCCTCCTGCGCGCGCGCCATCTGCTCCTCGATGACATCAGTCCCCCGCACGCCTGCCACCACCCGGCCCAGCATCTGCAGGTCCGTGGGGGGCTTGCCCACCGCCCACACCAGGGCGCGATCCTGCGCGGCATCCGCCGCCGGCAGTTGCGCCTCACTCAACGCCTCTTCCAGAACCTGCCGCGCCAGCGCTGCCATGCGCGGATTGCCACTGGGAAAGACGGCATCGGTAATTTCACCTGCGATCCGCACCGGAAAACCATCCACCGGAAACTGGCGTATCGCGCCAATGCCGTTGTGTCCCCGGCGCATCCGCTCGGCCGTTTGCCGCTGCCCCACTCCCAGCGCGGAAACCACACCCATTCCGGTAATGACCGCTCGCCTCATCGCGCGGCTACCTCGGCATAGGAAGCGGGCAGTATCTGTAGTCCAGCCCCCGCCGCCACTCCCTCGCTCCGTTGCGGATCGGCGCCGCTCAGCCTGTCCACTGCCTCGATCATGCTCAACAACCCGCCACTCGCCGGGCAACGCCGTAAAGGCTCCTCGTCGATTCGTGCCGCAACCACACCACCAGACGCCGCAGTCGCCCGCAGCAGCCCCACCACCGCCGCTCCTCGCGCCTTGGCACTGCTCCAGCGCTCCAAAACCAGAGCGCCAGCGGCCTCGCGGCTCGTCTCCGTTTCTACGCCATAGGCGGGCGAGTCGCCGGCTTCACAGACCATGAGATCCGCCCGCCCTTCCACGATCGTCCAGTAACTTTCCGCCACCGCCTGCTGCGCCGCTTCCACGCCAGAGGTCATCGTGAAGCTCGGCCCTTGCAATCCGAACAGCAGCGACACATGCGCAGCCGCCATGTTGGCCAGAAGTGTTAAACGGCGGAAGGGATGCAGCTTGTGCAACGCCACCTCCCCAAACCGGCTCAACTGCAACTCCCCGCCCCCAGCCTCCTCCAGCGTCTGCACCAGATCCGCTGTGATCGGGGATATGTCAGTGGTCGCCAGGGCCGTTCCCGCCCGGGTCACGTCGGCGTGGCTGGTTAGTTCAGCGGTCGAGCCCATCCCCGCTTGCCGCATGGCCAGCACCGCTGCCGCCGACGCCAACTGAAAGAGCCGCTGCATCGAGCGCAATACTTTGGGATTGTGTATGTAGGCGGCTGCGTCGAAATCGGGGACCGGCCGCCCGACCTCCCCGGGATCACGCAACCAATTCCGCAGCGCCGCGGGGCCCACCCCCGCAGGCGTTAATACCCCAACGCCGGTGATGGCGACGATGCTGGCCTCACCTTCCATTTAGCCCCGCATGCCTCCATCCACGTGCAGTACTTCGCCGGTGATGTAGTCAGCATCCGGGGAAACCAAAAAGGCGACCACTCCGGCGATCTCTTCCGGCTTGCCAAAACGGTTCAGCGTGATGAACGGCAGGATCTTATCCGCTGCCATCTCGCGGATATTCTGGCTCATGTCGGTCTCGATCATGCCCGGCGCCACGGCGTTCACGTTGATGTTGCGGCTGGCCAGTTCCGCCGCCAGCGCCCGCGTCATCGCATTGATGGCGCCTTTGGAGGCGGCATAGTTGGCGTGCCCGCGGTTGGGCTTATGCCCGGCCGCCGAAGAGAGATTCACAATCCGGCCCCAGCGCTGCCGCACCATCAGCTTGGCCGCCGCACGGCTGCAATAAAACACGGAGTCCAGATTGGTCTGCAGCACCGCCCGCCAGTCTTCCTCTTCCATGCTCAGCAGCAGCGTGTCGCGCGTAATGCCGGCGTTGTTGATCAGGATGTCAAGCCGCCCAAACTGGGTCTGCACCGCTTCAAACATCGCCTGCACTTGCGCGAGCTGCGAGACGTCGGCGGGAAAAATCTCCGCCTCACCCCCTTGGGCGCGAATCTCATCGCGCACTTTTTCGGCGTCGGCCTGATGGCTGCGATAGTTGATCCCAACCCGGGCGCCATCCTGCGCCAGCCGCAAAGCAATGGCGCGGCCAATCCCCCGGCTGGCGCCGGTGACTAATGCGGTTTTCCCTTTAAGACGCATAGCTTTCCTCGCGCTCGAAACGGCGCGCTCAGACGCTTTGGCTGATCACCAGCGAAGCGGTGTTGCCCACCGGACTGGCGGCGTTCACCAGCAGGTGGCGCAATGGACGCGCCGCCTGAGCTTCCAACACATAGGCCAAACCCAGGTCGGGATCCGGCTGATTCAGATTTTTCACCGGCGGTAAACCAATGTGTCCGCCCACGCACCCCAATCCCGCAACCACCTCCAGCGGGGCCGAGCCCGCCAACAGGTTGCCGGTGAACGACTTGATCGCGGTCACTGGCACGTAGCTCGAGCGCGCCGTGAGCAGCGCCTTGATGGCCTGCGCCTCGACCGCGTCCGCGTGGCGTGCACCGCAGGCCTGGGCAAAGATGGCGTCCAATTCCCAGGGATCCAGCCGGGCATCCGCCAGCGCATTTTCCATCGCCGCCTGAAACGCCTGCTGCGTTTCCGCCGGACGCGGCCCCACCCCGCTGCTGGCCGCCGCGAAACCGCGAATTTCACCGTATATGCGAGCCCCGCGCGCCAGCGCCGCCTCTCGCTCCTCCATCACCAAAAACGTTCCGCCCTCGGCGGGCACAAAGCCGGCGCGCTGCCGGTCAAAGGGACGGCTGGCGCCCGCCGCTTCACCCTCGCCGTCGTTGCCGCCCTGGTACAGCAAACCGGATGATTCAAAGCTCTCCAGCCGCTCTTCATCCAGCAGCGACTCGTAGCCTCCCGCCACCGCGATATCCGCCTTGCCTTGCCGCACGGCCCGGAAAGCCTCGCCAATCGCGATCGCGCCCCCTGCTCCGCTCATGCAGATATTGGCGTTCAGCCCCTGCGCCCCCAGCTTCAGACTGACGAAGTAAAGCACGATGTTCGCCAGACTCTTCAGCAGCCACAACGGATTGATGGTGGAAATCCCCTCCGCGCCAAACAGCCGCAAATCCACCGGATCGCCGTTACGCAGCGCCACTTCCAGCGCTGGCAGCAGCTCGTCGCGATCCCCCGCATGTCCCGGCGACCCCACAAAGCAGGCAATCCGGAATGGGTCCACTCCCTCTAGATTGAGTTGCGCGCTCTTGACCGCCAGCTCCGCCGCCGCTACCCCAATGCGCACCGGGCGCGTCATCAGCTTCAGCGACTTGGGGTCGGCGATGAACTGGCGCGCGTTGAAATCTGGAATCGCACCGCCAAGGCGCGTGCGGAACGGCGCTACATCGAAGTGCGTTATCGCACGCAAACCACTGCGCCCCTCGCCCAATGCCGCCCACAACTGCTCGGCTGAACAGCCCAGCGGCGAGACCATGCCTATGCCGGTGATGACCACACGGCGTCCGGGTTCACGCGACGTATTCACGAAATACCAAGCTCCCGTTGGATCCACCAAAACCAAACGAATTCGAAATCACCGTCCGCACCTTCGCCTGCCGCCCCACGTTGGGTACGTAGTCCAGATCGCAAACTGGGTCCGCCATCTCCTGGTTCAGGGTTGGCGGAATGTAACCTTCACCTATCACCAGCAGTGAAATCAATGCCTCAATCGCTCCGGCCGCGTTCACCATATGCCCCGTCATCGACTTGGTCGAGCTGATGGGGACCTTCCTGGCGTACTCGCCCAGACAGCGCTTGATGGCCATGGTTTCGCTGGCGTCGTTCTGCACGGTCGAGGTCCCGTGGGCGTTGATGTAGTCCACCTCGCTGGGAGCGATCCCCGCGTCTTCCAACGCCGCATTCATGGCCAACAGCGGCCCTTGTCCGTCCGGAGGCGAGTCGGTTATGCGATATGCGTTAATGGAGCAGCCAAAACCGGCAATCTCGCCGTAAATGCGCGCTCCCCTCCGGTAGGCGTGCCAGGCGTCTTCCAGCACCAGCATGGCCGCGCCTTCCGCCAGCACAAAGCCGTCGCGCGCCCCGTCAAAGGGACGCGATGCCGCCTTGGGATTGTCGTTGCGCTTGGAGAGCGCGCCCAGCAGGATAAAGCTGGACACCATGGTCGGCTCCATCAGGCTCTCCGCTCCCCCCGCCAGCATGATGTCCGCGTCGCCGCTGCGAATCTTCTCCACCGCGAATCCCACCGCCTGCGAGCTGGACGTGCACGCGGTTGAGATCGTGTTCATCGGGCCCCGCGCCCCAATCAGCGAACTGAGCGCGTAAACCAGAGCGTAGGGCGCATAGCGCAGGTATTCGTAACCGGGAATCGCCGCCAGCGCCGCGCGCCGCTCCGCTTCCGTCCGCGCCCGCAACTTGCGGGCCGCTAACTCCGGCAATAGGCAATCGCGCCGCCCCTCCGTACCCATCGACACGCCAATGCGGCTGCCATCCACGCTGGCGTCGCCCAGCTTCAGACCCGCGTCGCCCAGCGCTTCCAGCGCCGCCGCGTAGCCAAACGTGTTCTTGCGGTCCAGCACGTCCTGAATTTCCGCCGGCGCCTTGCCCTGCACCTTCTCCAGATCAAAGCCGCGTACCTCGCCGGCAATGCGCGTCTCGAAGGTTGAGGCGTCAAACAGCGAAATCGTGTCGATCCCGCAACGGCGCTCCTTCAGCCCTTGCCAGGTTTCGGCGGCATTATGCCCAATCGGCGTCACCGCCCCCAGCCCGGTCACCACCACTCGCCTGCCTTTATTTGGACCGTGCGACTTCATTCCGCTCCCGTTCCCTTTCCCTTGCCCAGCGCCTGCAGCCGCGGCCAGTGCTCGCGCAGCAGCGCCCGGTTCACGTTCTCCGCCCAGCGCTCCAGATCCTGCCGCGCCGACTCCGGAATCACGTTGTCTCCCCCGCTCTGATATCCCAGCGTCACCTCGGCCGTGGTCATCGTCTGGCCATCGACTTGCGCCGTCCCCTTACAACGGCCCGCGCCATCGGTCATCGCCGTCAACTCCACTCGCACCACCACGGTGTCGCCCGGTCGCACAAAACGCCGGAATTTGGCGTTACTCACACCCAGCAGCACCGGCAGTACCACCTCGCCCGTCTCCGCCCGCACCGTGTACGTGATCAGCCGCCCGGCCAATTGCGCCATCGCTTCCACCAGCAGCACGCCGGGAACCACCGGAAATCCGGGAAAATGGTCGGCAAAATAGTCCTCCGCCATCGCCGGGTTTTTTACGCCCACGGCGTGACTGCCCGGCTCCAGCTCGGTGATTTTGTCGATCAGAATGAATCGCACGTTCCCCTTGGCCCTTTCCCGCTGTTGGCCAGCCCCTCTGCAACGCAATGCCTGCCCGCTCACTATCCCGCCAACTTCAGGCACACTTCGACTGCGGAGCCGCCATGTGCCCCTGTGCATCCACCGCTTGGCGACCAGTTCAGCTTCCCGCGCTGGTGCTCGCTCCGCCCGTCTCCCCCAACCGCCACGCCACCAGCCGGGCAAACGTTTCGGGAGTGAACAGCGTCGGAATCTCGCGCGCCGGCAAGCCGGTATGGAATTTCGCCGGGTCCACTTCGGGCATCAGTATGCGCAGACGCTCCAGGGCGGCTTCGGTCAGAATGCCGTTCTGCTGAAACTCGGCGTCGCTCAACGATCCCTGCGTCGCCTTCTGAATGCCACCGCGCGGAATCTTGATTCCGAATTCCGATTCCAACTGGAACAGCAGATCCAGAAAATCGAGCGACTCGGCGCCCAGATCCTTCATCAGGCTGGAGTTGGCCTGCACCTCATCCTCGTCCTTGCCCAGCACGCTGGCCACCGCTTTGCGCACCGTGGTCAGAATCTCGTCGTGACGAGTGGCCAGCACACTGTCGGCGGCCTTGCGGATATGCAGTACCTCTTCGGAGCTCTTGCTCACTTCAGTCATCTCGTAGCCTCCGCGGCGCCACCCTCTGCGGCGCCGGAATTGAATTTCTTGCCGCGCTGATGCCTCAGCGCACGCTCATCAGCGACAGACCGCCATCGGCGATGATGGTCTGTCCGTAAATCCAGTGGGCCGCGTCGGAACACAGAAACGCGACTACGTCGCAGACGTCGTCCGGCGTCCCGATCCGCCCGGCGGGAGAGTACTCCTCGCACGCCTTTTTCATCTGCTCAAACGTGGAAAACAGCTTCAGCGCGTCGGTCTCTATCGGACCCGCCGAAAGCGTGTTCACGTTGATGCCCAGCCTCCCCAACTCCACGCCCAGATAGCGGGTCAATGCCTCGGTCGCCGCCTTGGTCACGCCAATCGCGGCGTAGCCCGGTATATAGTGCTGCGAACCCAGACTCGACAGGCTCACGATCTTGCCCTTGCGGTCCTTCATCAGCGGCACGCAACGCTGCGCGCTGTACAGCAGCGCGTTGGTGTTGCCGTTCAACGTGTGTTCCCAACCGTCTTTCCTGGTGCGTAGCAGTGGACCAAACGCGGCCACATCAATGGCGTTGTTAATGAAAATGTCGAGGTGGCCAAATTGCGCCTTCACAAAGTCAAAAAGCTTCGTGATCCCCTCGCTGCTGATGGCGTCGGCTTCGACAATCTCCGCGCGCCGCCCTTTGCCGCGAATCTCCTCCGCCAGCGCCTTGGCCCGGTCTTCGCTGGTCACGTAATTGATGACCACGTCCGCGCCGTGATCCGCCAGGCGCAGCGCGATCGCCCGCCCGATTCCCCGGGCCGCGCCGGTCACCAGCGCTACCCTGCCTTGCAAGTCAATCACACACGTCTCCTCTGTCCGCCAGACGACCGGCGAACCCAGATGGCGTTTCCACTGGCCGATGGAGCAGGGCCGGCGCACCCGGAAGGGAGGCCCGGCCGCTTTTCATCCCGCACTAGCCCTTCGGTACAGGCACACGGGCAACCCAACAAGCTCCCTGTTGGTAAACTCCCGCCACTGCCCTACCGCGGCCCGCACCCTTGCAAACCGAACCGCTGTTCCCAGCGGTCCGCTTTACACCACCGCCTTGACCCGCAACTGCTGCGCCAGGCGATGAAGCGTCTGCTCCAGTCTCTGGAACTGCAGGCTCAGGTCATGCTGCGGCTGGCCGGCGCTTACCTGCGGGCTCTTGAAGAAAAAGCCCAGCCACTCCTGCACGCCGCTTTCTCCCGCGCGTTGGGCCGCATAGCTCAACAGCGCCAGATCCAGCAGCAGGGGGGCGGCCAAAATACTGTCTCGGCACAAGAAGTTTACCTTGATCTGCATCTGGTAGCCCAGCCACCCGATCAGGTCAATCGTGTCCCAGCTCTCCTTGTTGTCGCCCCGCGGGGGATAATAGTTGATTTTCACCTGGTGCGACACGTTGCCGTACAGCTCCGGATAGGTCCCCGCGTCCAGAATCTGGTTCAGTACCGACAGCTTCGACTCTTCCTTACTGCGGAAAGCCGCCGGATCGTCCAGCACCGCCCCATCCTGATTGCCCAGAATATTCATCGAAAACCAGCCCGACAGACCCAGCATCCGCTGCTTGATCCCCGGCGCCAGAATCGTCTTCAACAGCGTCTGCCCGGTCTTCAGATCCTTGCCGCTGATCACGCAGCCCTTCGCCTTGGCCAGATCGATCATCACCGGCAGATCAACCGTCAGCGTGGGCGTCGCGTTCACAAACGAACAGCCCTCCTGCAGCGCCGCGTAGGCGTAAACCATGCTGGGCGCAATGCTGGGATCGTTCTCGCGCAGCGCCGTCTCGAATATCTTCAGGCCTTGATGCGCCGGTCCGGGGGTAAGAAAAACCTCCGTGGAACCGCACCACATCACAACCACATCCTGCAGTCCGTTGCGGCGGCGAAACTCGCGAATGTCGGCACGCAGCGCCTCCGCCTGCTCCATCTTATTGGTCTCCGGCTTCAGCTTGCGGCCTTCCGTGCGGCGCAGGAAGCGGGGATCGTGAATGCCGGGCATCGGCTGAATCTTCTCCAGCGCCGGCCGCAACTGCTCCAGCAGTCCACGGTCCAGAACCGCCGCGCGCACCGCCGATTCATAGCAGTTGCCCCCCGAAATGTCCCATCCCCCAAATACCAGTTGATCCAGTTGCGGCAACCGCAGGTAGGTCGCGAGCGGCACCTTTTGTCCCGGATCTTCCGCGTCGTCGATCTGCATCAACTGCGTGATCGCCCCAAAGGGACGCGCCAGCCCGCTCTTAACCGCTTCCACTCCCGCGATCAGCGTGGTCGCAATTGAGCCCATTCCGGCCAATAAAATTCCCACCCGGGCGTTCTCAGACTCCGCCTGGGACTTGTCCTGCCAACGTAGAGGTTCTGTCATGGATCTCTCCCAACAGCAGCATTGTGGGGAGCCGCCTATTAACCGGGGGTTAAATGAGGATTAAAGACTTTAAACGATTCCTGTGCGAAGCAACACTTGCATGCCCCCATCAACCGGCCTCCGCCGCTCCGCCTACTCTGCCCCTCACCAGCCACCGGCATGTCCAACGGATTTGGAACTCAAAATCGCACGCCAAGCGACTCTCAAATCCAGCGTTGCATCCCACCCCGCGCCGCGCGGCACCGCAACCGGCGCCGAAACGAGTGGAATAAAAGCGAAGTTTGCCGCAGGTGGAGCTCGCGCGGAATTGGGCCGGCTCGCGCGGAATTGGGCCGGCTCGCGTGGAAAGAGCACCCGGCATGGGCGGCTTCTGGGTCTCACCGGAGAACGCGAGCCGCTATTCCGGCAACGCCGGCGAAGGCCTCAAGAGACGAGACCGTGCCCCCTCCGGCATTGGGCCAGGGCACAGCGACTGCTGCTGCCGCCGAAAGACACGGGCTACTCGCGTGAGCCGGCTCTCGCCTGGCGCTAAACCACATCTTTAACAACAACCGTGTGAACTACCTACCACCTTGCTGCGGCTCCAGTGCATTCAGCGCCGCCTGATAGGCATCCCGATGCGTCATCTCGTCCCTGCGAATCTCTGCAAAACGGCTCGCCGCCGCCTGATCCCCTAACGCCGCCGCTTGCTTGGCAAAGCGGGGATACATGGTGTTAACTTCATACGTCTCGCCTTTGATCGCGTCCCGCAGGTTGTCCGCGTCGCTTCCCACCAGTCCGGAAAGCTGTGCCTCCTCGGCGAAATGCTGAAAGCGCTCCGTGTGTGCCGTCTGCGCGAATAGCCTCGCCAGACGCGGGTCACCTGACTGGCGGGCATGTTGCGCGTACAACATGTACTTGGCGAAGGCAAACGCTTCGCCATGCATCGCCGTGGACAAATTATCAATCGTCTGCTGATGGAGTGCGGCTCGCCGCGCCGTTGTGCTTCCAATCGTGAATGCCACAGCCGCCACCACCACCAGCGCCATACTCCATAACACCTTCATGAGGTTACCTCCGCGAATCGCTCCTTTGGGCGCAGCCTTGCATTGCGTCCTTTGTTATCAGTTAGCCGCAAAAGCCAAGGAGTTCGCCGTGACAAGCGTCAACCCCGCGCGAGGGGAAAAAGGTACACTTTGACGCTCTTTCCACGCCCGCCAGCTTTCCTTGACGCTCCCTTGAGCCTTGTGCTATTCAAAATGCGTGCGCTCCAGGCGCCCGCAGGTTCGCGCGAAGGGCCAAGCCCACTGCCTATTCCCGATCCGTTGCACGTCTGATCTCGTGCTGCCTGATTGCGAACCCAGGCCCCAGCATGGAGATCTTTATGACGCTGCAATTGCCCCAGCGCCCCAACCTGGAGCAGCTCAAAAAACAAGCCAAGTCCTTACTGCAAGCCGCTCGCGCCGGCGACCCATCCGCTCTGCGGCGCTTCCACGCCATCTTCGATGCCTCGCCTGGCCCGCAACACAGCCTCGCTCTGCATCAGGCGCAGTTCGTCATTGCCCGCGAATACGGCTTTAGTTCCTGGAACCGGCTGCGCGAGGAAATCGAGGAACGTTGCCTTCCCTTCACCGCCGCGGTCGACGAGTTCCTCCGCTGCGCCACCGGAAATGCCAAAGATCGCGCTCTTCGCCTGCTGCACCGCCATCCCGGTATTGCGCACGCCAGCCTCTTCACCGAACTGGTGCTCGGCGACACAGCGGCGGTCGAGCGCTGTCTGCAAGCGCATCCCCAAGCGGCGCTCCAGCCTGGCGGCGTGCAAAATTGGGAGCCGCTGCTCTACGTCTGTCACTCCTGCCTGCATCGTGATGACCCGCGCCGCGCCGAGGACCTGGTGCGGATTGCGCGCACCCTGCTCCGTCACGGCGCCGATCCCAACCCCCAGTACCACTGGAACTGGCACCCCGAGCTCCCTCGCACCGCACTCTGGGGCGCGCTCATCGATATGGAGCACCTCGCACTGGCCGAGGCCTTACTGGAAGCGGGCGCCCAACCCAACGACGGCGTCTCCCTGCATATCGCCGCCGGTTCGGGAAACCTTGCCGCCCTGGAACTGCTGCACCGCTTCCATGTCAATGTCGACGGTATTCCCGGCGGCGTGCCGCCGCTGCGCTATGTGCTCGGATGGGCCGGCCGCACGCAAGGCATTCGCTGGCTGCTGGAACACGGCGCCGATGCCAACCTGGTTTGGGCCGCGCCCGGCGATGCCCCTTTGCATATCGCCGCGGAACGCTGGGATCTTGCCATGGTCGAGCTGCTCGTCTCTCATGGCGCCGATGTTCACCGCCGCCGCCCCGATGGGCGCACACCGCATTCCGTCGCCGCGCTGCACGGCAACATGGAAATCGCCGCCTGGCTGCTGCAACATGGCGCTCAAGACGAGCTCTCGCCGCTGGAACATTTCGTCTCCGCCTGCACTTCCGGCAATGGCAAACACGCCGCGGAAATGCTGGCTGCGGATCCCACCCTGCGCCATCAACTCCAGCCTGAACATCATCTCCTCATGCAGGTCCCCGCCCAGCGCGGTGATGTGCCGGTGCTGCGAGCCATGCTCTCCTGCGGCTTTGACCCCAACGTTCCGGATGCCGATGGCGTCAGGGCGCTGCACCGCGCCGCCATGGCCGGCCGCGTGGAAGCCACTCAGGTACTTCTCGCCCACGGCGCCAATGTCAACGCGCTTGACTCTATGTTTGCCGCTTCCCCGCTGCTCTGGGCATGCGAGGGCTGGAGCCATGATCCTCATGCCCCCGGAACAGACCACCTGGCCGTCGCCCGCCTCCTGCTGGCAGCGGGATCGCCGCGAGACTGGACGCCTCCCCAGAAGGCCCCCGACCCGGAGGGCACCCAGGAGCGGCTGCAGGAATTTTGTCTGGCAGCCGAGGCCGGATAGTCCCTGGCCATCCCCCTGGATCGAGCAAACCCGCGCCTTCGCCTGCCGCTGTTTATACTGGAACACGGGACAAAGGGCGCGCACATGAGTGATTCCGAAGCGGTTTGGGAGCGCTACTCGCGGCAGATTCTATTTACGCCTTTTGGCCGCCGCGGCCAGCAGCGCCTGCGCGCCGCTCATGTCGCCATCGTCGGCTGTGGCGCTTTGGGCAGCGCCCAAGCCCTGCTGCTCACCCGCGCCGGCGTTGGCCGCCTCACCCTTATCGACCGCGACTTTGTCGAACCCAGCAATCTGCAGCGCCAGAACCTGTTTGACGAGCAGGACGCCGCCGAAGGCCGCCCCAAAGCCACCGCCGCCGCCACTCACCTGACCTGCATGAATCGCGAGGTGGCTCTCAACCCGGTCATTGCGGATTTGACCCCGGCCAATATCCATCAGCTCCTCGCACCCGCTGACATCGTCCTGGACGGCTGCGACAACTTCGAGACTCGCTACCTGATCAACGACTGGTCCATCGAGCAGGCGCGCCCCTGGATTTACGGCGCCGTGGTGGGAGCCTATGGCGTGACCTTGAACGTGCTGCCCGGTGGCCCCTGCCTGGAGTGCGTGCTGGGCGCAATGCCCACCGCTCCCCAGGCCACCTGCGATACCGCCGGGGTGTTGAACTGGGTCGTTAACCTCGTCGCCTCACTGCAGGTTGGCGAGGCTGTCAAGTACATCGCCGCCAACGCCACCGGCGCTCCCCCGGAAGAGAGCGGCCTCAGTACCCTCCGCAATACCATTTGGGCGGCTGACGTTTGGGTGAACCACTTTCAGCAGGTGCCCTTACCCGATCGCGATCCGCAATGCCGCGCCTGCGCGCAACGCGACTTCGTCCATCTCCGCGCCGAACTCCGCCCCCACATAACCCTCTGCGGCCGCGACTCGGTGCAAATACACGAGCAGCACCGCCAACTCGACCTTTCCCGTCTCCACCAACTCCTCGCCTCCCAGGGCCGCGTCCGCTCCACGGCCATGATGCTGAAGTTCTGGACCGGACCCTACGAGCTCACCGTCTTCAGCGATGGTCGCGCCATCGTCAAAGGCACCACCGAGCCCTCGGTCGCCCGCTCGCTGTACGCCCGCTACATCAGCGCCTAGGCCGCACCCCGCGCGCAAGCTGCGCGCCTCAATCCCCCATCAACGCGCGAGGGCAATCCGAACGAAATTCCGCCTGGGGTGACGCCCTACACCAAAGCCGGTGGAATGAAAGCGGCCGTGCCGCAATTACACCAGCCTTCTCCCTTGTGGCACCATTACCCTATGTCTCTCGAACGCCGAGTCGAGGAGTTGCGCCGGCGCCAGGCGGCGGCGCTGGCCGGAGGTGGACCCGAGCGGCGCCAACGCCAGCACGACCAAAACAAACTCACCGCCCGGGAACGCGTCGAGCTGCTGCTCGACGAGGGCAGCTTCGAGGAGTTTGATCAGCTCGTCACCCACCGCTGTGACGAGTTCGGCATGGACCAGCAGCGCATCCCCGGAGACGGCTTTGTCACCGGCTCGGGACGCATCGACGGCCGCCCCGTCTTCGTCTTCGCACAGGATTTCACCGTCTTCGGCGGCTCGCTCTCCGAAACCAATGCCGAGAAGATCTGCAAAGTCATGGACCTGGCCATGAGCGTTGGCGCCCCCGTGATTGGCCTCAACGACAGCGGCGGTGCCCGCATCCAGGAGGGCGTGGCCTCCCTCGCTGGCTATACCAAAATCTTCCTGCGTAACACCCTCGCCAGTGGCGTCGTTCCCCAGATCTCCGCCATCCTCGGCCCCTGCGCCGGCGGTGCGGTCTATTCTCCCGCCATCACCGATTTCATCTTCATGGTCGACCGTTCCTCCTACATGTTTGTCACCGGACCTGATGTCATCAGGACCGTCACCCACGAGGAGGTCTCCAAAGAGGACCTGGGCGGCGCCACCACCCACAACCAGGCCAGCGGCGTCGCCCATTTCCTTGCTCCCGATGACGCTGGCTGCCTGCGCATGGTCCGCGAGCTGTTAAGCTACCTGCCCTCCAACAACCTCGACGACCCGCCGCGGCGCCGCACCAGCGATCCCGTCGACCGCCTCGCGCCACAACTGAATTCCCTGGTGCCCCCTGAATCCAATCAGCCCTATGACATGCGCCAGGCCATTACCGCCGTCGCCGATGACGGCGTCTTTTTCGAAGTGCAGGAATTGTTCGCGCCAAATCTGGTGATTGGCTTTGCCCGCCTCAACGGCGAGTCCGTTGGCATCGTCGCCAACCAGCCCGCCTATCTCGCCGGCGTGTTGGACATCAATGCCAGCGTCAAAGGCGCGCGCTTTGTGCGCTTCTGCGATTGCTTCAACATTCCCCTTATTACCTTTGAAGACGTGCCCGGCTTCCTGCCCGGCACCCAACAGGAGTGGGGTGGCATCATCCGCCACGGCGCCAAGCTGCTCTACGCCTTTGCGGAAGCAACCGTACCCAAGATCACTGTGATCACCCGCAAGGCCTACGGCGGCGCCTACTGCGTCATGGCTTCCAAGTTCCTCCGCACCGACATCAATTACGTCTGGCCTACCGCGGAATTGGCGGTTATGGGTCCCGAGGGGGCCGTCAACATCGTCTTCCGCCGCGAGATCGAGCAGGCCGAAGACCCCGATGCCTTTCGCCGCGAGAAGCTCGATGAGTTCCGCGACCGCGTCGCCAATCCCTTCACTGCCCTCGAACGTGGATACGTCGATGCGATAATCCAGCCCGAGGAGACCCGTAAGCGCCTCATCAAGGCACTGGGACTGTTGCGCGGCAAGCGCGCCAGCAACCCGGCCAAAAAG
This sequence comes from Acidobacteriota bacterium, assembly GCA_027459505.1. GTDB lineage: Bacteria > Acidobacteriota > Terriglobia > Terriglobales > SCQP01 > DAIDIE01. Next base: position 53,178 of record DAIDIE010000001.1, read on the forward strand.
CACGGTAACATCCCGCTCTGAACACGCGCCGGGAGATGCCGCCCCAGCGACCGCCCGCATCCCTCTTCCTTATGGCCGCAAGCTGTGATTTCGACGTCGCCATCGTCGGTGCCGGCCCCGCCGGCAGCACCGCCGCAGCGGACTTGGCCAGCGCCGGCGCACGCGTCGCCGTCTTCGAGCGCGAGCGCTTTCCCCGCGATAAAGTCTGCGGCGAGTTCCTCTCCGGCGAGGTAGCGGAATCCTTGGGGCCACTGCTCACCGGCCTCGGCGCCCGGCGTATCGCTGGTGGCAGTTGGAATCCGGCCCACGGCCGTCCCTTCCACCTTGCCCTGCCTCGCCCCGCCTGGGGCCTCTCCCGCCTCGCCCTGGATGCTGCCCTATACCAGCGCGCGCTGGCTTTGGGCGCGGTCTTTCACCTGGGCTGCGCGGTAGAAAGCGTCTCCCGGGAAGCCGGCAACTGGCGCCTTACCACTAAGGCCTCCATCTGCCCCGCCAGTGATCCTGCTGGACATGCTTCCACCCTGCCTCCCAGTGTGTCCGCCAGCGCTAGCGTCAGCAGGGCCGCTGCTCCCGGCGGCCACCACATTACAGCTCGTCACCTGCTGCTCGCCTGTGGCCGCTGGTGGCGCCTGCGCGGCCTCCCTATAGCTAACGCTGCGGTGCCCGGTCCCCATAGCCTCTCCTTAGGCGTCAAATTGCGCGTTAGCGATCTGCCTGCGCAAGAGACGGTGGACATGTTCTCGTTCCGCGGCGGTTACGTGGGAGTGGCGCCAGTGGAACACGGCTGGGTGAATGTTTGTGGCCTGGTCGCGCCCGCGGCTTACGGCAAAGGACGCAACCTGCTCGCCTGGTTGGTCAACTCGGTCCCTCACCCCGCCCTGCGCGAGCGCCTGGCCCAAGCCCGTCTTGCCACCCCTGCCGTCTTTACGGCCCCGGTTAGCATACAAGCCATGCGTCCCCTGCTGTTCGTTGACGGGCACCCGGTAGTGCTCGCCGGTGATGCTGCTGGTTTCATCGATCCCTTCACCGGATCGGGCATCAGCCGTGCCATCCTAGGCGCCCGCCTCGCAGCCCAAGCGCTGCTCAGCCAGGAAGAAGCCGCACTGCACGACTACAACGCGCGAATGATCGCGGCCACCGGCTCCGGCTTCCACTGCGCCAGCCTGCTCCGCCCCTTGCTCTCTGCCCCCGTGCCCCTACAGCGCTGCGCCGGCCATCTGCTCCGCCTCCCCGGCCTCTCCGCCAGCCTTGTTCGCCATACCCGCTGGCAAGACCACGGCGGGCGATAACCGGTCCAGCCTTCCGCCTGGCAGGCGCCCTCGAAAACCACTCTCTCCACTGGTCGATTCCTTGCCCCGCTTCCGGTGAAACCGCGAAACCGGCGAGGCCGCGCGCATCTCCCATGCGCCCCACGCCACCAAGCCAGGCCTCACTGCTGGAACTCGGGCGCGAGAGCGTCGCCCTTCCCACAAAAGATCGCGGCGGGTGGAAGGGCGCTCTGTTTCAGCCGCGCAAGCCGGCTTCGATATCCGCCGCCTCTGCCCGCTTCCGCTTCCTCTCTACTTCACCGCGACTATGCCCGGAAGGCATGCCTGTGCGATCAATACGCTCCCGTCCTGCGCGATCGCCCGCATCTGCTTAAGCAGCTCATTGAGCTCCTCCGCCGTGGCCACTCCCGTGCGCACCATAACAGGAACCGTTTCCGCGAAAGTGTGCTCCCATAGTTGCTTCTCAGGGCCGCTCAAATAGGCAGGCTGCTCCAGATAGACCCGTATTGATTGAAACCCGGCGCCGGCGGCCGCGGCTGGCAATCGTACGCCGAAGTCGTAGTCCACTCCAAGTTTCAGTCCCATGGCCATGCCGAGTTGAACGAAGCGGGTGTAGGCAGCGGACTCCGGGGAGCAAAAGACGCTTGAAAGCTTCAAATCCTGGCAAACCAGTACGCCTCCGGGCCTCAGCAAACGATAGGCCTCGGCGATCACCTTTGACGGACTCGTCAGATGACACAACAGCAGCCGCATGTGGACAACATCAAAGCTATGCGACGCAAGCCCCGTCTCATAGGCATCCACTTCCAAGTACTCAATGGGAATCGGGTGATCGCATTGCGCGCAATGGCTTTTAGCCACCGCCAACTGCTCCGGGTTCACGTCACCGGCGAGTACCCTTCCGCTGGTTCCCACCTGGCCTGCCAACCAGCACGATATCGCCCCAATACCACAGGCAAGGTCGAGCACCCGGCTCCCTTCACGAAGCCCAGCATCATGCAGCATCCGGCGCGTGGATGCCCCATAGACCCGGTCAAGCAACCGCAAACGATTTGCTCCAGCATCTCCAACATCGAGCACGTATACGTCGCTGGCAGTTCCCTTGGCGCCGTCCAACATGAGTAACACTCCTTTGCGAGCGCGAAAATAGACCGGGACCAGCTCTGATGCAAACAACAACGCAGTGGGGCGGAGATCATCTTAACAGGTAAAGGCACGGCCTCTTAGCTTGAGGCCCCCTGGCCAATCTTCCTTTTGGGATCGCATCCCCCAACTAATCCAAACCGCGGCTTTATCAAGCTCCGCTGGCGCGTCCTCCGGTGAGGTCCCGAATCCGCCCGGACCGCCCCCCTCTCCCGGGTGAGGGGGCCGCCGTTCGGAATTGCACCTCTGAACAAAGTCGAGCGATTCCCCCGCCCGCCCCGGGCATGGCCATATATACCCCCAAGGGGTATATAATCGTGTAGGAGGATCCCTAGATGGCACAACTTCAACTCAACATCTCTGGCATGAGCTGCGGCCACTGCGTCCAGTCCGTGCGCAAAGCCCTGACCTCCCTGCCCGGCGTGGAAATCAAAAACGTCGAGGTCGGGCGCGCCGAGGTGGACTACGATCCCGCTCAGGTGCAGCCCGCTCAAATCGTCAGCGCCATCGATCGCCAGGGCTTCCAAGCACACCAGAACTAACGCCATGAATGCCGGCTCGTACGCGCGGCCTTAAAGGAGCGCTATGAACATTGCCGTCACAACCATCGCCATTGCCCTGATCGTTTGGGTGAACTGGTACTTCCTGTTTGCGGGTCGTGCCCCCGTCCCAGCCGCGATCTCCACCCCGCTGGCGACTTCAGGAACGGTGCCGGCGCAAGCGGCTCAGGAGATCACCATTCGCGTCGAGGGCGGCTACGATCCCAGCAGCATCGCCGTCCGCGCCGGGCAGCCTGTGCGCCTGGTCTTTGATCGCCGCGAGGATAACCCCTGCAGCGCGGAGATCGTCTTCCCCGACTTCCGCATTCGCAAACCGCTGGCCGCCTTTGCTTCCACCAGCGTCGAGTTCACGCCCCCGCGCCCGGGAACGTATGAGTTTAGCTGCGGCATGGGCATGCTGCACGGCCGTGTGATCGCCAGCTAGATGCCCACACAGAGGAGGCAGGACCTATGCCAACAAGTCAGACCAAGCCGGTAGCCACCGAACTTGCGGTGACGGGAATGACCTGCGCCTCCTGCGTCGCACGTGTGGAGAAGACGCTGAAGCGCCTGCCCGGCGTTGAAGACGCCGCCGTCAATCTCGCCACCAATAAAGCCTCCATCCGTTTCCACCCTGAACAGATCCGGCTGCGGCAACTGGTCGACGCCGTGCGCGAGATCGGCTACGACGCGCCCCTCACCACCAGCACTTTTCAGGTCAGTGGCTTGGAAATGACCCAGGACCCACAACCGCTGCAGCGCGCCGTCGCCAGCCTTCCCGGCGTCGCCTCAGCGCAGCTCAATTTGGCCAGTGGCGAACTCCGCGTCGAGCACACCGGCAACCTGAGGTCCGAGATCATCCGGATAGTCGAGCAGCGCGGCTTTCAGGTAGCGGAGCGCGGTGCCCCGGAGACTGACCCCGCGGCCCACGAACACGCCCATGACTACGCCGATGCCGAGACCAGCCGCCTGCGCACGCGCTTTTGGGTGGCGCTGGCCGCCAGCGCCGTCGTGATGTTCTTCTCCATGCTGCTGCAGGCCTCCCTGCCCCGCATGGCGGGCGCAACGCTTTCCGATCCGCTGATGAAGTGGATGTCGCCGCTCAGCCACGCCTTGCTGCAGGCCTTGGGCGGCGCCCCCCTCTGGACGCCCGGCCTGCTGCGCTGGCTCCTCCTGCTGCTCACACTCCCGGTCGTCGGTTGGGCGGGACGGCATTTCTATGTCCGCGCCTGGAAGGCCTTCCGTCACCACGCCGCGGATATGAACACCCTCATCGCCGTGGGAACCGCCGCCGCTTTTCTCTTCTCCCTGATCTCTACCCTGGCGCCCACGCTGTTCACTCATCACGGCCTGGCCGCGGACGTCTACTACGAAGCCGTTGACTGGATCATTGCCCTGATCCTGCTCGGCAACTGGATGGAGAGCCGCGCCCGCCGCCAGACCGCCGGCGCCATCCGCTCCCTCATCAAACTGCAAAGCCGCACCGCGCACCTGCTGCGCGACGGCCAGGAATCTGAAGTTCCCGTCGACGCGCTGCAACCCGGCGACCTGGTCCGCATCCGCCCCGGGGAACGCATTCCCGCCGACGGCCTCGTCCGTGAAGGCGCCAGCAGCGTCGATGAAAGCATGCTTACCGGCGAATCCATGCCGGTCGAAAAGCAGCCCGGCGCCGAGCTCATAGGCGGCACCGTGAACGGCAACGGCGGACTCGTCGCCGAGCTGCGCCGCGTCGGAGAGCAAACCACCCTGGCGCAGATTGTGCGCCTGGTGGAACAAGCGCAGGGCTCCAAGGCCCCCGTCCAGCGCCTCGCCGACCGCGTCGCCGGCGTCTTCGTCCCGGTGGTCATCTCCCTTGCCATTGCCACCTTCGCCATCTGGTTTGATTTCGGTCCCTCGCCCCACCTGCTCTGGGCCTTTCTCACCGGCGTCACCGTGCTCGTCATTGCCTGCCCCTGCGCCATGGGACTGGCCGTACCCACTGCGGTGATGGTGGGCACCGGACAGGGCGCACGCCAGGGTGTGCTGATCCGCGGCGGAGAAGCACTGGAAAAATTGCAGGCGGTGCGCACCATCGTGCTCGATAAAACGGGAACCATCACCGCCGGACGCCCCGAAGTTACGGACCTGCTGCCCACGCAGGCATCCAGCGAGCCCGAACTGCTCGCCACCGCCGCCTCTCTCGAAGCGCACTCCGAACATCCCCTGGGGCAAGCGATTGTCCGCGCCGCACAGAGCCGCGGGTTGCCCCTTGCGGAAATCGACGGCTTCACCGCCATTCCCGGCAAGGGCATTCATGGCCAAAGCCGCGGTACCGCTGAGACATTGCTGGTGGGCAGTGACGCCTACATCGCCTCAGCATTTCCGGAAGCCTCCAACGCCCGCACGGCCGCAGCCACGACCCTTGCGCAGTGGGCCAGCCAGGGCAAAACAATCGTCGGCGCGGCTCGCGGAACACGCTTGCTCGGCTGGTTGGCCGTTGCCGACCCGATTAAGCCCGGCTCCGCCGATGCCATCCGGAGTCTGCGCCACCTCGGCCTGCGCCTCGTAATGCTCACCGGCGATGCGCCCGCCACCGCGCAGGCCATTGCCTCCCAGTTGGGCATTGAGGAAGTGCGCGCGGGCGTGCTGCCGGCCGGCAAAGCTGACGAGGTGCGCCGCTTGCAGCAACAGGGGCTCAGCGTTGCCATGGTTGGTGATGGCATAAACGATGCCCCCGCCCTCGCGCAGGCCGATGTGGGCGTCGCCATTGGCACCGGCACTGATGTCGCCATGGAAGCCAGCGACGTCACCCTGGTACGCGGCGATTTGCGTGCCCTGCTGCGCGCCATCCTGCTCTCGCGCCGGACCATGCGGATCATCCGCCAAAACCTGTTTTGGGCCTTCGGATACAACGTGATCGGCATCCCCATTGCCGCCGGCCTGTTGTATCCCGCCTTTCACATTTTGCTGTCCCCAGTACTGGCCAGTGCGGCCATGGCTTTCAGTTCGGTAAGCGTGGTCAGCAACAGCCTGCGCCTGCGCCACACCGGGGGTGATGAGCGGTTTGCCGGCCAAAGCCAACTCCGCGCCAGGACAACCGCCTAGAATTGCCCATACCGGCGCACAAGACCACCGGCCGCCCGGCTAGCACGCCGCGAGCTTCGGCTCGCCGAACCGGAGAACTGGAACGATCGCTACTCGGCCGCTTTCCCCCGGAAGCGCCGCAAGGAGAATGCAGTGACCAGAACCAGCAAGCAAGCTAACCTCTGCTGCTCGCCGCCGCGCCATGCGGTCGGACCCGGCGGCCACGCCAGCAGCGTCGATGCCGAGGTGCAAAAGCGTCTGCTCAATCGCTTGAAACGCGCCGAGGGACAAGTCCGCGGTGTCCAGCGCATGATCGAAGAGGGACGCTATTGTCCCGATATCCTCGGACAGCTCTCCGCCCTCAATGAGTCCTTGCGCGCCGCTGCCCGCGAACTGCTGCGCCATCACCTCGAACACTGCGCCACCGAGGCCATCCGCTCCGGAGACCAGCAACGCGCCCGCGACGCCTACGAGGAGATCACCGCCATCTTCACCCGCTACGCGCGCTGAGCGCGGCATCTAAAGGAAAATCCCTCAGCCCTCGAACACCCAGTTGTCAATCAATCGTGTCTTTCCGCAGAAGGCAGCCACTGCGAACAATGCCGGCGCCGCCAACTCCTGCCGCGGCAACAGGGTATCCGGATCGACCGCCTCGTAATAATCCAGCTTCAGGCCCGGCGTCTCCGCAATGCGCGCGCGCGCATTGCCCAGCAGCATCCCCAGCCGCCGCTCGCCGCTCCGCACGGCGTCCTCAATTTCGCGCAGCGACGCCGGAATCGCCAGCGCGGCGCGGCGCTCCTCCGCCTTCAGGTACGCGTTGCGCGAGCTCAACGCCAGCCCATCCGCATCGCGCACGATCGGGCACGCAACAATTTCCACGGGTACATTCAAGTCCCGCACCATGCGCCGGATCACCGCCAACTGCGCCGCGTCCTTCTGCCCAAAGTAGGCGCGGCTGGGCAATGTCCACAACAGCAGCTTCAACACCACCGTCGCCACCCCGCGGAAATGCCCGGGGCGGCTCGCCCCGCACAGCCGTCCCCCCAGCCCTTCAACTTCGACAAACGTGGCAAACCCGTTGGGATAAACCGCCGCCGCCTCGGGCGCCAGCACCAGGTCGACCCCTTCGCTCCGTAACAGTTCGCAGTCCCCCTCCAACTGCCGCGGATAGCGCGCCAGATCTTCATTGGGCCCAAACTGGGTGGGGTTCACAAAAATGCTGACTGCGCAGAACCGGTCCCGCGCTTTGGCCGCGCGTACCAGCGCGACATGTCCCGCATGCAGCGCTCCCATGGTGGGCACAAACCCAAGGCTGCCCTGCTCCCGCAGCGCCGCGCAGCCGCGGGAATACTCTTCCGGATGGCTGAAAATTTCCATGCTCAGGACTGAACCTTTTCCAGCGTGAACACCACCACCTCCGGTTGCGTTCCCTGCCGCATCGGAGGTCCCCACGTGCCCGCCCCTGATGAGGTATAAACCCACATCCGCCCGAAGCGCCGCAGTCCCCACGTAAATTCTCGAAAGACGCGCCGCGTAAACCAGGTAAACGGAAACACCTGCCCGCGATGTGTGTGCCCCGACAGCTGCAGCCCAAAGCCAGCCTCTTCGGCGGCGCTCAGGTGGTGTGGCACGTGCAGCAGCAGGATCGCCGCCCGTTCCGTATCCACGCGCAACGACTCCAGCACCGCGCGGTAGCGCTGTTCGTTCACTGAGCTGGGATAGCTAACGCCCGCCACCTGGAGTTCTTCAAGCTCCCGCAGTTCATCCGAGAGAATCGAGATGCCGGCGTTTTCCAATGCGCGGTGAAAACTCGAAGCGCCCAGAAATTCGTCATGGTTGCCACTGGTAAACCAGCTTCCCAACGGCGGCCGCACCTCCACCCAGGCCGTCAGCATCGCCTCCGCATCCACCGGGGTGCCATCAAACAAGTCCCCGGCGATAAAGACAACGTCGGGTTCCAGACCGCGCAACACTCCGGCCAGCTTGCGCAGAAAGCGCGCACCCCGTACGTGCCCCAGGTGTATATCGCTGACCAGCGCCGCCCTCCTCCCATGCCAGTTCTCCGGCAGACCGGCGAGCGGAAGCCGCACATGCCTCACCCGTGTCCAGCCGGCATTGATCAGCGCATAGACACTCAGCAGCAACGCCGCGCCGTAATACCCAATCAGCATGTCCCGCCGCGGCCAGTCCAAATGAAACAGCGTCGAGATGCCCCAGCTCGCCCAAATCAGCCACGAAGCCCAGAACAGGAAGTTCACCGCGCCCAGCCACACCGCCGCGGCGCTGTAGTACAACCGGTAGAAGGGTGCGCTATGATGCCGCGCCAGCAGCGAGGCGCTGAGAAAGCTGAGCGACAGCAGACCCAGCAGCAGCGCCGCACATCCAGCCTGAACCGCGCTCAACGGCCAGAAATGACTCACGGTTTCAAAAATCAGCCAATGGCCAAAGAAGATGATTCCTTGCGCCACCGTGAGAAAGCGCCCTATCCTCCTGCGTCGCCGCGGAGTCGCCTGACTGGGGGTGGCGGAAACCGGCGGTGCACTCATTGCTTGGCGGCCGAGGCTTGCGTTCTGCCCAGGTGGTAGCTTTCGTCTTGAGAGGGAAAACTGCCCCCCTCCACATCGTGGCGAAACAGTTCCGCGGCGTGGCGCACCTGCGCGCCCAAGTCGGCGTATGCGCGCACAAACTTCGGCCGCGGCTCCGGCGTCAAACCCAGCAGATCGTGCAGCACCAGAACCTGCCCGTCACACTGCGGCCCCGCCCCAATCCCGATCGTCGGCACTGGCACGCTGCGCGTGATCTCCGCCGCCAGTTCCGCCGGAATACCCTCCAGCACCAATGCAAAAATACCCGCCTCCACCAGCACTGCGGCGTCGTCCAGCAGTTGTTTGGCCTGCTCCGGCGAGCGGCCCTGTACCTTGTAGCCGCCCATGGCGTGCAGCGATTGCGGAGTCAACCCGATATGGCCCATGACGGGAATCTCAGCTTCCACCAGCGCGCGCACCGCCGCCGCCCGCCGCCGCCCTCCCTCCAGCTTCACCGCCTCCGCTCCACCCTCTTTGATAAAGCGGATGCCGGTCTTCACCGCCTGCCGCGGACTCAGCTGATACGATCCGTACGGCAGATCCCCAATCACCAGCGCGCGACGGGTCACGCGGCTGACCGCGCGCGTCGCCCACAACATCTCTTCCACCGTGATCGGAAGCGTCGAGGCATACCCCTGCGCCGTCATGGCAAAAGAGTCACCCACCAGCAGCAGGTCAATCCCGCTCTCATCCAGCAGGCGCGCAAAGCTGGCGTCATAGGCGGTCAGACAGGTGATTTTCTCGCCGCGCTGCTTCTTTGCCGCGCAGCTATGCACCGTGACTTTCAGTTGGGAAGGACTGACAACGCCCGCCGCTTGCGAGCGCGTCGATAGAGGCTGCAGGCTCATGATTTTGGTGCTCGTCCCATCGCCCGGGATCGAGTCCTCCTGTCTTCGAGTTGGAAACGCATGGTGCCTGTCCAGCCGCGGTGTGCTTGCGCCCCCACTGGCTGCAATCAGGCCCAATTGCTATGGTAGCGCCGTTTTCCGCCGCTCCGTTCCCGCCCTCGCCCGCCTTCAGCCTTGTGAACCCAGTGGCAAAAAGTACTGCGTCCCGTGGATCGGTTCTGAAACCCGCTGCAGCAAGGCCTGCAGATCAGTGCTGCGCTCCACGAAATCGATCTCGGTCGTGTTGATCACCAGCAGGTCGCTTTGTGAATAGTGGAAGAAGAAATGGTCGTACGCCTTCACCACCTCTTCCAGATACTCATCCGAAAGTTGCCGCTCGGCGGGAAAGTTCTTGCGGTTCAACCGCTCCCGCAGCACCTCCGGCGTGGCCTGCAGGTAAATCACCAGGTCCGGCGTGGGCAGCGCCGGGCGGAACAGTTGATAGTACTGGTTGTAGACCGCCAGATCGTCGTCGCTCAGGTTGATATAGGCAAACAGCTTGTCTTTTTCAAAGATGTAGTCGGCCACCACCGGATCATAGGGACGGCCTGGCCCCAAAGGACTGAGCTGCTGATAGCGCTGCAGCAGAAAGTGCATCTGCGTCCGCAGCGACGAACCTGGCTCGCCCGCGTAAAAACTCTCCAGAAAGGGATTGTCTTCCGGCTCCAGAATGCGGCGCGCCTGCATGGTGTCGGCCAGGATACGGGCCAAGGTGCTTTTGCCCACGCGGATGGGCCCTTCTACGGCGATATACCTGGGCGGTTCGAAAAGCTGAGCCATGCGTCTGCAGTCCCCACCGGCGCTGGATGGCCTTGTATGGGTACGAACATTCTACTCTGGATCAACCCCCGCCTGCCCCTCCAACCAGCCCCTCCTTGAAACGCCGCACCCGCTCCCGCGGCGCGCGCTGCAACAGCGCGGAAATGCTTTTCCCAGTAGCCGGGTCCCGCAATTCCGGATTCAGCTCCGCCAGCGGCGCCAGCACAAATCGGCGCTGGCGGAAACGCGCATGCGGCACCTGCAGCCCGGCCAGCGAAATCTGCCGCTCGCCCCACAGCACAATGTCGAGGTCCAGCGTCCGCGGCCCCTGCTCATTTTCTTTCGTGCGCCGCCGCCCAGCCTCGTGTTCAATTGCGTGCAGACGCCGCAGCAACTCCTGCGGATCGAGCGGCTCTTCCGCCACCGCTTCCACAACACAGTTCAGAAACCACGGCTGCTCCCGCCTGCCGACCGGCTCGGTCTCGTAAACGCTGGAAACGCGCAACACGCGCAGCCCCGCCGCTCCCAGTTGCACTAGGGCGCGTCGCAACCAGTCCATGCGGTCGCCAACGTTCGACCCCATTCCGAGGTAAATCAGTTCGGCCACGGCGCTACTCTTCAAATAAACTCGTTTGCGGCGCGGCCGCCGCGCTGGGAGGCTTGATCTTGAAATGCTGGTAGGCCAGTGAGGTCGCCACCCGTCCGCGCGGCGTGCGGTTCAGAAACCCGATTTGAATCAGAAACGGTTCGTAGATCTCTTCAATCGCATCCGGCTCCTCCGCCAGCGATGCCGCCAGCGTGTTCACCCCTACCGGACCGCCTTCATACTTCTGGATCAGCGTCAGCATCAGCCGGCGGTCCGCCTCGTCGAAACCGTACTCATCCACCTCCAGCATCGCCAGCGCGTCGTTCGCCACCGGGCCGGTAATGCGCCCCTGCGCTCGCACTTGGGCGTAGTCGCGAACCCGCCGCAATAAACGGTTGGCAATGCGTGGAGTCCCACGGCAACGGCGCGCCAGCGTGCGAATCCCCTCGTCATCCGCCGGTACGTCCAGAATCCGCGCCGAGCGGTGCAGAATCACCGCCAGTTCTTCCGGCGTATAAAAATCCAGCCGCAGAATTAATCCGAAGCGCGAACGCAACGGCGATGACAGCAGTCCGGCGCGCGTAGTGGCGGCGACAAACGTAAATGGCTTCAGATCCAGAGTGTGCGTCCGGGCTGCCGGCCCCTGCCCGATCAGAATGTCGAGCTTGTAATCTTCCAGCGCCGAGTACAGCACCTCTTCCAACTGCGGCTGCAGCCGGTGCACCTCGTCGAAGAAAAGCACCTGCTTGTCCTGCAGGTTGGTGAGAATTGCCGTGAGGTCGCCTTTGATCTGCAGCAGCGGTCCGGAGGTCTGCTGAAACGCTACTCCCATCTCCTGCGACACAATCGTCGCCAGCGTCGTTTTCCCCAGCCCCGGTGGCCCATACAGCAGCACGTGATCGAGTGCCTCGCCCCGGCTGCGCGCCGCGGTGATGGCCAATTCCAACTGCTGCTTGGCCTTCGTTTGGCCCACAAACTCGTCAAAGCGGCTGGGCCGCAGACGTGTCTCAAAGCTGGCGTCATCCTCGCCCGCCTGCGAGCCCACCAGCCGAGGAGAAGAGGAACGCGCGTCCGGCATGTCCATTAGCATACAGGCAGCGGCAAGCCCCCGCGCCGTCGTGCACCGGCAAAACGGTACGGCCGCCCTTATCGGGGACTCACCCACTGAAAGCTGTCGAGAAAGCGCGCGCCGCCCGGGCCCGGCCCTGCCCATCACCCCGCAAGGCCCGAGGCCAACCGCGTCACCTCAGTGCGCCGCTAAGGGCACTTTCAGATTCATCACGATGTCACTGCGTGTATCGTAGGCGGAAATCTCGCGGGTCGAGCTCTTCTTGCCGTTGTACTCGGCATAAAGCTGGTAGTTCGTATTGGATGCGAGGGCGTGGAATTCGAACTTGCCGTCATCTCCCACGATGTAGGAGCGCACCATGTGCGTTTCCGCGTTCTTCAGATACACCACCGCCTTGGGCAGGATGTTGTCGTTGGCGTCCAGCACCACACCGGTAACCGATCGCGTACTCTGCGCCAGCAGAACAGTGCTTCCTGGCAACACCAGCAACAGCAGCACCAGCACCACCGCCAGAGCGCGCCCGGGCGCAACCCCACGCCGCGAAAGTCTCTCATCCGATCTGACCAGCATAGACTTCATCCTCCCGCTCCCATCCGCGAGCCCTCGCCCGAGTTCGCCTCAACGTTGAACGGCACTCCCTACATCACCGTCTCGCGCAGGTCGCGCAAGGCTGTCGAAAGACCGTCACGCCCTACGGACAACTGACAACTGTCAACTGACAACTCAACCGACAACTGTCACTTCCACTCTCAACCCTTTTTCCGATGTCTCCCACTCGGCTTCAGGTGCAGAAAGATGGTTTCTTTCTCGTCGCCATAGACGTGCACCCGCGCCGTGGTGCTCTGGTATCCACGCGCGGAAATGCTCAGATCATAGTCCGCCGCGCCGGCTGGCACGCGCGCCACAAACTCGCCAATCGCATTGGTGCGCAACCGCATCGCACGCGGCGCTTTGCTCTGCGCCTGCGCCGGCGGATGCAACCGGACCGACACCTGCGCCCCCGCTACCCCAAAGCCATCCGGGTTGAAAACTGTGCCGTAAATTTCCGCCGTGGCAGGCTGTGCCGGCTGCTTGGCCGCTGCCTTCTGATGGGATCCCCGCCCGCCAACCATGGCCGCGGATACCGCGCGTGCGCCCGGCCGCGCCCCCGCCGCGACAACTCCCAACGGCAACAGCAACATCGCGGCCGCGACAGAACGGCTAATCACGCTCACTCCTCGTCCTCATCCTCATCCTCGTCAAGGTCGTAATCCTCGTCGTCCTCATCATCCAGATCTTCGTCGTCTTCGTCGTCGTCGAAGTCCTCGTCGTCCTCGTCGAAGTCTTCGTCGTCGTCTTCGAGTTCCTCGTCCTCATCCTCATCATCCTCGTCATCCTCGTCGAGGGCGTTCAGCTCCAGCGGATGAGCGGTGACGATCTCAAAGTCCGCACCGCAATCGGGGCAACTGATCACGCTGCCCTCGTCGATGTCGTGCTCGTCAAGATCCAGATCGGCTTCACATGCGGGACATAAAGCCATTGCGTCCACCTGACCTTTCTTCTCGGACACCCTCCCGAGCGCCTTTGCCGGCGCAGCCACCTGGGGGAATCCTTTTACTGTTTTATCCAGTTCCGCAAAATTTTCAAGCATTCTCGTCCTTACCTTATTCCGGTCCTGGTGGGGACGCTTGCTCGCGGCCCTAAAAAATTCTAGCCGAGAACGACCAACCCTACCGGCCCTGAGTATTGTTCCGCGCCGTGGCGCTGACAGGAAGATGCCAACCCCCGACAGGCCAGTTGTACTTGGCCAATCCCGCTTCAGAATAGCCGCACTCAACAACCGTCTGCCGACTGCGCTGCCGGGGCCTCGGTAACGGGCACCTCCTCACCCCGCCTGTTTGGGGGTAGTCTGAAAGTGTCCACTGGGACTCTAACCCGCCTCGGGTGCACCGCCCTGGGAGAAGCCTCCAGTTAAGCAAGGAGCAAACCGTTGCCCAACCATCCTTCTCTATCCTGGTCCTCTGGCTGGCCTTCTCCGTCCTGGCGTGTTGTTGCCCTTTGCTCCGCTCTGCTCTCTGTGGCCACCCTCGCCGCCGCCCAGCAACCCAGCGCCTCCGCCTGGACCCACTATCAAGACATGGCGCAGTCCCTGCTGCAGCGCTACGTGCGGGTCAACACCACCAACCCGCCCGGACACGAACTGCGCGCCGCCCGTTTCTGGCAGCGCACCTTTCAGCGCGAAGGCATTCCCGGCCAGATCATTCCTTTTGCCCCCGGCCGCGCCGATTTCATCGCCGTGCTCCACAGCGACTCCAAGCACCGCCCCATCGTGCTGCTCAATCACGAGGATGTCGTCACCTCGGTGCCCTCGCGCTGGATGGCGCCCCCCTTTTCCGGCGCCATCGTCCACGGCCAGCTCTTTGGCCGCGGCTCGGAGGACATGAAAGACGAGGGCGTCGCCCAGGCCATGGCCATGTTCATCCTCCATCGCCAGCACATCGCTTTGCACCGCGATGTGATCTTCCTCGCCGTCGGCGATGAGGAAGTCGATGACCTCGGCGCCCAGTACATCATTCAGCACAAGCGCGCCCTGCTGCGCAATGCGCGCTACCTGATCACCGAAGGCGGAGAGAACATCCGCGCCAGCCGCAACGGCCCCGTGCAGTACGTCGGCATCGATATTGCCGAAAAAGCGCCTTATTGGCTGCATCTGGTCGCCGGCGGTCACCCTGGACACGGCGCCCGCCCGGTCCCCAACTCCGCCCCCAACCGCCTCGTCCGTGCCCTCAACCGGGTGGTGAATTGGCGGACGCCGCTCCACGTCACCCCCGAGGTCGAACAGTTCTTCCGCGCCCTGGCCCCCATGCAGCCGCCCGCCCGCCGCCAGCAGTTCCTGCACCTGCGCCAGGCCCTCAAAGATCCCGCCTTCGCCGATTGGATCTCGCAACAGACCATGTTCAGCTACATGCTGCGCGACACCATCAGCCTTACCATGATGCAGGGCTCCCAGCAGACCAACGTGATTCCCGCCCAGGCCTGGGCCAATCTGGATGTCCGCCTGCTCCCCGGAACCGCCCCCAGCCAGTTCCTTGCCGAAATTGAAAAGGTCATCGACGATCCCGGCATCCAGGTCACCGAGGTGGGAACCTTCCGTCCGCCCAACCAGTCGCCCACCACCACCGATCTGTACCGCGACATGGTGGCGGTTTCCCATAAGTATTTTCCCGGAACTCCCGTTACCCCGCGCCTGCTCAGCGGCTTTACCGAGAGTGAAATGTTCCGCCGCATCGGTATCGATTCCTACGGCTTTTGTCCTTACGCGGTGACCGAGCCGGAAGCCGATTCGGAACACGCCGACAATGAACGCATGGACGTTCGCGAGCTGCGCGCCGGTCAGCCCGTGATGTACGACCTGATCCGCCGCATCGCCACACAACCATAACCAGCCGCGCGGCGGCGCCAAAGTTAACAATTCCGCCGCGCGCCGGCGCCGCTTCTCGCCCGCCACGGCTCAACATCATGACCACTCCTCCGACATCCCGTCCCGTCCTGGGCGTTGGCGTCATTCTCGTTCACGACGCGCACGTCCTTCTCGGCAGGCGCGGCAAGCCGCCCCTCCAGGGCATGTGGAGCTTCCCCGGAGGCTCGGTGGAATGGGGCGAAACCGTGCGCGACGCCGCCCATCGCGAGTTCCTGGAAGAGACCTGTCTTGATGTGGAGATTCTGGAGGTGGCCGAAGTCTTTGAGCGGATCGAGCGCGACCCTGGCGGCGGCACGCGCTTTCATTTCGTGATTGTCGACTTCATGGCGCGCCTGCGCCGCCAGGCCGACCGCGACTGCGCCCGCGCCGCCACCGACATCACCGAGGTCCGCTGGGTGGCGCTGGACGCGGTCTCCTCTCTGGAAGTTACCCCCGGCCTGCTCGAGGTGCTCCAGCGCGCCCGCCAGCGCTTCAACTTTTAAGCGCTGGACTTCTTCCCCAGCCGCCAGCCGCGGCCCCATTCATACGCCGTTACGTGCAGCAATCCCCCCATGATGGCAATGTTCTTCAAAACCTCCATCTGTTGAAAGCCCGGCGCGATGTGCCCGTAATAGGTGGCGCCCACCAGATAAATGGCCATAATCAAGGCCACCAGCCCCGCCCGCAAGCCAATAATCAGCAGGATGCCGCCAACCAGCTCGACCACGATGGCAATCACCGTGGCCAGCCCTGGCGCGGGCATATGGCTGTGCGCGAAGTAACCGGCGGTACCGTGGAAGCTCCGCAGCTTGTTGAAGCCGCTCAGAACGAAAATCAGGGCCAGCAGGACGCGTGAAAAAATCACCAATGGACGCACGGCGGTCCTCCCTAAAACAAAGGCTTACAGGCGAGCCTCGCCGCCGAAAGAACCTTACCGGTTCCTCCCGGCCCCGAAGCTGCCACTTTGGATGCAAACCACACACCAAACGTTGGCACCACTGTTGCCTGCGATCCAGCACTCGCTTGAACACCCGGAAACCGCCCCATGATCCCATCTACTGCGGCCGACGCCCCCCGCCCGAGTCATGCGCGACACCCAACCAGCCGCAACGCCCTGCGGACAACTTCAACCGGTAACTGACAACCGCCACCCGACCACTGCCCCACGCCCATGGCATCGCCGGCGCGCAGAATCCGCCGCACGCCTCATGCGATTGGGAGTCCGTTGTATCCCAAACATGGCAAAGCACTTGTATTGAATGGAGGAGGCGGTCGGAGGGGGGTGTTTGGTAGCGCCAGCGGGATTCGAACCCGCGATCTTCGCCTTGAGAGGGCGACGTCCTGGGCCGCTAGACGATGGCGCCACGCCCGTGGAGTGCTCTACTAGAGTACCAAAGCCCCCAGCAACTGCCAAACCGCGCGGCTCCGAGCCATTCGCAGCAAGGCTGGCGCGAACTGACCTCTCACGCAATCACCGGCAGCGCCATGGCATAACTAATCTTCAGCTTCGCCTGTGCCGTGCGCAGCGCCTGCTCCACCTCCGCCGGCGTCTCCGCGTGGGCAAAGATAAAGCCCAGATACGTTCCCCCTTCCGGCAGCGGCCGTAGCATCTGTTTCGGCTTTGCCGTGATCAGCACCTCTTCCACCCCAGGCACCTCGCGCGCCCGCTCCACCCCGCTCACCTTCTGCAGCAGTCCCCCACTGCCAATGGGAAGCATGAACACACCTCGTGCGCCGCTAAAGTGCAACTGCGCCGGTGCGAATACCTCCGGCAGCAAACGCTGGATCAGCAGCCGCTCCAGTCCCGGCAGCGTCCGCGCGCACAGCCCGCCTATCGGCCGCGGCGCGGTCTCCAGCACATACGCCCGGCCGCCGCTCCATCGCACCTCGGCGTGCACCGGCCCATGCGCCAGTCCGCTGGCGCCCAGCGACGCGCGCACCGCCTGCTCGATCAGCTTCTGATCGCGTTGCGGCAGCCGCGATGGCGTAACGTAAATCGTCTCCTCAAAAAACGGCCCGTCCAGCGGATCGGGTTTGTCGTAGAGCGCCAGCGTCTCCAGCCGCCCTTCCCGCACGAACCCTTCCAGCACAAACTCCGGCCCGGGAAGGAAGTCCTCCACCAGAATGGTCTCCGCCGCGCTCGCGCCAGTTGACCGGATGGCCGGCTCCAGCAGAAGCTCGCGCGTGCGCTGAAACGCGGTGATGAACTCCGCCGGATTGTTGGAGCGGATCACACCACGGCTGCCCGACAGATGCAGCGGCTTGCTGACCACCGGATAGTGCAGTCCCGCCGCCGTCCGCGCCAACTCCGCCGCGCTGATCTGCAGCGGCAGCAGGCGGTGCGCCGGCGCCGGCAAGCGCGCCGCCAGGTGCGCCATCCGCATCAGGTTCTTCCGCGTGCAAACCTGAACCGCCTCGGGCGTGGCGCCTCGCACGCCCAACCCGCGCGCCAGTTCGGCCGCGGTCAACGCCGCCCGGTCATCCAGCGCCAGCACCGCCGTATTCTCCGCTCGGATGTCGCTCCACCGCCGGCGCAACGCCTCCAGCACCGGGGCCTGCGAGCCGGCCTCTTCAAACCGCACCGCCAGCGCCTGGTCTCCCCAGGGATCGTCCAGGTGCGAGCAGCGGTCCGAGACCAGGGCGCAGTCCACGCCCAGGCTAGCCGCCGCTTCGCGAAACGCCTGCGCCTGGTACCCCAGCTTGTTGGTCACCAGCACGAGTTGGGCTTTGCTCTCCATGACGCTCAAATCAGACGGGCAAACTGCTCGTCGGTAGGCTCGCTTCAACAGAACCACGGCTCATTTAAATACGGAATCGTCGCCCGCGCGGGCAGCACCACACCCGCCGCCGCGGCCAGTGGGGCGGCTTGCTGGTCTTCTTCGGCCTCGGCCGGAGTCTCAGCTACAGACTCCACCGCCCGCGTCAGGTTTCGCACCGCCGCAAAAATTCTTTCCCGCGTGGCCGCCACGCTGTTGGCCACCGCCGTCCCCGGCGCCGTCGCCGTTTGCACCAGTTCCTGCACCCGCAGGCACAGCTCATCAACCCTCGAGTCGGTGTGCCGCCATTCGTAGCTCAACTGCCGCGCGTTGAACTCGCCCAGCCAGCCCTCTTCCCGTCCCAGTTCCAATAGCCCGGAACCCTCGGGCAGCAATAGCCGCACCGCCAATTGAATGGGCGCCACCTGCGCTTCCAGCTCCAGCCGCTGCAACGCGTCGAGCATGCGCTGGTAGCTTTCCAGGCTGGTCCAGGGCGTGAAGGCGACCAGGGTCGGGTTCAGCGCTATCCCGTGCCGCCGCACCAATTCCACCGCGCGCTCCACGTCCGCGCGCGTGTGCCGCTTTTGCAGCCGTTCCAGTACAGTATCGTCAAACGACTCCACCGCGCTGGTAATCAGCGCACATCCCGTGGCCTGCAATTCCGGCAGCAGCTCCGCATGTTGCAGCAGGTGCTCGACCTTTATAGTCGCGTCATAGGTGACTTCCGGAAACCGCGCATGCAGCCCTCGCACCACGCGCAACGCATGCGTGGGCCCATTCAGAAAATCAGGATCGCCGAAGGTGATGTGCTGCGCGCCCGCCTCGACCTGCTGCGCAATGTCGGCCAGCACCACCTCCGGCGCCACCACCCGGAACTGTCCCTGGTACACCGGAACGATGGGGCAGTGCCGGCAGTGGTGCTTGCAGCCACGGCTGGCCTCCGTGTAACCCACCAGCTTAGCCGCTCGCCCCTCCTGCTCCAGTTGTGCATAGCGGGAGAGAGGCGGTAATCCCACCCGTTCGGGTGGCACAAACGCCAGCCGCGGCACGCTCTGCCCTGCCTCAGCCGCCTCGCGCTCGCCCTCCACCCGGCCGTCACGCAGCGCCACCGCCAGCCGGCATAGCTCTTCTTCAAATTCCCCGCCGAGAACGCTGGCAAAGCCGTGCGCGCGCAAGAAGCGCGCATTCAGCGGCGCGTACAATCCATAGGCCGCCAGGTGCGCGGACCCGTTGAGTTCTTTCAACCGCGGCGCCAATTGCATGGCCAAGCGCGTCGCCGTGTGCATCGGCAGGTGGATGGCGATCAGGTCGGCCCCCCTCACCGCTTCCATCACCTGCGTTTCGTTCAGCGGCTGGCGCGAAAGATCAAACACCTCTACCGCGATCCCTGCGCGCCGTAGCCACGCCGCCGGCGAGGCCAGCCCAAAGGGCTGCCGTCCCATCTCGTAGGTGGCCATCAAAACAGCACGCATATTTCGATCATAAAACGTGCGCAACGCTCCCGGGAATTTACACACCCTGCTGGCCGTCAATCCCGCGCCGGATCAGGTACGATTAAGTACGCATCACGTCCACGACGATGGAGACGAACCCGGGCTTCGGCCACGCCGCCGAGGTAGTGTATTTTCCCCGCATGGCCCCCAACTTTGAACGCAGACTGTTTGACCTGATCGAGAGCGTCTCGCGCGCCGAGCGCGACGGCTCGTTCTCCAACGCGCTGGCCGACAGCATCATGCGCGAATTCGGCCCCAGCCTCAAACTGCGCTCGGTGGCCATCTTCCGTCCGCAAGGCCTGCGCTACGAACCTACCTACTGCGCCGGCGAGCCGCTCTGGGATGTCGTGGATGGCTCCCTGTCCACGCGCACCGTGCAGCGCCGTTTGCAGGGACAACTGTGGTGGGTGCAGCGCGGCCTCAAACGCGTCACCCCGCAACAGACCGAGTGGTTCGACCTCATCCTCATCCCCGTCGCCCGCAACCTGCAGTTCATCATCGGTCTGCTCACCAACTCGCTGGCCGGCGATGAGGGCGAGGAGCGCGAAACCACTTTCCACGTCATGGGCCAGTTGATCCGGCTCTTTGTCGATCGCCACCACCAGCGCCAGCGCCTGCAGGAGATTCTCACCCTCGCCCGCCAGCAACAGCTCAGCCTCCTGCAGCCGGAGTTGCCGCGCATTCCCGGCTTCCAGGTCGCGGGTGTATCGCTCCCCAATCAGGAAGTGGGAGGCGATTACTTCCAGGTCATCAAGCTGGCCCCGGATTTGTTCGCGCTGGCGCTGGCCGACGCCAAAGGCAAGGGCTTTGAAGCCGCCGTGCAGGTTACCGGCCTGCATGCCGGGCTGCGCGTGGTCAGCGAAACCCCCTTCAAGGTCTCCCACAAAGTGGGCCTGCTCAACCGCAGCCTCGCCCAGGGCGATGAAATGCGCAACCTGGTCTCGCTGTTCTACGCCGAACTCGACACCCAGGGACGCCTGCTTTACGTCAACTGCTCGCACCCGCCGCCGTTCGTGGTTCGCGCCGGCGGTGTCATTGAAGAACTACCCGACGGTGGCATGTTCCTCGGCCTCAGCCCCGACAGCATTTACCGCATCGGCATCTTCGAGCTGCGCCCTGGCGACGTGCTGGTCGTCTACTCCGACGGCTGGAGCGAGTTGTTCAACGATCAGGGCGAGGAGTTCGGCGCCGACCGCTTACGCGAAACGCTGCGCCAGGTGCACCGCTGGGAACCCCAGGCCGTCATCGACCTCATCCAGGCCAGTTGCGACCAGTTCCGCGGCGAAGCTCCTTACCAGGACGACCGTACGCTGCTGGTGCTCAAACGCGATGGATAGCGCAATCGTGACGGTGCTCAGCCCTGGCTCTGCCCTGTCCCTTTAAATCCCCTCGCCCCGGAGGCATGCATTATGGATTCCAGCTCCCAGAGCTTCCTCGAACTATCCCGCCAGCAATTCCTGCAGTGGATACCGCGCCTGCGCGCCGCCGTCGAGCCCCTCTCCCCCGAACAACTCTGGTGGCGGCCTAACCAACACTCCAACAGCGTTGCCAACCTGCTGCTGCATCTCAATGGCAACGTTTCGCAATGGCTGTTGGCCAACGTTGGCGGGCTGCCCTATGAACGCCATCGTCCGGAGGAGTTCAGCGCCCGTGGGACGGCGACCGCGGCCGAGCTCCTGAATCCGTTGCAGGCCACCCTGGAACGCGCCGCGGAGATCCTCGCCACGCTGTCCGAAGAGGCCTTGCGGCGCGAACACAGCATTCAGGGCTACGCGGTCAACGGAATGGCGGCCATCTACCACGTGGTCGAGCACTTCAGCATGCACTATGGCCAGATTCTCTACGTCGCCAAATTGCTGCAGGATCGCGACCTCGGCTTTTACGCCCACCTCAACCGCGCTAAAACCGCTCAGCAGTGACCCTAGCGCTGCGCGCCTTCCACACCATGGCGCGTGTCGACGATCAACCGCACTCACCGCCGGCCTTGTTTCCTGCCGGCACACGAGTGTATATAGTCGTTCACGTTGATGGCGTGCCAATCGCCGTTCTCGATTTCCTCGCGGATCTGCGCCGGCGTCTTTCCCTTACGTGTTTCCTGGTAGGCGAACGCGGCTTCCATCAAGCACACTTCGCAGACCGAGGCGTGATCGGAAACATAGCAGTCCAGCAGACTGCGGTGCCCCAGCGTTTTGTCGCAACGGCAATAGCAGGGGAGTTGGTACAGCACTGGCTTGATCTTGGCGGCCAAGGCATAGATGTTGCGCACTCGCGGATCCTGATACTTGCTTGGGGGTTGCACCGCTGGCAGCGGACCCGGCGGATGGGCGTGGTAGGCTGGCGCGGCCCCCTTCGCCGGCGTCGCCGCCGTTACATGATCCGCACCTGCGGGCGTTTGCGCGGCAGCCAAGCCCAACAGTGCCCAGGCGCCAAGAATAAAACGCAAACGGGTCATCGTTTTCCCTCTCTCTCTTCCGGTCGCAACGGTGCCAGTGGCGCTAAGCGGAAACAACTCCGGCTGCTGCCATTGCCGTCAAAAAGCCGAAGCCTCCCGCGCCGGATGGCGTGCAGACCGTTCCGCAAACGCCTGCGGCGGTTACGGCTGGCACGAATCTCCCGGGCCAGCAACAGCCCGGCTGCATCGGCTTCCTGCCAAAGCACTGGCTTGTGCGGTCGCAAGGAATTGACTCGGCAAGGTTGCACCCCCGCCAACTCGGACTGGCCAACCACCTGCGCCCCGCCATCACTCATTGGCGCAAAGAGCCCGGCGGATCGCCACGATAAAAGCACCTCCGCCCGATTCGACTGGCTCCAGCGCCGCAGCATTGACTCAGTCTCCGCGGGTCCTGTCCAGAAAACGACAACGTGCACCCCTTGGAGAGCATCCACCGCCGCGTCCTCGCTGGCCAGCAGCACCTTTGGCGCACTCACTCCAAGCGCCTTCGCCGCCGCTAAAAACGCCAGCTCCCCCTCGCGGCCGTCGTGATCGTTTGCCGTTACCAGCAGAACGCGAGCCGCTGATCTCCCCCCCGTGCGGTAGACGGCGTGGGCTAGCAGTTGCGCCTGTTGGCGATCGCTGGGCGCCACCCGGAATATCCAGGACAGATGAGCGCTGGTCGTCGTGTTGTCGCTGGCGGTGCTGACGACCGGGACGCCGAGTTTGGCGGCGATCAACTCGCAGAGGTGCGTAGTCTCACCGTCGGGCGCAAGCAGCGCCAATGCGTGGTCGGCGAAGGCCAGTTGGACGACTTTGCTCGTCGTTTGGCCCCATTCCTGGCTGGCATCGGCCACATCCACATCAACGCACGGCACTCCCCTCAATCCCGCCCGAATCCCTTGCAACCAAGCCTCCCCAGCCGCTTTCTCCCGCCCCCGCAACCCCGCCACAACCCCTATAGAAGTGGCGCCGGCGCATGCATGCTCCACGCCCTGCGGCGATTGCGCCGCCGTCACCGCAATGCCGCCCAACAGCGACACCAGCAACCCCACCATCGCCCGGCCCCCGCTCATTGCCCCCCGCTAATCTTCTCGAATTTGAACTGCCGGTGCTCCACCCGCGCTACGGGAACGGGGGCAATATCGTTGAGCGTGTAATCGAAGAAGCTTGGCCCGCTCACCCCACAGTAGCCCTTCATCTCATAATTCTTCAGTGCCTCCATAATCCCTGGGCGGCTCAAGCCGCCGCGCTGAATGGCGCCGATCAATATGTTCATGCCGTCATAGGCCCGCGCCGCATACGCATCCGGCAGCCGATGGTAGCGCTGCTCGAACTCCCGGCGGAATGCCCGCCAGCGCGGATCGGTGCGGGTGGGATCAAGAGCGCAGGTCACAACCAGGCCATTGGCGGCCGCTCCGGCCGCCTGCAGAAAGCGTTGCGTGCATAAGCGGCTACCGCCGAAGACGGCCGCCTGGATGTGCGCCGCGCGCAGCGCCCGCAGCTGAACCGCCGCACCCCTTGGACCACCCCACAGCACTACGGCCTGCGGATGCGTCGCCGCAATGATTCGGGCCAACCGCGCCGCGCTGTTGGGATTGGTCTGCGCGGGATCGTATTCCAACTCCGCCACCGGTGGGGCGCCGGCGCGCCGTGCCACATTGACGAACTCCCGGATCCCGAGACGCCCATACCGGCTAACGCTCACCAAAACCGCGATCCGTGTCAACTTCCGCCTTCGAAAAATAACATTGGCTAGCGCATATCCCTGCTGCCGGTCGTCGGGAAACTCCCGCAGCAGCCACGGTACCCGCGTCTCGGTCAGCGTCGGGTCGGAAGTGCCGGTATTCACTATCGGCAACCCCACCTTCAACGCGACCCGCAGTGCGACGTGCGTGCTGACCGCGTTTATCGATCCCAGCATCGCCCAGACGTGTTGACGAAACACCATGTCCGCGATTTCGTTGGCCGACGATCCCCACAGTGCGGCATCGTTGTGGAGTCTAAGAACATAGGGAATGCCCGCACCCCCCGAGCGGAGATGGAATCCCCCCTTGGCATTGGCTTGCTCCACGGCCAATTGCGCGCCCTCAAGCATTGCGAGCCCAAAGCCGTGTCCGCGCGCGCTCTTTTTAATGGGACCGAGCAGTCCGATGGCCACTTGCTGCGGTGCCCGATCACTCTCCCCCGTCACCTGGTTCGGCGTCCGGTCGAGCCGCAGCGTTTCCGGCGACAGATACCACTCGTGGTACGGCTTGGCGAAATGACGGAACGCGACCGCCGCCAGCGGCATGTTGGCGTAGCGCAAGTGCGCGGCTGCCGGTGTCGGCGCGCACCCCCCCGGCAGTTGCGCGCCGCTGAGCCCGCTCAGCAACAAGCCAATACCTATCAGCCTCAGCCGCCAAAGCATAAACCCTCCTGCTCTCATCCGCCTACTTCGATTCCGGCGATTCAAAAATCGCCATGCATTCCATCTCGATCAGCAGGTCGGGACGGCAGAGAATCGCCTGAATGCCGGTCGAAGCCGGCAGTGGCGCCAGTTCCTGCCGCCGGAAAAACTCCGTGCGGATTTCGTTGAAGGCAACATAGTCGCGCTCAATATCCCGCAGGTAGCACGTGGTGCGAACGACATCCTTCCAACTTGCGCCCTCCGCTTCCAGCAGAGCGGTGATGTTTTGGTAGGTTCTCCAGGTCTGCGCGCTAAAGTCTCCCAGGTGGATCGTCTTGCCGTGCTCGTCAATACTGGCCGTTCCGGATATCATCAGGATGGTGACTCCCTTGATGTCCAGACGCAAACCGCGCGAAAACGACACCGGCTGCGGGTAATCGTAGGCCTCACAAAGGTTTTTGAGCGCGGTTATGGGTTGTTTCGCGATCGGCACGTGGGCCGCCGGCTGACTCGGTGCGAGGATGGAACTCATGCTAATTCTCCTTTTTGAATAGGGGTTGTGGGTTGAGCCCGAGACTGACGCCTTGGGCCGTGGCCACCCAAAGGCGGCCCGGTTGAAAAGCAACATCGTAGAGATAGGCGCTCGCGGGAGCAGTGGCGGTCTTGCGCCTGGCCGCGACTCGGCCGGCGCCGTTGACCAGCTCGACTTCGGTTCCTGCACCCTGCCGCCGGTAGACAATCCATCGCCGGCGGGCCGGCTCAAACTCATTCAGCCCGCGATTGGTGCAAATCCAAACCGCCGCTCCGCGAGCATGAACCTTGTTGATGAAGTTCGAAATCAATCCGCTGTCGCTGGCCAAATAGTTGTGCCAATCGCGGCCGTCATACCCGCTCAAGCCGAAGTAAGTGCCGGCCCACCACCATTGCGTGGCCCGGTCGTAGCTCACCGAGGAGACCACGTCATTGACCAGTCCCTGATTGCGGAACAGCACGATTTCCGGCGACTGGTTGGGGTTGGTGAAGGGGCGCCAGTAACGGCCCCGTTGGTTGTACTCCAGAATTCCGCTGCCCCACATCGCCACCAGCACCCGTCCGGGTGCGACCGTCACCCCATATCCCCATGGATCGCCCATGGGCGCGTTCTCCTGCGTGTACGTGGTCCATTCCTGGGTGTCCGGATCGAACCGGCTCACCCCGGCCGCCGTCGCAAACCACAGCGTGCGCCCTTCAATAGCGATCCCGTAGACAACGTTGTTCACCAATCCGCTGTTGAGCTGGGTGTAGTTATGGAACACACCGCCGGAATATTGGCTGACCCCGCCAAAAGTCCCGATCCAAAGATCGCCCGTTTGCGGATCCGGCGCTAGCGACAAAACCGCCTGCTGGACCAGGCCGTCCTTGCTCGTCAAAGTCTTCCAGCGGCCGTGGCGGTAATACGCCAAACCGTTTTCCGTTCCCGCCCAAACGCGGTGCCCTTGTAACGCAAGGCAGAAAACCCGCCCCGGCGGCAAGCCCTCCCTGGGCCCAAAGTTTTGCCAACGCGTGTAAATGATCGGCGCTGGCGCCACTGCCGGCGCCGCGCCCACCAGGGCGGCGACCAGCCCCACCACAATTGCGAGATGAAGTGTCCGATTCATGTTTTCCTCGCCAGCGCTAGAACGTGTGCAGATACTGAATGAGGTCGTTGAGATCGCGCTTGCTCATTCCGGCGATAACTCCGTGCTTTTGCGTCTGGTTGTATTTGGTCCAGATTTCTTCCAGCGAGCGCGCTTCGCCATTGTGCAGGTACGGCGGACTGAGCGCGATTTCCTCCAACTGCGGAATATCCACCCTTCCACCGTGAAAGCAGGAATTGTCGTCGGCGGCCGTCATCGTGCCCACATTCACGCTGAAGCGCGCCGTGCCATGCGACGCTGGGTTGTGGCAGCCGGCGCAGCCCATGTTGTCGAACAGGGCCTTGCCGCGCCGCTGCTGCCGCGTCAGTGGTTGGCCAACGCGGTGATAAGGATTCGGGGGCAGCGGTATCGAGCTCACAAAAGCCACCAGATCTTCCAGCTCCCTCTTGTGGCCCAGAAATCCCTGCGACCGGAAAATGATCGCCGCCGCGCCCACGCCGTCCTGCGTTTCCAGGTTGGGGCTGCTGGCGTTCCAATTGAACGGAGCCGTTCCGGCAATTCCCCGCAGCGTGCGTACGGTGACCCGGCAGCGCCCCATGGTTCGGCTTTGCAGGTCCCACGCCAACCCGTTTTGATCGCCTTCCGGATGGCAACTCGCGCAAGCGACCCCGCCTTGGTAGGCGAAGCGAGCGCTATAAAACAACCGTTGCCCGCGCCGCCGCGGCGTGATGGCTTCAACGCCATTGAGCGGGATTGTCGCCGTCGTCCAGGTGCGCAAGTCAATGCGCGTGAGGGAGTCGTCCAGCCGGTTGACAACTACCGCAAAGCGCCCGGCCGGCGCCACCGCCACCGCCACCGGATCGCGTCCGCTCGCAATCTCGCGCTCTTCAAAGCGCGCCGCCGTGTCCATGCGATCGGCCATCCGCGCCGGGGGATGGCCGAGCAGCCCCAACAGGCCGCGCGTGTCAAACACTGCAACGCGATTGGAGGCCGCGCTCGTGACTAGAATGTGTCCTCCGCCTCTGGTGAAGGCCAGACCCTCGGGTAACGCGAAGCCACGCTCCATCGAGTCCAGCGGAAATTGCAGCGTGGCCGGCGTTGTGCCCTCTCTGGGAAGCAGTGCGGCCATGGCGTTGTTCAGCGTCCAGCCCTGGGAAACGCGGACGATGGGCACCTCGTTGTGCGGGCGAATCTCAGGAATCAAAATGACGCCGGGCCAAGGGCGGGGCGCCTCCGCCGGCGTGCGCAACTGAACCGCATTGGGCACCGCGATGCGCCGGGCCACGGTAAGGCTCGCAACCCGGATCACCGTCACCTCCGATACCGGCGCTTGGTCATAAGGATGCAGCGGCGCTTGGAGGCCCGAAACGTAGACATACCGGCCACCGCGCGACAGCATCACCCCATGCGGCCAACGCCAGGCCGCAAGCCGCTTCAACTCCTTGCCCGTCTTCAGATCGTCGATCGAAACGTCGTTGCTTTCGCTGTTGGCGATGAATAGATGCCGCCCCTCGCGATCAGTCGTCAGGCCAACCGGCCCCCAGCCAGTAGGCAACGTGCGCAGCAGGCCAAGACTGTGCGCGTCAAGTTCGCTGACATTGTTCGCCCAGGTGTTCGAAACGAAAAGGGTGCGGCCACCGGACGCTATGGCCAGCCCGGATGGGTGCGCACCCACTGTGGCACGGCGCAGAATCTTGCCCGAAGCCGCATCCAACGCCAACAGCTCGTTGCTGCCTTGGCACAGCACATAGAGCGTGCGCCCGCTGGGCGAAAAAACGACCGCCTCGGGATCAAGATAGTGCGGCGCGCCCGCCGCGGGCGCGCCCTGAGCGCCGCTGCCGTACCCTACGGCGGCCATCACCAACAACACGCAAGACCGGCGCCAGCGCTTAAACATGCTTCCCCCTGGCCGTCTCCTCTTCCGCTTCGGTAACGGTCACAATCTGGTCGGCCCGGGTCTGGCCCAGTCGCTGCACGACCCCGCTTGGCCAATGAACCTCGACCTGATCGGCATGAGTCGCCCGCCCCAGACCGAAGTGCGGCCGGGAGTCGCTTTGCGAGAGATATCCGGAAGCGGAAACGCACTCAATCATCTGCCGATGTCCGCCGGCGGTGACGAAAACGCGCGCCCCATAACCATTGCGATTGCTTCGCCGCCCCACCAGACGCAACTTCAGCCAGTGGTGCGGATCCGGCCCGCGCGCCGTGTTCTTCAGCAGCACCCCGTCCCCATTCAGCGATATCAGAAAGGCGCCCATGCGGCCGTCGTTGTCGAAGTCGGCAAAGGCCGCCCCACGCCCCACCAAACGGCGCCGGAAGATCCCGCCACCCGCCTCGGAAACGTCGCTGAAGCGCGCCCCTTCCGCCCCGGCGCCCATATTGCGCAGCAGCGAAGGCTCCATCGCCACCGGCCAGTTCAACCCCCCGTTGAGAATGAAGATATCCTTCCAGCCGTCGTTGTCGAAGTCGAAAATTCCGTCGCCCCAGGAGACGTATTGCCCGGATATCGCGGCTACTCCCGCGGCTACCGTGACATCGTCGAAGCCGCGCGCTCCGCGGTTGCGGAAAAGACGGTGATAGTGCGTGTCGGTGACAAACAGATCAAGCTGGCCGCGGTTTTCCAGATCGGCGAAAATCGGCCCCATCGCCGAATCGGTTTCGCCGTCCTGCCCGTAGGCCACCCCCAGCTCCGCCCCCACCTCGCTAAAAGTGCCGTTGTGGTTGTTATGGAAGAGATAGCTCTCCATGCTGTCGTTGGCGACGTAGATATCGGGCCAACCGTCGTTGTCGTAGTCGCCAACCGTCACGCTCATCGCCCTGCCACCCGGCTTGAACACGCCAGCGTCATGCGTCACGTCGCTGAACGTGCCGTTGCCGTTGTTATGAAAAAGCCGGTTCGATTCCCCGTCGTAGTTGAGCGGCCCGGGAAAGTGATCGGCGCCGTAGTAGGTGCGCAGGCGGGGATCGAAACGCAGGTAGTTGCCCACGAACAGGTCCAGACGGCCATCGCGGTCGATATCCACCCACGCGGCGCCCGTCCCAAAACGAGGATTGCCCACGCCCGCTTGGGCGGTGATATCCGTGAACGTTCCGTCGCCGTTGTTGTGATACAGAATCGCCGAACCGTAGTTGGTGACGTAGATGTCATCGAATCCGTCGTTGTCGAAATCACCCACCGTCACGCCCATGGCGAACCCCCGGCCACTCACGCCTGCTTTCGCCGTCACATCGGTGAAGGTGCCGTCGCCATTGTTGCGATAAAGACGATTGCCGGCATCCTGGCGCGTCGCCGGCGAGCTATCAGTGACTCCCGGTATGTAGCGCCCGTTGAGAACATACAGATCCAGCAGGCCATCGTTGTTGTAGTCCATCCAGGCGCAGCCCGATCCCGTGGCCTCGACGATGTTGCTCAAGTCGGTTTCGCCGAAAACATGGCGGAACTCGATGCCCGCTCTTCGCGTCACGTCGCGAAACAGCGGCCAGCCCTGAGGCGCGGTAGGGGCGGCGGTACGAACCGGCCGCGCCAGCCCGCGCATCGCCCAGGCGGCGGGCGTCGCCGCCAGAAACTGCAGCAGCTGTCTCCGGGAAGTCTTCATTATTGTTCTGCTCCTTGAACGGGACTGGCGCCGGAACCCGGCGGCATTGGCGGCATCCGCCTGCACAGCGTCACTGAACACTGCTTCCGCGTTCCCCGCTGCGCTGCGGGCTTCAACATCGAAACCGTTCTTCTGCTCGCGCCGGTCTTGGAACGCCGCGGCACGCCGGTCCTCTTTCCGCCGCCCTGCGTCCGCGCTGCCGGCGCCCCCGCGGCAGTCGCTGCCGGCCCGCCAATGACGTAAGGAATCCGCTTTCGCCGTAATATCAGCGGCCACCGGTTCGGCGGCGCAAGCGCCTCACTTTCGTGACAGCCGGTGCAGGCGTGTTGCTCGTCCGGGCGCACCCAGATCCAGCTCCGCTGCTCCCGCAACACCCGGTCAGCCGCATCCAGCAGTTGAAACCGGATCGCCCGGTCCGCGGCTACTTGCACATAAAACGACCCATCACTTGCCACCGGCGCCGTGCCCAGCGTTTCCGAGCCATGCGAACTCCGCCCCAAAATCCGCACCCGCACCGCCGCGGCGGCCACGGCCCGTGGGTTCATGCTGAGGCGGCTGTTCAAACACAATAGTTGCCCCTCCCCCATGCGGTAGAGCGGCAAGTTCAGCCACTGCAAAATGCTTGGATACACCAACGGCGCCGCATGCGCCTGCAAGCGAACCACTTCCACCAGCGACCCTGCCACCCCATCCCCGCGCAACAGCGGCCGCACGCGGTGTGTGCGCGGATGAAACATGACGGGAAGATAGCGACTGCCCCTGCGCTGGGAGGCCACTACCCACCCGTTCTCGAACGGGCGTGGCCAATACAAACTTCCGGTCTCGATCCCCAGCGGCAACGCCCGCACCGCCCCCGCACGCAATTCCCACAGTGTCGCGGCTCGGCCCGGTTGTTGCCCGCGGAAGACGAGCGTGCCCGCTGCGATTTCTGCCGCTTCTGTATTTCTCGTGCCGGTGTGCGTCACGTCGCGCAACACCCGGAGGCCGGAGCCGTCGGGATGAAGTACGTAGAGCTGCCGGCTCCGTTGCACCAGCCCCGGCGCGCGCAGTGGCCATCCCGCTGAAACCAGCAGTCGGCCGTCGTGCAACACGTCCTCCAGCCGGAAGTCCCCGGGGCCGAACGTGATCGGCTGGGTCGCTGCGGAGGCTGTGCGCACATAGATCTGGGCCCGCCCCCGAACCGACTCACCTGTATACGCGATGGCGCCTTCCGCCAGATACAAAGGGTGAAGGCAGTTGTCGCGACCGTGGGTCAGCTGCCGCAAACCCGTGCCATCCGCCTTCAATGTCCAAACTTGCCAGCGAGAATCCGCTTTACGTTGGGCGGAAAAAAGAATCTGTTTGCCGTCGAACGAGACTTCCGGATCGCGAACGGCAAAAAACGGCAGGTTCAGCACGGTTCGATCGCGCTTGCCTCCGCTCCCCACCAACACAAGTTTGCTGCCCCTTGGAAAACGGCGGATCAGCCGGCCGGCATCCACCGCGGGCGCCTCAACTCCTACCCAACGAACACTCCGCGCACCGGAGCTCTGGGCTGAAAGGATGGCGCCGGCGAGCAAACCGGCGGTCAAGAAAATGATGATTCGACGAGCCATATTGCAGAGCGTGCCCACGGATGCTGACGGCCATCTCATTTCTTCTCTTCCGTCGGCGCAGTCCGTATGTAATAGCACCGCCGCCCCGGATTCCATGACAATTCGCAGGAAAACGCCCGTAGTTCACCATAAACAGCGAACTAGTCTGGCGGCATCGAGAGAGGTACTCGAAAGGCATTAGCATCCCTGGCAGGACCAGAGGCAGTTCGAATCGGATTGACTTGGAAATTGCAGGCCAAAATGCCTTGGGCGTTGCGCGGGCGCGCAGCGCCGGCACGCCGCGTCATGAACTGGCGCCGGCAAGGGACGTATGGGGAAAGAGCCGTGCCGCATGCCCTGAGGTTCTGGGAACGGGCCGCCGGCGTGAGTTATCGAGAAGTCGCGGTGACGTTGTGGCCGCCTCGGGGAATGGCGGTTGCGATGCTGCCTTCCCGAGACAGCGGCCGGCGGTGGAGCGTGTTACTGTCGCGCCGCCCCCGCGCGTTGGCAAAGCTTAGGCGTCCGGATTGCCGGCTTTTGCGCGCAGCTCGGAAAGTGCGCGGATCACTACCCGCCGCCCGTTGATGCGCGCCACCCCTTCATTCCGCAGAACGGTCAAGGCGCGACTGACTGTTTCTGCGCTCAGGCCGAGCAGTTCCCCGATTTCCTGCCGCGACAGCGGCAGCTGCAGCGCAATCGGACTGCTTCCGGGCGTCGGGCTGGGGAGAAGACTCAGCAGAAATGACGCGACCTTGGCGCAGGCGTCACGCTGTCCGCCAGCCCCGATTTGCCCTCGGTTCCTCGCCGCGTCCCGCAAAAGGAATCGCATCAGCGCCAGGGCTAACTCAGGCCGCTGGGTCATCGCCGCCAACAGCGCTTCGCGAGGAGCCGCACAGATGTCGCATTTGCCTATCGCCACCGCCCGCAAGGGATAGCATTCTTCCGCCACTGCCTCCAACCCAAACAAATCGCCGGCCTGCACCAGACGGGCAATCCGCGAGTGCCCGTCCTGCAGATCGTCAATGATTTTTATATTCCCAGCCCTCACGGCATACACATGGCGAGCCTCGCTCCCATGCAAAAAAATCACTTGATCAGCGCCTACGGGAGCCGGGCGAAAAAGGCAAGTCAGCGCGGAGCTGGCGGCTCTATCGAAACCGCCCGCTCGTAGCGTGGCAACCACAGGACACGTCTGGCATCGCGCTCTCATATTCGCGTTTCTCGCATTCGGTCAGCCAGCAACGCTGGCCCACAGGCACGGGCGGCCTTCCTTCCGGCGATTAAGGCAGCGTACCAGACCGGTATGGCCAAATGGGGTGTTCCGGAACCGTTTTGATCATGACCAACTTCCTATGGTCAACCGGAGGGAAAGCCCTGCGGTATACTCGGTCACTTGTCCTACTGAAACTGGTTTACGCCCACCTCAACCGCACTAAAACCGCTCAGCAGTGACCCTAGCGCTGTGCGATCCGCTCCAGCGTGTCGTAGAACTCCGGATACGAGATCGAGGCGCACTCGGCGTCTTCTATCACCGTTTCGCCCTGCGCCTTCAGCGCGGCGATGGCAAACGCCATGGCAATGCGGTGGTCCCCAAAGCTGTTGATGCGCGCTCCCCGCAGCGTCTGCTCGCCCGGCACGCGCAGCCCGTCCCGGCGCTCCTCGCACTCCACCCCCATCGCCCGCAGGTTGTGCACGATGCTCACAATCCGGTCGCTCTCTTTGACGCGCAGCTCCGCCGCATCCTGAAAATCCATGCCGCTATCGGAGACGGTAGCCAGCACCGACAGCACCGGGATCTCGTCAATCAGCGCCACCGTCTCCTGTCCCGCCAGCGTCGTTCCCCGCAGCCGTCCGCGCGCGGGGCCACTCACCTGGATGGTCCCCACCAGTTCGCCGCCGCGGTCTTCAATGTGCAGGATCTCGATCTGCGCGCCCATGCGGCGCAGCACATCGAGCAACACCGCGCGCGTGGGATTCAAGGAAATCTCCTGCAGCACCAGCTCCGAGCCGGCAAACATCGCCCCGGCGCACAGGAAAAACGCCGCCGAACTGGGGTCGCCGGGAATGCGGTACTCCTGTGGCTGCAATTCCGCCACCGGCCCGCTCACGCTTACCCGCTGCCGCCCCCGCCGTACTTCAACGCCAAAATTTCGCAGCGCCAGCTCGGTATGATCGCGCGTGGGCTGCGGCTCTTCCACCGTGGTCTCGCCCTGCGCATACATGCCGGCCAGCAGGATGGCGCTCTTCACCTGCGCGCTCGCCACCGGCAACGTGTAAGTAATCCCCTGCAGGCTCGTCACCGGAGAAAAGCGCAGCGGCGGACGCCCGCCCTCCTCGGCCCCAATATTGGCCCCCATCTCCAGCAGCGGCTTGATCACCCGCGCCATGGGACGGCGCGCAATCGATTCGTCCCCGGCGATCACCGAGGCAAACGGCTGCGCCGCCAGAATGCCGGAGAGCATGCGGATCGCGGTCCCGGAATTCCCCGCGTCCAGCACGCGCTGCGGCGCCTGCAATCCGCGCAGGCCGACGCCGTGAATGGTGATCTCGCCCTTCTCGCGATCGCTTTCCACCCGCACTCCCATGGTCTGCATGCAGGCCAGAGTGCTGTGGCAGTCCGCTCCCGAGGAGTAGTGCGTCAATTTGGTGACCCCCGCCGCCAGGCTGCCCAGCATGGCGTAGCGATGCGATATGCCCTTATCACCCGGCGGTGCGACTGTTCCGGAGAGATTGCGGGCGGCGAGGATGGTGCGTGTGGCGACTTGCGTCTGCGTCAAGGAAGTCTCGTTATCCGTTACCGGTGGTGAGTGGTGAGTTGTCAGTTGTCCGTTTGTCCGTTGTCAGTTGTCCGTTGTCCGTGGACCGTGGACCAACGGCCGCCAGAAGCTGCCGCTCAAGCCCTGACGAGCCAGGGCCGAGTCGAACTGCTTTCGAGTTCGAAATCGCAGGCCGAAGCCGTAGCAAAGGTCCGGGGTTGCCGTTTAGGTCCCGCACCGCTGGCGACTAGTAAAGCGCGGCCACCATCCGTGAGCTTCGGCCGGGGTCCCCACGCCGCGCCGCGCGGCGTGGGGTGGGGCCGGACACCGAAGCGGGTGGAATAAAAGCGGCCGTGCCGCCTCAATTGCCGGGAGCTTGCACTCTTCCCGCGCCCACCCCAAAAATCTCTGCCGCAAGCGGACTGTAAGCCGGATTCTGTACCTGACGGTTCCCCGCCAGGCGGCAATCATTCTTCTAGGAGAGCCATTACTGGCTCCCTCCAGCAACCTACCCGGAAGTTGCACCCCGCCAAGGCGGGGAACGGGCCGGGCCGGCCCATGCGCCCTGCGGCGCTCCTTCCCTATTTGGTCTTGCTCCGTGTGGGGTTTGCCCTGCCCCCGGCCGTTACCGGCGGGGCGGTGCGCTCTTACCGCACCTTTTCACCCTTACCGGACGGCGCAGCCGCCCGGCGGTACGTTTTCTGTGGCACTTTCCGTGAACCGGCGTTGTGACACCGGCCCCCTGGCCGTTAGCCAGCACACTGCCCTGTGGAGTCCGGACTTTCCTCTCCCCGGGACCGGCCGCCACCGCCGCAGCGTGTGGCGCGGTCTCCCAGGCAGCAATTGCCCGTCCGCTTGCAAGCAAGTCCTTATTTTAGCAATTCCGCCTGGCGCCGCCCCCTCGATTCCCTCCCCCGCTTCCCAGCCGCCAAAGGAGCGAGCCACCGAGTCCTCCCTGAGGGAGAGATCGCCGGAGGAAATCGCAGGTGGAGGGCCGCGAAATTCCCCCGGGGTCCCCGGCAAAGCGCAGTTTGCTTTGTTGGGGCGGGAAGGGCGGTCCCCTCGCGCCGGGGCCCCCGCGAAGCCCCGTTGGCATTGAATGTCTGGCTTCGTTGTGTGGCTCGCGCGGGAGAGGAGCCCGGCATGGGCCGCTTCACGTTCTCACTGGAGAACGTGCCAGCGACCCAACAGTAAGCAATGCCAGCGGGCGGCTCAGGAGACGAGGCCGTGCCTCCCTCCCTGCCTTATAATTTATTGTTCCGGGCGCGGGCTGAACTGCGCTGGCCGGGCGAGGACGTTTCATGTCAGGACATTCAAAATGGGCGACCATTAAGCATAAAAAGGCCGCCACCGACGCCAAACGCGGGAAAATCTTCACCCGCCTCATCAAAGAAATCACCATCGCCGCCCGCAGTGGCGGCGGCGACATCGACAGCAACCCCCGCCTGCGCACCGCGGTGCTGGCCGCCAAGGCGGAGAACATGCCCGCCGACAACATCAAACGCGCCGTCCAGCGCGGGACCGGCGAGTTGCCCGGCGCCATCTACGAAGAACTCACCATGGAAGGCTACGGCCCCGGCGGCGTGGCCATCATGGTGGACCTCACCACTGACAACCGCAATCGCACGGTCAGCGAAATCCGCCACCTGCTCTCGAAAAACGGCGGCAACCTGGGCGAATCCGGCTGTGTGGGCTGGCTGTTCACCAAGCGCGGTTCGATCAGCGTCTCCAAGGACGCCATTGGTGAAGACGACCTCATGGCGGCCGTGCTCGACGCCGGCGCCGAAGACCTGCGCGATGACGGCTCCAGCTGGGAAGTGCTCACCCCGCCCGACACCTTCGAGCCGGTGTTGAACGCGGTGAAGGCCAAGGGCCTGGAGCCGGAAAACGCCGAGGTCACCATGATTCCGCAGAACTACATCAAGCTGGAAGGCAAGGAAGCCAGCCAGATGGTCCGTCTGCTGGAAGCCCTCGACGACCACGACGACGTGCAGCACGTCTACTCCAACTTCGACATGGACGAAGCCGCCCTCGCCAGCGTGTCGTAAACTTCTGACCGCAACCCACCGCCGAGTGCCCCACTCAACGCCTTTTGTTGAGTGGGCATCGCCGAGGTCATGTGCGCCGCCAACTCCTCGCAACTCCCCACCGGCAACTGACAACCGACAACTCGTCAACGTGAGGAGTCGCGCCAGGAACGCGGGTCAGTAACCCGCTTCGCGCCGCGATCCTCTTTGATACCGCTTTAAACGCTTCCCGCATCAGCCTTCAGTTGCCTGGCGTAGGCCCAGTGCGTAAGCGCCATGGAAGCAGCGAATGCAAGGACGATTCCGTCAATTCCGGTCACCACCGAAATCCAGTCTAGATCGGGCCAGTTCAGTGCAACAACAAGCGAGAGCTGAATGCCCAGCCATACCAGGAACACCTTAAATCCGAACCGCGGCTTCCATATGTAGAAGCCAAACATGAGGAGGCATACCAGCCAGGGGACGGCCGCGGCCAGTTCAACCAAGCCGGGCAGCAATCCAGGGTGTGGATCGCTTGCAAACGAAAGCGTCATCCACCCGAACCAGGACACCACCAGCGCAAGTAAACCGGCAATCACCGCGAAAAACCAGCGGACCAGCCCCAAGGAGCCTCCTGATTTCACACCCTGCACCGTGGGGTGATAGCCCCAGTTCGGCCGCTATATCCAGAGCAAGCCGGGGTGTCTCCCGGCTAGCAGGGCAGCCGAGTGCCCTTTCAACGCCTTTTGTTGAGTGGGCATCGCCGAGGTCATGCGCGCCGCCAGCTCCCGGCAACTCCCCACTTGCAACCGACAACTGACAACCGACAACTGACATCTCCCAACCTAAGTCCAGGAGCGACAGCAACAGCGTCGGGACAAGGATACCGCGCTTTAATCTCACTGCGGCCAGAACGATGCCGGTCGACCATGCCAGCAGAAACACTTCCCACCGGATCTGGAAGAAAGATATGGAAATGAACGCTCCCGTAAGCAGCGCTGCGAGCAAATCCGGATTCATGTGATTTCCGAGGAAGCGAACGCCCCAGTCGAATATCCAGACCACGCGCCCGCCAGCCACAACGAGGACACCGGTCGTTGCGCACCCCGGTCAACGCGCGCTCCGGCCATTGCCTGCTCCGGCCTCAACGCCCTCCGGTCAGCGCGTCGCGGAGCGACGCTTTGGAAAGTAGCCAGCGGTGAAACCGCTGGTTAATCCGCCAAACATAGAACCGTGTGGCGGAGCCACGCCAGGATACAGCCCCGCAATCCTGCATTTGCATCCCGGTTTTGTTCATCCGCTTCCCTGGTACTACGAACGGGTCCGACTCCTCGCCCGCGTCCATGTCCGGATTGCGGTTGCCCTTCCCGGACCGGTCCCCCCTCGGGTCCTCCGAGGGGAGACGCTGACGAGGTCTCCCGGTTCCCAACGATGAGTTTCCCAACGTGCCAGAGGTCTTAGACTACGCCGGACCGCTCCCCATCTCGCGCTATCGACGGCTCGCGTGTGGCCTTCCCCATTTACGTACAAGGTCGGCGTCCGGGAGGTACTTTTCGAAGCTCGATACTCTGCCCGCTGGTGCCTCTGTTTACGCTTCGACATGCCCCTCGCGGAGCATCCCGCAAAACTCGAGGTCCGGGCGCGGCGCTACCCGCTTTCCCGGTAAGGCTCTTTCATCCTCAACTCACCGCCGGTTTGCTACCGGCGCACACGCACGGATTCTGGTGCCACCGCGTGATGCTGGTTCCAGGGCCGCTGCCTGAGTGACCTGGAATAATGGAGGCTTCTTGGTAGGGATCGGTCCCAATGTATCCTTCCGTGTTTCCAAGGTACGGCATTTCTTGAAGAAGGATTACGGTCGCAACGAAGGTGGTCGTGGTTTCACAAGGGCCGTCTCCGCCGCCCCGGCAAACTGAACACAGGACACTGAGCGATCGGTTCCATGCCGATGCCCAACACGCAGCAATTCAGTGCCATAACAACAAGGACCAGACCAGCGCGACGATACATAGGCCGCACCCAACCCGAAGCTGGGTTGGCCTGCGCAAGAGCTCGACCTCAGCCGACTCCCTTTCCCTCGCGGCAAACCTCCACAGGGCCTTCGGCGCGATGCGTGTCAGGAGCTTTGCAAAGCCGCATGGCCTCGCAAATCCATATAAGCATTGAATTATCCCAAGCAGCCTGGCGATCACAAGTATATTGGACATACCTATATCGCTCCCGTGGCCAGCCGAGATCATTTACCTGCTCCGCCCACCCATGCTACCTTAGTCTCCACACCACCCAAAACACTGAGCAGGTGATTGCGACCAAGGCCAATACCTTTGGCCCAACAAGCACCTTTCGGTTTTGTGGCAGGCGCTTCATAGAGACAAAGCTGCCAAGGGCCACTGGTATCGCGACCAGCTCTACGTATTGCAAACGAACGCCTTGTACATTAGCCAGCGCCGAGACGAGTACGAGGGAAAGCCCAAGCGCAGCCCCGGCGAGGGTCTTTGCTTCGTCGCTCCCTCGAAGGAGGGCGCACAAATAGAGCAGTGCGCCAATAGCGTAGGCGCTAACAAGGGGCATGGGCCATGTATTCATGACCTTTGCGCCTGGACACACGCAGTTTTGACGGGAATCGACACGTTTAGGTTGAACGTAAGCGTCCGGGCAACCCCAGTATTGCGCGTTTTGGTCAGGCGTGAGTGGCGGCCCAGGCTTTGGGGGTGAGCTCGGCGAGCTGGCGGTGGCTGCGCCGCTGCATGCCAGGCAGGGTGTCGGCCAGGTACTGGCGGACCGGGATATTGAGCCGGCGGCAGCTTTCGATCACCGAGATGATGGCGGCCACGCGCGGTCCGGCGGCGGGGTGGCCCACGTGGATCCAGTTCTTGCGGCCCACCGCCACCGGACGCATGGAGTTTTCCGCCAGGTTGTTGCTCAGCTCCAGGCGCGGATGTTCGAGAAACAGCGTGAGCCGCTCCCAGAGCGTGAGCGTGTAAGCCACCGCCTTGCCCAGCGCGCTCGCCGGCAGCGCCCGCGTTTGCAGATCCTGAAGCAGGGTGAACAACTGGGCCAGCGCGGGCCGCGCGCGCTCCTCGCGCAACAGGCGGCGTTGTTCGTGGTCGAGCTTCTGCTCACGCGCCTCGGCGTCAACGGCGAACAGCTCGCTTATCAGGCGCAGAACGGCCTCGCTGTCGCGGTCGTCCGGATGCAGTTTCAGCGCCTCGACAAAGCCGCGCCGCGCATGCGCCCAGCAGGCGGCTCGCCGCACACCGCCGCCGCCGCACTGGTCGTAGGCGGTGTAACCATCGGTTTGGAGAATGCCCGTGAAGTCTTTAAGTACCCGCGCCGGGCCTTCGCGTCCGCGCCCCATGCGGAAGTCAAACACCACCTCCCCGCCCGGCGCGCTGTATTGCCAGAGATAAGCCTGGTGATGTTTGCCTTTGCCTCCACCTGGGCCCTGCTGCACCGGCACCGGGGTTTCGTCCGCCTGCACATAGCCGGAACCGAGAATCTCCCGCCGCATGTGCTCGACCACCGGGATGAGCATTTGACCGACTTGCATGACAATCCCGTCCAGGGTGGCCACGCTGATCTCCACGCCGCTGTCGCGGCTGAGTATCTCGCTCTGCCGGTACAGCGGCACATGGTCGGCGTACTTGCGCACCAGCACGCCGATGATGGCGCTGTCGTCGAGTAAGCCCTTCTCGACAATGCTGGGCGGCGCCGGCGCGGTCCTCACGCCCGAGTGGCGGCAGCAGGGGCAGGCGCGCTTCTCGCGCTTGATGACCCTGACGTAGTACTGTTTGGGAATCTCCGCCAGGCGCGTGCTCTCGTCGTAGCCGATGACCGCGGTGTCGCCTCCGCAGCTTTTACAGGTGCGCTGCTCGCGCGGAGCGGCGACGATCTCCTCGCGCCGCGGCAGGTGAGCGGGCAGCTCCTGGCGGCCGGGATGCGGTCTGGATTTGCTTTTGGTCCCCGGCTTCGCGGCGGCCGGCGCGGGCTGATTCCGCTCGCCCTCGACCTCTCCGCGGTGCACGCCCGGCTCCAACTCCAGCAATTGCAGTTGCAGGCTGCTCAGGCTCTCGCCCCTGGCGCCGTACTTTTCCAGCAGCGCCTTGCGCTGGTTCTCTTTGAGCTTCTCGATGTAGAGCTGCGCGGTCAGCAACTCCGCCTTCAACCGCGCCACCTCGGCAACTAACTCAGCGACATCGAGAGTGGCGATGGAAGTCACTGTGCATTTATAACATGCAGTAACTGCTTCGCAACACTTATTTCACGCGCTGCGGCGATTTTCCTCTGGCTCGCGCCGGTACCAGCCTTGCCGCGGACGCGCCCCCAGTTCCAGCCCCTCCAGCAGCGCCGCCAGCTCGGCCCCGCTCAGCCGCAGGCTCGGCTCTGCTCCCGCTTCGGGCCAGCGGAAGCGCCCCTTCTCCAGCCGCTTGGCGCACACCCACAGCCCGCTGCCGTCCCAATAAAGCAACTTCACCCGCGTGCGCTGCCGGTTGGCGAAGCCGTACACGTGCCCGCTCAAGGGGTCCTCGAGCAGCCGGTCGCGCACCAGCCCGAACAGACCGTCAAAGCCCTTGCGCATGTCGGTCGCCCCCGCCGCCAGAAACACCCGCGTCGCCGCTCCAATGCCCAGCACCTCAGCGCGCCTCCAGCAGGTCCAGCACCTGCCGCAGCGTCCCGGCGTCGAAGCCCGGCCGCAGCAGCACCTCGACCGCGCCCAGCCGGATCGTGATCGCCGCTTCCGGGGCCGACACCGCTCCCGTCGCCGCGCTCACCTCGACAAAGTGCGGCCGCGCCTTCGCTCGCGACTGATTAACCTTTGCCGCTGCGTCGTTTGCCGCCGCGCCGTTGCGCGCCGCGGCACGCTTCAGCCGCACCCGGTAGCCGTCCAAAGTGTGGATCGAAATCGCGCGCGTCGCCGCGAACTGCCCCCGCGTCTGTCCGCTCCGCTCAAACGCCTCCACCACCCGTCGCGCCTCTTCCAGGCTTACGCGCACACCCGTTCCAGTTCCAGTTGCTTTCATCCCTCCACTGGAACATGCTTGTCACGAAACGGAAAGACTGGGTTTGGCCGGACGCTTACACTGTATCCAGGTGCTGTGGTGAACTGGACCTCCTACGGCTTGCAGGTGCATCTGCCTGGTCGACAAATGAGACCAGTGCAGGTTCCAATGGAGATTCGCGCGTCAAGCAAGGGCGACATGATTGGGGTTGCGGCTGTAGAGTGGGGCGACCGCGAAGCTTACATCGAAAGGGTAAGGCGAGCGGGCGGTGGGCCAAGCCGCCCCTTCGCAACGCGGTTGGTGGTGTTTCGTGGGACAGGCGAGGGGCAGGTGCTGACCTCTAAGACGGTGACGCTCGATCCTGGCGACCCTATAACGCAGCTGAGAGACTTTGCCATCGAGAGATGGGGCGACCTCCAGTGGCCCGTATTGCGCGTTATGTACCGCTCGGTCATTGTGGTTCCTGCAAGCGTGGTTACAATGTAAGCGTCCGGGCAACCCCAGTATTGCGCGTTTTGGTCAGGCGTGAGTGGCGGCCCAGGCTTTGGGGGTGAGCTCGGCGAGCTGGCGGTGGCTGCGCCGCTGCAGGCCAGGCAGGGTGTCGGCCAGGTACTGGCGGACCGGGATATTGAGCCGGCGGCAGCTTTCGATCACCGAGATGATGGCGGCAACGCGCGGGCCGGCGGCCGGGTGGCCCACGTGGATCCAGTTCTTGCGGCCCACCGCCACCGGACGCATGGAGTTTTCCGCCAGGTTGTTGCTCAGCTCCAGGCGC